>JBIIMS010000002.1:0-545289 GCA_044337875.1 Gemmataceae bacterium
TTAAGTTTGTTCTTTGCTAAAAAGTGTAAGCATTCTTCTTTTTTAAAGACCCCTTCAGTTGTACCTTGTTCACGAACGCAACTTGCCCCGAGTGCGCTACCAATTTCTAGGCATTCAATATCGCTTTTATTTTCGAGAATGCCTGAAATATATCCTGCTGTAAATGCATCGCCACTTCCTGAACCATCGTGATAATTGATTTTGAAAATCTCTGCCTTATAGCAACCTTGATCATTAAGCAAAATTGTACCTTGGTTTCCTAAAGTAATAATGCTTGTTTTGACTCCCATAGATTTAAAAAACATTGCTTGTTGAATTGGGTTTTCTATCCCGGAAATTAGTTTAGCCTCTGCATCATTAGGAAGGAAAACATCAACAAAAGGTAAGATGGGTTTTAGCTTTTCTAAATGGTTACCTAGGCCTGGTGTAACCACATCCAAGACTGTTTTAGCCCCGTTCATTTGCGCGGTACGAAAAACTCCTGCTACATGATCTGGCGATAGTTTATCCATCAGTAGATATCCACCCAAGTAGATAACTTTACAGCCTTCAATGTCCTTCTTTTGAAAATCCGTATCCGTGAAACCTTCATTTGCTCCAATCAGGTGGATAAACCGCCTGTCTTGGCCGGTAACATTGATAACTAGAGTTTGGCTGGTTGGGTAATTGGCTTGTTTGATAATTTTGCTTGTATCTGAACCCGTGTCTTTTAATTTTTGGAGAATGAGTTTTCCAAAGTCATCATCACCGATTTTCCCAAGAATCTTTGAATGGACCCCCATCTTTGTAAGGTCTACACCAACGTTTGCAGCACATCCGCCTAAAGTTAAAGCCATTCCACTGGTGGCTATAAGTTCGCCTTCTGCAGGAAAATGCTGTATCGGTGAACATCCATGATCTAAGACAATGATGCCTGCACAAAGAACTGTTGGGGTATTTTTCATTTGTGAACTTCTGCTTTATTTCTTTAGCTTCAATTAAGTTATCATCCTGATAATTGTTTATTGATGCAATGAGGTAATTGGGAAATTATATTTCTTACGCATTGGTTTACAGTCAGGCTTTTAATGCGGTTAAATTTTGGTATGATTATGGATCATTGAGGAATGTGTTTTATTGGTTGTTTGGCATTCGCAGTAGAATAGTAAGTGATTGATTGAAATTAATAAGAATGGAAATGTGATGATTTCTGAAAATGGCGAGAAAAGCAGCTCAACTCGAGGTATTCCCAGTTTACTTCTTAATAAAATAAGTGGTTTACTTAAAGAATTCAACCACCTTATATATGGCCCAAAAGCTGCCGAATTACTATCCACCCCGCCCCGCGATCTTTTGCCGATCAAATACATGCTTATTTCTTCGGGGGTTGGGCATACTTTAGTTGAAGGGTATAAAAATCATTTAAACCAAGAACGCGGAGATGAAGAAACCGGCTGGCTCTTGATGGGATATCGAGAAAAAAAGCATGCGGTTGTTGTTGCTGCGGTTCCTTCCGGAGAATTTAGGGAAGCAAGTTCAACCCATGTTAAATTTAATTCGCAAGCTCAAGTGATTGCTGGAAGGCTCTTGCGTCAACTTCACGATAAATTAGAGGTTCTTGGGCTTTTTCACACACATCCCGGAAGATTGCGCCATCCTTCCAGTGGAGATTATCAAGGCGACATTCAATGGGTTAAAAATTTACCTGCAAAGCAAGGGGTATTTGGTATTGGTACGGTTGATCACGAATCACCCAGCCGTGGTAATTTTGCCTCCAAGATTGCGATTAATACTTTTTCCATGACTGGTATGCGTTTTGATTGGTTTTCTCTTGCTAGCGGTGATTCTAATTATGTTAAAGTACCTATTCGTTGGACTTTGGGGGAGGATCTTGCCAAACCTTTGCATGTTGTTTGGGATGCAATGGAAGTTCATGCAAGCGAAATTGAAAAGGTTCTTGCGCAGCAAAGTAAAGCCAGTTGTACTATAACAAAATCCGCCTCAGGCCATCAACTTACCTTGAGTATTCCCCTAGCGGGCTCTGCAGGTAAAATTTTAGTGTTTATTTTTAAAGATAAGGTGCAATATTTCTTCGAGAAGAACGAACAACTATTTGCAGTCGATATTCAGGAAGATAAAGTAGATCGTGGCGTTTACTTGGTTCTTGCTGAATTGGCAAAATAGTTTTTTTACGAAAGGATTTGTCATGGACTTTAGACCTTTGAACGATGATGAAAGAAAAAACCTTTACGAGGCTCTTCGTAATAATGCCGAATCTGGTAAACCGATTCATGTGAATCCTAAAGATACTTCTTTTGTTTCAGGCACGGTTGAATCCGCTGAACAAGATGTAATCAATGCCATTCGTTCCGTTCCATGTCATTACAAGCTGTAAAAGTATGTAGATGAACGACTACATTCCGATTTTATTACGAAACGAATCTGCAAAGCGTAGGCTTGTTTCTGTTGAGTTTCCTGTCATCGAGCAGTACAACCGCGATAGGGAACCTGAGTACCGCATTACGATCGAGCCTACTGCTGAAGGATTGGCGTTAAACTATAAGCTTAAGCCTGCTCATAATGTGTTTGAGGTAAAAACAAGTCTCATGGCAGGCTATCCGTTTATTCCCCCAGAAACCCGAGTGATAACAGCGTTGGACTACCCATGTCCACATCTGTTACCTGGCCAACAACTTTGCTTGTGGAAACAAGGCAGCACTCGGAGAACCAGTCGGTGGGATCCTGCTTCCTTCACGGTTATTTTTGCAGTAATGGCTGCTTGGCGTTGGTTGGCCTGCTATGAAATTTGGAAACAATCGGGCGAATGGCCCTTGCCGGAGGCGCGATAAATGGCTCATCTGGTTCAGGTAGGTTTGGGGAGCGGTGGTATGTCTGTTATCGACATGCTGGTTCGAGATATGCGCATTTCCAAAGTTACTCTTATCGAACCGGATCTTCTTAAGCCACATAATTTGCCTAGGCATCTTTTAAGTTCAGATAATGTTGGCAAGTCTAAATTGCTGTCAGCAGTTAAGTGGTTGAAAGATCGCAATACTAATCTTGAGATAATTTCAATTGAGGCTTTTCTGCAAGATCCGGATAAACAAGAACAAATACATAATGCTATTAGGGGTGCGGATTTTGGTGTTTGCGCTGTTGATAATGAGGAGGCAAAGTATCATTGGTGCTCCTTAATGAGGCAACATAGCATTCCATGGACTTTGGGCGAAGTGCTAAGCGGCGGCATTGGTGGTTTTGTCCATACATTTGTTCCGGGTGGGCCTTGCTATGCCTGTGCTTGTACTTATTTAAAACGTGAAGGCCCCAAAGATTCAAAAGATGTTAAGCCTGACTACAGTAATCCGTCTGGCCAAGTTGAAGAGGCAAGAATCCCCGCATCGTTTGCTTCCATTCAATCAATTGCAGCGCTTCATGCACTTGCAACCTTGGATTTGTTAGACGCAAAAATAGTACCTTTTTCCTTTTTGCTTCCTTTGCAGAAAGTCGAAGGGATTTTTTCAGATAGCCTTAAAAAAATTGTTGTGAACGTCTCGAAAAATGAAAACTGCTTGTTCTGCTGTCGGCCGACTGAAGTAGTTGCTGACGTCGATGATCTTCTTCAAAAAAAATTGAAAGAACTTTCAGGCGGGTTGGGTTTATGACCGAAAACAAAGCATTGCAATTGGGGTATGAATACAATGGATTAAAGGTTTTAAGCCCTATAATTCCATGGTTTGCAGAAAAGATTTTTCTGGAAGTTGCAATTCGTTTTCCTGATAAATTTCTCTGTTCCGCTTCAGATTTTAGTTTGCATCTGGGAAAATCTTTTTCAATCCCAGGAAATCATTTACATATCAACGATGCCGAAGGGCATAAAGCCGGAAAAGTTGAATTCCAATTAGATAATTTTTCGAAGGATAGCAAAGCAAAGATCTATTTTAAAAAGAAACTGATTTCGGAGATTGAGATTCCTTTTTTGACAAAAGAAGCTTTTTTAGCAAGTGTTGAGGTTCACGCCCCTGCCCTGCATTGTAATTTTGATTCTCAGATTGTTTCCTGCCAATCATTTTTCATGGCTGGGTGTAAAGGAGTTTCCGTTTCTGCAATGCTTTTATCGAAGTACGGGGTTGGATTTTTGTCCAATCTAGATGCTTCACTATCAATAGATGTCGGGTCGGGAATTCCCGCCACGATGGTAGCTAGAGTTTCAAATATCGAAGGATCCAAAGCTTTTATTCCCATTGTTTTTCCCCTTGGATCATTGCCCAAAAAAATAGGGAACATGAAGATTTCATTTTTGTTGGAAGGCATAAAAATTGGTTCGATGATTTGCCAGGGAATTACTGCGAATTCTTTTTCTAAAATGATAGTGGTAAGTAAGCAATCGTTTGTCGTTTGGAAAAAAAATGGAGAGTTGGAGTTTGTTGATGAATTGCCACAATTAGAACCGGAGGTTCGTTTTGGCCCTACTTTTTGGGTTGGAACAAAAGTTGATGGTCTAGCTGGATTTGCTGATATTAAGATCCAGGGGTACCTGCATGGCTCTCATCAACCTCTTTGCTTTTGGGAAGGCAAAGTGCTTGTAACCAGTACGCCTGCCCTAATTGCACCAGTTAATCTTGGGCCGGAGTCTTTTAAAGAAATAAGCTATTTCGAAGTGCTTTCTGGTAAGAATTCCATTGCAATGATTAAGCTAGGTTCAAAGCCTACAGTTCAGTTTACTGCGGAAGGTACCATTGCGAGTGCTGAGGTTTTTGCCAGCACTGCAAATGTGAGTGTTCAAGATGTTTTCAAAAAATTGCGGCAGTTTTCTAGTTCAAATTAAGCTCGTTTGAATAGCTCAAAATTTTGCATAGCCATCATGATAAAAAGAAAAATCATGAAGAAATTCTCGGTTTTGGCAAAATATACAATCATTAAAACAGAAACAATTATTGATAAAGTATAAGTGATTTTGTCTCCAGATCTTAAAAACAAGCTTAGGAAATCGCGTAATGCTTGCCCGCCATCCAGCGGGAATACCGGTAAAAGATTTAATATTGGCCAGTACAAATTTATGAAAAGTAGAAATCCAATAAATAGATTTACCTTTAACCATGGCCCTTCACTTTCGTGAGGGATTACCCTTAATTCTGATAGGAATAAGATGAAAGCATAAAGTACGAGTTGTATTCCGGGGCCCGCAAGAGTTACGGCTATCCTTTTCCATCGATTTGACAAATTGTTACTACCGATTGCCACCCCGCCAAATCCATGCAGTATAATGTATCCTTGCGTTCCGAAGTATTTTCCCATAAAAACATGCCCTAGTTCATGAACCAGTATTGAGAAGAATACTGCCATTATCCAGGTTAGTAGTACTGTAAAGTCATTGGTCATGGTGTAATAGGGCCAACCTAGAATAGCGGTGACTATCCAAAACATTGGGTGTACCCTAATAGGCGTACCCAAAAGGTTTAATCGTAAATCCCAAGCGGTTTCTTGTTGATAATCCATGAACATGACTTGATATTACCACCATTTTAAGCATTAATAAAAGAACAATGTTGAATGTATAATCTTTTACTTGGCTAAAGGATACACTTAGGCCTTTTTTAATTACGAGAATTTGTCATGAATAAAAATTCTGTTGAAGGAATGGCTGTTTATCCTGGGACCTTTGATCCTATTCATTTTGGCCATTTGGATATTATTGAACGAGGTTCTAAGGTGTTTCCCAGACTTTTAGTCGGGGTTGGCATTAATCCTGATAAAAGTACCTTGTTCTCGCTTGAGGAACGGGTTGCGTTGGTTAAGCAAACCACTTCGCATCTTCCTAATGTAATAGTATTACCATTTGAAAATTTAGTGGTTCATTTTGTTAAAGAATCTAATTCCAAGCTTATTCTACGCGGTATGCGGACTACCAGTGATATGGATTATGAATTCACTATGTCGCTTGCAAATATGGCTTTAGATCCAGATATTGAAACAGTGTTTTTGCTTGCCAAGGATATCTATTCACATTTGAGTAGTTCACTTTTGAAACAAATTGCTGTTCTTGGGGGAGATCTTTCTAAGTTTATTCCATCCGCTGTTGCCATAGCAATGTTGGAAAAAATAAGGCGTAAATAAACTATTGCCTACGACTGGATGTGTTGCGATATGAGTCAAGATCAAGAAGTTTATTCGGGTTATTTGATAGAGTCTTTGTTGGCGCAGGGGCCTGTAACTGTTGTTTATAGCGCAATTGATATGGCTTCGGGTCTTCCCTGTGTGATTAAAACCGTGCGTCTTGATTATCCTTATGAAAAGCAGGCGCTGGCTTTTTTAAAAAACGAAATCAAAATTCTTGAGACTATCAAGCATGCAGCTTGCCCCATTCTTCTTAAAATCAACGCAGAGAACAAACCTTATTTCTTTGTGATGGAAAAAATTGATGGTTGTACATTGCGCCATGAATTAGGTCGAAAGTTTTCTTTTGGTTCCTCGCTTGTGGTTGAGATTACCAGGCAAATTCTTTCGTTGTTGTCGAAGTTGCATGGCCTTGGATTCACGCATGGCGATATCAAACCGGAAAACATAATCATTGAAAAATCTGGAAAAATTAAGGTTTTAGATTTTGCATTTTCTGCAAATGTTCGAATGAATGAAAAACTTGAAACCAATCTTATGCTTGGCACTCCTAATTATATCGCTCCTGAATTATGCGCAGAAGTTCCTGTGATAAGCTTGGAGAATGATATTTATAGCTTGGGCGTTTTGATATTTGAGATGTTAACGGGTGGTTTGCCATACCCTGAAGGTACGATATCTCAAACGCTATTAAGGCACCAAAGTGATCCGCCTGCAAAATTAAGGCAGCAACTTGGAGGTTTAAATCCTAAGCTTGTTAATGCTATCGTTGAAATGCTTTCTTTCAATTTGCAAGACAGGCCTAAAGCCAAAAATTTGGTTGATATCTTTGTAAAATTTGAAATTGAAAACATGATCTCAGGTTGAGTATCGCTAAATTATTTATTCGTCTTGGTCCAAATCTTTTTCTGTGTATAAGATAAATCCTTTTTTCTCTAATGTCGATGTGGCTGTTTCGTGATCTTCGACATAAAGGGCTAGTGCTGAATTTCCACTGGGGCCAATGAGAAGCGGGTAAGCGTAGTGTATATTCACTTCCGCTTCTAGAAGTGCTTTGCAGATTAATAGCAAGGGTTGGGGATCGTTTGGGAGTTTTACTATGAGCAAATCGCTTTCGGTAAAGGGTAGGTTAGCTTGGGCAAAAATTTCGGTCGCTCTTTCTGGATTACTTAACACCAGTCTTATGATTGCACAGTCAGCTGAATCAACGATCGAAATTGATACAATTCGAATGTCTGTCATTTCAAACCAGCGAACAACTCGCATGAGTCCGCCAACCCGGTTTGCGACAAACACATTAAATTGCCTTACACTCGGCCAGTCTCTGCCTCTTGCAGTACGAAATCCCGTTGAGCTGCCCGATCCATCATTTTTTCCAATTGCCATTTGTGATCCCTTCTTTTAATAATTACCCATACTATCCTTAAATTAAACATTTTCGGAACATTCTTGGAAGCTAAATTTGATAATTCCATGAATCTATGGTGTGGCGGAGTTGCTCGAAACCATTTCACTGTGATATCCTATAGGTGTACAAATATTTTCTATTGGGTTATTTTCATGAGTTTATTTTCCGTTCAGGTTGCAGATAGGGTTAAAAGATTACCTCCTTATTTGTTTGGAAAAATTAACGAACTTAAATATAAGATGCGTAAGCAAGGTGCTGATATTATCGACCTTGGAATGGGAAATCCTCGCGATGTTCCAGATCCCAAGGTCATTGATAAATTGTGTGAAGCTGCGCGGGATGAAAAAAATCATGGGTATTCTGTCAGTAATGGTCTGAAAAATCTACGCAATGAAATTTCTAAAAGATATGAGCGCAAGCATGGCGTTTCTCTTGATCCTGATCGCGAAGTTCTAGCAGGTCTTGGTTCCAAGGAAGTGTTTAGCCATATGTGTCTGGCATTATTAGGGCCTGGTGACACTGCTATTGTGCCTGCGCCTTCTTTTCCTATTCATGTTTATGCAGTCGCACTTGCATCAGGAAATGTCATTAGTCTGGATTGTACTCAGCCAGATAAATTTTTATCTAACATCTCCGCTGTTGCTGAGCATTTATACCCAAAACCTAAAGTCCTAATTTTAAACTATCCACACAATCCTACTACTACGGTTGTTGAAAAAGAGTTTTTTGTTGATGTCGTTAAATTAGCAAAGAAATTTGGTTTCATGGTGATTCATGACTTTGCATATGGTGATGTTTGTTTTGATGGATATCATGCGCCTAGTTTTTTAAGTGTGCCAGGTGCCAAAGATGTTGGTGTTGAAACTATCACCATGAGCAAAGGTTACAACATGGCTGGTTGGCGCCTTGGTTTTTGCGTCGGAAATCAAGAAATGGTTAAAGCTCTTGCTACGATCAAAGGTTATTATGATTATGGCATTTTTCAACCAATTCAAATCGCTGGGATTGTTGCTCTAAGGCATGGTGAAGATTTGGTTGAAAAGCAAGCATTGGAATACCAGAAAAGGCGCGATGTTCTTGTTGAAGGCCTGCGAAGGATTGGTTGGCAGGTTAATGTTCCCAAGGCCAGCATGTTTGTATGGGCTCAATACCCCTTAGCTTGGCGTGAAAAGATGAATTCAATTGATTTTACTATGAAATTACTTGAAGAAGGTGAAGTTGCAGTAAGTCCAGGTGGCGGTTTTGGCGAAGCTGGAGAAGGTTACCTTCGTTTGGCTTTGGTGGAAAACGAACAGCGCCTTAGACAGGCTGTAAGGCAAATTGCCCGTTGCCTTAAAACTGATATTTCCCCCCCTCTCTAGTTGCTTGGGATTGTTTTAAATTGTTAGTTAAGATTCTTCGATAATGCTGTTCTCGGTATTAATTTCTTTGTAAAAGCAAATTGGTTTCCCTTTATTTATTTAATCAACGAAGAGAAATTTTTCTTTTACTTCGGGGATGTTCTGAAATACTCTGTTAAATAATAGCGTAGCTTTAAAAACAGGTTTTCGATTATGCTTCGTGATATTACAGCCAATCGTGTCCACAAATTAAGATCACACCAAAATTAGATGAAGGAGTGACTTGTTTCGATCATCCACTTAATCCCCGATACCCAACTTCATGGCATGTTCGTGATAATGGTTTGATGTCCCCTGCTTTTTGCTTAAGAGATGAATACTTACTTGAAAAAACAAAACCATTGGAATTATGTTACGGATTGCATATTCATCTGGAAAAAATTGAACCCTGAAAATGCACACAAACACTTTGATTCTTTCGCTGGTTCGGAGAATTTGATCTTAGAAAAAACTTAAGGAACATATCCTTTTGTTATTTAAAGAGTTTAAAGGAATTAACAATATGTCTGATTTGTCAAATGCTACAAAACATAAAACTTTTCTTGGGCACCCTATTGGTTTGTATGTTCTATTTTTTACCGAAATGTGGGAAAGATTTAGCTATTACGGTATGCGGGCCCTTTTAATTACTTACATGGTTAATTATTTTAAGTGGACTCAGTCTGATGCTTCTTCCGTTTACAAATGGTATACCACTCTTGTTTATGTCACACCCATTTTAGGTGGTTTTCTTGCAGATCGTTATCTGGGTAATACTTGGGCCGTAATCATTGGGGCAGGATTAATGGCTGTTGGCCATTTTCTAATGGCTTTTGAGGCTAGCAATATTTTTTATGCTGCTCTTATCTTATTGATCATTGGTAATGGCTTTTTTAAACCGAACATGTCTACCCAAGTTGGTAGGTTGTATCCACCGAACGATCGCCGTAGAGATGGGGCCTACACCATATTTTATATGGGTATTAACTTAGGAGCTTTTCTTTCTCCCTTGGCTTGTGGTTGGTTGCAGGAAAACACAGTGGGCGAGTACCACTCAGGATTTGCACTTGCAGGTATTGGTATGGTTGTAGGGATGCTTACTTATTTGATTGGGTTGCCTTTGATTAAAGAAATTCCAAATGTAGAAATACAAGTGGAAAGTCAAAGCAAGGATTCGGATCAACCATTAAGCGAAAAAGACGCAGACCAAACTCCTTCCGTACTTGGTTCCTTTTCTAATTTCGCTGTCAAATCACTTTTATTTGCAGCTATTTTTCTTATTTGCGTTGCATGTTGGAAAGCGTCATCAAAACCGATTTCTGCAGCCCCTGCATTGATCAGTGCTGTTTCACTGTTGGTTGTTTATTGGATCGCAAGTCAGGTAAAAAATGCAATGAGGGATAGAGTACTTACGATCGTTGCCCTTGGTTTTTTTGCAATATTTTTCTGGGCCGCCTTTGAACAGGCAGGTAATGCATTAAACCTTTGGGCTGATAAAACCACTAATCGTTACCTTTTTAAACCTATGCCCGAAGAAAATAAGTACCCACCAGTAATTGATTCCGTTTTTGTTAAAGAAGGTGACACTCTTCCTGTTGTAAATCAAGAAAAGCCCTCTTTCTTTGGCCTATTTAAACTAAAAGACAAAAAGAACGATGATGGATTTGGCTTTGATCCCGTTCCCACAGCATGGTTTCAATCCATTAATGCTTTGGCGATTTTTATAATGGCGCCTCTTTTTGCTTGGCTTTGGCTTCGTATGGATTTATCAATCCCTATGAAAATGACCTTGGGTATTTTTGCCATGTCGTTATCTTTTGTTGTGATGATTGGCGCTTCTTTTGTTGAAAATGTTCCCCTTGTTACAGATTTTAAGGGTAATAAATTGCCTTCTTCTATTACCATTGGCAAAAGTGGCGAACTACTTTTGAATGAACCTGATTCGAAAGAAGTTTATCCGATTCAAGGTGGAAGACTTACTTACGATTCCTCAAAAAAACAATTTACAGCCCGGGGAGTTTTTGCAGATGTTGAAAGAGATCGTGTTGCAAGGTCAAGCGCGCCTCCAGAACTCTCTTTGGCTTTGGAAGATATTTCCAAGGAACTAAGCAAACAGAAAATTAGCAATAAAACTTTTCCAATTGAACTCAAATTGCCTGATAGCGTTGTTGGGTTCGATATTCGTTATGCTGGTCTTCCCGAGAGTATGGTGAAATTTAATGCGCAAAATAATACTCTTTTATTTTCTGGAACTTTGGCTGAAAAAGATATTAAAGCCTTGCTTCTTGCAGGTGCGAACCCTGATTTTCGCGATAGTATGGATATGCTTTTTGTCGGCTCTTCAAAGTTTAAAGTTAGCTCAGCCTGGTTATTCTGGAGTTATATATTGGCTACCATTGGCGAACTTTGTCTTTCTCCTGTTGGGCTTTCTATGGCAAACAAACTTGCGCCTGCTAAGTTCGCAACTATGATTATGGGGCTTTGGTTGCTTGTTAGTGCTTTTGGTAATTTCGCTGCTGGAGCTCTAGGCGAAACCTATGGCACTATTCCACCTGTTGAATATTTCACTTATACAACAGGGGCACTTGCTGCCTCAGCTTGTGTTTTGCTTGTTATAAGTCGTAAACTTACTTTGATGATGCATGGCGTTAAGTAAACCTCAGGGATTTAATCATGGCGTTTGTTCAATTTGTTAAAGGTCAAAATTGGGGTGATAATTATTCGGTTATTGCCCCTGATAACTCTTGGTCAGTGGTTAAGAAAGTTCTAAAAGGAGGGCTTTCTGAAGGGTTAGAAGTTCTTGAAGTTAATGCTGGTGATTTTCAGTTTACCATTCTTGTTGGCAAAGGGATGGGGCTTGGAAATGGCAAATACAGGGATTTAAGGCTTGGTTGGGATTCCCCAGTTAACGGTCCCGTTCACCCTAAATATGTTGAATTAGAACGCAGAAACGGGCTCGGTTGGCTCGATGGCTTCGATGAATGGTTTTGCAGATGTGGCCTAGTTTCTAATGGCCCGCCTGGAACTAGTATCGATGGTAATCGTTACACTCTTCATGGAAGAATTTCTAATTTACCCGCCTCTGCTTTAAGCATTCGGACCCCTGAAAATTCAAAGGGTATTATTGAGATAAAAGGTGTGGTTGAGGAGGCATCGCTTTTTTCTCCAAAACTTGTGCTTGAGACGACTTATTCAATCGAGATTGGTTCCAACCGTTTAAAAATTACGGACAAGGTTAAGAATCTAGGCAGTAGCAATGCTTCATTCCAGCTTCTTTATCATTGTAATATTGGTCAACCTTTTTTAAGTGATAAATCATATTGGAAAGCTCCACTCATTGCTTTAGCCCCACAAACTCAGAATGCTGCTGCTGCAATTAATTCTTATTCGAGTTTTGGTCCTTCACAGTCTGGTTTTAAAGAGCAGGTGTTTCTTTGCAAGCCCTTAGCTCACTCTTCCGGAAAATCGTTGGCTACTATTGTGAATCCTAACATCAATGCTGCATTTGTTATTCGATTTGATGTTAAAGCTTTGCCTTGTTTTACTGTGTGGAAAAATTTAGGTGCCACAGAAGAGGGCTATGTGGTTGGTTTGGAACCAGCAACAAACTATCCTAATTTTTCTGATTTTGAAAAGGCGCAAGATCGTTGTGTGTTGTTGGGGCCAAATAAAGAATGGATCGGGGAATTGGAATTGGAAGTCTGGGATAAACTAGAGGAAGTTCAAAAAATAGAGCACGAAATTACCGCATTGCAAATTAATATGCCTCAAATTCATTCCAATCCGCTGCTTCCTTTTACACCATAACTTGGCGATAATATAAGGAAAAGGGCAGAGGTTTTTTAAGCCTCTGCCCTTTTTGTTTTATACTACCGGGATTCGGGGGACCGTATCACCATCTGGTACTTCTGCAGATAGTGGATCAAACCACGATTCATTGAAATCAATACGCTGCTTTTTCTTCATTGCGATGTTTGATGTTAGGGCAATGATAGCATCCGCCATAGCTACTCTACCATGGCACCTAGGCATATCAGCTTCTGACTTCGAACTCTTATCCCAAACCCTGATTTTGTATGCAAAATCTTCCATTTCTTCTTTGTAACCGCGACTCACAGGTGTACCAGCTCCGCTTGCAGCAGGTGCTCCACCACCAACCGCTGATGGCGCCCCGCCTGGGCCCCATGTTGAGCTTGCTTCAAGAACAGGTTTATTCCCTGCTGTGGTGGATACACTGATGCTGGTACTTTTCGGATCAGTGGATTTTTTTGAAGGATCCTTTTCGTTATAAAGCATAACTGATTGTTCTGCTTCAACAATCATGGTTCCGCGGGACCCCATCACGCATTCACCATATTGCTCAAAACCATTGGTATTTAAAGATGAATAGGTAACTACAACAATATCATCTTTGTCTGAACCCTTGTTCATTCCTTTTGGATGATTAGGTCCAGGAAATTCAAAGGTTACAAAAACGCTGTCATCGGAATCGCGATCATTGCGATCTGGGCCATAGAAAATCTTGCCACCAACACCACTTACTGATAGTGGGTGAACTTTCCCAAGGAAAATACTACAAGCATCAAGTTGATGGCTGCCCAGTTCGGCCATTAGGCCACCGCCAGTTTCGTTGTAAAGCCTCCATCGAACAAGTTCTTCGACACTTTTGAACCCAAACATTTTGGATTGTTCTTTAAGTTCATCATGATCAATCTGATAGATGGGTGGATACCAACCATCTCTATATTTAGGGGCAGGATATTCCTTGGCGATAGGGAATCTGGGAGCTGCATCAGCTATAAAGGGCCAAGAGTTGTTTCTATGCCAGAGTGCTCGAATGTGTTTTACATCACCAATCACCCCAGATTTTAGCACTTCAAATGCATGGGAATAAAGCATGCTGTAGTGCCTTTGGTGGCCAATCGATAATATCTTTTGGGTTTCTTTCGAAACCTTGATCATTTCTTTGCATTGTGAAACATTCCAAGCCATTAATTTTTCGCAAAGTACGTGCTTGCCAGCTTTCATGGCATCAATTGCAATTCGAGCGTGATTGCAAAGAGGAGTGGCAATTACAACGGCTTCAATACTCTTGTCTTCAAGAACTTTTTTGTAATCAGTGAATATTTTTATATCTTTGCTTTCAGGCCCATAAAGCTTTTTAAAACCAGGTCTAAGCGGTACTTTAGGATCGCCTTCCATAATTCGATCGCGGTTATATGGCCGTATATCACAAATTGCTGTGAACTTAAGGTATTCAGGATTATGCGCTCCTACCAGAATACCGCCTTCATCACCACAACCAATCAAAGCTGCGCGAACAGGATTTCCTTCCATGGATTTGTAGCCAAAATATACAGCAGGAGTAATTGCTGCAACTCCAGCCCCGGCAGATAAACCTTTTAGAAAACCTCTGCGAGAAAGATCTTGTGAGACATTTTGAAAGTTAGACTTTCCTTGTTCTTTTTGTTCAGGGGTGAGATCCATTGCCATTGTTTTTTCCTTTGATATATAAGGTCAGTTAGTTGGAAATTAGACAGATTTATTTTTCGGTTCAGAGTCCCAAGTACAGCAGCTAGGAAGCCAATTAGCAAGTAATGCATCTAAGCCAAACCATCTTCCTGAGTTGGTAGTGGCTAAAACCATCATAGCAAACATTTCTACCAAATTCTTGTTTACAAAAACATAATTCCCTTCATTTAAAGGAGGGACTGGAAGCCAAGGAAAAGGCGGAATCGTTAAATAGGTCATAGCAAGGAAGCCAATTCCACCCAAGCATGCAATTCTGGTGAATAAGCCAAGGAACAACCCTGCCCCGATTGCTGTAATACCAAAAATTGTCATTAAATTTATCCAATGAATAAAACCCATCTTCTTTTGTGAAGGTGGGAAAACAGTTGATTTTTGTTCAACTGTTAGCAGTTTTTGCAAATCAGAAGTGAGGGTATTTTTTTGTGATTCATATTCATCAGTTAGCTCTTTCCGACCTTTAGATATTTCTGCCCTAGTAGATGCAATACGAGCTTTATCAAGTTCTTTGCCTAAATACCAACTTCTGTCATCTGATCGAATTTTGTCTAATTCATCAAGCTTGGATTTGTAATAAGTCAACCACTGTGGAATTGTGTAGTTGATTTTTAATGTGCCGGTTGGTTTGCCATCAGGAGATGGTATTTCAATTTCTTTTTTCCCTTCTTTAAACCAGTCTAATGTTTTTTTAAGGTCCTTTTCAAGCGTCTCTTCAGCGGATTTTTGTTGATCCGGTGACAACTGGTAGGAAGAAGAAAAATCTTTAACGGTTGCATTCCATTCATTTGTAATTGATTTTTCATCCAGCTTTGCAAGAAGTTCAGAATCAGGATCAGGAAGGAATCCTTTCATGAATTTGCCTAAAGGCCCAGATGATTCACGAAAATAAATTTCGCTGCTAAAAGGCTTGGGTGAATAAAGCGAATGAATCTTGTGAAGGCCTTCAAATAGAAAATGCCAACCAATGATAAGCCTGAGAAGAATCAAAGAAATACCTGTGTAACGATTCATTAATTTCTCGCAATGAATTTAATTTGGAAACCAATTCAAATAGGTTAAAACTCTACGGCCAAATTGCCAACAACTAAAACCTGTTCTTTTTCATTTTCTGGAAGAATCAGTATGCCAACTTCTTTATGGTTTTCACAATATTGAATTGCAGCATTTGTTCCGAGAACAAAAAAAGCTGTCGACAAAGCATCTGCTGAGGTCGCATCTGCTGCTGCTACAACACATGTTGCAACTCCATTGGCAGGGTATCCGGTTTTAGGGTTTAAAATGTGTCCATACTTAATCCCATTCGACTCAAAATTATTATAGGTTGCTGCAGAGATGCCTAAAGCCCGGTTTTCCAAAAAAACTGTAGCAATACGTTTGTTTCGCTGCCAAGGGTGGTTGATTGCAATAGGCCAGCCTTTTAATTGGTTTTGTGGAGAAGAGCCACAAACTATACTGCTTTTCCCACCATGGATCATGAATGTGGAAACCCCAAATTTATTGAGGAGAAGACTTTTTACCCTGTCTAAGGCGTAGCCTTTTCCAATTGCGCCAAGATTTATTTCCATTTCTGGTTTGCTAAAAAACACTGATTTTTTTGAAGGATCAAGAATTAATGAGTCCGATCCAAATCCCGAAAGAATATTAATAATTTCGATTTCACTTGGAACTCTTTTGGGCCCTTTAAAAAAACCCCATAACTTTACAAGTTTGCCTGCTGTAATGTCGAAACCTTGGTTGGTTTCATTGCTTAGGCTCTTTGCTTTCTGGAGCAAGTGAAAAAGATTTGGTTCAATAACTACAGGGGTTTTTCCTCCATTTTGATTTATGTTTACCACTTCACTTTTTTGAATGTAGACGGATAGTTGATTCTCTAAAACTGAAATCAAATCAAGGCAATCCTCAGCCATTAATACAGCATCTTTCGTCCCAAGGGGGAAAGATATCTCAAAATCTGTTGCCATCGCTCGGCGCTTGATATGAACCAGGCTTAGTTCTGGTGCGTTCGGACTGAAAATGGTTTCTAATGCAGACGAAATAAGCCCGGCATTATGGGTTATATTTGCCGGGCTTATTAGACTTCTTCTATCCATGATTTATTTCTTAAAAATAATTCTGATTAACCATGGATAGAAATAAAATCATTAATCAAAAACTTACAATGCCATTAATCATCTTCATCCCGAACCAGAGGCTCGAGTTGTTTAGTATTTCGTTCCACAGCTAAAATTATGGTTCGTTCTTCAACGCCATCAGGTGAAACAGCAACAGCTGGAATAATTTGACGGCTGTCTGGAAGACTGAAACGCATTGTAAAAGTGCCATCGGGCCTAAGTTTTACAGGTTCACCTTGAAGAGTAACTCGAGCGTTAGGATCAGTTGAGCCGTAAACAATCAGTTCTGCATCAACTTGGAATTTAAAATCGCGGCTTTTTCCGAGAATAAACCCAGCGGAACCAAAACTAGTTATTGCAGAAGAACCAAGAGGTCTGCGCAATCTTTCTTCAAAAAGTTGTTTGAGTTCCATGCTGCTAGAACTTGGGTCAAATCCGCCAGACATTGCATAAATTTTGTCTGCTTTTTCGTTATCTAAATCCGCCCAGTTTTCATCAATCGTGTCGCTTATACCAGCCCTGGGGGTAGTAACTACATTGGAACGGGAAAGAACATAGAATTTGCCTGTTTTTGCAAGGTAGCCAATATCAATGCGATAGGAACGCGGAGGGGTTTTAACATTAAGATACCAGCTGTTGCATCCACCATGAATTTCAATGTCCTGAACAATGGTTTCGCTCGAGCAAGTGGTATCATTAGAAGTAACATCAATAAGGCGTAAAATCGGCTTGCAACTATGCCAATCTTGGGAAAGAGCTGCCTCTGCTCTTTGAATCGCTTGCCTAGTTATTTCCCAATAGGCATGCAACCAAAAAGGATCGCGGACCATAACTACAATTCGGTCTTTATTGTAACCTTTTGGCAGATCTTTGGGGGCTTTAGCGGCAAGATCTTTAGTTGGTACGCCCATGGAAATTCTAGATTTATCCTGTGCTTCCAAAGCAGAATCACGAGCTAACGAAATTTGAGTACGCTTTTTTAAAAGATTGTTCTTTTTTATTGCCATTTGCTTCGATGAAGACTTTATCTTGGTGGTTGATTTAGCTTTTGCAACTGGTTCTTTAGTTATTTTATTTACAGAACGAACTGCAGGTGGGGGAGAAATTTTTGATTTGTTTACAGACTTTTTGGCTGCCATATGCGATGCTCCATTTGGCAATTTTTGCCATTTGCTTCTTTAGACCTCCTTGTCAAAAGAAATGGTTAGTATGATTAAAACTTCTGATACATGCGACATTCATATTCTTGGTGCAAACACCATCATTATTTAAACTTAAAACTGAACATTTGAATGTCGTAAGGCAGTAGGATTAGATTAAATTAGATTGAAAAAAATGTCAAACAAAAACTTTGGAAATCGTTATATTATCAAGACTTATAACCATATTAGAATGCCGTTATAGTTTCCCCAAGTGTAACATTTAACCTAAAGTGAAGTGTTTGATGGTTCCGAATCATAAAAACAATATCAAAGCTTTTGCAATCTATGTGGAACTTGCGTCTCTGGGTGCGGAAATGTTTGCTCCGATAGTTATTGGTGCTTTTCTTGATTCTTATTCTTCAACCAAGCCTTTTGGTATAATTTCGGGCATTCTTGTTGGTGTCCTTGTGGTTACCTTTCATATTAAAAGGCGCTTATTTTAAGGTGCATGTTTTGACTGAATCAAATGCCCTAACAGATGGTTCTATTGTTAAACTTGATAAGCAGATTTTAGTCTTTTATGGTGTGACTTCACTTGTTTTTCTTGCTGTTTTTATAGGTTTGTCCTTAAACGAAGGCATTAAAGAACACTTTTATTATTATCTTGCGATTTCGATGTTTTTTGGTGCGTTTTTTTTCTCAAAATTGATTACTTTCATTTTTGAATTTTTTTACAAGAATAATACCTCTTCGTTACTTTTTTTAACCACACTTCCTCGATTATTGTTATTTTTGCTTGCTTTTGTTTTTTTTAAAAATACAGTGCACGAAGAAATGAATAAGCATCTCGTCCTAATAGCGATTTGTCTCTTCTTTTTCTTGGCCCTGTTTGAATCGATCTTGAAGTTGAAATTGTTTTCTCGTAATTGATTCATATCATTTGTTTGTTATTTGTTTGTTTTAAAAGTAGGTTACTTTAATTATGTCTAAGCCGATACCTGACGCAATGGATGAGGTTCAAGATCAACTCCATCATTGGCATTTTTTTGATGAGCAAGGGTTGTTTGAACATGGTGTTCATTTAAATTTGATTTCGTTTGATTTGTTCGGATATCATGTTGCAATAAGCAAATTTAAGATATTGATGTTAATTGTTGCTATTTTAATTGCGGCAATCTACATTCCTTTATGTCGTCGAGTTTCTAAAGGCGAAATCTTGCGTGGGCCTTTTTGGAATGCTTTTGAATGCTTACTTACTTACATCCGAAACGAAGTTGCAAAGCCTACATTAGGTGACTTGGCTGATAAGTATGTTCCCTTCTTATGGACTTTGTTTTTGTTTATTTTGTTTTCGAATTTGTTTGGCATGTTGCCCTTTATGGGGTCCCCCACCGCAAATATTTCTGTTACTGGTGCCTTGGCCCTTATTAGTTGCTTTTTTATTAATTACACAGGTATCAAAAAGAATGGCGTAGCTGGTTTTTTCAAAGGCTTTTGGATGAAAATTGATCTTCCAGTGTTTGGGCCTGTTATCAGTGCTTTTCTTTTCCTTATCGAATTTGCTGGCATCTTTATTCGAAGTGGTGTGTTAGCTGTTCGTTTATTTGCAAATATGTTTGCAGGCCATATGGTTCTTGCAACTGTACTCCTTTTTGCTGTAAAAGTTGCCGGCGAAAATATTTTGCTTCAGTCTGGTGTAACTGTTATTAGTTTGGCAGCAAGTTTAGCATTGTGTTTTCTTGAGCTGCTTGTCGCATTTTTGCAAGCGTATGTTTTTACCTTTTTAACTGCTTTATTCATGGGAATGGCTACTCATGAAGGCCATGCTCATGAAGAACACGCCCACGATGGGCATGGGCATGATGAAAAGGCTATTCAAGGCAATCATTAAAATTTGATTGACTATTGTTTACGTGATTCGTAAATAATCGTAACTTAGCTCTAATGTTTCTTGTTGTGTTTCCCCTTTATGGTGATTATGGAGGCTTGCTTTCGATGAAAAAGATGTTTTTGATGTTTGCAGTGGTTGTAGCTTTATTCTGCTTTGCTGATGATGCATTTGCTGCTGATGGTATTGCCAATGTTGGCAAGGGCATTGGTGCAGGTTTGGCAATTATCGGTGCAGGCATTGGTTTGGGTTACATTGGTGCAGGCATGGCTGAGAACATGGCACGCCAACCTGAAATGGCTAACGACCTTAGAAATGCTAGTATTATTATCGCAGCTTTGCTTGAAGGTGTTGCCTTGTTTGCATTGCTTATTTGCTTCCTTATTTAGTTTATATTCTTTTAAATCGGGAGGTAGAGGGGCCATGTTACGACGGTTTTTCGTCATGACTTTGATTGGTTTACTCAGCCTTGGGTTTGTGTTCTCCACAAACTGTATTGCTGAAGCCAAAACTGCTGAAGTTAAAAATCCTGAAGCAAAGGTTGCGGATAGTGATCAACAACCTTCAAAACAAAGAGATATCTTTGGTTTTAGTGCTGATACCGGAGTTTGGACTTTGGTGTTGTTTATTTTGCTTTTCTTTGCACTAAATAAAACAGCATGGGGCCCTATGCTGGAAGGTTTGCAAAAACGCGAAGAAAACATTCGTCGTGCCATCGATGAGGCTGAAGCTGCTAGTTTAAAAGCCCAAAAGTTACAATCTGAACTTGATGCTAAATTTAGGTTGGCAGGCGACCAAATTAGGGTTCTTATTGATGAAGCACGTCGTGATGGCCAAGTATTAAAAGATGAAATGGTTTCTAAGGCTAAAGAAGAGATCGTTGCAGAACGTGATAGGTTGCATCGTGAGTTGCAACTTGCCTCTGATCAAGCAATGAAGGATCTTCTTACCAAAGCTTCCGATTTAGCTTTGCTTGTATCTTCAAAAGCCATTAAAAAGTCTTTAACGATTGAGGACCATCGAGTTCTTGTCGATGATTGCTTGGCTGAATTTTCCAAATAGTATCTTATGTTTGTAGCGTTTTTTCTGCTGGGGCTAGATAATGTCTTTAAGTGATATTGATTTAAACATTGCTGAACTTGCCAAGCACTATACGGTGCTTGATGACGGATCTCAGCGTATTACCCAAGTTTATTCTGCAGCCCTTTACCAATCAGCATTGCCTTTGGGCCTTGCTGATAGTGTGCTAGCAGAATTGCTTGAAATCTCATCGCTATTGAAAAAGAATCCCAAGCTTGAAGCCTTCTTTTCGATTCCTGTGATTTCTCGAGAAGAAAAAACTAGGCTGGTAAAGTTGGTTTTTGAAGGAAAATGCAGCCCTTTGGTTATGAACTTTATTTTTGTGCTTAATGAACACGATCGACTTGGTTTGCTTGGTGCTTCAGTTCATGCTTATCAGATTTTGAACGAGACCCGAAAAAACCAATTGCAAGTTCAGGTTATTACCAGTGTTAAGGTTACTCCTGAGCAGGAGGTTGCATTATTTAAGGCTTTACAAGTTAAGCTTGGTAAGCAACCTGTTCTTTCTTATACGGTGGATGATTCCATTGTTGGTGGATTAATTATTAAAGCCGGGGATTGGCTTTGGGACGGTAGTTTACGTAGCCGTCTTCAATCCTTGCGCAATCAATTGATTGAGAGAAGTACTTATGAGATTCAAAGCAGACGAGATAGCTTCAGTTCTTCAGAAGGAAATTGAACAATTTCAAGACCGCATCGACGCTAAAGAAGTCGGTAGAGTTTTAGAAGTTGGCGATGGAATTGCCCGTGTCTACGGCCTTACTGGTGTAATGGCCGGAGAAATGGTTGATTTTCCTCGATCTGGTGTTAAAGGCTTGGCCTTTAATCTCGAAGAAAATTCCGTTGGGGTTATTATCTTAGGTAGATACCTAGATATTAAAGAAGGTGATGAAGTTCTAACCACCGGAGCTTTGCTTCGTGTTCCTGTTGGTGATGCTTTAATTGGCCGTGTTGTTGATCCCCTTGGTGTTCCCAAGGATGGAAAAGGGCCAATTATTACCAATCTTACCCGTGCGGTTGAGTCGAATGCTCCAGGTGTTGCTGGAAGGCAGCCTGTTGATGAACCAATGCAAACCGGGATTAAAGCTATCGATGCTATGACTCCTGTGGGTCGTGGTCAGCGCGAACTTATTATCGGTGATCGTAAGACAGGTAAGACCACAATTGCTCTCGATACCATCATTAATCAAAAAGGTAACGGAGTGATTTGCGTTTATGTTGCTATTGGTCAAAAAGATTCTACCGTTGCTAAAGTGGTAGAAATTCTCAAGGCTAATGGCGCAATGGATTACACCATTGTGGTTGATGCGAGTTCTGCAGATCCAGCTCCGCTGCAATATATTGCGCCTTATGCTGGTTGTGCGATGGCCGAATATTACATGTATGAAAAAGGCATGGCAACGCTTTGCGTATACGATGACTTAAGTAAACAAGCTGCAGCTTACCGCCAATTATCCCTTCTTATGCGCCGTCCTCCTGGTCGTGAAGCATATCCTGGTGATATTTTTTATGCACATTCGCGTTTGCTTGAACGGTCTGCAAAGCTTGCAGAACGCTACGTAATTGTTGACAAAAACTCTGATGAATCAAAAGTTACAGACGATTGGGGCGTTAACCGTGATGAAGCGGGCAAAGGTGTAGTTTATGTTGGTCCAGCAGGTAAAGAGCATGCATTAAAACATGATCTTCCTAAGCACCCAAATCATAAGCTTGCAAAAGTTAACACTTCTGGTGGTTCATTGACTGCTCTTCCGATTATTGAAACTTTGGAAGGAGAAGTATCTGCTTACATTCCAACCAATGTGATTTCGATTACCGATGGGCAAATTTATTTGCAAGGTTCTTTGTTCAACGCTGGCGTTAGGCCTGCAGTGGATGTGGGTATCAGCGTTTCCCGCGTGGGTGGTAAAGCTCAGATTTCAGCAATGAAGCAAGTATCTGGTGGTTTGCGATTGGATCTTGCCTCGTTTAGAGAGCTTGAAGCTTTTGCGCAACTAGGAACTGAACTTGATAAAACATCCCAGTCGCAGTTGGATAGAGGGTACAGCGTTGTTGAAATATTAAAGCAACCACCTTATAAGCCAATGAATGTTGCTGATCAGGTAATGATTATTTTTGCTGCAACAAAAGGCTTTTTAGACAAAGTTGAAAGGTCAAAAGTTCAGGCTTGGGAACTTCAATTTCTAGCCTTCATGAAAGAACAGAAACCTGAAGTTCGAAATGCTTTGATAAGCGAAAAGAAATTGTCTCCAGATCTTGTCAAAAAGCTGGAAGCATCAATCAATGAATTTGGTTTTCAGTTCAAAGGCTAATATTGGGTAAGGTGTTTAATTATGGCAAAAACTCGTGAACTTGTGGTTCGAAGAAAAGCGATCCGCAATATTCGCAAGATAACCCGGACCATGGAACTTATCGCCACTGCGCGTTTTAAGAAAGCCATGGATCGAACTGTTGAAGCTGCAGCTTATACTAAGAAAATAGCTGAGATTGCCGCTGAACTTTCTGCGTCTGCTCAGGATGTAACTCATCCTCTTTTGGTCAATCGCGAAAAAATTTCCAAGAGGATTTTACTCGTTATTTGCTCTAACAGAGGCCTTTGTGGTGGTTATAACGCAGGTATCCTAAGGGAAGCAACCAATTGTTTAAATGCTGCTAAATCTAGAGGAGAAGAAACTCTTTTAGAACTTAGTGGTAAGCGCGCAATTTCCTTTTTTAAGTACCAGCAAATTATTCCTGTTGCCACCTATATCAATTTCGAAGATAAGCCTAGGTTTGATGAGGTTGAACCTCTTGCAGATAAATTCATAAGTGAATTTGTTGCTGGTAATGTTGATGCTGTTGATGTTGCCTATATGAAGTTTCTTAACCCAGCAAGGCAAATTCCTGTTGTTGAAACTATCCTGCCTTTTGCAAAACCAAATGAATCTTCTGCAAAAGCAGTTAAGAAGAATGATAATACAAGGTATGAGTTTCTACCTAGCGCTGAAGAAATTCTTGCTGAACTTCTTCCTCAGGCATTTAAAGCATCGCTTTTCAAATGTTTTCTTGATGCTGCAGTTAGCGAGCAAATTGGCAGACGCGTGACTATGAAAGCCGCAACTGAAAATGCAGATGATATGATAAAAGCGATTTCCTTGCTATATAACAGAGCTCGACAAGCTCAGATTACCAAGGAGATTTCTGAAATTATAGGTGGCGCTGCTGCGCTTGAATAAGTTTTGATAAAAATCCGGGTTCTTATGATTTTTGACTAGAGAGGGTTTTTTGTTATGGTTAGTGCAAATGCTGGAAAAATAGTTGAAGGTAAAATTGTTCAGATCATCGGGTCTACTTTTGATGCTGAGTTTCCTGAAGGACACCTTCCAGAAATTTATAACGCCATTAAAATCGATTCTGATTACAAGAATGTTATTCTTCATCTTACTGGTGAAGTTCAGCAGCATCTTGGTGGAAATCGTATTCGTTGCGTTGCTTTGGGCTCAACTGAAGGCTTGGTTCGTGGCATGAAGGTAATTGATACTGGTGCGCCAGTAACTATTCCTGTTGGCGAACAAACCTTAGGTCGAGTATTTAATTTGCTTGGCGAACCCATAGATGGTAGGGGCGCGGTAAATGCTACCGAAACAAGACCTATTCATCGAGAACCGCCTGCTTTTTCTGAACTGTCTCCTAAGACAGAAATTTTTGAAACCGGCATTAAGGTTATTGATCTCTTGACCCCACTTGTTCGTGGTGGAAAAGCTGGTCTCTTTGGTGGTGCTGGTCTTGGTAAGACAGTTATTCTTACTGAACTTATTGCCCGTATTGCCACCATGCACGAAGGTTATTCGGTTTTTGCTGGTGTTGGTGAAAGAACCCGCGAAGGTAATGATCTTTGGCTTGAAATGCAAGAAACCAAAATTGGTAAAACTGATCGATCAGTTATTACTCAGACTGCTATGGTGTTTGGTCAGATGAACGAACCACCAGGTGCTCGCCTTAGGGTTGCTCTTACTGCGCTTACCATGGCTGAATGGTTTCGAGATGCAACTGGTAAGGATACTCTTTTGTTTGTTGACAATATCTTCCGATTTTCTCAGGCAGGTGCCGAAGTTTCGGCATTGCTAGGCCGTATGCCTAGTGCTGTAGGTTACCAACCTACACTCGCTACCGAAATGGGCGAGTTGCAAGAAAGAATTACATCGACAGCCAAGGGCGCTATTACCAGCGTGCAAGCTGTTTATGTTCCTGCTGATGATCCAACCGATCCAGCTCCTGCAAATGCTTTCCAGCATCTTGATGCGTTTATTTATCTTGAAAGAAAAATATCTGAAAAAGGTATTTACCCTGCTGTTGATCCTCTTGCCAGCTATAGCAATATTTTGGATCCAAATGTTGTTGGCGTAGAACACTATGGTGTTGCCCGTAAGGTACAGCAAATTCTCCAAAGATATCGCGAATTGCAAGATATTATCGCTATTCTTGGTGTTGAAGAACTTAGCGTTGATGATAAGCAAGTTGTTTCCCGCGCTCGAAGAATTGAACGCTTTTTATCCCAACCCTTTATCGTTGCTGAAGTCTTTACTGGTAAGCCCGGGAAAGTTACTTCTTTGCAAGATACCATCCGAAGCTTTAAAGAGCTTTGCGAAGGAAAATGGGATCATCTTCCTGAATCAGCTTTCCTTTATGTAGGGGCGATTGAAGAAGCGGCTGAGCGAGCCAAAGAAATGGCGGCAGGTAAGTAAACCATGGCAGAAAACAATTCCAAACTTCATTGTGTTGTTGTGACACCCGAAAAGGCCTTGGTTGACCAAGAATCTGATTCCTTGGTAATACCTTTGTTTGACGGCGAAATGGGTATACTTCCCAATAGAGCAGCCTTAGTTTCGAAGCTGGGGTTTGGTTCCCTTCGTATTCGTAATGGCTCCACGGATTCCTTTTTCTTCATTGAAGGTGGAACGGTACAAATCTCCAATAATATTGTTACCTTGTTGACCCCAAGGGCCACGGAACTTTCAGCTTTGGATGTTAATTCTGCTAAAGCTGTTATTGATTCAAATCTTGAAGGTAAAACTTCAAGCGAGCGTTCAAAACTTAAAGATCGCGCCCGCGCAATTGTTCGTGCAAGTGCCAAATTAAACAGAAAGTAATCCTTACTTTTTTGCCTTTACTTGTCTGATAACAATACTAAGCAAGACTTTGCTTCCACAGGGTAAATACTTTCAAATGCGATATTGGGAGCCTCATGGAAGCTTACGATATCGAGAGGCGAAGCTTTTGCGGTATCGATAATTCTGCGCCATGGCCTTCCTGTTGGTGAAGCAGGGATTTTACATTCCGCTGGTTCATTTCCAGAATTCATAGCGACAAAGAAGTCTGCATCGGTTTCTCTACCGGTTTTTAAACCATTTAAAGCAAAAGCAAGGAATGTACTTTCGGTTGAAAAATCAGGGTTAAGGGGCGTAATTCCGTGCCAAATAACATCTCCAGTCTTCATGAAAGTTCGTCTTCTTAAAGCTGGATGTGCGAGCCGCAATTTGATTATTTCTTTAGTGAAGCGATGGAAGTCTGAGTTTTTTTCTAGAAAGGACCAATCGGTCCAACTGATTTCATTATCTTGACACCAAGCGTTATTATTTCCTTTTTGAGTACGTAGAAATTCATCGCCAGCTAGCATCATGGGAACACCTTGCGAAATAAACAAGGTGACATAAAAGTTTCTGACCTGTCTTTTTCTTAAACCTAGGATGTAGGGATCATTTGTTGGGCCCTCTTCCCCGCAATTCCAGCTGAAATTCTCCGAACAGCCATCGTTGTTTCCTTCGCCGTTTCGAAAGTTATGCTTTACGTTGTAACTTACAAGATCCCAGAGTGTAAACCCATCATGGCAGGTAATAAAATTTAAGCTATGGCGAGGTTTTCGACCTGAAGATTCGTATAGATCGGAACTCCCGCAAATACGGGTAGCCAGTAAAGAAGCAATCCCTGGTTCTCCACGCCAAAACCTGCGAATATCATCGCGATATTGCCCATTCCACTCGCTCCATCTTCTACCGTAGGGGAAAAGTCCAACCTGATACAGCCCTGCAGCATCCCATGGTTCAGCAATTAATTTGGTGTCAGCCAGCACGCCATCTTCGGCAATCATTTCTACGATTGGTGGTTCCACTAAAACATTCCCAAGATAATCTCTGCCTAGTATCGATGCGAGGTCGAAACGCAAACCGTCAACATTCATGTCCGCAACCCAGAATCGCAGACTGTTTGTAATCATTTCCCGTACGACCGGATGATTGCAATTTAAGGTGTTGCCGCATCCGGAAAAATTAAAGTAATTCCCATCTTTGTCTACCATGTAATAGGTAGAATTATCTAACCCTCGAAAACTGTAAGTCCTACCGCGATGATTTCCCTCCCCGGTGTGGTTAAAAACCACATCCATGATGACTTCAATTCCAGCCATATGAAATGCATGAACCATTTTTCGGAATTCAACAATGTGTTGGTTTATATTTCCCACACTTGCGTATGAAGTTTTAGGGGCATTAAAAGAAATAGTGTTATAACCCCATAAATTACGGTGTTTTTTACCAGTAGCGGGGTCAAAAAAGGGGCAATCATTCTCATCAAATTCATGAACGGGTAAAAGTTCGATTGCTGTTATACCTAGATTTTTTAAGTATGGGATTTTTTCTATCAACGCATCAAAAGTTCCAGGATTGACAGTCATGGAAGTTGGATGGCATGTAAATCCGCGGACATGAACTTCATAGATGATGCTATCTTCCATGGGAGTGCATAGATGCGTGTCTTCCATTTGGGGGATTTCGTTATTTGTGAAAATACTTAGCCTGGAAGTGTGGTGGGCCATGGATTCATCATTAACTCCCCATTCCGATCCCCCAGAAATAGTTTTGCATTGAGGATCTAAAAGGAGGTGTTCAGGATCAAATCGATGTATAGGTGACTGGGGGCCATTAACTCTCCACCCATAGCAAAATGATTCGGGTAAGCCTTCAACAGCAATATGCCAATGATCCCCTGTTCTACTTTTTCTTGGGTGTAGAACTATCTCTGCAATTGGCTCTTTGGATTCGAGTGTAAATAATGCAAGATGCACCTCTGTTCCGTGCCTGCATAGCAATGCAAAATTAATGCTATTATTTAAAGGCGTGGCACCAAGAGGTAAGCATTTCCCACGGGATAGTTTTAATGGAGTCATTTTTAATGTTTTGCCATTGCAGTTAAATTATGCTCAGTGAAGCATGTTAAAATATAAAAGAACTTTAGCTATTGTGTGTCAAGAATACTGAAAAGACTAAGAAATATACTTGCATTTTTTCAAAAAACTTTATAATCTATATAAGTCAGATTTATTTATAGTTGTTAAAGATAAACCATCTTAATTGGTTATTTGACCAAGCAACAAAGCATAGTGATTTATTGAGTTAATTTTTATGACCTTCCAGGGTTAGTATTTTTGTTAAGTCATGGATCACTTTTTATTTTTTAAAGTTCCCAATGGAGGATTGATTATGTCCGTCGCAAGCGGCGACGAAGGGATGGGCAACCTAGCTAGGAAAAGAGTAGTTCGCAAATCTCCAGAACAAGCTTCCCCTTCAAGCAGTATTGAATCAAGTCAACCGGTTCAACCAATAACTCCAGTTGCTAAGGTGCAAACCAGCACACGGCTTGACGATTTGTATAGACTTCCAATGCCTAAACTTTTTGCGCATGCCGAAAAAGAAGGTATTGCTGAACACACTGGGATGACCCGTGTACAGTTAATCGTGTCGGTAGTTCGCAGACAAATTGAGCGCGGTAATGCCGTCAAAGGTTCCGGAACTTTGGAAGTGCTACCGGATGGATATGGTTTTCTTCGTAGTGCAGCCCATAATTACTTAGCTTCTCCAGAAGATATTTATGTTTCCCCAAGTCAAATACGCAGGCTTGGTTTACGCACTGGACTTATGATTGAAGGCCCTATTCGCTTGCCGATTGAAGGGCAGGACAACTTCGCTTTGATGCAAGTGGAGCTAGTGCAAGGCCGTGCTCCAGATGAAAGAGCTCGTCCTGTTGTTTTTGAAGATCTAACACCCCTTCATCCTAATAAAAGACTTTTCCTTGAAACTTCAAACGGGGAGCTTTCTACTAGGGTTGTCGACTTAATTACTCCTATTGGTAAAGGTCAGCGTGGCTTGATCGTTTCTCCGCCAAGAGCTGGTAAAACAGTTCTTTTAATGCGCATTGCTCAAGCTATCAAACAGAATCACCCTGATGCTTATTTGATCGTTCTGCTTATTGATGAACGCCCTGAAGAAGTTACAGAAATGGTTCGTTCTGTTGCTAGTGCCAACGCTGAAGTTGTAGCTAGTACTTTTGATGAACCTTCTACGGATCATGTGCATGTCAGTGAAATCGCAATGGAAAAAGCAAAAAGATTGGTAGAAGACGGCAGGGATGTGATCATTCTTTTGGATTCAATCACAAGGCTTGCGCGGGCTCACAATTCCGAAGCGCCATCTGGCGGTAAATTGCTCAGTGGTGGTCTTGATTCTAATGCAATGCAGAAGCCAAAAAGATTTTTTGGTGCAGCGCGAAATATCGAAAATGGTGGCAGCCTTACAATTCTTGCAACGGCTTTGATCGATACCGGTTCTAGGATGGACGAAGTCATCTTTGAAGAATTCAAAGGCACTGGTAACATGGAAGTTCATCTCGACCGAAAGTTGGTAGACAAACGAGTATGGCCAGCGATTGATATTAACCGTTCTGGCACTCGAAAAGAAGAATTGCTTATGCATCCCGATGAACTGGATAGAGTTAGGGCTCTTCGCAGAGTGCTAGCGGATATGCACCCAGTTGATGCGATGGAGTTGATGGTGTCTAGGCTTAAGAAATGCAAATCAAATGCTGAATTTCTTATGAATATGAACATGGCTTAATTCGCTGGGATTTTGATGGATCTTGAATCAAAATACCTGAAGTTAAAAGCGCATTTTAAGAATGCTCGGGTTATTGAATCTTGTGCCGAATTAATAGGATGGGATGAAAGAACGAATATGCCCCCCGGCGGGGCAGACCTTCGTGCCCTTCAGAATTCTGCCCTTTCAAAATTGCACCACGAACTAGTTACTGATTCTTGGCTTGGCGATGCCTTGATGGAACTTGCTTCGGATTCTGCTGCTTTTCCTTCAGATTCCGACATGAGTGTTAATGCAAGAGAATGGCTTCGTGTATTTACTCGCGCAAATAAAATCCCCGTTTCTTTGGTTCAAGAACTATCAACAACATTTGTGTATTCTCAACAAGCTTGGCAGGAAGCTAGATCTCAAAATAATTTCAGCTTGTTTGAACCTTGGCTTGAAAAAATTATTAATCTTAAAAGGCAGGAAGCGAAATGCCTTGCGAATGGTCAGGCAAGTTATGATGCTTTGCTAGATGATTATGAACCAGGCGCAACTTCTATCGAGTTAGATTCAATTTTTTATCCGTTAAAAGATTCGATTTTCAAAGTATTAAATAATTGTTCTAAAGAAAATAATCGCAGCTTGATTTTGGGAAACTACCCTGAACAAAAACAAAAGATTTTTAGTGAAATCGTTGCTGGCTATTGTGGGTTTGATTTTAATGCAGGCAGGCTTGATACAACTGCGCATCCTTTTTGCTGTGGTATCGGGCCAGGCGATTGTAGGATTACCACTCGATTTAACCCTTCAGATTTTTCATCAGGTCTATTTGGTGTTTTGCATGAGGCAGGACATGGCTTGTATGAGCAAGGTTTAGATCCGGATCATTTTGGATTACCGACTGGAACGGCTGTTTCTCTTGGTATTCATGAGTCACAGTCTCGCCTTCTTGAAAATCAAGTTGGTAGATCTTTGGAATTCTGGCGTTTTATTTACCCGCTTGCTATTAAGTTTTTCCCTGCACAATTAGCCCATGTATCTTTAAATGATTTTCATAAAGCCATTAATCAAGTTCAACCAGGTTTTATCAGGGTGGATGCTGATGAAGTCACTTACAATCTTCACATCATCTTTCGTTATGAACTTGAAAAGGATTTAATTTCACAAAGCCTTTCCATAAAAGACCTTCCTGAAGCATGGGATGCTAAAATGGAAGCTTATTTGGGTTTGAAACCGAAAAACGATTCAATGGGGTGTTTGCAAGACATCCATTGGAGTGCTGGCCTTTTTGGGTATTTCCCTACTTATCTTTTGGGAAACCTTTATGCTGCACAATTTGTTGCTAAAGCTAAAAAGGATATATCTTGGAATGAAAATTTACTTAACGCAGATATTCTTTTTGAATTACGCCAGTGGCTTAAAAAATATATCCATGTTCAAGGTAAAAGATATCTTCCCGGAAAACTTTGCGAAAAAGTAACAGGGCAAAAACTTGATAAATTGTTTTTCGAACAATACCTTTCACAAAAATTTAATTCTTAAATTTATCTAATCAAATATAAACGAAGTTTGCATTACTATTTCTTTTAATTCCTCATTGTTAAAAGGCTTGCAAATTACCTTGTGGTTTTTCAATTCAGTATTTGTTGCATGGCTTTTATCTGCAGTCATTAAAACAACTGCAGTAATGTTTTTTTTAAGCAACATCTCGGCAAGAGTGATCCCGTCAATTCCAGGTAATGAAATATCAATTAATGCGAGAGTTGGTGTAATCATATTTACTACACGGATCGCTTCTTCAGCAGAAGCAACAGATAAAATTTTGCAACCCCATTTAGATATGCTTTTTTGAATTATAAGCCGTGTTGATGTGTCGTCTTCCACGAGCAAAATTGATTTTTCTGATTCAAGCATAATTGGCCTTTTCGACAGAATTAGGATTTATCTACAGAATTTAAATTTGTTAAAGAAATTAAAATATAAGGCTTTATGAATATTAATGTTTAGACAATAATAAGAAAGCAATTAATAAATTTAATTAGGGGTTAACATGGGATTTAAACAATTATCCTCAATTCTTTTGATTTTGCTTTTAATGAAAAATAATGTTTTTGGTGATCAAAACATGGATAAAGCTGCTAAAAGTTTTCTTGATAAACACGAATTAGCAATGCGCCCATTAGAAATCGCCGCAAACCTTGCTTGGTGGAATGCCAATACCACAGGCAGTTCATCCGATTTTGATAAAAAAGAAAAGGCTCAAAATAAAATTGATGAGGCCTTATCTAGTCCTAACTTATTTAAAGAAATTAAATCTTTAAAAGATAATAAAGCAAAAATAACCGACCCAATCCTCTCCCGAAGCGTTGATATATTGTTTTTGATTTATCTTGAAAAACAAGTTCCTTTAGATTTGCTTAAAAAATCTTCGGCGTTATCAAATAAAGTTGAACAATCTTTTAATTCTTTCAGGCCTGTAATTCAAGGAAAAGACAGCACTGAAAATGATGTTAGGGGCATATTGAAGAATTCTCTTGATTCCATTCTTCGTCAAGAAGCTTGGGAAGCTGGAAAAAAGGTTGGTAATATCCTTGAGAACGATTTGAAGGAACTTGTAGCCACTCGAAATCAAATAGCTCGGCATTTAAAATTTTCGAATTATCACGAAATGCAGCTTTTTTTAAACGAACAAAAGGCTAATGATTTAATCAAGATTTTTGATCAACTTGATGATCTTACCCGTGAGCCTTTTCAGCAAATCAAAGATGAAATTGATTCTAAGTTGGCATTGAATTACAAAATCAAAAAAGAACAATTGCAAGCATGGCATTACCATGATCCTTTTTTTCAAGAAGCACCTGCAATCTTTGGTTTAGATTTGGATGGTCCGTTTAAAAAAGCCGATTTACTTGGATTATCACAGAAGTTTTATAAAGGTATTGGGCTTCCTATTGATCGTGTTATTGCTAATAGCGATTTGTATGAAAAAAAGGGTAAAAGCCCGCATGCATTTTGTACTGACATTGATAGATCAGGGGATGTAAGGGTTCTTGCAAATGTTAAACCAGATGATTATTGGGCATCCACTCTTTTGCATGAATTTGGTCATGCAGTTTATAGTTCCAACAATAATAATATTCCCGCTTCTTTGCCTTATCTTTTAAGGTCCGAGTGTCATATTTTGACTACTGAAGGTGTGGCAATGATGTTTGAACGGTTGACAAAGAGGTCTTCATTTTTAAAAGCCATGGGTTTGAAAGTTGAAGATCCTGAAGGGTTTGATGCTGCTGCATCGAAAAATCTAAAAAACCGATTGTTGATTTTTTCAAGATGGTGCCAAGTGATGCTTCGTTTTGAAAAAGGGATGTATGAAGATCCTAAGCAAGATTTGAATTTGTTATGGTGGACTTTGGTAAAGAAATACCAAGGTATTTCGATGCCTGCAAATCGGAATTCTGCTGATTATGCTAGTAAGATCCACATTGTGAGTGCGCCTGTCTATTACCATAATTATATGCTTGGCGAACTATTTGCTTCGCAAGTACATCACGCCATCACCAAAGAGTTATATCCTAAGAAATCGCCCTCAGAAGTTATTTATGAGGGAAATTTAAAGGTCGGTGAGTTTATGCGTAACAAAATTTTTTCATCAGGGAAGTCTTTGCCTTGGGATGAATTAGTTAAGTTTGCAACTGATAAGCCATTAAGTGCGGAAGCATTTTCATTGGATTTTAAAAAGTAATACTTCGATTTAAATGTATAAGCTCGTTGTTTTAAAAGGTGAATGAATGACTATGAAAAGAACAAAGTGCCAAGAGTTTATTAAAAAAATAAGTAATAAGAAAATTGAACCCCCAGCTTTGGTTGATTCTTATTCTTGTAAAAAACTTATTGATGATATTTTTCTTTCTTATAACGCCGGAAGACTTCGTGAAGCCTGTCGAATCTATTCCGACAAAATGCTTGCATCGGATTGTTTTGTTGGAGTTGCGCTTAGCGGTGCTCTTACTCCTGCGGGCTTAGGAATGTCTTGTCTTGTTCCTTTGATAGAAGCTGGCTTTATTGATTGGATTGTAAGTACAGGTGCAAATATTTATCATGATACCCATTTTGCTCTCGGAATGGAGTTGCATCAGTCCCGTCCTGGGTTGGATGACCACCAACTTAAAGCGCATCAGGTGATAAGAATTTATGATATTGTTTTCGATTATGAGAATTTACTTGGTACGGATTTGTTTTTTCGTCAGTTGAGTCGTGGTGAAGCTTTTCAAAAAACAATGGGCACTGCGGAATTTCATAATCTTGCTGGGAAATATCTTTCTGCTCACGAAGAAAAAACAAAAAACGATGGAAAAAGTTTTCTTGCTGCTGCATACCGAGCTGGCGTTCCAGTTTTTACTTCTTCTCCAGGTGATAGCTCCATAGGAATGAATCTTGCTGCTTTACAACTTGAAGGGAATGGTTTGGCCATTAATCCGCTTTTGGATGTTAACCAATCGGCTGCGATAGTATATGAAGCCAAAACTAAAGGGAAAAGCGGAGTATTAATTTTCGGGGGTGGGTCCCCAAAGAATTTTATATTGCAAACTGAACCACAAATTCAGGAAGTCCTTGGTCTTGAAGAAAAAGGACATGATTACTTTATTCAATTTACAGATGCCAGACCCGATACTGGCGGGTTAAGTGGAGCAACTCCTCAAGAAGCTATGACTTGGGGTAAAGTGGATGAATCTCAGCTCCCTGATACGGTAACTGCCTATGTGGATTCAACTATAGCCATGCCTTTGCTATCTCTTTATGCACAGCAATCATGCAAGCCAAGAAAATTGAGAAGGCTGATGGATAAGTTGCCAGAATTGACGGATAAAATCACAAAGATTTATTTGTCCAATAAAAAGAAGAATGGCTCTAATTAAAATTGTTGTGTAGCTCTCAAACCTTTATCAAATGAGCTTATGATTTCCTCAATTGGTTCATGACCAACCGATACACGAAGCAGTCCTTCGGTAATTCTGAGTTCAATTTTTTGATCCGAAGTTAATTGCCTGTGAGATGTACTCCAAGAGTGACTTACACTTGTTGATGAATGGCCAAGGCTAGGGCAAAAAGGAATATTGATTGCAGTCTGTAAAAACTTGTTCACTCCCTCCCTGCCCTTTGGAATTTCAACAGCAATTAAATGTCCTGGAAAGCTGCCAAATTGTTTTAAGGAGACTTCAAAATCTTCGTGGTTTTGTAAGCCTGGAAAATCTACTCTTATTTTTTTATGGTTTGTATTTAACCAGTTTGCTAATTCAAAAGCGTTTTTGCAGCTTTGTTTTAATCTTAATTGCAATGTTTCTAAACTTCGCGATATGAGCCAGCAATCAAATGGGCTTGCGTGGAAACCTAGATCTTTAACAGCTTTAGTTATACATTCTTGTGTGCCGTGATTTCCGCCTACATATCCCATGGTTACATCACTATGTCCACACATGATTTTTGTTAGGCTTTCAATTACGATATCTGCGCCATGATCTAAAGGTTTGCATAGTAGGGGTGTTGCAAAAGTATTGTCGACAACCAAATGTGTTTTGTTTTTTTTTGTAAGTAAGCTTATTTCTTTAAGATTAGGAACGCGTAAAGTTGGGTTGGTAATTGTTTCAATGAAAAGAATTGATGCAGGCGTTGATAATGCTGATTTAAGTTCGTTTAGGTTGCATTCATCCACGATGTTGCATTGCACACCAAAACGAGCGAAGTCTTTTTCTAGAATTTTTAGAGTGCGTCCATAAAGCCTTTTTCCTGCAATGATTCTAGTGCCTGATGATAGTAATCCCATGAAAACTGCAGAAATCGCACCCATTCCGCTGCCTGTAACTATTCCCCAATTGGCATTGTGTAATTTCGTAATTTCGTTTGCTGTTATCACTGCATTTGGGTGGCCATCTCTTGCGTAAATAAATTCTTCGCTAGGATTTAGAATGGCTTCTTCGTACTTATCAAGATCAGCAAATTTGTAGACTGATCCGGGGTAGATCGACGGAACGAGTGTATTTGATTTTTGTAGCATTATTACCACACCAGTTTTTTAGCAGCTTTAAATATGCCCTTACTTTGTTCCGTTTTGTTTGGGTTCATACCTAGTTTTATAATTTGGTTCATGGTTTCATCTTCAGATTTTAATGTGGATTTTTGAAGATATACATACCAAAATGATGCCGCAATTGAACCATCGAGATCAAATACATAGATCGGTTGTAGCGAGGAATTCTGTAGTTTTGAAATTTCAATATTAAATCTTTCTGCGCTTATATTTGATTCTTCCAGTAGTAATAAATTTAATTTCATTCCTCGTTTTTCAAATAAAGAAGTGATTGCTTTTGTTTCTTGTGTTGAGGAGTGGATGAATAATGCTGATTTAAATTTTTCTTTAACTAGCCAATCTATGCCGTCCGGATAAGGTAATAATCCAATTGCAACTGAGTTGGTCATTAATGAATACCCAGGAATATCTAAAGGCAAGTTTTTCCCGATTATGTTTTTAGTTTCTGTTTCAGGTTTTGAAATGGGTGGCTCTTTTGATTCAGTTGGCTTTTCTTCAGTTGGTTTTAAGGTTGCATGCCCTGCTGCTGATTCTGGAGGAAGAAGTTTAATCGAACCAGAATACGGAGGTGTCTTTACTTTTTGCGATATGGTCCCATTTGGCCCCGGATTTAAAGCTGGCGATGGGTTAGGAATGGGCGCACTAGGGTTGGGGTAGTATTGTGGTAATGGATCCGAAGGCTCAGGGCCAATCCCTGTTGGAGCTGGAGTAGATATCGGTAGTGCGGTTGGGGGGCTGTCGTTAAGGTTCTTGGGGCTGCGCAAGGTTCCGAATAGCTTGAAGCTTCCCGAACTTGGGCGTTGAGATTGTTGATTACAGCCAACCGTTAGAAGTAAGCATCCGGTTATCGTGATCGCATAATATTTCATAAAAAGCTCCGTTTGTCTTTGAACTTCTATTAAACCAAAAACCAATAGTTTTCTTTTTTGAAATACTTGTCATAAAGGCAAATAGTTTCAAATGGATTAGGGTTGTACGAGTTTTAACGGTGTTTACTGCGATAAAACCAAACCAATTTGGATTCTAAGGTTCTTGGGGCCTTATTTTGCTTTAAGTTTACATTAGCACTTAAGTGGGAGGTGAATTTTTAATAACTATTCTTCTTAAGTCTAACATTAGCAATGAGATACATATGGCTAGCTTTAAAGAAACAATGGCTGATCTTAACGCCCAAATAACTTTATTTGGTTCTTTTTTAAAAACTGAGCGTTCTGTATCAAAAAACACTTATGTCAGTTATTTGCGAGACCTAAAAAAATACTTTGAGTGGTCCTTGGAGCGCAAAATAACCAAGTGCATGAATCCGTCTTTGGATGATCTTTTGAATTTTGTTGAATATCTGAAAGAAAAGGCGTTAGCCCATTCAAGTATAGCCAGGCATTTAATTTCATTAAAAAACTTCTTCCGTTTTCTTCGAATGGAAGAGAAAAGCACAAATCAATCTGTTGAATTGCTAGAAGCGCCTGCGCTTTGGACAAGAATACCATTTGTTTTAAGCCCCGAGTCTGTAACAACATTGTTAGAAGCTCCGAGTTTGGAAGATCGTTATTTTTTGAGAGATCGTGCTATTTTGGAATGCCTTTATGCCACCGGTTGCAGGGTTTCTGAAGTCGTGAATATGGAACTTAAAGATCTTCACCTTGATTCCAGTTTTATTACATGTACGGGAAAAGGTCGAAAACAACGAATTGTTCCCTTGGGAAAACAAGCGATTTTGGCAATTAGGGATTATCTTCAAAATTTAAGACCATTGCTTGTGAAGATTCAAGCAAGCACAAGTATGGTTTTTGTGAGCAAAGCTGGTAAACCGCTAAACCGGATCATTATTTGGAAGCAAGTTAAAAAATATGCTTTAAAATCAGGGTTAAACGGGAAAATTAGCCCTCATACCCTTAGGCATAGTTTTGCTACTCATCTTTTGTCTGGCGGGGCTGACCTTCGGGCTGTTCAAGATATGTTGGGGCATTCGAATATTCGAACAACGCAACTTTACACACATGTTGACAGAAATAGGCTTAAATTAATTCATTCCAAATTTCATCCCCGCGGAAATAAAAAATAGAATGATTTTTACTTTGTAATTTGTTATTAAATAGCAAGTTCAATTTTTATCGATGTTTCTTTGTTTAAATCATATGGTTAACTATAATGATTTTTAATGATGGAGCATGGTGTTTTTAGACTATAGAAAAGGTTTCAAGGTCATGGATTTTGATCTTTCAACATATTATCCGATTTTTATTTACGCAGTATTTGTATTCGGGTTTGCAATTTCTGCACTCACCGTTTCCCATATATTGAGCCCAAATAAAAAGACTTCAATCAAAAACATGCCTTATGAATCAGGTATGGATCCTTTTGGTGATGCAAAAAAACAGTTTGATGTAAAATTTTATCTCATCGCCATTCTTTTTCTGGTATTTGACGTTGAGCTTTTATTTTTATACCCTTGGGCTGTATCAGCTTATGCCCCAGGGATGGCTACTATGCCACCAGTTTTTCTTGGGCCTGCATTTGTTGAAGTTCTTTTATTCGTGTTTGTTCTTTTTATTGGCTATATTTATGCTTGGAAAGCAGGAGTCTTTCAATGGCGCTAGAATTTTTGAAAGATAATTTTGTTGTTACTAAATTAGATTATCTTGCTAGCTGGTGCAGAAAATACAGCTTGTTCCCTATGCCTTTTGCTACTGCATGCTGCGGAATTGAATTAATGGCAACCGGTGCCAGCAAACATGATATCTCTCGATTTGGTGCTGAAGCATTTCGTTTTTCTCCTCGGCAATGCGATTTAATGATCGTTGCTGGCAGAGTTGTAATGAAAATGGTTCCTGTTATGCAGCGAATTTGGCAACAAATGCCAGAACCAAAATGGTGCATATCGATGGGTGCATGTGCATCAAGTGGTGGGGTTTTTGATACGTACGCAGTGGTGCAAGGGATCGATCGCTTTATTCCTGTTGATATTTACGTGCCTGGTTGCCCACCAAGGCCCGAACAGTTGTTGCAAGGAATTATCGATCTGCAGGAAAAAATCGCAAATACTGGAACTATTTTTGGGACAGAGTTTGGGAAGAGGAATGTTTACGAAGGGCCAAGGCCACTTAGTAAATTTTTATCACCTGATCAAAGCGTGCAAGCTCCTGCAAATTTCCGAAGTTCCACTAGAACAATTTAGTTTGATTTTAAGGGGTTTACTTTGAGTTTTGCTGATATCAAAGAAAAATTGACTGCTAAGTTTGAAAAACTGAACCTAGAATTTTCGTCCTTCAGGGATAATGACAGGGTTGTTGTCCTCTCTTCTGATCTTTTTGATATTTTAAGCTACCTTAAAACAACCTTTTGTTTTGATATGCTCATTGATTTGTCTGCAGCTGATTATCTGCATTTGCAAGGTGCAACTCATCGTTACGGGGTGTGGTACGCTCTTTTAAATGTTGAAAATGGCGAAAGATTGATTGTTAAGACCCATCTTGATGACCCTGATCCTAGGCTTTCTTCGGTTTATGATTTGTGGAAGGGTGCAGATTGGATGGAGCGTGAAGTTTACGATATGTATGGGATTGAATTTGATGGGCATCCCGATCTTCGAAGGATTTTGTTGCCTGATGAATTTGTAGCTTTTCCTCTGCGTAAAGATTACCCTTTGCGTGGGATGGGTGAAAGGCACAACTTTCAGTCCGTTATTCGTTCTGAAGCGTGATATTGGAGTAGGATTAAATGCCTTTACATTTGGCTGATGCCATACCTGATACTAGTTCGCCTGAAAGAGAGTTTCTCTGGACACTCAATTTCGGTCCGCAGCATCCTGCTACCCATACTACTTTGCGTTTGATTCTGACCCTTGATGGCGAAGTAGTAGTTCATGCAATTCCTGACATCGGTTTTTTGCATAGCGGTTTTGAAAAGCTGGGTGAGCATCTTGATTTTAATCAATATGTAACCATAGTTGATCGAATGAATTATATTTCTCCGGTATCCAATGAAATATCTTGGCATCATGCGGTAGAAAAATTACTGGATATAGATCTAACTCCTCGTTGCAAATACATTCGCACGATTTTTGCTGAATTAATGCGTATTCATGATCATCTTGTTTGTTGTGGGGCAGCAGCTTTAGATCTTGGGGCCTTCACTGCTTTCTTGTATGCCTTCAATTTACGTGAAAAAATCAATGATATTTCTGAAGTTGCTAGTGGTCAGAGGTTCCACCCTAGTTATACCAGAGTTGGTGGTTTACTTTGTGATGTTAATGATGTTTGGATTACAAAAGTTAGGGCTTTTATTAAGTTGTTCTACGCAGCCTATGCTGACTTAATGAAGCTTCTCCAAAGAAATCGAATCTTTGTTGACCGAACTAGGGGCGTTGGTGTTCTTACTAAAGAAGAAGCGATTAATCGCAGTGCTACGGGCCCAGTAGCCAGGGCTAGTGGTGTTACCCGCGATCTACGAAAAGATCAGCCTTATCTTGCTTATAAAGATTTTGATTTTAAAGTAGTTTGTTCTACTGAGGGTGATTGCTATGCACGCTTTCTCGTCCGAATGGAGGAGATGGTTCAGAGTATTAAAATCATAACCCAGGCCATCGAAAACATCCCTTCGGGCCCAATTAACATTGATGTTAATTCGAAATTCGTGGTTCCCAACCAAATGTCGGTTTATCGAAGTATTGAAGGTTTGATTCAACATTTTGAACTTCATATGACTAATCGACAGTGGGAAACTCCAAAAGAGGAGATCTATGCTGCCACTGAATCCCCGAATGGAGAATTGGGTTTTTATATAGTTTCTGATGGGTCTGGGGTCGCATATCGAGCAAGAACAAGGCCGCCTTCGTTTTTACATTTTTCTTTGTTTCCGCATTTGATTGTTGGGCATCAAATTAGTGATATTCCAGCAGTTTTAGGCAGTATCAATATCATTGCAGCGGAGTTGGACCGATGAGCTCACTGAAGCCTGAAATTGTTGAAAAAATAAAAAGTTTGATACTTCTTTACCCTGCAAAGCAAGCTGTAACTCTTCCTGCTTTGCATCTTGTTCAGGATCAAGAGCGTTGCGTTTCTCAGCAAGCAATTGTTGAAATTGCTGCTCTCCTTGAACTTAGCCCAGCAGAAATTCATGACACCATGAGTTTTTATGGTTTCTTTAAAACTGAATTAAACCCTTTGGGTAAATGCAGGCTTTGGGTCTGTCGCAGCCTTGCTTGTGATCTCCGCGGGGCCGATGATCTACTTAATAAATTGATTACTAAATTGGATGTTGCGCCGGGGCAAACAACCAAAGATGGCATGTTTACACTCGAAGAAGCGGAATGCATTGGAGCTTGCGAGGGCGCTCCTTGTGTTTTAATTAACGATGTACATTCGCTTAATGTTTCAGATGCCGACAGATTAATTGATGATATTCGAAAAAAGCTATAGATTTTTATTATTCTAAGCTAAAGGGGTTTTTATGGCAAAATTCGAGCCAGTACTTTTGAAAAGAATTGCTAAAGATAATAGTGATCATATTGATTCGTATATTGCAGATGGTGGTTATCTTGGATTGAAAAAGGTTCTCAAGGACATGGCTCCTGCTCAGGTTATAGATTTGGTAAAAGCATCGGGTTTGAGAGGTAGAGGTGGTGCTGGTTTTCCAACAGGGCTCAAGTGGACTTTTCTACCTAAAGACCATCCAGGTCCAATTTATCTTTGTATTAATGCTGATGAAAGTGAACCTTGCACCTTTAATAATCGCGTATTAATGGAAAAAGATCCTCACCAAGTTCTTGAAGGTATTATCCTTACGAGTTACGCTGTTGGGGCAAGTAAAACTTTTATCTATGTGCGATACGAATATGGTGATGCATATCGATCCATGGAACGCGCCGTGCAACAGGCGTATGACAAGGGTTTACTTGGTAAAAACATTCAAGGTTCTTCTTTTAGCCTTGAAGCGGTAATGCATAAAGGTGCAGCAGCTTACATTTGTGGTGAAGAAACTGGTCTTATTGAAAGCTTAGAAGGAAAAAGAGCTTGGCCTCGGATTAAGCCACCTTTCCCCGCTATTGAAGGGGCTTTTCGTAAGCCAACCATTGTCAATAACATTGAAACGGTTTCTTGCGTTAAGAATATTATCGATTTAGGTGCTGACTGGTTTAAATCCATTGGTATTCCACCTGATCCCGCAAATCCCAGAGATGCTGGCAGTTATGGGCCAAAGTTGTATTGCATTAGTGGGCATGTTAATCGCCCTGGGCTTGTTGAACTCCCGATGGGAATTTCTGTTCGCGAGTTGATTTCCGAGCATGGCGGAGGCGTTTGGAAAAATCGTAAGGCCAAGGGAGTTATTCCTGGTGGCAATAGCATGGGGTTTATGACCGAAGCTGAACTTGATACTAAGCTGGATTTTAATGGGCCTGGTAAAGTTGGTTGTCTTGGTCTTGGTACTGGTGCTGTTACTGTTTTTGATGACCAAACTAGTATTGTTGATGTCCTTTACAATATTTGCAGATTCTTTGCTCATGAATCTTGTGGTCAGTGCACTCCCTGCAGGGAAGGCACTGCTTGGATGTTTAAAATCATCGATCGAATTCGCAAAGGCCATGGTAGGATTGAAGACCTTAATATTCTTGAAGAGGTAGGAAATCAAATTGGTACCATGCCAGGTACTACAATTTGTGGGTTGGCAGATGGCGCTGGTTGGCCTGTTAAAAATGCTATTCGAAAATATCGTAATGAGTTTGAGTCTTATATTAAAAATGGTGATAAGAAAGTTAGAACTTTGAATTTGCAAATGTCTCACCATTAATTGACCTATTTATTATCGGAGCTTTTGGATGGCCACTGTTTACATAAATGATAAAGCTGTTGACATCGGCGACAAGAAATTAAATCTTGTTCAAGCCGCTGAATTGGCCGGTGTTACCATTCCTCATTATTGCTATCACCCTGCCCTTTCAGTGGTTGCTAGTTGCAGAATGTGCCTTGTCGAAGTTGGCGAGAAAAAACCGGATGGTACGGTTGTTATGCAGCCGAGGGTTATTCCAGCTTGCCAAACTCCCGCCAAAGATAACACCGTTATTCAGACTGCTACTGCTAAAAGTAAGTCGGCTCAAGCTCAAACTCTTGAATCCATTCTTTTAAATCACCCTTTGGATTGCCCTGTCTGCGATAAGGCTGGAGAATGTAAGCTTCAAGATTACAGTTATAATTATGGCAACTCTGAAAGCCGTATGGTTGATGAAAAAAATACGCCACCTAATAAGCCTGATCTTGGTAATAATATCAGCCTTTTCACCGATCGTTGTATCATGTGCTCTCGCTGTGTGCGATTTACTCGTGAAATATCAGGCACTGCGGAATTGCATGTAGTGAATCGTGGAAGCCACGCTGAGATTGATGTTTTTCCTACTGAGCCTTTAAATAATAAGCTTGCTTCTAATGTCGTTGATCTTTGTCCGGTAGGTGCCTTGGCAAGCAAAGATTTTCTTTATACTCACCGCGTTTGGAATTTGAAAACTCAGGATAGTGTTTGCGCTGGGTGTTCTACTGGTTGCAGTATCCACCTAGATACAAACAAAAATGTTGTTTACAGGCTTCGCCCTCGTGAAAACCCAAATGCTCAAGGGTATTTCATGTGCGATGATGGCCGTCTTGGTTATCATTATGTAAATTCTTCTAATCGTATTTCTAAACCACACATGAAATCAGATTCTGGTGCCGATCTTTCTTCTTGGAAAGATATATTGCCCGCATTACGTGCTGAGCTCAATGCTGTGGCTTCAAAGAATCCCTCTGGAATTGCCTTAATGCTTTCGCCTTTTCTCACGGTTGAGGAAGGTTTTTTACTTGCTACTTTTATTAAGTCGATTTCTCCGAAGTCGAAGTTGGTGCTAGGGCCCGTCCCAGTGGTTGGTGAAGATGATCATTATCCAAAAACTCGAGGTTCGGTTGCTCCGAATGTGAAATTTACTATTCGTAATGAAAAGTGTCCGAACAAAAAGGGTATCGAGCAAATTATCAAGCATTTTGAAGGTGATGTAATTCTAGTTTCGGATTATTTAAGCAAAAACACACCCGATGCTTTGTTTATTGCTGCAGGGTATCAAGGCGAAGAGGTTTCATGGTTTGATAATACTCTCCTTGGTTTATTTAAGAAGGTTAAGCTTTTAATTTCGCAGGATCTTTTTCCTAGTGCTTTAACCGATGTTTCAAAATATGTTATACCTTCTGCTGCTTTTTCAGAAAAAGAAGGTACTTTTGTAAACTTTGCAGGTTTAGCTCAGGAATTGCACTGGGCTTGCGTTCCTTTAAAACAAGTTCGAACTGATGGTCAGGTTTATTTAGATTTGCTTGAAAGAAAAGGGTTGCTGCAGGCTGCCAATATTAGGGATGAAATTGCTAAATCAATTCCCTATTTTTCTAGATTGGCTGGTGGTAAACTCGGATCAGATGGCGTACATTTGGAAAACATAGCCTAATTTAGGTTTATGATTTTTGAAAGGACTGGAATGAGTCTGGAATTTTCGCTTCTAATTACGGTTATTTTGATTTCTGCAGTTCTTGGTTGCTTGAACGGCGGGGTAGCCTACCTTATTTTGGTTGAGCGAAAAATTTCCGCTTGGGTGCAAGATCGTGTTGGTCCTAATCGTGCATTTTATGGCATTCTACAGCCTATTTGCGATGGCGTAAAATTGCTTCTTAAAGAAGAGATGATCCCAAAATATGTTGATAAGCTTTTTTTTATGATTGCTCCTGCAATCGCGCTTATTACCGCTTTTATGGCTTTGGCGGTGGTTCCTTTTGGTCCAACGAGCCCTTCCCCCATTCTTGTCGATTATCGTCAAAACTCTCCTACTTACAAACTTGCGGTTTGGCCATCCACTCAAGTTGAGTATGATGCTGTGATGATTGCTGATCGGAACCATGCCGCTGATAATAAATCTGTTTCATTTGAAGATCAGGTTAAAAACTATAATTCTCACATTCAGTTTGTGCTTGCTCCGCATGTTGATATTGGGATTCTTTTGGTTTTTGCAATCGGTAGTTTGGGGGTTTACGGTGTTATCCTTGGTGGTTGGTCATCTAATAATAAATATAGCCTATTGGGTTCATTGCGTTCGAGTGCCCAGTTAATTAGTTATGAAATTCCTCTAGGGTTATCTGTACTAGGCGTTGTTCTTGTAACGGGTTCACTTAATCTTGAAAGAATAATTCAGCACCAGGTAGATCATGGCTGGAATGTTTTGTTTCAACCATTGGCAATGGTTCTGTTTGGAACTTCAATTTTTGCTGAATGTAATCGGCTTCCATTTGATTTACCAGAATCTGAGCAAGAGTTAGTTGGTGGTTATCACACTGAATACAGTTCAATGAAATTTGCTCTTTTTCTATTCGGTGAATACACCCACATGATTACAACTAGCTTTCTTATGATGGCTGTTTTTTTTGGTGGATGGCATCTACCTTTTATTACTGATCCTAATGATTTTTCTATTTTTGGAATTGCTCTTAAATTTGCAGTTGCTGCTGGTAAGACCATTGGCTTTATCATTTTCTATATGCTTATTCGGTGGACGATACTTAGGTTTCGTTTCGATCAACTTATGCACCTTGCATGGAAGATAATGCTACCTATTTCTTTAGCTAGTTTTACTATTTTAGTTTTTATTGTTCATTTTAAACCGATTGGTCAGGAATCAATTTGGTTAATGTGCCCTGTATCGTTGGCAATTTTGCTAGGGTCTGGGTTTATTGGTTTAAGGATTTCTAAGCCTTCTGCTGCCTCCACCAAAACCAAGGTTCCATACTTAGGCCATGGTGCGGGGTATTCTGTTCAACAGAATTCGAAAATTCGATTTGAGAGTTTAGGCAGATAAGTTTTTACTGTGATTAAAAGGGGTTGGTATGAAGGCTGAAGAAATATCTTGGGTTAAATCTCCTGAATTCGGAGTGATGGACCAGATTTTTTTACCTGCTATTTTTACTGGTATGGTTACAACTTTAACTCATATGGGTAATACGCTTTTTAGTTCTAAAGATGTTGTGACTCAACAGTTCCCAGAACAAAGACCAAATTTACCGGCTAATTATCGTGGTGTGCATCGTCTTAATCGAGATGATGAGGGCCGTGTTAAATGCGTTGCCTGCTATATGTGCTCCACTGCTTGCCCAGCACATTGTATTGATATCGTTGCTGCTCCATCCCCTTGGCCGGATCGCGAAAAATATCCAGAAGTATTCGTTATTGATGAACTTCGTTGTATCTACTGTGGCATGTGTGAGCAAGCTTGCCCTGTTGATGCTATTGAACTTACCACTCTGTATGATCTCACAGGCCATAGCCGTGAAGAAATGATTTTCAATAAAGAAAAACTTTTGAGTGTTTTTGATAAAACAGTAGCTATGGGAACTGATCCCGTTCGTACAACTCATGGTAGGTTGGGTGTTGCTAGTGAACCAGCCTCCCGTGGGGTAACTGGTTCCTCCTCAATGCAGACTTAGTAATTTGTTTTAATAGTTATTTCTTGTTTTGTTTATTGGTTGGGAAGTATTTTAATGAATGACCAATCTTGGATGACCCTGACAAACCTTTCGCTACTCTTTGGGTGGCTTGCGGTTTATTTTTGTTTGCCAAAAAGAATTTCTGGCTCAAGTCGATTAATTGGTTATGGTGCTGGTTGTATTGCTTTAATTATTTCCGCTATTCAAATTTTTACCACTTACTCATTTAATCCTGAATTAGTTCTGTTTTGCGTCTTTTCCTTTTTTGCGGTTGTTGGTTCTTGCCTTATGATAGTTGCTCAAAACCCTGCCCACGGCGCTATTTGCTTTGCATTGACTATTACCAGCACGGGTGGGATTTTTCTTCTTCTTGCAGCCCCTTTTGTTATGGCTGCCAATATTATTGTTTATGCAGGTGCTATAATTGTTACTTTCCTTTTTCTTCTCATGCTTGTTAATCAGCATAATGCGGATCTTGCAGATTCTGAAAGCCGTGAACCTTTTCTTTCTTCAGTTACTGGTTTTATTTTAATGGGTTCCTTCATTTCAATTCTTACTACCGCTTTTTCTTCCCAGTCCTTTTCTGGTAATCGAAATGAAATTGAACTTATTATTAATGAAACACAGCAAGCACTTAGCATTACTAATCTTTCCGAATTAAAAGCCAAAGTTATAAATGGTGACAATTATGTTGTTACTAAACTTAAAAATGCTTTAGGCGGAAGCGGTATATGGGTGGAAAGAATTGAAGTTGATGTTCAAAAAAATGGCACACTAATGATCAACAAATCAGATGATATTGTTGAAATCAAAACTGCCCTTACTTCATTAATTAGTATTGGAACAGAATATTTAAAATATCGGTCTTTATTAAGGCCCTCTATCGCTATGGTTGGTAATTCGGGTGCTGATCCTAGTTTACCATTGGGCAAAATAAGAAAAGATCAATCGGGGAGGCCAGCAATGCCTGCTGATAATACAACATTCTTGGGTAAACTACTTTTCTCCGATCAGTTGATAGCAGTTGAATTGGCTGGATTGTTGCTTTTAGTTGCTACCATTGGTGCCATTGTTATTGTTCGCCAATTGCCAACGAAGGTGAGTTCATAACAATGCTAGATTTAAAAATATATCTGATTTTGGGCGCAATATTGTTTTGCATCGGACTCATCGGTTTTGTTTCTCGTAGAAACATGATCACAATGTTTTTAAGCGCAGAACTGATGCTTCAAGGTGTTGCAATTAATTTCTTGGCGTTCTCTAGATTTAGAGGCAATCTCCAAGGGCAATCTTTTGTTCTTTTCATACTTTCAGTCGCAGCTTGCGAAGCTGCTATTGCCCTTGCTTTAATTGTTATTCTTTACCGGGCTAAGAATACCCTTGATGTTAGCAAATGGCAGGATTTGCGTGAAGAAGATCTTGAACCAAATGAAGACCAAGAAATTTTGTTGGTTGATTCTTATCAAATTCAATCGATGCCTTCACTGCCTGTAGCTGGTCACAGGCCTGCCCAAGAAGAGGATTCAAGCCATGTATGATGCTATGGCATATTTATGGATGATTCCTGTAATTCCTATTATTGCGGGATTTATTACCTTTATTATTGGCCCAAGCCTTCTTCGTTCTCAGGCACATTTACCCTGCATTATTGCAGGCTCGATTTCTTTTATTTTATCTATAAGTGCTCTTAACGATGTGGTTAAGGCAATTCAATCCAACGATATATCCAACCCCTCCTCTGTTTCTGTTTCCTATTTTGAATGGTTCCGCACTGGTGACCCAAATCTTGTCGGTGAAAACATTAAGACTGTAGGATCATTAAAGGCTGAATTCAGCCTAAGGTTAGATCCTCTTTCTTCCGCAATGATAGTAATGGTTACTTTTTTAGGAACTCTTATTGCTGTATTTTCAACAGGATACATGAGAGACCATCACGGACATATTGATCCTGGCTACCCTCGCTTTTTTGCGTCTGTTTCTCTTTTTCTTGGATCAATGTTAATTCTCGTCCTTGCTGATAATGTGCTATTGCTATACGCAGGTTGGGAAGGCGTTGGGCTTTGCAGTTATTTGCTCATTGGTTTCTGGTTTGAAAAGCCTTCAGCTTGCAAGGCTGCACGAAAGGCATTTTTAGTTACTAGGCTTGGTGATGTTGCTTTGTTTTTGGGTTTTGCTTTACTCTGGGTTTCTTCAGGATATCGACTTGATTTTGACGGATTATTGACACTTTCTAATTATGATTCTGGTGTTGGATTAGCTTGCTTCTTAATGTTTTTAGGAGCCTGTGGCAAATCAGCTCAATTTCCTCTTCATGTTTGGTTGCCGGATGCTATGGAAGGCCCTTCCCCTGTGAGTGCCCTTATCCACGCTGCTACTATGGTTACTGCAGGTGTTTATCTTCTTGCTAGATTTATGCCTCTATTTGCTTCCGTTCCCGAAGTGCAAATGGTTGTTATTGGTATTGGCGCTTTTACCAGTCTCTTGGCCGCTTTGATTGCACTAACTCAGACCGATTTAAAACGAATACTTGCTTATTCTACAATGAGTCAACTTGGCTATATGTTCATGGCTTTGGGATCCGGTATTGATGTTAAGTCTGCCCTTCCAATGTTGGCGCTAAGTGCAGCGATTTTTCATCTTTTAACCCATGCCTTTTTTAAAGCATTACTTTTTTTAAGCGCAGGAAGCGTTATGCATTCAATGCATGATGTAATTGATTTAAGACGTATAGGTGGTTTAAGAAAGGTTCTTCCTTTAACACATTTTGGTTTCTTGTTTGGGGCGTTAGCTTTGGCTGGGTTGCCTCCGTTTGCTGGTTTTTGGAGTAAAGATGAAATTTTGAGTGTGATCCATGAAACTTCAAAGCATTCCAATTATCCTTGGTTCTATATTTTAATGTGGGCCACCGGCATCTTTGTAGCTTTTTTAACAGCATTCTACACTTTTAGAGCCTATTTTCTTACTTTCTGGGGTGTCCTAAAACTTCCTGAAGAATGCCATGGTGAAGTTCATGAATCCCCTAAATCTATGACATATCCCTTGTTACTTTTATCTGTTTTTGCAATTGGAATTGGGTTTGTTCTTTCAAATTCTACACCTTTATCAATCGAGAAATTTTTAGGGAAAACCCCTGGCTATGTTTTGTTGGAACACCATTATCATGATTGGTTAACAGTTGGTTTTGCCACTGCTTCTGGTTTTGCAGGCTTGATATTAGCTTTTGTTTTTTATGGTAAAGGTGGGGTGACCTTTTCTGAGCAATCATCTGGAAAATCAAACTTTGCTGTTGAACTAAGTAAAAACAAATTCTTTTTTGATGAGATTTATAACAAACTTTTAATTGCCCCCCTTAATTTAGTTTTTTATTGTTCAAGAATTTTTGACCAGTACATTCTTGATGGTGTTGTAGATTTGATTGCTTATATCCCACGGATGACTGCGCAATTATTTCGACCCATTCAAAATGGATTGGTTCAGTTTTATGCCCTTGCGATGATTTTGGCGGTAACTGTATTCCTGATAGCCCTAGCAAGATCGATGTAGTGTAAAATGAGTCAATTAGTATTACTTCTTTTATTGGTTCCTCTGGCGGGCGGATTAGTTACGCTTTTCCTCAGAAATTCAGGACATGAGTTTGTACGAAAACTCGCCTTGGGTTTTTTCCTGTTGAATCTATTTATCTCTCTTAAGCTAACATGGGATTATTTACCCCTTTTAGAAAAACATTCTATTTCTGTTGACGAAAAACTTACATTTGTACCATTGAATGTTAGTATTACTGTTTTTGATTTAATTCGATTTCAATCCCCCCAAGAAGGCAGACCTGATGCTGGGGCAATACGCTTTTTTATCGGTGTTGATGGCCTTAATTTGTTTTTACTTCCCTTAACTTGCATTTTATTTGCCGGATCAGTCCTCGCAACTTGGAATTCAATCCGGGAAAAATCTCATCTTTACTATGGATTAATGCTCTTACTTCAATTCTCAACCATTGGAGCTTTTCTCTCTTTTGATGTCATACTTTTTTATGCTTTTTTTGAATTAACTTTGATACCTCTTCTTTTTCTAATCGCAATGTGGGGCGGGCCTAATAGGCAATACGCTGCTAAAAAATTGTTCGTTTATACCTTGGGTGGCGGTTTAGCTACTTTATTAGGAATTATTGGGCTTGTTTCTTCTCTTAATCAGAACCATCTTGATGATAACACTGATTTACCCATTACTTTTTCAATACCTGAATTGATTACTGCTTCACATGGTACCCAGATGGGACTTAATAAAAGAGTTTATGAAGCTAAAGCCGATAAAGATTTGCTAAACCCTTTAATTAAATCGAACCTAGAAGTAAACAAAGCACAATTAGATTACTGGGTATCGTCCCAAAAATGGATTTTTCTTCTTCTTGCAACTGGATTCTTGGTTAAGCTTCCTGCGTTCCCTTTTCATACTTGGCAGCCTACAGCTTATTATGAAGCTCCAACCGGGGTTACCCTTGTTCTTGGTGGTATTCTTGCTAAACTCGGTGCGTTTGGTTTTCTTAGGTTATGCGTTCCATTGTTTCCCGTACCTGCTTGGGAATTAGGAACTTATTTGTTTTCCGTTCTTGCCATGATTGCGATTTTGTATGGCGCAGCTTGTGCCATCGCTCAAGATGATTTAAAGCGAATGCTAGCATACAGTAGTTTTAGTCACCTTGGTTTTTGTCTTTTAGGTATATTTGCATTAAATGAAACTGGTTTAACAGGCAGTTACCTGCAAATGATCAACCATGGCTTAAATGTAGGGGCTCTGTTCTTTATTTGCGAAATTCTTAGTCACAGATATGGAACCACTAAATTTAAAGATCTTCAAGGGCTCGGAAGTAAGTTGAAAATTTTGTCAGGTATATCTGTTTTTTACGTCATGTGTAGTGTCGGTTTACCTGGCCTTAATGGATTTGTTGGCGAAGTTATGTGTTTATTCGGTATGTTTGAATCTAAGAACCCAAATATTACAGGTAAAGTTATAGCTTCCATCTGTAGTTTAGGGATGGTTTTTGGTGCTTGGTATTTAATTTCGATGGTGATGAAAGTGTTTTTTGGAAAGCTTTCAGAACCTGTGTTTAAGAAAGAAGATTCTGTATCTGATCTAACTTTGATGGAAAAATTCTTCTTGTTTCCCATGGCTATACTTTGCCTTATTCTTGGAATGTATCCTCAACCAATGATTGATACTATTCGGCCTGAAATACATTTGATTGCAAAACTGAATTTACAGGCAAACAACTTGTTACCTGTTGGAAAATTGGATAAATAGTGTTCACCTTATTTTTTAGATTGGTATTGGTGGATCAATGATAGGATCGTTATTAATCAGTGATTATATTCAATACATGATGCCTGAGATCATGCTTTTTTCGCTGGCAAGTTTAATACTTCTTTTGGGGCCTTTTGTTAAAAAAATCACTCCTTGGGCTTTGATTAGTTCCCTAGGTTTCTTGCTTGCTTATTTTCTACTGGTTTCACAAAAACGTGGTTCGATAGATCCTTCCCTTTTGTTTTCAATAAACATTTTAGAAGACATGTCTTCTAATTTTATCAGGCACTTCTCATTAGGTATGGGCTTATACTTTTGTCTTCTTTTTTGGCGCGATTGCCAAACTGAAAATACTTTTGAAACCTTTGCTCTTTTAATGTTTCTTGTTACTGGCTGTTCAATTGTTGGGATTTCCAATGATTTGGTCGTCCTTTTTCTTGGACTTGAATTAATCAGCATACCTACTTATGTTTTGCTTTATTTGCACGGAAAAAAAGATCTCGCTGCCGAATCAGCAATGAAATACTTCTTCCTTTCCATTTTTTCTTCCGGTTTGGTTCTATTAGGCTTTAGCTATCTTTATGGCATTGTTGGCACAACAAATATTTCTGCTATTTCTGATGCTTTTTGTAATGGTCATCGATTTAAACCCTCTGCCGATCTTGATAATTCTTCCGGTTTACTTTTTCTTATTCCCATGCTTGCCATACTCGCGGGTTTGGGTTTCAAGATTAGTATGGTTCCTTTTCATTTTTATGCTCCGGATGTTTATCAAGGTACAACTTATCGAATGTGCGCTTTGCTTGCGACAGTTTCTAAGGTTGCAGGGTTTGCAGCTATCATCCGTATCTTCGGTTTTGCCTTAGCTCAAGGGGCGTTACCTGGTTCCTCAAAAACTCTTGATAATATTTATGTTCTATTCTGGATTCTATCCGCAGTTACAATGACTATTGGTACTATTCTTGGCCTACTTCAAAGAAACCTTCGTAGAATTTTAGCTTATTCCAGTATTTCCCACTCTGGTTACATTCTTGCTGGGATTGCGGTTGCTCCAAAGCTTGAATTGGCTACTGGAATTGATGGGATTGGCGCTTCATTCTTCTATTTAATCGCCTACTTTTTTGGGACCTTTGGTATTTTCGCAGTTCTTGATGTATTGGATACTAAAGAAAAACCAATTGAAGATTGGGATGATCTTGCAGGTATTGGATCTCAAACTCCACTATTGGCAATTTGCCTTGCGGTGTTTTTATTTAGCTTGATCGGTATCCCTTTTACTGGTGGTTTTCTTGCTAAATTCTTTATAGTTTTTGGGTGTGTCAGTGTACCGTACACGTGGGACGATGCTCTAAGCAAGGGTACCCACAATTTGTTTTTCTTATTGGGTATAATCGCCTTTTTAAATGCTGCAGTTGGCTCATGGATTTACTTGAGAATCTTGTCTGGTATTTATTTTAAACCTGCTATTTGGCCAAGAGTTTTTAAGACTTCCTTCCGACCTAGTTATTTACCTATCATTGGCTGTGTTTTCATAGTTCTTGCTCTTGGTATGAAGCCAAACCTTGTTTTTAATTTAAATATATTAAAAGGAATGGCGCAGCCTCTTAATAGTGTTTCGTTGTCTGGAATTGAAATACCTAAACCTTCTGAAATCGATGTTGTTTTGAAACGCCAGTGATATTACGGGACAGATGACCGAAAAAATTGTTGAAATTGTTCTTTCCAAATTTGCTATTGCTTCCCCATTTTCTTTGATAGCCAGTAACTGTGGGTTGAGTGATTCTGTCGTATATAAAGTCAGTTCTTTAGATCGTGAATTTGCTTTAAAATCTTACAGCCCGTCAGCTTTAAGTTCGTTGGAAAGCACCCACGCCTTGCTTGATCAAATACGAAAAAACAAATTTGTTTTATTCCCATTAATCTTTCGCAACAAAGAAAATACAACTGTTGTTTATCATGATGGTTTTTGCTGGGATCTTTCCTCTTGGATTTCAGGAAATATTCCCGATTGTTCGATTTTCAATCTGGTTCAATCGGTCAAAAAATTAGCTCAATTTCATATTGCTATTGGTTCGGAACAATCTGGGGTTGGGGTAATGCCAGCTATGGAAAGCCGGGAAGTTGAGATTAATTCTTTTTCTATTTCAGCAATTAATTTTTCAGCAATTGGATTTCTTCCTCTTTTTAATTTGATAGAACTTTTGAAATGGATTAGGCAAGAATTGGGCAGTTTAATGGGTTCCTCAAATCCAATTGTTAAAATTCAATATTGCTGGGGTGATGCGAGGCGAGAAAACATTTTATTTGACGGCAGTGAAATCAGTGGTTTTATTGATTATTGTGCTATGCGAAAAGATTGTAGGGAAGTCGATGTTTCTAGGATGGTATCAAGTTTTGCTGGTGATGATTATCTAATGTGGACCAAAGCTTTAAATGCCTACTCAGAGAGTTCACAAATTAATTATTTGGTATGCAGGAAGCTTGATATTTTTGGAACAATTGTTTCTTTATATCGGTGGTTGAATTGGTTTCAAAAGCCGATGTCAGATAAGATGGTAAATCCTGGAATTCAAAGATGTATCGAGATATTTCGTAGAATCGAGAAATGGAAAGAGCACGGATCTTTGAAATCCATGCTCTTTTATGATTAGTAAGAATATTAACGCTTGGAGAATTGGAAACTCTTTCGAGCGCCTTTTCGGCCATATTTTTTGCGTTCTTTCATTCTGCCGTCTCGTGTTAAGAATCCGGAGTCTCTAAGCTTTTTAGCTAAAGTTAGAGGTGTGCCTTCTTCTTCAGGTGCAGTTGGATGTTCGACTTCGGTAAGTCCAAACATAGCTTTAAGAGCTCTTGCTACACCCTGACTTATGGCTCCAGCTTGCCCAGAAATACCGCCACCTTTGGTTGTGACAATAACATCAAGGCGCTTGACCATATCCGCAAGAATAATTGGCCCAAGAACGAATTGGCGATCTTTTTCTTCAGTAAGGTAAACTTCCAATGTTTTTTTATTAATAGAAATTTTTCCTGTACCTTCGCAAATTCTTACACGAGCAACCGAAGTTTTTCGTCTTCCGGTGCCCCAATAAAAGGTTTTCTTCGACTTAGTTTCAGCCACGATATCTTCTCCAGTTAAATGCTATACTTTGAATTCAACAGGTTTTTGAGCATGATGTGGATGCTCCGTACCTGCGTAAATTTTAAGCTTGATAATTTGATGTCTAGCTAAAGGCGTTTTTGGCATCATCCTTTTAACAGCTTCGCGAATAATACGATCAGGATGATTTGCAAGCCAATCTTTAGCGGAAGCCGATTTCAAACCACCGGGGTAGTGGGTATACCAGCGATATACTTTCGTATTTATCTTTTTACCAGTGAACCGAAGTTTTGATGCATTCAAAACAATTACAAATTCACCCGTGTCGTGATGATGGGTAAATTCAGGACGATGTTTGCCACGTAACAAATTAGCAATTTGTACAGCCAATCTGCCTACAATTTGGTCCGCAGCATCAATAACCAGCCATCGTTTCTCAGGTTCCTGAGAAGGCTTTGCCATATATGTCTTCATAATAATCTCCACAATGACCAAATAATTATTTTATTTTTAGAAAATAAAATGTCAATAAGCATTAAAATATAGTTCACAATGCTTTGGTCACTTTTACATCAGTAAACCTTATTAATTTCTTTTTATAATAATGATGGATAAATAGCCATACATTTTGCATAATAATTCATTGTGTGGTAAAGACTTATGTTTTGTGGGGTTTTAAGAAAGAAGTAGCTGTATTTGTGAAGCATTAATGATTTTTTGTGTTAATAAACCTATTATTTAAGAGTTAAACGGTTCTACGAGTTTAAAAGTTTAGATGAATTAGGCCAATATTGATAAGAGTGTTTGTAACAGGTTGTTTTTTTTGTTTTGGGCTTTATTTTCCGAAGTTTTTGGTAATATCCGTTACAAATTGCATATATTTGGCTAATTTTGAAAATAATGTTTGCTGGTTCGTAGCCTCTTTGGGTTTATTGCTTCATAAAATAACATTTTCTTTTTTTTATTCGCGTATTTTTATGCGGAAACCTCGTTTATTTCATTAATAGAGGTGTTAAAGTGACTGCTGAACAACTTGTATATATTTTTCTGAGTGGATTGGTTTTTAGCTTAATAGGCTATGCCATTGCTACGGTTTTTTACCGTGCCAAGTTAAATAGTTTAAATGCTGACAATAATTCGTTAATTAATGAAGCCAAGGCCAAAGCTGACAAAATAATCAAAGATGCTGAATTATTTTCAAAAGAGGATAGCCTTCGAAGGAAAGAAGAACTTAATAAAAGTTTCGAAAATATTCGTCTAGATTTACGTGATCAAGAAAAACGCCTTGAAAAGCGTGAAGACGCCATCGAGGATAAAGCAAGGGATATGCTTAAACGAGAACGTTTAACAGAGGTCCTTCAAAATCAGTTGCAAGATCGAAAAAATGAAACCGAAGTAAAAAACAAAAAGTTTGCAGAGATTCTTGAAAAACAAGAAAAGAGATTACTAGATATCTCTGGTATTTCGCGTGATCATGCCGAAAAAATGCTTTTTGAAAACTTGGAAAGAACTCTTAGCAAACAAGTTGCTGATAAGTTGAAAAAACATGATGATCATCTCAAAGATTCTGCCAAGGAATCTGCCAGAAAAATTCTTGCTATGGCTGTTCAACGTTATGCATCGCAACATTCTGTTGAAAGTACTGTTAGTACCGTTGATATTCCAAACGATGATATCAAAGGCAGAATAATTGGGCGTGAAGGCCGCAATATTCGAACTTTCCAAAATGTTACCGGTGTTGATCTGATTGTTGACGATACTCCAGGCGTAGTGGTCGTTAGTGCTTTTGATAGTGTAAGGCGCGAGATAGCTAGGCTTTCTTTATTAAAGCTTATTCAAGATGGTCGAATCCACCCTACTAAAATCGAAGAGGTAGTAAAAGAATCACAAGAAGAGATGGAAAAGCACATTATGGAAGTGGGGCGTGAAGCCCTTAATGAAGTAGGTATGGGGCCATTGAATGATAAACTTGTTCAATTGCTCGGTCGTTTGAAATTCCGAACCAGTTACAGTCAAAATGTACTGCGGCATAGCATTGAAGTTGCGTTTCTTGCAGGAATGCTTGCAGATGAATTAGGGTTAGACGGTAGACTCGCTCGTAAATGCGGCTTGCTGCATGATATTGGCAAAGCTGCAGATCACGAAATGGAAGGTGGCCATCCTAAAATTGGTGCTGAACTTGCCCGTAAATACGGCGAAAGTAACCCCGATGTTTTACATGCTATCGCAGGCCATCATGATGATATAACTGTTGATCACATCTACACTGTTTTAGTTGCAACTGCGGATGCAATAAGTGCAGCAAGGCCCGGCGCTCGCAGAGAAACACTTGAAAAATATGTTAAGCGATTGGAAGAACTTGAAGCCATTGCTTGTGGATTTCCAGATGTTGAACAGGCATTTGCAATTCAAGCCGGCAGGGAACTTCGTGTGATAGCCAGTGCGGCTCGCACTACCGATGAGCAGGCGATTAAAACTTGCCATGACATCGCCCGTGCTATTGAAGACCAGATGAATTACCCTGGTGAAATCAAGGTAACAGTTATTCGTGAATTAAGAGTGGTGGATGTTGCAAAATAATCTGCCAAAGATTTTGAGAGTGTTAATGCTGGGAGATATTGTCGGGTCTCCTGGGGTGAACATTTTGCAAAGTTATCTTCTTACTATCAAGAAAAGTATGGGGCTAGATTTGGTTATAGCGAATGCGGAAAACGCTGCTGGAGGTTCTGGACTTACGCCATCGATATTTAAAAAATTAAAAGCTGCGGGAGTTGATCTTTTTACTTTGGGAGATCACATTTACAAAAAGCAAGAAATTGTAAATACGCTCATATCTGAAAATTGCATCTGCAAGCCAGCGAACTATCCCTCTTCTTCTCCAGGAAAAACCTTCGCATTCACCAACACCGTTGATGGATTTACCGTTGCAGTGGTTTCTTTAATGGGCAGAACTTTTATGCGACCGGTGGATTGCCCTTTTTCATCTGCAGAAAAAATAATTCCCGAAGTCCAAAAGCAAACTAATGTAATAATTGTTGATATTCATGCTGAAGCAACTTCCGATAAATATCTGATGGGTCACTTTTTAAAAGGTAAAGTTTCTGCAGTTTTAGGCACCCATACCCATGTGCAAACTGCTGATGAACAAATTCTTGGTGAAGGCACAGCTTTTATTTGCGATTTAGGAATGACTGGACCTTATGACAGTGTATTGGGTCGGTGTATTGAACCAGTTACTGCAACTACAATTTCTTTTTTGCCTAACCAATTTTCTGTTGCATCAGGCGATGTCAGAATGTCCGGCGTTGTTCTTGAAATAAATGCAGCAACAGGAAAGACTGATTCAATTAGCCGTGTACAGTTCTGTGAAAAAGACCTTCAAGAAAAATTTAATGGAACTGAAGATAAGAAATTAGTTCTTCAGCCTTGGCCATGATTTCAGATAAACAGTTGAACCAATTTCTTTATCAACTCCAGGAAAAACAATCGAGGATAATGGTTGTTGGGCTTGGATATACAGGACTTCCACTTGCAGAGTGCATAGTCAAAGCAGGGTTTAAAGTTGTTGGTTACGATACAAATATAAACAAAGTTGAGATGCTGATTCGCGGGGGAAGTTATCTCGAAACAATTTCAGCAGTTAGAGTTCAAGAGTTATTAGATACTGGAAGATTTACAGTAACCAGCGACATTTCATGTGAAGATCCTTGTGATGTTTATTGGGTCTGCGTTCCAACTCCGCTTTTAAATGGTGCCCCTGCTCTTGATAGTTTTTGTGCTGCGATTACTTCGATTAGAACCATAGCTAGGAAACCTTTTTTAGTGGTTATTTCTAGCACATCATTCCCCGGTACAACACGCAGCATTGGATTGAGCATTTTGGAAAAAGAAACCCAAGAACAAAGGACTGATTTTTTTCTTGTTTTTAGTCCAGAAAGAGAAGATCCAGGTAACTGCGCATTTACCACCAAGACTTTGCCGAGAGTTTTTGGGGCTCTTGATGATGATTCTTCAAAAGTCGCCAAGGTTTTATTTAATCAATTGTTTGATGAAGTTCATCAGGCAAGTTCGATTGAAGCTGCTGAAGCATCAAAGTTGGTGGAAAATGTTTATCGCGCTGTAAATATAGCATTAGCAAATGAGTGGGATGAGATTTGTAAGGGGTTAAATCTTGATGTATGGGAAATAATTAAGCTGGCAGCCACCAAACCTTTTGGCTTTCAAGCATTTTATCCAGGGCCAGGCGTTGGGGGGCATTGCATTCCTGTGGACCCGTATTATCTTCTTTCAAAGCTAAAAAGTGTGGGTGCAAATGCCGGGCTTATTAATCTTGCTTGTGATTTAAACAAAAAAAGACCACAAATGATTGTAAAGAAAATCGAAGCATTTTTGGAAAACAGATCAAAATCAATCAATGGGTCTAATTTGTTGTTGATTGGGCTGGGTTACAAGAAAAATATAAGTGATTTGCGTGAATCCCCAGCGATTGAAATTTTTGATTTACTATTAAATCGGGGCTGCAATTTAAAATGGCATGATCCTTTGATTGTGAGTAATCTTTCTCAGAGGGATGTTCAAAGAGAGTTAGATTTAAGTCCGCAATTATTGAAAAGTCAAGATCTGTGCGTCATACTTGCTGATCATGATCTGATTGACTGGGATGTGGTTTTGAATTACTCAATTTTTATATTAGATACTAGAAATAAGTTCGCAAATTGTGATAGCTCGATGATTGAAAAAATAATCAATTTTTAGATTTTAAGCAGATAGTTTTAAGGACTGTTCACGGTTTTCCGATAGGTTCAATCTGATAAAATTTTTGTAATTCGACTCCCAATCTTCTGTGTTTTGTAACTCTATTGCTGTTTTTGTTACCCATTCGTTTAGATCTACCGATATTTTTCCAGATGCTATTTCTTCAATCCAGACGATGTAATCATTAAAACTATTGTCCAAGGTGAGTTTTAAGTTTTGCTTTTCTTCATGGTTGTACAACCATTTCAAAACTTCCCCTGCAAGGATTGAAATATCATTTTTGAAACTATTTCCATCGTTTAATTCATTCGAAAATAGCCATGTTGGACAACCAACTCCAATCCATTTGATACACCCTTCGCCTGTAATAATTAGAGAAGACTGATGGATTGGGCCATAAACCAAACCTGCTCCATGAATTGATGCTAATCCTGAAATGGTTTGTAAAACTAGATTTAACCATACATCTGGTTTTTGGTGGACCGAAGCCCATTCTGATTGGTTGATTCCTTGAATAAGCTCAACTAAAACCGCAGGCCTTCCCTGTATTTCCAATACTTCATATGTGGAGGCCACATTTTCATGATGAAGATTAATAGCTGCACTAAATCGTTGTCTGAATTCGTCTGGGTGATAGGGATCAGAAAGTTCTGATTCAGAAAGATGCCTGAGGAGACATTCTGTTTTTCTGATGGGATCAAATACTTGGAAAATATATTCTTTGCTCGTTGATGGAAGTTTGTCAATGACTCGAAAACGATCGATCATCAGTCCGTTAATATTACCTGCTTCGATAAGTGCCAATTGATAAAAGGTTAAATAACCACCATTTAGCAATGCTTGCCTGAGTGATTTTCTGGTTTTTTTCGCCTCGGACATAAGGGCAATCAGTGTATCAGACTCTACCAAACCCAAGGATATAAGCTGATTTCCAAGTTTATTGTCAGAAGGTTCTATGGGGTCAGGTACCGACTGGGAATGATTGTCCTGGTTTAAATCTGGGCGGCTAAGTGCATTATCAAAATATCTAGATGCCAATGAATTGGAAATTGTTCCGGATAAATCTTTAATTTTATTACGATACCATGCCCGCATATCATCAAGGTGGCGATGAACTTCTTTTGTTTGTGCGAGTACTTCACCTTCTTTTTCGCGAAGGTTGTGTTCTTTTTTGGATAAGTTGTCTGTTTGTTGTTGCAGAATTTGAGCTTGAGTTTCAAACTTTGCTTGTTTTCTTTCCAACTCGGATTCACCTGTTTGCAATGCTAATTTGATTTCAATTAGATTGTGTTGCCATTCGATGAGTTGTTGCTTGAAAGAAGCAATTGAAAGGCGGTGCTCTTCTCTTGCTTTGATTATTTTGCTTTCAGAGTCTTGGGAACGATTTTGTTGATCGCGGGATTCTTTAAGCAATAATTCGAGTTCTTCCCTAGCAATTTTGGCATAGTCATGGAATTCCCTAAGGTGTTTCTGAAGTAAATCTCTGGCCCCTAAAAGCCTGGAGAGGCAGTTTTCTGCACCTGCCATAAGGTCTGGGATATTTTCACATACGCCGCTGATTTCATTTTTAAAGTCAATTCCTTGAGCCAATTTAAGCTTTTCTATCTCAAGATTTGCAATTTGAACTTCCTCAAGAGCAGCTTTTTCTTCTTCAAGCCTTTGAAGTGCTTCGAATATCTCTTTTTTGATTAATTCATGTCCATGATTTTCAGTTTCCATTCTAAATTTTACGGAATCGATATCAGTGGTTTTTTTGAGCAATTCTTGTTTAGATTTTTCGAAGTCATCTCTGGCAGAGGTTAACTGCATTACAAGGTTGCTATGTTCATTTTCCATTTCTTCATTTCGGGTTTGCAGTGAAATGATTTGGTTTGAAAGCAAAGCGTCTTTTTCGTTTAGGGCGGATTCTTTTAATTGAATATCTTCAATTCTTTTCCGAAGAATCTCTTGCATTTGAGCCAGATTTTTTTCAACTGAATCGGTTTGTTTGATCTTGTTATCTTGGATGTTTTTGAAATCTTCGATTTCTTTTTTTGCATCTTCAAGTGATTTTCTTGTAGCCTCGATTTCGTATTCTCGGTTTGCAAATGTGTTTTCTAAACTTCGTAGTGAAAGCTCTTTTTGTTCAATTTCAAGAATCCGAGATTCTAAATAATGTCGGTTGTTTTTCAGCTCTTCTTTTTCCTGATTAATAAGCTCGAGTCCAGAGGATAGTAAAACTTCTTTTTCAAGCAATTCGGTTTTGAATAATTCTGATTTTTCTTGCTTGATCAGCAAATCGGTTTCCAAAGATTGTATGGAAAGAAGTTTATTTTCTAGAATAGATTCTTTTTCGTCTATTCGAGCTTTGACATTTTCAAGGTAAAGTTTTACCTGAAATATCTCAGCCATTTGTTGTTCAATCTCTGAAGACTGCTTGATTATATTTTCGTTTTCTTGCTTTTTTGAAAGATATTCTTCCTCTAATAATTTCCGCTCTTCTTTGAGTTTGCAATATAACGAGTCTATTTCTAGGGCCTGAGCTTCTAGTTCCCTGCTGTTTTTTTCTAAATCCTCGCTTCTACGATCTACTTCAAGAGCTCGTTCATGCAAATTCCGGGTCTTTTGGTCTAATAAATCATGAAGGGCGGTTATAGTTTTTAAATCTGAATCGCTGGTTGTTGATTGTTGATTTAAATTAGATTTTAGTGTGTCTAATTCATTTCGAAGTAGAACTATTTCTTCAGCGTAGGTTTTACCTTTAATAATTTGAAGGCTTAGCTGTTCAATTATGGATGATTTTTCCGATTCAAGCATGCTTTGTTTTGAAATTGTATCGATTTCGCGTTCAGCAATTATTCGATTATTTTCTAATAGCGAACCCAATTCGATTTTTAATAACCGATTCTTATTCTTTATTTTCTTTATTAAATTTAATAAATGCGTTTTGCTTTTAGATTTAGTTTTTATTTTATTTACGGTTGAGGATTGATCATTGATATTAAGAGTGATGTTTTCTGAGGGGGTGATTGCAGCTAAGGAATCAGTCACGATAAACGAAAATTCGTAGTTACCAATATTTAATTTGTCATTAGATTTTAGAATCGATTCTTGAAATGAACTTCCGTTTAAAGTTAAACCAGAAAGAGGTGTAATGGATCGAACTAAAAGGCCTATTGGTTTAACATAGTTTACTTGAAATAATAACGCAGGTAGATCTAAGCCTGCTAATCGGAGTTCGCAACCAGCAACTGTGCCTACAAGAAATGTACTATGGATTTGAAAAGATTGAATTTGCTTGTTAAGGCATGAAAAAACCATGGTTGCTTTGGGAGCAACATCGTGATGTTCAGGAATGAAAGGTAATTCATCTTCTTTCATACCAATGGTTTAAAAAAAATCAGTGGTAGTGTATAGGCCAATATTTAGGGGTATGTTTCACTAACAAAAGTAAGTTGAAAGCACTCTCCCTAAAGGCCCCAAGCTTCCATGTCTGCTATTTAGGTTCTGCCAAATTGATTTTCAAGATCATTTTTGCTTATCAATAAGGATGTTGGTCGCCCATGGGGGCAGTGATAATGGGATTTGGACAAGTGGCGCATTTTAGCTAAAAGGTGCATTTCTGTTTCATTAAGCGTGTCTCCTGATCGGACTGCTGAGTGGCACGCGGTCAGGCTTAAAATATGATGAAAAAAAGCGTCTTTACTTGGGATTTCATCCTTAGCAAAAAGTTGTTCAATAACTTTATTAAAAAGAGCTTTTGGCGATTTTCGCCCTAGCAATGCAGGGTAACTCTCAACGAGAATAGTGTTCCCGCCAAATCCCCGTATTTCAAATCCTAATTGCTGTAATTCTTCTTGTCGTGAAAGGACCAATTCAGATTGAAAAGCTGCTAGTTCGATGGTTTCAGGGATTAAAAGTTTTTGGGTAGGTACAGGCCCAGATGAGAGCTTAGTTTTTAATTGTTCATACAAAATACGTTCGTGAAGGGCATGTTGATCAATAATTAAAACCCCTTCATCTGTTTCGATCACAATATAAGAATTGTAAACTTGCAATACCTTGAAGTTTTCCTCTTTAAACAAGACAGGCTCGATTGTTTGGGCCTGCGGTTTTTCTGAATAAGTATAATTAGGCGCTTGGGTAGATGATTCATCGGAAGAATGATTTTCAGGTTCAGATGCTTCACTTGGACTGTTCTTATAATTGAATGGAAGCGAAGGGGCTGGTGAAGGGCCAGATTCAAGGACCCAAGGTTCTGGGGGATTGGTTTTTTGCGGGATTGTAATGGTAAATTCAGGCAACCCGATGTCAATAGGGTTTTTTCTGGTGAAAGGTGGTTCATCTTGAAGCTGAAAAACTGCACCTTTATTTTTTTCTAGCAGAACATTTCTTACAGCATTAAATACCAGATGATGAATGGCACCAGGATCACGGAACCGAACTTCTGCTTTAGTGGGATGTATGTTTACATCAACTTTTTCAAGGTCAGAATCAAAATAAAGAAATGCGATCGGGAATCTTCCCGTCATCATATGGCCCCGAAAACCTTCCTGAATAGCATGTGATATGGTTCTGTCTCTAAACCACCTGCCATTGATAAATAAATATTGTGATTTAGCACTGCTTTTGTCTAGGTTTGGTGATCCTACATAACCTTTGATTTTAAAATCGCGATGATTTGATTCGATGTAAAGCAAATCATTTGTGATGTCTTTTCCGAAAAAGATGCTGATCATTTCTTTGAGGCTAGCGCCTTGCGATGCTTGTAAAACTTGTTTTCCATTGTTTTTATAGGACCAGTGAATTTCGCATTTATCAAGGTTGTTTCGGAATGAAGAAAGAATCATTTTGGTGATTGTTTCAGTGATTTGAGCGGTTTCTGCAGGCGGAGCTTTAAGAAATTTTCTCCTTACAGGGGTATTGTAAAACAGATGCTTGATTTCGATTCGTGTGCCTTGGGAACCATTCCAAGGCTTGACGGGATGAAGTAATCCTCCTTCACAAAGGATTTCTGCCCCCTGATCAAGATCTGGAGGGCACGATTGCAGCAGGAATTTAGAAACGCTTGCAATTGATCCTAAAGCCTCTCCCCTAAAGCCGAGAGTTGAAATCCTGAATAGATCTTCTGAGGATTTTAGTTTGCTCGTAGCATGGCTTGTGAGTGCAAGCTGAAGTTGTTCTGGATAAATTCCACAACCATCATCAACAACTCTGATTAAATCATGTCCACCCTGCTCGATTTCAATATCGATTCTTTTAGATTGTGCATCGAGGGAATTTTCTACAAGTTCTTTAACAATACTTGCAGGCCTCTCAATGATTTCACCCGCAGCAATTTGGCTGATAACTTCGGGTGGTAGGAGCTTAATAATTGCCATTTTAACTTCCGTGTTATTTAATCTAGAACCTTAAACTTCATCTTCATTGTCAGTTTCGCGAGTAGATGAATCATCCTCTGAATCTGGAGTTAGGGCAAGTTTTTTTAGCTTACGTTGTAGAGAATCAGACTTCATCCCAAGAGACTTTGCAGCTTTTTCCATGTCATTGGAATTTTCAGAAAGCGCCTTTTTAATCTTATCCTGCAACTTCCAATCTTGTATTACCCTGTAAAGCGTTCGTTCCCCAATCCCAAGCATTCGGGATGCTTCCTCCCGGTTCCCATTGGTCAGCGAAAGAGCTTGTTCAATAAAAAAGCGTTCCACTTCCGAAAGTGGCCTACCTATTAAATGAGAAGCCTGGGGCGATTGGCCCGGAAGAGGCTGAATACGGTTCAGGATATTACCTTCTTGAACATCATCGATATTCAAAATACCATCAACATCAAGAACAACCATACTTTCGATGAAATTTCGCATTTCCCTGACATTTCCCGGCCAGTCATATAGCGTCATAGCTTTACGAACGGGTTCTGCTATGGTCATGGCATGTTTAGCATGAAGCTGGTTAAATTCCTTAAGAAAATGTGAAGCTAATAGCGGGATATCTTCTCTTCGTTCACGAAGTTGGGGCAATCTAATTTTTAAACGATTGAGCCTGAAAAACAAATCTTGCCTGAAGGTACCTTCTGTTACTGCAGCTTCAAGATCACGATGGGTTGCAGAAACCACCCGCACATTAACCTTCAATGGTTCATTGCTGCCAATTCTAAACACTTCACTATTTTCCAAGACACGCAATAATTTTGCCTGAAGGCTCATCGGCATGTCGCCTACTTCGTCAAGGAAAAGAGTGCCGCCGTTTGCATATTCAAACCGACCTTTCCGCATTCTTTCTGCGCCTGTAAAAGCTCCTGGTTCATGGCCAAAAAGTTCATCATCAAGCAGGTTTTCGTTTAGTGCGGTACAATTCATTGCGACAAAAGGTTTGTTTTTGCGAGGGCTGTTATTGTGAATAGCCTTGGCAACTAATTCCTTTCCTGTCCCTGTCTCACCTTGGATTAATACGGTTGCATTGGTAGGAGCAATGCTTTGTAGTTTTACGACTACGTCATGCATTTTAGAGCTGTTGCCCAAAACGCCTTCGAAACCAAATTTTTCGTCTAGCTGGCGTTTAAGCTCACGATTGGTACGGGCAAGCCTTAGTCTTTCAGACGATTTTTCTACAATGGTTCGCAGTTCAACCATGTCTAGCGGTTTTGTTAGGTAGTTGGATGCGCCTTGTTTGATCGCTTCTACTGCGGTTTTTATATCCGCATGACCTGTGATTACTATGACTTCAACCTCGGGTAACTCTTCTTTGGCTTTACGAACAATGGCAAGTCCATCAATATCTGCCATTCGTAAATCAGTTAGAACTACATCAAAGGTTTCGGTTTCAATTTTTTTTGCACCGTCTTTGCCACTGCATACTACAGTGCACTCAAAGCCGACTCTTTCCAAGCTTTCTGAAACAACCTCTGCATGAGGTTTTTCATCATCAATAATCAAAACGCGAATTCCTTCTCCGGATTTTCGATTTAATATTTGATTAGATTTATCAGGATCCATAACCATTATCGCCCTACTTTCGCAACAATTTAATCAAAGCTTATTGTATAGTTTAACCAAATTAATTGCCTAGTCTCTGTTTGTTTCTTATTTTCTCGTTAAAGAACGCATGATCGTAATACCGATAAAAGAAGTAAGATTCCTATGCTTTGGCAAAGTTGTGTGTAGTTGGGTTATTCGTTAAAGCTAGGGTGTTTTTTAGGTAAAAAGATGAATATTAGTGAACCACAAGTTCTTTTGGGAAAAATAACAGCTTTAAGAGAAAAGCTTGAAAAAGCTGTTCGTGAACCTGTTTCGCACCAATTAATTACAGAAGATAGCTTGGGATTTATTGCTAGAAAAAATCGATTAGCCTCCAAACTTATTGAATCAGATGAATGCGATTCAGTAATTATTGATGAAAGTAAAGGGGATCAAGAACTGAGATTGCCCGTTAAACTTACATCAAAAGCTAGGGAGTTGTTAATTCATGGGAGAGATTTGATTGGAGATTTGCGTAATCTAGCAAATGCTTTCCTTCTTTATCGTACCGATGATGAAATAGTTTCTAAAAAAGGTGTTCAGGAATCTGGAGCCTTGATTAAGTTATATCGTGAAACAACAGCGATGGCAGATACAGCTCTTCGCATGATTCCAAATTTTCCTGAGTCTCCATCTAGCCAATTGCAGCTTTGTGTTGGAGTGGAAGCAATTTTCCAAGTCATTTCCCAGCGATTAAGAATTCTTAAACAAGCTTGTATTGCTAAAGAAAAAGAACTTCAAAAAATAACCAAGCTTGTAGAACTATTTGATTTAATTCTAACTGGAAGCAAGCCTGATTTTGTAGATGTTCAAAATATTGTTGAAGATATTCTCGAAGAAGTGCGAAACGGAGAAACTCTCCGATTTCTTCGTGAAGATAATGATTACCCCGCAAGGTATGTAGCTTGTAAGGGACTGAATTTTGCAAGAGTGGTTGCGAGGGTAATATTCCAAGACGCTCAATTACGTTTGGCAAGTATGGAAATAATTGCTGCAGCATTATTTCTTGATATTGGAATGATTAAAATTCAGGCATCAGGATTGGTTGAACCAGAACGAAGTCATGGGAAAATGTCGCGGGCTTATGAATCGCATTGTTTTATTGGTGCAGAATTATTACGACAATCATTTCCTAACATGCCATTGCTTGCAGAAGCGGCTCTTTCCCACCACGAAAATATAGATGGGTCAGGATTTCCTTCCGGATTTAAAGGTGCAGAGTTATCACCAGTTATTAGATTTCTTGCAGTTTGTGAACGATACATTGCTCGATGCATGTCGTCTGCATCCAATAAACCTTTAAACACCAAAGGTGCGCTAACCTCGATTCTTATGGATAGTGAAGATGGCAAGCTTGATAAGGTTTATGCTCGTTTTTTACTGGCGATTTCGTTTTATCCCTCCGGTACAGCGGTAGAACTTTCAGACGGTTCCCTCGGGATTGTTTTGGCTAATCCGCTTCCCAAAAATACAGAAACAGAATCAAACAATCAAATTGTTGCAGTATTGAGGGAGCCAGATGGTAGCTATCTCTCCAAGCCCAAAATCCTAGATCTTGCTGGTAGAGCTTCACCCGCAGTACTTCGCGGTATTTCGCAGCAGGAAAAAGATGATCTTATTGGGACTGAATTTCCTGAATGGAACTCGAACTAACAAGGGTTACGGAAAATGTTTCCTAGGCGTTACATCACCTATGTTGAAGCGACCAGGCATCCTTGGCCTAATTTTATATTTTTATTACCTATTGTAATATTATATGAGACCGCTGTTTGGTATTGTTCGAGCAACCATGTTGAAGGGGTTAGAAATGGTGCAGATGGTTGGTTAAGACAAAATTTAGCTGTTTATGGAGTAAACCTAATTTGGCTTCCTCCTGTTTTCTTACTTTGTTTTTACGCATTCCAAAGTTTTTTGAGATGGTGGAGTAGACCTCACGAAAATATTGAAACCATTACCGGTATGATTCTGGAAAGCGGAATATTTGGAATGGTGTTATGGTTGGTTGCGGGAATCTGGAGCAAAGGTTTTCTTGCTTCAGGAGTTGACGCTTCAAGTGGTGTTTCTTCTGCTTGGGTAACATATCTGGGCGCAGGAATTTATGAGGAAGCAATATTCAGGCTTCTGGGAATCCATCTTTTATTATTGCTATTTCCGAGGAACATTTTTCCATCTTTGCCTTTAGCATTTTTCGTGTCTTCGATCGGGTTTGCAATATCACATCATCTGGGTGTTTTTGGCGAAGCTTTTCAGTTTGATATTTTTGTTTTTAGAGCTCTTGCAGGATTATACTTCTGCGCAGTTTACATGTTCCGAGGTTTTGGAATCGCTGTTGGGGCTCATGTTATCTACGATTTTATTGTTTCAGTTTAATTGTTGAATTTCATAAACTAGGTAATGGCTTTTTTGAACCAGTAAGTAATGAAACAACAACTAAAGTAATAAACCCTAAAGGTATGGTAATGATCCCAGGCTGGCTGAATGGAACCAAAGCACTTTCAGGGGATAATCCATATACATCTTTAAAGGTATCTGCACAGGAAAGAATCCAGCCTAAGGATGAAAACATACCCACAATAATGGCAATGATAACGCCTTCTTTGGTGGTTTTTTTCCAGAACAAAAGCATAACAAGCGAAGGAAGATTCGCACTAGCCGCTACGCTAAAAGCCCAACCAACAAGGTAATTCACATTCATTTTTTGGAATAAAATACCTAGAACAATAGCAATGATTCCAACAAAAATGCAGGATATTTTTCCAGCTTTTACTTTAGTTTCATCTTTCATAGGTATTTTTAGAAAACCTAGAAGCAAATCGTGAACAACTGCGCCACTTGCCGCAACTATCAATCCGCTAACTGTTCCAAGTACAGTCGTAAAAGCAATTGCAGAAATCATTGCGAACATAACTTCGCCAAAACTTCTAGCAAGAAGGGGCGCAGCCATGTTGCTGTCGCTTACATCAAGAGATCCGCTGGTCATTGCACCAAGGCCAAGGAACAAAGTTAAAATGTAGAAAAGTCCAATGGTAGAAATTCCGACCACGGTGCTATTACGAGCGCAAGACTGACTTTTGACGGTGTAATATCTGATTAAAATATGAGGTAAAGAAGCTGTACCGCAAAAAAGGGCAAGCATAAGGGAAATAAAGTTTAACTTATCAGTGATTTTTTCGCTACGAATGCCTTTAAGGGATGGATGATTACCAGGGCTAAGAACATCTTTCCCAAGGGTTGGTTTGGGGAAATAAATAGTAAGTGTTGAATCATCATCAAGTCTAATTTTGTCATTACCCCAAAGGATAATTTCGCTTTCCTGAATCGTACGAATAAAATCCAAGGGGCCAAGAGGCCCTGTTTCTTTAACATTTCCAGGTAATTTGCTGATGCTTCCAACAGCCCAAAGATCGCCTTCTTGCGTGTCCTTCCCTTTTGGTAGCCCGTTAACCAAGGGTTTTCCGCCTACTTTAGGGTTTGATAAGATCGTCTGAGTTTCATAGAGATAAAATTCGCCTACATCAGATTTTGATTTCTCAATTTTCCAATAAGAAATTTGTTTTGATTGCGAATCAAGAACTCTAACAAAAGGTTTTGTTTTCCAAATGCCTTCACTTTTAATTACTTCTGAATTAGCAAATCCAAGTGCTGCAGGATCGGAAACGGTTCCTTCTTTAAATGGCCCAAGTATTTTTAACTCATGATGTTTGTGGTGTTCATGTTGCATATCAACTTTTAGGCCACGGTTTAAAATCATGATCACTAAAATAAAACTAAAAATAACTAGCAATGAACCTTTTAAAAATTGAACATAAGTTGTACTTACCATGCCAGCCGTAGTGACAATTAAAGTAACTACTGTGCCAACAATAAGAACCCCAGCATAATGGGGGAATCCTAATAAAGGTTGGATAAGTACCCCGGCACCAACCATTTGCGGAATCAGATAAAAAATGCTAACGCAAAGGGTACTGATTGCAGCAACAAATTTGATACCTGGGGAATTAAATTTTGCATCTAGTGCATCAGCAAAGGTGTATTTTCCAAGTCTTTTAATAGGTTCTGCAATTACGAATAAGGCAACGATCCAACCTGCGAGATATCCAATTGAATATAAAAAACCATCGTAGCCAAAAAAAGCAATCATGCCGCAGATCCCAAGGAAGGATGCAGCACTAAGATAATCGCCTGCGAAAGCTATTCCATTCACAATCCAATGAACTTCGCCATGGGCTGCGAAATACCCTTGGGATGATTTTGTTTTTCCTGCAAAGGAAAAGCTAATTGCCAGAGTGAGAGCAACGAATATTGCAAAAATAAGGACAGCAATCCAAGAAGCTTCATGTATCACTAGTTACTATCTCCAGAATGGTTGCCCTTTTTTCGTAAAACATAACTGTAAATTAAGGAAAGTAAAACAGCACTGGTTATTAAAATAAAACCATAAATAACAGGTAAGTTGATTCCTGAAATAGTTAAGGAAGTCATCTTTTCTGGGAAAAAAGCATTTAAAAAAACAAAGAATGCGTAGAGTGCCACATAAAAGAAAAAGAATACAAAGCCTAGGGTTGAATTATCGTTATGGGGCGCTGTTTTATTTTCAGAAATCATCAACGGTTCCTTCCGCATTAAAATTAATATTTGACTTTAAACTAGATCCCACCCTTTTCGGTATTCTCTTTTAATCATTGGGTTAGCTTCCGGGGCATTGGTTGCTTTTATCTTATCTGCATCCCAAATAAGTTTTTTTCCAACTCTGAAAGCGACATTACCAAGGTGATTGGATTCTGTGAGCCATCCGGAATATTCAAAATTGCAGGTTGTTGGAGATCCTGTTTTACATGCTTGCAACCATTCTGCGTAATGACCAATTGATTTCGGAATGAATGGTTCGGGCTTTTTGAAATCAACAAATTCTTTTTCTGGTAATAGTACATGCTTACTGTAATCAGAAAGTAACATACCTTTATCGCCAATAAATAAGACTCCACTATTCCACGCAGGGATTTTTCCTTCAATCAAATGCGGCGGTTTGTTTGCTCCTTGATACCAAATCATTTTAACTGCGGGCATTTCTCCGCGAGCAGGAAATTCGTAGGTGGCTTGCATTGAAGCGGGAGCAATTTCAAGATGGGGTTTTGGGCCCGAAGCTTCAATGCTTGTAGGCGCCTTGAGTTTCAGTGCCCAAAATGGCAGATCGTTCCAATGGCTTCCAAGGTCGGACATTGTACCATTCCCGAAATCCCACCATCGATACCATTTTGGTCCGGGAAAATAAACCGTGTTGAATGGCCTAAACGGAGCAGGCCCAACCCATAGATCCCAATCCAACCCAGTTGGAATAGCACTGTTTTCTTTAGGCCTTTCAGTTACATGGACAATATCACCATTCTTTTTGGAATCCTCCTGCGATTGCAAACCCCAGGCCCTTCCAACCCAAACATGAACTTCCCTTACTGGGCCAATGGCATTAGTTTGAATGAGCTCAACCACTCTGCGGTAATTTTCCCCAGCGTGAATTTGAATTCCCATTTGAGTTGCAACATTAGTCTTTGCCGCAACTTCTCGGATGATACGAGCTTCCCAAATATTGTGGGTAAGAGGTTTTTCGCAATAAACATGCTTGCCCGATTTTAAGGCTGCAAGCGTTACAAAGGCATGTGTGTGTTCACAGGTACTTACCACAACAGCATCAAAATCCTTGGCGTTTTCAAACATTTTTCGGAAGTCAGAAAACTTTTTTGCTTTATTATGAGTTACAGAAGCTTTAGCAATTGCTTCAGAATTAACATCACAAAGTGCAACAATGTTTTCTGATGATACGCCAGCAAGGTTTCCTGCGCCTCTACCCCCTGCCCCGACAATTGCAATATTTAGCTTGTTATAAGTGTTTTTCGCGCGGATAAAATTCGGGGCAGATAGAATAAAACTGGAAGTACCAGCAAATGAAGCTTTAACGAATTTTCTTCTAGAAAATTTCTTAATCATGATACATCCTTGTTTATAATATTGGTTCTGAAATGACTTAAGAACTATGGAAGTTCTTTGATTTTTAACCCTTTGAATTCAATTGGGGAGCCTTCAGATTCCAAACACAAATAACCCGTTTTAGGGTCGCAATCTTTTCCGCCTGAAACTTGTTCACCATTAACCCATAGGCGAACCTCGCCATTGATTGCCTTGATATAATAGTGGTTCCATTCTCCAAATCCCTTGGAAACATTTTTGGAAGGAAAACTCCGATTTCCTTTGGGAGATTTTGGTTCAAATGGAGTCATTTTGGATTTTCCTACGGGGAAAACATCTCCATGGGTAGTGAACCAGTCGGATTTTTTCTTGTTCGCTTTTTCGTAGTTTTCAGCATAACCATGATCAAGGATTTGGACTTCAATTCCTGCTTTAGGAAGTTGATTTGGTTTAAGACCTTCCAAGCCATCTTCGCTAGCCCACAGGAAAATTCCTGAGTTACCAGCATGTTTCATATGGCGCCAAGTGGCAACCATTTCAAAGTTGGTATATTTTTTCTTGCTTCTAGTCACACCAACTGGAGTACCTTTGCAAAAAATGGTCCCATCTTTCCATTTCCAAGTGTCCGGGTCGGTGTTAACATTTTGGAAGTCATTTTCAGCAAGGGGAACCCAACCCTCCCCTTCTCCAGTAATTAATTTAACTGATTCTTGAGCGGTGGTTAAGTTGCTAAAGCTTACAAAGCCAAGCAAAGATAAAAACATAAAAGTCTTGATTAGTTTGCCATAAATTTGCATTTAGAAGCTCCGTGTGGTTGTGTAATCAATGGAAAGTAATGGTATTTGGAACGGTTCGCTATGTTAATCCTGATAAGTAAATGACATTTTATTTCTTAACAGGGGAACCATTTAAGGAATCAAGGTAAGCAAGTAAATCAGAAAACTGTTCAGGGGTAAGGTTATTTACAAGGCCTGCGGGCATCATAGAAGTTTTTAAAGGGGTTCGTTCATCAATTGAATCCTTTTTAAGATCTAAAGATACACCTGTGTTTTGCCTTAAAAGAATAGTTTGTGCGCTTTCGCTGACAATAAACCCTGTAATAATTTTGCCGCTTTTAGTAGTGAATGCTAGTGTCTCAAATCCTTGGGCGATCTTTGTGTCGGGTTTAAGAATCGATTCTATTAACTCATTTTTTTTGTAGCGTTTACCAATATCAACAAGGTGGGGGCCTTTTGGTTGCAATCCGTTGGCATCAGTGTGACAAGCAGAGCAAGTGTTGGAATTAAAAAGAAGTTTCCCTTTTTCTGGGGCCCCTTTTACAGCCATGGCTCTTTCCATTGTGGTTTCAAAACTTAAATTGGCAATAAGATTAGGATCTTTGGGGTTGGCGATCGGAATCACAATTGGGTTTTGATTTTCTTCTTTGGTGATCGAAGGAGAATAAAGTTTTGGTTCATTTAATGGAACTTTATGCAATGAAAGTTGTTTCGCCAATTCAGATTTGGATTTATCATCTAAGCTTAACATGGCTGATTTAAGAAATTCGCTGATGCGGTTAGTTTGGTCCCAAGGTTGCCTATCGTAATAGGGGCCGCTGTTATCTGGCCTAGTTCCCCACCAATCACCTTTGTAAATAGCTTCTTTGAAATAAAGCCTAGTTAGAGTGCTGAGAATTTCGGATTTGACAAGATTGTTTGGCATAGAACTGTATTTTTGAATCAATCCTGATATTGCTTTATCATTATGCATATACCTTAAAGCCCAAAATGCCCCGGGGCTAAAATCATTACCTATAGAATCAAGGCAAACTTGTGTTGAATCAGTTTGAACTAAAGTTCTCACTGCAAGGTGGGGAATCACTCTTTCCAAATCGGGACTTGCGTGGTTGATCGATTCTTTGGGCGAGTTTTGTCCAGAGGTTCGTTTCGTTAAAGAAAGTACTTCTTTTGAAAGGGAATTATTGGGAAGCCTACCCAGAGAAATAATCGCCTGAGCTTTTGCTTTGAGGTTGTCACTTTTTAAAGCATTTGAAAAGCTATCCATAGCCAAGGGAACTTGTTTTCCTACTACCATCATGAACTGTTCTTTGTTTCTATCGGTGACTACTCTTAATGCATGTTCTTGCATTTGCGGATCTGAGCAAATGGAAAGAAGAAACTTATTAGCTTCTACTCCATCAAGTTGTTTAAGAGTGTAAAGTGCAGCAACTCTGACTTCAGGGGGCAATGATTTATTAGATGAAAGGTCTTCTAATTTTGTTGTTAATGATTGGTTTTTGCCCCGCCTTAATATCTCGCGTTGAATTTTTAATCTTTGAACAGCACTCGGATTATTTAAGCTATCAACTAGGTTTTCTACTGCATATTTTTTCAAATCTTGAAGAGCAGATGGGTGATAACCTTTCGGGATTACTCTTGTAATAAAACCGACATTTGGGCCACTGTAATTGAATCCGCCATTTTTCCAACTGCTAACATATAGCGCTCCGCTAGCATCTATATCTGCATCAGTAGGCCTAGGGATTTTAAGAAAGACTTCTTGGTGAGGGTTAAAACTCGCACCATTAGGAGTTAAAGTGTGCCGGTAAACTTCCGAACGCCCCCAATCACAAGTGAATGCTGAATTTCCATAAGGTTTCGGCCAACGATTGTCGTGAACATAAACGCCACCACACCCCGAACCGCCACCATAATCACCTAACGGTGGCATGAGTTCATCTGCAAAATTCATGTAAAGACTAGGATAGCCATACTCAGCAGATTGCATGATATGATTGACGCGGACATTCCAACCGCCACCATCGTTTGTGTTATCGCGCGTGAAAATATTCATAAAGGGATCAATGCAAACATCTAAAATGTTTCGTAAGCCCCAAGCGTAGATTTCCATTTCCTTGCCATCTGGTCGTACTCGTACAACCCCACCCCCGCGCCTGCTAAGAGTCGTGCCATCAGTACCCTTTGCCTCTGAAAAACCAAAGTCCCCAACTGCGATATAAATCCATCCATCAATTCCCATGTGAATATTATTTGTCGTATGATCAGCACCTCTTTTTGCAACTTGCTCGGTACTAATTCCCGTGATAAGAACCTCGTGCCTATCGGATACTCCATCCAGATTGTCGTCATGAAAAACGCTAAGAAATGGTGGATGCAAAACCCAAAGGGACCCGTTGTCATAAAAAAGTCCACGGGGATGATCCACTGTTGCAAAAGTATTAAATTTGTCAGCTTTACCATCATTATCGGTGTCTAGGCAGCGCAGGATTCTTCCTCGCCCTTTCTCTTTTCCAAGAGAACCTTGTTCATCAACTCCAACAAATAATTCCCCCGGAGAAGCCGTTGCAATGCATACGGGATAATTAACTTCAGGAGGTTTTCCAAAAATCGTAACTTCGAAATCGGCAGGAGCTTTTACATCTGCCAAAGTAGTTTCAGTATTAATTGGTGGGGTGTTGTTCTGAATGTTTTCGGTAACATCTTTTGGAAGTTCGGGCATTTTGTCTGCATAAGCTTCAAATTCCCAGATGGAGGCCCAATTGCCTGCATTATCGCCCACGACGGTAATTCTGATGTATCGTGCTTCTTTTACTGTTATTGAGTGGGGGGAAATTCTTAGTTTCTTGGCATTGGCTGAATTATCAACAACCATAGTCCATTCTTTTTGATCCAACGAGCTTTCAACTTTGTATTGATAGGCAACATTTGGATTTTCCCAATGAATACGAATGTTACTAATCTTTTCAGATTTACCTAGGTCTACCTGCCACCATTGATCTTTTGCTCCTGATGATGCACACCAACGAGAACCTAAATTGCCATCAACTGCATTTTTGGAGAAGTTGTTCTTCCCTTTTTCTTCAGAGGAAGCTTTGGTACCTTTTCCAAAAGCTAGGTTACCTTCTTTGCAGCAAGATTGACTAGTTTTTGCGGGTTCAGGTTTGATTTTAATTGCGATGTTTGCAAGTGCTTTGATTTCATTATTGGTTTTTTCGTTGGTTTTACGAAAATCATTTTCATCTGTTCTACCTAAACTCCAAAGTAACCCCTTTGTCACGGTATCCAGATAGGTGGGATCAACCATGGTTTCGTTAAAATGGCCGATGGTAGTTGCGAAAACTTTTCCTTTGCCATATTCATTGGTCCAGATGCAAACCTGCGGTTGGCCGTCCGCTTTTTTGGGTGCTTCAGCAAGGGGCACTGCCCGAGGCCAAACTTTAACTGTGTGATAAAGCTCGCCTTTGCCTACTTCCCAAGTGTCTCCAAACCCTTTCATAATGGGATGATTTTTCTGAAGATTTTTAACAGTATAACCATAGTTAGGGCCATGGCCGGGGGATTGAACCCCTGTGAATTCAAACCATTTGTCTGTTCCCGTACGGTAACAATGCATGGAGCAATGGATAAGAACTGCTGGTAATCCTTCACGATGTGGTTTAAGAATTGTCTCAACCCAAGCTAAATCTTTTACATCTGCAAAACATTCATTATGAACAACAACATCAAACCCTTTGGCCCAATCAGGGTTTTCATAAAGGGGAATTTTGGTGTTCGTGGTGCTGCCGCCCTGATGAACGATGGTCCATTCTACATCAGCACGAGCCGATATACCTTGGGTTAGAATCAATTTTTGTCGTTCATAATCATGACAACACCCGCCAGTTACCAAAAGGGCCTTAATCGGTTTCTTTTTGTTATCGACTTGTTTTTCGTTGCCCCAAGCTGGAATAGTTGCCAAAGAAATGGTGGTAAGAAGTAAAATTAAAAACCTAAGCATGAAAAACACCTTTTGAAAGGTTGCGGGGTAAAAATAATTCAATGTATTAACCTACTCCAAACGCAACGTTTGCGAAAGATTGAAGTAGAATTATTCGGAATTTTTCAAACAAAATGAAAGCTAATAAAACAATTATCAAGGCTGAATGATTAGGGATTCTTTTTGTTTTTTTGTGAATGATTTTATCTGAAACTCGCGCTTTAATGCTGCGGAATGGCCAAAGTTTTGTTGTAAATAAACAATTTGAACAGGCCTTCTGCAACGAGTGTAGCGGGAGGCTTTGCCACAATTGTGTGCAAGCAGTCGTTTGTTTACATCGTTACTTATACCCGTGTAAAGTGAATTATCTGAACAACGAAGCATGTAAACGACCCAGCATTTTTTCTTCATAAGCTATTCAGGTTTAGATTCAGAGAAATTAAATTCACCTTGAGTATTTGAATCTACGCCATATTTGGCAAGGTATTTTTTAACATTGAGTTTTTTTTGAGTGTTAACTGAACTCATAAAACGAATCGAACCAAAAATTGGCCTTTCAGGGCCCCATGGCCGGTCATATCTTCCTAAAACCCAGAAAATTCCACTGTAAGAGTTTGGATTCCGCCCATCAAGAGCTAATTTATTATTGAGTTCAATCATAATTTTAAGGGCTTCTTGAGGGGTTTCACACCATTCTAAAATCTTTTTCCCCCAAAGCATTCGAAGGTAATTATGAATTCTCCCCTCATTATTAAGTTGATTTTGGGCAGCGTTCCATAAGGCATCATGAGTCTTGCATGCTTGGAACTCATCTAGAGTATAAATAAAAGGTCTTTTATCGCTAGTGTGTTTTTTTAAGCTGACTTTAGCCCAAGAAGGCAAGGAATCGTAACGATCATAATCATGGCGCTTTGAACACATGTTGTAGCCAATTTCTCTCCATGTAACCAATTCATCGAGAAAGGATTCAGCAGCGGGGCTCATATTCCACCACCCTTCCCTTTTTCCGCCACCTTTTGCAGATAAATGAGAGGGGTTCCAGCCTTCTTGCTTAGCAAGTTGTTTGAATACATAATGCGAAGAGATGTGACCAAAATGCAGGTATGGGGAAAGACCACTACGCACATTTTCGTCTGGTTCATTTCCTAGTTCTTTGTACTGGATAAGATTAGATTTCAAGAATAGTTCTGTAGTTTTTTTTGCAGCCTTTGCGCCCCCTAAAATAAAAGAAGCTTTTACTGAATGATCGATATCAAGGCCTTCAAGAAACTTGTCTCCCTTTGCTCTAAGTATTGGTAAAGCTGAAGGCCATTTGGTTGTTATTTGTTTGGGCAATTCCCCGATTTTGGGGAGATCAATTCCAGCGATTGGATTTTGTTTAGGAAAATCTCCGAGATGATCTCTTAAATTATTATGCAAATAGGCTCTGAATGAAAATGCTGTTGTAAAAACGCGATCGGTAGAATGGAGTGGAAGTATTCCATTAGAATCCACCTTTTCAAAGAGAACCGGAATTTGGCTTGAAGCCAGACGAATCATTGCAGGAATAAAGAAAGAAGGAAAATCATCAGTAATTACTGCACAGGCTTTTTGAGACAAAGATTCAAGCAATCCGGCTTGGTCGCCATGCTTAGGTTCTAAATAGGGATAATACAATACTCCTTTATTACCTTCGAGTTCGACTGCATTCGCATTATCTTTCATGCCATCGATTACGAATTTATGAAGCCTTTCGCTCGCCCAGGGATAATTAATTCGAAGTGCTTCGAAAATAACCAAGGGCTTTTTTAATTCGATGCACCATTCAATTGCTCTTTGCAGGCTATAATTGTGATCGATTCTTCGGTTTGCAATCATCCAATAAAGAACAAAATCCCCCTCGTGATTTAAAGGGCGATTATTGCATAATGTAATTCGGGTTGGGGGTACGGTAGTAGCCATGAATTTGTATTAATTCTTCCACTGAAAAACAGAAAGGGTTTTGAGATCGCGAATAAAAATTTGATCCCCACTGATCGCTAAGTGAGCCCAAGATTCATTTTCAGTTATTTCCCTAGTTTCCAAGACTTTAAATTCTTTCGGATCTGCCTCGATAAGGTAGAGAATTCCTTTTTGATCAAGTGCTAGAATTCGATTTTTGTATGCGATCAAACTCCAATACTTTCCAAAAGACTTAGGCGATGTCCATTTGGTTTCACCATTGGATAAATCGACGCAAGTAAATCTTTGGTTTTGAAGGTGCATGTAGGCGAAACCGTTGATGACAACAGGTGTTGACATGTAACCTTGCAGTTTATTCTCCCAAACATCATTGACAGCAAATCCTGAATCATTTTTGCTGATTTTATAAAGCCAAGATTTGTTTTGATAAGTGCTTGCAAAGATAGTATCCCCAACAACAACAGGAGTGAAAATATTCATGCCCCGAAAATTAGGTACAACCTTCGACCAAAGGACATCTCCATTTTCAGGATTTAATCCTGCGAGTTTTTCTCTTGATTGGATAAGAAGCTGTTTTTGGCCACAAAGCGTAGTCATTAAAGGTGAAGCAAAGGCACTGCCATTCATACCACCTGAATCTTTGAATGATCGCCAAATAACGGTGCCATTTTTTTTGTTAAGTTTGAAAACAGAGGCCCCAGCCTGTACATAAATGGCATCGCCATCAATTAAAGGAGAAGACACAAAGCCGAAGCTAGGCACAGGTGTTTTGAATTGCTCTACAAAATCAATGCGCCATTTTTCCTTGCCATCAATTGCGTTGAGGCAAACAAGAACATCTTTAATTCCCGCTACATATAAGCATTCGCCATCAAATGCTGGAGTAGATCTAATCCAACTCCCATTAGCGCCTGCAAAAAAGGGGACAGACATCGCCCCTTTCCATTCGGTGGCCCAAATTTCTTTTCCTGTTTTCCGGTCGTATGCATGAACAACTTCAGATTCTTTATTTTTTGTTTCTGTTGTGAACACGAGTTGATCAGAGACAATGGGGCCTGAGTAGCTAGGCCCAAGATTTGCTTTCCAAGAAAGTTGTAAAGATTCCTTGGCTAAATTGTTCGGGAAGGAATTACCTAAATGAAACCCATCACGGTTCGGACCGCGCCATTGGTTCCAAAGATACGGTTCACCCGCAAAACCAAATGAAATAAATACGGACAAAAACCCCAAAGTAGTGAATGGGAAAAAATATTGCAATTTAAGCTCCTATCGAAGTAAACGATCATAACGTCCACAATTTAGGGTTGAAAAAGTTTAAAGTCAAGCGTAATTAAAATAGGGGTAAGCAAAGGTATCAAAAAAAAGAGACCTACATGGTCCTTCCGCCATCAACTACCATTATTTGGCCAGTCATTAGATTGGTCCCGGTTGCAAGAAAAACAATCGCAGCAGCAATATCATCTCCGGTTGCAGCACGCTTCAAGGGAGTTAATGATAATGATTGTTCTATCATTTTGGGGTGCGGTGCAAGCCAACGAGTTAATACGGGTCCGGGCGCAACAGCATTTACTCGAACTTCAGGAGCGAATGCTTTGGCAAGCGACTTTGTCATGCAGTTAAGGGCTGCCTTGCTCATCGCATACGGAATTGAACTGCCATTTCCAGCCAAGCCTGCAACTGAAGTAACATTTACAATATTCCCACGGGACTTTTTCAGCTCCGGCATAACTGCCCTGCAAGCGTAAAACGTACCTTTCATATTAACCGAGAAAATGTCATCCCAAACCTGATCTGTTAAGGCATCCAGGTCATTATGATCAATAAAATGAGTAGTCCCAGCATTGTTAACAAGAACATCGATACCGCCAAACATGGCTGAACATTTTTGTGCCATTTCCTTGACTGCCTGATCATCCGCAATGTTTGCTTTATAGGGAATGGCTTCACCCCCAAGCTTAATAATTTCTGCACAAGTCTCTTCAGCTTCCTTGGCTGACCGAGAATAATTCACAACAACTTTAAAACCTTTGGACGCCAAAAGTATAGATGTAGATTTGCCAATCCCAGTACCACCACCAGTAACAATTGCTGCTTGTTTTTGCATTTTAGCCTTTCTTAAGCCTTATTTCTTAATCGATTTCTTAGCAACTTCCTTAATTTCAGCAGGGGAAAGATTCCGTACCTTGATATCCTTGACTGCGCCAACGGTATCATACGAGGCAATACCAAAAGGGGTGGAAACATTGCATTCAATTCGGATCCCAAGCTTTACATCCGAGGTGTCAAGGTCGACAGTTTGTTCTTTATCTATCCATGTTTCAACTCTTTTGTCGGTAACACGGATGCGGATTTTATACCACTGATCGTTCTTGTATTCGATACCTTGGCCGGTTTGATTCTCAGATGCATCAATACCATCAATACTTGAAAGGCCGGTAACAGATCCGCCCCATCCACCAACAACAAAGGAGCAAAAAGAATCACCAACGGGAAAAGTGGTTGTGCAGAAAAAATCTCTTCCATCAACCCGCTTACTTTCCAAACTTACTTCGTAATTCATTTTTGGGAAATCTTTGCCATCATAGGTAAGTCCAGTCATTTTTGAACCTTTTTCCAAAATGATAGCGCCATCTTTTACAGAACTTTTACCAGGTTTAAAAAAGTCCGATTGCTTCCATCCTTTAAGAGTTTTTCCATCAAAAAGCGATTTCCATTCAGCCTTTTCTTCGGGGGTCTGCGTAAAACCATATTTAGTGACTAAAAGGAGGCCTAAACAAAAGGCTAAAAATGTCGTCTTAGATAAATTTTTGGGAAATATTGGCACATTATTCTCCTGTATGAAAAGATTGTTCATACTTAAATTAACCTAAATCATTACTATTTGGAAACCAAAAACAAATAGGAATACACCTTTTGTTGAAATGAGCAAGGCTCTTAAATTGTGCACAATTAGCTGATAAAATTACCCGCGAGTTTTTAGAGATGAAAGCCCACCATCGACAACAATAGTTTGGCCAGTAATCCAAGAATTGGCAGGGTCGAGAAGCCATACAACTGCAGAAGCAATGTCGGAAGGTGATCCTATTTTACCAAGTGGGTGCATGGAAACAGATGCTTTCAAGGCATTTTCATTATTGGTAATTGATTTGGTTAAAGGTGTGTTAATTAATCCAGGTGCTACGCAATTAACCCTTATATTTTTAGATGCATAAGTTGCTGCAGCAGACTTTGTCAACCCAATAATACCGGCTTTAGCGCAAGCAATTGCTTCATGATTAGCCAGACCAATCTTAGCGGCAGCGGAGGAAATTAAAACAACCGAACCTCCTCTACCCATCATAGCTTTACACCCACTTCTTATGGTTGCAAACGAAGATGTTAGATTAGATTGAATCACAGAAAAGTATTCTGCTTCAGAGGTAATGTGGGCTGGCTTTAATAAAAGTGACCCACAGCAATTGACAATCCCGTCAACAGTTCCAAAAGTTTTGATTGCAAACTCAATTAAAGAATCAACTTGGGAAAAATCTGATGCATCTAGGTTAAAAAATGGAGTGTTTAATTCGTCAGATAAAGTTTTTAGTTTAGATGGATCTTTGCCAGCTAACAGTAAATTAGCACCATTATCTTTTAAAATCTTAGAAACAACCGTGCCAATACCACCATAAGCACCAATCACAATAAATGAAGAATTACTGAAAGACATAATATATCCTGCTTAATGACTAAGAACTAAAAGACATTGTTGGGAATTAAAACTTTACGAAGTTTCTCTAGAGCAATAAATTGAATCTGCCTTACACGTTCTTTTGAAAGTTTAAGGAGTTTACCTACTTCTTCCAAACTTGTTAGGGGTTTATCCCCTAAACCGAACCGTTCAGAAAGGATCAATTTTTCTCTCTCATCCAGTATATCACAGTCTTTGGAAAAATAGGTGTCAAGCACCGCAAGTGAATTGGTATGAGAAACTGGAACCGAAGAACTGCCAGGAACATCAAAATTGTTTCCAAACAAATGATCTAAAGATTCACACTGCACCATTTTCTCTGCAGTATTCTTATAATTGAGCCTAGACAAAGCACGCATTAAGCAAGTGAAAGCATAGGTGCTAAATCTTATGCCTTTCCAAGGATTAAAAGCAGCTACCGCCTGTATAAGAACAATTGTGCAATTGCTTGAGTTATCATCTGCCATGAAACGCATGGGAGTCCATTTATTGACGGCTTTAAAAACCAATTTCCGGTTACCTTCAACAACTAAATTTCTCAAATCAAAATAAGCATTTTTCCAGAATTTTTTGCGGGAGACATTGAATTCGTTAAAAAAACGAAAACCAGCGTAATGCATTCTTCTGGAGATATCCTTTGTGTAATCTTCAGGCATGTACGAATCAGAGAAATCCATAGCAGGAAAATTAGAAGGATGATAAAGCTTTAATGCTTTGCTCGTATTAAACGATTTGTTGTAAATAAATTTAATACCTGATTCTGAGGGTTGGGAAGAATGGTCTTTGATAAGTTTGATAGCCATTTAAACACTCCATCGCTAAAGGTTCATATCGTTCAATTTAGATTACCGGAGTAATTTGGTGGTGTCAACATAATTAAAACGATTTGCACGATTTAGCTTTGGGTTGTTGTTTTTATGCTGTAGAATGACGATAATTAATAAGATATTTGGTTTTAAAAAGTTTTCAGCGAGTTAAATAATGGAAGTAGCACAATACATTTCAAGTCAATTAGCCGGTAAGATTCTTGGCGTAAGTGTTTCAACAGTTAAAAGGTGGGTGGATGATAAAATCCTGCCAGCTGACATAACTCCAGGCGGGCATCGGAAAATTTTAGTAGCTGATTTGATCAGACTTTCACGGCAGGGCGTTTTGCCCGTTGGTGATTTTTCTAAGTTGCCTTTAATTGAAACCCAATCAAATAATAGCAAATTTCTTCAGATTTCTGCTGATAATTTTTATCAAGCTCTTCGTAATCAAAGTCTACTATCTTGCAATAATATTATTTTATCTGCTTATAAAAACAAAATGCCTATTGAGAAAATTACAGATGAAATTATTCAACCTAGTATGGCTAGAATTGGTGAAGAGTGGGTGAACGGGACCCTCCCAATTTTTTATGAACATTGCGCTACTCAGATTTGCATTTCTACTCTTTTTAAATTGCGTAATTTTATCAACTCAAGAGATAATACTAACGGGCCTATTGCGATTGGGGGCTGTATCACTAATGACCATTATCAATTAAGCAATATGTTGGTAGATATTTTATTGTTTGATCTTGGTTGGAATACAGTAAATATTGGCTCTAATACCCCGATTCAGTCGTTTATTGATGGTATCAATCACTTCAAACCCAGGCTTGTTTGGATGTCTACGACCAGTATTTCTAATGTTGACGAATTTGTTAAAGACAACCTTTTACTATTTGAAAAAGTTTGTAATGCGGGCACTGTTCTTGTAGTTGGTGGGCAAGGGTTAACTCCTGCGATTCGAAAAAAAATAAAGTTTCATTTTTATGGCGATACAATGTGTCATTTGGCTGACTACGCTAGAGGATTATTTCCCCCTGCCGTTTTGCCACAGCGTGGAAGACCACCCTTACCGGTTTAAATTTGGCTTCCGTAAAGCTTCGCCTAAAGGTTGAATCCAACATTTATGGCTGTGATAACTGAGCAGCAGTTGTTTTTGTTAAGCAAGCAAGTAAGTAAGTAAGTAAGTAAGTAAGGAATGAAGTAGTAAATTCATAAGGACAGTTAAGTTTATTAATGGTTCATCTAAGATATTTTTCAATAAAGGGTTTTAATAATTTGGTCGAAGCAGCATTGGTTCGTGGGTTGTTTATGGTTTGGGAGGTTAATCTCAAAACCTACTTGTTTAGATTTATTTGGTTTTGATCTTGAAATTTTCAGTTACAATCTTCAAAGACTGAACTTTTAACTTACAAGAGTTGATCCTGTTTCTGTTATTCAAGTAATTGCAGCATAGAACTTAATAGGTGGATTTACGATCATGCATATCATTCTATTTTTTAAAAATATCCTTATCACTCTTTTTGTTGTTTCTATTTGTGGACAATTTATTTACGCCGTTGAAATTGATTTTAATAGACAGATTCGCCCCATTCTTTCTGAGAATTGTTTTCAGTGTCATGGGCCGGATCAGTCCCACCGGAAAGCCAATTATCGTTTGGATACCAAAGAGGGGGTTTTCGCTGTTGGTAAATCAGGTAAGAAAAATATTTTACTGCGAGATGCGAAAAATAGTGAATTGGTTCATCGAATTGAAGAAGTAGAAGGTGATGGGTTAATGCCCCCACTAAAGTCAGGTAAAAAACTTAACGCTGATCAAATTAAACTTATCAAACAATGGATCAATGAGGGTGCGAACTATGGAGAGCATTGGGCTTTTGTTGTTCCCAAATCAAGTAGCGTTCCTGCTGTTAATAATAGCAAGTGGGTTAAGAATCCTATCGATGCTTTTGTGCTTAGTCGTCTCGAATCAAATAATATAATGCCCTCGCCCCAAGCTTCCAAAGAGGTTTTAATCCGAAGGCTTACTTTAGATTTAATTGGGTTACCCCCAACGTTAAAAGAAGTTGATGATTATCTTCGTGATGATTCTCCACAAGCATATGAAACCGTGGTTGATCGTTTACTAGCCTCGAATCAGTATGGCGAGCGAATGGCTATGCAATGGCTTGATTATGCAAGGTTTGCTGATAGTAATGGTTTTCAAACCGATTCAAGTCGAAGTATGTGGCCTTGGCGAGATTGGGTCATTAATGCTTACAACGCAAATATGCCTTTTAATCAATTCACCATAGAACAAATTGCTGGTGACATGCTTCCTAATGCCACCAAATCTCAAATTATTGCAACAGGATTTAATCGGAACCACCGACTTAATGGCGAAGGTGGACTAATTGCAGAAGAATGGCGGATTGAAAATGTTATTGACCGGGTTGATACTACAAGCCAGACTTGGTTAGGATTAACTCTCGCTTGCGCTCGGTGTCACGATCATAAATACGATCCAATTTCACAAAAAGAGTTTTACCAATTCTTTGCATTCTTCAATAATCTTCCTGAAAGTGGAACCTTGGCAGGAAATCAAACGGGTGGTAATACTGAACCAGTTGAAGAAATTGAATCTCCCACACAAAACACCGAGTCTTTGAAAATACAACTTGCAATTAAAGAACAAGAGGCATTGATTCTAAAACTTGATGAAAAAGTGGATCCTCTGATCAAAGAGTGGGAACCTGTTTTTAAAGAGAAAGTTAATTCCACAGCCAATGTTTGGATTCCTTTAAATCCAAATACTGTTAAATCAGAAGGCGGTGCAAAATTTAGCAAGCTCCCCGATGGCTCCTATCTTGCTGGTGGTAAAAATCCTGTCAATGATGTATACACCATTACATCTAATGTTTCGAAAGGTTCTTTTTCAGCAATTTTGTTGGAATGCTTTCCAGATCCCTCCTTGCCCAATCAAAGTTTGGGCCGGTTTTCTAATGGGAACTTTGTTCTCTCAAAAATTGAAGCAGAGTTATCTTCCCCATCTTTAAAAACACCTCTTAAAATAGCTTTTAATAGAGCGATTGCGGATTATTCGCAAAAAGATTGGGATATTATTAATGTCGTAGGCAATGATTCTTCCAAAGGCTGGGCTGTTGATGGTCCGACTCGACGGGATATTACTAAAGCCATGTTTGTATCGCCTCAATTGGTTGATATTCCAGAAAATGCCACAATAAAAATAAGTTTGTCTCACCAAGCTTTATCCCAGCACAATATTGGTCGTTTCAGGATTGCTATTTCATCAGTTCCAGGAGAATTAATTACCCTCAATGGGTTTCAAGTTCCTGTAAATATCACAAAAATAATTGAAACTGATACCCAGAAAAGATCGCTTCAACAAAAAGAGGAATTAAGGAAATATTACAAAGCTACATTTTTCAAAGAACATAAGGTAGCAAGCGATAAACTTGTTCTTCTTAAAAATAATCTTCTAGATAGTAAGAAAAATATACCCGGTGTTATGGTAATGAAAGAAGGACCAGTTAGAGATACTTTCATGCTTATTCGCGGCGAATATGACAAAAAAGGACCTAAAGTGGTTGCAGGTCTACCTTCAGTTCTTCCCCCGCTTCCCAAAGATAAACCTATGAATCGGCTGGGGCTAGCTTATTGGATGGTAGACCCTTCAAATCCCCTAACATCAAGGGTATGGGTTAACCGTATGTGGGAAAAGTTTTTTGGGTATGGCTTAGTTCGTACTAGCGAAAACTTTGGTGCTCAGTCCGAATTCCCATCTAATCCGGAACTACTTGATTGGCTTGCTAGTAAGTTTGTATCTTTGAATTGGGACATGAAAGCAATGCAAAAAATAGTGGTGATGAGTTCAGTTTATCAGCAGTCCTCTAACCTTAATCCAAGCTTATTAAATAATGACCCTGAAAACCGAATGCTTGCCAGGGGTTCCAGGCTTCGTTTGTCAGGTGAAACACTTAGAGACCAAGCGCTTTTTGTAAGTGGATTAATGGTCAATAAAACAGGTGGTCCTTCTGTCCGTCCTTATATGCCTGAAGGCGTTTGGGATGAAACAAGTCGATACGGTGATCTCAGAAATTATAAGCACGACAAAGGCGAAGCCCTTTACCGTAGGACAATGTATACCATCTGGAAAAGAACAGCAGCTCCACCCACCATGCTTCTTTTTGATGCGCCAAATCGTGAAGCTTGTAGCGTTAAAAGATCGAGAACTAATACCCCTCTTCAGGCATTAGCTTTATTAAACGAAGTTACTTATGTTGAAGCAGCACGAAAACTTGCTGAAAAAATAATTCGCGAAGGTGGGAATACTCCTGACGATAAATTAACTACCGGTTTTAGAATCGTCACAGGTAGGCGCCCAGATTCATCAGAGTTAGCGATATTAGTTAAGGGATTTAATAAAGATTATGAAAACTTTAAATCTAAACCTGAAAATGCCAAGAGATTTACCTCGCTTGGTGAATCTCCACTTGCTAACACTGCTGATATTTGTGAATTGGCTGCGTATACCCTCTCTGCAAATATTCTTCTTAATTTAGATGAAGTAGTAAATCGCGAATAACATTGAAACTTTAATGATAGGTGTGATAACAATGAAAATTCCTAATTTTATACAAGTTCAGGATCAATTAAACCGACGAACCTTTTTTAAAGGTGCATCTTCAGTAATGACCGCTGCAGCAATGCACTCTCTATTACCTTCTCATTTGTTTGGTAATATAACTAACATTAAACCTAAAGCTAAAAGAGTAATTTATCTTTTCCAATCGGGTGCTCCTTCCCAGATGGATTTGTTTGACAATAAACCTGCGATGATTGCCAGAAAAGGGGAAGATCTTCCTGATTCCATTAGAAAAGGCCAACGCCTTACTACGATGACTTCAGGTCAGTCTAAATTTCCTATCGCCCCCTCCATTTTTAAATTTGCAAAACATGGAAAATCTGGAATGGAGTTAAGTGAGTTGATTCCTGCAATATCTTCTGTTGCTGATGAAATAACTTTAATTCGATCTATGCATACCGAAGCAATCAACCATGACCCTGCTATTACTTTTTGCCAAACAGGTTCTCAATTAGCTGGTAAACCTAGCATTGGTTCTTGGGTTAGTTATGGGTTAGGTAGCGAAAATCAGGAATTGCCTGCATATGTTGTTCTAACTTCATTCGGAAGTGGAAGGCCTGATGATCAACCTCTTTACGATCGTCTTTGGAGTGCAGGATTTTTACCTTCAAAACATCAAGGAGTAAAGTTCAGAAACAAAGGCGATGCTGTTTTATATTTATCAAATCCGTCAGGTTTAGAGTCCGGAGTTAGGCGCGATTCGCTTGATAGAATTGCTGCTCTCAACAAAAAACATTTTGATGCTGTAGGTGATCCTGAGATTCAAACCAGGATAAGCCAATATGAAATGGCATTTCGAATGCAAACTAGTGTTCCTGATCTATTAGACATTTCTAAAGAACCCAAGCATATTTTAGACCTTTACGGCCCAGATGTTTCCAAGCCTGGAAGTTATGCGTCAAATTGTCTGTTTGCACGAAGGCTTGCAGAGCGTAATGTAAGATTTATCCAGCTTTTTCATATGGGCTGGGATCATCATGGTGGGTTGCCAAATGCGATCAAAGGGCAATGTAAAGATGTTGATAGAGCTACTGCAGCTTTAATCACAGATCTTAAGCAGCGAGGCTTATTGGAAGATACCTTGATAGTTTGGGGCGGTGAATTTGGAAGAACGATTTATTCGCAAGGCGGTATTACAGAGAATAATTATGGTCGAGATCATCATCCCCGTTGTTATTCTGTTTTTCTGGCGGGAGCCGGTATCAAAAAAGGTTTTACATATGGTTCTACTGATGAATTTTGTTATAACATCACTGAAAATCCTGTAAGCGTATATGATTTAAATGCAACTATTTTAAATCAGCTAGGGATTAACCACGATTCTTTAACATTTAAATTTCAAGGCCTTAATGCCAAGTTGACTGGTGTCGAGCCTGCAAAAATAATAAATGATATTTTGTCATAATCATTTTAAATAATTCGAAAACGATTATTTGTTTAAGATGAAATAATAACTGAATTTTATAAAATAAAATCATGAAGATTTCAAAGTATTAAGGCTAAGTTTTACAAATAAAATCGCAGGATAAGGTTTTTTGATTCTTTAAAGTTATAGCTCTATAGTTTTAGTAATTTAATTTATTTGGTTTACATTTTTTATTATTTTTTTTGTTGCAAAAAGAAAAGGATTAACATGAACATAACACCTCGAACATTGGATTCTGACATACATTTGTTAGGTGAGATCCATGGGGATGCCATATTAAAGCAAGCTGGAAAAACGGCTTTTGATCTAATTGAGGAAATCAAATCTAAATCATTGGTAATTCGAGAAACTAACAGTCTTGTAGAAGCCCGGAAATTGATTTCAAAACTTGATGAAATTGAAATTAAAGATCTAAGGTTGCTTATTAGGGCCTTTGGCGTTTATTTTGATTTGTTAAACCTTGCAGAACAACAAGCCAGAGTAAGGTCACTGCGTAAAAAAGAAATGCTGAATACTGGTGAACCACTTCGGGAAAGTGTTGAAGCAGCATTAATAGAACTTCGTGAATCCGGGGTTAAGGGTTGCGAAATTCAAAACCTTTTACAATCTGCTAATATTGTTCCGGTATTTACTGCTCACCCAAGTGAAGCTCGTCGAAGGACAGTTTTGGACAAATTAGATTGTTTGGCTTTATGCCTTGATCGATTGGAATATGAAATCCTTTTGCCGAGTGAAAAAACCGAAATATTAGATTCCATCAGCGAGCAAATTGAAACTTTCTGGGTAACCAAATCCGTAAGGGACTACAAACCCAAGGTGATAGATGAGGTCCGTCAGGTCATCGAAACAGTGATGGATAGTTTGGTGAAAATTGTACCAAAATTTTATCGGGATATTGATTACGCTTTAACCAAAGTTTATCCTGGTGAAGTGATAGATATCCCTGCATTTCTTAGTTTTGGTTCTTGGATTGGGGGAGATCGTGATGGAAATCCTTTTGTTACCCACGATGTCACGGAAAGTGCTATTAGGTTTAATCAGGAAACAATTCTTAAATTTTACATCAAACAAGTTCATTTTCTTGGTGGGATTCTTAGTCATGCGGATCTCTTTATATCTCCTGGCCAAAAATTAATTGATTCAATATCAAATGACAAATTGTTGTTCCATATAGATGACTTGGAGAATATGAATGAACCTTATCGTTTGAAATGTTTGTTAATTGATAAGAAGCTTAAAAGCACTCTTTCGTACCTAAAAGCATTACAACTAAGCTGGGGTGCACCTGTTGAATTACCTAAAAATATTTATTTTCATTCTCAGCAACTACTAGATGATTTAAAAGTTATCGCAGATGATTTGTTATCAAAAGGCTTTTCTAACGCAGGAAATGGATCAATCAAGGATTTGATTTGTTTGGTCAAAGTTTTTAAATTCCACTTGTTTAGCGTAGATATAAGGCAAAACAGTAATAGGCATGGTCGTGCCCTCGCTGAAATATTTAAAAGTGAAGGTGTACTAGATAATTATGCACAACTAAATCCCACAAAAAAAATGGAGTTCTTATCTGAAGAATTGAATAAAAACCGCCCATTGATTCCAGCACGCTTAAAATATTCCGAAGATACCTGCGAAGTTGTTAAAACGTTCCGAACTATGGCTTCAATAGCGGAACAACAAAATCCTGAAGTTTTGTCTACTTATATAATTAGCTCGACTACTGATGCTTTTCATATTTTAGAAGTTTTGGTTTTTGCTAGAGAAGCTGGGCTTTTTTCGATCAAAGATAATTACAGTTTAATCGATATTGTGCCTTTATTTGAAGCCTTGCTACCCCTCCAATCAGCAGATTCAATCATTGAACAATTGTTATGTGTTCCTGCTTATATCGCCCAATTGAAATATAGGAATAATCTACAAGAAGTTATGATCGGCTATTCTGATAGCAGTAAAGAAAGTGGTATGCTAGCATCTTCTTGGGCATTACATAACGCTCAGATAAGATTGGCAAAACTAGCAATTGATCGTGGTATTCGAATTCAAATATTCCATGGTCGGGGTGGTGCCGTTGGAAGAGGAGGCGGCCCAGCTAATAAAGCAATTCTTGCCCAACCCCGTGGCACTGTTAATGGTAGATTACGAATAACAGAGCAAGGCGAGATGATAGCTGATCGTTATCACCATTCAGGAATTGCGCGAAGGCATCTAGATCAGGTTGTAAACGCGGTATTACTTTCAAGTTTTTCAAAAGTTGATACTTTTCTAGATGCTTCTTGGAAAGTTTTACTTGATGATTTGGCGATATTGTCTTGCAAATCATATAGGGGATTAATTTATGAAAATCCTGGTTTGCGAGAATATTTTGAACAGTCCACGCCAATTAATGAAATCGGTGAATTAAGAATTGGTTCGCGACCTGCTAGAAGAGATGCAAACAGAAAAATTGATGATCTTCGTGCAATTCCATGGGTGTTTAGTTGGATGCAAAGTAGGCATACAGTGCCCGGGTGGTTTGGTATCGGTAGTGCGCTAGATTTTAAAATTAAAGAAAACCCTGACAACCTTTTATTGCTGCAAAAAATGTATGATTCTTGGCCATATTGGAAAAGTTTGGTAGATAATTGCCAAATGATTCTTGCTAAAGCTGATATGACCATTGCAAGGCTTTACGCTGATCTTGTTGAGGATAAAAAAATAGCTGAGAGTATTTATAATATTATTTTTGAAGAGTATGATAAATCGGTGAAAAACATTTGCTTGATAACAAAACAGAAATACCTCTTGGAGCAAATGCCTGTTCTTCAAAAATCAATTGAGAAAAGAAATCCTTATGTTGATCCCTTAAGTTATCTGCAAATTGTTTTGCTTCGTAAATCAAGATGCGAAGCAACTTGTTCTGAAGAAATAAAAATTGGCGTTATGGAAAGTATAAGTGGCATAGCTTCTGGTTTAAAAAATACAGGATGATTGGTCACTCTGATCCAATTACACTTACACCTACTGTAATGGTGTGGTTTTCACCGCCTAAAATGACACCTTTTACCGGGCTAACATCATCGTAATCTCTACCCCAAGCTATAATAATGTGCTGGTCTGAAGGCCTAAGATTATTGGTTGGGTCAAAATCAAACCAGCCAATTCCAGGATAATAAACTTGAATCCAAGCATGAGAAGCATCTGAACCAATTAAGTTCGGTTTATCTGGATTGGGAGTGGTCAGCAGGTATCCGCTAACATATCGGGTTGGAATTCCCAAACTTCGTAAGCATGCGATTTGAAAATGCGAAAAATCTTGGCATACTCCGGATTTTTGTAGGAAAACTTCGTGCAATGGAGTTGCGATGGTTGTTGCATTTGGTTGATACTTAAAGTCAGTAAAAATTCGAGAAGTTAAATCCATTACCGAATTTAAAAACAAATTTCCAGGTTGGAATGATTTGCTTGCGTATTCTTTCCAATCATCATGTCTTTGAACGTAATACGAATCATATAAATATTCAAGAGCTTGAATAGTTTCCATGGAGGAATCTACATTTAATAAATCTATTACTTTTTTCCATGGTTGGTCTAGAAAATCATCGAAATTTTTTGGTGTTACTTCTGTTTCGTATTCAGCAATAATTGTTAAATTTTTGTGAGGTTTCTCTATTGTAAAAAAATAGACTTTGTTTCCAAAATAATCTTTTTGAAATTCAATTATTTCTGGAGTGGGTGTAACGGTTATATTTTCAAAAAAATTGCGTTGATTTTCATATTCTCGTGGTGATACATGGATGATATTCCTGCAAAGGGATACAGTATCCATATAGTTGTAACAAGTGGTGTGTTTAATCAGGTATTTCACGAATTAGATCCTGATAGATGTCTTGATAATTGCAAATGTCCAAGATAATGGTGGGCGATTGATTCTGATAATTGTGACAACTCTAAAAACAAGTTGTTTAAAAGATTTTCTAGATATATCCTTTTTCCAGATTCGTTTGGACTAACTAAATGCTCTATGTCTGCCAATAAAACAGAAGTATGCATTGACATTATGGATTTTTCTTGGGGAGTAATACGACCAGTATCTTTCATTTTTGAAAGATGGTTTATATTGTTTTGTAATGAATTTAATTGAAAAACAAGTGATCGTGGATTTGATGAATCGGAAAGAAGTAAATCTAAAACAGCAGCAGGATTTATTTTGTTTAAATACCTTCGTCTAAAAGTCATTAAACTATCAGCAATTTCTAGAATTGATTCGTATAAGGGTATCTCGGATGTTGAAACATCAATCATACATCCTTTTAATAAGCGTATGGTTTGTGAGGCCCTTTCGATTTTTCTGCCCATATCAAGAAAGCGCCAAGCATGCCCTCTAGTCATACTTTCGGCAATTAACCCCCCAAAAGCAGCTAAAACAACAATGTTATGGTTAAGGAGATCAAGAACGGTAATCAGGTTTGAATGTTCAGGCTGTTCTAACATCATATTCAGCTCTGGGTTTGAAGGGATTTCCAGAGTGCTTATAACGCGCCACATATCAATTGATATTCTATCTCGCGAAGAACTTGCTGTACGGTAAATAGCTTGAAGATCATTTGCGAAAGTGCCTATTCTTTCTCTGTCATAAACCATCGATATTAAGTGATTGCCTGGTTCCTCTTTGTCGCTAGGTTCAGAATTGATGGATGAAAAAGCTAGTGAATATTGAGAAAGAATTTTTAACAAGGATTTTAATTCTGCGCCATCAGCAATTTTAAGCGATTCAATTAGCTTTAGGAAAATACCACGAAGAAGTCTAGCTAAGCCATCCGCTCTTTCGGTATATCTGCCGAGCCAGAAAAGATTGTCTGCAGATCTACTAGGAAGATCGCTACCACCTCTGCTAATTTCAATTGGATCGGTACTTTGGTTAAGTAGACTAAAAGTACTGACTTCTCCCGAAGATAAAACCCAAGTATCTTTGCTACCGCCCCCTTGCTGCACCGATATAAGCTGTGTGGAAGGGCTTGATGAATACCTGCATAATCCGCCTGGCATTACAGAATAACCTGAATTATGTGAACACAAAAATTTTCTTAAGACTAAAGGTCGAGGTTCAATCCCGTTTTCCCCCATTACCGGAACAGTGGAAAGTTGAAGCTTTTCCTGTGCTACAAAATTTTGTGGTGAGTTTTTAAATTGAGCTATGAATTCTTCGCGTTTTTTATTGGATAATGTTTCTATAAAAATTGGTTCTGATCGCCTTGAGGTGAACGCATTTTTTAAAACCATATTATCAAGATTGTTTAATACATATTTCAGGGATTCGTGGTCCCCGCACCAATATGATGGAACGCCTGGTATTATAAGTTCCTGACCCAAGAAAATTTTACAAAGGGCTGGCAAATAAGTTGTTAAAGATGGGGCTTCCATAAACGAACAACCAAGGGAATTAGCGATTGCCACCCCGCCTTTTCTTGCGCATTGCAGGAGGCCTGGAACCCCAAGTAAAGAGTTGGCTTGAAGTTCGAGAGGGTCGCAGAATCGATCATCAAGCCTTCGCATGATTACATCAACAGGGTGTAAACCATCAAGAAATTTAAGGTAAACTTTGTTATCCCGAACCGTAAGATCTCCCCCTTCAACAAGTGTTAAACCAAGATATCGTGCTAGGTAGGAATGTTCAAAATAAGTTTCACTTCTAGGCCCGGGTGTAAGGAGTACTGTTCTTGGGTTGTCTTTGTTGTTAGGAGCGATTGATTTGAGGGTTTCTTTAAAAGACCTAAAAAACATTGCAAGTCGTTGGACATTGCAATTGTTAAAAATATCAGGCAACATTTGCGTCATTACAATTCGATTTTCGAGAGCGTAACCTGTTCCTGATGGGGACTGAAGTCGATCACTGATGGCATGCATAGTTCCGTTGGAATTACGAGCAAGATCAACTGCAAGCAAATAAAGGTATTTATTTCCTGCAGGCTTAAACCCATGGCATGCCCTATGAAAGTTAGGGTTTGCAAAAACAAGTTCAGGATGCAAAAGTTTTTCTTTAAGAATTCTCTTTGGCCCATAAATATCCTGAAGAATCAATTCAAGTAAATGGGCGCGTTGGGAAAGGCCTTTTATTAAGTGGTTTTCTTCGTTTTCAGAAATCAATAACGGAATAGGATCTAACTGCCAGGGTCGGTCCATACCCCGGGTATCTGAATGAAGGTTATACGTTACACCATTAATTCGAAGTTGTTCTTTTGCTTCATTCCATCTTCGATTAAATTCGCCGGGTGATAGCCTTTCGAGGGAACGAGAAAATGTCTTCCAATGGTCCCGAATATCTGTTCCTGATTTTAATTCGTCGAATGACAATTTTGATGGAATGTAATTTTCCAAAAAATATTGGTTTTGAGGTAAGTGGTTTTTTTGAATGGTAGTGTTAATCATTGATGCTTTTTAACTAAGTCCACTAATTACTGGTGAAACAATGCCGTTTACTTTTGAAGCTTTAGCCCTGATATCATAAGAATCTGGATTTGGAATCTTATCATTAGAATGCTTCTTGAACCATTGATGTTTTCCTTCATATCGGAGATCAAGTGTAAAGGGAGAATCAGGCCGGATTTCTTCATCGATAATACCGAACTGATCCGCAGTATGTCCTTCCTTGATAAACCGTGATAATCTACGACCTTCTGCTTCAATAGCATTAACAGGGAACCTATCATAAGATCTTCCACCGGGATGTGCAACATGGTAGGTGCATCCACCTACAGAGCGACTCATCCAAGTATCATAAAGATCAAATACCAATGGGCAATGAACAGGAATGGTAGGGTGCAAGCAAGAAGAAGGTTGCCAAGCTCGGTAACGGATTCCAGCCACATATTCGCCATTTACACCTGTAGGATGAAACGGAATCCTAGAGCCATTGCAAAGAATAACATGCCTAGTGTCAATTAACCCCTCAACTTTAAGTTGAATTCGTTCAAGTGATGAATCTACAAATCGAACAGTTCCAGAAGGGTTATTCTCTTCACCAAGTACCCTCCATGGTTCAAGAGCGCCTCGAAGTTCCAAAACAATATTATCTTTACAGATAGATCCAATTTTAGGGAAACGGAATTCTAGGTGAGGTTTAAACCATTCTTCTTTCAAACCAAAACCAAAAGCTTGAAGTTCTAAGACAACATCTCGCAAATCATCTTCTAAAAAATGAGGAAGCATAAATTTATCGTGAAGCTGAGTTCCCCATCTAATCATTTTTTGTTTATAAGGTTTGTTCCAAAACATTGCGATGAGGGCATTGACCAAAAGGTTTTGAACCAGGCCCATTTTTGGATCTGGTGCCATTTCAAATCCCCGTAATTCTAAAAGTCCTAGCCTTCCCGTACTGCTATCAGGAGAATAAAGCTTATCAATACAAAATTCCGATCTGTGAGTGTTTCCACTGGAATCAACTAACAGATGCCTATAAACCCTATCAACAAGCCATGGTAAAGGGTTTCCGTGGTCGGAGATTTGTTCAAATGCGATTTCTAATTCTGTGATGATGTCTAAACGAGACTCATCAAGTCGTGGAGCTTGGCATGTAGGACCAACAAATAAACCTGAAAAAAGATAAGATAACGAAGGATGGTTGTTCCAATAAGAAAGCATACTACGAAGTAAATCTGGCCGTCGTAAAAAAGGACTCTCCGAAGGCGAAGGCCCGCCAAGAACAATGTGGCTACCCCCGCCAGTTCCTGTATGACGCCCGTCCAGCATGAATTTTTCGGAGCAGAGCTTGGTTTTTTTTGCTTCTTCGTGAAGTATAAAAGTTTTTTCGTAAAGATCTAACCAGCTTGACGAAGGATGAATATTGACTTCAATAACACCTGGATCTGGTGTTATTTTGAAATTTAGGAGCCTAGGGTCAAACGGCGGAGGGTAACCTTCGATTTGAATAGGGTAACCAAGAAATCGGGCTGTTGACTCAATGTTATTTAGCAGTTCAAGATATTCAACCACAGAATCTAAAGGTGGGATAAATACTTTAATGCGCCCATCACGGATTTCAACACATAAACTGGTTCGTATTGCAGAATATGCTGGTAATGTTGGCTTTATATTCTTCGTATTTATACTTGAATTAATTTGCGATTGAAATTTCGGAAGAAAATCAGCAGGTGTTAATGGGCAATGATTAAATGTTTGGTCTCTATCTTTAGGATCAATCCAAGTGATAGAATCTAATGGTAATCGATAGCCCATCGGAGAATCGCCGGGGATTAAAAAAATATTTTCTCTTCTTAATAACCACTTGCAACTTACCCAATGTTTTTGATTGCTTAGCGATTCATATTTTAAAGGAAGCACATAACCAACAACTTTGCCTAGCCCTTGGTTGAAAATTTTCGAAATTCGATTGCGTTCTTCGGGATTATCATGATTATTTTTAAATGGTGAAACATTTGTGGGTAATCGTTGTTCTCTCCACATGAAATACCATAAATCTTCAAACGCAGGTTGCACAAAATTAACATTGACGTGTAGTCTTGCAGCAAGTTCTTCGAGGAATTTTTTAGCGTCAACTTCAGAAAAATTATAGGTGGTGTTTTCTCTAGCAAATAAATCTGAATCCGACCAAATAGGAACAAGGTCTTTTCTCCAATAGCAGCTAAAAGCCCATCGAGGAAGGCTTTCGCCTGGATACCATTTTCCTTGCCCGTGATGTAAAAAACCACCTGGACTAAATTTGTTTTTTAATCGGTGTAAAAGAGTGTCAGCAAATAAAGATTTAGTTGGCCCAAGAGCGGAAGTGTTCCATTCTTCGCCATCTTTATCATCAACGGAAACAAAGGTTGGTTCACCGCCTAAAGTTAATTTAACGTCATAGGAGTTAAGATAATTATCGATTTTGCTACCAATATCACAAATATTACTCCACTGTTCGTCTGTGTAAGGCTTTGTGACTCTTGGGGTATCTTCGATTCTGAAAATGGACATATTGAATTTAAATTCCGATTTACATTCGTCATCAACAATGTCTGGATTTTTGTCGAATGTGAATGAGCCGGAAGTAGGGGCGGCCTGCCCAGGGTCTGCACTGCAGGCAAGAGGGATGTGGCCTTCGCCAGCAAGCATTCCTGAAGTGGGATCAAGGCCAATCCAACCCGCGCCGGGAAGGTAAACTTCTGTCCAAGCATGCAAATCGGTAAAATCTTTGTCTGTGCCTTTAGGGCCATCCAATGATTGTGTGTCTGCGGTTAATTGAATTAAATAGCCAGAAACGAAACGAGCAGCAAGCCCAAGGTTTCTTAAAATATGAACGAGTAGCCATGCTGTATCCCTGCAAGATCCCTTCGTTAAAGTCAAAGTTTCTTCGGGTGATTGCACTCCAGATTCAAGCCGAATTACATAGCCAATATGTTTTTGAAGATCCATGTTTAATGAAACAAGGAAATCAACCGTTCGTGATTTTTTATTTAAATATTTCTCAATGTAGGAAAGTAAGCTTGGACCTTTCTCCGTGGTTTCTAGGAATGGTGCAAGTTCTTTTTTCAATCCTTCTTCATATAAGAACGGGAAATTATCCGCATAATCTTCGAGAAAGAAATCAAAAGAATTTATGGATATCATCTCTGCAATAAGGCCAACAGTTACTTTGAATTTCTTGGTAGGTTCAGGAAAAATAATTCTGGCAAGATAATTGTTGTAAGGGTCTTGCTGCCAATTAATAAAGTGCTCAGAGGGTTCAATTTTAAGAGAATAACTTTGGATTGGAGTTCGGCAATGAGGAGCTGGCTTCAACCTGACCACTTGGGGTGTTAAAGTCACCGGCCTATCATATGTAAACTCGGTCGTGTGTGTAAGTGCAACCTTGATAGCCATTAACTTTCCTTATTATAACTAAGAATTAATTTTTTCGATTTCGTTCATTTCCAAAACATGATCATCAGGATTAAAATCAAAATAAGTTCTGGTCATCGAATCGCTTATCGAATGAACATTGTCGACTATTTTAGTAAGAATAGGGTGAAGTTGAACCTTGATTGACTGCTTGGTCTCATCTTTTGAAAGCCAAGAATTTAATGTTTTTAAAGACTCTATTGTTGTGTTGCTGATTTTGGATTTTGATTTATAAGAAATCGCTGTTACGGAATTAAGGCATTCTTTAAGGCAATATAGAACAGATCTAGGGAAAGACTCTTCAAGAATAAGGAACTCTGCAACAGCATTTCCAACTTGATTTTCAATTATATTGGCGTGCTTCAGGAAAGGTTCATAACCTGAGCAACTCTTCAAAATCGAAGTCCAGTAAGATATCTCGATATTTGATCCAGAAATATCAGGATTACTTTGAACCATATGGTATTTAACATCTAATATTCTTGCTGTTTGCCCCGATCGTTCCAGGTGCCTGCCGAATTGGTAAAACTCCCAAGCCTCCGTTCTAAGCATTGTGCTTTCGCCAATGCCTTGAAGAAGTTGGTTGATTCTTTTGATCTGGTTGTAAAGTTCGTAACGGTTGTTATCGTATAAATCTTTAGCTGTATTACTTTGAAGCCAAAGATAATTATAATTGAGACGCTCCCACATTTCAGCACTAATGATTTCTCTTATGACTCTCGCATTTTCTCTTGCTTGAGTCATTGAAGAAACAATGCTGCAAGGGTTCTCATGATCCCAAGTCATAAAATTAAGTATAGATTCTTTATCAAGATTACCTTTGTAATCATGAATGCCACTGATAATAAGAAGTGGTTTCCATTGTAATTCAACTGGAATATCAAAGTCGAGCAGCCAATTCTGATTAACCTCTAGTAAACGAGCGATGTTTTCTGCACGTTCAATATATCTGCTTAGCCAAAAACAGTGTTCCGCCAAGCGAGATATCATACATCAGTCTCCATCACCCAAGTATCTTTGCTCCCGCCACCCTGACTTGAGTTAACAACTAGCGAACCTTTTACCAAAGCTGTGCGGGTGAGGCCGCCAGGCAGAACCCATGTATCTGTTCCACTAACTACATAAGGTCGAAGATCAACATGCCTTGGTGCTAACCCTTCCTCTGTCCAAGTTGGACAAGCGGACAGAGTGACGACAGGTTGGGCAATATAGTTTCTTGGGTTTGCCTTAATCTTTTCTTTAAATTCAGAGCGTTGAGCAGCGGTAGACGATGGCCCCATTAACATGCCGTAACCACCGGATTCGTTGACAGCTTTGACAACCAATTTTTCTAAATTATCAAGTACGAAGGAAAGGTCATTCTTTTTGGAGCAAATGTAGGTTGGTACATTTTTTAGAATCGGCTCTTCTGAAAGATAATAACGAATCATATCCTCAACATAGAGATAGATAGCTTTATCATCACAAACCCCAGTACCAATAGCATTTGCAATGGTCACGTTTCCTTTTAGATAAGCATTAAAAAGATTAGGTACACCAAGCATGCTGTCTGATCTGAATGCTTTGGGGTCAAGAAATTCATCATCTACTCTGCGATAAATGACATCTACACGTTTGGGTCCACCTGTTGTTTTCATGTAAACACGATCGTTATGAACAAAGAGATCGCTACCCATTACAAGTTCAATACCCATATTGCCTGCAAGGAAGGTGTGTTCAAAATAAGCTGAATTAAAAGGGCCGGGAGTCAGTAAAGCAAGTTGAGGGTTGGGGCCAGAATTTTCTGGAGCCACCGAACATAAGGCATCCCGAAGTTTTTGAGGGTAATCTTCAACTCTTCGGACTTTTATATTTTTAAATAAGTCTGGAAAAATCCGTTTCATAACAACGCGATTTTCAATTACATAACTAACGCCTGAAGGGGTTCTGCAATTATCTTCAAGTACTAAAAATTCACCTTCAGGATTTCGAATTAAATCAGTGCCAACGATATGGATATATTGCTTGCCTGGCGGTGTAAAACCAATCATTTCTCTTCGGAAACCTTTGGAAGATTCAATCATTTCTCTTGGGATTACATTGTCTTTAATGATATTTTGTTCATGATAAACATCATAAAGAAAAAGATTAAGAGCTTTGGTACGCTGTTTAAGACCCATGTCTAATCGGGTCCACTCTTTTCTCTCTACCGGCCTAGGCACAAGGTCGAAGGGGAATATCTTTTCAACCCCTCTGCAGTCTGAATAAACCGAAAAAGTTATACCTTGGGTAACAAAAGCAAGATCAGCAGCAGACCTTTTGTCTTGGAATTCATTTGAAGATAGTTTTCCGATTGAATCTACGAGTGTTTTACAATGCGGATGAGGTTTTCCATTCCAATCGATAAGTTCATCGCGTGCGTTGAGGTGAGGCTTGTAGGAATGAAAAATAGATTGTTGCCTAATAGCAGAAGAGTCTTCAATTCCAAGTATTCTATTTGATGAAGATGTTTGCGAACCCATGGTAACGCCCTAGAAAAGAACCAATTTGGAGCACCCTAGATTTAATAGGAGCAAACCGCATGCCAATGGGATTTGATTTTGTTTGATAAGGTGGGATATGAGTTGATGAGCTTAAACTACTGGGAAAATGATTTTACGATGTGTTTTCTAGATGTTCAACATATAGCCATGATGCTTATTGATTAGGCGATTGCTGCTACATTATTGAACATACATGGTTTCAGGCTGGTAGGGGTAAAAATTAATTTTAAGGCATCACCATTAAGCTGCTTAGTAATTGTATTCCAAGCTAAAAGTAAGGCCCTGAGCCCAGATTGCGCTTTGGGCCATGCTAAGTGAAGGCCTAGCTGGTCCGCCAGTTGTTGAAGAGCCAGGAATAAGATTTGGGTTAATCGTAGTATCAATCATGTTTGCAGACCTTACCACACCGCTCCAAACCAAGAAGTTGTAACCCAAGCTCGCCTTAATTGAATCAGTAATCATATATCCAGCCCTACTATTGACTTGGGGGATAATCGAAACAGCCTTATTACCTACATCTCCAATATTACTGGATAAAGCGTAAAGCCCACCAACCGAACTGATACTGTCGGTTCCTGGTACAGAAGTCGTGGTGCTACCGTTAACTTTCACATTACTTTGAGTCATACCCAACGCTATGCGAAAAGAAGATTGAAAAGAGAATTTACCGGTGTTGTATTCACCTGCGAATCCTGTGTCAAAACCATTGAATGTGTTCGATGAACTAAATCTATCGGAAGCATTGATTGTGGTGCCAACCGCAACGAAATTTGCATTATCTGGATTTATGCTAGTTAAGTTTGAATCAATATTTACGCTATCAGAAAAAGTCATTGCTCGGTAACCAACAAGGGCGTCAAGTCTAAAATTGCTAGTCTGAAAAGAGGTAAGATTCTGCCTTAAACCAATGCCGCCCCCAACAAACCCATTGGTTGCAACTTGAGCAGAGATACTCCCGGAAACATCACCAGGATAAGCAATGCGAACAGCAGATGGGGTGCCATCAAGCGCATTATTAAATGGGCGAGCAAGGATCGTAGAGCCATCAGAGACTTGATTGTAAGATTCGGTTAGATTCTGCAAGAAAAAGAAATCCGCTTCGACAGCAATATCTTGTGCGTTATTAAGCCAATAGCCTGCGGAGAACTTTCCACCAGTACGCATGCCATCATTGGCCCATGCCCCCCCGATGATTGTTGAGGTACCAGGGGCTCCTAGTACTCCAGCTTGGCTTGCACTTGTTCCAGCAGGATTAGTAGTTGCGATTGCAGGTAAATTTTGGCCCCTCATCCACCAAAGTAAAAATTCGGCATCAGCCCATGATTTGCTTCTGGCATTTGGTTCAGCATTATTAAGTGCGTCGTTTACTTCAGCAGCTTCGGTTTTGCTGGCTGCAGGTGCATTATCTCCGGGTAATTCTTTTTGACCATAAGCCAAAGAGGTGATCGCCAACAATGCAAATAATGACTTTAAATTCTTCATAATAAGCTCCCAATCTTTGCAAATACATGTGGTAGTTTTTGTTGCATTTTAATAAATGCCTACCATGCACAAAGTAATTATCGGCAATAAGCTGGGTTAACTTTGCTAATTTTATTGGAAATACAGATTGCACCAATTTTGCACTAAATGTTCTCAATAATGATTGTAAGGCTGGTGAAAGCTGGGGGGATAGGTTGGCGCATCCGGATTTATTAAATTTTTTTGCTCATTTTTTATCTGACCAGCTATAATTCATTAAGCTTTATGCCGATTAAGTAATTAGTAGGGGTTATTCATTGAGTTCACAGATGGTTTATTTTTACTTGGGGAGATATAGATGTTAAACAAATTTTTTAAATTGTTAAGAGGCGCTGAAGTTAAGAAAAGCAAAAAACCATCCAGTTTATTCTCATTCAGGCCAGAGTTAGAATCTTTTGAAGAAAGAATCACGCCTACAACATCAATTATATACGCCAACGGTTTGCTCACGGGGTCTGTCATAGTAGATGGGGGCACCAAAGGTGTTTCTGGTGTTAATATTGGTATTACAGGTGAGACCACAACTGGTCGGTCCGTTAATTATTCCATTGTTACTAATTCAAATGGTAATTTCTCCATCGACCAACTTCTTCCTGGTTCTTACACCGTTACTCGATCAACTCCTGCAGGATTTTTATCTGGTACAACTGCAACCTCTGCTCAATTAAATATTGTTGAAGGGCAAAGCATTACCCAAAATCTTGGTCTTGGTGGGCTTACCCCTGCAAAGGTTTCATTAGGGCTTTGGGCTTCAGGCGTAAACTCTGGTATCACTGCCCCTACCGCTGGTTCGGGTACTGCTACCGGTTTTACCATGACTCAGATAAAAGCATTTACTGACTCTACGGTCGCAAAAAATTCAACAACGTATTACAATCTTGCAGCTTTTAATTTAAGCCCCGATACCACGAATACCACGATCACTTTCAACACCTCCAAAGGTGCTATTGATGTGACTTTATTGGATTCCGCCGCTCCTGTTTCTGTAACTAACTTTCTAAGTTATGCTCAGAATAACGCATATACTGATGATTTATTCCATCGTATGGCAAATCTTTCAGGTACTGGTGCTTCCCAAATTCTTCAAGGCGGACAGTTTACTACGAATTCAACTAATGGCACAGTTACTAGTTTTACCGATGTAGCAACTTACCAGCCCATTGTTAATGAATTTGATGCTTCTCGCCCAAATGCTATTGGTTCATTAGCAATGGCAAGAACTTCGGATTTAAATAGTGCTACAAGTCAATTCTATTTTAACCTTACGGATAACACGAGTTCGCTTGGTCAACCTGGCAATGGCTATGCAGTGTTTGGAAATGTTGCCAATTCTGCTAGCTTGGCAAATCTACAAAGTTTTGCAACCAGCTATACTCCACAAGCTGGAACTATTAATGGGAATGCACTTGCATCGTTACCTGCCCTTACCGGTGCTAGCCCTGCTGTCCCCAACGATCCAGTGGGCACTGCAACCACTAATTTGGCAATTACGAATACGATTACAGGTGCTACCCCTACAGGGTTTTTGAATTATTTAGTATCAAGTAGTGACCCATCAATTGTCACCGCGACCATTGGAAGTTTAAACGGAACTTTTTCACCTAGTCAGGTTAAGTTGGTTGCTGGTTCAAATGTTGGAACAGCAGTAATTACTGTTACGCTGATCGATAATCGTAATGAAGCAACGATTAAAACCTTCAATGTAACTGTTCAGTAATCGATAAGTAAAAACTATTGAAGCCAGTGGGGAGATAAATCACCCATTGGCTTTGTTTATTTATTGGCGTTTAATAACCATCAAGAGCATTAAACCAATCAAAGATAAAATGTTTTGCATCTGTAGTGTTTTTCAAATCGCCAAATACTTCACCATTAGATGAACGATAAACAATGTTTTCTAGTGCCCAGTTTTCTTTAACAAGCCTGTAAATAGCTTGCCATTGTAGAAAAGATTCGGATTCATTGTTTAAAACAGCGCTAGAAGCAAGTTCTGTAGTTTCAAATTCTTTTGATGTTTTAACTTTGGCCCGAAATTTAATCACAGCAAAATAAGGAATAATTTTATTCCCTGTACTTGTAGTTTCTATATTGTAACTAACAAGCTCAAACTTTCGTTTGAAAAAAGTTGTTTTGGTACCATCATTAACCGCGATAACCCGCTCGGCAGTTCCCTTGGTTTTCAATTGGTCGAATTTTTTTCGGATAATCGAGGTGTCCGGTTCTTCGAAGCCCAGAACCATGAAAACAAATAAACTTATTTTGATCATCATTGTACCACCCTTGGAATTTAAATTATCGCAATCATTTGTATACAAGATATATTAATGCATAAACCCAATATAGTTACACACTAAAAATCATATGCCAATAGAACAGTGGTTATTCTTCGATTGCAAAAAGATGTTTCTCACCACGAATGAACATCGTTTTACCTGAAATGGCTGGAGAAGCATCGATCGATTCATTTAATCTGTTGGTTGCAATTATTTCAGGCTTTCTTCCAATTTTAATAACCACCGTAGTGCCATCTCTGTCCATAAAATAAATCATACCGTTTGCAATAACTGGAGAAGCATATAAGGTTGAAGTATTCTCTAACCTGAATTCTTCAAATATCGGCTTACCCGTTTTTAAATCAAGTGCGGTTAATATTCCTGAATTAGCTTTAGTGAAATACAGCATGTCTTCATTGATAATAGGGGATGGAACATAAGGCGTCCCCTTTGCGTATTGCCAAGCAACTTTTTCTGCAGTATCCAATACCCCGGTTGAATTTAAAGGTATCGCAATAGCAGCGGCGCCGCGGTAACCGCTCATCACATAGGCCATCCCATTTGAAGAAATAGGTGAAGGAATGGCATTGGTAGTCATCCCGGATGTTTCCCAAATCAAGGATCCATCCGCAAGGTTGTAAGATCTAACTCGATTAGTCCCATTTAAAATCACCTGGGTTTTATCTAGGTGGGTAACAATTAAAGGTGTATTCCAAGTAGTTTTTTCATCGCGATCTTTCTCCCACTTAGTTTTTCCAGTGTTGCAATCTAGAACAACGATTTTCGAATTAATTTCTTGATCAAGATTTAGAACCAGCGAATCATTAAATAAAGATGGTGTGACAGCTTCGCCCCAACCTAAACGAGTGGTTAACCTGCCAAAATCTCTTTGCCATATTAAATTTCCAGATAAATCGAAGCAATAAAAACCAAAAGAGCCGAAGGATACATAAAGCCTTTTGCCATCAGTGACACAAGATCCCGCTGCATAAGAATGAGTAGAATGGTGGCCTTCGTGTGGAAAAGCTTCGTTTGCAATTTTGTTCCATTTCAATTTGCCAGTATTTTTGTCGAAGCAGAGGACTTCGAAACGGTAAAAATTAGCTGTAGGAACAGTTTTGGCTTCAAAATTTTCGTTTCGCTTTGGTTGCTCATCTTTTTTTGCAATACGATCAGTTTTGATTGCAGTTGTTAAGAAAATATCATCACCCCAAATGATGGGCGATGAACTACCCTTCCCCGGTACTTCAACCTTCCATTTAATATTGGTTTTTTCACTCCACTTAATGGGTGGTGCTGCGTTTTTTGGTGCAATACCATTAGATTGCGGGCCCCTCCAAGTAGGCCAATTTAATGCTTCGCCAAAAGATAATCCCGCAATTGCTATTAACACAATTCCTGTAACAAAAAAATGAGACATTTTATCATCGCTCCATGAAACTAAATTAACTAGGGTGCTGCCCTGATTTTTGGTTTTACACATTTCTTAAGCCTGTTTAGGAGATCAGAACCAGCGTGTGAGAAATATTCTATACTTTTTTAAATAAGCTCTTTCTTGCTGGTTCGGAAAAGACCACCAGTAATGTTATAAACCAATCTGGCTTTCTCAGCTTCTCCCATAATACGTTATAAATCTCCACCCGGAAGCAAATCATTATCTTCGGAGTGCAATTTTCAAGGGTGATGGCAAGCGGCAACTCGGGTTGCAAAGCCTACATCGTAAGGTGCATCAGATTGGGTTGGCCCGCAAAAACTATTGGATTAATATTTTTTGCTTCTACCACCGTTATTGGCCGTGCGCATTGCTCCGTCACGAATGTAACTTTGTGGTTTTGTTATTGATTATTGAATTATAGTAATAAAAATCCGGGATATTAAAACATTGAACACTATTGACTGTAATAAATACTATAAAAGTACAGATTTTTCTTTGCTTAATTATTTAGATATTTCTTGCTGTAATTTTAAAAATTGATGAAGATATTGCAATGACAGTCACACCAAGGGAAGTATGTCAAAAATTTCAATCTTATTACTGTTTCTAATTTTTTTTGTGTGCGATGTAAAAGCAGGCAAAGTTGAAGATGATTTTTTTGAAAGATCAATCCGTCCTGTATTATCAGAACGATGTATTCAGTGTCATGGATTTGAAGTGCAAAAAGGTGGACTGCGCCTAGATTCTAGGAAAGCGATAATTGAGGGTGGTAAAAGTGGTGCTGTGGTTGTTTCAGGAGACCCAAGCGCAAGCAAATTAATCTCATCGATAAAACACGAAGGGCAATTAAAAATGCCTCGTGATAAAAAAATTCCCGACATTGAAATTAAAGCTTTTGAAAAATGGATTAGCATTGATTTACCGTGGCCTGACGGTGTTAAGATTGGATCCAAAAACTCGAAGCTTGATAAAGAACACTGGGCATTTTCTCCCGTAAAAAAAATAGATCTGCCTTTAAATGCGATTTTAAATCCTGTTGATTCATTTATTAATAAAAAATTAGGTGAGAGTTTTATAAGTCAATCAAAGGTTGCTGATAAAAGAACTTTGATTCGACGCTTGTTTTTGGATTTGATTGGAATCCCGCCTTCTTATTCGGAAATTTCCACATTCGAAAACGATCAATCCCCGGAAGCTTACTCAAAATTAATTGATCAGTTGCTTGCTTCCCCAAAGTATGGTGAGCGATGGGGCAGATATTGGCTTGATCTTGCGAGGTATGCAGATAATAAAGGTTATGTTTTTTTTGAAGATAAAAACTACCCATGGGCTTGGACTTATCGTGATTATGTAATCAATTCTTTTAATAATGATTTGCCCTATAATCAATTTATCATCGAACAAATAGCAGCAGATCAAATTGAAACAAAAGATAAAAAGTCACTTGCAGCATTAGGTTTTTTAACCGTTGGCGGTCACTTTATGGGGAATACTCATGATATTATTGATGATCGAATCGATGTCATGACGCGTGGGTTAATGGGCCTGACGGTATCTTGCGCCCGATGCCATGATCACAAATTCGATCCGATACCAACTGCTGATTATTATTCGCTATATGGGGTTATGCGAAGTTCCATTGAACCCATGATCGCACCTCTTTATGGAGAAGAGCCAAATAACGAAGAATATAAAAAGTTTTCGCTAGAACTAAAAATCAAAGAAAAAAAACTACTCGATTTCGTACAGTTAAAACATCGTGATCTTGTAACTCAGGCAAGGGCTAGAGCAGGAGATTATCTTTTTGCGGCATATCAAGCTGTTAATCAGCCTCCTGCGGATGATTTTATGCTGCTTGCAGATAAAGGTGATCTTAATCCAGCTATGATTGCAAGATGGCGGGCATTTTTAGAACGAATGAAAATTCAAAAAGATCCTACTTGGGCAATCTGGCATCGTTATTCCAGTCTCAATTCTTCTTCATTTTCTCAATCTGCACTAGAGGTCAGAAATCTACAGTCCGACAACCCGAAAGTTTTACATGCATTTGAGGTCCCCCCAAAATCAATGAGGCAGGTGGCAGATATTTATGGAAAACTTCTTGTAGAAACTGAGAAAGCCTGGCTTTCTTCTGGCGCTAAAACGCCTTTAATTGATAAAAACGCCGAAATGATTCGCTCTGCTCTTTATGGGCCAAACTCTCCTGCTGATGCACCTTTGGCTATGGATTGGGGTTTCTTAGACCTTTTTCCTGATCGTGCAACACAGGGCGAATACAAGATCCTTATCAAAGACCTTGAAACACATTCGGTTAAAGGCCCACCAAGATCTATGGTTCTTGTGGATTCTGAAAATCTTTATGAACCTACTGTTTTTATTCGTGGGCAACCTAATCGGATTGGGGATAAAGTACCAAGACAATTTCTTAAAGCACTCGCCCCGAATCGTCAGGTTTTTGTTAATGGAAGCGGGCGATTGGAATTAGCAAAATCTATTGCTTCAAATTCGAACCCACTAACTGCCAGAGTTTTTGTAAACCAAGTATGGGCTCATCATTTTGGAACTGGTCTGGTGACAACTCCGGGTGATTTTGGGATAAGGGGTGATCTTCCCAGTCACCCCGAGTTACTAGATTGGCTTGCTATGACTTTCATGCAAAACAATTGGAGTATAAAAAACCTTCACAAACTTATCGTTAATTCAGATGTTTACAAACAATCCAGTAATGATCGTGAAGATTGCCTTAAGGTGGATCCTGAGAACAAGCTTTTATGGAAGCAGAACCGCAGGAGGCTTGATTTTGAATCGCTTCATGATTCGGTTTTATCAGTTTCAGGGAGTCTAGATTTAAAATTAGGAGGCCCCTCGGTTCCTTTTTTTACAAACAAAAATCGCAGAGCTATTTATGGTTATATCGATAGACTTGATTTTCCTAGCCTGCTTGCCACATTTGATATTCCCAACCCCGCTTCTTCCAGCGTGGAGAGAACTTCCACAACGGTAGCTCCACAGGCTTTATACCTTATGAATGGTCCTTTTGTACGTGAAGCCGCTAAAAAAGTTTTGAACACAAATACAATTAAAGAAATTAAAAGCACAGATCAAAAAGCAGATGCAATTATGCTGGCTGTGTTAGGCCGAAAACCAACAGAAAAAGAAAAACTTCAGATGATTAAGTTTGTATCGGGCGAAAATGAAAAGGAAGCGTGGTTAGATTTGACTCATGGATTATTTCTTACCAATGAATTTACCTTCGTTGACTAATTGGAGACCGAGATGGCTTTAATTTCAAGGCGAGAAGCCTTGTTAAGATCTGGAACTGGCTTTGGTTCATTGGCACTTGCTGATCTTATGGCAAATGAATCCAAAGCTGAAGTTGAAAAAACGGATCCCCTTGCTCCAAAGAAATCGCATTACCCCTCAAAAGCAAAACATGTTGTTCATTTATTCATGAATGGTGGCCCTTCTCAGGTAGACACTTTTGATCCTAAACCAATGCTTGATAAGTATCACGGAAAGCCTTTGCCCGAAACTAACCTTCGTACGGAAAGAAAAACAGGCGCAGCAATGCGTTCACCTTTTAAGTTTAAAAAACATGGGCAATCCGGAATTGAAGTAAGCGAACTTTTCGAAAACACTGCAATGCATATAGATGATATGTGCATTATCCGTTCAATGTATGCTGATGTTCCAAATCATGAACCATCATTAATGTTGATGAATTGTGGCGATGGCCGTCTTCCCCGGCCAAGTTTTGGTTCTTGGGTAACCTATGGCCTTGGATCTGAAAACAAAAACCTCCCTGGTTTTGTAGTAATGTGCCCGGGTGGTTACCCTATTGTGACCACGCAAAACTGGCGTTCCAGTTTTTTACCTGGTGTATTTCAGGGAACCTATCTAGATACTAAAAATTCAGATCCTGAAAAACTTATCGCGTTCATTCGCAATTCTGAAATGCCTATAGCTCGACAAAGAAAACAGTTAGACTTTATTCGGCTTCTTAATGAGCAAAATCTAGCTTCTCGTAATTTTGATCCTCAACTTGAATCGCGAATCCGAAGTTTTGAACTTGCTTTTCGTATGCAATCAGAAGCTACTGATGCTTTTGATCTTACAAAAGAAACCAAGTCCATACGGGAACTTTATGGCGATACAACTAACGGTCGGCAATTGCTTTATACTCGTCGATTAATTGAAAAAGGTGTTCGGTTTATTCAAGTTTGGAGTGGTGCAGGCCAACCATGGGACAATCATGATGGTTTGGAAAATCAGCATAAGAAGCTTGCAGGAGATTGGGACAAACCAATTGCTGCTTTTCTTCTAGACCTTAAACAACGCGGACTATTTGAAAGTACACTTGTTCTTTGGGGCGGTGAATTCGGTAGAACCCCTGTGGCGGAAATGCCCGGGCTAAGCGGCAGAGACCACAACCATTATGGTTTTACTTGTTGGTTGGCCGGTGGCGGGGTAAAAGGTGGAACGGTTGTTGGTTCTACTGATGAGTTTGGTTTTAAGGCAGAACAAAACCCTGTGCATGTTCATGATCTTCATGCAACAATGCTTCATTTGCTTGGAATGGATCACGAAAAGTTAACTTACCGTTATGCAGGTCGCGATTTCAGATTGACCGATGTGCATGGGAATTTGGTTAATGAAATAATTGCTTGATAAAGTTTGAAAGTTGATTGATCAAAAGGAATGTAAGGTTATGAAAATTACTGCAATTGAATCTCATGTATGTCATGCCCGAATGCGAAACTGGATTTTTGTCAAAGTATTAACTGATCAAGATGGCCTTTTTGGCTGGGGTGAAGCAACGCTAGAATGGCATACGCGAAGTATTGTTGGAGCTATTGATGATTTGGCGGAACTTCTGATCGGGCAAGATCCAACCCGGATTGAATACCTTTGGCAGATGATGTATCGCCAGCATTTCTGGCATGGGAATGGTATTGTGCGGTCTACCGCTATTGCAGGAATTGATATTGCATTATGGGACATTCTGGGAAAATCGCTCGGGGTGCCTTGCTCAAAGTTATGGGGCGGTCCGGTTCGTGATCATATTCGCACTTACTGCCATCTAGGCGGTGGAAAAATGGAAGACTTTTATGAAACCGCTTCTGAAGACGCCAATCGTTTTGCAGACCTTGCGCTTCAGGCAGTAGAAGATGGGTTTACGGCTTTTAAATCCATGGCAGTTCCCCCAACGCTTCCTTTAGAAGGAAGAAAACCGATTCGAACAGCAGAGGCCTGTGTAGCTGCGATGCGTGAAGCGGTTGGCGATGCTATTGATATCATGGTGGATTGCCATGCTAGACCATCACCTGCAATGGGGATGCAGTTTGCCAAAGCGCTGGAACCATACGGCTTATATTTTCTTGAAGAACCATGTTGGCCTGAAAGTGTTGAAGGGCTTTCGGCAATCAATAGTTCTGTTTCCACGCCGATTGCCACAGGTGAAAGGGTGACAAATCTTGCGGCCTTCAGGGATCTGTTTGCGGCCCGTGCCTGTGAAATTTGCCAGTTAGATATCACACATTGCGGTGGATTAAGTGAGGCCCGACGAATAGCTGCGTTAGCTGAAGCTTATCGGATATCTTTAGCCCCGCATAACCCGCAAGGCCCGGTTAGCACTGCCGCTTCCCTTGAATTTGGGTTTTCACAACCAAGTTATATTATTTGCGAAACAGTTCATAATGATGTTCCCTGGAGGCAGGATGTTGTTGAAGAAGGTTTTATTACCGAGCGTAAAGGTAGGATTGTAAAACCCAATACCCGGCCTGGACTTGGTATTAAAATTAATGAAGCCGAGTTAAAGAAACATCCATTCCAACAGGAATTATCGCAGCGTGTGTTTTATACCGATGGCAGTGTAGGTGATTGGTAATAGTCATGAAAAAAAAATTAGAAGGGGTTTTACCGATTGTTCATGTTCCATTTGAAGATGACGGAACAATCGATGAAAAAACTCTAAAAAAAGAAATCGATTGGATCTTTTCAGTAAAAGCCCAAGGGTTAGGCACCGGTATGGTTTCGGAGATATTACGACTGACATTCGAAGAAAGGATCGCCCTTACCAATCATATTGTTGAGTTTTCTGAAGGAAGAGGCTCAACATTTGCAGGGGTTGGAGCAGAAAGCACAAAGCAGGCATTAGTTTATGCCAAGGTTGCTGAAAAAGTAGGCTGCGATGGTATCATGGCCATCCCACCAGTAACAACAAGCCTTCCGGAAGAAGCTGTTTTAAAGCATTTCCGAACACTTGCAGAAGAGGTGAACCTGCCTTTGATTGTTCAAGATGCTTCTGGTTATGTAGGCCAAGCGATTCCCTTACGCATTTATATTCAGCTACTTGAGCTTTATGGCAACGAGAAGATCCTGTTTAAACCAGAAGCATCGCCTATCGGCCCAAATCTTTCGGCTTTAAGAGATGCATCATTAGGAAAAGCAAAAATCTTTGAAGGTTCTGGAGGAATCTTGTTGGTAGATAGTTTTAGGAGGGGAATAACGGGAACCATGCCTGGTGTTGATCTTCTCGATGGAATTGTTTCATTGTGGAATGCGTTGGTTAAAGGGGATGAAAAAACGACCTATCGTGTTTATTTTCCTATTTGCGCAATTGTCGCCCTGCAGTTGCAAGCGGGTTTGGATGGATTTCTGGCAATCGAAAAATTCATTCTTAAGCACAGGGGGATATTTAAAAACGAAGTGCGTAGGTCGCCTTACTCATGGGATCTTGACCTTGAAACTTCTTCTGAAATATTAAGGTTGCTTCAAATTCTTGATAAAGCGATATCCCTGGAGCAATCGTGATGCGTTACTGGGTGCTAAGCATGCTTTGCATGGCTGCCCTGATTGCGTATGTCCAGCGCTCTGCGATAAGTGTTCCCGCAAAAATTATCCAGCAAGAATTAGATATGGATGCTGCATCCATGGGTTTAGTGATGGCTGTTTGGTATTGGGGATATGCCCTTTTTCAAATTCCGTCAGGGTGGCTTGCAGATTATCTCGGAAGTCGAAAAGCTTTAGTTTTCTATGCAATTACTTGGTCGATTTTTACCGCTATTGCTGGTTGTGCTTCTAGCTATGAACAACTTTTGATTTTCTGGGGATTCATGGGGATCGCACAAGCGGGGATATTTCCTGCATCTGCAAAGGCCATTGGTGCTTGGTTTTCAGATCGCGGCAAAGCCTTTGCCTCTGGGCTTCTTGCTTCAAGCATGGCAGTTGGTGGCGCTCTGGCCCCTGCCCTTACCGCCCAACTTCTTACTACCACAACTTGGCAGCAAACTTTTTACATATATGGAATACCTGGCATATTATGGGCCACATTATTTTTTTACTTTACATCTGATGCAAAGGAAACCCCTTCATCTACAGACTCAGATAATTCAAATAAAATTGATTGGATGGTATTGATCACCAGCACATCAATGTGGTTGTTATGTGCGCAACAATTTTTAAGAGCCGCTGCGATGGTTTTTTTTAGCACATGGTTCCCACGATTTTTGGAAGAAACAAGAGGCTTAACCAACCTTGAAGCTGGGCGTATGACATCTTGGCCTGGTATTGGAATGATGGCAGGGGGACTTTTAGGTGGTATTTCAAGTGAATGGATTTACAAAGCAACTGGGAATAAACGATTAAGCAGGCAGGGGATTGCGGTTGCAGGTATGATTATTTGTTCCATGCTTTTTGTAACCGCAAATTATATCACTGATACGAACACATCTGTTTTTCTAATGGCACTTGGTGCTTTTTGGGCTGCTTTTGGTGGAGTCAGTGGTTACTCAGTAGCTATCGATTTTGGTGGCCGTAACATCGCTACTGTTTTTAGCACCATGAATATGTGTGGTAATATCGGGGCAGGATTATTCCCATTGGTGGTTGGTAGAATAATTGAGAAAAATCACAATTGGGATTTCGCTCTCTTTTTGTTTGCTGGCATTTTTGCTGTCGATGCTTTGATCTGGTCATTTTTAAACCCAAAAGGCCCTTTGTTTGGCAAGGAAACTTTATGATTACCAAAGTCGATTCAAGCCAAAGCATTGGTAATGTTGGTGTTGCCCAATTAGACATCACTCCACCTATCGGAATTTATCATCGAATGTGGGGAGCTGCAAAGCATGATCAGGCCACGGGTGTGCATCGCCCTTTAATGCTGACAGTGCTTTGGATGGCGCATTCAGATGAGCCTTCTGAAAAAATTGTTTTAATCACCATGGATCATTGCATTCTTGATGGTGCTGAAATCAAAGCCATTCGTAAATTGGTTTCAAGCTCATGTAATATTGAAGAAAAAAATGTTGTAGTAAGCTTGTCGCATACGCACGGCTCTGGTTGGATGTCAAGAAGTCGTTCCAACCTTCCTGGGGGCGAACTCATTGGCCCTTATCTTGATGGCTTAATACAAAAATGTGCATCTACTACTTTAAATGCTATGAATAATAGTCAGTCAGCTTTTGTTACTTTTGGTTCTACCCGTTGTAACTTGGCAGCACATCGCAATTATTATGACGAAACATCAAAGCAGTTCGTTTGTGGTTTTAATCCGGAAGGGTTGGCGGATGATACAGTGCTATTAGCAAGAATTGAAAATGCTGATGGGAAAAGCTTTGCAACTCTGGTGAATTATGCGTGCCACCCAACTACTCTTGCTTATGAAAATACTAAAATAAGCCCCGATTATATTGGTTCAATGCGGGAAATAATTGAAAAAGAAACACTTGCGCCCTGCCTTTTCTTACAAGGGGCTTCAGGAGATCTTGGCCCTATAGATGGATTTGTTGGAGATCATAAAGTCGCTGATCGCAATGGCAGACAACTTGGCTTTGCTGTTTTATCTGGGTTGGAAAGTCTAGTTCCCACTTCTACTTGTTTTACCTATGCAGGTCCAGTTGTTTCAGGGGCAACCCTGGGAATATGGACTCATCAGCCACTACAAAAAAAAGAATTAGATTCTAAAAAAAGGTGGGGATTTAAAGAAATTACTATTCAGCTTCCTTATAGGTCGGATCTGCCAACATTAGAAGAAACTAAGGCCCAGTTACTTCACTGGCAGCACGAAGAAACAAATGCATTAAGTTCAGGTGATCAAACTAGTGCAAGAGATTACAGGGCACTTGTTGAACAAATGACTAGGCAAATCACTAGGCTTTCTTCATTGCCCGGAACTAAAACTTATCAGTACGCTTTTCAATTATTGATATGGGGGGATTCGCTTTGGGTATTCCTTCCCGGGGAACTTTATCAGATGTTTCAAATCAATTTAAGAAAGCGATTTCCTAGCCACTCTGTGATTATTGCCACCCTTTCAAATGAATGGCAGCCTGGTTATTTGCCAGCAGCCTCTAATTATGGGTATGGGATTTATCAGGAAAAAATTGCAACTGTAGCTCCCGGGTGTCTTGAGATATTACTTGAAACCGTAACCCGTGAACTTAAGAATTTAATTTAAAATATGAAGTAAAGTGAATCAACCGGTTCGGGTGCAATACAACTTAAGCAATCTTTATAAGATCTGTTCAAGGTTGCAAAATAATTCAACTTCGAGGATTTCGCAACTTTACTATAAAACTTTGAGGCATTTTGCATGTGTCTTACTTTCGTTATATATTCCACTTCGATTTTATAGCTTATAAAACAGAATGGCCCACCCGTTATCGCCTTAAGGATGGGACCATTGCGGATTACTAAAATGCAAACACCAGAGTTAATTTAATTTACGAACCTTGATGTTTCGATAGCGTACAAATTCCTTAGTGAAATCACCACCGCCGTGTACTTGAAGTGCAATACCACCTGAATCAGGAAGGCGTTTTTCCGTATCGGTATATTCCATGAACTTAATGCCCTTGATGTAAGTGGTAACTTTAGGGGGATTGCCAACAATGCTGGCTTTGAGTTCATTCCATTCGCCGTGCTTCCAGAAGTCAGCCCATTTGTCTGCAGGAACAGGCAATTTAACAGGGGCTGAATCTTCCTTGATATCCGTGACCAGTTTTTGGAAGCTAAAGTTGCGAAGATGGGGTTTGCCACCCAAGCCTTCGCCGTACACGCCCATAAGATTCCCGTTGGCATGATAATCAATCATGGCTTGATAGCATTTGCCTTCTTCAGTGCTGCGAAGAAAAAGCCCGCTATCAGGGCCAAAATCATTTTTCATTTCGATAGAAACTTCAAAGTCACCATATTTTTCATCGGTGATAATAATGCCGCCATTTCCAGGAATATCTTGGCTTCCAATGATTGCGCCATCAACAATCTCCCATTTGCCGCCTGATTTATTCTTGCTAGGTCCGCTGTGCCCGGTTTTAGAACTTACATGCCAACCCTTCATTGTTTTTCCATCAAAAATGCTAACCCACTCAGCTTCTTTTTTTTCTTGAGCGACGCAAAGGCTTAAAGCAAAAAGTGTGGAGGATGCCAGCGATGCAATAAGTAAAAAGTTTTTCATGGTGATCCTTTCATGATCATTGTGTTAGATTTGCAATTATTATTGCTGATGAACTTTCCTATTGCCAGATAATTAAATGAAAGCATCGGAAAAATATCGTCCCTTGGTTCTCAATTATGAATACTAAGTTATTCGAAGCATATAAAAACACGACCTACCGGATTTATTTACCCCTTGGCGAAATTGATATCAGGATAGGCGTAATGAATCCATTGTTACAGGAATTGCTGTTGAGCAATCAAATGGAATCATGGGCATTCATCACTGCATGCAACCCTTGTTCAGTCATGCAAAATGCAGATGTAAACACTCTCCTGAACACTCAACTAGAAAATTATTTGTCAGGGAAACACTATTTGTTTTTTAAAGGTATAGGAGTGGGAGATGATGATTCCTGGGAACCTGAAGCAAGTTTTATGGTTTTGAATATTCGCAAAGAGGATGCAATAAAACTGGGTAAGCAGTTTAAGCAGAATGCAATTGTTGTTGGAGTAATTGGCAACGCCCCCGAATTGATCGATTGTTTAAATGAATAAAGCTAATGATATAACACGGAAGGAAGCAGAATAAGCCACGGAAGGAAGAACAAGCAGAAGCATTTGCCACGGAAGGAAGAACAAGCAGAAGCATTGCCACGGATTAACACGGAATTTCACGGAATAAAAAACACATAAATCAGAGCCGGAAGCGTGAGCGACGATTGCAATTATTTATAGGTGCAAGATCTAAAGGTGCAAATGGAGGAGTTGCAGTGGGGCTTCCCCATCGCAACTCCTCTGTCTTTAAACAGGCTGACCCAAATAAACGGCAAGTAAAAGGAAGAATAAGAAAAAGGAATAGGGCGAGCACCAGCGGATTGACATCCGCCGCTCAATAAGACGAAAGTTGTAAAAGTGGTGAAGGTTAGATGGCGGGCTTGCGAAGCGTAGGGCCCTTTTCCCGGAGGGAAGAGGGTTGGGAGTTGGGGGAAGAAAAAACAATAAAAAAGAAAGTAAAAGAGAAAGAAAGCAAAATAGAAAGTGTGGATGTTAAGAGCATAGATACAAAAGAAAACCCCACCCACTTCAAAGAGGTGGATGGGGAAAGGTTTGTTGAGAAGTCGCTTAGTTGTTAGCTAACGAAGACGCCACCTGGGTTGGATTCTTCGCCGCTATAGAATTGGAATAGAATATCCAAATCAGGGAAGCTAAAGACTTTAACATGGGGGCCGCCGCTTGGTCCTGCGCCGGTGATAAGGTCTGCAATGCCATCGCCGTTGCCATCGTTGATTGCAACGCGAACGCCGCCTGTGAATACCTCTGCGTAGGCCATGAACTGTGAAATTAATGCGCCGGTGAAGGGATCCCAGACTGCAACGACGGGTGCACCGCCTATGCCAGCGCCGGTAACGACTTCGAAGGTGCCATCGTTGCCGATATCGCCAACTGCGACGAAGACGCCGCCGGTGAAATCAGTAGGGTAGGCATACCATTGGCTAATGACTGCGTTGGTAGCGCCATCGAATACTTTCACATGGGGAGCGCCGCCAAGTCCAGCGCCTGTAACTAGATCGAGGATACCATCGTTATTGAAGTCGATGGATGCAACGCTAACACCGCCGGAGAAATCTTGTGCGTAGGCAAAGAAGGAACGAAGAACGGTAAGGCCATCGCCATTGAAGATACGAACTTCTGGACCGCCGCCAGGGCCGGCGGCTGCGATGATATCTAAGATTCCATCACCGTTAGTATCTTGAACTGCGACGAAAATGCCACCAGTGAAGGCTGGACTGAAGGCAAAGAAAGTTTCCAAGATTTCGCCGGTTTGGGAGTTAAGGATAGCGATAGCTGGGCCGCCACCGACGCCAGCACCTGCGACGAGTTCTGCAACGCCATCGTTGTTGAAGTCGCCGGAAGCAACTTTTACAGGGCCATCATATCCGGGAAAAGGCACTGCGGTGCCATTGGGTTGGCCGGTTGTAGCATCATAAAGGTTGATAGTGCTAGCCCCACTAGAAGAGGGAAGCGAAGGCGTTCCTGTGATCAAGGGTCTGGAACCCAGCGAAATTGCAGTGACTTGGGCAGAGCCATTAGCGAAGCCAGTTTGCGTGGTGGTGATGGTTGCAGTGGATGAGGTATTGGCTGCTACCCCGGTAACTGTTACTAAACCTGTATTGGAAATCGTAACGATGCCGTTTGCAGTAGCGGTTCCACCATAGGTGAAGGCTCCGTTGTAGTTGGTGATCTGCACGGTGAAGCCATCTGCAGTTGCAGTTGTTGCGCCAAATACTGGTATATTTGCTGCATTCAGCGAAGTTGCAGTTACTAGGGCGCTACCGCTTACATAGTTAGTTCGGTTGGTAGTTATCGTAGCAGTGGATGAAGTATTAGGTGCTACTCCAGTTACTGTTACCAAACCGGTATTAGATATTGCAACGGTGCCGTTTGCCGTGGCGGTTCCACCATAAGTGAAGTTAGCATCGTAGTTGGTAATCTGTACGGTGAAGCCATCTGCGGTTGGAGTTGGTGCGCCAAAGGCAGGAGTGTTAGCTGCATTCAGGGAAGATGCAGTGACTTGGGCACTGCCGCTTACATAGTTAGTTCGGGTGGTAGTAATAGTTGCAGTGGAAGAGGTATTCGCTGCTACTCCGGTTACTGTTACCAAACCAGTGTTGGATATCGCTACGGTGCCGTTTGCGGTGGCGGTTCCACCATAGGTGAAGTTGGGATCGTAGTTGCTAATCTGCACGGTGAAGCCATCTGCAGTTGCAGTTGGTGTGCCAAAGGTTGGTGTGTTAGCCGCACCAACTACGCTTGCAACTTGCACCGGACTGCCGCTGCTAGAACCGTTAGATGTAACCACCGCAGTCAAATTACCAACAGATGGAGGAGTATTGAAGGTAACCGTCAATTGAGTGGCGGTTGCGCTGGTAACGGTGCCCGTGCCGCTGCTCAAGGTAACCGTGTTATTCCCTGCAGTGGTATCAAAACCAGAACCAGTAATGATAAGTGTGGTAGCAGTGACTGCCAGATTACTTGTGTTAGAGGTTACCGAGGGCCCGTTACTTACAGTCGCAGTCTGCCCAGTAAAGGCAAGGCTATTTAAGAGCACGCTGACGTTGTTGGAGAAAAAATTTCCTGTGATGATATCAAGTCTGCCATCGCCGTTAACATCACCCGAGGTAACGGTAAATGTATAAGGCTGTGTGGCGAAATCTGTTTTGGGTTTAAAGGTGCCATTACCATTGCCCAAAAGCACGCTGGCGCTGTTGCCAGAGCCATTATTCGCAGTGATGATATCGAGGTTGCCATCGCCGTTGACATCACCCAAAGTAACGTTGTATGGACGAAATCCCGTGGCGAAGGTTTGCTGGGCTTGGAAGGTACCATTGCCATTGCCTAAAAGCACGCTTACGGAGAGATCGTTATTATTTGCGGTGATGATGTCGAGCCTACCATCGCCGTTCACATCGCCCAAGGCCACGGAACGGGATGATAGTTTCGTGGCGAAGGTTTGCTCGGCTTGGAAGGTGCCATCGCCATTGCCCAAGAGCACGCAGGCGCTGCCGGAGCCATAATTTGCGGTGATGATGTCGAGTATGCCATCGCTGTTCACATCACCCAAGGCTACGGAGCGTGGATTAGAAAATTGTCCCGTGAAGAAGGTTTGCTGGGCTTGGAAGGTGCCATCGCCATTGCCTAAGAGAACGCTGGCGCTGTTGGCGTCGCGATTTGCAGTGATGATGTCGATCTTACCATCGCCGTTCACATCGCCCAAAGCCACGGAGACTGGGTTAGTTCCCGTTCCTGTGGCGAAGTCTGTATTGGGTTGGAAGGTGCCATTGCCATTACCCAAGAGCACGCTGGCATTGGCGGACCCATAATTTGCGGTGATGATGTCGAGCTTGCCATCGCCGTTCACATCACCCAAGGCCACGCCACGTGGATTACTTCCCGTGAGGAAGGTTTGCTGGGCTTGGAAGGTACCATCGCCATTGCCCAAAAGCACACTGGTATTGTTAGAGTCAAATCGCCCTGTAACGATGTCGAGCCTGCCATCGCCGTTCACATCGCCCAAGGTTACGGAGTATGGAGTACCCGCGGCGAAAGATTGCTGGGGCGCGAAGTTTGCGGTAATGGCACTACCACCCGTGCCTAAGAGCACGCTGACGGTGGGAGAGCCCTGATTACCGGTGATGATGTCGAGCCTTCCATCAGCGTTCACATCGCCCATGGTAATGGCGTATGGATTAACATCCGTAGCGAAGTCTGCTTGCGTTTGAAAGGTGCCATTGCCATTGCCTAAAAGCACACTGGCGTTGTTGTAGACCTGATTCGCAGCGATAATGTCAAGTTTACCATCGCCGTTCACATCGCCCAAGGTAACCGAATAAAGATGACCACCACCTGTGGCGAAGTCTGTTTTGGGCTGAAAGGTGCCATTGCCATTGCCTAAGAGCACACTGACGTCGCCGATATTATAATTACCAGTGATGATGTCGAGTCTGCCATCACCGTTTACATCACCTAAAGTAACGCAGTATGGCTCAGTTCCAGTGGCGAAGGTTTGCTGCGCTTGAAAGGTTCCATTACCATTTCCCAACAGAACGCTGGTGTTGTTGGAGACAGCATTTGCGGTGATGATGTCGAGTCTGCCATCGCCGTTCACATCGCCCAATGTTACAGTGAATGGTTTAGTCCCCGTGGCGAAGGTTTGCTGGGCTTGGAAGGTGCCATCGCCATTGCCTAAGAGCACGCTGGCATTGTTGGAGTTGCGATTTGCGGTAACGATGTCGAGTTTACCATCGCCGTTCACATCGCCCAAGATTACGGAATTTGTAAAAATTCCCGTGGCGAAGGTTTGCTGCGATTGAAAGGTGCCATTGCCATTACCCAAAAGCACGCTAACAGAACCACTGAAATTATTATTCGCGGTGATGATGTCGAGTTTACCATCGCCATTAACATCCCCCAAGGTCACGGAGCTTGGACTATTACCCGTGGCGAAGGTGGTTTGAGCTGCAAAGGTGCCATTCCCATTACCCAACAAAACGCTGCCGGTATTGTCTCCAAAATTCGAAGTGATGATATCGAGTCTGCCATCGCCATTCACATCGCCCAAGGTAACGTAAGAAGGGTTTTGTCCCGTAGCGAAATCTTGTTTCGCTGCAAACGAAGGCAAGGCGGTAATGGAAGGCAAATCAACCAAGTTCACACCTAGGGTGCCGGAACCCGTGATGCCGGTGACATTTACCGTGTAGTTGGCCCCTGAACCAGTTACGGAGGAAATAGCGCCGCCAGCGACTGATCCGGTAGTAATTAAATTGAAGTCTGCAGTATCCACCCCAATAACAGACTGATTGAAAGTAACGCTGAAGGAAGCGGAAGTGGTTGCAGCACCGCTTCCCGTGGTAATGGATAAGGCGTGCGGAAATGCTGGTGAGAAAGGAACCGCGGGAACAATACGTTCTTCTAGGCCAAGGAGTTCGAGCCTACGGCGAATCCCTTTTTTTAATGCTGTTTTAGTGGCTTTTGGGGTGAAAAGATTTTTGAAAGCATTTAAAAACATCGGAAGGCCCTTTACTCTCTAGCAGATTAACTGCATTGCGGAAAAAATATAAAATATAACACCATAAGGACTTACGCGTTAGGCACTAAAACAATGCCGTTACAAAAGGAATTCAAATACCCAGGTAATGTGGGATGAAATTCCAAGTAAATACAAAGTCCCTACATACAAATATCGTGGGGGTTTTGGGATCTTTCAGAAAATGGGAAAAATAATCCGAATAAATAGATTCGTTGATATTTGGTCAACTATTGCGCAGAAGATGCAGATGATTAGCCACGGAAGGAAGAATAAACAGAAGCATTTGCCACGGAATTTCACGGAATTTCACGGAAGGAAGCAGAATAAGCCACGGAAGGAAGAATAAGTAGAAGCATAAGACTAGCCACGGATTAACACGGAAAAACACGGAAAAGACAGAAGCAGAGACACGGAAAAGACATAAGAAAAAATACTTTAGACACGGAATGAAAACAAATCATTCAGAGTCGGAAGTAATAGTCATCTATAGGTGCAAGATCTAAAGGTTCAAATGGAGGAGTTGCAGTGGGGCTTCCCCATCGCAACTCCTCTGTCTTTAAACAGGCTGACCCAAATAAATGGTAAGTAAAAGGAAGAATAAGAATGGACCCCCGCTTTTCAGCGAGGGTGACAAAGGCGTGTTGACTCCTTCCGTCATTCTCCGCGAAAGCGGGGAATCCAGAAATACAAACAGCAAAGGTGTGGGGCGAGCACCAGCGGATTGACATCCGCCGCTCAATAAGACGAAAGTTGTAAAAGTGGTGGAGGATAGAAACACGGGCTAGCGAAGCGAAGGGCCCTTTTCCCGGAGGGAAGAGGGTTGGGAGTTGGGGGAAGAAAAAGAAAGTAAAAAGACGAAAACAAAAAGAAAAGCAAAATGGAAAGTGTTGATGTTAGGGCAATTACTTCCAGTTCCAAACAAATAGTTGTTTATCTTCCATGTGCAAGGCAAGGTTTTTAAGGCTGGAACTTCCGGTATTAATCAGCGATTCGTAATTTGACTTCAATATTCGCATTGGCTTTGCTTTTTCTATAACCACCTGGTCTTTTAAAAATGTTAGAATCTCTTTGTTCTTCCATCCGATATTTTTAACTTCAGATTCATTACGGTATTCATTTAATGGGCTGAAGAGCTTTTTAACATCAAATGCACCAACCCAATTTTTATTGGATAAAACGGCTACATAAGAATCATCCCTGCAAAATGTAATTTGCGTTATGGGATCTTTTGAAATACCTTCCCGATAGTAATCTTTAAGACCATTGTCATTAAAACTTATTTTTAAACTTACAGAAGAAACTAAACCAATTGAGCCATTTCTTTCATTTGAAACAACAATAACCCCCCTACCCCTTGGATCGGAAACTGCGCTGCTAATTTCCAAGGGAAATAATTCCGATTCGGTAACCTTAAGATTTTGGTCTAAGTTGACAAAAAAGAATTGATTGCGATTGCAATAGAAGAACTTTTTGGGATCGCCTTTGGAAATAAAACCAAAGGAAATAATCGGCTCACCTTCAATTTGATGAATCTTGATTAATTCTGGATAGGAATAAATCGTAATTGTTCCAGGGTTATATAAACAAAGATAATCGCCACAGTCTGAGAAAAAGCATTTCCCGGGAGTTCTGGAAAGATTCAAATTGTTGATTAATTTGGAGTTTTCATAAAAACTAACCTGGCTTCCCTGGGCTATCCCGAGAATTTCTTTACTCGGGTGCAGGAAGTATTTATCTACATTATTAAAAACGGCAGGCTGATTTTGCAATACATCAGAATTTGTTTCAAATACTGATGAGGAAACTTGCTTATATAAAAGAAAGAACCCTGCAGAAAATAGAAGGCTGCCACCTAATACCGTTGCGATTACCAGTCTTCGACTAATCGGGGTTGAGGACAGCTTTTTTTCAATTGTTTTAAGTTGCTTTATAACCTCGGCGATAGTTGCTGGCCTATTTTCCCGATTCACTTCCATTAAACTGCGTACCAAGGAACCAAGGGGGCCGGGGATTTTTTCCTGAAACAATCGGAGGTCAGGCGTTAATCCTTTTCTAAAATAGGTGATTGCATCAACACGGGAAGCAAATGAAAAAGGGGGTTTACCATTAAGCATTTCGAAAAGAACACAGCCAAATGTAAATAAATCGGATCGAACATCAAGGGTATCGCCATTAGTCTGCTCTGGAGACATATAGCCTAGGGTTCCACAATATAAACCATCATTGATCGGGGTATCAAGCCTATGGGCTAGGCCGAGGTCAAGAATGATTATTTTATCCCTGCCTGATTTTTCTTTTGTAAGCCAAATATTTGAGGGCTTAAGATCGCGGTGCAAAATTCTTGTTTCGTGAAGCGCTTTTAATCCCTGGGCGATTTGAATTGCAATTGGAATTGCCTGAGCTGGAATAAAAGGTTTGCGTTCATTGTGTTTCAACCGGGTTGCGAGATTTTCGCCTGCCAAAAAAGGCATTACGATAAATTGAAGATCGTCCCATTCTCCAATTTCGTAAATGTCAACAAGTGACTCATGTTTAACTGCTGCTATAGCCTTCGCTTCGTGGTCAAACGAACTATTTTGCATTTTGCTGTTGGAAGTGGTGTGAATCATCATCTTGATTGCAACTTTTCGATTAAGCTTTTCATCCATAGCTTCAAACACAATTCCAGAAGACCCCATTCCCAAAAGGCCCACCAAACGAAAATGGTTTATATTTACACTTGCGCCTGATTGATTGGCTGCACGCACTCGTTCAACGAGGGCACGGGTTTTTTCAGGGAGATAGACCCCCATATCGAGAATTTTTTGCAAGTTTTTAGATGAAAATCCACCAAAAACATTTGTGCTGGCAAGGTTTGGGATTTGAGGTTTGGGCGCAGTTGCCTCGATGGTTTCTAAGACTGAAACGCATTTTTCACATCCAAGAATATGTTGGGAGATTAATTCCAGATTATCAGCAGATGAGGAACCATTAAAATAGGATTCCAGATCATTACGAGAAGGGCAAGGGTTATTTGTGTTCAAGGTTTTATATCCCTAAAACGAAGTTGTAAGTTAGGGGAAACCTTTTATAACTGATCGGTTAATTCTTTAAGTATTTCAGTAAATTTTTGTTTTACTCTGCAATGAACAATATAAACGACATTTTTGGAAACATTGAGCGAGGCTGCAACTTCTGCAGCTTTTTCCTGGTTAACGAAGATCCTGTAGAAAATATCCCAATCATCTTTGGAGAATCTCATTTTCACGAAGTTCATTGCAGCTTCTTTGGTTTTTTCAACATAATTGGAATCCCATTCCATACCAATCTCAGAGGCTTCCAATGAATCCATCGATATTTGGAAATCTGTGGAAATGGAGGTTTTAATATTTCGTTGATAGTCGATGATTTTCCGAAAACAAATTGTCTTCAGCCATTTCCTGAAAGTCCCCTTGCCCCTGTGTTCGAATCGAATTATTGATGTGTGAATCGCCATAAAGATATCCTGAATTTTGTCTTCAGCATCTTCACGGTTAAGAATGAACTTCCTTACCCACTTATGAATGATTGGGTAATATGTTTTCACAAAGTCTTCCCACGCATTGGGATCTAATAGCGAAATGTTTTCTAATAGGGTTTTCGAGGTCGTTAACATTAAAAAACCCCACCCCTTCTAAGCCCATGGTTGAATAATAGAGAGAATAATATGCATTCATATAATTATAATTAGAAAGCGATTGATCCATAGCAAATACGTGAAGTTTCTGAAAATAAACTGAAAAAACGTAGATATTATGAAATGTTTATGACCTTTTTACGAACCACTGTGAAAAATCATACGGTCATAACAAAAAAAAGCCCTTCGACGGTAAAGAAGAAGAGCTTTTGATTTTGAAAATAGTCGGGGATACAGGATTTGAACCTGCGACCTCTTCCACCCCAAGGAAGCGCGCTAGCCAATCTGCGCCAATCCCCGATATTCCATTAAGTCTTTATCTGCAATAATGATACGGAAGTCAAGATTGTTCACAGTTCTTTTTCTTGACCTAGCACTAGATTCGATTTATGATGAGTCCATAGATTAGTAACCCGCCTTGCGATGAATCGAGTATTAATCGAAGAAAACGCCAGCCTTAAGGTCATTTGCCTGAATAACTACCGGATTTTGATTGGGAGAGAGTTTCATGAAGCATTATCTGCTTATGTCTTTAAGGATTTGTGCACTTGGCTTGATTGCCATCGTTTTTATTCAGCCCGACATAACCATAGGCCAGATGCTTGATTCTGCAATGCCTCAAACCCGATTGCTTTCGATAAGCCCTGCTGGGGCAAAAGTTGGCACAACTGTTGAAGTTTTATTTGCAGGAACCGATCTTGAAGGCTTGCAAAAGATGATTTTCAGCCATCCTGGAATTAAAGCTGAGCCTGTTTTTGAAGAAGCAAAAAAGGAAGACCCAAAAAAAGCAGATCCTAAAAAGAGCGATAAAGCCCCTGCTCCTCCTGCTGCACCAAAATTGATCAAATTCAAAGTTACCGTTCCTGCTGACACGCCTTTGGGTATTCATGATGTTAGAATTTCAGGTAAAGCCGGCATTAGCAATTCCCGCGCTTTTCAAGTAACAGACTTAAATGAGATTAATGAAAAAGAACCTAACAATGATATTCCTGAAGCTCAAAAAATAGAAATCAATACGGTTGTCAACGGCGTTATCAGCGCTCCAACGGATGTCGATTTCTTTTCCATTAAAGGAAAAAAAGGACAGCGCATTCTTGCAAGTTGCCTAGCCTCCAGTTTAGATAGCAAATGCAATCCACAAGTTGAAATCTTTGATACCGAAAACCGATTACTATCTTCGAGCAAGAATTATGATGGAAATGATGCGCTTGCAGATTTCACCGTTCCCAACGATGGCGATTATATCATTCGAGTTTGTCAATTCACTTACAACGCTGGTTCTGCAGAGCATTTTTACCGGTTGATGGTTGGCACCTTCCCTTGGATTGATGCTGTGTTTCCCAATGCAGTTGTTGCCGGGCAAACCGTTCCCGCAACTTATTATGGGCGCAATTTACCGGGTGGCGTGTTAGATCCAACTCAAAAAACGGATGGTGTGATATTGGAAAAAGTAATCGTTCCTCTAGCATGCCCGACCACCGGAGCTTTGTCTTATTCTAAATACACGACGAAGATTTCTCCCCAGATGCTTTGGAATAAGGCTTTTGAAGCAAGATTAAAAAATGCATCCGGTTCCTCTAACGCAGTGCTTACAACGGTTTCTGATGTTCCGGTTGTACCTGAAAAAGATGATAACGATACCATTGCCAAGGCGCAAAAAATTGCAACCCCTTGTCTAGTTTGCGGAAGAATCGACAAACGAGGCGATAAGGATTGGTATTCTTTCAGTGCAAAGAAAAGCGAAAAAATCTTGATCAAACTTGCTGGGGAGGCCTTGGGATCGCAAGCTGATTTGTTTTTTAGAATTGTTGGCAAGGATGGCAAAAGTACTATTACCGAACTTGATGATAAGCAGGATCCTCTTAACATCAAGCTTGGTTCTAACACAACCGACCCAGGCAGTTATTTGTTCAATGTTCCCGAAGATGGCGATTATTCAGTTTTAGTTGGCAGCAGGCAATCTTCCAATTTATTTGGTGCTAGGCATCATTACCAATTGCGATTGGCGCCTCCAGCCGAAGACTTCAGCCTTGTGGTAATGCCTTCCTCCAACTTTCGACCTGATGTGTTGACAATCCCAAAAGGCGGCATGAATTACCTTTCAGTTTTTGCTTTTCGTGAAGATGGCTTTAAAGGCGAAATCGTTGTCACCGCAGAAGGATTGCCAGCAGGCACAAAAGCGGAACCTTTAACGATAAATGAATCTTTGAATCGTGCCAGCTTGGTGATTCTCGGCGAAGAGAATGCCGCTGAAACCACTTCTATTCCAAAAATAACCGGCACTGCTACTGTGAACGGGAAAAAGATAACCCATGAAGCGATCCCTGTCTCTATCGTTTGGCCCTTGGTTGCCAACCAGAATATTGTTGCAATCAGTAGGGTTGATCGTGGAATTGTTGCGGAAGTAAGGGATAAAAATTTCTTAAACATGAAGGCTACGATTGATAAAAACAAAATCGTTCAGGGGGATAAAGGCACGATTAAAGTTGTAATAGTAAAGCGCGACCCGGAAATGAAAGCCGCAATCTTAATTGAACCGGTGGATTTACCTGCCAACTTTGTTAACAACAACAAGGCTATCAGCATTGCACCCGCTGCTAACGATGGAACGATCCCCGTTACAGTTCCTGTAACTCAAACCCCTGGCGTTTATAGCATCGTATTGCGTGGACAGACTAATCTTGGTTTTGCAAAGGATGCTGCAGGCAAACAAAAGGCTGCTGTTAATGTTGTTTCAGTTATTAAACCACTGGAATTGACGGTTCTACCTAAGGCGCTAGGCGAATTTAGTGTTACTAATACCGGAGTCCAAGTTAAAGCGGGTGCTGAAGGAAAACTTGAACTCAAAGTTAAAAGGCTTCATAACTACGAAGGTACTTATAAAGTCGAAGTGGCTATACCTGCAAATGCAAAAGGTATCGTTCTAGAACCTTCAGAATTTGCAATCAATTCTGAGGCAACTCAGATTAAAATAAAAGTGGCTGCGGACGCCATGCCTGGGCCGAGAAATGATATTGTGTTAAAATTCAAAGGAATGTTTCTGGGCAAGGATGAGATAATTGCGGAACTTAAGGCGAATGTAAGCGTGGTTAAGTAAAGGCTTTTCTCTAAAAGGGGTTTATCATGTTTCGATTAGCAATTGGATTGTGCTTGTTTGGTTTTAGCTCAGCAATGGCAGCCGATGAACCTAAGAAATCAGCCCCCATTAAGCCGATTGATGTTGTTGAACTTAAACGACCCGAACCGGTAACCTACGACAAAGATATCGAGCCGATTTTGGTAAAGAAGTGTAACTTCTGCCATAGCGGGAATATAAAAGAAGGCAAACTGGACATGGGAACCTACGAAGCCTTGATGAAAGGTGGAAAAAAAGGCACTCCATTAGTGGCAGGCAAAGCTGCAGACAGCTTGATTTATCAGCTTTCAGGCAAAACAACCCGCCCATCCATGCCACCTAAAAGCGAAGAACCTTTAACCCCAGAAGAACTTGCCTTATTGAAACTTTGGATTAATCAAGGCGCCAAAGCACCTAGCGCTGCAAGAGTTAAACCTAAAGTCGTTGTCTCTTTACCCCCTGCTACTGTTTACCCTGTTCGTGGTATTGTGATCACTAAAGATAAATCCAACTTAATCGCAGCTCGTGGCAACATGGTTCATATTTATGATGCCAGCACCGGAGCGCTTATTCGAAATTTAGAAGCAAAAAGTCTTGTAAGCCCAGATGGCAAACCTGCAAAAGCATCACACATTTCTATTGTTGAATCTCTGGCAATTAGCCCTGATGGCAAATTACTTGCTAGCGGAAGTTTCCAAGAAATCCGGATTTGGGATGCTGCAACAGGCGCTGAAGTAAAGCGAATAGATGGCTTTGCAGACCGGGTCGTTGCACTTACTTTTTCGCCTGACAACAAGTTGCTTGCAACGGCTGGGGGTGCTGCTACGGAAGATGGTGAAGTTAAAATTTTTGATGTCGCAACAGGCAAACAGTTGCTGGATATCAAGGGCGCACATAGTGACACTGCTTTTGGTGTTTCGTTTAGTCCAGATGGAAAGATGCTTGCTTCTTGCGGTGCAGACAAGTTTGTTAAAATCTTTGAGGTGCCTTCTGGTAAGCCAGTTAAATCTTTTGAAGGACATACTCATCATGTGATGGATGTTGCTTGGAAAAATGATGGAAAGTTTCTTGCTAGTGCAGGTGCAGATAACGCAATCAAAGTTTGGGACTTTGAAAAAGGCGAACAATCCCGAACTATTGCAGGCCACACCAAGCAGATTTCTAGATTGCAATTTGTCGGAGTCACCCCACAATTCATCACATGCAGTGGTGATAAATCCATGAGAATCTGGAATGTTGATACCGGCGGCGCAGTCAAAACCTTTGCCAATTCGGAAGATTTTCTTTATGCATTGGCTGCAAGTGCGGATGGTACTATGATCGCTTCTGGTGGCGAAGCCGGAGTTATTTACACCTTTAACAGTGCGACAGGCGCCCTTATTAAAAAACTTGGTCCAACCGGAGCTATCGAGCCCGAAAAGGCTCCGCTCAAAAAGTAGGCTTAGGCCACTGAGATTTGGATCGATTGAACCCCGGCTTTTCAAGCTGGGGTTTTTTTATTCACTCTTACAATTTTAATTCAAAACTTTGTAATTGTTACATAAACCAAGGGGGTGTAATCCCTGTTAAAATGCGGAAGCCTTGCCGTAAACAGTGATCATGATGGCATTTAAGCTTGAATTGAAACATAGATAAACATTTATATGCGACTTGGCTTCATTTTTGCGTTCATCCTTGCGATGTAAGGAATGGATGCAAAAACGAGGTTTAAATTACATGAAAGCAAAACACGGTTTAGTTCTGATTTTGCTTTCGTTTCTATCCATGGGCGCATCCTATCGGACGCAAAACTTCATCATCAACGCCCCAAACCCCCAAATTGCTCAGCAGGTGGGGCAATACGCTGAATATTACCGAAAACAAAAGGCAATGGAATGGCTAGGCAGGGAAATGACCCCTTGGCCAGAGCCTTGCCCCGTAAAGGTACTTATTTCGTTAAACGGCGCTGGTGGTGCAACTTCCTTTGCGTTTGATCAAGGGCAGGTTTTAAGCCAGGAAATGCAAGTTGAGGGGCCACTCGATCGAATCTTGGTGAGCGTTCTACCCCACGAAATTACTCATACCGTTTTTGCTTATTATTTCCGCACCCCCGTACCTCGTTGGGCTGATGAAGGCGGTTGCGTTCTTTCGGAAGACGATCTCGAAAAACAGCGACATGATTCCATGACAAGGGATATTCTTTCCACTCCCGGCAGAAAAATACCTTTACGAAGATTGTTCACCATGACCAAATATCCCAATGATGTAATGGTCCTTTATGCTGAAGGGTTTTCCGTAAGCGAATACCTTGTTTCTCTTGGGGGACGACAAACTTTTCTTGCTTTTGTTGCTTACGCAATGAACTACGGTTGGGATAATGCAGTTAAGGCTTATTATCGATTTAACAGCATTGAAGAACTGGAAGAACGCTGGATTGCTTACCTCCGAAATAACCGGCCAGGCCAGGCACCAGGATTACTTGCTTCAAATGGCCCCCGAGGCAACGAGACTTCCACCATCCAAAGCTTGGCAGTAACCCGACAAACATACCCACCTAGTCAGCCTGTTTTGGAAGCCCCCATGCCTGTATATCGAGGCACCGCACCGAACCAGCCTGCATCTGAAGAGTATTCGAACCCTTCGATTCGGCCCGCAACACCTTCCGCATCTTACAATCAGCCTCAGCAATATTACGCCCACCCACAACAATCCCAGCAATCACAAGGCGGAATCAGCTTGGGCGCGCCCCAGTCTGTAGGCCAAGGGATCCGATAGTCTTTCTTAATCCAAGTATTTCTCTTTGGCTTCCTGGCTGAGCGTTTGAATTTTTCTGAGCATTTCTGCGGATGGAAATCTCGCAAAATCAAAATCGATTTTCCAAGTATTGTTTTCATTCGTGATCTGCACATTTCGCAAATAACCCCGTGGCGATTTACTCATGATCTGCTTTCGAACTTTTTGTTTGTTGATTTCAACCGTGTTGAAACAATTGCATTTCTGCCCTGCTTGAAAACTTTCCCAATGCTTCATTACATTGGCGGCATAGGGGTCACTAGGGGAAAGTCGTTCCAGCGCCTCTCGCAAATAGGGCAAAGCCTGATCTGATTTTCCTTGATGCAAATACACAATACCAGTGATGCCCTTGGCCCTTAGTGTGCCAACAAGATCATCTGTTTTAAACGCTTGTTCCGTGGCAAGCCTAAGCCAATGAAGAGCCTCTTGAAACTTTTGTACTTGATCAAGAAGCATACTGAATTGAAACATTGCTTGAAAAGAAAGTTCGGGGTCTGCAAGCGAATCAAGTTCCCTAATGCATTGCAGGTAAGTTTCTAGCGAATTGCTTAAATCAAAACCTTCCGCATGGGCAAGTGCGATCGCTAATTTCATCTGGATTTTATCAAGCGTAGTGGCAGTCGAAAAATACTCGATCTGCGATTTTATAACGCGGATGCGATCATCATGCCTTTCAAGTGTGCCAAGCAGATTAGCAATTTCCGAATCAGTCCTGAGTTTTTGAACCATACTCGCGTGGGGCGAAGATTCGAGGAATTCACGGAGGTCTTCCAGCACTTCCAGCAAGATTACCGGATCGCTTTCAGGCGCCCTGATGATTACAGCAGAAACCAACTCTTCCAGTTGCCCAGCGTTGATTTCTCCTAAAGAGGTAAACGCTTTGGTTGATGTTGAAATGGTTTTTTGAATCTCTGCGTGTAGCGCTGCTGAACGCCAGTAAAAGCCCTTGCGCAATGATTCTACAGCGGTTTTTGATTGCGTGATTTGTTTTTCTGCAGATTCAATATCACCTAGATAAAGGCTGAATTGGGCAAGATGATAAAACAACCTGCACTGGTCTTCAGTGGTTATTTTCAGATTGCAGCATTTAAGCAATTCTTTACGGGCTGGCTCGATTTGTCCGGTTTGTGCAATCAACAAAGCCAATTGAGTTACCAAAGTAAGATGAATCTCAGGCGTCGATATTTTTTCAGCGAGTGCACAAGCCTGCTTGAATTTAGTTATAGATCGATCCTGTTCGCCAGTCCACCATAGAACCCACCCATGTTCTTTCAAGGCTTCGAGAACTTGTTCGGAATCTACACCATGCAAACGCATCATTTTGTCTGCATGAAAATGTGCACTCGAAATCGCTTGATCGGGTTGCCCCGCCTCCAGCAAGGTGATTGCAGTGCGCAAAGTTGGAGTTAGATCGGCCCCTCCATTATCAATCATAAAAGTCTTTCTCTAAGAGATTTTGGAAAGAATGATTTCTTTAGCTTTTACAAGGGCATCAGAAACCTTGGCTGGATTCTTGCCACCTGCTTGCGCCATCCCTTTGGGGCCACCACCCTTGCCATCCACTATAGGGGCAATCTCTGCAATGATTTTTCCAGCTTCGATTCCAGCTTTTTGAAGATCATCACTTACCGCACTCATCAAGCCGACTTTGCCTTCATCAACCCAGATAACAACTGCAACGCATGAACCAGCTTTCTGCCGAATGCGATCCAAATGCTGCCTAATCTGATCAACTGGCCCTGCAGGGATTTCACCCGTAATGATTTTGCTTGATCCCTTGCTAATGGCACCTTCCAGCAATTTATCCATAGCTGCAACTAGATCATTGCCCTGCCCTTGCTTCACCTGAGCCTTGATAGTTTTTAATTCTTCCTGAAGAGAGGCTATTTTCTCTAGCGCATTAGCTGCATTACAACCAAGTTTCTCTGCGATTGCCTCAATAGTGGAAGAGTTTTTTTGAAATTCAAGCCATGCACCCTTCCCAGTGATTGCTGTTAATCTGCGCACACCTTTGCCTACAGATTCTTGCCCAATAATTTTAAACATCCCTGCCTGAGAAGTTCGCTCAAGATGAGTTCCCCCGCAGAATTCAACCGAACCATTGAAGCTAGGATCGTCTTTTTTTACAACAGAAACCACACGAACAGGGTCGGGATACTTTTCCCCGAACACAGCTCGCACCCCTGGAATCTTTTTCGCTTCATCCAAAGGTATAACTCTGCAATCAACCGCAATATCATCCTGAATAATTTCATTAACAATGTTTTCGATTTTTCTTATTTCGTCTTTTGTGATTGCTTGAGAATGAGAAAAATCAAATCGCGTTTTATCTTCATCAACCAATGATCCTTTTTGATCAATATGGGTGCCAAGAACTTGGCGCAATGCAAGGTTGAGTAAGTGGGTTGAAGTATGATTACGCTTGATGTCTTCCCTTCTCGAATCAACAAACAATTTTGCGTCCTGCCCAATTGTAATGGAGCCAGAATCTAACTTTCCAACATGAAGAACCCCTGCACCCAACTTCATTGTGTTTTCAACTTTGAATGTTCCGGAAGCAGTTTTGATTACCCCACTATCACCAACCTGCCCGCCTTGTTCAGCATAAAAGCAGCTTTTATCAAGAAGCAAAGCTACTTCTAATTCGCCTTTAAGAGCGCCATTATTGTGAACGGTATTGTTGTCGATCCAACCAAGAACCTTCGCGTTAGATTGGGTTCCTAGATATTTTGGAGCTTCATCACAATGTGGGATTTCACCATTTACAGCACTAACAATAAATGTCTTGCGATCTTTGCCAGATTCCAATTTGAACTTCTCAAGCAAAGTTTGATAGCCATTAAAATCAATGGTTAACCCTACTTCACTGGCCATTTGCGCCGTGATATCTGCAAAGAAACCGTAGGTGGTGTGAAGATCAAAAACATCTGAAGCTGGAATTGTTTTACTTCCTGCACTTATCGTTCGATCTGCAACTTCTTGGAATAGTTTCATCCCGCGTTCCATGGTTCGAAGAAATGCTTCTTCTTCTTCATGGATGATTTTTGCAACTGCTTCTGGTTTAGCCCTAAGCTCTGGAAACACATCACCCATTGTTTGCACCACTATGGCGCAAAGTTTGTAAAGAAACGGTTCTTTGAAACCGAGATACTGCCTGCCGTACCGTTCAGCTCTGCGTAATACACTTCGAAGAACATACCCGCGTTTTTCGTTGCTGGGTACTCCGCCATCCGAAATTGCGAAAGTAAGTGTGCGGATATGATCAGCGATAACGCGATAAGCAATATCGTTGTGGTTTTCCAAAATACCTGAGTAAGGTTTAGCCCCACTCATATCGCGAATGGCATCAAAGATAGGTGTAAATATATCTGTGTCGTAATTGCTGTTTTTACCTTGCAAAACAGCGGTAACGCGCTCAAAACCCATACCGGTATCGACATGTTTCGCAGGAAGTGGCGTAAGTGAACCATCCGCATTTCGATTAAATTGGATAAATACAAGATTCCATATTTCAATGCATTGGGCAGAACTTTGGTTCACCAAATGAGCCCCGGATTTATCTGGAGTCAGATCGATATGGATTTCTGTGCAAGGCCCACAAGGTCCGGTATCGCCCATTTCCCAGAAATTATCTTTTTTATTTCCCAGATGAATATGGTTGTGGGGGACAGATGTTTCCGTTCGCCAGAAATGAGCAGCTTCTTCATCAGCAGCCAAATTATTATTTGGATCACCTTCAAATACCGTTACATGAAGCCTGCTTTTATCTAGGCCCCAAACTTCAGTGAGTAATTCCCACGCCCAACGAATGGCTTCTTTTTTGAAGTAATCTCCGAAGGACCAATTCCCAAGCATCTCGAAAAAAGTGTGGTGATAGGTGTCTTTACCCACATCATCAAGGTCGTTATGTTTTCCGCCAGCGCGAATGCATTTTTGCGTATTTGCTGCTCGTTTAAAAGGCCGCGAACCTGTACCAAGAAATACATCCTTAAATTGATTCATCCCTGCATTTGTAAATAGCAGTGTTGGATCATCAAAAGGTACCACGGCACTGGATGGCACAAAAGTGTGCCCATGTTTTTTAGCAAAGAAGTCGATAAATTGTTGACGAATTTCGTTACTGTTTGGCATTGGACTTTTCTTTCTTACTTACTGGAACTTTTAAACAGAAGCATTCCTTATGACTTCTGCATAAACTTCTCGAAGAGGTATATTATGGGTTCGAGCAACTCGAGCACAATCTTCAAATTCAGGTGTAATAACATTCAACTTGTTTTCAATCCAACCTTTTTTTGCTGCCACCGGGCCATACTTTGTTTGAATAACAACCGATTCCCGCTGAAGTTTGGTTCTATTTACCTGATATTTTCTTATTCCCATCGTTGCTGTTTCACGAAATACAATCATTTGCAAGGCATCAATCATTTCAGCAATACAAATGACACTTAAAATCACACCGGAGCGACTTTTTTTCATCGTTATCGGAACAGTATACACATCTAATGCGCCTGCCTGCAGTAATGATTCTGTGCAAAATGCAACATGCTCTGCACTAATATCATCCAAGTTTGTTTCTAATACCCAGACGGTGTCTTCGCTATTTTTATCTGCGATATTTCCCAAAAACAATCTCAGCATGTTAGGTTGTGTTTGCAAATCCATCGTGCCTGCCCCGCATCCCACCTTTTGAATTATCATATGGGGCGATTCAATCCATTCGGTAACCACTGCGGTTAAGATTGCTGCGCCTGTGGGCGTAGTCAGTTCTTTTCCAATGTTTACATTTGCAACCGGTGCACCTTCGAGTAATGCTGTTGTTCCCGGGGTTGGAATGGGCATAACCCCATGTTCACATTTGACTGTCCCATGGCCGGTTGGAACAGATCTGGAGGTAAACTTATCAATTTTAAGCCAACAGAATCCAACAGAGGCCGCAACAATATCAGCAATACTATCCGCTGCTCCAACCTCATGAAAATGTACTTTATCTGTGGATATTCCATGGGCATGAGCTTCGGCCTTGGCGAGCCTATGGAAGATTTTAAGGGATAGACTTTTTTGATCGTGTGTAAGCCCGCTATCGCTGATGATTTTTTCAATTTGATGAAGGTAGCGATGTTTGTTTTCGGTTGGTGCATCGACCATGGCGTAAGTAGCTGCAAAACCGTTTTTGCGGATTTTTTCAAAGCTGACTTTTACATTGATGTTTAAAGAATCAATGGCTAAGCAAATAACTTCCTCGGGCACGCCAAGATCAACAAGGGCGCCTAAAACCATATCTCCACTGATGCCACTGAAACAGTCAAAGTGAAGCACCTGCATGCTAAATCCTCCCATAGTAAATTGTAGGAATTCTTGGGTAACACCCTAGGGGAAGACAAAAATGGATTGCTGAATTAATGATTTCCGCGAAATTTAGCTTGGATAAAGTACTCCGAGGGGCTTGGAACTTCCCATGTATGTCTATAAAGATTTTCTTGTAAATGGGTTTTTGAATAATCAAATTCAGGTTCCCGTTTATGATGCCATTGCATATCGCCCGGAATGAGATGCGGTTTAAAAGGCCAAGGTCTAATACGGTGCAAACCAAGGATTTTAATAAGTTTTTCACTAATCATCGTAACATTTCCCGCACGGGGAGGGATGGGGCCAGCTTCATGCCTTGGGCATCCTTGTAAAAGATTTGGATCAAATCCGCCAGCTTTATTGATTATCTGCCCAATTTGATAGAGTGAGAGGTTTTTAGGCCCTCCAAAATGATAAATACCGCTATAACTCTCTGAAAGAAATAGCTCAAACACTTCATTCATATCTTCCACATAGGTCGGTGACCGAAATTCATCATAATAAAGTGTTGCAGGTTTATTCATTTTAAAACGGGAAGTTATCCAATCAATAGCTCCAGCATGGCCACTAAAACTAGGCCCCATTGGCAGTGAAATTCTAAGAATGGCCGCATTTGGATTTATGGACGAGATCGCTTTTTCACCTTCCACCATGGTTTTGCCGTACATGGTTACAGGATCAACAGGTGAATCTTCGAGATAATTTCCTTCGCCCGAATCACCTGAAAAAACAAGATCCGATGAAATATGAACAAGCCTTGAATTAAACTGTGTGGCAAGTTTGGCAATAACCTGAGCACTAAAAACATTAGATTTATAGGCTAAGTCTTGATTTAATTCACAAGCCTTGAGGGCACAACTTCCTGTCGCATTTAATACTGTTTTAAATTTATATTTGTTGAAAAGTTCGTGCATCCCTGAAGAATCATCAGGATTAACGCCAATAATCCCATCGCTTTTCATGCGCCAAGTATCTTTAGGGCGAATTCCAACAACAGAATCCCCATATTTTTGACGCATATGCACAAAAAAATTAAATCCGGGAACGCCAGAAACTCCGGTGATTAAAACAGGCAAAGATGAATGCAAATTCAAAGAAGGATTGGTCATAAAAGTTATTAAATTGTCTGCAAATCCTTGAATAGGTAGATGTTCTACAAGATATCTCAGGGGTTATTAGGGATGGCTCGAAGCCCAAAATTCAGTGCTTAACCTGAATAAATGTGGGATCTTAATTTGAAATTCCTCCCAAAGGAGCATTTGCTCTTCGGTTAAGGTGATGCCTTTTTCTTTTTGTTCAACAAGAAAGTCATAGGATTCTGCATCCGCATTGAACTGCTCATTCTGAGCCAATCCAGGGATTGTCGATAAAGGAAATCGGATTTTATCAAAATATTGATCAAGATTCATGGGAAAACATCTACCATAAAAGTAAAAAGTGGCCCGGGCGGGATTTGAACCCGCACCCCTTGCGGGACAGGCTTCTAAGACCTGCATGTCTGCCAGTTTCATCACCGGGCCGAATCAAACATTAAGTTTAATATATAAGGGCGAAGGATATAAATCAGTCTGATTTTGGCCATCCGAGGTGCTTTTTCAAAAATGCGAAAGTATCTTTCGAGTTTATTTCATGCCCACCTTTAAAAAATTCAATTTCAGTTTTCTCTGGAATACCCAAAAAAGCGTAAAACCTTCGTACTTTTGCATACTCCCAACCAACCATTTCATCGATCCCAACCCCATCCGAATGCCCTCGCTCCACCATAAAAGGTCGGGGTGCTATCAACATTGCCATTTCTGCATAATTAAAAGTTTGACCTAAATTAAACTCATACATCTCGTATTCATAGGTCCACATGTAGCTTCCTGGGTAATCAACAAGCACATTTTTACCAACCCATTCATTAAAATCACCGGAACAAATTGAAAGGCAATAATCCTTTAGAATTGCAGGGACGCGCATTGCTGTTTTCCCACCATAACTTAGCCCATAAAAACCTATCTTGTCTGATTGAACATACGGAAGCGTTTTAAGCCAATCCAAGGTGACTTGATGCTGTTGAACGATGAATGAAAAAAGGCTCAACCCTAAAGGATTTGCTTTTCTTTGCAATTCACGAAAAAAATCTCTCCCCAAATATGGGTTTTGTGGAGCAAATACAATGTACCCTTTTCTTGCCAATTCTGCGCCAAACGAATTATATGACGCTGTTTTTTTATCCGGGTCACAAACATCAGTTGGCTTTCCTTCAAGCCCATGTTGGCAAACTACAACAGGGCGTTTTTCTCCAGCATTCATCTTTGAAGGCACTAACAATATCCCATAAGCAAATACATTCTCGTGGATATCCAGAGCAACTTCATAGCCTGTAAAATCTTTGTTTTCATAAATAATGCGGGATCTTGGGTTTGGCTTCAAAGTAGCAACGGGGAGTTTCCCTATCACCTCTTCTGAAAAATATTTCCTTAATGGTTCTGAGCTCTTTTCCCACTTTTCAACAGTTGATGAATCATACTTAGAAGTTAATTCCTGACGAACCTTCTCTGATTTACGCCATGATTTTTGAATAAAAGAAATCAATTCATTGAATTGCCTTTGCTGGCGTTCCTCCGCGGTATTTGCAAAATCAAGAGCAACTGTTGGAGTCTCGTTGATGGGGTTTGATTTAATATCTGACATAGTTGAAATAAATTTAGTGCCCAAGTGGACTAGTGTTGAATCGGAATTTACATTTTCAAACACTACTTTCGTTTCAGAATCTAAAGCTTTCAAAAAAGAAGTAAGGATTTCATTTTCCTTGATAATTAAATCCTTTGCAGGTGCAGACAAAACCCCAGGCGCAGCTTGATTAAGGTTGCCAATTTTCTCTGCCCCTTTGTATATCGGATAGCTAAAACTTGAAATCAAAGTCGAACCGTTACTTGATGAAATTAATTCCGCATCAGAAAAATACTTCAAATAATTCCAGATATTACGATCAAGTGGCTCTGACCATGATTTATTTCGGTTTAGGTGATAACCATCAATCCATGAGCTTTTAATACGATTATCAAGAAAACTTAAAACCAATGCTTGAAATGCACCATCCCCGTTACCTGCAACACCAATGGGAATTGAGGGATCTTTGAAAGAAAACCAACTAATCAACGGAAGTAGTTTTTGAATTTCCAAACCGTTAATTTGAAAACCCATCTCATATGACATTCGATAAACGAATTCACGCCTGGGAATGTTAGTTTTTCTTGAAATGTCTGGGTTATTGGAAAAGCCCTGTTTTCGATCGATAAGCGTTGGAACAATAACCCTGCATCCTAAATCTGCGAGAATTTTCCCCATTGGAATTGATTTATCATTGGTAAGCCCACAGAAACTTTCAGGAATAATATCAGGAGGGGGAATGGCAACAATTTGGGCTATTGGTTTTCCTTTTGGTTCAATTAATAAGCCTTCGCCGTGCAGGCCTTCAACAACCTGCCAGCGAATTTTAAGAATTTTGTATTGTTTGTTTTCAAAAATAAGTGCTGGTTTATTAAGGGTTTCGAGGAGTTCTAAATCTTCTGTAATTTTGGGAGAATCTATTATCCCTAAAATCTTTTTCAAAGTTAGTCTTTTTTGATCTAAGACTTTTGGATCCAATGAATCTTTTTTTGCATTACTTAGAAATTTTTCGTTTCGTAAAGTTTGGTTTTCTAATGTCTTTGCATCCAACCAAGTTCCTATACCCGAAACCATTTTGGTTCCTAAATCACCTGCATCTAAAAGTGTAGTATTAGGTAAGAATTTTTGAGCATTAATTAAATTAGTAGAATAAGTTATCCAAATAAGCGAATATAGAAACAGATGATGAATTTTAGTCTTACTCATTACAAAGATCCTTTTAAGTTGGGTAAGTAAATCATTAAGGAGGAATAGATAATGAATAGCAAGGAAAATTACTGGCTACCACTTTGTTTTTTTGCTGGATTCGTATTTTTAGTGACTGGAGCTAGTGTCCGAAGTTGGATTAATGATGATATGCCTTCATTTAAGAAAAGGAATTCGGAAGAAAAAACATTCATGGCTGAATTAGGGAAAGCTGTGATAAAGGCTGTTCACCCAACAGCCCAAAAAATCGAAATGGTAAAGTATGAAATCGTGAAAGTAAAAGACAAGGAAAACAGATCAGAAATAAACTTAAAAATGGAATACTTCGGGGTTGTATCAAACAAAAAATATCTTGGTGATGCGGTTATTAAAGTTGACACCTCCAGTAAAGATGGCTGGGAGGCGCTTAATATTGATTATGTTGACAACAATAACCTTCCGCTTAACAGAAAAAACCTTCAAGAATTAGTCAAAAGTCTTAACAGATAAATTAGTTATTTCATATGAAATGCTAGCAAGCTGCTGAGTTTTTCAACTACTTCGTAAGTTGGGACTCCCAATGTTTCACCAAGGTCTTTAGCGGATTCGCAGATTGCCCTGAATTCGATCACTTCAAGAGGTGTATCAAGACGCTTTGATTCTGCTTTTAATCCTGGCGAACTTAAAACGATTAGGGCTGCATGCACTGTTATTGATGCATCGACACTTTGAAAACCTTGTTTGTTAAGCCATTCACATTGTTGTTGAAGGATCGAATCGAATTTGTCTGAAAAGGTTGCGTCATCAATTGTACCAGCGCGATAACTTTTTAACTGGCGGCTAAGTACCCTTGCAATTCGGGGAAGAACCAGATCCAACATCTTTTTGCTCATGTTTGTTTTCCTTTTAATAGCTTCGTACCAACTTGATTAATTGTAAAGCGAACCAAGTGTCTTCCCTAATAAAAGTTTAGTAAAAATTAAGTTCTTTGTGAAAAAGATGTTAAGAAAAATGGTTTGAAACATTATTTCCGTTCCGGCAAAATCGATACCCAACCTTGTGTAATTAATTTGTTACTGAATACATTTTTGTTTTCGCAAATATTCATTTATCAATTATATTAAGCAGGTGATTTAATTACCCGTTAGTAAAAATGGGGAAGATGTCCTATACCTCGGAGTAAGTTTGCCATGATGTTATCTTTTGTTTTCCTGCCTATTCTGGCTTTTACCCTTAATGCTGACCCCATTAAAGCTTTGCCCCCATCCCCGAACTGGAAGAAAACCAGCATCGACACGGTTTTCCGGTCTGAAGGGGTTGCAGTGGCTGATGTGAACCAAGATGGAAAGATGGATATTCTCAACGGTGAAGCTTGGTACGAAGCCCCGAACTGGAAAATGCATGAAATTCGAAAACTTGGAAATTATGGCGATGGTCTTAGTGGATATAGCCAATCTTTCGCTTGCTGGGCTGACGATATTAACAAAGATGGATACCCAGATTTAATCGTTATTGGTTTTCCTGGTGCGCCTTGTCATTGGTTTGAAAATCCAAAGGGTAAAGAGGAGCATTGGAAAAAGCATGAAATTTGGTCTAGTGCATGTAACGAAACCCCACTTTATGTTGATCTTTTAGGCACAGGAAAAAAAGTTCTCCTTATGGGTGCTCAACCTGCAAAACAAGAGCACATGGGGCAAATGGCTTTCTTTACCCCTAATAGTGATGATCCAACTAAAATTTGGACCATGAATCCCATTAGCTTGCCAAGCTCGGAAGGCAAAGAAATACCTGGAACTTTCAAGTATGCTCATGGTTTAGGAATCGGGGATATCAATAAAGATGGCAGAATGGATGTTATTTGTACGGGTGGTTGGTGGGAACAACCTGAAAAGTATGAAGGAAAACCATGGGTATTTCATGCGGCCAAAATTGGTGATCCTGCTGCAGATATGCATGCCATCGATTTGGATGGTGACGGATTGGTTGATGTCCTTTCCAGTTCAGCACATAAATATGGCATCTGGTGGCATAAGCAGATCAAAGATAACGCCAAGGAATCAACCTTTAATACCAGGGTTTTATTCCCAGAGTTAGTTTCTGAAACACACGCCATGCATTTTGTTGATTTAGATGGCGATGGCGTAAAAGATATGGTCACAGGTAAAAGGTTTTATTCGCACGGGAAAAGTGAGCCAGGTTCAAGTTTACCTGCTTATGTTTATATGCTTAAAGGCAGCAAAAGTTCGGACGGTATTTTCACTTTTAATCCTGTTGTTTTGGATAATGATTCGGGGATTGGAACTCAATTTGCTATTGTTGATATCAATGGTGATGGCAAATTAGATATCATAACTTCTAATAAGAAGGGCACATTCTTATTAGAGCAAATAAAGTAGGCTCAGCTAAAAAAGAAAAGGCCCCTTTTATGGGGCCTTTTTTATTATCGTTAATTGTTTAATCAGGAACAAGATAAAGGATTACGCTTCGGGTATATGCGTTACTTCATCAGTTGTTTCGGTAGATTCAGTTTCTTCGTCAGCAGACTCAATGGTTTCAATCGCTTCTTCTGTTGAAACGATCGATTTTACCGAATCCCCATCGACATCGGAATCTGCAACCTGACTATCTTCTTCATTATCTGATAAAGGTGGCCAATTACGATCCATTCCTTCTTCAGTGATTTTTTCGAGTGTTGCATCATCGATCTGAAACTGATCGATAATAATCTTTTTAGATTCTCTGATGCCTTTGCTCTTCGCATCCTGCAAAGTAACAAGTTTAAAAAATATATCTTGCCTTTGAGCAAGCGGAATTGTTCTGAACTGCATGACCATCCCCTTCCTTAAGGTAACCAAAACCACAATTGGAATTATAGCTAATTTCGCTAACTGTAAAGTTAAATCCGGTATAAAACATTAAAAAGGTTTGATTCACCAAAGTATTCCCGAGGAAACCTCTCATGTTCATGTTCAAACATTTGTTTTTTGTTTTTATTATTGTCCAGATGTTTTACACAACCACAGGTTTTAGTGAGGAGTTTTCCAAGGAGATTACAACAAAACATACACCCGAACTAATGAAGTTTTACGAATATCTTCACGCAAACCCTGAATTATCCTTCCAAGAATTTAAGACTGCTGCTGTTCTAGCTTCAGAATTAAAAAAAATGGGCTTTGAAGTTAAAGAAAAAATCGGAAGGACTGGAATTGTTGGTGTTTTTCGAAATGGCAAGGGGCCAACTGTTTTAGTGCGAACCGATATGGATGGTTTGCCTGTGCTTGAAAACACCAAACTGCCTTATGCAAGCAAAACTGTAGCCCGAAATGATAAAGGATTAGATACAGGAGTCATGCACGCATGCGGACATGATTTGCACATGACAAACTGGGTGGGAACTGCCCGAATTTTAACTTCAATAAAAAACAACTGGTCAGGCACTTTGGTTTTTATCGCCCAACCTGCAGAAGAAATTGGTGCGGGCGCAAAAGCGATGCTGGACGATGGGTTATTCAGGGATTTTCCCAAGCCAGATTTTTGCATTGCTTTACATTGTGATTCTGCAAGGCCTGCGGGAACCATTGCTGTTTGCGAAGGCGTTGCATGCGCCAATGTTGATTCCATTGATATTGTTGTTAAAGGTAAGGGCGGACATGGTGCAGCTCCACATACCACCATTGATCCGATTGTTCTTGCTGCAAGAATCATCCTTGATTTGCAAACTTTGGTAAGCAGAGAGGTGAACCCACTTGATCCGGCTGTTGTTACCGTGGGTTCAATTCACGGGGGTACGAAACACAATATCATTCCTAGCGAAGTTAAACTCCAACTTACTGTAAGAACCATCAAAGATGATGTTCGCAAGCAGGTTTTAAGTGGCATTGAGCGATTGGTCAAAGCTGCTGCAATTGGAGCCAATGCCCCAGAGCCAGAAATTTTAATTCGAAATAATGAATTTACTCCCGCCTTATCTAATGACCCACAGTTAACACAAAGATTGCGAAAAGTTTGGGAAGATAAGTTGGGTAAAGAATTTGTTTCAGTACGTGAACAAGTAATGTGGGGTGAAGATTTTGGCAGGTATGGTAAAACAGGTATTCCATCATGCATGTTTTTCTTAGGAACTGCATCCAAGAAAAAATATGAGGAATCTTTGATAAACAAAAACGCCTCTTTACCATCATTGCATTCAGAGTATTACTACCCAGATATGCCTGTATCCTTAGAGACAGGCATCAATGTAACGGTATCTGCAGTGCTTGATTTATTAAAAAAATAGATCAAGCTACTTTTCGAACTTTTTGCCTTAGGAAAGACGCACAGGTACTTATAACGCGCCTTTGCTGTTCCACGGTAATTTCTGGGAACATTGGAAGTGCCATCACCTCATTACATGCTGATTCACTGGTAGGAAAATCACCTTTTGCATGGCCTAGGAATTGAAGACATTCCTGAAGATGTAAAGGTAGCGGGTAGTAAATCTCACAACCAATTTTTTCAGATCGCAAGTATTGAACCAAGGCATCTCTTTCACCGCCACCAACCCTTACCACATATTGATTGAAGGTATGATTGCGATTCGGTTTGCGCGTGGGCTTTTTCAAAAAGCTTCCTAGATGCTCTTCGTCAATAATAGAATCGTATCTGGCAGCAGCAGCCTGGCGATTTTTAAGCCATTGTTCCAAATAATTCATCTTCACATTACAAAATGCAGCTTGAATGGCATCCATTCTCGCATTCCAACCGATGTACTTGTGATAGTACTTGGGTTCCATTCCATGAACGCGAAGGCAATTCATTTTATTTGCCCATTCCGCATCGTTGGTAATCACCATACCGCCTTCACCAAAGGCGCCGAGATTTTTTGTCGGATAGAAACTCATGCATGCCAAGGCAGCCAGACTTCCAGTCTTTTTTCCTTGGTATTCAGCACCAAGGGATTGTGCAGAATCTTCAATGACCAATAAATTATGTCGTTCAGCGATTCTCCAAATAGGTTCCATGTCTGCGCATTGACCAAAAAGATGCACAGGCATGATCGCTTTTGTGCGGGGAGTTATTTTGTTTTCAATTTGCAAGGGATCAATATTATAAGTTGCATAATCAATGTCTGTAAAAACAGGCTTGGCCCCTGTTCTGCAAATAGCACCAGCGGTGGCAAAGAAAGTGAAGGGTGGGATTATAACTTCATCACCAGGCCCAATATCTGCGGCACATAAGGCAAGTAAAAGAGCATCACTACCAGAATTACAGCTGACACCATAGTTGCTGCCACAAAACTTTGCGACTGATTCTTCGAATTTTGTAACTTCAGGCCCAAGTATCGCTTGCCCAGATGCCAACACCCTCAAGGCAGCAGCTTCTAGTTCAGGTTTAATTGTCATGTATTGTGCTTGTAAATCACACAAAGGAACATTCATTTGATTTGTATCAGCCATTTTCTTGATTCCCCTCCCTGGGATTAAAGACCACATCTACTAGCATCCATGCTAAAGCGGCAAAGTTTATCTACTGTTTAGCATTTTTAAGTTTTCGCCAATTTTATGTCAATGCCAGCACGATATAAGACCTTTGAGCTTGACCAAAACCAACCTGATTACCGATAAACACTTATCTTCATAACTGGAAGGATTTATTAATGGATCATGGCAGAGAAAATATTTCGTCATCTGGGCAAGATGTTGAAGCGCATAATGTCAGAATAGAAAAGCTGGCAGACATGATTGGTTTGAATAATTGCAGGGCTATAGGGCTTTATAAAATACCTGAAAATTTCAAGCTTTCTGTTGTGATCCCTGTTTATAACGAAAAACGCTGGATTACTGAGGTCTTACGCAGGGTCAGGATGGTTCCCATCCCTAAAGAAATTATTCTGGTTGATGACCTTAGTACTGATGGCACTAGGGAAATGCTTCCCCAATTTGAAGATGAAAATACAAAAATCCTTTACAAGAAAGTAAACCAGGGTAAAGGCGCAGCCCTCAGGGATGGGTTTAAACTCTGCACTGGCAATATTATTATCATTCAGGATGCGGATTTGGAGTATGATCCAGATGATTATCCTTCATTGCTGCAACCTATTATTGAAAACAAAGCGGATATTGTTTTTGGTTCAAGATTTATTGGCGAAAAACATCGAGTGCTCTATTTTTGGCACATGGTGACCAACAAAATTCTTACCATTCTTTCAAATATGCTTACCAATCTTAATCTCACCGACATGGAAACATGCTACAAGGTGTTTAAAAAAGAAGTTTTGGAAGGTATGGATCTAAAATCTAATCGGTTTGGATTCGAGCCTGAATTCACGGCTAAAATTGCCAAGAAAAAGAAACCTGCTTGGCGTGTTTTTGAAGTTCCTGTTAGTTATGATGGGCGAACCTATGAAGAAGGCAAAAAAATAGGCCTCAAGGACGGGTTTAATGCCCTTTATTGCATAGTTCGATATAAGTTTTTTAATTAAACCTTAAAAATCTGCGCTGCCAGGTGTTCGTGGGTATGGGATTACATCCCTGATATTTGCCATGCCTGTTATAAATTGAACGCACCTTTCTAAACCCAAGCCAAACCCAGCATGGGGCACGCCACCAAACCTTCTCAGATCCAAGTACCACCAATAATCCTCAGGGTTTAAACCTGCGGCTTGCATTCTGGCTTCTAGGATCTCTAGGCGTTCTTCCCTCTGACTACCCCCGACTATTTCTCCAATTCTAGGCACTAATACATCCATGGCGCGAACGGTTTTACCATCGTCGTTAAGTCGCATGTAAAATGCTTTTATTTCTTTGGGATAATCATACAGGATGACAGGGCCATTAAAGTGTTTTTCTGCAAGATAGCGCTCGTGTTCTGATTGTAAATCTTTGCCCCAAGCGACTTCAAATTCAAAAGTTTGCCCGCTATTTTTAAGAATTTCAACAGCTTCAGTGTAAGAGATTCGTTGAAAATCTTTATTGAGTACCAATTCGAGATTTTGGATGAGTCCTTTTTCGATTCGTTCTTCAAAAAACTGCATGTCTTCGCCACAATGATTCAATGCATCACGAATAATTCTTTTAATAAAAGATTCGGCAAGATCCATGTTCTGAATTAGATCATTAAAAGCAACTTCAGGTTCGACCATCCAAAACTCCGCAAGGTGCCTAGAAGTATTGGAGTTTTCAGCCCTAAAAGTTGGGCCAAAAGTATAGATTTTTCCCAAGGCGCAAGCATAAGTTTCGCCCTCGAGTTGCCCACTCACAGTAAGAAACACTGGTTTCCCAAAGAAGTCGTCTTCAGCCTTGGCGATTGTTTTGGGGTTAAGAAAATCTAGAGTTGTAACCCTGAACATGTGCCCTGCCCCTTCACAATCACTTGGGGTGATGATGGGGGTGTTGATGTAAAGAAAACCTTGTTCCTGAAAAAAATCATGGATTGATTTAGAAATCTGATTGCGAACCCGGGCAACCGCACCGAAGGTATTTGTTCTTGGTCTTAGATGGGCTTGAGTTCTTAAATACTCAAAAGTGTGTCCTTTTTTCTGCATTGTGTAAGTGTTAGGGTCTGCCCAGCCAACAACCTGGACTGAATCTGCAACCAATTCTGTTTCTTGTCCTTTTGCCGGGGAGCCTTTGATTAGGCCTTCGATTACTACGCTGCAGCCCGTACCTATTTTCAGAATGTCTGTTTGATAGTTTTGCAATGTGTTGTTGGCGATTACTTGCAAATTGCCAAAACTTGAGCCATCGTTAATTTCAAGAAAACTAAAACCACCTTTAGAATCCCTGCGCGTTCTCACCCACCCTTTAATGGTAAACTTTTTACCTATCGATTCAGCTTTCCTAGCTGATGCAACACATTCCATTGCCATTGTATATTCTCCAATCAAAGCCGAAATATAAATGAAAACACCCGGAAATATATCCGGGTGCGGTTCATTTTACCAGTTGATAAGGTAATTATTTGGTTGGTTCAGTCCACCAAGGGCTAATAACCTTGATTTTGTTGACGATTATTTCTTTTTCACGATTATCTTTGGCCATGGCAAGCTTTTTCTTCAGCTTGGTCATCTTTTTCTTTTTTTGGTATCTGCGATCCAGTTCGATTCTTCTCTCAACCATGGAACTAAAGCCTCCGAATTTAGGGGAATCCTTGCTATTTAACTAATATATAAACAATCTGCTAGAAAATAAGCCCCTCTGAAGGACTTGAAGCTTGTGCGTACAGCTTTTTCGGAATTCTTCCAGCAAGATAAGATAATCTACCAGCAATACAGGCCCAGCGCATCGCCAAAGCCATTTTTTCTGGAAATTTTGCTCCTGATATTGCGGTATTTAGCAAGACGCCATCACATCCTAACTCCATTGCTTTGGCCACATCGCTTGCAGAACCGACCCCTGCATCAACAATAACAGGATAGTCCGGGTTTTCCCCTTTCAAAAACTCCAAAATAATTCGAATGTTATTGGGGTTCAAAATACCTTGGCCGCTTCCTATGGGGCTGCCTGCAGGCATAACGCTAGTGGCCCCAGCTTTTTGCAAATTTCGCGCTAATATTGGGTCATCACTGGTATAAACAAGAACCTGAAAACCGTCGTTTACTAGTATTTCGGTTGCCTTAAGGGTTTCAAAAGGATCAGGCAGCAAAGTTTTAGGATCGCCAAGGCATTCTAATTTGACCCATTCTGAACCTGGATTTTCAAGATTTCTAAGCAATTCACGGCCTAATCGAGCGTGCCTTACTGCATCTTCAGCGGAGTAACACCCTGCAGTATTAGGCAAAATCACCAGTTTTTTTAAATCAAGAAAATCAAGGATACTACGGCCCTGCTTATCAACGAGCCTTTCTCTTCGAACTGCGACTGTCGTTGCCTCGCAATCACTTAAATCTAGGCAATATTTCATTTGCTCTAGAGTCGAATATTTTCCTGTTCCTGTGATTAACCTGCTTTTAAACTCAAATTTCCCAATTTTCAAGGGAGTATCCATTTTTAGCTCTTCTCCACTTCCTCCACCGACCAAAGTCACAACCTCAACATAATCGCCTTCATTAATAGCGGTATGACCATGATCTTTAAGGGGAATTACCTTTTTGTTTAATTCGACCGCAACTTTCCGACTTTCCAGATTCAGTTGCGCTAACAATTCATCCACTGTGACCAAATCGGTTACATTTTGCTTTGCACCATTAAGAAAAATGTACATGGCCTTAGATCCTCAGGTCAATTTTATTCTTTATCTCAAAAAACATGACGATATTTTTACAAGTCTTATCTATGGCATCATATGATAAACTACTGTTAAATAGATAAGAATTTTTAATCACCATGTAATTGGTTATGTCTGGAAAAACTATGGCATCACACTACATCCCGCGCACCAAAGTCCCAACTATTGTTTTTTCAAATAGTAATCAAGCTGCAAGGCATATTGCACTTCAGATTGAAGAAATTATAAAACAGAACTTGGTTCAGGGTAAATTTACCGTTTTAGGCCTTCCAACTGGTTCAACACCTGTTGGTTTATATCGCGAACTTATTCGCATGCACAAAATGGAAGGGCTCGATTTTTCCAAGGTCATTACATTCAACCTTGATGAATATTACCCTTTGGATTCCACCCACCCTCAAAGCTACCGAAGATGGATGCGTGAAACTTTTTTTGATCATGTAAACATCCCAGACAATCAAATTAATATCCCTGATGGAACCCTAGCGTTTGAAAAGATTGAAGAATTCTGCATTAACTACGAAAAAAAAATAAGACAAGCAGGCGGGCTGGACTTACAACTCCTAGGCATCGGTAGAACAGGGCATATGGGCTTTAATGAGCCAGGTTCAACCCGGCATAGCCGAACCAGACTCGCAACTTTAGATGCAGTAACTCGTCGAGACGCTGCCCAAGCCTTTTTTGGGGAAGAAAATGTCCCCCTTCGTGCCCTTACTATGGGCGTCGGCACCATCATGGATGCCCGCAAAGTTATTCTGATGGCCTATGGTGAACATAAAGCACCGATTGTTGCAAAAGCTTTAGAAGGCCCTGTTTCTGAAAATGTTACAGCAAGTTTCCTTCAAGAGCATCAGGATGCAACTTATATCTTGGATCAAGCTGCTTCCAAAAGCCTTTCTGCAATCGATAGGCCTTGGGCGGTTGGTCCTGTTTCATGGAATGATACTTTAATTAGGAAAGCTGTTATCGAGCTAAGCCTAAAAACAGGCAAAGGATTGTTAAAACTTTCTGATGATGATTTTCGTGAACACGAACTTTATGAACTACTTAGAGAACACGGGCCTGCAAGCGTATTGGGCTTGAAGGTTTTCAAGCAATTGATGGATACCATTTGTAATGAACCAGCGGGGACTGTTAAAAAATCCATCCTAGTTTTCAGCCCACATCCAGACGACGATGTAATCAGTATGGGGGGAACCTTAATTCGTCTTGTCGAACAGGGCCACAAAGTTTTCGTTGCTTACATGACCAGTGGAAACATTGCTGTATTTGATCATGATGCATGGCGCTTTACCGATTATGCAGCCGCTTTTAATAGTCTTTTCGAAATTGATGAAAAACAAACTCATCAAGTGAAGGAAAGAGTAAGAAACTTCCTTGATAAAAAAGTACCAGGGCAATCTGATACCGATGATTTATTAAAAATCAAATCCCTAATTCGGGAAACGGAAGCTAGAGCAGCAGCATTAGCATGCGGTATACCCCCAGAACAATTAGAATTCATGAACCTGCGATTTTATCGCACGGGCACCATTGCCAAAGCACCTATTCACCCTGCTGATATTGATGACATTCAAAATTTGATAACAAAATTGAATCCATATCAGATTTATGTGGCAGGCGAACTTTCGGATCCGCATGGCACTCACAGGGTTTGCGCGGAGGCAATTTTCGAGGCAGTTCGAAGAGCAAGAACCAAAGGTAATTCTTCTGAAATTTGGCTTTACCGTGGTGCTTGGGAAGAATGGGAACCTCAAGATTTAGAAAGAGTCGTCCCTTTAGGGCCAGAAGAACTTGAAAGAAAGAAAATGGCAATATTTCGCCATCAATCTCAAAAAGATCGTGCCATGTTTCCCGGAAATTCAGACCGAAGAGAGTTCTGGCAACGGGCAGAGGATCGAAACCTTGGAACTGCAAGGATGTTTGATCAACTTGGCCTTCCCGAATTCTTCGCCTTGGAAGGCTTTGTTCAGTGGAAAGAATGATGATTTTTCATTACAACCATCATTCTTTACCCAGTTTGCAATTATGAGTAACCGTCATAATTGTTAACAGTATTCAATACTCCCACATTTAAATAAATCTCACACGGAATTGACCTTTATTGATTTAGGTCGAATCTTGCTTATTCCGAATTAATTAGAAGGAATTTAAATTATTATTGACTCCTAGCTTCAGGAAAATGTTCATGGACATTATGACTTTAGAAACTGCTGAATCCATGCTTCCTTTAGCAAGCAGGGTCGCAGAAGACTTAAAATGTGTATCTTCCAGGGTTAGGATTTTACGATCCGAGAAGAATTTCTACGAAAAGAAAAAAAATAAGCTCAATTGGAAAGAAAGAAGAAAAAGTTACGAAGTCATAGACGAACTTTATGTGACCGAACTGACCCTTGAAAACACATTGGTAGAAATAAAGAATATTGGGGTAGAGCCTTTAGTTCCAGAACTAGGATTAATAGGTTTTCCTACGCTAGTAAATAATCGCAAAGCTTTCTTTTCATGGAAACCAGGTGAACCTTGTGTTTGCTTTTGGAATTTTGCGGAAGAACTTAATCGCAGGCCTGTTCCCCCGACCTGGTATCTTGAAGCTGGAATTGGAGAAAGCAGAAGAAAAGCTGCTTGATAATCCTTAATTAATCTTGGACTTACAAGGGGCAACATTATTAAAAGAGTCCGGGTTAAAATTTGCGGATTAAAAACTGTCAAGGATGCCTTGGCCGCCGTTGATGCTGGTTGTGATGCCATTGGTCTTAATTTTTTTCCCAACTCTATCCGCTACATTTCAACAGATATCGCTTTAGAAATTGCAAATAATCTTCCTCCATTTATTTCTGTAGTTGCTGTATTTGCCAACGCTTACGTTACCCAAGTTGAAGAAGTCCTAAAAACCATTCCGCGGATTGATTATTATCAATTTCATGGGTCTGTTCCTGAATTAGATGTTCTTCAAAATAAGCCTTGGATTGGAACTTTATCGATTGATGATTCAATGAGCTTAGATTTTGTTCAAAACAAACTTGAATCAATTTCGAATCAAAAAATCCCTCCTTCAGTAATTTTAGTAGACACAAAAAGTAAAGGAATGTTTGGTGGTACTGGGATTCCGGGCCCGTGGGAGTTAATTTCAAAATTGAAGTTTCCTCGCCCTTGGATTCTTGCTGGCGGGTTAACTCCTTTAAATCTTGCCAAAGCTATCAGTGTTACTAATCCATATTGCGTAGATGTTGCATCTGGAGTTGAAAATACGCTTGGAGAAAAGTGTCCAATTAAAATGCTTGATTTTGTTACCAACGCAGTATGCAAACTTTCTTGATTTTGCTTAACTATTGTTTGACGGATTCTTTAATTTAAACACCAGCAGTGCACAAAGTAGCCCTGCAAGTAAACCGCAGATTGGATAAGTAAAAGCAGCAGTTTGAAACCAAGTGTTAAAATCAAAAATGTTAATTTTCAAAAACGATTTGAATCCGCTTCGCACATAAAGCGCAATCAAATTTGCGAATAATCCTGATACCATTAACCCTGTATATAATTTCCAACCTGTATTCGCAAAATACAGGGTAAAATCCATAAGAACTCCTGTACAAACAAGGCTAGTATACGCCCCCGTACCAGTACCAGGGCCTTCGGTAAGTGTTTGGCCAATAAAAGCAGTGATCAGCCCGGAAATACCCATGATTGACCCTGCGGACCTTGCAGGCGCTAATGATAACCCCAGCGCCATTGGTATCATTACCTTGATAATTGCATGGCCTGGAATTCCTATTGATAACTTAAGGTTAGAAACAGATATGCCAGCAATTATCCCAAAACAAACAAGCAATAAAACACTGTAAGGATACTCAAGACCTCGAGCACCCGTCAAAAATTTGAAACGGCTTCTCGATTCAATTGTCGAATTATTTTGTAAAACTTGCAATTGAGCATTCTTTCTTTAATAACCTGTTACAAATAAATTCCCAACTCATTTAATATAATATTATTAAAACAAAAAGTAAGCATGAAACTATTACTTAGGATTGATTTATGCCACAAGATAAAGATAAAAAAAACAGCACAGATATCCGCATGAAAGGCTTTAAAGAAAAAAAAGATGTAGTTGATTTTTTAAATATTATTGATGAAATTTCGCCATCAAAAAATTTTGAAGTCGTTTGTTTAAACAAAGCAGCAGGCAGAGTCCTTGCGTCAACAATAATATCAACAGTAAAAGTTCCAAATTTTAATCGTTCCGCAATGGACGGTTATGCGATTCGTGGGGAAGAAACCTTTGGGGCTGCACCTTATTCTCCATTAGATTTTAAAGTTCTTGGCTTATCGTTGCCTGGTAAACCTTTTGAAGGTTGCGTTACAAATCAAACTGCAGTTCGGATAATGACAGGCGCCCCTATGCCCGAAGGTGCTGATTCAGTTATTCCCGTTGAATTAGCTCAAGAGGAAAACAAAGTTTTAAGAGTTATTGAATCTATTCCCCCGGGAAAAAATGTTGGCAGAATTGGGGAGGATGTCAAGGTTGGTCAACAAATTTTAAATGTAGGAAGAAAACTTCGACCCCAAGATATTGGTATTTTATCTTCGATCGGAACACCTTCTGTTTGTGTTATTAAAAAACCTAGTGTTGATATTTTTATTACAGGAGATGAATTACTAAAGCCAGGCTCCGTGCCCAAGGGATATCAAATTGTTGATTCAAATTCTGTAATGCTTGATGCTTTGGTTTATAGGGATATCCAAATTCATCCCAACATTATTTTTTTGGAAGACCGAAGAGAATTAATTAGTGATGCGCTTTCTAAATCAAATGCAGATTTCATCCTAGTAAGTGGTGGAAGCTCGGTTGGTCAGGAAGATCACGCCCCTTCTCTTGTAAAAGAACTTGGGGAAATTTTAATTCATGGTGTGGCACTAAGGCCAGCTAGCCCTTCTGGAATGGGAGTTATTAATGGCAAATATGTGTTTTTAATCCCTGGAAACCCTGTGTCATGCCTTTGTTCTTATGACCTTTTTGCTAGCAGAGCAATTAGGAAGTTTGCAGGCATTAATTGCGAATTGCCTTACAAATCAATAACCCTCCCGCTTGCTTCCAAAATATCCTCCATGGTAGGGCGAATGGATTATGTTCGAGTAAAAATCAATAACGGATTTGCAGAACCTCTGGCAATAAGTGGGGCATCCATGCTGAGCACCACAACGATTGCAGATGGTTTTTTAATGGTGCCGGGTGAATGCGAAGGTTACCCTTCTGGAGAGTATGTAAAAATCAACCTTTATGACTAAAAATATGAACGAATCAATCAATCAAAAACAGTTTCTCAATGTGATCGATCGCGATCTAGCGGAAAAATTATTCCAATCAGAATTGAATATGTCTGCTCTAGAAAGCGAAATCGTTCCTCTAGATCTGGTATTAGGCAGAGTTCTAGCAGTTGATGTTTTCGCACCCATTGATGTGCCAGGATTTGATCGATCAAATGTAGATGGTTTTGCACTAAAGGCTGAGGATACTTTTGGCGCAACCGAAGATTCAATCAAATCATTAAAAGTTGGGGATGAAAACATCGTTACGGGTTTTCAACCAAAATCAGTAGTTGAATTTAATTTAGCTCTACCAATTGCTACCGGGGGTATGTTGCCCAGAGGTGCTGATGCAATTGTCATGATTGAACATACTGATTTTAAAAACGGCAGATTGTTGATTAACAGAGCTATCGCACCCGGAGCTAACATTAGTTTTGCTGGAACTGACATTAGCAAAGGTGAAATCGTTTTACGAAAAGGAGAGGTTTTATCATCCCGAGAAACAGGGGTTCTCGCAGCACTCGGCATAAATATGGTTTCTGTTGTTCGGAAGCCTATTGTTGCGATTTTTTCGACGGGGGATGAAATCATTGCACCAGGCACGTTTTTGCCTCTTGGGTCTGTTTACGATAGTAACAGCACTGTACTTGCTGATGCTGTGAGAGAATTGGGCTGCGAAGTAGTCTGTTTGGGAATCATAAAAGATAACTGGGAAAATTTAAAAACCACTCTGGATTCATGCCTAAAATACGATGCTATTCTTCTTTCAGGAGGAACATCAAAAGGCGGTGGCGATCTTTCTTATAAAGTTGTTGCCGAATTAGGAAAACCAGGAATTGTGGCGCATGGGATAGCGCTAAAACCCGGTAAGCCTTTATGTCTTGCTGTTGTCAATCATCAGGAAAGAAAAATCCCGGTCGTAGTTCTCCCAGGCTTTCCCACTTCGGCAATATTTACTTTTCAAGAGTTCGTATCCCCTGTATTAAAATGCATGGCTGGCAAATTAGTCAGAAACAAAAAAACCATTAAAGCAACCCTTCCCTTCAGGGTAAATTCCGAGCGAGGTAGAACGGAATTTCTGTTGGTGGGATTAGTCCAAAATAACACTAATGGAGAACCTGATAAAACTATTAATTCACAACACTACGCTTATCCAATGGGAAAAGGGTCGGGATCGGTTACTGCTTTTGCAAAAGCTGATGGGTTTATCGTGATACCCAAAAAAAACGAATATCTTGAAGCAGATGAAATTGTTGATGTTCATTTGATTGGGAAAGAAATCGAACCTGCAGATTTGGTAATCATCGGAAGTCACTGCATTGGATTGGATTATTTAATAAGCAAACTCAGGGAAATTGGGATTACCGCTAAGTTTCTCCCCGTTGGCAGTACTGGAGGCTTGGAGGCAGTAAAAAGAAATGAGTGTGATATTGCAGGTATTCATTTACTGGATGAACAATCCAACACATACAACCAACCATTTCTTAATGATAAAATTGAATTAGTTAAAGGTTATGGGCGATTGCAAGGATTGGTGTTTAGGCCAGAGGATCCAAGATTTGCAGGCAAAGATTTAACATCTGCAATTTACACCGTCACTCACCAGTCCGACCTCTTGATGGTAAACCGAAACAAAGGCAGCGGAACCAGAATTCTTATAGACCGTTTACTAAAAAACGTACGCCCCAGTGGTTATCTTGCAGAGGTAAAATCCCATACCGCAGTAGTTGCATCCATACTTCAAAAGCGGTCCGATTGGGGGATTGCTATACAGTCAGCAGTTGAAAATACTAATCTTGGTTTTATCCCTATTGCTGAAGAGCAGTACGACTTTGTAATTCCTAAAAGTAGGCTTAAACGCCCTGAAATTCTTGCATTCCTCAGTTTATTACGAAACGAAATAGTAATTAAGGCATTAAACCAAATTGGGCTCAAAACCTATGATTAATCATTATTTAATGATACTAATCAAACTCAACATGAATTCTTACCCATATTTCCAAATAAAAGTCTTCCAGAAATGCCGATTTAAGCTTATTCTAAGAGTGTAGTCTTTCAGTCCTCATTAAGGGATCCCGCCTTGAATAATCAAAAACTGCAACATTTGCATTCTACGGGCGTATTAAGAAGAGAATTACTTCAAGTAGGCTTTTCAGGTTTATTCGGTCTTGGCATGGGTAATCTTGGGTTTACTGCTTCCTTAAATACTAAAACACCTAAGTCGGTCATTCTTGTTTTCCTTACGGGTGCCTCAAGCCATATTGATATGTTTGATATGAAACCCGATGCGCCGGTTGAAATTCGGGGCGAATTTAAGCCTATCTCAACCAATGTTTCTGGTATTCAGATTTCCGAACATCTTCCCATGCTGGCTATGCGAGCTAATAAATATGCTTTAGTGCGAAGTATGGCACACAAAGAAAATAACCACCTAGTAGCAACCCATCACACGATAACAGGGCATCAACAACCAGGCGGTTTCTTTGACAAAGTTGCTTCCAGAGATGATTGGCCTTCTTTTGGTTCTGCTCTAGATTACCTTAGGCCCCGATCTGATGGTATTCCCAGCGGTATTAACCTACCAACCTTTCTTTTAGAAGGACCTTTAACTTGGCCAGGTCAACATGCTGGCTTCCTTGGGCCAAGGCATGATCCATGGCAAATTAATCAAGACCCTGCAAAACCTGATTTTAAAGTTGACAATGTTTCGCTTTTCCCTGGTATTGCTATTGATAGAGTTAATGAACGAAATCTCCTGTTAAAGCAAGTAAACGATCAACAAAAAAATCTAGAATCTATTGCCTCCACGAAAAGGCTTGCTCATCAACAAGAACTTGCTCTTTCGGTTTTAGCTTCAGGCAAAATTGCTAAAGCTTTTGATTTAAATCTTGAACCTTTAGCTAGTCGAAATAGGTATGGGAATCACTCCTTTGGCCAATCTTTACTTCTTGCACGAAGGTTATCTCAAGCTGGAGTTCCCGTAGTTCAGGCAAATATGGGCAGGGTTCAAAATTGGGACACCCATGGCAACAATTTTACCCGATTGAAAAACGAACTTTTACCTCCTCTTGATCGCGGAGTATCGTGTTTGCTTGATGATTTAGAATCAACAGGGCTACTTAAAGAAACTTTGGTTATTGTTACTGGGGAATTTGGTAGAACACCAAAAATTAGTGGTAATGGCAGAGACCACTGGGCGGCCTGTTACACCACATTGTTTGCTGGTGCTGGGGTAAAAGGCGGAAATGTTATTGGAAAATCAGACAAAATTGCAGCTTACCCCGTGACCGTGCCATTCACGCCCGACGATCTCGGTGCTACTGTTTACAACGCACTTGGAATTAAACCGGATTCAGAAATAGTTGATAGGCAAAAACGTCCATCACAACTTAATAATGGAAAGGTAATGGACTGCCTATTTGCTTAATCATTGTGTAACTTATTAAGTAAAATTCAAAAACACCTGAAAGCTTAACTATGAATATTAAAACAAATGTTTTTTTATTATTACTGTTGTTTTTTACACATGAACAAAAACTTTTAGCCCAAGAAACATTAACTAGAATAGCCTTTGGTTCTTGTGCGAAACAGGATAAACCTCAACCAATTTGGGCGTCAATCATCGAAAAGAACCCACAACTTTTCTTATTTCTAGGTGATAATATTTATGGCGATACAGAAGATATGGTATTACTCAAGAAAAAATGGGAGATGCTCGGCGAACAACCAGGATATGTAGAATTAAAAAAGAAAACAAAAATTCTTGCAACTTGGGATGACCATGATTACGGCGGAAATGATGCAGGAGCTGATTACCCCAAAAAAAAAGAATCCCAACAGTTATTTCTTGATTTTTTTGGAGTTGCAAAAGAGAGCCCCCGTAGAACCCAAGAAGGTGTTTATCATTCAGAAATAATTGGGAAACCAGGCCAAAGAATTCAAATCATTCTTTTGGATACCCGTTATTTTCGCAGTCCACTTAAAAAAGGTTATAAACCAGGTGAACCTGGTGAAGGTTACCGTGGTAAATACGCACCTAACCGAGATCCGAATTCCACCGTGCTTGGAAATCCTCAATGGGCATGGCTAGAAAAAGTTTTATCTCAGCCTGCAGAAATTAGATTGTTATGTTCAAGCGTACAAGCAATCCCTGATGAACATGGTTCCGAAATGTGGGGTAATTTCCCCTCTGAAAGAGAAAAACTTTTCAAATTAATAAGCAAAACCAATGCTAACGGCCTTGTAATTTTAAGTGGGGACAGGCATTTGGCAGAAATAATGAAAATGCCTGCTAAATCATTTGGGATCAACTATCCTATTTATGAGATAACCTCCAGCAGCCTTAATACCCCCAGTGGAAACTTTTCAAAGGCAGGAACACGATTCTCAAACGAAATAAATTCTTATCGCTTAGGTTTAACTTACTTTGATACAAATTTCGGCATGATCGAAATCGATTGGTCTTCAGATCTACCAATATTGCGATTCCAAGTCTGTGATGAAAAAGGCGGAGTTGTTCTTCAACAGAAATTAAATCTTAAAGATTTAAAGTAATTAAACCTTATTTATTCAAGCAACAAAATTACAATTTGAATTTTCTACAAATTGGTTTTATAGTTATTTTGGTGTTTTAGGTTTGATTAAAAAGATTGATTAGAATACTAGACTTCGTAACAAAATTTATGTGTAAAATGGCTACTATGGGTTTTTCTCTTACTAAATATTAAGGATTTATGATGATTCACATCCCCTCAATACCACGATTATTATATTTACTTCCACTTATTATACTTTCAGTTTTCACCAATTTGAATTTTTCATTATCTGCTGAAATAAGCCATTCATTCATTGCTTTTGGTGGAGAAACATTTGTTGTTGATGGGGATGGAAAAATATCTTGGCAAATTCCAAGATCTTCAAGAGATGGCTGGCTCTTACCTAACGGAAACGCTTTGCTGGCTGTTTCAAAAGGAAAAGAATATCCTGGTGGCGCAGTTTTAGAGATTACAAAAGAAGGGAAAACAGTTTTTGAATTTAAAGGTACTCAATCAGAAGTAAATACGGTTATGCCTTTAGATAACGGAAACATTATGTTCACTGAAGCAGGCCCTAAACCGCGTTTGATTGAAGTTTCCCGCGAAGGAAAGATCATCGTCGATATGCCTATTCAAGCTCAAACAAAAGACCATCATTTACAAACAAGAATGGCTCGCAAACTTCCTAACGGCAATTATCTTATCCCACAACTCTTAGACAAAGTTGTACGCGAATATTCTCCAGATGGGAAAGTTGTTTGGGAAGTAAAAACCCCTAACTGGCCATTTACCGCAATTCGACTTCCTGATGGAAACACTTTAATTAATTGCACTTTAGGTAATTTAGTCATCGAAGTTGATCCTAAAGGTCAAACAGTTTGGTCTTTGTCAAATGATGATTTACCAGGAAAACCAATTAATGATGCATGCGGCGGTCATCGTCTTCCTAATGGCAATACCGTTATTACATCCCATCATGCAAAAGCTAATGAAACAAAACTTATTGAAGTGAACAGAGATAAAAAAATAGTATGGACTTACACAAATAGTAAAAATGCTAGCATCCATCACTTTCAAATTTTGGACACCAATGGCGTCGCAATTAGCGGCAAGCCACTGCGTTGATAAATAATCAAGCATTTTTTTCAAAAACTTGAAGAAGGTCAAACTTAAAGGGATATATGGATTATACCTAAAATAATGGTTTGCAAAAGCCTGCTAATTGAGCTAAAATAATTGAACATGCCTAACATTCTCACCCAATGATGTAAGATTAATTTATGCTTAATACTAGAGTTATTTTTAATATACTCGCTTCGTATTTCCTCCTTCATTCATTATCAAATTTTGCAAAAGCAGAAGATTTCACCTTCTTCGAATCGAACATTAGGCCCATCCTGATTGAGCATTGTTACGAATGCCATGCAGAAGGAAAAAAAGTACGAGGAGGATTGTTAGTTGATTCTAAAGAAGCACTACTAAAAGGAGGAGACACCGGGCCTGCGATATCTCCCGGGAATCCAGATAAAAGCCTTTTAATGAAAGCTGTACTGCATCAAGGCGATTTGAAAATGCCTCCGAAAGGAAAACTTAGCCCAACTGCAATAAATAACATCAAAGAATGGATTGCAAAAGGCGCTGCAGACCCTAGAGAAAACAAATCCAAGATAACAACAGAGGCAATTGATTGGGATAAGAGTAAAAACTTTTGGGCTTTCAAACCAATTAAGGATTCAAAACCCATATCCCCAAAAAACACCAACAGCCTAATTGATACGTTTATTTCAAACCAATTAGCGGCAAAAGGTTTATCAAAATCAGTTCAAGCGAGCCCTAATGAACTCATACGAAGGCTAAGTTTTACCTTAACAGGATTGCCGCCCTCTGTTGAAGATGTTGAAGAATTTAATCGGGATCACTCCGATGCAGCCTACTCTAAATTTGTTGATAAATATCTTTCAACCAAGGCATATGCAGAAAAATGGGGAAGACACTGGTTAGATGTTGCAAGATATGCAGAAGACCAAGCCCATACTTTTGGAGTAAAACCTAACAACGATGCTTTTAAATATCGAGACTGGGTTATTAAGGCATTTGATACGGATATGCCATTCACGGATTTCGTTAGATACCAAATTTCTGCAGATTTGATTGCAGAGCCAGAAAGAACAGAAAATCTTGCAGCTTTGGGATTTTTTGGCTTAGGCGCTCAATATTACAAAAACACTGATGCAGCTCGTGCAATTGCAGATGAACTTGACGATAGGATTGATACGCTATCCAGAGGTTTTCTTGGCTTAACTGTAAGTTGCGCTCGTTGCCATGATCATAAATTTGACCCAATCCCAACTCAAGATTATTACTCAATAGCAGGAGTCTTTCATTCGTCAAAATTAAACAACACACCCTTATGCACATTAGAAGAATTAAAAACATATGAGAAAGCTAAGCAGAAATTAACAGACTCTGAAAACAAATTAAACTATTTCATTCATAATGAAAGACTTCCTTTTGTTGAAAAACGTTGTTTAGAATTTGAAAAATATTATGAGTTAAGTTACCAGTACATCGACAAAAAAAAATCTGATCCAAAAACTTCTTTCAATGATTTCCCCAATGAAAAAGTCATACTGGAGAAATGGGTGAAATTTATTGAGAAGAATAAAACCAACAAGAAGTTCTCGTTTTTTATTGACCCTTGGAGCGAAATAAAAGAGAACTCAACGCAAGATCAAAAGAAAATAGCAGCAACAAAAGCTAAAGAATCACTTTTGAAAATAATACGTAATGAAAAAACAACTGCTGCAAAAGATAAGCCGAACAAGAACTCTGAAATTTACGCCGCTTTTTTTGAAGCAGATGGAATATTGACATTAGGGGAATCTTGGAAAAAAGAACTTAGCAAAGAAAAAGCAGAAGAATTAAAGAATCTTGAAGACAATAACCGTGAGTTAAAAAAGATAACGCCCGAAAACTTGCCTGTTGTAAATGCTATTGCAGAATCAACTCCATCAGATTTAAAAATCTACATACGAGGAAATCCAGCTAAGCAAGGAGAATTAGCCCCAAGACGTTTTCTTAAAATCTTATCTGATGATAATCGTAAAAATTTTTCCAAAGGCAGTGGACGCATTGAACTTGCGGATGCCATCGCAACGGCTGATAACCCGCTTACTGCAAGGGTAATAACAAATAGAATATGGGCATGGCATTTTGGCAAAGGAATAGTGGCAACACCTAGCAATTTTGGAAAACTAGGGGATGCACCTTCAAACCCTGAATTATTAGACCATCTTTCACAATATTTAATCAACTCTGGCTGGTCGATAAAATCATTACATAGATATATCCTTTGCTCAGATACATTTAAACAATCATCAAAAAACATCGCAAACAACATGAACATTGATCCAGATAACACCTACTTATGGAAATTCAACAGAAAACGACTTGATATTGAATCTTGGCGCGATTCCATCTTAAGTGCAGCAGGCTCACTAGATAAAACCGTTGGAGGGCCAACCTTTAACCTTAGCGATGATAATTCAAAAAGAAGAACACTTTACGCAAAAATCAGCAGACATGAACTTAATTCACTTTTGCGCATATTTGATTTCCCTGATCCAAATATCACCAGTGAAAGACGCATCGAAACTACGGTACCACAGCAACAATTATTCATCATCAACAGCCCTTTTGTTATTGAACAATCCAAATTGCTAGCAAAAAGAATTCAAGCTTATTCTAAATCAGAACCAGAAAACATTAACGCTGCATACAAAATATTATTTTCGAGGCCGCCTTCAGCAACTGAATTAGAATTAGCAATGTTTTTCCTTCATGCTAGTGAAGAAAACAACGATAAACCAATTAACAAAATGGACCGCTGGGAACGAATGGCACAGGCACTCTTGGCAAGCAATGAATTCATGTACATCGATTAAATTTAGAAAGAACTTAGCAATGTCTTTATTAACACGCAGAGAAATGGTCAATAATCTGGGAGCAGGAACTGGCATGATAGGCCTAACAAGCCTTCTTTCAGATTCAGGATTTCTACAAGGTGCTCCTAGCGGTGGTAACCCTCTAAACCCTAAAGAACCCAACTTTAAACCAAAAGCGAAATACCTGATTCACCTTTTTATGAATGGTGGCCCTTCTCAAGTTGACACTTTCGACCCAAAACCTTCTTTAATTAAATACAATGGCCAGCGCCCCGATATCGCAAACAAATCCACTGAAAGAAAAACAGGCGGCTTAATGCAATCGCCTTTCAAATTCAGCAAGCATGGAAAATCCGGTGTTGAAGTCAGTGAAATATTTCCGGGAATAGCAAGCTGCATTGATGATATCTGCGTTATTCGCTCGATGCATACAAATATCCCTAATCATGAACCTTCGTTACTAATGATGACGAGCGGTGAAACCCAACCCACCAGACCGAGCATGGGATCATGGCTTCTTTATGGTCTTGGAACTGAAAATAAAAATCTCCCTGGGTTTGTAGTAATGTGTCCAGGCAAACCTGTAGTTGGCCCACAATTATGGAGCAGCAGTTTTCTGCCTGGTGTTTACCAGGGCACCCATATCAACAATTCCACCATGGACCCTAAAAAAATCATTCAAAATGTATCTAACTCTTCCCTTGGAAAAACTTCCCAACGAGAAATGATGGATTACCTTTCAAAAATCAATCAGATGCATCTCGAAAAAAGGGGCGGTGCAGATAATCAACTTGAAACTAGAATCCAATCCCTTGAAATGGCTTTTCGGATGCAGTTTGAAGCACAGGAAGTATTTGACTTAAACCATGAACCTAAAAACATTCGGGAAGGGTATGGGAGTTCACCTTTTGCACAAGCTTGCCTCACTGCGAGGAGATTGGTCGAACGAGGGGTTAGAGTGGTGCAAATATTTACTGGAGGCGGTCAACCCTGGGACAATCATGATGATATTGCACAACATCGCCAACTTGCTCAGCAAACCGATCAACCGATTGCAATGTTATTAAAAGATTTAAAATCCAAAGGAATGTTGGATGAAACTTTGGTCTTGTGGGGAGGCGAATTTGGTCGTACCCCTACTTCTGAAGGATCTAAAGGCAGGGATCATAATAATCATGGTTTTACTGTTTGGCTTGCAGGTGGTGGTGTCAAAGGCGGTTATGTTCATGGAGCTAGCGACGAATTTGGTTTTGCAGCAGAAGAAAAGAAAATGCATGTACATGATTTGCATGCCACCATGCTTCATTTAATGGGGATTAATCACGAAAAACTTACCTATCGTTATTCAGGAAGAGATTTCAGATTAACCGATGTAGAAGGTACAGTTCACAAGGATATCATTGCATAATCAAAGAACAACTTGCTAAACTTTACTAGCTTAAAAATGAGCCATAATTATCTGATGTTGTATAACTATTTCTTAAAAAAAGTTAGTTTGTCATTTAACCAATCTTGCTTGGAATAAACAAAAACAGATGAATCAGTTTCTTTAACTTCAATTTTAGCAAGAATAAAACCCATGGCAGAGATTTCACTAAAAAGATGCCATGATAGATTTTCAACACTCGTAGGCTCATTGAATTTTTTAAAGCGAAAATCTTCGCCAGTCCGCTTCATGTGGTCACAAAGCGTTAAGTAAAGTGGATCATTAACATTTATCAGCATGGCATGATCGTAATTAGATTTAAGATAAGGTTCTATCTTAGCATCAAAGTCAGAAAAAAGAGTTGAGATCGAACCAGTTCGTTCAACCTCAAAGAAGCAGATAATACCATAACGATGGCCGTGAATATTGCTGCATTTATCGTGCAAATCTTCATTACGATGAGCAGCATAGAACTTATATTCTTTTCTAATGATCATGCGGAACCTAGGAAGATTTTTGGTTAATCAGGGAAAGGACTTCGGCTCTGGTTGAAAGATTAGTTTTAAACACACCACGCAAAACACTAGTAATGGTTGTACAACCCTGTTTTTTTACTCCTCTAATACACATGCAAGAATGTTCAGCCTGAAGAAAAACTGCAACTCCCGAGCATTTTAATTCTTTGTCCATCAGATCTGCTATCGTTTGAGTCATTCGTTCCTGAACCTGGGGTCTCTTAGATACATCTTCAACAACCCGAGCAAGTTTACTAAGGCCAACAACTTTACCATTTGGAATGTATGCGATATGCGCAACACCAGTAAACGGTAGCAAATGATGTTCGCACATACTAGTAAATGGTATATCTTTAACTAAGACCATCTCATCGTAATTTTCAGGAAATGTAACACGCAAGTGCTTGCCTGGGTCCCCATTGATACCAGAGAACATTTCAGCATACATTTTAGCAACACGAGCAGGTGTATCAATCAAACCAGGGCGATCTGGATTTTCCCCAATTCCTTTTAAAATCATTTTTACTGCAGTTTTAATCAATTCAATATCAATTGCATTTCCGTCCATGTTATTTCCATTTTTCCCAGAAATAGTGGCTTTGTTTGTTAAATCCGATTCTGATTCATCTAAAATGTCAGAAACTAACGCTCTATTCATGTTACATTTAATGGACATCAAAACCTCCACGATTCAAAAATCGTTTACTGATTAATTATTAGTCAGATTACCAAACGATTCCAAGGAATATTAATAAACATAAAAAAATCATAAAGTTTTAGGGATTCTTAGAATTATCAGTCATCCATTCGGACACCGATCGAAAGAATTAAATTGGTAAATCTTTCCGTATCACCTGTTTGAATCGTGAGGATGTGGTCGTTTGTAGCTACAGCCTTATAGAAGTCCCATTTAGGAATTGGTTTAAGGTCAAAATCTAAGCCGGACTTTTTAATAATTGACCGGAAATCATTCCATGCTTTCGGGTCTTCTTGTAAACCATAAGGACCGGTTGTTTCATACATCATCGTATTTATTTCGTCGATTGGAACAGCAGACAAAATAACCTCAAGCACTTGAGCGCAAGTAAGCATATTTGGTGAAAAATTCAAATGAATGAGTTCAGCGTTTGGCCCCAGAGTTGTGGAAGCTGGGTAATGACCATCTGCAATTAAAATTTTAGCATGGTGCCCTGCCCTGCCAAGAATACGATTAATCTCAGGATGAATAAGTCGGTGCATTAACATCTAAAATATCCTTTCAGTTTAAGGACAATAAGCTTAAACATAAAATCAACGATGTACTGATAACTAAGATGGCTTAATCATAAGTGTAAATCTTAATTATTCCAAAACAATGTTTGTAAACATTTGATCAGAAGAGTGGCATAAGCACCCTTAGGCAAATCAAACCCAATTCTTACAGCTTTTTTACCTTTGTTAAATTGATCATCAAGAACTTCATGATCAATATTGGTTGGAAAATAAAAAGCCTTCCGCTCTCCTTTTGAGAAAAATAGTTTTCTCGTGCCTGAGATTTTCATTTCTTCAAGTGTTAGCCCTTCAACAGCCATAACCTCATTAATTATTTTAAAGAATGGATCATTTTCTGTCATTTTTAAACGGGAAGATGGCAGCGGAATAAAGGACTCTTCCATTATTTTAATATTTGCAACGGAAGCAAATCGAACCCCTGGATATAACCCAAGTTTTAGTTTGATTAAAAAAATTTCTGATTGCGTAAAATTAATGTTGATCCATCGAGCCAAAATATTGTTCCATAAATAGCTTTGGTATGCGGTAACATACATCCCCCCAAGTTCAGGCCGTAGCCTTTCAGCCGCACCCTTAAAATCTTGGGGATTAAACGAAAGGTATTCAACCAATGTTCGGGAATGACCACGCGGTAGAACATTCTTCAAACCAGCCCAATCTCCCCATTTTTGAATCAGAAGTGATTTTTCCTTTTTTGCCATCTTGTTATCATGAGTGTATGGCGAAGTTAGCGCAATTTTCAATGCTTGTTCAAAATCACCAAGGACCATTTTTTTCGCAATAAACTCAGTTTTTAAAGAATCAATTGACCCAAATCGCTGGTCATCAAAATAATTGGGAATACCAGTCCCTGGCAAAGCCTGAATAATACTATCTGTTTTTTTAGCTTGGTCAGAATTGATATTTCTTATGATGATACCAAAGCGGTTTCCAGCTAAATGACTGGCATCATATGGCCCGGATATTTCACCAAGATATTTCACGACAACATCTGAAAGATCTAAATTCTTCTTGGGTCCATTTTTAATTGAAAAAAATTGAGTAGTAACTGCATGCTTATCTTTAAGCCCACCAAACGATATTTGCCTACTTTCTAATCTCCAAGATTTCTGAATTCGTTGGATAGCATCGGGAGTGGTCGATCCTTTTTTCTTGAGCGAATAAAGTGAAAAACCACCATGCCCTGAAGGCAAAGTTTCTGTTAGTTCCTCTACAGAAAAGTCTTCAGGAATTTGTTTTATTTTAGAGTTAGACACAGCTTATCTTATTAAACGAGAAAAGTTATTGTTCGGTTGACGAAACATCTTCATCTGGAATGGCCCCGGGAGTTCCGTATTCATTTGTTTTTGGTAAATCCTTGAGTGATTTTAACCCATAAATTTGTAGAAACTTTCGAGTTGTGCCGTATAAAACAGGCCTTCCAAGAGTAACATCTCTTCCGACGATTCGAAGCAAGTTTTTTTCAACTAAATTCCTAATCACTTCCGAAGAATTAACCCCGCGTATTTGCTCTATATCTGCACGAGTAATTGGTTGCCTATAAGCTGCAATAGCCAAAGTTTCTTTCATGGCTGAACTAACTTGAACTTCAACATTTCGTGCGTAAACTCTTGCAAGCCACGGATGAAATTCTTTTTTTGAAAGCAACTGAAAACCACCAGCAACTTCTTCAATGTGAAAGCTGTTATTCTCAATTTTGTATTTTTTTTGCAATTCTTTCAGTAAACTTCGCACTTCGGAACTGTTCTTACAACCTAAAACAGAAGCGATTTTCTTTGTTACCAAGGGTTCATCTGCTAAAAAAAGCAATGCTTCCAATGCCGCAACTGAATCTTTTCGATATCCTTCAACTTCAGATCCATTAGTTTTTGGATCATTGCCAATGGTACTGCATGAATTAGGTTTTTGGTTCTTCCAGAAGTAATCAATAACCCTATGTTTGTTGTTTTTATAAAACTTTTGGATTACTTTTTGCTGAATCATACTTCCAGTCCAGTTTGTTAAACTAGGCAATTCGCTAAAATAAGGGGTTGCACCCGAGTGTCATTATAGGGTAACCAAGTCTTAGTAGTTTACCATTTTAGTTGGTAAAGTTTTAAACTTAATTATTAATCTTGAACAATTAGGTATCACTATGCAGGAACTAGATTTAGCTTGGTTTTTAGCATTATTGGGAAGCCCCCTTGTTTTTGCATTAATTTGCTACTTTTCTTCGTTCCGTTTAAATCAAATCACCCCTTGGATTGCGGCCCTAGGAGGGGCGTTAACCTTAGGAATCTCTTTAGGTATGGCCGTTCAATTCAAATACGACACGGTTGAGCAATTAGGGGTGCTTGATGATGAAAACACCCGAATGCAAACTTCCCTTTTTGAAAGAGGAAAGAATGTAGATTTAGTTCCTGGTTACGAAGTGCATAAAAGTTTTGACTGGGTAACCAAAGTTCGTTGGATGCCTAAATTAGGCATAAATTTTTTACTTGGGCTTGATGGCTTAAGTCTTGCGATTATCGTTTTAGTAGCTTTAATTTATTTTGTCGCATTACTTGCCACATGGCTAAGTTCAACCATGGAAGGTAATTTTTTCCCATTACTATTTATTTCCGAATTTGGATTACTAGGCACACTTCTGGCACTTGATGGTGTGATCGTTTTAATTTTTCTAGCAATAAGTATTTTGTCTTATTACTTCATGCTGCAGAATTGGGGAGGAGAAAACAAAAACAACTCGGCTTTTATTTTTGGTACAATAAATACTATTGGGCTTTTGATTTTAGCGGGAGTTTTAACTTATTGTTATAAATCTGATTTGACCAAATTTGCAAATGAAGGTGAAATCGAAATTGCACAAAAACAAATCGAAAGAGCACACCCAGATTGGTCTGAAAAACAACGCACGGATTACTTGTCTTACCATTCTTTCAATATTTTAGCATTCCAGCGCGCTGGACTTGAACAAGTCACACAATTACGAACCAATGTAAGTAAAACCGCAAAAACCAAACATACATTTTCGCTACTTGCTGTTCTAGGAGCAGCCTTACTGTTAGGGTTCTCTTCTCCAATAATGGCTTTGATTTATAAAACATACCAAGACACTCGACTACCGGTAGCAATGCTTTTAGCAGGGGCATTTCCATTACTTGGCATTTACATTTTCACCCGATTTGGCATTCAAATATTTCCTGCAGGTATAGTTTCATCAGCTCATTGGCTGACATGGGTAATGGTTGGGATAACAGTAGGAATAAGTTTCATCTTCTTATTTACAAATTCCCCCGAACGTTTCATCGCCTTTCTTTCTTGCTGGTTACAAATCATTTGTTATTTGGGCGTAGTGAATTCATTTGCAGGGGCTCCAAATATTTGGAAAGCAAAAACATTTGCTGGTTCGATGATATGGCTCCTAGGCGGATACTTGTGCATAACTGGATTGGTTTATTTGTGGAAACAATTAAAAGTCCAGATTCTTGTTGATATAATTGATTTCAAAATTGGAACACTTAAAAATGCCCCGATTATTGGTTGTTCATTTGCAATTTTATTGGTTGCAACTCTTGGGTGCCCAGGATTTATCAACTCCCTTGGGTTATTTTTATTAGCAGGTTCTGTACTGCAATTTGGGTTTATTCCTGCTTTAATCACAGGTATTAGCTTTATTCTAGTGATCCTTGGATGCTATCGAATTTTAAATATTATTCTGGGCGATAGTCCTAGCACTCCACCCCTTTGTGATATCAAACTCCCACAAATAGTTTTGACCTTGGCAATTATCATACCCGTTCTTACTCTTGGAATATTTCCGAACTTAATGCTTTCCTGGTACCTGCCCAGCACTTCGGCGATATCAGAATTGATTCAAATCACATTGGTAAAATAAACTTTAAGAATTCTAATGCCCCTATTTGACACCCATGCCCACCTTGATGATGAAAAATACTCCGCTGACCTAGCGAGTATTATCGAAGGATTCACCAAAGAAACAAAGAATAGGGTTTTGTGCGTAGCAACGGGAATTGATTCAGGCAAACGTTGCTTAGAAATAGCAACTAACTACCCAGGGGTTTATTTCAGTGCTGGGATTCACCCTAACTCCATTACGCAAAACCCAGAGAACAGCCTTGAGTTATTGGATTTATTTATAAAAGAAAAAAAACCGATTGCTATTGGGGAAATCGGTTTAGATCGATTCAGGGATTACTGCCCCTTCGATTTACAAATCCGTTACTTCATATCGCAAATTCAACTTGCTAGAAAATATGACTTACCAATCTTGATTCACTGCAGAGATGCTTGGAATGACATGCTGCCTATTTTAGAAAATGATATGCACAACAATGGCCCAATTAAAGGAATTCTTCATTCGTTTACGGGCACCTATGAAAATGCAGAAAGATGCCTAAGTTTAGGCTTATTTTTATCATTTGCAGGAATGATTACTTACAAGAAAAATGATTCACTTAGGGATGTTGCAGCCAGGTGCCCGATCAATCGGATTTTAGTTGAAACCGATGCACCTTATCTTGCCCCTGAACCTTTTCGAGGCAAAAGAAACGAACCCTCTTATGTAAATTACACCATTAAAACCTTGGCAAACACATTAGGCATTTCTATGACAGAACTTGAAAGCCAATTATGGATTAATTCCAATAAAGTATTAAACCTTCCTAACTAAATTACTGAGGTGTAACCCCAAAATCCCGGATAGTGAAAAGCGGGATGAAAGGGCAATGAGGTTCGATCAATTCTCTAGCGCCCTGCAGTCGGTCAACAATACAAATCACTGCAACCACTTTGCATCCAATTTTTTCAACCTCTTCAACAGCTTCCATTGCGGAACCGCCAGTGGTAAGAACATCATCCACAATGATTACTTTTGAACCAGGAGCTAACACCCCTTCTATCCTTTGCTTACTTCCATGTTCTTTTGCTTTTTTCCGAACAAAAAAGCCCTCAAGGGAAACGCCATGCAGCTGACTTTTAACCAGAGTAGCTGCGGTTATGGGGATTGCTCCCACTTCTAGACCACCAATAGCATCAGGATTTAATGAGGAAATAATCTCCCAAAAAAGCTCACCAAGAAGGTCAATAACTAAAGAATTAAAGAGGGCTTTTTTGCTGTCAATGTAATAAGTACTGGTTTTTCCTGAAGCAAGAACAAAATGCCCAGTCTGAAATGCGCGAGACTTAAAGGCTTCTAGAAGATTTTGTCGTTTAGAATCCATTGAATGAAATCCCGTAAAGTCGGATCATTTTTGGAAAACGGCAAGATCCAAGCCGGGATTAAGCTTAAGATCTTTATATCCATAAGCCTCTTCAAGAGGAGCACTTTCTCCCTCTTTTGGCCAAGAATAATTTTCTATACGAATCGGGAGGTGGTTTTCTTTATCAAAGAACACAATGTTTTTATAAAAAAGAAAGTATCCATCAGTATTAACGGGGTGTGTCAATTCTAATCGCGTACAAGGTCGATCATAGCAAACCACATCACTAACTAAGACTTCGGTTGCTTTTCTTCGGCCTTCTTCAATCCAACCATGTTCCAAAGTTTTTATAAGCATTTCTAGGCCTGCTTCAGAAACATTATGTCTGTTATTTGCAGCGGATTTGGGATCATTGATATCTAGGGTAATAAAGCCCACTGCACCCAAAAATCCTGCGCCTTTGACGCGCATTTTTGAAGGATCTTTAGTTGTAGTATACATAGCTTCTTGACCTTTGATTGATCTGGGTTCAGACCATTTCATGTGCAAAAAGAAAGGTTTACCCGCAGTTGCCTGCAGTTGAATCGAGGCTTCTGGTTGTAATTTGCCTTTGATTCGTTCAAGCTGAAAAAGTGTAGCGTTATAATCTTTGACATTTTCAAACGATTTTACCGCAGCAAGAATAAACTCAAGGGGTTTGTCCATGGAATCGTTTGATTTTGAAGGATGTTTTTTAATCTCTTGTATTATTTCTTCTTCGATTTGCTTTAGGCTATTGTCAGGCTTTGCTTGAGTAACATTCCCCGTAGCAATGATGAATACGCCAAGGATTCCACCAAAAAAAATATATGCCAACCTAGGAAAGCGGCCTTGGGTAATTGTTTGCATCATGATACCAAAAGAATTTATAATTATTAGTCCTTATAAATAAATAACACAAGAAATTGAACATGTTCGATGATCATCAATAGAATGATTAAATTTAATGCTTATTCAAGCGTTAAAAATAAAACAAACTACGGAATCAACAAAGACGCTGAAGTTATATGCCATGTTGGCCTAAAACTTCAATAGTGTTTAGGGTGCAAATGTATGAATATCATTGAAAATATTGTGGTTTTTAAAGTTACATCAGAGTTTTTTGAAGAAAATGGATATATCGTTCATCTAGAAGGGAAAAGTAAGGCGATCATATTTGACCCCGGTTCGGATGTAGATCAGTTTTTAGGATACCTTTCAGGGAAGAATTTAAGGGTAGAGGCTATTTGCCTAACGCATGCCCATCCCGATCATATTGCAGGGGTTTCAGGCATAAAAGCGGTATTTCCCGATGCAAAAATAGCAATCGGTATAAATGAAGCAGCAGCCCTTACAAACCCAAATTTAAATTTAAGTTCGTTGCTTGGTTTTGAAATGGTATCGCCCCCTGCAGACATCACCCTTAAAGATGGGGAAGATGCAGTGTTTGCTGGCATCGCCTTCAACATCCAAGAAATACCTGGGCACTCACCAGGCCATATTGCCTATATTGCCAAAGATTCAAAGTTTCATGTATTCGGTGGTGATATTTTATTTGAAGACAGCATTGGCCGTTGCGATTTTCCGGGCGGGGATTTCAAAAAACTAGTTAGTGGCATTAAACAAAAACTATTATGCTTGCCACCAGATTCTAAAGTTTACCCCGGCCACGGCTCAACTACTACAATAGGTGAGGAAGCGAAAAACAACCCATTCCTTAATTAACGAATCAATGCGGACAAATTGATTTTCTGCACAGAATCCCATGCTTCAACCGTGCCAACTGGATACCAGAAAGTTGCTGGTATTACATCCACGCGTTGCTGTGTTGCTAAGGTTGATAGGTAGTCGGTTATCTCGTATTCTCCCCTGCTAGAAATTCCTAGTTCCTGTGAAAATACCGATTGAGGAAAGTGATAGGCCCCAGTGTTTGCCATAGCAGGACCTTGAATTTTCGGTTTCTCCGTCATCTTTTCCAAACTTCCATCCGCATTGTAAGATGCAACGCCAAAATTCCATGGATCAACAACTTCTTTCACAATGACTCCAGCAGGAACTTTAACCAGATTTTTTAAATCCTGAGCACCATAAAGATCATCACCATTTAAAACAATAAAGCTTGGAGTTTTAACAAACGCACTACAACTTCGCAAAGCATCCCCAGTTCCTTTAGGAGGGTCTTGGTGAACGATTTGAAAATCCTTAAACCATTTTTGCTGATGCATAAACTTTTCAATTTGCTCACCAAGATAGTGCACCACCACTACAACCCTTGTGACCTCTTCAGGCAAAGAACCCAAAGTCCAATCTAAAATTGGTCTACCTTGGATTGGTAGTAATGGCTTGGGAATGGTAAGCGTATGAGGGCGCAATCTGGTTCCAAAACCTGCGGCCAATAAAATTGCATCCATGCGTATCACCTTTAATCTAAGTGTTCTTTTTTATTTTTCTTGATTTGATAATAACAGGTGGTTTCTCACTTTTTTGTTCATTTGCAATTTCAGATTGCAACTCAACAGAAATTTTTTGTGCATTACTTGTTGCCAACTCAAGATATTTTTCCTGACTCCGGATTCTTGGGGTATTACCTTTGGGAGCAATCTTTTTGTAAGAACCATCAGACTGTAATTCCCGAGCTTTGGTATTATCATTAAGAGATACATTCAAAATCTCAGAAATGATTCGAGATTTTAAATCAATAGCCTCGATTGGAAAAACGACTTCAACCCTTCGGCTAAGATTTCTATCCATCCAGTCCGCAGAACCAATGTAAACCTGAGGGTTCCCACTATTTTCGAAATAATAAATTCGGCTGTGTTCTAGAAACCGATCCACAATAGAAATAACTCGGATATTTTCACTAACCCCAGGCAAGCCGGGCCTAAGATTACAAATTCCTCTGCAAATTATATCTATTTTAACGCCTGCATTGCTTGCCTTGTAAAGTGCCTTAACTATCGCAGGTTCCAACAATCCATTAATCTTAGCGATAATTCTCGCAGGTTTACCTTGTTGAGCAATGGATGCTTCCAGTGCGATTTTTTCCAGCATGAAATCTTGAAGTCTGCTGGGTGCAACAATTAATTTCTTCCATTTTGGTAACTCACAATAACCAGTGAGATAATTAAATAAAGCCGATACATCTTCGCAAAAATCATTGTTGCAGGTGAAATACCCCAAATCAGTATACATTCTAGCAGTTTGAGGGTTATAGTTGCCGGTGGAAAGATGAACATACCTTCTTAATCCGTCGTCTTCTCTCCTAACCACCAAGGCCGCTTTACAATGGGTTTTTAATCCAACAAAACCAAAGACAACATGAACACCTGATTTTTCAAGTTCTCTGGCCCACAATATATTTCGCTCTTCATCTAGCCTTGCTTTTATCTCGATCACTGCGGTAACCGCTTTGCCGTTGTCTGCAGCCCTTTGAAGAGAACGCACGATTGGAGAATCGCTGCTGGTTCTGTATAGAGTAAGTTTAATCGCAAGTACTTTGTCATCGTTTGCCGCGGCTTCAATAAAATCCATGGTATGGCCAAAAGTCTCATACGGATGATGAGCAAGAATGTCTTTGGCGCGAATCGCAGACCAAGGACTGCCAAATTTCACAAAATCAGGCGAGAGTTGCGATACAAATTGAGAATCATGAAGATGCGGAAAGCCAGGCAAGCCATGCACTTGAAATAACCCGGTCAAATCCAAAAATCCTTTGGTTCGATAAACATCCATCCCATCCAATCCCAACGCTTTAACAAGAAAATTCTCGACATCAATGGTTGCAGATGACTCTATTTGCAAGCGGACCGCCATCCCCCTTCTTCGCTTACGAATCTCTTCCTCGATAGTTTTTAGCAAATCTTCAACATCATCATCTTCGATTTCAAAATCGCTATTGCGAGTAACTCTAAATGCAGTTGCGTGGTCAATAATCATCCCTGGAAACAAATCTGGAAGATGGGTACGAATGATAGTCTCGAGAGTCGTAAAAACATGCTTACAACTCGGCCGACCCTGAATTGGTAAAGGAACATACCTTTGCAATACCGCAGGCACTTGGACAACAGCCATCAAGGTCTCGCCACCTCGTGGCCTTTGCAATTGCACAACAAGATTAAGCGATTTGTTAAGTAGGTGCGGAAATGGGTGAACAGGATCAATAGCCAAAGGCGTCAAAACGGGGAAAATCTCACGGTTGAAGATTTCTGCAATATGAGCTTTATCTGTTTCGTTAAAATCAGCCTGTTTAATGAAAATAATCCCCTCTTTTTCAAGAGCGGGATAAATATCATTGTGCAGACAATCGTAAGCTTCGGTTGTCATCTGGCTAACATTGGCACAAATTTTTTCTAACTGAATTTTAACTGGAGTCTTATCTGCACCAGAGCCCATTGCAACGCCGGCCTGAAACTTTTGTTGCAATCCCCCCACCCGTACCATGAAAAACTCATCTAAATTTGATTCAAAAATAGCAAGAAACTTTAACCTTTCCAACAAAGGAACCGAAGAATCTTTCCCTTCTTCAAGCACCCTTCGATTGAATTCAAGCCAGCTTAATTCTCGATTCAAATACAATTTTGGATCATCAAACTCAGATCCAGTTTTACTATCGGTAGCAATGATGTTCATTTTGGCACTCTGATAAAAATCAATGTTTATATTTCGTTCTGCTGCGCAAATATTGCACAAGCAGAACAAAATATTAACATCAAGATACCTTAAATTAAAAACTTACTTGCTTGCAGATTTCAGCATGTCGCTAAAAAACTCTATAAGATCGCCCTTGTTCTTGGCCTTGGCAAATTTCAAACCGGCTTCGCAAACTTTCTTTGCCTCCGATTTCTGATTCAACTTAATCATAGTTTCTGCAGCAGCAACCAATAACTTGTCATTGTCCAGATGCTTCGCAAGAATCTCATCTACAACCTTGATGACCTGGAAAATATCATTCACTTTTGCAAAATTTTTCATTTTTGCAATTTGTAGTTCTGCAGTTTGCTCTGGAAGATTCTCTGACTTTAACTTTGCAATTGCTGTATTTAACAATTCAACCATCGCAGGCTTGTTGCCGTTATCAATTTCTTTTTCAGCAAGATATTTGATAATGGAAACAAACAGGCCATGCCCAGGCAACAACCCTTTGCTTGGCATCAGCTTTGCAAATTTATAAGCAAGTTCCTGCGCATCCAATGCTATCGCTGCTCGGTATGCTTCTTCCAATTGTTCAAGATTCATATCCTCAGAATCAACACTTGCAAGTTCAGCAGCATTCATATTTTTGACTGGCTTCGATGCCAAATCTGCGAGTTGCGCTAAATTTTCGCCCAGCGAAAGTTTATGCCTCAGGCGGTTAAAGTCGTACAAACTGGAATCTTGCGTTTCGAGGATTTCTTCGTAAAAGTCGATAATACCCGCAAGCTTTTTAGCTAATATAGGGTGAACACTTGCATCAACGGGCGTATTACCCAACAATGATTTACGAGGCTGATTAATCCACGATTCTTCAAAATATTTTTCCATCTGACCAGAAGCCATTTTCTTAGCCTGCTCCTGATCTTTTGCTGCCAAAGGAACAATGGCCGCAGGAAGCAAAACGCTACCAAAATCCGCTGTATTCGTAGTAGAAACAATCTGATTAATTGGGATTTGAAGCTTAGTAATAAACTCATGCTTCAAGTTCTCGATTTTCTTCGAGTCATAGCCCCAAGCAACCATGGTTTGTGGATAAATGGCAAGGTAGCCAATCACCTTAGAAAACTCTTTAGTGGGAACCCCAGTGGTGATCAATCCTGAAGCACTTTCTTCCAACAAGAAAAATGTAATTGTGCCATTCTCTTTGTCTTGATGGAGGGGAAGAATTCTTCGGGTATTTTGCAATTCAGAAAGCCACTTGGAAACCGGTTCAGGGTTCGATAAAGGTATCCCAATATGATAATTTACATAGTCGCTTTCTTCATCCATGCCGATTGCAAACTTTAGGACTTCCTGCAAGACCCCCGCCTTGCGATACAAAGTGTCATTCTTTTCCTTCTTGATGAATTCGTCGAGTGCTTGTGAACTTTCTTTGTTCATGCCCAGCCAGGCAAAAGCAACACCAAGGTTGAACTTTGCCCCATTATCTGCAGGGTTTTCCTCAATTTTCTTTTTGAAAATTTCGGGGAGACTTCCAAGACGAATATCTTCGGACTCGACAAAAGAGGGATTATCAACTGATTTTTCAGTTGGAATAAAAGCAATATCATTACGAATTATTTTAGGAAGGCGTGACTGTGGCCCGCTTAAATTGACAAGCATTTCCTTAAGCTGGGAGTTTGCTGGAGCATGCCTTGCAGCAATCTGCAAAGCAACTTTAGCCGCCAATGGTTTATTTCGATTCATCTCGCAACGGAAAATAAGATTGTAAACACGCGCAAGATCTTCCTTGGAATCAATGTGATAATGAATGGCAGCCTTGCGCAAAAGAATTAAAGCGCCTTCCCATTCTCCCTCATCAATTCGAAGGCCTGCTCGAAGGTAATAGCCGAAGGGATAATTAGAATTTAATTTAAAAGCTTTTTCGAGTTCTGCCTCAGCTTGAGTGGGTTGCCCGCTCAGCAATAGCAACTCAGCAAGCCTACCAAAAACTTCTGGATTATCAGAATTAGTGGTTTGCAGGGTCTTCATCTGGGCGATAGCACTTTCCACCTGCCCTTTGGAAAAGGATTCATAAGCCTTTTCAATTGGTCCCCAAACCGAGGAACAGCACCATTTAAATTTTTTGCCACTGCCACAAGGACATGCTGAATATAGGTCCACTGCCATGAAAATCCCCATTGATCAGAGTAAAACCGATAGTATTTTTATATGTTAGAAGAAGTTGGGGTCTAAACATAGTATTTAATGCAGAAGATGCTGGAAATACTAGGTAAATGATTTTGCGGGTCGTTTCAAAAATAAGGGTGATTTTTGACAACTATCCCATTAATGTTTGCCAACGCCAATTGACACTAAGGCCTTGGTGTCTAAAATGTTAAAAATGCGAGGGCGTATAGCTCAGTTGGCTAGAGCGCAGCTCTGATAAAGCTGAGGTCCTTGGTTCAAATCCAAGTACGCCCATTAAATGTTTTGGTTTAAATTTAGGAAATTGAACTTGTAAGATTAGTTCGAATTCTTTAAACTTAAATCATTACATACTGGGGGCTTAGCTCAATTGGGAGAGCGCCGCCTTTGCAAGGCGGATGTTATCGGTTCGACTCCGTTAGCCTCCATTTTAATTAACCACATCATTGATTTGGTTAATTATTTTATTGTAATTATAAAATCCGCTTAGTCCAATTTCTTGGCATGCTTTCCAAAAATACCACTTGAACATCGTTACATTTAATAAAATATGTTTAATTAAATAAACATAAGATTTCCACTTCGTAAAAATAAATCCACACAAATAATCGGCAATTAAGATGAATCCCAACACCAAAATCTAATTTGCTAGATCGAAAACAACATCGAAGATGTTATTTTAAATTAAGCCATAACGGCAAAATTTTCTTATCTACTATCACTAAAAATCAGCCAATTATTTTTGAGTTTGCCCAGTATTTTAAAGTACTATCAGTAATTCTTATGAATCAAAATTTTTATTACTTGGGCATAATTGCTAATGAATTATATCTACATCTTCGGAATCGGGCTAATAATCGTTTTAATTTTAATGTTGATTTACAAACAACTTCTGAAAAAAATACGTATTATCGAAGATTTGCCAACATCCTCGATCAAAGGTGTGTTTATCGGATTAGTTGAAATTAAGGGAACGGCCGAAACGCAGAATGTACTTCTCACCAGATTAACATCAACCCCATGCGTTTCTTATGCTTGGGGAATTTCTGAGCACTGGGAACACGAAGTAACAGAAAATTCTACTGACAAAGATGGCAACACTAGAAGTAGCACCCATAAGAAATCGGGTTGGACGGAAATCGGAGGGGGCTTAGTTTTACAGCCTTTTTATCTTAAAGATAAAACTGGGGTTATTCTAATCAACCCTGAAAAATCTGAACTAAGGATGAAGCAAACTTACAATTACCAATGTTCGCGTTCGGATCCTTATTACTATCAATTTGGTTATCCAAACGCTGTACCTCATTCAACACATATAAGGCGATTTTTTGAAAATACATTTTCTTTACATGAAAAACTATATATAGCTGGCCAAGCAAAAATTCGTGATGATATTGTAGCCCCAGAAATCATCTATGACCCCTTGTGTCCTTTTTTTCTTATTTCCAGTAAAGATGAACAACAAATCAACAACAACTTGAGATGGAAGACTTGGGGTATTGTTTTTTTGGGTTTCTTAATTTGGATGGGTACCTTTTGGCTTTGGCAAAATGTAGAAGGTAATCAAAAAGACCTAAGTAATTATTTGAAGAATTACTGGTCCTATATTTACACCTTAAGTTATTTCACAATGCCTCTTTTCGTATGGTTTTTTCAAGTTTTTAATAGCATGGTAGATCTTCGTAATCGAACCAACAGGGCTTGGTCCCTAATCGACATTGAACTTAAAAGACGGGCTGATTTAATACCCAAATTGTTCGAATGCATTCAAGGAATACAGATTTACGAAAAAGAAACTCAAACCACGCTGACAATTTTACGAAACGAAATATCCAAAACAGAAAACTCGGCCGCAACTTCATTATTGGGTCAAATTAATATTCTTGCAGAAGCATACCCTAATTTAAAATCTTCAAAAAACTTCTCCGCTTTGATGCACGAACTTTCGAACACAGAAGATAGAATTGCCTTAGCCCGTAATTATTTCAATGAAGCTGCCACTTGGCAAAACACGAGGTTTGAAAGAATCCCGGAAGGATGGATCGCACGCTTGGCGGGAGTTACACTAGCAAAGATTTGGAATGCTGAAGGTTTTGAACGCAGCAACGTTGATATAAATTTAAAAAGTTGATAAACTCATTTATCAATCGTAAATAAAAATCAACATGATTTGACTTATAAGAGCAAAACATTAATCGAGAAATCATCACTTCTGAAGTAACTTTTGAAACCAGTAGGTCAGGAGGACCAGGAGGTCAAAATGTTAACAAAGTGGAAACCAAAGTTAGGTTGCATTTCAAACTTTCTGATTCTAAAGCTTTGTACCCTGATCAAGTTTTAACAATTGCAAACAACAATGAAGTAAAGAAATTTTTAGATTCACAAGGTTGCATAGTAATTACAAGCCAGAAGTATCGGACCCAAATTGGGAATAAATCCGATGCAATTCAAAAATTATGCCTTCTTTTAAAAAATGCTCTTAAGCCAGTAGTATCGCGTAAGCCTACTAGAATCCCAAACTCCCAAATCCGTAAACGACTGCAAAACAAAAAACATACCTCAGAAAAAAAATCATTCAGACGCAACGAAATTAAAGATTTAGATTAAAACAACCTAAAGATTGGGTGCCGCGGCTTTTTGTCCCGCTACTATCAAAAGGTAAATAAAGATAGTGTTAGTAAATCCAACTTGTGGATACTATTTCAACTTAACTACGATAGATTAATCTTTGGAGAAACAAATGATAATAAAAGATTCCAAAATAGAAATAACGACAGGCACCGGTTTGATGAGAACATATCTTTATTCTCCTGATGAACCAGGAAGACCAGACCGGAAAAGACCCGGCCTAATACTTTATTCCGAAATATTCCAACAAACACTTCCGGTAAAACGATTGGCACTGCAGTTTGCATCCATGGGCTATATTGTTGCAGTCCCCGAAGTTTATCACTCCCACGAGCTTCCAGGCTGTGTGCTTGGTTATGATGAAGCAGGCAAAAATAGGGGTAATGAGCTTAAAAAAATTATTACGATGGCTGAATTTGATGCAGATATCCTAGCAACGGTGGAAACATTGCAAGCATATCCAGCATGTAATGGAAAGATAGGAGCAGTTGGGATTTGCCTAGGAGGTCACCTTGCATATAGAGCAGCCTTGCTGCCCCAAATTCTTGCAACCGCTTGTTTCTACCCTACCGACCTGCATTCGGGAACCCTTGGCAAAGGCGACCACGCAGATTCGCTTGCAAGGGCCAAGGATATCAAAGGCGAAATGCTTATGGTATTTGGAAAACAAGACCCCCATGTGCCTTTGGAAGGAAGGCAAACAATTTATAAAGCGTTTGAAACTGCTGGAGTTTGGTTTACTTGGCACGAATTCAATGCCGCCCATGCGTTTTTAAGAGACGAAGGCGAGAGATATGATCCTGCAGTGGGGAAATTATGCATCAGCCTAGCAAGTGATCTTTTTCAAAGAAATTTATAGGACCAACAACTGAATTATTTTAATCATCCGAAGGTGGAGTTTGCTCTGTTCGTTTTTTTGAAAGTACATTTTGTTTTTGGCGTTCGATAGCTCGAGCGCGAGTTTTCTCTGGGAGGTTATCAAAACAGTACGGGCAGGAAACACCTAAACGAAATTTTGATGATTCACGATCCTGTGGCGAGACAGGATGTCTACATGCATAACATTGCTCATGATCCCCTACAATCAAACCATTACCTACTGCAATTCGTTGATCAAAAACAAAACATTCGCCATCCCAAAGGCTTTTGTCTGCAGGTATTTTCTCAAGGTATTTAAGAATACCCCCTTTTAAATGAAAGACCTCTTTAAACCCTTGTTGGAGCATGTAGGACGAAGCTTTTTCGCACCGGATGCCACCGGTACAAAACATGGCCACCTTTTTATGTTTATCAGGATCAAGGGTATCGCTTACAAATGCCGGGAAATCACGAAAACGCTTTGTTTTAGGGTCTATTGCACCTTTAAAGGTGCCGATATCAACCTCGTAATCATTGCGGGTATCAACAATTATCACTTCAGGATCGCTGATTAATTCGTTCCACTCTTCAGGAGAAACATAAGTTCCAACCAATTCATTTGGGTCTACAGTAGAAACACCCAAGGGGACTATTTCTTTTTTAAGCTTTACTTTCATGCGATCAAACGGTGGTTCGTTTGTAAAAGATTCTTTGTGTTCAATATCGTGTAAACGAGGTTCCGCTTTAAGAAATGAAATTAAACAATCAATACTATTACGAGAACCAGCAACAGTGCCATTAACCCCTTCTGCAGCAAGTAAAATAGTACCATTGATATTTACGGAAAGGCAAAAATCAAGAAAAGGGGCCTGTAATTGTTTGAAATCAGGTAATTTGGCAAACTTGTAAAAAGCTGCTACTACAATTTCTGACATAAGTTCCCATCGATACGAATTATTACAATTAACCTGAAACTATTTAAGGTTTGCAAGGGCCCCAGTACTATCACCAAGCCTGTCAATATTAATATCCATTCGATTAAGCATGGAAAGCCAAAGGTTATTTAGGGGAGTTTCCTTAGAAAAACGCAAATGCCTACCAGAGGAAAGAGTGCCACAACCACCGCCAGCAAGCAAAATAGGGAGGTCATCGTGATTATGCGCGTTGCCATCAGAATTACCACTACCATAAGCAATCATGGAATGATCCAAAAGATTACCTTCGCCCTCTTTGGTGGCCTTCAATTTCTCAAGGAGATATGCAAGTTGCGAAACATGAAACAGATTGATTTGTTTTATCTTTTCTTTTTTCGCTTGATCATTACCATGGTGAGACAAATCGTGGTGACCTTCAGGAACCTTAATGAAAGGATAAGGTTTATTACTGCCTTCATTGGCCAAAACAAAAGTTACAACCCGCGTGATATCAGCTTGGAAGGCAAGCACGATAAGATCACACATTAGTTTAATATGCTCTTCAAAAACAGAAGGAATGCCTTTGGGAGGTTGAGCATTAGGAACTTTAATTGCAGGAAGTTTTTCAGAGCGCTCAATACGAAGTTCAATATCACGGATTGCGGTAAAGTACTCATCTAATTTTCTGATATCAGATTTTCCAAGTTGGTTAGCAATGTTTTTCGAATCGTCACGCACATAATCAAGAATGCTTTTATTACGAGCCTCACGTTTTGCTCTACCAGAATCTGGGCCAGTTGCAAAAAGCCTTTCGAAAACTAATTTAGGATTAACCTCTTTAGGAAGAGGTTGTGTAGACGAACGCCAAGACATGGTAGATGAATAAACACAACTATAACCAGAATCGCAATTACCAGCCATGGAACCCTGCTCGCAACCAATCTCGATGGAAGGAAGCCTAACCTTGTCCCCAATACGAGAAGCGGCTACCTGATCGACTGAAATCCCAGAACGGATATTGGTACCATCAGTTTTACGGGGTTGGGCACCGGTAAGGAAAGCGCTTAAAGCACGAGCATGATCGCCACCGCCATCACCATTGGCCCTTGCTTTATCAGCAGTGAGGCCACTTAACACCAACAGTTTGTCTTTAACTTTAGCAAGTGGCTGAAGAATTGGAGTAATATCAAAATTAGTGCCTTCAGATTTTGGAGTCCAATCGGCCATATTTTTGCCGTTTGGCACATAAAGAAAAGCCATGCGATTAGGGGCAATATTTTGGCTAGGGCTTGCATTAGCCCAGGCAGCAACTGGCCCCATAGCTTCAAGCCAAGGCAAAGAAACAGAAATACCCAATCCTTTGAGGATAGTTCGGCGAGATAGAAGGCTAAATGGTTTCATCTAAAACTCCAATTGGAATGCAATTACTTAACCTATTATCCACAATTAATTTTACCAAATGCAAGGCAGAAAAAGATATATTTTACACATTGACCTACCTAGTTCTCAACTTTCAAACTTTTTTGGAAAGCATCGCTTTGCACAATTCCGGAAACCAAAGCGGAAAACTTATAGTTATTATCGGAAACATACTTAACAATTTTTTCGATAACTGGCCTATCGTAATATTCCAACCCCCTGCCTAAAGCATAAATCATCATTTTTTCAGCTAAACATCGTGTAAAATCATCTTTTTTAAGCTTAACAATATTTTTAAGATCTGCTGGCCCTTTAAAAGTTGTGCCATCTGAAAATTCACCCGAAGCATCGATATCAAAATTCCCATCTTTAGCTCTAAAAGCACCAATGGCATTAAAATTTTCAAGCGCAAAGCCAATCGGGTCCATCTTGGCATGACAATTAGCACAGCTAGGGTTTTTGCGGTGCTGTTCCATCCTTTGCCTAAGGGAACCTTGGGCGACAGATTTATCATCTGCAGACAATTCAGGAACATCAGGCGGAGGCGGAGGAGGAGGAGAACCTAAAATTTGCTCAAGAACCCAACGTCCTCTTTTTACAGGAGAAGTTCTAGTTGGATTAGAAGTTGCAGTAAGGATACTAGCCTGAGTTAATAATCCACCACGAGATTTATCTGATAGTGCAACCCTAATAAATTCATCCCCTTTAATAGGAGATCCACCCGGTTGAGTTATTTTTTTCCCAACCATATTACCTTTGCTATCAACAATCCCGTAATGCTTGGCCAACGTTTCATTCAAGAAGGTATAATCTGAATCAATCAAATCTAAAATACTTCGATCTTCTTTAATAATCGAAGAAAAAAACAATTCCGTTTCGGTTCTCATTGCTGAACGAAGTCTTAAATCAAAAGACGGAAAAAGCTTGATATCAGGAGAAACCAAATCCAATCGTTTTATCTGCAACCATTGGAGAGCAAAGTTTTGCACCAAGGCAGAGGATTTAGAATCCTGCAACATGCGAATAACTTGCTTATCAAGATTGGCACCGAGTTGTTTTTTGGATGCTAGATCAAACAAAATCTGATCAGGCATAGAACTCCAAATAAAATACGAAAGCCTTGAAGCAAGTTGAAAATCATCAAGTTTTCTTACTTCAGCATTAGTAGGCTTTCCATCCATCTCCAATTTAAACAAAAATTTAGGGGAACATAAAGCCGCCTGCATCGCAAACTGCATAGCAGACTCCCACTTTTCACCGTTCTTTATTGCATTATCAACCAAAGCAATTGAACGCTTAATCTCCTCAGGATTAGGCGGGCGCCTATATGCCTTAAAAAGAAATCGAGAAATAACTTCACGGGTCTGTACATCTTTTGGTTTCCCAGAATCAACGAGCAACAACTCGCGGTGACTGGAGGGTCGACTATCGAGAGGGCCATCAAGCGCCATGTACTGAACAAAGGCTTTATCCCCTGCCTTACCAGGCATATTTTTGTAAAGAGCTATAAGCACTTTTTCACGAACTTTCATTACAGGAATTTTAACTTCAATTACCTCTGCATTGGCAGGTTTGTCAGCTTTAATATCAAATGTTTTTAAAATCAAAGAGTTCTTGGGAAAATTACCAGCTAATAATTCCAATTCAGAATCAAGAGACTTAGAAGAAAGGTTTTTGTCAGAAATTAAAACTGCTAAACGGACAGGTTTTGAATCAACACTACTAGCGTATACTTTGGCTCGAAAAACATATTCACCATCACTTTCCCACATATAACTAGTATGCAAAGGGCCGGACAAATTGTTATCCTTGGAATCTGATTCCATCCTTCTAAATTGACCTTCAATTATTTTTGCAGCAGACTGATCCGAAAGCGAAGGTTCAGTATATCTGCTGGATAAATGACGTTTTGTAACAGGTGCAGGATCAGGCACAATAGCCCTGCTCATGATAGTTTCAGCAGCAGAAAGATAGCGTTCCATCAAAACAGGAGATAAAGTTAATACATCACCTATGTTGTCAAAACCATGGCCAATGTCATCTGAGGGGAAATTATCTGTAGGATCAAAATCAATCCCAATTAAATCGCGAACAGTATTTTTATATTCGATACGGTTGAGTCTCCTGACGGTAACATTACCGGGATTAGGTTTAGCATTACGATCATTGAAATCAAAAATTGACTGAACTAGGGATATGAAATTTTCAGAATCTTTAACAGTGGGCCTTGGTTTACTCTTTGGAGGCATCTCACCAGAAATAATATTCTTAACAATATTATCCCAAACTTTTCGATTTTTTATCAAAGATGATGAATCTTTATAACCATCAAGAGATAATTCAGCTTTAGGATTAGCTCCAGAGTGGCAAGAAAGGCAATTCTTCTGCAAGAAAGGTAACCCTACAGAAGAAAATTCTGGAACTTTACTTTCTGCATTGGCAATAGGATTATAAATCAAAAATAAAATATTTATAAGAATAAGCTTGTAAGAATTATTAGTGAACATAAATCCTCATAACCCTAACGAAACAAATCTAAACACCTATTATAATATTAGCAAATACTAGCAAATTTAAAACATAATTGAATTATAGGTTGAAGAAACCTTTAAAAGCTCAAAGCATTTTGAATGGAAAGATTTAGAAGACTAAAGAAATATAACCATGGGAAACTTAATTACTAATTCCAAGGAACCAACATCAAATACACAACCAAATAAAGAATCGACCCCTTGGTGGTTATTTTTAAATGTTTTGGCGTTAGATGCACCTATTGTTGCAATTGTTTGGCAACATTTTCTTGCAGAAAACATAAATATTAAGATTTCAACAACCGAAACTGCCTCCCTTTTTTTTGCAGTCTGGTTCATCTATCTTTCGGATCATTTTTTTGATTCGCTGAAAGGATTTTACACAACTCAAAGACATCTATTTGTTGCTCGAAATCAAAAGAAAACAATTGCGCTGATTACTTTTACATTTACAACTTCAATATGTTTATGTTTTTCACTTTCAAAATCTTTAATTTTAGGTGGGCTTATATTAGTAGGCTTTATTTGTATTTACCTTTTATTAGTACATGCAAACATCGCCAACATAAAACTAAAAAACAATTGTAAAGAATTATTAGTGGGTATAGGTTTTGGGACGGGAGTTGCCCTGCCCGTAATAATTTCAAATATAGAATTAAAAACATGGCTACCCTCAGTATCATTATTTTGTTTGTTATGCTGGTTAAATTGCAGGCTAATTGACAATTGGGAATCGAATTGCGATTCACTTTCAAAAATGGACTTAACACTAATTTTACTTATATTTTATTTAATGTTCATATGCCAGAAACCTATTTTACTTGCAGCAATAATCACTTTAGTTTGCTTGGTTTTGGTCAATAAATTTGCAGGCTCAGACAAACCAAGAATATCAAGGGTTCTTGCAGATGTATCTCTATTATCACCTTGGGTTTTCTGGATTTTTCCATGAAAAAATCTTCCTTTGACAAATTGGCACCATGGTATCATTTTTTAGAAACGATTAGTTTCGGAAATCAACTTCAACAATGCAGGATCAGTCAAATCGCTGAATTAAAAGAAGTAAAAAATGTGCTTATATTAGGTGATGGAAATGGGAGATTTCTTGAATCATTATTAAAATCAAATTGTAACGCTAAAATAGAATCACTGGATATTAGCAGAAACATGATCGGGTTGGCAAACGCTAGAATCACCCCCCTTCCCAATAATTCCCAAGTGGTTTTTATTCATACCGATGTTTTTGATTGGGATTTCCCAAAATGCAAATATGATTTAGTTGTTACCAATTTTTTTCTAGACTGTTTTACCTATTCAGAATTAACAAATCTTTTAGATAAAATTTCCCTTAGCTTAAAACCTGGTGGGAAATTAATTTATGGTGATTTCAATGTACCAAATTCATTATTAATAAAAACTTTAACTTCGCTACTACTGTATGGAATGTATCTTTTTTTTAGAATTTTTACTCAAATATCTGCAAACTCACTTCATAACCCTACATCCTTATTGGTCGAAAAAAAATTCATTCTTAAGAATGAAAAATATTATTTATTGTCCTTTTTAAAATCACAATTATGGATCAAAAACTAGGGCCTACCATTATTTTGTTATTCTTGTTTTTCGTTATGAACTTTTAACTTTGATTAAATATGTTAAAATTAAATCTCAATGTTTTACAATTACATTCAATCGAGGTTTATATGAAAACAAGATTAGTAGTAGGCGTATTTATCGCAAGTTTAATAACTTGCTCATTAAGTAATTCACAAGAAAAAGCAAACGTACCAAACTTAGCCGGGAGTTGGAGTGGGAATTGGATTAGCGAGGGCTCTGGCCATAAAGGCCCCATGAAAGCTGTTTTTAAATCTGTAGGAACTGACTCCTATGAAGTCACTTTTTCGGGTCGCTTTTTCAAAGTTATACCCTTTAGGTATAAAGCAACTTTAACAGTTACAGGTAAAGAAGGCGATAAACTTATTCTCACTGGAAGCCAGAAACTACTGGGTTTTGGAACCTTTGAATACAACGCACTTGCTGATGAAGGTTCATTTATAGCAAATTATTCGAGCAAAAAAGATAACGGCAGATTTGAACTTTATCGGGGCCGTTAATTTACAATAAAAAAGTCCCTGCTTGAATTAATATCAAGCAGGGACTTTTTAATAACTAAAATTTTACTTAACGATCTTTTTCTTATTTTCTTCAACTTGCTTCTTAACATCCACATTTTCTGTATTTACAGTTTTAGCAACTTTTTCAGAAAGCTTTTTAGCTACCAAACCACTTGGGTCGCATCCTGGCGCAATTGCAACAATCTTACCGCCCTTTTCAATTAGAAAATTGGTTGGCATTGTTTTAGTATCAAATATTTTCCAGCTTTCGCCTTTAGTATCAACCGCATAAAGCATGCTAATATTTTTTGCTTTCGCATAGGTTGCCACTTTAGCATCAGGCTCTTTGAAAATCGCAAGGGAAGTTAAACCAGATTCTTTATAAGCATCATGAATCGCTTGGAAATATGCCAACTCTTGATCGCAACCAGAACAACCACAAGTTAAACGAACAAGAACCGCACCCTTGGCAGTCAAATCTGCGAGGTTAATTTCTTTGCCCGAAGCATCTTTAATTTTAAAAACTGGGGCCTGGCCACCAATTTCAACTTTCTTAGCTGCAACCTTAGTTGGTTCTTCACCAATTAAAGTAAAAACCAAGCATAAACTTACTACTAAAGACATTAATCGCTTCATTTACAAACTCCTAGGCGGGAACAAATAAAATGATCACCAACACGATCTATCATTAATATCGTATTTAGCGAAATAAAATACAAGGATTTTTACTCAAATCTATTTAAAAGTTTGAATTAAACAAATACTCGTATTATTAAAAATGATTTATGATAGAAACATTGCTTCAATGAACATATTTAAGGAATTAGTTTATGCCATATTATCGGCTTGTTCTTATTTGTTTTATTCTAGCTCTTAACTTTCCGCAATACTTAAAAGCTGCTACAGAAAAACCGTTGAATATTCTAATTCTTTACGCAGATGATTGGCGGCATGACACCCTCGGGTGTGCTGGTAACCCAATTGTAAAAACACCTAATTTGGATGGCCTAGCAAAAAAAGGGATAAGGTTTACACATAATTGTGTCACGACATCTATTTGTGGTGTAAGCAGGGCAAATCTTTTAACCGGCCAATGGATGTCGAGGCATGGCAACCAAGCTTTCGCCATGTTTAAAACACCTTGGGAAGAAACTTATCCCGGACTCCTTAGAAAGAACGGGTATTATGTTGGCCATATAGGTAAATGGCACAATGGAGTTTTTCCCAAAGATAAATATGATTACGGGAAAAGTTATGCAGGTAACCATTGGATCAAACAAACCAATGGGGAAATGATTCATGTAACAAAAAAAAACGAAGATGATGCGCTAGAATTCCTAAAAACAAAACAAGATGATAAACCCTTTCTTCTTACCGTTTCCTTTTTCGCTACCCACGCTGTCGATGGGAACCCAAAACAATATCTTCCGCAATCCCAAAGCATGGAATTATATAAGGATGTAAAAATCCCGACCCCAGTTACCGCAACCGAAAGCCATTTCAAAAAATTACCACCGTTCATTTCAAATGAAAAAAACGAAGGTAGAAACCGCTGGCACTGGCGTTTTGATACACCAGAAAAACACCAAGAATACATGAAAAATTATTACCGTCTTGCAACAGAAGTAGATGATACGATCGGCAAAATAATTGCGGATTTAGAAAAACGAAAGTTACTGGATAATACCCTAGTAATTTTTACCACAGACAATGGGTATTTCCATGGGGAACATGGGTTAGCGGACAAATGGTACCCTTATGAAGAAAGCATACGAGTCCCTTTAATTGTTTTGGATCCAAGAATGCCAAAAAGTAAAGCTGGCAAAATAAATGATGAATTTGTTTTGAATGTCGATCTAGCACCAACAATATTAAACGCTTCAAAAGTAAAACTTCCGCTAACAATGCAAGGGCGAGATTTTGCACCACTTTACCTAGAAGATAATATTAAAGATTGGAGGCAGGAATTTTTCTATGAACATGCAATCATCAAGAATAAAGATTTCATTCCCGCTTCTGAAGCCTTGGTGAGAAAAGATATGAAATATATATTCTGGCCGGATTTTAACACGGAAGAATTATACGACCTTAAGAACGATCCACTGGAAGAAAACAATCTGATTAAAAGCGAACCGCATCAAGAAGCATTGAAGTTGCTAAGAATTCGATTTAAAGAATTAAAAGCAGATGCCAAGTAAAATATTTTGAAACATTCCCTGTTAAAACAAACCTATTTCGCCCCTACCTTGGCACGAGCAATTGCAAAATCAACAAGTTCTTGCGAATGGAAGAACCCTTCGAAGAAATTATGTCCCTGATCTTTGAGAATGATTAATTTCACGAGGTCTTGTTGGTTCTCCAACTTGTATTGGTTCAAAAACTCTAAAGAATTTTCTTTTAAAGGAACAACTTTATCAACATCCCCATGAATTAATGCAACAGGGATTTTAGCCTTTGCCAACACATTAATTTTAGAAATTGGATTTAATTCACTCAGTTTACTTTCCAATTCAATTTTACTTAAACCATAAGCGGGGGCAGCTTTATCAATACCTGGGTAGGTGCGAAAATCAAAAACCGGATAAATCCCGATAATTCCGGAAACTTTGGTTGGATTTTCAATCGCCCAACTTGAGACCCACAGTCCACCTCTGCTCCTCCCAAAAAGACAAGGCTTAACTGAATATCCTTTTTTCTGAACAAGTTCGTTATAAAGAGCTGTAAAAAGCAAGTTACTTTTAGGCCCGCCATACCCTTCACCAACATCTATTCCAGCAACTGCAACGCCCGCATTCAGAAACTGCTCGTGCATCCATTTTTCATGCTGATCGGGGTATGATGGCAAAGTAGGGGCATAAATAATCCAAGGTTGGGGAGTTGTTCGTTTAGCCTGATCAGGCAACAAGACAAACGCAGGCCGTTCAGAAACAGTAAAAGTTTCGCCTGGCAAAATGAGATTTTTCTTTTGCCCATAAGAGGTTGAGGTAAATGATAAAAACAAAAAAGCAACAAATATCAAAGTTCGATAGAACAATTTTAAATCTCCGTGATTATAAGTCTCAAGCTAATTCTTCTTTTTGATTTCTTTGTTTTCCTTGAATTCTGTCAATAGATAATAGTCATCCAAGGAAGATTCAAGCAAAGGCAAATTACGAATACCTGATTTTAAAACATCGCCCGATTTCCCAGTTATCTTAAAAAAACCAGCAATAGCTTTTGCATCAGGTTTAATCAAAAGCTTCACAGGGCTAACAGTTTTAGACGTAACTTTAAGTTCCTCGGAAGACCAACCCTGCGGAAGATCTTGCACTTTAAAAACAATATCTGCAGAATGACCTGCTATTCTAGAAAATTTAATTGGCACTTCGACCGGTTTATTATCTTTGGGAGCGAAACTTTCTCCATCAACGGAAAATTCAAAATCGGGATTAATCGGAATAACACTCATCCGATAGTAATAAGTTTCACCACTATGATTGTGTAAATCTGTAATTTTCAAAAATGTGGGATCACCTGTGGAAGTTACTTCAACAGAAGCATCGCGACTGGCAGCCCCGTCATCGTCGACGCGCTTAAGTTCTTTTCCTAAAGCATCTTTTTGAACTACAAGTGGGTCAAGGTCGGAACCGATCGAACGAGCATCAATTTTAAGTTTATATTTGTCACCTTTTTTAAATCTAAGTTCAAAAGAATGATCTTTTTTAAAATCCAGGCAACCACTGATAATGCAAGGGGACTCTAAAAGCATTGATTGTTTATCGTTTGGGAAAACCAAAGAAGGATAAGGAGTGCATGTAACAGATAAGTTCCCAGCAGCCCCTGTTTTAAATATTCTAGTTTCGGTCAGGGTTGGAGAAACATTTATGTTTAATACAGCAAAATCTTTAGATAGATTCCAGCCTTTTAGGTTAAGTACTTGGGGCTTACCTGCTTGCAAGGATAAGGGAAAAACATGATCAATGTAAGGTCCTGTGGTAATTGTTAACCGGTAAATATAAGTATCTGCACCCGAAAATCTTATAGTGGTATCTGGCGTAGAAGGAAATGCGAAAACACGAATGCGATAAGCTCCATCATTGGGGGCGATAAATGCTATAAACGGATCAAGGCCAAATCGATCATGATTTTCAGCTAAAATAAATCCATCAGGCGATAATATTTGCATTGCTGCATCCATGGGGGATTCAATGCCGTTATTCCCTAAAAGATGAGCAACAATTGTCTGCCCTTTTTTCGCATCAACCGCATACGAATCTGTATCGCCCGCAATGCCTAATTTTCCGTTAATTAAAACGGGGCCAGCCCCAATCGATTGCGGTTTAAGATAAGTATTATTAGGCTCGACTTCTTCGATTTCAGGAATTGTACCAACCCAAAAAGCCTTCGGAGCAGAAGGGCCATCTTTATTTAATACTCTGAATAATTTTGGGCCAGGAGAAGCTTTTGGATCAATTATAATTGAGGCTTTATTTTTCTCTTTGAACTCAAATTTAATATCTGGAGAATAAACTAGGATTTTCGGAGGCCATTCAGGAAAGGTACCATTCAGGCTTGCCTGAACCGTAGTGCCAACTTGCCCGCCCGAAGGAAAAACATAAGTAAGAACCGGAGCAACAGCCCAGCACGGGTTTTGTAATGTTAAAACAACAACTATAAGGTAAAGCCAATGACGCATTACCCCATAAGCTCCTTGATGATTTCAGGATTGCTAACAATATGTGAAGGCCTGCCATTAGGCGCATAAAGAATTTTATCAGGCGCAATGCCCAATTTGGAATATATGGTTGAAGAGAAATGCTCGGGAGTAAGAACTCTTTCGCAAGCTGCGTAACCGCGTTTATCAGTGGCACCAACAACTTGGCCACCTGGGGTTCCGCCACCCGCCACCATGATAGACATAGCATTTGACCAATGATCGCGGCCACCATCTTTGTTAATTTGTGGAGTGCGACCAAATTCACCCAAAACCAAAACCAATGTGGTTTCAAGCATACCCCGTTGATCAAGATCTTTAACCAATGCAGCAATAGTAGCATCGAAACTAGGTAATCGTTTTTCCAAGGTAGGGAAGATATTGGTGTGATGATCCCAACCGCCATCATTAAGAACAATAAACGGAACCCCAGCTTCAACCAATCTACGAGCAAGAAGGGCTCGTTGGCCAAAATCATTTCTACCATAGGTTTCACGAACAGAATCTGGCTCACGCTGAATATCAAAAGCCGCTTGAGCTTCCGCAGAGCGCATGAGGTCAAGCCCTTGTCGGTAATGATCATCCATTGCGGTAGCAGGATCACCAACTTGTTTGTCAGCAAATCGGACAAATTTATCAACAGCCTGACGCATTTCTTCGCGGTTTACTTTTCTTGAGCCATCCAATTCTTTGGGCAGGCTGACATCACGGACTCTAAAATTAGCACTGTTAGGGCTGCCATCGACTACAAATGGAGCATGTCGAGCACCAAGAAAATTAGGGCCGCCTGATCGGGTCATCGAAGGCAATGAGAAATACGGAGGCAAACCAGGAGGGGCGCCTAATTCTGAAGAAACAACAGAACCCATGCTAGGGTGAAAGCTTACAAAAGCACCACACCCGACAGGAATTCTGGGCGGTGCACCTGTCATCATGTAATGATTACCTGCGCCGTGGTTTCCTTGATCATGTTGAACAGAACGAACAATGGCAAGTTTGTCTGCAATGGAAGCAAGCTGAGGAAGATGCTGGGAGTATTGGATACCTGGGATTTTAGTGCTGATAGGTTTAAAAGACCCGCGGATTTCAGTAGGGGCATCAGGTTTAGGATCAAACATTTCATAATGAGTCGGGCCGCCATCCAGCCAAACTAGGATTACGCTTTTTGCTTGCACTTTACGGGTTGCTAGTTCACGAGCTTGCAAAGACGAACAAAAACCACCACCTAATAAACCACCTAAACCAAGAATCAGGCCATCGCGTCTTGAAGGCATCTTTTTGGATAAAGTATTCATAAGAAACTCCTTTTTAGTCGACCAAAACAAATTCGGGAGAATTTATCAAAGCCCAAAGCAAGTCTTCCAAGGTTTGTTTTCTAGGCTGATTTTTACTTTTCGCAAGCGAAATCACACCATCTCGTTCAGCGTTGGTGGGAAACCTACTATAACAACGCAGGTACAAATCTTCAATAGCTAACTCAATACTACCCGAACCTGCAGCTAATTTCGAGGCAATTCCGTTCTCAGCAATGATTTTAGCCTGAATATTCTTAGCGTTCATAAGATGCAAAGCCTGCACAACTGTGGAGTCGGAACTTCGTTCACACGGCGGATCTTGATTAGGATCAGGCCTGCCAAAGCTGTCTAAAAACTCAGAAGCAGATCGGAAAGTCCACATTTCCATAGCTCGTGAACCTTCAGGCATCGCAGGAAAATTCTCCGCAACACCGGTAACATCGCAGACCATATCCAATAAAACTTCAGCTCGGGGACGCATTCGGTAATGCCTAGAATGATTCCGGGTATCACCTTGGTTTCGTTCGTTAGGTTTACTGGAAAGCGCATAGGCTTTTGAAGTAACAATCGTATAAAGAAGATGCTTTACATCGTAGCGATGCTTGCGAAAATCATCCGCTAAAGCATCTAGTAAAGCAGGATTAGAAGGGGGATTGGTAGCCCTTAGATCATCAACGGCATCAACTAATCCTCTTCCCATTAAATCGGCCCAAATTCTATTGACTGCAGCTTTGGCAAACAGGGGATTTTCATCCGAGGTAATCCATGCAGCAAGAGCTTGCCTTGGGTCTTCGTCTTCAGTGAATTCCATTACTTTGCCTTTTAAAGGAGCAGGTTTCATCACCTCACCGGTTCGAAGATGCTTGACATCACCCTTTTTGGCGAGAAAGAACATTTCTTCACTTCCAGAAATGGGAGCTGAAATACCCGTGCCTTTCTTACCAATCCTTCCGAAGAATGCTGCAAATTGATAGAAATCATCTTGACCGTAAACTTCAAATGGATGGTGATGGCATTTGGCACACTCAAGCCTGATACCTAAAAATAGCCGGCTAATAACGGTGGTAAGTTCATCCGGTTGCCTTTTATCTCGAATCACCACGGATGCGCCATCACGAAAGGTACTACCATCTGCTGTAATAATCTGTTTGGCAAACTGGTCATAGGGAAGGTTTTTACGAAAACAATCCCGCAACCAAGTATGAAGCACAAAAACCGCTTTAATCCCAACATGAAAAGGGTTTGGTCTTAAAAGATCGGCCCATTTATTAGCCCAGAAATCAGCGTATTCCGGTCGCGAAAGTAAACGCAGTGCAAGCTTTTCTTTTTTGTCGGGGGAAGTTTCTGCCAACCATGATCGCGATTCTTCAGGGGTTGGTAACCTCCCAATAAGATCAAGATAAACCCTTCTTAAATAGGTATGATCCGGCGCCATGGTAGAAGGAGAAAGCCCCAGCTTTACGAACTTATCAGAAAGCAATCGATCAATGTAATGCTGAGAATCAATTCTAGAGGATAAATTTGAATTTAAAGTTTCAGGTAAAGGCAAGGTAACCAAACAAACGCTGAACTTCTCCATAAACCGAGCCATGATAGCGGCTTCACCAGGAAGCGGCCCCGATTGAATCAAACCTTCTGCATCAATTGACGCAAGAACACTTTCACTTGATTGAAAAGCTGCTAGATGGGTAACATCTTTGCTAGTGCCATCGCTATAACGCGCTAAAACTCGAGTCTGAACCTTGGTTCGGGGAAGCATCTTAACTTCAGAAGGAATTATTTCAATGTTAACAACTTTAAGTTCATCATGCGCGGATCTAGGTTGACCATTTTTAATCCACTCCAGAACTTGGGCATAAGCATTACCATCTTCGGGAAGCTTTTTCCCACCCCCATGCGGAACCTGACCGGAGGCTTTTTTTAAAAGTAAACTGTCTTTAGGAGAAGCTGGGAATATCCGTCGACCGCGTGATTCAGAAGTAAGCGCATAGAAATCAAAATCATTATCGAACCCTAAAAGCGATAATTGAAAACCATTTTGGCCTCTTTGTTTTCCGTGGCATGGACCAGCATTACATCCATACCTCGTTAAAATTGGCTGAAGATCTTTTTCAAAGGTTACTTTTGATCCCGCATCTGCTTCAAAAATTTTAACAGAAACGAATTGAGCCAAACTTTGGTTGACAACTTCGATTTTCGTTTGGCCGGCTTTGTTAGATATAACCTGACCCTTACTCGAAACACTCACGATGTTGACATCGGTTGACTTAAAAATACAGGCTGCAGTTACATCTTCGCCTTTGGTATTCAAAACCCTGATTTGAACTTGTTCGCCACGGCCTTTTAACTCAATTACTGAAGGCTCAATTGTTAAACTATCAGCACCCCAAGCAAAACCTGTGGAACTTATAAATAATGCACATAAAAACGCAAGAGTTAAAAGCATATTGGCTTGTCTCAAGGCGGGACCGAAGGAAAATACTTAACCATAATCCTTATATAAATTTATAACACAAACAAATGCATTTACGAAAAGAAAAAGAACTAAACAAAACACCAATTTAACTAATCGGCATTAAATCCGATTAACTTTAAAACAAGAAATAGCAATATCCGCAAAGAAACCTATTCGAACACTGCTAAAAGCAGTTTAACGAAAAAAATTTTACTTCTTCTTCTTTTTTTGATTCTCGGAGTCGCCATACGCTTCTTTTGGGGAACCTACATTGTCTTTCAAATCAGATCTCAACTTTGCCAACTCAACTTTTAACTCTTTAACAACATCAGCATAAGAAGGGTCGGCATAAAAACTTTTCATTTCATTAGGATCTTTCTCACGATCATAAAGTTCCCAGTAATCGACATCTGGCTTATAAAAGTGAACTAACTTAAATCGATCGGTGATCACGCCATAATGGGGTCTGACTCGATGGGGCATCGGATATTCGTAGTAATGATAATAAAAACTCTTGCGCCAATCTTCAGGCACATTGCCTTTTAAAATAGGAAGCAAACTTTTACCCTGCATATCTTTGGGCGCTTCAACACCTGCTGCTTCCAAACAAGTTTGGGCAAGATCAATTAACCCGGTTAGATTTTTGTTTACGGAAGGAGTTTTCGAAATTTTTGGCCAACTAATTAACATTGGAGTTCTAAGAGATTCTTCGAGAATCCAACGCTTATCGAACCATCCGTGCTCACCAAGAAAAAAGCCTTGATCTGCAGCATAAACAACGATGGTATTTTCGGCCAAGCCTTCGGCATCAAGATAATCAAGCATTTTACCCACAGATTCATCAACAGCCTTAATAGTTCCAAGATAATCATGCATGTAGCGGTTATAGCGCCAACGAACCAAATCCTTCCCCTTTGGATCATCCTTTAGGTACTTATCGTTTCTAGGTTGATAATACGCATTCCATTTTTGAAGTTGATCAGGAGTCATGTTAGCTGGAGGAACAAGTTTAGCATCCAACTTAGTGAATGTTTTCTCAATAGTCATGTCTTGATCTTTAATTGCAAGTCCACGATTAGAATAATCATCAAACAAATTAACAGGTTCGGGATAAACCCTGTCATTATCATGGCCCAGATGACGAAGCGCAGGGGCCCATTCTCGATGAGGCGCTTTATGCTGGCTCATTAAAAGAAACGGCTTCGATTTATCCCTGTTCTTCAACCAATCAATACTGAAGTCGGAAATAAGATCCGTGGTATATCCTTGATGTTGCACCTTTTCGCCATTGCGAATCATAGGAGGGTTATAATAAATCCCCTGCCCTGGAAGAATATGCCAATAATCAAACCCAGTTGGATCAGAGATCAAGTGCCACTTACCTATCACCGCAGTTTGGTAACCAGCCTTTTGCAACAACTTGGGAAAAGTTTGCTGAGTACCATCAAATTTGCTATTTGAGTTATTGTAAAAGCCATTCATATGGCTGTATTTACCTGTTAGAAGCGTCGCCCTACTTGGGCCACAAATAGAATTGGTAACCAAGCAACGATCGAACCGAACACCTTTATTACCTATCCGATCGATATTCGGGGTGTTAAGAAGTTTTCTATTTTCGCCATAAGCACTAATTGCCTGATATGCGTGATCATCGGAAAAAATAACAACAATATTTGGCTGGGCGCTTGCAGCAAAAGAAACTAAAGAACTTTGCAGAATTATCACAGCAACAAAAAAAATCCGTATTGATGAAGACAACATTATCTAGTTCCTTTAATCAAGTAGATGCAATTTCGCCATTTGCATTATCATCAAATTCGCCTTCCCACCTAGCAATAACACAAGTTGCCAAGCAGTTACCAACAAGATTAACCGTAGTACGAGCCATATCCATTAACTCATCAACCCCAAGTATCACGGCAACAGCCTCTAAGGGCAAACCAAAAGAAGCAAGGGTCCCGGAAAGTATAACCAAAGAAGCTCGAGGCACTGCAGCAACCCCTTTGCTAGTGACCATCAAGGTAAGCATCATGACAAGTTGTTGCTGCCAACTCATTTCGATACCAGCAGCTTGTGCTGCAAAAACTGAGGCAACAGCTAAGTAAAGCGTAGTGCCATCAAGGTTGAAGGAATATCCTGTAGGCATTACAAAAGCTACAATTTTACTAGGTACCCCGATTGATTGCATCGCAAGCATGGCTTTGGGAAGAGCAGCTTCAGAAGAAGTAGTGGAAAATGCAATTAGGGCAGGTTCTTTAACTGCCCGGGCAAACTTACGCAACGGAACACGGGCAAAAAATGCAACGGGCAACAACACAACCAACATGAAAAACACCAAGGCGACATACAGGGTTAAAATCAACTTTCCGAGATTTAGCAATATACCAAGCCCACTATGGCCCACAGTAACCGCTATTGCTGCGCCAATCCCAATCGGGGCATAAGTCATTACTAAACCAGTAAATTTAAACATCACTTCCGCAAGCGCCTCAAGCCCTTGAATTAATGTTTTACGATGCTCGCCCTTTACCTGAGTCAACCCAATTGCAAAAAGTATAGCCCAAAAAACAATTTGCAATACTTCGTTTTTCGCCATTGCATCGATTACACTAGTAGGAACAATATGTTCGAAAACCCCGCCCAAAGTCGATTGTTTAGATGCAAACTCAGCCCCCTCTTTTGCAGGAACATCCAATGAAACACCAGCACCAGGTTGAAATAGATTCACAGCAGCAAGGCCGATAACCAACGCCAGTGTTGTTACAATTTCGAAATAAATAATGGATTTCAATGCAATCCTGCCGATCTGTTTTAGATCATCTCCATGGCCTGCAATTCCAATCACTAAGGTTGCAAAAAGCAAAGGCGCAATGAGCGATTTAATCATTCGTAAAAATATTGAAGACATTGGCTTTAGATTTTGCGCTGTTTCAGGGAAACAATAACCAACCAAAGTACCCATAACCATGCTTATTAAAATCCAGTGAGTGAGAGAAAGTTTTCGAAAAATATTAAACATAACACCTACTTTTTTACAGATCCAATGAGATAAAGATTTACATGAATACTAATTGATTTGATCTGAATAAAAAGAAATTACTTCAAGATTTGGGCGAACTCTTTTTTAAACCACCATCAAGAGGAAGACTTTTACCTTTACCCCATATTTTTTGCATCAAACCATACCCTTGAATGTCTTTTTCTTTGATTTCTTCTCGCGTTTTCGGTGTAGAAAAATGCTTGTCCAAATACGCAGTGGTTAGTTCTGCAAAATATTCCTTATCACTAGACATCAAGTAACTTTTCAATTCAAAACACTTTTGATTTTTAGCATTTTGATATGCACCTTTTATGAGTTCGTGATTCCAGCCCAATACTTGATGATGATAACAATGTGCAAATTCATGAAGAAGAACCAAGGTTGCTGAATTGTTAGGCTGTAGTTTCTTATCCTTGTTTTTTTCAGTAACAAATTTCATCCCGTTGATATCAATGCAGTTGAAATGCGTTCTAGGGTCGGAAGGTCCCTGAGGGCCCTGTGAATAAAGACCCAATGCGCCAGGTTTATTCCAATCCACAAAAATGAATGTCTTATGAAACAAAGACTTGGCGTTTTCTGGATAAACCTCATTAACCTTACGAAGCGCCCCTGCCAATAAATCAACAGGCTTGTTTGTCCATTTGGAATCAGAGTTTTGTTGCATTACTTCATCAGAGATAAAGCATTTGAAATTTTCGATTGAATAAGTAGAGTATTTTTTATTACCACTTTTCTTATTTGTTTGCTTGTCTTGCGAATATCCAGATTGATGACAAATAAATAACAAGCAACCAAAAAGAAGAAGGAATGGAGCACCAAATTTGTTTATGGTAATTCTTAAAATTAATAGGGATCAAACAAACCAAAGAAGAAAATAACAGCAGCATACTTTGGATCAACACCCTTGGCGCTTCCAATATTTCTGCCATTCTTTCGAACCGTTCCATCCTTCTCAATCTTCCCAACATTAGAACCATCCTTGCGAACAGTACCGTCACTATCGACTTTCCCAACATACCTGCCATCAATGTGAATGGATCCACTGGAATCAACTTTCCCAGCATTTCGACCTTTAACGCGGATGGAACCATCTCTATCAAATTTACCAACATTACTTCCACCAATTCGAACAGTTCCATCACTTTCTACACTTCCAGCATGCCTGCCCTCTACACGCAAGTCACCCCCCGCAAGGGTGATATTGGAGCAAAGAAAAATACAAATTAAAGCATAAAATCGAATCATCTGTTACACCTCAAAAAAATCAATAATTAATTTATTTTAAACCATTTCTATCTGAAACCGAAATATTAACTCTTTAAATATTAATTTAGATTATCCTCTTTAACAATTCGAATCTCCCCATTAATGTTGATATTTATTAACTAAATAACAACAACACGAAAGGTAAAACAAAATGAATCTGATAATACTAACAGTGTTATTTTTAAATTTCATACCAATAGCCCAAAGTCCAACGAATCTTGATTGGATTACTATCACCCAAAAACCTTATAAAAATGCAACAATCCCAGATATTGGCCTCACACCACTTATTAACCCAAATATTCTTACTAAAGAACAATGGAATATAAGAAAAGCTGAATTAAAAGAACAATGGATGAATAAGATCGGCGTTTTTCCAAAAAAGCCAGATAGTCTTGCAACAAAAATCGAGGGAACAGAAACTTTAACAGATCATAAAAGAATTTTGCTTAGCTTTCAAAGTGACAAAAATGACCGCATCCAAGCTTATTTGCTCGTCCCTAATAATGTTAATAAAACTTTAAAAACCCCTGCTGTTGTAGTATTCCATCAAACAACCAAAGACACCATTAAAGAGCCAGTCGGGCTAAGCCCAAATCAAAGTCTTGCAATTGCAAATCATCTGGTTGGCAGAGGTTATATTGTTCTGGCACCAGAATGCTTCATCATGAAAAGCAAAGGGCCTCAAGCACAAGCAACAGAACTTTCAAAAAGTTCTCCCGAACTTACTGGCATGGGAAAAATGACCTTTGATTCCAGTCGCTGCATTGATTTTCTGGAAACTTATGAAAATGTAGATCCTACAAGAATCGGATGTATCGGTTTCTCGTTAGGTGCAAAGGAAGTACTGTATGCGATGGCATTTGAACCCCGATATAAGACTGGTGTTTTTAATGAAGGGGGTATAGGTATCCGCATGAGCAATTGGACTGATCCATGGTATTTAACTTCAAAAATGAAAGCTAATATCCCAGCAATGGAACACCATCAAGTGCTTGCACTTATAGCTCCAAGATCGATTTTAATCATGGGAGGCAACAGCGCGGATGGCGATACAAGTTGGCCATTCATTAAAGCAACGTTACCTGTTTACCGATTATTTGACGCAGAAGATAAAATCGGACTTATAAACCATAAGGGGAAACACACTTTCCCAGATTCTGCCAGAGAAACCGCATACCAATGGCTTGACCATTGGTTGGATCATAAATCAATAAAAGACGCAGCAGCCCCAAATAATTAAAGCGAATTAAACTAGCTCTTGCCGTCAAGTTTTTGCTCAAGTTCTTGCCAACGGTTGTATAGCAACTCGATTTCTTTTTGAGCTTTCTCAAGAGCATTACAAGCATTGGTCAAAATCAAATGACCTGCTGTGGCCGATTTTTCCACTTCGTCATGAAGAACAATAATCTTCTCCTCGGCTACCATAACCTTAGCTTCCATCTGGTCATATTCTTGCTGCTCTGCAAAGCTCAACTTTTTGCGTTTTGCATTTGAAGGAGCAGATTTAACAGAAGAATTCACGGTGGTATTACCTGTGTTCTTACTGGAAAGCTTCTGCTCTTTGGCTGCAGCTTTTTCAAACACATTCAACCACTGTTGAACCGTGGCATACATTGCAGACCCGCCCCGACCATCCAACCCAATAACCTCGGTACAAATCCGGTCTAATAATTCACGATCATGACTAACGATCACTAATGCCCCAGTAAATTCAGACAACGTATCCTCAAGAACTTCCAGTGCAGGAATATCCAAATCATTGGTAGGTTCATCCAAAAAAAGCAAATCAGCAGGCTGTTGCATCATTTGAGCCATGCGCAAACGAGCTTGCTCACCACCCGAAAGAGCACCAACTAACACATCAAGTTGTTCTACTTTAAATAAAAATTGTTTAGCCCACGCAACAACATGAATCTGCCGATCACGATAGGCAACCATATCACCGTTAGGGCAAAGGGCCTTTCTCAAAGTAACATTATGATCAAGAGCAGTTCTGCCTTGTTCGAAAATAACTTTTCTTAATCCCTCAGCCTCCGTGACAGTTCCGAAATCGGGCTTATGTTCTCCAGAAAGCACTTTAAGTAGCATACTTTTACCGCTACCATTTGGTCCGAGTAAACCAAGTTTAGTGCCTGGGCTTAATTGAATATCAATGCCTGAAAACAAATTTTTACCAGGAAAAGATTTGGCTATACCAATAGCATTCATAAGCTTGCGCGTCTGCCTACCTGTGCCAACAAAATCCAAACCAGCAGAGCCAGAATCTGCAGTCCGATATTGAAGTTCTTTAAGTTCACCCCTTCGTTTGGCAGCTTCATCAATCCGTGAAGTAGCCTTACAGGTACGAGCAGCAGCCTTACGCCCCAACCACTCGGTTTCTCTTCGAACTTGGTTCGCAACAGATTCCTGCATACGAGCCTGACCATCGAGAAAGATTTCCCTGTGCTCAAGAAACTGATCATAATTGCCAGGGGCACGATAAAAACCCCCTGGGTAAACCCGGTTGATTTCAAGGATCTCATCAGCAACACCACGCAAAAAAGCCCTATCATGGGTAGCTACCAAATAACCAAAAGGTGAAGCGCGGAGAAGTTTTTGCAACCAAACTATCCCAGGAATATCAAGATGGTTGGTGGGTTCATCAAGTAAAAGAAGATCGGGTTCTAGCGCCATTTCCCTAGCAATACCAAGCCTTTTTCTCCACCCGCCAGAAAGCAAATGAGCAGGCTTATCAAAATCATCAAACCCAGTACGAGTTAAGACTTTACTAATACGGGTTTCTTTTTCATGCTCTTCAAGCGATTCGGAATCCAACCGAGCACGAATAATATCTTGAACGGAAAGCCCTTGAGGAAAAACATCATCTTGGGCAACAAACCCCATTTTTGTAGCTCTACGTAATGATCGAGTTCCTGAATCCAATTCTTCTTTACCAGCAAGAATTTTCAATAGTGTGGATTTTCCAGCACCATTGGGGCCGATTAAGCCAACCCGTTCATTCGCAGAAAGATCAAATGTTAATTCGGTAAATAAAGGACGCACGCCATAGGATTTTGTAAGCCCTTGTACACTAAGCAACACAGCCATGAAAACCTCAAATCAAAATAAACAGAGCGATTAAATAAACAAGAAAACAAAAACTAATCTTTGTTTTCAAGAGAATAAACATGAGTTTTAGTACGAACAATAATATTTTTTCCAACTGCAGCGGGAGATGCCATACAACCATTTTCCAACTTATTGGTAGCAATTAATTTCCAATCTTTTCCCGCTTGAACAACATAACCCGATCCTTGCTCATTAAACAAATAAATGCGCCCATCAGCAAAAAGAGGGGATGTCCAAAAAGCGCCAGCTAATCTTTCGGTCCTAACAACCTCGCCAGTTTCTGAATCTAGTTCAGAAAAAATACCGTCTTTACTTACCATGAATACCTGATTTCCAACCACCAATGGTGTTGAATACTGAGGCACATTTTTAATCGTTTTCCAACTTACATGCGTAGTACTTACATCCCCTTTGCCATCTGGTCGAACCGCAAACAATTTCCATCCGCCATCCCCGGTCGTTACAAGAACCTTTCCATTAACCATAATGGGCTTACAAGATGCATTCATACCGCCATGATGAACTTTCCACAGTTCTTCACCCGTTGCAGGATCGTAAGAAACAGTACCAACGGCTGCAGCACTAACCAATTGGTTTTTGCCATCAATTTTAAATACAGAGGGAGTTGAGAACGCTTTTTTATTATCGCCATTATCAGTGCCATAAATAATGGAACGATCCTTCTTCCAAACGGTTTTCCCAGTAATTTTATCCAATGCAATCAAGTATTGAACATCAAAACCATCAAAGGTAAGAATCAAAAGGTTTTCAAAAATGATGGGAGAAGAAGCAGGCCCGCGATGATGATTACAAGGTATATCCTGTCTTGCCCAGATTGTTTTGCCAGTTTTAGTATCAAGGCAAACTGTACCCGCACTGCCAAAATGATGGTATACGCGACCTTCTTCAATTACTGGAGTAGGAGTAGCATAACTATTTGCAGGAAGAGTAAACATCGGCTTTTCAATGGTAAACAAAGGAATATCGAAAATCACTTTGCCGGTATTGATATCCAAAGCAATAGCACTTAACTTGTCACCCTTTTCGGTTGCATTGCTCAACCAAACCTGATTCCCCCATACCACAGGCGATGCCCACGCCTTACCAGAAACAGCAGTTTTCCAACGAACATTTTTTTGCTCATCCCACTGAATGGGCAAACTTGAGGCATCAGAATGCCCATCACCATGGGGACCACGGTAACTAGGCCAATTCGCATCCTTGGCAGGAAAAAAAGCAAGCAGAAGGAAAAGAATCTTATCCATAAAAGCCTCATATCAAATATTAAGCATTAACTAAATCAAGCTTGATCAAATCCATCGTTGAATTTTACGGTAATACAAAAGTAAATGTAAGTATATAAAGGTGAAAAGACAAAAAAGATAAACCTCAAATTATTAACTTAAACAAAAACTACATGTCTATTAATGATTGAGGCCATAATGAGATTGTTACAGTTATTTTACTTAGCATAAGTAGAGCAACATTATTAAACCAAAACCGCAAAAAACATGTGCTTCATGCAATAGACCTTTTTCTTGGCGGAAGAAATGGGAAAAAGTCTGGAATGATGTAAAGTACTGTTCTGAACGCTGCAGAAGAAATCGGAAATCATCTTAATGAAAAAATCAACCCAAATAAGATCACTGTACTTGGTTCTTGGGGATCAACTAACAACCAATTCCACTTTCTTTAAAGATTACGATTCAACCAAAGATGTCATATGGATGGCTGAAGTAAAAGAGGAAGCGACCCATGTCTGGACCCATAAAGCCCGTATCGTAATGTTCCTTAGCGCCATGCGACATTTCAAGACAGAACTTGAAAGCAATGGGATGCGTTTTTCATACACGGAAATGACATCAAAAAGCCCCTCCTCTTCTCTAGGCTTGGAGTTGTCTAAGTTTTTAAATTCAACAAAATGCTTATCAGTTAAAGTGAGAAAACCGGGGGAACACAGAGTTGAGGTGCTTTTAAAACAAGCAGTAAGCGAAAATGGTTTAACCTTAGAAATAATTGAGGACGACCATTTCCTGAGTACCATTGAAGAATTCGCGCTTTATGCAAAAGATCGCAAGCAACTTCGAATGGAATATTTCTACCGAGAAATGCGTAAGAAACACAAAATCCTTTGTACCGATGATAAACCGGAGGGTGGAGAATGGAATTATGATTCTGAAAACCGCAAGAGTTTTTCAAAAGAAGGCCCAGATCTACTTCCATCACCGATTTCTTTTCTTCCGGATAAAATCACAAAACAAGTCATCAAACTAGTCAATGAACTCTACCCCGATCATCCCGGAGATCTCGATCATTTTGATTGGCCCGTAACTTCCTCTCAAGCTGAAGATACGCTTAAAGATTTTCTGGATAACCGATTGAATCAATTCGGGGATTACCAAGATGCAATGTGGACAAATCAACCTTGGCTATACCATTCCCGCTTAGCTGCTGCGATGAACCTACACCTAATCCACCCTCTTAAAGTTATTACCCAAGCAGAAGACTATTTTAAATCAGGCAAAGCACCCTTGGCATCTGTAGAAGGCTTTATCAGGCAAATTCTTGGCTGGCGCGAGTATGTCCGCGGAATTTACTGGCTTTACATGCCACAATACCTCGAACGCAACACCCTTAATGCCGATCACGATCTTCCCGCTTTCTTCTGGACAGCAAACACTGATTTAAATTGCTTAAACCAAGCTATTGGACAAACACTAAAGCATGGTTATGCCCACCATATCCAACGCCTTATGATTACTGGGTTATTTTGCCTTTTATATGGGGTCAAACCAACGCAAGTTCATGAATGGTACCTAGCCGTTTATGTAGATGCAGTGGAATGGGTGGAACTTCCCAATTCACTTGGCATGTCCCAATACGCAGATGGGGGCGTAATGGCTTCTAAGCCTTATATTGCGTCAGGAAAATACATCGATCGCATGGGAAATTATTGTAAGAAATGCAAATACGACCCAGCCAAATCAGTAGGGGAAGATGCGTGCCCATTTACCACGATGTATTGGGATTTTCTTATGCGCCACAAAAAACTTCTTTCTTCAAACCCTAGAATGGGAATGCAAGTCAGAAATCTCAACCGACTTAGTGAAAACGCAAAAGAAGATATTAAATCACAAGCCAATGCATTTAGATTATCATTGAAAATGACTTAAAGAACTTTAAACAATCTAACTAACCAAGTTTTATTTAGATCAAAAGCGATTACTTCCCAAACTTATCCAGAGCCCAATTTCTAAATGCTCCTTGAGCTTTACCACCTTCGCCAAGAAACCCACCATGCTGGACCATCCATATCAGCACAAGGCCCTTCCCCGATCGTATTTCCATATTGGTTGCTTGCGCACCGCCATGACCATAACTATCAGGGCTTAGCGAAAAACCTAAACCATAACTCTCTTTAATTGCGGCTGGTGTTTGCCTTTTCGAAAGCTCTCGAATCGCGTTTTCACTCAAATAACGCTTTCCGTTAAGCTCACCATTATTCAACAACATCCTACAAAACAGTGAGGTATCAATTGCGGTAGAAAACAAACCACCTGCGGGCATCGGAAAACGATGAACACGGTCAGCTAAAGGATAAATAAGTTGACTAATAGGAAATTCAGCAAGATTCTTTTTTGAAGCATCAGGGCGATAAGATTTTGCAACTCGCAACGATTGTGCTTCATTAGGCCAGAAAGTAGTATCTTTCATTCCAAGTGGATCAAATAGTTTCTGTTGCATGAAATCTTCGTACTTAATTTTCGTAACAACTTCAATTAAACGGGCAGCGGTGTTTATACCAGCATTCGAATACCTGTATACGGTGCCAGGTTCACTCAAAAGAGGCGTCATTGCATAACTTCGAACTGCTGTAGAAAGTGATAGACCATCCAAAGTCGGCTCTTCAATCGCAGACTTAAAGGGCATACCACTTGTATGATTAAGTGTTTCACGAACAGTAATCAGATGTTTCGGCTTTCGCAAAACCATATGCTCGTTATCTTTTTCAGCAACAAACATTTGGCCACGAAATTCAGGAAGATATTTCTCTATAGGGTCATCAAGCGAAATTTTACCATCATCAACGAGCATCATTACAGCAACTGCAGTCATTGGTTTTGATTGAGAAGCAATCCAGAAAATATTATCCTGCTTCATGACTTTTCCAGCAGCAATATCAGCAAATCCTACCGCTTCTACCGAAAGAACCTTGTTTTTATCAGCAACTAAAGCCACTGCGCCAGCGAGTTCGTGTTTATCAACAAAGGGTTTCAAAACAACTGAAGATGTCTCCGGCGCTTCTGCAAAAAGGAACTTAGAAAAAAATAGTGCCAAAACAAAGGCAAATTTAGACAATTTAAATTTCATAAAAATTTATGCCCTTAGGATTCAACCGTATTAAAACAAAAAAACACGGTAAATGACGACATTCTCATCTACAACAAAAATAACCCCAAAAAAGCAGAATCAAAACAATAGAGTTTAGAATTCAAATATAAGCATTCAAATCAAGCTACAATTAACAATCTTTGGAATTCACATTGAAATATTGAGTATTTGTCTATCTAAAGTTTTGTTTTACCTTGACAATAAACAAGTTAACAGCACTTTTACACGGAGTTCCTATGCAAGATTTTAACGCAGATATAATACGATGCACAACCGCCATTGAATTAGATCCAAAAGATGTAAGTGCCTACCTAGCTCGAGGCAGAGCACACCGCTTTCAAGGTGAAAACCAAGAAGCAATTGAAGACTATTCGAAAGCTATCGAACTTTCCCCAAAAGATTCCTCAGGTTACACCAATCGAGAACAAGTTTACCGATCTATGGGTAAAATCAAAGAAACTGATGCAGATTTCGCAAAGGCCAAACAATTACAAGTAAAGCGCTAAACAAGTATTTTATAAACAAATCACTAGTCGCACTGCCTTCAAAAAACTGCCTTCAAAAGTGATGAAGGCAAATGCGTGCAAATACACCCTGAAGTAAAAACCATAACCTCAAAAACACTTTAAATCATAAAGTATTTGAGTTTTTGTGTTCACTAGAAAAACACAAAAAAACATTGCACATACTAACCACTACTGCTAACATCAAAATCATTGAATGTATTTCTTTGGAACTGACGCTTAATTAAATTTTGTATTAGCCTAGATTCTAACTTAATACCTTTTAAAAGTTAACGGGGTACAGCTAATTTTAATGCTTTCAGGACATACCCACACCTAATATAAGGTGTTTTAAAATTTAAGAATTTTTTAAGTTACTTATTTGTTTTAAGTAACATTTTTTGGTAGTGCGATTTAGGAGTTTTACATGAATTTTTTCCGCTTGTTTGCTGTTTGCACACTTGGTTTAGGGTTAGTAATCGGCAGTACTAAAGCTGCTGATGCAGTTAAGTCTGGACCACAAGTTGAAGAAAAAGTACCAGGCCCATTCCATCCGTTGAATGTAACAGGTGAAAGCGCTGGCCAAAGGAGTTGTCTATACTGTTCGAATGGCGATAACCCTGTAGCAGTTATTTTCGCGCGCAATCCAGATGAATCCCTTACCAAACTTATCAAGAAAATTGATGAAGCAACTGGTAAAAATAGCACTGCCATGATGGGCAGCTATGTGGTTTTCCTTTCTGATTCACAAGATTTGGAAGGCAAGTTGAAAGCCATGGCTACCAAAGAGAAAGTGAAAAATACTGTTCTTAGTATTGATAATCCTGCAGGCCCCGAAAAATACAATATTAGCAAAGATGCAGATGTCACGGTTCTGCTTTACACCGGTAGAGTTGTAAAAGCTAATCATGCATTCAAGGGCGCTCTTAAAGACGCTGATATCGAAAAGATTACTGGCGATATTTCAAAAATTATCAAGTAAGCACTTATTGATTAATCACAAAAAAGCTCGGCCTTTATAATGGCCGGGCTTTTTTTAATTACAACAAACAACACTCGCCCCCTTTAGCCTATCTTTGGCAAATTTACAGTCATGCCGGTTCTTCAACAGGCACTAACAGCAATTCTCGAAGATTAATCGTTATTCCTTGACAAAATTTAAAGACAACCTCTAAAATAAAATTATGATTTTTTACAGTAAAACTATTGGTCGCAATACACTTTTGACTTTTACGCTGATTAGCATCGTATTAGGGTGGTCCGTACCTACTTTTTCCTGCAACTGCGCTAACTCATCAATTATTTCAATGACTCATAAACCTGAAAACCTCGAATCATCTTGCTGCTCGAAATGCAAGGAATTACGAAGCTGTTCTTGCTGCACCATAGACGATGACCAGTTGATTTCAATTTCTAATATTATGAGCGCCACCGGGTGCCAATGCGTATTGCATTCAAATGGTTTACCTGGTTCAAAAATGCTCATTTCAGAAATTGCAAATTCTTGCATTATAAAACCACAACTAATTAACGGTGCCAATAGTTTTTCATTGAACACAAACTTAAATCAAGCTTTATCAAGAAAAAATAACACCTGCTCTTTTAAAATTAAAGATTCAACTTCATTAATACTCATCTATTGCCAACTCAATATTTAAATTTCAATCTTTTTACTTAACTTTAGCCAAACATATTAACCAACTTGCAAAACAAAATAATCTAAGCTTTTTGAAGGAGCTAATCATGGAAACCCCCAATAAAAACGGATTGAGTTGGTTTCAACTTCTTGTATTAACACCCCTTGCAAGGCTTCGGTTTATTTTAATTCTTGGTGCAATAGGTTTGGCCCTAGCAAAGTGGGATACTCTTATTGCCCTAGGGCAAAAATGGTCATGGAACCGTCAGTCAACAGACGTTGCAGGAGAAGGTTTTGAATATTTCTGCCCCATGCATCCGACATTCATAAGTGAGAAAAAAACCGAAAAATGCCCCATATGCTTTATGGGTTTAAGCAAACGAAAAAAAGGACTTTCTTCTCCGGACGTGCTTCCACCAGGCGTAGTCAGCAGAGTTCAATTAACACCGTACAGGGTGGTTCTGGCAGGGGTTCGAACTCAACCGGTATCCTATGCTCAACTCATTAAAGAAATCAGCACAGTTGGAACCGTGGAATTTGATGAACGAGAACTTAAGCATGTTGCTGCCCGTGTCAAAGGAAGAATAGAAAAACTGGTGGTAAATCAAACAGGCCAGATGGTGCATCAAGGTGATGAACTAGCGGTTTTATTTAGCCCTGACATGATAATCACGGTGCAAAATCTTCTTGATGCACGAAGATCAAACAATCTTGGCCTCGAAAAAAACTCACGCGAACGCCTAGAACTATGGGGCGTTGGACCTATCGAAATTGAAAAAATCATCCGCGAAGGGGTACCTGTTCAAAGAATCGCTATTCGCTCACCAATTAACGGCCATGTGTTAAAAAAGTACCCTAAAGAAGGGCAATATGTCGAAGAAGGCGGCCCACTTTATGATGTTGCAAATCTTGAACGAGTTTGGGTTCTAGCTCAACTTTACGAAGACGACCTTGGTTTTTTTACACCAGTCAATCATCAATTGGATCAGGAAAAAAACAACACTAACCATTGGAAGGTTTTTGCTACCAGCAGAGCTTACCCAGGAGAAAAATTCGAAGGAACTCTTTCTTTTATTTACCCCCATGTTGATCAGGAAAGCCGCACTCTCTCCGTTCGCTTTGAAATGGCTAATCCGGGAAATCGCTTACGCCCAGGCATGGCTACAAAAGTTGAACTGCAAACCAATGCTTCGGAACTTGCAAACTTCAAACGGGCTGATGGCAAAGCGCTATTCCCTTTTCAAATCAAAGGCGACAAAGTTCTTTCGGTAACCGAAGAAAGCGTGATTGATACAGGCTCCTCGCAAGTAGTTTATAAGCAGGAATCACCGGGTGTTTTTGTCGGAGTAAGTGTGCAATTGGGGCCTCGGATGAAACTTCCCAATGGGCAATCAGCTTTCCCAGTATATTCGGGGATCAAAGAAGGAGACGATATAGTCACTCAAGGCTCTTTCCTTGTTGATGCTGAAACTCGCTTAAATCCTGCTTTAGGTTCGATCTATTTTGGTGGATCCGGATCAAGCAAGGCTGCAATCCGCCCTTCTACACCCGATGACGAAGAAGCAACGATTAATGCAAATCTTGCAAGACTATCACCCGCGGATAAGAAGTTAGCGTTAGAGCAACTGTTATGCGTCAGCCAAGAAAATTCAAAACTTGGCTCGATGGGTGTACCCATCAAATTTACCATTGAGGGCCAAACAGCCTTCGTTTGCTGTGATGGGTGTTTGAAGGATGCAAAGACGGAATCAGCAAAAACCATAGCACGATTGAAAATGCTCAAAAGCAAAAATCCTGCACCTAAAGAAAAAGCAGGAGTCACGCCATGATAGGAAAATGGATTGAATTCTCAATTCGGAACCCTTTGGTAGTAATCATGATTTCCTTAGCCCTAGCCGGCTGGGGAATTTACGCTGCATACGATACCCCAATTGATGCAATACCCGATCTTGGAGAAAACCAAGTTATTGTTTTTGCTGACTGGCCAGGTCGTAGCCCTCGCGAAATCGAAGATCAAGTTACCTACCCGCTTTCCAGAAAACTTCAGGGTTTAGCAGGGGTTCGAACACTCCGGTCTTCATCAGAATTTAATTTCTCAATGATCACTGTCATTTTTGAAGACAAAATAAATTTCTACTTTGCGCGACAGCGCGTATTAGAGCGCCTAGCTGAAAATTCAGATAAACTTCCAGCCGGAGTCACCCCCTACCTAGCGCCTGACGCCACTTCATTAGGGCAAATCTATTGGTACACGGTGGAACCAACCCCGGGCACAACGATTGATTCTTCAAGATTGTGGGGGCTTAATAAATTCCTCATCGCACCACAGATAAATTCCGCTCCGGGCGTTGCTGAAGTTGCAAGCGTAGGCGGTATGCCAATGGAATATCAAATTGATGTCAACCCGGAAAATCTTCGTGCCTACGGCATCAGCTTGGGTGAACTATTTGACTCAGTTTCTCGATCAAACCAACCCGCAGGCGGGGGCGTTATTCAAAAAAATAACGCAGAATATATCGTTCGGGGTATAGGATGGATTCGCGGAAAAGAAGATATCGAAAACACCATCATCAAAGAGGTGGAAGGTACGCCCATTTATGTAAAAACTATTGCAACAGTTCAAATAGGCACGCGATTCCGCAGAGGCGTTTTCGAAAAAAATGGATCTGAAGTTGTCGGTGGCGTTGTTTTAATGCGTTATGGCGAAAACCCTCTTGCCGTTACCGCGAGGGTCAAAGAAAAAATACGATTACTGCTTCCTAGTCTTCCTGCAGGCGTTCGTATTGTTACCGCCTATGATCGTACAAGGCTTATCGAAGGCGCCATTAATACCTTGGCCGAGGTTATGTGGCATGAAATGGTTATTGCTGCGGTTGCTATAATTTTAATTCTTGGTCATATTCGCAGCGTTTTTGTAATCTGCATTACGCTGCCACTTTCGGTTCTTTTTTCTTTTTCAATGATGTGGATACTTCGCCACCTTGGAATCATTGATATTCAAGCAAATATCATGTCACTTGCTGGAATTACGATTTCTATAGGGGTATTGGTCGATCAAGCAATCGTTATGGTTGAAAATGCATCACACCACCTTAAAGAAAAATTCGGGAACGATAATGTCTCGGGAGACAACACAGACCTTATTATAAAAGCATGCGTTTCCGTAGGCAGACCAATCTTTTTCTCCATCCTAATCATGCTTCTTTCATTCATCCCAGTATTCCTTCTTTCAGGAAGAGAGGGGAAACTATTTCACCCACTCGCATACACTAAAACTTTTGCCCTGATTGGAACTGCTCTTTTTTCAGTAACTTTAGTCCCCGCACTTATCCCACTTTTAATCCGCGGGCGCTTGCGTTCAGAACAGGAAAACCCTATTGTTCGAAGTTTCATATCCATCTACAGGCCATTCCTATCTTGGTTTATGCCACGAATTAATCTTGTTATGTGGATGTTCGCAGCCCTACTTATTCTCGCTGCGGGAATTTTTCCCCTGCAGGCGTTAGTAGGATTGGGCGCTTCAGAAACAGCTTGGCAAAATATGTTCCTTGCTGTTCTAGCGATAGTTACAAGCATCACAGTAATGTCGACGATGGGTGGTATGAATCAAATTTTTTCACTTGTCACACTGATTGCCTTGGGAGTTTGCGCCCACAGTTTTCCAAAAATCGGCGTTGCATTCATGCCCGCACTTGATGAGGGCACAACCCTTGATATGCCGGTCACCGTGCCAAGGGCAAGTGTTACCCAAGTTATTGATGACCTAAAAGCAAGAGATGCTCTAGTTCGTGGCTTTCCTGAAGTTGAAAGTGTAGTTGGAAAAGCAGGAAGAGCCGATACCCCTACCGATCCTTCACCATTAGATATGGTTGAAACCTTCATTAATTTTCGGCCCAAGGAATTCTGGCCAAGGCGGGTCCTTAAATACAACGATGGTATCAAGCAAGCTACAACCATACTTTCGACCTTGGAAAAAGCAGGTTTTGTTTCAAAAAAGGTAACTGCAGATGACAGGTCCAACATGCTGGTGGAATCAACTCAAAAAGCTCTTGAGAGATTCGATGAAGTTCAACGCGAACTTGCAACCAGAAGATTTGTTGAAATGGAAGCTGCCCTTGCTGCACTCTGCGCTAAAGAGTTCACAAGTAAAGCGGTCAATCATTTTGCAAACGGCAGCGAATGGTTAGGACCAAAAACGCCCCTTACAGAAACAAAGATGGCTGAATTTGAAGCACGATTGCCCACAGGTTTTGGCCTAGCAATGGCAAGGCATACTTCCATCGGAGAAATTGAAAAAGAACTCCGCTTGTTTGCAGACTTTCTTGCATCAGAAAAATTGATCAGTAAACCGGCCGCAGCGATGAAGCCACTACCAACCTTTACCGAAACTATAAACGAAAAATTAACAGGAAAAGCAATAACTCTTGCAGACCGTATCACCTCACAACTATTGATAACACAAAACCAATTCTGGCACAATGAAGTTCAACTATTGGATCAGGAATTGTTTTATCACGGAACCTCTGCGTTTATATGGCTGGCTATTGAGGAACTTTTCACCTATTCCAGGGATCATGGATTTCTAGAAAATGGATCTGGAGGCGATTCTGCTAATGCACTTATTGACACGACTATTTCAGCGCGACTTGGCCACGAACCACGAACCAAAGTGCCAAGTGAATTTGAAGACCTCGTTAAAAAATTAGAACCAGAGTTTCAGCAATGGGTTTTACTTTGGAAAAGAATGGGTGGACCAAGAGGAGATCTTGTTGACGACGAAATGGGCAGGGTTTTACAAGTTCCAGGATGGAGCAATATTTTCACCCAACCAATTATTAACCGCATAGAAATGCTTTCTTCAGGCATTCGCACCGATGTGGGCATCAAAGTTTTTGGCCCAGATTTAGCGACCATCGACAAACTTTGCAAAGATGTAGAAAGATCCGTTAAAGGTGTCCGGGGGGCTCGCGATGTGGTCGCTGCACCGATTATGGGCAAAGGTTATTTAGAAATCGAAATAGACCGAGAAAAAGCTGCCCGGTTCGGGGTAAGCGTTGAAGACGCACAACTCGAAATCGAAATTGCAATCGGCGGGCGTGTTGTAACCTCCACAGTTGAAAAACGGGAAAGATACCCGGTAAGGGTTCGGTACTCCCGCATAGAGAGAGAAGACGAAAATGCAGTCCGTAAATTGCTTGTTGCAGGAACCCGTTCAGCAAAAATGAATCGTGATACTGAACCACTAAATAAAGTTCTTCCAGGGGGCGACATTCATAAGGCGGGAGGTGCTCATCTAGGGGGCGGACTTCGCGTAATTCCACTTTCTGCGTTTGCTGATATCCGGATTACTGAAGGGCCCGCAATGATCAAAAGTGAAAACGGGCAAATGATGAATGCGGTTACCTTGAATGTGCGAGGGCGGGATATGGTTGGCTTTATCGAAGAAGCTAGAAGAGTGGTCGAACACAAAATAAATTTACCCGAAGGATATCATCTTGAATGGAGCGGCGAATTCGAACACCAATTACGGGCTGCAAAAACACTATTAATTGCTTTCCCTGCAGTAATTCTACTAATATTCCTCATCCTCTACTTAACTTACAAAGATATTGCAGATGCTTCCCTAATCATGCTCACACTGCCCGAGGCCCTAGCAGGCGGCGCATTCTTTCTATTCTTCTTCCCTAAAATTCAAAACGGATGGGATTCTCCGCCTTTTGATTTCAGCGTTGCTGTTTGGGTTGGATTTATTGCATGTTTTGGCATGGCTGCAGAAACCGGAATCATCATGATGGTGTATCTCCGCGAAGCGATAGAAAAGCGAGGCGGCCTTGAAAACATTAAATCTATTGAAGAACTTCGAGAAGCTGTACTCGAAGGTGCAGTTCACAGACTTCGCCCTAAATTACTAACCGAAGGCGTTGCAATCCTTGCGATTTTCCCCATGGTCTTCTCGCAAGGTGTAGGCTCGGAAATTTTAGCACCCATGGCATTACCCGTTCTAGGGGGCCTACTAATTTCAGATGAAGTTGTGGATTTGTTTTTGCCAGTAAGATTCTTCTGGATTCGAAAAGCAAGATGGCTAAAGCTGCAGGAACAAAAAGCAAAAAATCCTATTTGATCGTTTTTGCAACCTCAGCGGTCGGTACATTTGCGGTAACCCGATCGAGAGTTGCTTTCCTACGGAATGCTTCTGCTTGTGCTTGATAAAAACGATCTCGGGCAAGGTACATTTCTTTTTGAGCTGCAACCAAGGTCAAAAAAGGAATTTTCCCGGAGATGTAGGAGGTTTGTGCCTCACGCACATTTGCCTCTGTGGCAGGGAGAGTTGTTTTTTTAAACAACTCCATGATCTGGGTGCTTTCTTTAAGTTGTTCATAAGCTTCCTGCACTTGAAAATTGATCTGATCTTCAAGTTTTTTATGTTCAGCTTTTCTCTGGGCCAACTTCGATTGCGCCTCTGCCAATGCCGCATATCTTCTACTTCTTTGGGAAGGCAGATTCATTCTTAAACCAAGCTGATATTGCATTTGCTTGTCCATGCCCTGCCAAAAACTATCGTAAGCAGCAAGGGCCTCATAATCAGGCGAAAACTCTTTTCTTGCAAGCTGAACTGCAGCATCATCTGCCCGAATTTTATCTTCCAACGAACGCAAATCTGGCCGATTAGCCCTGGCCTCTTCACGCAACTGTTCCCCATTTCGTTTTTCAATTTCCAACGGAATCTCTCGCGAAGAAGGTGGCAAACTTAAATCAGGCTCTAAGTGCAGCAGGGTATTGATCCTTGCCTGGGTCACCTTGCGCATACGATTAAGCGTGATAGATCGCTCTTTTTGTAAACCAATTTCGACATCGGCTTGAAGCACATCTTGCTGAGGCACCTGCCCGTTACGATATCGCGTTTCAGCATTTTGCTTGAATTCGCCCAACAACTTCAAAGAGCCTTCGTTTACTTCAATAGCTCTATCCACCAAATGAAAATCAAAGAAAGCATTCTTAGCATCTTCAGTTAATTGAAGCCTTACATCTTCAATATCTTTTTCTGTTGCACTAGCTTCAGCTTGGGCCTTATCGCCTCGAAGTTTAAGTTTCCCGCGGCCTGGTAATTTCTGCGCAAACTCCACTCGCAATGCAAAATTAACTTGATTCGAACCTATGGTCCCTGGTGCAAACCATCCCCCAACATTTGGGTCATCCAAAGATATCGCTTGGGGATACTTGGACCATGCAGCTTCCGATGCCGCAATCATTGCGGTTAATGTCGGATTTCGATCTAAAACTTCCCGTACCAAATCATCTGCGGTCAGGTTTTTTAAAGTAGAAAACGCCGGGGCTTTTCCGGGCCCTTCATCAATCTGATTTTCGATTTTGCTATCAGTTGATTCTTTTGGAGTGGTGTTTTTAACAACTGTGGAAAGCTCATTTCTTTCAACCGGAACAACAACGGGGTTCAAATTATCATCCACTTGCGGGAAAAGTACGCACCCAGGCAATCCTAAAATTGCAGCAAGGTACAAACTTTTTATTGCATGAGTTCGAATCTTCATTACGCTGATTACCCTAAAACGGCATTCCGGAATGCTTTTACAATCTTTAATAAAATCGGCGCAATTTGATTACTGACTTAAGATTAAATGCGGATTATCCCAATTTTAACGGCAATATTTGCAATATATCGTTAAAAATAGGCTGTTTGCGACCCTTGGGGTTCAATTTGGCTGAATGTAAGTCGGAAATGGGTAGTACCCTAGTACTGTTTTAATCAGGCAAACTTCCAATGATAGAAAGACTGAATTACTTTCTGTGAATCATCAATAACTAATTGGTCACGCCAGTGGGTATATTTGGTACCCAAGATTAGGGCGCCATCGCCTGGGTTGATATCAATTGAATGCACCTTACCACTTTCATCTTCAACACAAAGAGGCCATGGCTTGTTAATATCAGAAAAAGTGCAAACGCTGAGGGTGATATCAAGGCCCGGCCTATCCTTATGCTTTTTAAGATCAGAACCATTAAAGTAAATGCGGGTATAAGAGTTTTCGGGGATGATATTTTCCCATCCAGTTTTTTGCTTGATCAAAGGAGTAAGGGCAAGAAGCACCTTTTCATATTCCGGGATCCGCGCCAACCCAAAGGAGTTCCCATAATGCGGATCATTACCCTCAAAATTTAATGCTTGCTTAGCGCTATAGCTCAATGCAATTTGATTGAGTTGCACACAACGAAGTTCATCAAACAATTTGGGTAAGAACAAAATCATTGCAACTCCTTGATCCTTGATTTTAAAATTATCAAAGTAAAGTATAAGGTAATTAGCAATATAATTCATAGACGAACCAGCGGACTGAGTGAACTTTTGTCGCAGTTGGCGATTACCTCTCGATGGGCAAACCATGGCATTCACAGACTTCACAAAGGATAACGGCGAAGTTATCGATGCCATCTTTAATGGTGGCGTTCGAGTTGCCCTTGCAGATGCTAACGGCGACAATGTCCTCGACATTCTCGCTGGTTCTGGCCCTACTGGCGGACCTCGTGTTGAAGTATTTGTCGGATTCCGTTTGGAAATTCTGATGAACTTCTTCTCGGGCGACAAGAATGATGGAAGAGGTGTATTCGTCAGCCAGTAATTACTGCTGCCGAATCATCAGAACCCCGCGGGATGGGCGATCCTTGCGGGGTTCTTTTTTTATAGATCATTCTCTTATGGCATTAAAATCTAACGCTTTACTCCTTACATCCCCTATCATCGTTAAAGTTTTTCAAATCCTTTCAGCTTTCGTTTTTATATTTTTTGTGTCTTTTCTAATTTATAGTAATTTGATTGTTCCCTTTGTTTTCGACTTAATTGAGGCGATCTTCATGGCAAACCATATGCTTAGAATCTTAATGTTGGGAACTGCTTTAACACTTTCTTCTTTTGCCCTATCACAAAGCCCGACTCCTAAACCCGGTGAATCGCCCAAGAGCAAAGGCCCAGTCATTGGTACAAAGATCGCGCCACCTGCTACCACCGCATCACCCGCGGCAGAACTAAAAAAATACGATGATGTAATCACCAAGAACTTTGTTACGCAAGCGGGGATTTTCGCTGTTCATCGAAACGAAGAAAAAGTTTTCTTTGAGCTCCCCAAGGAAATGCTCGGGAAGATTTTTCTCTGGCGTGCTGAAGTCGCCAAGGGTCCGGGTGGCTCTAGCTGGGGAGGCGCTGCTTTGGGAAAAGAAATCATCCGCTTTGAACGCAGAGGCAACAAAATCTATCTTTGGAAAGACGGGTTCGCAAAACGAGCCGATGGCAAAGCTATCCAATCCGCAATCGAAGCTAGTTCTACCGATTCCATCATCGCTGTCTTTAATGTTGAATGCGAAGGCAAAGATCGCTCTGCGGTAATCAGCGTAGGCGATGTTTTCATCAACGGTATTACCGATCTCCCGATTACTGCAGCCGCTGGATTCCCAGGCGCTACTCATGATGCTGCCCGCTCTTATCTTTCCGAAATCAAAGCTTTTCCAACCAATGTGGAAGTAATAGTTACAGTAACTTTCCGGGGCGCCCGTAGCGCTACCGCTGTCGTTCACCACAGCTTCGTTCAACTTCCTGAAAAACCCATGACGGGCAGATATTTCGACCCCCGCGTTGGCTACTTCACCGAATCGTTTGTCGATTACGCACACCCCAATGGTTGGTCCCATGCCAAGGATTATATCGCACGATACCGCCTAGAAAAAAAAGATCCTGCTGCTGAGGTTAGCGAAGTCGTCAAGCCTATCATTTATTATCTTTCGAAAGAGATCCCAGAAAAATGGCGCCCAGCTATGAAGAAGGGTATTGAAGATTGGGCCCCGGCTTTTGAAAAAGCAGGCTTCAAAAATGCTATCATTTGCAAAGATGCACCAACCAAAGCTGAAGATCCAAATTTTGATCCCGAAGATGCCCGATATTCGGTCATCCGTTGGGTTGCTGAACCCATTGCCAACGCCATGGGGCCTCATGTTCATGATCCAAGAAGTGGCGAAATCATTTCTGCGCATATCATTTTCTGGCATGATATCGTCAAACTTTCTCAGATGTGGTATTTCATCCAGTGCTCTGCGCAGGATGAACGTGCGAAAAAGATCCCACTTCCCGATGAACTTACTAGCGAACTAATCCGCTATGTTTGCGCTCATGAAGTCGGGCATACCCTTGGCCTTAGGCATAATCATCGCGCCAGCCAAGCTTATTCGATCCAACAACTTCGCGATCCCAAATTCGTCGCACAGTATGGCAGCGTTGCTTCCATCATGTCATACGGAAGGTTCAATTATGTTGCTCAACCCGAAGACAAAATCCCAGCGAAAGACCTCATACCCAAAATCGCACCCTATGATTTCTTTGCCATCGAATGGGGCTACAAAGCTATCCCGAATGCGAAAACCCCTGATGAAGAAAAAACCACTTTAGATACCTGGGCTGCTAGGCAGATTGCTGAACCTTTTCTCCGCTTCGGTGGGGAAGATGGCCCTAGCACCGTAGACCCTTCAGTTCTCACTGAAAATATCGGGAATGACCCTCTCCTTGCCACCCAATTGGGCTTCAAAAATATCGACCGTGTCTTGGATTATCTAGTCTCAGCAACTACGATTAAAGGTGAAGATTTCTCCCTTCTCGAAGATGCTTACAAAGATATTATTGGCACCCGTTCCCGTTGGCTAAATGCCGTGGCCAAGCAAATTGGCGGCGTGCTAGAAAGCCGAAACTTAGCTGGAAGAGGCAAAGAAACTTTCACCCGCGTGACCGAAGAAAAACAGCGGGCTGCGCTTAACTTCCTCCTTGAAAACGCTTTCATCACTCCTCCCAAACTTATCAACCCCGCCTTGATCAACCTCTTTAAATTCTCTGCTACCGCCAACGATGTTGCGGCCCAGCAAAAGGCTTTGCTCAATACTTTGCTTTCCTCATCTGTCATGGGCAGGCTCTTTGATGCTGAACTGCAATTGGGTGATAAAGCCTTCACTGCAACCGAATTGGTAAACGAACTTCAGAACGGATTATTTTCCGAATTGAAGTTACCCGAACCCAAAGTTGAACCCCTTCGCAGGCAATTACAACGCGCCTATATCGATATCTTAAACGAAGAATTCAACCCCACTCCGGAAGTCGCTCCACAACTTCCACCTATGGGGCCACCTTCCCGCAGCAGAAGTTCTAGCACAAAAACCAGCGAGCTTCGTTCTGTTGCCCGCATTTCCCTTGAACGACTAACAAAAGAAATTGCAGCTACTGCTCCTAAAACCAAAGACCCCGCAACCCAGGCGCACCTGAAAGATCTGGCATCCCAAATCCAAGGCTTGCTTGAACCTAAGAAGTAACTTGAATAAAAGAAATAACAGAGCATCATTTCCTTGCGCTTAATCTAAAGTGCAAGGGCTATGCTCATCGCTTTGTGGAATGCTAATACAAATTTTCGAAACAATACTAAGTCTAAAGAAATCACCCTTCCGCCTAGGTGATTTCTTATATTTGCCCTAGGCACCGACACAACGGCAGCCGAATCCGTGGCTCTCCAAGCATTAGACCTCTTCAAGCTGTTGTTTACCGTCGCCGAAGGATTTCGGACGCACCTCCATCTTGTCCATCATCGAGAGGAACAGTCGGGAAAGTTGGCGGTCGGGCTTGCCAGTGTAGTCGAGAGCACGGCCACCCTTGATGCGGCCGCCGGCACCGCCAAGGATTATCACGGGAAGCTGGTCGTTATTGTGCAGAGCGCCGGCCATCATGCTTGAACAGTGCATCAGCATCGTGTTATCCAGCAAAGTGCGCGAACCTTCCTTGATCGCATCAAGCTTTCTGGCAAGGTAGGCGATCTGCTCCATGAAGAACTGATTTACCTTCAACCAGTCTTCACCGTCGCTGTGTGATAGCAAGTGGTGGATCATGTAGTCAATGCCGTGCCCCTTCTGCTGGACGCTCTGCAGGTTCGGAAATCTCAGGGCGCTGTGATCATTATTAAGTTTCAGAGTGGTGATGCGCGTAGTGTCCGTTTGAAAACCAAGCACGAGAATATCGATCATCAACTTCATGTGCTCTGCAATGTCTTGCGGCATTCCATCAGCGGGGCGCTTTATGTTCGGCTTGTCGAGAGTGGGCCGCCAACCCTGCAACTGGCCGCTTTTACCTGCGTCGGTGATTCGCTTCTCTACGTCGCGCACGCTGTCGAGATACTCATCCAACTTGCGCTGATCGTTGACGCTAACTTTGCCACGCAGATCTTTGGCATCCGTCAGCACCGCATCGAGTACACTTTTATCTTCGGGAGATGATTCATCTTTGAACAATCGATCGAAAGCTAGGGATGGATAAAGTTCAAGCGGAGTCGGAGTCGTCGGCGAACTCCACGAGATATGCGAACTGTAGAGCATGCTATAGTTCTTGTGAACCGAGGGGTTCGACTGCTCGCAGGCCAGCACGAGACTAGGCACCTTATTGCTCTTGCCATAGGATTGGGCCAGCACCTGATCGAAGCTGGTGCCGGAGCGGATCTCGCCACCGCTCGCAATAGGCGCTCCGGAGAGCATGTTGCCAGTTTGCGAACTGTGAATGTTGCCCTTCCGTGCCTCCTCGTGATAGAGGCCACGAACGAACAACATTTTCGAGCGAAATTCGGTCAACGGCTGGAGCACGCGCCCCAGTTCCATCTTGTCGCCTTCGCCTTTGGCCCACCATTCCTTGGAATGGAAACCGTTTCCGGAGAATGTTACACAGAGCCGAACCGGTGCTTCACTTGCTTTAGAACCAGAAGGGCGTTCATCGCCCCATACATTACGGGATTCGAGCCATGGTAGTGCCATTGACACTCCGACTCCACGCAAAAACGTCCTGCGATTAAATTGATGATTGGTCATCGTTTGCCCTTTCGATAAAACTTTAATGGTACCCTATTTCTTTTCTGGAAGCTCGACGTTTTGTCCGCGAATTTCACGGAACTGCCGACTACGGACGATCGTTTCAACCAAGTCTCCGAAGTGATGTTCCTTCTCTTGGACCATCGCTTCGAGCATCGGCTGATCGGAAAGTTGGACACTTCGACCGAGTGAGAATCCGAGCAACTTCCGGCCGAATTGCTTCAGAAAATCCCGCTTTCGACTCTTTACTATGTAGTCGCGAAGATCGCCGAGGCCGTCGATGGCGGTGCCGTCCATCAAGGTCGTTTTCGTGTCGGCCTTCCGACTGCGACCAATCGCGTCGAAGCTTTCTAGTGCGAAACCGTAGGGGTCGATTCGTTTATGGCAGCCGACACAGTTCGCATCCCGACTGTGGCTTTCAATGAGCTGGCGTTCAGTCAATCCAGTGGGCGTGTCTTCGGGAAGAATCGGAACGCCCTTGGGTGGCTTGGGCAGTTTGTCGCCTAGTAAGACTTCGGTAACCCAAGTGCCACGGAGAATCGCACTCGTTCGCGATGCCCCGGACTGTTTGCTGAGCGTGGCCCCGAAACCTAGGATACCGCCACGACCCTTCTCACGCATTCCTTCAACTTTCTGCCAGTCTGTGCCCGTGATTTTCAGGCCGTAGTGATCTGCAAGGTTCTTATTTAGGAAGGTATGATCTGCATTGAGCAGTTGCAACACATCCTGATCATTCTGGAATAGGTCGACGAAGAATCGCGTCACTTCCTCTTGCAGGTCTTCGCGAACAATGGCGAATGTCGGGAAGTGGCGTTCGCTTTTCTCGTTCAGAGTCGCCACATCCCGGACATGCAGCCATTGGCAGCCGAACTCTGTGGCGAGTCTGCGAATCTTCTCATCTTTCAGCATGCGGCGAGCTTGGGCGGCAAGCACATCCGGGTTGCGGAGTTTACTTTCGGCGGCCAACCGGCGCAGTTCATCATCGGGCATTGACGACCAGAGGAAGTAGCTTAACCGCGTCGCCAGTTCCCAATCGTTTACCAGACCGGTGCGATGCGGCACGCGTTCGCCACGGTAAAGGAACGTGGGAGAAGTGAGGACCCGCGTCAGCATCAGTCGGGGAGGGCTTTGCTTCAGGCTGGCGATTTCCGCATCGCTCAGCGGTCGCCTCCAGGCTTTCGCCGCTAGGTCGATCACCGCTTGACGTTGAACTGAATCGGCTGCTAGCTGCTTTCTGCGAAACTCGTCAGCAGCTTTCTTCGTCGGTTCACGGAGTGGATCGAACTCCTTTACAAGATCTGGACGATCCTGCGTGGCGTACTGATAGATCTGATCGAACGCAGACACTTTTTTAATCGGCTCTTCGCTGACGAAAAGCAACTCCGCCCACAGCCGATCAAGTTCTTTCGCGTCCGAATCCGAGAGCATCAGTCGGCGGAGATGCTCGTCTTCCCTGTAGAACAACGTTAACGTGACGACCTCATCCACCGGGACGATGCGCATGTAACACAATGCTGTCGGGAACAGTTTGCGGAAATCCTCAAAGCTGGCCTCGAACCGCTGGCGAACCGGACTACCATCGTTCACGATGATAGGGATTCCGGGAATTATCGAGTTGATCGGAGTGATTGGTTTCTGCTTGAGTAATTGAGCCTGCACGCTTCCTACAACCGGTTTATCGAGACGGGCCGTGACGACGAACTCCGTACCATTTGCGAGTGCGGCGGGGATCGTCAACTCGATCGTCGCGGGCGCTTGGCTCGTCAACGATTGTTTCTCGCCATTACCCTTGAAGGAGCGAATCGAGGCGGCCAGCAACGGGTGCGATAGTGGAAAATCCTTCTGGAAATGTTCGCGCACTTTTGCGGCGAGTTCAGGCGAAGGGTTTTTCCGCCAGTTCGCCAACGGTGCAGGAAGATTGAGGGCAACATCTTGCGAGGCCGGTTGACTGAGGAAGTGCCAGGGGCCGTTGGGGTTTCCGGCGAGAATGTTTGGAGAAACATCCTTCGCCAAATCCCACGATTTCGTGCCATCAGTGAGTGCGAGATTTACCGCAGTCAAGTCGCATGAATGGTTCCCATCGCGAGGGCCTATGACGATTGCGACCACTTGATCTGATTCGATGCGGACATTCTCGAACGGGCCTAATTGGATCGGTTTGGCTCCTAGCGAGACGCCAGTAGCAAGCCGTTCAGTTGTGGTTCCGCGCCGTACTTCCAATGCCCAGGTAATACCGTTGCCACACTCGGGATGGGCGTGGGCGACCTTGCCCGAGATCGTGAGCTTGTCAGTGGAAACTGGGCTTTTCCACGCAATAACCGAAGCCCGATCTGGGGCCGGATGCGTAGCGATACTGTGGGGTTCCATCGTGCCGGGTATCCGCACGCGCCCATCGGATGAATTGGCCAATATGCTTAAATCGCGATCACCGGTCCACCCACTGATGAATGCATAATCTGGTGACCGCAATAGCTTCTTCGTCATCAGCGGTTCAAGCTTCGTTCCACCGAACCCGAGATAGTCTTGCCAGCGAGCAAGGATGCTCGCATCGACTTCCGCCTTGCCACCGGCCAACACCGAGAGAGCAGATTCGGTTGACGCAAGGATTTTAGTACGTTCCGTTTCAAGGTGCTTCACCAGTTCAGGCAATTGAGCGATCGGAAAGTCAGGCCGGCCTTTGGCTACAAGACGCGGATTTTCCCAGATGATCTTGTCACCCTCACCACCATCGCCAGCGGTTCCGCCGACAAGGTAGACCGTGTGGTCGCGGTTGCCATCAAGTTTGATCCGGAGTTCCTGTTGAGAAACGAGCGGCGAGACAGGTTCCTGCCAAGCTTTCGGTCCTTTCGCACGACCAATGTGGCCAATGTTTGAGAACTTCCAGAGCGCATTCTGCCAAGCTTCGACATCGGCAACGGTCAACTGCTTGGCTGCGAACTTCTCGCGGAGTGGATCCAACAGGATCGACGGTTCCTTCATCGACAGGGCCGAACGTAGAAATTCGAGATACTTGGAACTCAGACCATCAACATTGCCTCGACCCTGCAGTGCATCGAGGTAGCGAGCGACCGGCAGTCGCCCTCCACCCGTACCGACATCTAGCGATATACCCTGTTGCACCGTACGCGAACCTCCGCCCGTTGTGGTGTACTTTGCATAGAAGGATCGAATCCGAGCCAGCGATTCGTTTGTCCAATCCTGTGGCGAATCGCTCGGAGAGAATCGGACCCCATCGGGCAACAACACCATGTGCCGCGAGACATCTTTCGCGCCATCGAGATATTTGCGTAGCAAGGCTGGCGACATAACGAGAGCCGCCCCGGCATTGGTGAAGCCCTCACCAGCAGCGCCATCAACAGGAAACTCGCGGGCGGGGTCGAGAGTAGGCACTCCGACCAGGTCGCGAATCGTATAGGTGTACTCGTGATTAGAAAGCCTACGCAGCACCACAGGCCCCGGATCGCCCGCGTTCGCCAAGGCAACTTCATTGAGAGTTTCTTGGATCCACTTAGTCAGTTGCTGTTGCTGCTCTGCCGACATCTGCTTGGCCGACTTCGGTGGCATCTCGCCTGTAGCTAGTTGCTCAAGAACATGTTCCCAAACCTCGGTATGATTCTTGATTGATGCGACCGTAGTAAAGCGTTCGAGGTCGAGTTCCCCCTTCTGCTTCTCGGTGGAATGGCATGTCACGCAGTAATCGCGCAAAACGGGTCGGATTGTCTTCTCAAACGCTGCCTCATTCCCGGAGCTTTTTTCTTGAGCCAGCACGGCATGGGTCGTGGCGTGTGGCCAGCACCATACCACGAACGCAGCAACACCGATCGAAATCATTGACACCAGTACCCGCTTGCGAATCGTCATGACAGTACATCCTTTATTATTTATCGAAGCCCATTAGATGCCCGTTAGCCGTTCCTTTGAGTCGCCGAACCGGTCGAGTTCCACGCCACCCCACTCCATCAGGCTGAGGAACAAACTGCACATGCGGCGGTTCGGGGAATTCAAATAGTCGAGCACGCGACCGCCACGGAGTTTACCGCCCGCGCCGCCAAGCAGGATAATCGGCAACTGCTTCGCATCATGGTTGCCGTGTAGCATACTCGAACAATGCATAATGGTGGTGTTATCTAGCAGCGAGCGGTCGCCTTCTTTCACTTCCGCCATCTTCTCGCAGATGTAGGCAAGCTGGGACATGAAGAACTGGTTAACCACGACGAGTTCTTTGGGCTGGGTGTGGGCCATCTGGTGATGTTGATCTTTGGCGCCGCAGTGAGTGTGCGTTTCGGCGGAGCCATCGTTGCAATACTTGAGGGTCGCGATCCGTGTGGTGTCTGTGCGGAAGGCAAGCAGCATGATATCTGTCATCAGCTTCCAATACTCCGGAATGTCGGCCGGAATTCCATCGGCGGGTCGCGGACGATCAGGGGTGGCCCGGGTTGGCTTCCAACCTTTTGCATCGCGTTCCTTGCCGGCTCGTTTGATGCGCCCTTCGATCTCGTGGACGCTGCCGAGATATTCTTCGAACCGCTGCCGATCTGAGAGGGAGAGCCGCTGACGGAGTGACTTCGCATCTTCGAGCACTGCATCGACGACGCGACGGTCGCCACGATTGTGGTCGGTGCGGAAGAGTTGGTCGAACGCCAATGCTGGCCGCGTTTCGGTCCAGGTCGGAGATACCGCCGTGCTCCAGGAAATGTGCGAACTGTATAGCAATGGAAGCCCGTCTTGGAGGCCTGGAATCGGTCCTTCGCAGCCTAGCACCAGCGAGGGGATTCGCGTGCGGTCGCCAATCCGCTGAGCCATCAGTTGGTCGAAACTGACGCCCGTGCGGACTTCAGTCCCCGACAACGGTGCGCCGCTAAGCATGTTCCCTGTCTGCATGCAATGAATGGCACCCTTGTTGGCTTGTTCGTTCCACAGTCCGCGAAGGAAGACCAATCGCTCCTTCCACGGTTCGAGCGGCTTCAGGCACGGCCCGAGTTCCATGCCGGCGCCCTCGCCCTTCGCCCACCAGTGCTGCGAGTGGAAGCCCATACCAGTAAAAGTGACGAGGGTACGAGTCGGCGGCAGACTAGCAGCGTTGGTCCCCTCGCCCACAGCGAATGAAAGCGATTCAAGCCAAGGGAGAGCCATTGATACGCCGAACCCTTGCAGAAGCGTGCGTCGCGAGAATGGATCTGATTTTGTAAACATAAGTAGACTCCTTTTATTGTTATTTACTTGATTGGGTCGGCCTCGGCGGTTCGAATGCAGCGAAACTGCTCGCTATTGACGATTATTAGCAGGGCATCGGACCAGCGTCCACCGCGGGCCATGCTTTTGGTCACATCTTCAATCAGCTTCCGATCAGACAACTGTATTGATCGACCTAGGGAATAGCCGACCAGCTTTTGACTGATGGACCGTAACAGATCCTCACGCCTAGGGCCAGCCAGGTAGTTCCGCAGACCGGCGAACCCGTTGATTTCGGTGCCGTCTTGCGTGGTCGCCTTGGCATCACCAGGCTTAAGCTCTTTTGCGGTCCGCAGCCTTCCGAGTGCATCGAATTGTTCGAGCGTCATGCCGAAGGGATCGATACGAATATGACAGCCGGCACAGTTTGGATCCATACGGTGGCGCTCTGTGATCTCACGCACACTGAGCCCAGCAGGAGGAATCTCCGGCAGCGGCGGCACATCGGGCGGAACCTTAGGCAACCGCTCGCCGAGCATCTGAACCACCCACGCCCCACGCTTGACTGGACTAGTGCGAGAGGCAGCCGACTGCTTTGAGAGTACCGCGCCGAAGCCGAGCATCCCGCCGCGACCGTATTCGGCAACTTTTTCGACTCGCCTCCACTCCGCACCTATCACGCCGGGGATTCCGTAGTGCTTGGCGAGCAAGTCATTGATGACCACCGCATCGGCGGCAATCACATCAGCGACTGGGCGATCATTTATTAGGAGATCCTCGAAGAACCGCACAGGCTCTTCGGCTAATGCTTCGCGCAAAGCCGGCGTGAATTCGGGGAAGTGCTTCAGGTTTCGGCCATGGTTGGCAACGAAGTCATGCACACCGAGCCAGCGGGCACCGAACTCCTCAGCCATGCCACGCATTCGGCCATCTTTCAGCATCCGGCGCACTTGCTGATCCATAATCGCAGGCTCGTGAAGCTTCGCGGCCTGCGCACGCAATTCGTCATCAGGAATCGACTCCCAAAGCAGGAAACTTAATCTTGTCGCAAGTTCGTTGCCTGATACTGGTCCCCAGCGTGCTACGGAGGCCGGTTGTTCGACCCGATAAAGGAACCAGGGCGACGAGAGGACACGCGCAAGAGCGGCACGGAAAGCAGGATCGTGCTTGACGCCATCTTTCCGGTCGGCTTGGTAGGATGCGAGAATGGCGGAAATTTCATCGTTAGCGAGAGGCCGGCGCCAAGCCCGGGCGGCAAAAGCGAGCAACGCATCAAGGTGCTTCGGTTCCGCAGCGACCTGAGTCGCTAGAAACGCCTTCTCTTCCTTCTTAATCTGTTGCTCAAACTCTTGAATGTAGAAAAACATAATCCGCGCGCCGTCATTCGGCTTACGGTAGTACTGCACGAGCCCTTCATAAGCTATTGGGGTTGCGAGCGCTTGTTCACTAATAAATTCCAGTTCGCTCCACAGCAGGTCGATCTCCGCCCGGCCCGCATCGTCAAGCAAGAGTCGACGCAACGGCTCATCTTCTCGGCGGTAAAGGAACACACTCCCTTGAGCGTCTCGTGGGATGATCGGTTGGAAGAGTACGGCAGGAGGAAACAACGCACGAAACTCCGAAGCCGGCTGTGCTCGTTTGGCAACGACGCGCGGATGCACAATCTGCGCCGCTAGTGGGTCGCCCGGCGTGGCTTTGGCGACCGGTTCGGCAAGGTTACCGCCGCCGCCCGTGGCAGCGATTAGAAATGCCTGAACCGAGGCAGTTTCTGGACTCGCTTCGTCGATGCTCACATCAGCGCGGAGAAACCGAGGCAGCGTGAGCGCTTTCTGCAACTCTGTCGAAAGTTTCCTTAGATCGATGACGATCTCGGCACCGGACGCCGTGACCAGTGCTGACTTTGGCACTGAGCGGTCCTTGGGATGATGGCCAAATTTAAGCCCGGAAACTTTCTCGATGGCCGCGCCCAATTCGGGATGCTCGGCGAACACCAGAGGTGGCCCGTCACCACCTTCCAGTCGCAACCGGTCCCATACCACGAACGTATCGGGCTGTCCTGGCAGCGCTACCATGCGGAAAAGCGGTTCTCGGGCAGCGCCTTGAACCCGTTCGCAGGCGACGACACGACGCACATCCTCCCAGGCGGGAAAGCCGTTCCCTACCGCTATGGCAGCATTCTTCCTATAGTTGCCTTGAAACAACTGGTCCTGCATGGCCTTGATCGCTGCTAGGACCGGCGCCGGATCGGTGGTGGCTTCTCTCCACCTTGCGCGCACAAGCGACAACATGTCGGGAGGCAGACCAGCATCCGGAAGACTCATCGGCATATTACCTAGATCAGCCAGTGCCTGACCCAAGTCCGGAGCCGCGACATGCGACAATTCGAACGAGACCCCATCACCACCACTCGGGTGACCATCGGCGACGCGGCCCGAGACCAACAACTCACCAGCAATCGGACTCGTCCATGCGACCGCCACGGGTCGTTTCTGTCCGGGATGCACGAACAACGATCGTGCGGGCAAGGTCGTCCATACTTTGATTGGTTCCGCAGCCGAGTTCACAAAGACCGATGGTTCAGATCCGATGCTCCACGATTTCAGTTCGGGCCGTCCAGCGCTGCTGTCGTTCCGTTGGGTGAGGAACACTGGAGTGGGTGTCGTTTCTAGGAAGCTCCAACGGGCATCGTGCTTGTCAGACCACGGGTTACCCTTCAGAAGATTAGGCACCAGATCGGCAATGTTCCAAGTTCGCTTATCGCCAGTGGCTTCGCGAATCATCCATTCGATAAGCGTGCTGTCTGCCCCGTAATTTTCGTTCGGAAGCACGGTAAGGAGGAGCAGTTCGCCGCGTTGAACGACGACCTTGCGTTCGAAGGGAACTGTGCCACCTTCCGCAACTTTAGACTCCGCGAGGACTCGTTTCGATGAAACCCAGCGAGAATCTATTGCCTTCTTGGCCGATTGAAAAGCGGTCTGCCGGCGTTGCTTCTCGGTATCGATCTGAGTCGCTTTCTCGGACCATTGCTTAGTCTGTGCATTGACTTCCGCTGCCGAGTCTGACTTGCCGTTGAGTTCCGCCCAGAGCGTAGAAAGGTACGTGGCGTTGAGCTTTTCCTCAGTAGCCACCGCGGCGATGGCGGCGGGCCCTCCGCGGGTGAGCCTTTCACGATGCTTCAGGGTCGCTGCGAGATGCGCAGCCAACGGTGGCTCTCCGTTGGGACCTGCATAGCGGGCGTGGAAACTGCGGAGCGTTTTGAGAGCATCCTCGACCCAATCCGGGCGCTCGGTCGATGGAGAGAAGCGGAAACCCGTGGGCAGTAGCACCGCCCGTGCGGCGACATCACGCGCGGCCTGATGGTAACGTTCGACTAGGCCCGGAGTCACCGGCATAGCCTCGCCAACATTGGCGAACCCTTCGCCGCCAACGCTATCGGTGGGGAACTCGCGGACCCGGGTCGGTCGCATGTCAACGCCGGTGAGATCACGGATCGCATTATCGTACTCGGTGTTGCTCAGCCGACGCAGCGTCACGGCCCCAGGGTCTCCGGCACGCGCGGCCGCCTCCGAGTCGAGCGCCGTCTTGATCCAATCCAAAAGTTGTTTTCGCTCAGACTCACTCGGCTGCGATGCTTCCTTGGGCGGCATGTCCCCTGCATTCAACCGTTCAGCAATGTCAGCGAGCACCTTGGGTTTGGCGAGGATCGCCTTGGCTGTGCCGAAACTCACAAGATCGAGATCACTGTTTTTGGGCTTCTGCCCATGACACTTTCCGCAGGTCTTAACGAGCAACGGTTGAATCTGTTTCTCGAATAAATCGCTACTTTTCCCCGAGATCGTCTTCGGCGTGGGTTCATCCGCAGCATAAAAGTGGCTTACCCAAGCCGCATACATCAGGCCGAGCGTCGCCACCGAGTAAAAAAGACGATAGCTCATCAGATTCGGTCCTTGTGACTTTGGGTGTGGCGCGTATTAATAGCTGTTAGGGAACTCATGGTCATTGCGGTGGTCTCACTCATTCGGCCGGGTCGAGAACGAGCAAATGTACGCCGACCACATAATCTTTGACATTGACTCGATAAGCCTGCATGTGTGGTGCGACCGAGTGTGCCTTGAGTGCTGCAATATCTTCCCACTTCTCCACAACAACAACCTTGTCGGGGCCAACTTTGGCCTGATTGGACAGATCGGTATGCGAGTCGATCGCAGGACCGTACTCTAGACAGCCCTTTTCGGCCCGGACATCGGCGATGAGGTCACGGAACACGGCCAAGAACGCTTCTCGCGTACCCGGCACGAGTTCGATGGTGGCAATAACGTGGATCATGTTTCTCCTCTATCTAGTTCGACACAAAGAAGTCTTTCCATATGCTTTCGCAGTTCCTCTGTCGCCTCTGCAACTTGCTCCGTGGTGGCGATCAGATCGACCAACCGAAGGTGAGTCCATGCGAATTTAACATTCTGCCTTCTTCTCGACGATGCCAAGGAATTCGAGCGACTCGGTTGCCTCGCTAACGCTGATACGAATCACACCGAACGCCCTAGCAATCTGCGTTTCAATGGGCAATCGATTGGCGGTGACGAGTTTGTTCATGGCGATGTACCGTTGGGTCTGTTCGGCGGCTTGATAGCGGAGTTTCGGGGGAAGGATCACTGGCATAGTAAAATGATTCTCCCGTTTGGGATTTCGTGTTGACCTGAGGAAAGCCTTTACTATGTTTTCACAGTCTGCTAACTTACCAGACACGCCGATTTTGTCAAGTAATCTCTCCTAGGGACACCTATGCCAGTTGTTGCCTTCGCTGATTTTACCTTTCCGTCACTAAAGATAAAAAATGGGTTGTTCATGCAGTTCGAGCAAATTCATGTGGATGCCATTTCCGAATTGCGGCGGGCCAAGGTCATCACAAAAGGAGAATCAGTATGAACTCAACTTTACCCCTACTATCGGCTTCTTTCTGGAACTGGTCATTACTAGTTGCCGTCATTTTGGTGTTGGGTAACGGTGTAAATGCGTGGAGTGAAGAGCCGCGATTCATTGACCATTCGCTGCTGATCGCTCCAGAGTATCCCTGTACTTGGCCGAGCCATCCGTTCCCGCGATTCGCGATCGTCCATCAACGAAAAATCGGCCCCGAGTCGGCATACAACATCGACTCGTTTCTGATCGACGGGAACACCGGAACGCAACTCGACGTGCCACCGCACTCGGTCGCTCGGCCCGAGTTAAAGAGAGAGAAATCAGGCCCACTCGGTCTAGCCTACACCGACAAAATCGAGCCGTGGCAGTTCGGCGGCGAAGCCTGTGTCATCGATGTGCGCGACTTACTGGACAAAGCACCCAAGGGAATCAGCCCCTTGGTAACACCGGCGCATGTCGAACGATTCGAAAAACAGCAGCGGAAAGTTCGTTTTGGCGACGTTGTACTTTTCCGCAGTGATTACTCAGATAAATACTATCGCCCGCTTCCCGAAGGACGACGGTTTATCGCTGATATTCTCGACCGCAAGGCTCCTGGTTACCCTGACCCAAATCCGGACTGCATGGAGTTACTCGGCAAACGCGGTGTGCTCGCACTCGGAACAGACAGCGCTAGCATGGGGCCGTTACCAGATCTTGCGGAACCGACGCACTATGCCGGCCTCAAGTACGGCATGATCTGGACCGAAGGAGCAACAAATCTCGGCGAACTCCCATCAACCGGAGCGTTCTACTGTTTCCTAGGGCCGAAACATGAAGGCGGCCCCTACAGCGAAGGGCGCGCGTTCTCAATTTCGGGTGGCGATTTGCCCAAACGTTTGATCGAGTCATGTAAAAATAAACGGGCGATTGACCTGTCGCCGACATTATCCCCAAAACTACCGCTAACCTCGCCCGGCATCGGCACAGGGAACCATCGCCAAGTTTACCTGAAGGTCGATTTCCTATACGCGAAATATCTCGATATGTGGCATCACGGACATTACATGGATGCGATGGCGGGCACGCATTTGGTTCCCCCAGCCTACTCGCTTCCCGACACAGATAAACCCGTTGGCTACGAACCAGAAGTTCGCGGCTGGCTGGAACAGTACGAGAAGAAGTATGGCAAACGCGGGTCCAGCATAATCACGACAGAGAAAGTTCCGCTCGATTGGACCTCCGGCGAAGCTCGCGTGATTGATGTCCGGACTCTAGTTGGCAAGACCAAACAACAAAACTGGCCGGCATCGCCAGAAATCACCGTCGAGCACATTCAAAACTACGAACGCAGCACCCGCAAACTTCAAATTGGCGACGTTGTGATTTTCCAAACGGGGCATAACGATAAACACCTCAAGCCTGAACCGGCAGACACCGGGATGTGGCTTGACCCACTCTCTGGCAAAGTAGAGGGCTGGCCGGCCCCTGGCCCAGATGCGATCGTCTACCTTAAGGAAAAGGGCATTCGCTGCATCGCTAGTGATGCACCCGACCTCGGAGGCGTTGACCCTCGCCGGGCGCAGATGACCTACTGGGCCCTCGCCAGTAGGGAGATGGTCGGAGTAGAGATGTTAGTCAACGTGGATAAGATTCCGGCAAAAGGTGCGTACTTCCTATTCGCCGCAGTCAAAGTTCGTAACTGTCACGGTGGCCCGGGGCGAGCTATTATCTTGCATTAAATGATGAATAGTCATTACGGACTAAACTTAGAGTCAACAAAACTGGCCCAGTCGATACCCTTGGATCGGGTGATTTGTCAAGAGAATCCGTTGGTGCAACTTTACATAGAGTTTGACTGGAAAGAAATTCGGCGAGATATGGCAGTTAAGTTTTGTGACACCAACTAATACAGACCCGGCCCTAGTGGTGCTATAGTTTTTTTATTTGACATCAGCGTTCAGCATAGCCTAATAAAGAATGCTGCAAGGACTATCACTCGTGAATGATTCTAAACTTTCCTACTAAATTATTTTAGCGTGTCATAATTACTCATGCTCGCCAAGCTTGTATTATTTCTAGCTTTTCACTTTAGTCTCTTATCAAGGAAATCCGTAACGCTTTCGCTAATTGTCCGGCCCTGAAATCGCTGGTTAAGAGGCAGTGTATGCCCTCCGTTCTCGATTCTCAACAGAACAGAATCAACACCTGCTTTTCGTGAAGCGGTCACAATCGATTCCAATTGCACAAATGGCACTGTTTTATCTGCTGTTCCGTGAACCAGAAGTACAGGTGGGTCTCCGGCCTTGATGGCTCTCTCTTGTCCATACATACCACCCCACAAGCTGACGACCGCTTTGGGTTTCGGCACGGAGCGGTCCTCGCCGTACGTGGCAATGAGAACGGTAATTGCTCCTGCCGATCCACCGCCCACTGCGAGTCGATCAGGGTCGATGCCATAAGTCTTCGAATTGGCTACGACGTGTTTCACGGCTCTAGCTAGATCTTCTCGGGCAGCCTCCATTGCTTTCGGAAGTGTTGCTCCAGGACCCAAATCCCCCATAAGCCGATAATCGATATCGAATGCTGCATAACCTTTGTCAGCAAGGTGGCGGGCTAATTCACCTGTGTACCCACCCTTCGCACCACCAGTGAATCCACCGCCATGTAGGAGCACGATTGCTGGTGCCGATACTTTGCCAGCAGGTAGGTAAGCATCAAGCCGCAGCGACTTGGTGCCAACTACGGCATAATCGACATTAGGCTTGAGTATGCGGGTGGCGCGATTAGAATTATTCTGAGCTGTCGAACTTCGGCAAGCCAGCGCAAAAACAATTAGCACAATAAGAATTGCATTAATTCGGGTCATTCCGAAACCACCTTATCCGGCAAATCGGCAACAAAGCCCACTGGGTCGGCTTCAATCGATGCACGCAACACATCATCGTCAAAACTGATATAGGAATAGCCTGCCGCATCCCCCACAGAACGGGCTAGAGTAGTTTTGCCGCAGTGGCGGGGGCCGTGGATCAGCACCGCGGGCGTATCTTGCAACGCCTCGTTTAAGAGGGGGCGTGCAAAACGGGGATGAAAAACAGGTTTATTCATAGCGTCCAATTGTAACCTTTTGTACCGTCCAATCGAAATGTTTTTTAACGGCTAAATCAAACAACTTGGCTTTTCCAACAAAATATGGTCTAAGCCAAGAGTGGTAGAGCGTGTTTTAAGTTCATTATATATAGCGAATGATATCCATTAAAAAAGGAATACACGAAATGATCAGATGTCCCCGACAAGAGTCGAACTTGTAACCTTCGGCTTCGGAGGCCAACGCTCTATCCAATTGAGCTACGAGGACGCACTTCAGAGATTATAAGCATTTCAAATATAAATCCAACAAGTGAATGAACTCCGTTTAAACACCAAGGGAATTAAACAACAAAACACAACAGAGAAACTATGTAAACTTTGAGGGCAAAAAAAAGGAATCATACGCAAAAAAGCAGCCCCCTATTTTTCTAAAGTTCGCCAACCTATGAAAAAGGTTGTTTTTGCCACGCCAACCATCCCCCTCCAATCACGCCAGCTTTGCGTTAGTGTTGCCGTAAACCGTTTCATGCAAGCAACTTCCGTTCAAGAAGATAGTCCAACAGTCCGATAATTTCATTGTTGACTGGTAAACAATTGATTTACCTGTTTACCAATTGAAGGAGATTGCAAGGATGCTTAGTGAAGAAATTATCGATATTGTTTCAGAAACAAATGCGCTTAAGCATCAACTGTTTGAAGCACAAAAACTAAGTAGTGTAGGTGCAATAGCCAGCAGCGTTGCGCATGAGTTTAACAATGTGCTAACCACCATAATCAACTACACAAAAATGGCTCAACGGACTGATAACGAAGAAAACCGAAAGCAAGCTTTAGAAAAGATTTTGAAGGGCGGACAAAGGGCGGCAGTAATCGTCAGTTCAATGCTCGGATACGCAAGAAAGGGAAGTCTTAAAAAAGAAAGTACAGACCTTGCAGCATTGGTTGATGAAGTACTTATCCTTACCGAAAAAGACTTGCACAAGCACCAGATAAAATTAACCAAGAACTATATCGACAAACCAAGAGTTCCAGTAATTGCCTCACAAATTGAACAAGTTCTTTTGAACCTTATCATTAATTCCAGGCAAGCAATGGAAAAAGGTGGGGAACTAAAAATCGGTTTAAAAATGAATCAAGAAATGGGGCTTGCAGAAATCGCAATAACAGATTCGGGCAATGGGATTGCACCACAAAACCTGCGTAAAATCTTCGATCCTTTTTTCACGACAAAAACCCCAGATCAAGCGGGCCAAGGTGGAACAGGACTAGGTTTAAGCGTCTGCAGACAAATCATTGATGACCATTGCGGCAGGCTACGAGTTGAAAGCTCACTGGGAAAAGGTACAACCTTCATCATCAAGCTTCCACTAAACCCCGATCAGATGGCTGCGTAATTAATAAAAATTGAAACAACCCGAGTAGAATTAAAACTTTTTGTTTAGTGGAGCTGCAGTCTTGAACTTGGCAATTCTTTGAAGCATGATTTGCTCGATATGATTATCTCTGCCAATTGGAATCCAGTTAGATGCAAAAACTGCATCATCAATAACTTCAAACTGTCGCTCAACAGTGTTATCGCTGCGGAATGTAGCTGAACCAGCCGTCTGCCTAACAGGCCTATCCAAATCTTCCAATTCTTTGAACACTTTGATATCAACAAAAAAGCCACCATCATCGGCAGGCTGAATTGTGACCACAGCACGGTGCCTAATTGACTGGCAAAAAGCAAGAAGACGCTGCCTAAAATCTGGGCTACCTGGCTTCCACGGTTGGCCGATACCTGGGGCTATACAAGGGAAGGTTTCAATTCTGCCATCGTAACGATTCGAATAAGAGACTTCAAAAAAGTCGTCAACAACATCCATGCATTTTTCAAAAACGACACCATACGAAGCTGGCCCAAGAGGGACATAAACCGGGTTTTCGCTAGTTGTTTCAAGTTCGGGTCGAACCACTGCTGGATTTTCAAAAAGAGGGCCGGTTGCACACCCGGTAAAGCCAAACCCACCAATCACCAGCGAAGTTGGCACCAAGAATTTTACAAGATTCAGATATTTCCATCGGCTCATGATTAGCCTGCTACTTCATTTTAAAGTTTAAGCAAAAGACAATTCCTAATGCCAATGATTAGTAAAAATGTCAAGTGCAGGAAACTAACAACAATGATGTGGCAGGATAGGCAATACAGGAGCCTAAAGGATAAACTTAAGACCAGCGGGGACATCAAATTTAGGTACAAAGCCTAGCATTCGTTGGGCCTTGGCAATATCGGCAAGAGAATAGCGAACATCACCTAATCTAGCGGGAAGGTGTCGTGGGACCAAATTCTTGCCTGTAAGGGTTTGCAAATGAATAGCCAGGTCAAGCAACGATGTCGATTTACCTGCTCCAATATTAAAAACATCACCTGAAATATTAGGTTTAGTTCCAGCAAGAATCAAAGCTTGAACCGCATCTTTAACAAAAACAAAATCGCGAGATTGCAGTCCATCGCCAAAAATAGTTGGGTTAATCCCTTTTTTAAATGCCTCTGTAAATATAGCTATAACCCCAGAGTAAGGACTATCGCCACGCTGTTTAGGACCAAAAATATTGAAAAATCTAAGCCTAACAGTTTCCAATCCCATGGCTCTGGCAAAGGCTACCGCATGAAACTCACCAGCCAATTTAGAAGATGCATAGGGCGAAAGTGGATCCAGCAAAGTGTTTTCATCAAGGGGAACATTCCCAGTATTGCCATAGGCACTACTACTGGCAGCAAAAACAAATCGCTTACAATGATTCAATTTGGCTGCTTGAAGAACCTTTAAAGTGCCAGTGGCACAAATCTCGTGGCTAAGCAGAGGTTGCTCCATGCTTTTTTGCACGCTGGCAACAGCAGCAAGATGATAAACATTATCAACCCCCGAAGAAGCCTTCATAAGATCATCTTCGCTTAAAATCGAACCTTCAATGAAATCAACATCCGATTTTACTGTGGATAGGTTATCAATGCGGCCTGTACTGAGATCATCAATGACACGAACTTTTCTACCCAAGGCAACAAGTGCCTCGACCAAGTGTGATCCAACAAACCCCGCCCCACCTGTAACAAGATCAATTGCACTCATGAGGAAAACAAGGCCTCAACAAAGGAAGCTGGATCAAAGGATTCAAGGTCTTCAATTTTTTCACCAACGCCAATGAATTTTACAGGGATGTTGAGGCGCTGTTTGATGCTGAAAATAGACCCGCCTTTTGCGGTACCATCAAGCTTGGTAAGAATTATGCCAGTACAATGAACCACCTTCTGGAAATTTTCAGCTTGAAGGACGGCATTTTGGCCAGTAGTTGCATCCAAGACTAAAAGAACTTCATGGGGGGAGCCAGGAATAACTTTGCTGGTAACACGGTGAATTTTTTCGAGCTCTCGCATCAAATGGGTTTGGGTATGCAGCCTACCTGCAGTATCTACAATAACAAAATCAAACCCCTTGGCCCTAGCTTTATCGCAGGCATCATGAGCAATGCTTGCAGGATCACTACCTGGAAGCCCTTTAACTATTTCGACCCCAAGCCTATCACACCAAATCACCAATTGATCGATGGCTGCTGCTCTGAATGTATCGCAAGCTGCGACCAGTACTTTTTTTCCATCCCGACTCAAGAAACCAGCAAGCTTGGCAATCGATGTGGTCTTACCAGACCCGTTGACCCCAGCGATCATAATAACTGTTGGTCCATCGGGATTGATTTTGATATCACGCCCACCTTCGATCTGCAAAAGACCAGCAAGGTACTCACGGACAAACAACTCGGTTTCTTTATCAATTTCCTTGTCAAGAAATGCCTGTTTCATGCGATCAACTAGGCCCGCAGTTGCGGCAGAGCCAACATCAGCCAGGTAAAGTTTCTTTTCAAGTTCTTTAAGGAAGTCGTGATCAACTCGTCCTTTGAGGCGAAAAAGACCAGCCACCCCTGCAAAGAGATTTCTCGTTTTAGTGAGACCAAGCTTCAGCTTATCTAAAAGAGCACGGAACATAGCCGGTTGCCTTCTGATCTGAGTTTGATTTTTTCAAGTTCAAGAATGGTGATAGAGGAAGAGCCAATAGTTCGCGGAGGAACCCCATGACAATCACTACCACCGCCAATACAAAACTCAAGTTTGAGCGCCCAATCTTTCAACAATTTTCTACGATTCATTTTGAATCCAGGGTATTCAACCTCAATCCCATCTAAACCAAAACCTTTAAGCAAAGCGAGATCGCTGAGCGTTATATTTTCAGGAGGGTGTGCGAGCATGGAAATGCCGCCTGCATTACGAACCAAATCACAAGCTTCCTGAATCGTAAGCCACGCATGATTATCGTCCTGAAAAAACCTCAAATGTTTCCAATAGGCATTTTGAATCGAATGAGCCTTTTTTTGATTTACGAGAATTTGGGCCAAATGACGACTACCCACGGCATAATCGGGATTGTTCCACTGAGGTTCAAGTTCATCCATGACGGAACCTGGCTCATTCACCCTGCCCTTCATAAAATCAATCATTTTCAAAAATCGGGTTTTGCGAATGGCCTTATTTCTTGAAAGCCCTTCTTGCAGTTGCAGATTCAGGGGATCCATCAGATAACCTAGCAAATGATAAACTTTAGCATTAAAAATGCAAGTTATCTCTACTCCAACAATCATCTCGGAACGGCCATGGGGAAACGGCGAATGGTGGGCAGCGGTAGTATCATGATCGGTGATAGAAATGGCTTCAAGACCAAGCTTACAAGCGGAAGAATAAACCGATTCGGGTGAACAAAGACCATCGCTAAAAGTAGAATGTGTATGAAGATCAACTCGCCTGGTAGAGGCGTTTTTATAAAGAGACTGACACAAAGAGGTAAAAGGTTGACCTTTAGGCATTTTCAGGCTGGGGGCGCTCGGTGGAACAAATCTTATCCAAGATTCCATTAATAAAAGAAGACGAATCAGCGGTTCCAAATCTTTTGGCAAGTTCGATGGATTCGTTTAAAACAACCTCAGAGGGAGTATCTTTTTGATGGCTAAGTTCAAAAGCACCTAGTCGAAGAAGATTTCGATCAACTGCAGCCATTCGAGGCAAACGCCAGTTTTCTGCAAATTTAACCAGCAAAGCATCAATTTGAGAAAGATTCTGCATGGTTTGTTGGTAAAGAAGAAGAGCAAAATCCCTGCTGATTTGATCACTAATACGATCTGTTATAAACTCTGCAACTTGCTTTTTAGTAAGAGAGGGGTTTAAATCGACCCTGTAAAGAAGTTGCAACGCCACTTCGCGTGCTTTCGATCTTCGATATATCATAGTTCTCAATTTTTCGTTATTTGGGGAGCTTTAAAATCAGATCTGCCATTTCGATTGCGGTAAGGGCAGCTTCAAACCCCTTATTTCCAGCCTTAGCGCCAGCGCGATTAATAGCCTGTTCCAAAGTATCACAAGTAAGAACACCAAAGATTATAGGCAAACCAGTTTGAAGCGAAATACTGGCAATACCATTGGTACTTGCACCAGCAACATGATCGTAATGGTCGGTTTCCCCTTTGATAACAGCACCTAGGCAAATTATGGAAGAAAACTTCCCAGAAAGCGCAAGCTTGTTAGCAACCAAGGGTATTTCATAAGACCCAGGAACGCGTACCAAGGTGATATTTTTATCTGCAACCCCGTGCCTGCGAAGACCATCCAACGCCCCTTCAACAAGTCGATCCACTACAGCCTGATTAAACTTGGCTGCAACGATTGCAAAAGTATGGCTTCCAGAATTAAAATGCCCTTCGAGAACATTCAAACTCATAACTTATCCCTTATTCTTCGAGGTTTGACTTCATCACTACAAGTTCATGCTATTAAGAAATTCATGATTAGTCTTGGTTTTTGCCATTCTGTTCAGCAGCAATTCCATGGCTTCAACGGGATTCATGTCGCTAAGAACCCTTCGAAGCACATAAACTTTCCTTAGTTCTTCTTCACCAAGAAGCAAATCTTCCTTGCGGGTGCCAGAACTGTTGATATCAATGGCAGGCCAAACTCTACGGTCAACCAATTTTCGTTCAAGATGAACTTCCATGTTTCCGGTGCCTTTGAATTCTTCAAAAATAACTTCATCCATCCTTGAACCAGTATCAACAAGTGCAGTAGCGATAATAGTCAGGCTACCCCCCTCTTCGATATTGCGGGCAGCACCAAAAAATCTTTTAGGCTTTTGCATGGCATTGGCATCAATACCACCAGACAAAATCTTACCTGAACTTGGCATTTCGGAGTTATAAGCACGCGCCAACCGAGTAATGGAATCAAGCAGGATGACAACATCTGTGCCGTATTCCACCATGCGTTTCGCTTTCTCAATAACCATTTCGCAAACCTGCACATGGCGGGTTGCTGGCTCATCAAAGGTCGAACTGATCACTTCTGTGTTGGGGCCTTTAACCATGCGCTCCATTTCGGTAACTTCTTCAGGGCGCTCATCAATCAGCAAAATAATGACATAGCATTCGGGATGATTTTTCAGAATACCATTGGCCATCTTTTGCAGCAGAATCGTTTTACCTGTGCGGGGAGGGGCAACAATAAGTCCGCGCTGCCCTTTACCAATTGGAGCAACAAGATCAATAACCCTGCCACATACTTCAGACGGATCATACTCAAGCTTTAATCTTTCAGTAGGGTGCAAAGGGGTTAAATCCTCAAACATCACCTTTTGATTTAAAAGCGAGGGGTCCGCATAATTGATAGCTTCGACCCTTAGAAGGGCGAAATACTTTTCGTTTTCTTTGGGAGGCCTAATTTGCCCGGATACAATCGTACCGGTGCGAAGGCCAAACCTTCGAATCTGCGATGGGGAAATATAAATATCGTCAACGCAGGGAAGATAATTGTAATCAGGACTACGAAGAAAGCCAAAACCATCGGGCAAGATTTCAAGTGTTCCTTCACCCAGCATCAAGCCGTTTTGCTTCACCCGTTCCTTGATAATCAAAAAGACCAAATTCTGCTTGGCCAAGCCTTCAACTTCAGTTATTCCAACTTCTTTTGCAATCGCGACCAACTCAGGCAAAGACTTTTGCTGCAAATCGGTTAGATGATTGCTACCCCTTTTAATCTCTTCATAACGGCTGTTTACTTCATCATCGTAGCCCTTCGATTTAGCTTCTTCACTCTCAGCCGAAAAAGAATCCGAGGAAGATTTTACATTACTCTCGGGTTTAACTTTTTCAGCCATATCTTCAGGACTAGCTGTATATTTTGGCACATCTTTGACCTTTGGGGCCTCAACGGCGGCATTTTCATCTGGGGCAACCGCATCAACTTTTGAGGTATAAGAATCCTTGGCGGGAGTTTTATCGTCGACCTTTTCAACACTTTTCACTTTTACCGGTGTTTTTTTCTTGGGCGTGAACACCAAATCATCATCCGAAGCTTCAACAGTTTGCACTGGTGGATCTTCCTTCGAAACCTTTGCAGGCGAATTATCGGAAGGATTACTAAACAAAATGTCATCTGATTGCTCAGGAGCATTCAACCTAACTTCATCTGAAGTTTTAGCTGTTTTACTAGGTGCTTTGGCCCGTGCTTTTGGTTTGCTTACTGAACTATCTTTCTTACCCTTGGCTTCCGCCATTACTAATCTCCTATCTGGCCCAATAATTCGCTGGTTGAGATGTGTAAAAACCAGTAAACATCAGGGGCAGAAAATATCCCGCTAATTAATCAGATCTGCAAATGGAGCGGGCAACCACCTATTTCATTACCAGAAAATCCATATTCCGGCATAGAGAACTTTTATTTAATTACGACAAACACATCAAACTTTCAACATTCTGTACTGGAAGAGTACTATCTAGGCAGGTTCCAAAGTTTCAACAAATCATTAACTTGCTTAACCGTATGATCATAACTTACAGAATTATCAATTATATGATCACAGATTGAGACCTTCTCAGTCAAGGGCATTTGGGCATTTTCCCGGTTTTTCCATTCTGCCTCAGTCCAACCTCTGGCCAAGCAACGCCTTAACCTTTCCGCATCATCACAGTCTATAAACACAATCAAACTGCAAAGATTTCGCCAGTTCTTCTCTAATAATAGGGGCACATCGAGCACGAGAAATGAAGATTCCGAGAATTCTGAAAGTTCTTTGATCTTATGCTCAATTTTTTCTAACACCAACGGGTGCAGAATTGACTCTAAAAACAACCGACGCTCAGTATTATCAAAAATCGCTTTCGCAAGAGCCGGCCTAGCAACATTTCCAGCTAAATCAAAAACTGTTGCCCCAAAATAATCCCGAATCTTTTTTTTAACTATTTCATCCGTGAATAAGTCCCGAACTTCGGAATCTGCATCAAATAACATTCCACCTGAACGCGCAAACAGTTTAGCAACTTCACTTTTGCCACTGCCAATGCCGCCTACAATTCCAATTACTGGCTTGTTTGCCGGTTTTGCATTCATTTGATTTCTTCCTGAGCCAACCAGTTTGGCCCCGCAGAAACCTCTATCGTTATCGGAACCTTCAGGTTCAACATTTTTCTGGGCTTAAAAGACATCTCGGTAATTAAAATTTTCTTAACCGCATCGATTTCAGCTTTAGGGCATTCGATCACAAGTTCGTCATGAATCTGCAACAAAAGCTTTGCTTCCAGATTGTTTTCACTTAAAGCCTCATCAACGCCGATCATAGCAAGCTTGATAAGATCCGCAGCAGAGCCCTGAATTTCCATGTTGATAGCTTCTCGCTCTGGCTGATTACGCTGCTGGAAAGTGGATCGATCTCGAATACCATCAATCCTTCTTCTTCTGCCAAGAATCGTACTAACATAACCCGTATTTCTACACTTAGAAAGTAAATCGTCCTGATACTTAAGCACATTGGGATAACGAGCAAAATACGCATCAATAAACCTGGAAGCATCATACCGATCGATTTCCAATCTCTGAGCAAGGCCATGGGCACTAATACCATAAATGATGCCAAAATTTACCGTCTTGGCAGTTCTTCGCATGTCAGGGGAAACCATGGTTTCCGGAATGGCAAAAATTTCAGAAGCCACCTGAGAGTGAATATCTTTTTCATCCTCAAAAGCTTTGATCATGTTTTTATCATCACAGAAGTGGGCCAAAAGCCTTAATTCGATTTGCGAATAATCTGCAGAAACAAGCGTCCAACCTTCTTTAGGTAAAAATGCTTTTCGTATCTGCTGCCCCATTTCTCTACGTACGGGAATATTCTGCAAGTTTGGTGTGCTGGAAGAAAGCCTTCCCGTAGCAGTCACTGTTTGGTTAAAAGCTGCATGAATTCTACCCGTCGAAGGTTGAATCAACTCAGGAATTGCATCTACATAAGTGCTTTTAAGCTTGGCTAACTGCCTAAATTCCAAAATCTTTTTAGGTATCGCAGCGCCCGGATGATCAAGAACGGCAAGCTTTTCCAGCGTTTCCTGATCCGTGCTTGCCTCTTTAGATACACCAGTTTTCTTCAACATAGGCAACTGCAAATCATCATAAAGCACCGCACGTAATTGGGGCAGTGAACTGATTTGAAAAGGTTTGCCCGCAAGAATATAAATCTCTTTTTCAACCCGCTCCAACTCTAAGGCCATCTCAACGCCAAGAATTTTCAAAAACTCCGCATCAATACATATCCCACGGAACTGCATCCTTGCCAAAACGCTCACCAAAGGCATTTCAATCTTTTTGTAAAGTTCCAGTAGGCGATCCTTGCTTCCATCCACCACGGTTTTCGAAATCTCATCTTCAAGAAAACTGGCTAGTTGAAAAGCTGCATCCGAATCTTCACATGCATAAAGTGCAACAATCTCCGAGTTTACTTCGCTCATCAACTTTTGAACTTTATTTTTGCCTTTTATTCCTATTAACTCGGTAATCGAAATCATCTCATGATTCAAATAGCGTTTTACCAACTCATCAAGCCCATGGCTTCGCTCTCCCGAATGCAAAAGATAATCAGCAATCATGCTATCGCCTGCGACGCCCTCCGTCGTCGTACCATTGACGAGAAGAACTAAAAGATCAAATTTGATATTTTGGTTTACTTTGAGAATGTCTTTATTTGCAAATATGGGCCTCAATTTTTCAAGTACAAAAGATTCATCTAAACAGGGCTCTCCTAGGGGAGTACGAATTGCAACATAGCATGCCTTGCTTTTTTCCAGTGAAAAAGAGATGCCCACTATTTTCGAAGTAAATGGGTCTAAACCAGTTGTTTCGGTATCAAATGCAAACCTTTTGCACTCTAGCAGTTTGCTAACCAAAACTTCAAAATCTTTTTCGTTATTAATAAGGGTGTAATCATATTCCCAATCACCTCGACCACTTAATTGGATTGGTAGATCAATCGAAAGTTTAGAGCGACTATTGGTAAACACAGGGATTTCAGGATGAACATGAGTTGTTTCCTGAATAAAAGAAGGCGCCGAGCTTTGTTGTTTAAATAACCCCTGCTCTTGAGGAAATGATTTTTCTATTTGTGCCAATATTCCACGAAACCCTAAAGTCTGAAAAAGGGATATTGATTTCCCAGCATCAATTTCTCTTAAACGCCAACCTTCCAAATCAAATTCAACCGGAGAGTTACGATCCAAAGTGACAAGATTGCGAACCAAAGTAATTCGTTCAGCAAATGCAGCAAGATTCTCTTTCCGCTTCACCCCGCTGATCTTATCCATGTTTGCGTAAATGTTTTCAATCGTGCCAAATTCCTGCAACAAGCCCGAAGCTGTTTTAATCCCAATTCCAACGGCACCCGGAACATTATCCGCGGTATCCCCAACTAATGTCTGCAAATCCACCACTTGAGCTGGTGTAATCCCCCAATCTGCAAGCAATTCAGCCCGCCCATATTCCAAATGCTTTCTAATATTGTACAGGGTGACATTTTCATCAATTAACTGCCTACAATCTTTATCCGAGGTTACAAGATAAACTTTTATACCTTTAGATTTTGCATGCTCAGCCACCGTTGCAAGAATATCATCCGCTTCAAACCCAGCGATACTTATCAAAGGAATATTCAAGGCATCAAGAACTTGCTGGATCATGGGCAATTGCATGATCAAATCAGCGGGCGCTTCATCTCGATGGGCTTTATATTCTGGAAAAGCCACATTTCGGAAAGTGGGTTCAGGCCTATCCCAACCACAAACGATGTAATCTGGTTTTTTATCTCGCAAAAACATTAAATCCCTAGTGAACCCATAAATCGCATTAGTGGGAACCCCCGTGGGACTCGTCATGTTTGGGATGGCATGAAAAACCTGAAAAATCAAAGACATGGAATCAATCAGATACATGATTTCGGGATTATTACCCATGAGCAACTTTAGCTTTCTTTAATGAAAATAGATATCTTCTGCAATTTATATCGGGCATGCAGCTTTTCCTAGGAATAACTGAAAAAAAACAAAGGATTCACCTTAGTCCTAACTCTTACCCAGTTATAATATTGATGTACCTATCAGGTCTCCATAACACGATTTATCCTGATTTGCAGAAAAAAACAGCCATGATTCCAATAACACTTGTTTGCATTAATTGACTACTTCAGCTTATGATTTACAATCATATTGGAGATGTGTAGGTTTTTCTTAAAACCGTTTACTTCGTAGCAAGGTGATGGATCATGGCTGCTAAAGCAATAAGTCGAAGTTCTTCTTCACCCAAGGGTGAATCGAAACAAGGGTTGGTTGTCACACTGGTATTCTTTATTCTTGCCACCATTGGCCTAGGTGTTTCTACCTACTTCGGATTTTCTGAACAGGAAACCCTTAGGGCTGAAAAAGATAAATCCGACGCAACTCAAAAAAACGAAGCGAAACTCATCGATTTCTACAGATTTCAGTCAATGCTTTACTGGACTTATATTTCGACTGTCAACGGATTTAAACCCGAGGATTTGGATATTTATGAAGGCTTGAGAGCTAAAGCTGATGATGACACTATCCTCCCCAAAGATGCTAAGTATGACCCTAATAAAGAGGAATTAAAACTAGTAAAAACCAGAATGGAAATGCTTGAAAAGATGGCTTTTAAAGATGCTGCAGACAAAGATTTAACTTTAAAATTCGACAAAGCAACTAAAAAACCAAGCAACACTTTTGAAGAAATCACTTCTCTTCAATCCAAAAGATACCTCGCACTAAAAGAGCGATTTGACAAAGTAGAGATGGAAAAAAAAGAAGCGCAAGATGCTGAGAAAAAAGCTTTAGATGAGTTCGCTGCCTTTAAAGCAGACATCAATAAAAAATATGCGGGCCTTACTGATACTGCAAAAAAAGAATTTTCCGAATTTTCTAATTTAAGGGACCAACTTAGAAAACAAAAAGACGATTTAACTAAGGCTTTAACAGCCGAGAAAACCGAACGCAATCGAGAAAACGAAGAGTTTACTGAAAAAATTGCCAAACTCGAAAAGAAATCAAAAGACAAAGATTTAGAAATAACCGCCCTAGCTGACCAACTTGTTCTTAACAAAACTAAAAATAATGACCTCGGGAAAAACATTCGTCCCGATTACAAAATCGTTAGCATCGATCGTACGGGGGCATTACCCTACATCAATGTAGGCCATGGCGATCGAGTCAATCCCCAAGATACTTTTAGCATTCATGGAATAGGTACGGATGGACGCCCAGTTCCTGAAATCAAAGGAACCCTAGAAGTAATCAATGTGGTTGGCGAACACCTCTCCCAATGTAAAATTTTAACTGTAAAAGATACCAACAAAAACCCCATACTTAAGGGCGATGTTCTCTACAACCCTACCTGGAACCCCAATGCCAGAAAACGAATTGCAATTATGGGTATCGTTGACCTAACAGGTGATGGCAAAGATCAGATCTACGAATTGATAACCCAACTTGAAAGACAAGGCGTTTTGGTTGATGCTTTTCTTGACCCTGCAACCTTGGAAATTAGAAACACTCCAGGTATCTCACCAAAAACTGATCTTCTTATTATTGGTGATGGTATCGATTCAGTAAAAGCTCCCAGAGGAATAATTAATGAAAAAATGAACCAACTAACCAAATCAATCAACGAAATGCGACTTTCAGCAAAAGAAAATGGTGTTATTTCTGTTGATTTAAGAAAATACCTCGAGATGTCAGGCTATAGGGTACCTAAGAATTATTTCGAAATGGGGCCTAATCCTAATCCTGTCTTTACCACCAAGCCTAACCCTAAGGGGGCACCCGTTAACAAAGATGATGCTGCCAAGGAAGAAGGCAAAAAAGGTGAACCTGAAGAGAAAAAAGAGAAGTAGCGGTTGGGTTGAACCAGAAAAGTCTTTCGGGCCTCTATTGCCTGAAAGGCTTTTCTAATTTACTCTAAGCATATTGCCGCCTTAGCTCAGCTGGTAGAGCGACGCTTTCGTAAAGCGTAGGTCGTGGATTCGAATTCCACAGGTGGCTCTTAAATTTCACTTATAAAACCCTCACGTACATTCAAATTAACACCGCTGATTTGTGGATCAACTTTAAGATTTTTCACCCCACATCCCAGTTTTATAAACATCATTATAAAAATCCTCGAACAAATTAAGCACAACGCGAAAACGACAAGAATTGAGGACTATGGAACCCATTCAACCAAGTCTGCAGCATGCTTTACCCATGAAAGCTATAGTAATCAACACAAGAGATCAATCGAGCTAGAGCAGACCCTAAGCTGCCCACTCATTATTGAAGCATATCGAAATTCCGATAAAAAAAGCTCATGTTTGTTGACGCAGGCTGCTAATCAGATTAAAGAGAGTTCCACTCCACGGAGAAAGAATGGAAAACCAACCTAATGATGCCTTAATAATATGCGATAATCCTGATTCAAGCAGCCAGCGCTTGGTTTTAAATTTAACACAGCGAACAGCAGTTTTTGAAAACTGCCATTCGCCCAGATCTGGAATTGGGGGATTCGGTTTCGAACCCTTTCGCGAATGCAATTTCGATGAGATTTTAGCTGTGAATGATTTTTTAACTGGCGATCATCGCGGTCTTTTTTACAAAATAATCTTTACTTTCAGCCACGTAAAATCATGCGACCTAGCATCCGTATTCATAAGTACAGATTTCGGTCGCTCTCGAATTTTTGCGAAGTGGAATGGGTTTACTGAACTACGGTCGGAATTACGCCAGATTTGCTCGCAGCAATCGCGTCGAGGACACTGGGAAGACGATCCACGCTTAATGCCTGTATATGTGGTTATAATATTTGCAATTGTTGGCGGAATAATTTGGCTGTTGCTGTAACCCTTAGCATCTTCAGGCGAACGTGGGCAATAGGTAAGATTTGTGCGCTAATTAAGCAACTTATGGCTGACATTTTAACCCATTAAATCTTTTTACAACTTGAAATATCAATCAGATGAAGCTGCCTTCCTTTATCTTCGTAAGGCGAATCTACAACCACCATGGAACCATCGTTACTAAACCTTGGATGAGTATCGCAACGCCATTCTCCGGCATACTGGGCAGGGGATAGAAAATCCCCAAGCGGAACCTTCTTGCCCGATTTAACATGAAACAGATAAGGGTGCTGAATCCTCTGCTTGTCAGGATAAGTATCATTAAGAATCCATTCGTTTCCCGGAAGGTAGCTGCAATGGCCATTTTCAGTCATAACGCCGGCACCAATTTGCTCAATTTCAGAAGTTTTATCTTTAAACAGGTAGAAACCAGGCCGCTTGTCCTTGGGTTGGGTCCATGCAAGAATATGCTGTGGATCACGCCAGATGAAATGCGAAGTTGCTCCCGATGGATCTAGGATATAAAGATCAGACCCATCAATTGAAGCAGTAATCATCCGGGTTTTAAAACTCACCTTACCGGACTGTGGTTTCCACCGATGGAGAAAAACAAAGCGGGTTCCATCTGTATTAAACAACAAATGATTAAACCAATGCTTGGCCCCGATCATGTCGTCAGTCTGCGGCCCAAACGCTGCAATTTGAGCCATCGAAAATAAAAGCTTTTGTTTTCCGGTTTGAAGATCAACATGAAACAAACCAGAATCTTTAGGGGCAAGCTCAATAGATGGATCAGGTACGCCACTATACCCATAACCTGGGCGGGTATCATGAAGGCGACGAAAATCCGCAGCTATTGCACTTTTACCATCAGGAGAAACGGCATAAATCGGTGCAGGTATGGTTCGTATTTTTTTTGTATTCACATCCATAATGCGAGCAACATAATGTGGCGTAGGACTATCTACACGATCATTCCAAATGATTTCAGATTTTGAACCTGGCAACCATTGCAGCATGCACCCTTGTTGCCAACACCAAGCTTTACTGGCACCAAGAGAAATCCATTGGTCATTATTTTTCAGATCGACCATTCCGATTTGAATCGCATCGTCCGGCTTGGGAGACCGATGTTCAAAATCAACCTTCATTCCCAAAACAAACCTATCAGAGGGGTCAAACTGAAGTTTATCATAGTAACCAAACCAGTGATAACCGGGCGCCTTGGTAATAACCCTTTTTTTTGGTAACGTGCTTATTTGATTGGCGTTTAAATTACCACCAACAAATAAACCTACGGCAACAAAAAAATCACGCCGATTAAGAATAAAATTTGACATAAAAACCTTTCAACAATTAATCAAACACCCGATTTAAATAAAGAAATAAATCCAATAAAACTAATTACTGATTTTAATTTTTACCACGCGTAGAACAAGGTAAAAGCAAAGATTGTTTTAAAAAACAACTTAATCCAATAACTCAAAAAAGATTTAAATTTAAAACAATTACCTCTAAAACTTTACAGAGGGTATAATTAAATAAAGGGAAACAATATGCAGATTCTAAAAGCCCTATCAAGGCAAACAAATCATGAATCCATATTTAACAAACATTTGTATAGGGGTTATTTTTTTTATAATTGGATTAATAATAGGGAAACGACACATAACCACAGAATTAAAAACCTTTTTACGTAATGGAATCAAAGCCAAAGAAAGAAAAGATTATAACACAGCAATTATTAATTTCAACAAAGCCATCGAGTTGAACCCATGCTGCTTAGAGGCATTTTTTCATCGGGGAAGCATATTTTCAGAACAAGAAAAATACGCTGAGGCCGTGGAAGAATACTCAAAAGCAATTGAAATCCAACCAAAAAATCATGTCTCGTATTTAAATCGAGGGATAGCAAATGAACACTTAAAACGATTTCCAGAATCAATGGCAGACTACAATAAAGCGATGAATCTCTCATCAAAAGAAGAGCTTTTTATAAATTTTTTGCGAAAAGGTATGTGCAACTGCTTGAACAAACCGATTACTATTTGTACTGGATTAAAACAAACTGATCCCTCAAAAGAAAAATCATCCTCCAAGGAAATAAGAACCTTTATAAACGAATATCTCCTTAATACTCCCTGCCCCCCAACGGATAAAATATCATTCATAGAAAGGGGAAGATTATTAGAAAGTCAAAATCATTTTCATGAAGCTGCCCTAAACTACACCAAAGCAATCGAATTAGATCCCGATAGTTCAAATTCTTACAAATTGCGTGGAAACCTATATCTATCCCAACAAAAATATACTGAAGCTATCGCTGACTACAATAAAGTAATTGAACTATCCCCCTACAGAGAATCCGATGACCACAATTTGCGTGGAAACATTTTTGAGAAACAGCAAAAATATACTGAAGCAATTAAAGATTATAATTTAGCGATCGAATTAAACCCCAATGAAGCCGAATATTACCGTAACCGAGGTGGCCTACTTAAATTAATGGGGAAAATCAAAGAATCTGAAGATGATTTTACAAAAGCTAGCTCACTAAAAATGTCAATTTCTTAGTTATACTGCCAATTGCCTGAAAGTCAGGCTGATTCTTTCGCCAACAACTTCTTTAGTTTTCAGGATTTCATGTTTCCAAAAACGCTGCATTGTCCCTGCCATAATAATAAGGGTACCATTTGACACAAGAAATTCTTTTGTTTCTTTAGTTGCGTTATGTTTGATTTTAAATTTCCTAGGTGCCCCTAGGGAAATAGTGGCAATGATGTTTCCCAAACCTCGCTCATTATCAGAATGCAATGAAATACTGTCTGCACCAGATCGATAACGGTTTAAAAGACAAAAATTATAACAACCTAGGACAGTTTCCACTTTTTTCTTGATCTCCAACAAAGTAGACGTCCATGGAAGTGCCCTATTTTGAGTACCTGAATAGCAATAGTTTGTACCATCATCACCATACGCTGCAGTGAGTCGGGGTTGCATATGGCCAAAGACCCCAGGTTTTTGATTCCAAGAACTGTAAGCTATAATTTCATAAAAATATTGATCAGAGATAATAGAAGAAAAAAAAGAACCATCATAAAAAAGAATCCCACCATCGGTTACTTCATACTTGTGCAATGTATCACCTTCAAAAGAATAATATCAAACTTTGAAAAACCAGTTGCACCTTACAAATCATTTTCACTTTATGGGCTTAACTTTGGGACTTGGTTCAATCAATGATTCGATAATCATTGGAGAATTCTTGTAGGGATTATACAAAGGGTCGCCAATAAGAACTGTCATCCAACTAGTAAGATATGTGGTGCGTGAATAAGTCTCTACCAACGTATATTTTCCAGTAATAAGAAACCCAAAAAACTCGGACGGCTTGGGAAAACCAATAGTGTAAGGTTCCGCAACAGGACCAAGAGTTGCAGCAACGCCTTTTTGCAATAAGTTTGGGCACCAAACTTTGCTCGCAGGATTCCTTAATGTAATAGCTTCACTACTTGCAAGATGCCAAGCGACTGCCCCCTTAACATACTTACAACAATCAATGAAATTGGCATGAGAATACCAACCTGAATACAAAGCTGCATCTTTACAAGAATCAGGCTCAAATAATGCACCCTTATCATCTAAAGTAACATCCAGCCCTGCAGATTTAAGCAATGCAGCAGCTTCACGAAACGATTCATCATAACCACCATACCCTGAAGCATCGCCCGGATTTTTAGGATTCATACCAATTCCCCGGGCATCAAAGTAAACCTTACCTTTTAATCCATTAGCCTCCACTTCAATCGCATCATCCACAAGTCGCTTTGCAATTTCTGCAGTTGGGCCATCTAGCCTGCATGTCATAATAGTATTGGGAAACCGATTTTTGATATCCTGAGGGGCTTTCCAATAAAGGGGATTTGGTTGCCAACGGCTAAGATCATAAGGTTGCCACCATAAACACATAAGTTCGCTATCAACACAAGCAAGGCTTTCGCCAAATATTGAACTTCGATGCTGAGTGTTAAGCTCAGCAATCTTCTTCTTCATGCCATCGATTTTATCTTTTTCAGCCTTATCTTTTTCAGCAATTTCAAGTTCTTTGAATTGGCTATCAAGTGATTTTTTAATTTGATCAGCTTTAACTTTTTCGTCGGTAGTTAAAACCTTGGGCCCCACCCTTAATGGCACACCATACACGCACAATACAACCTTAACTTTATCCTTCTTTGATTTAATCGCTTCACGTAATGGTTCTACAAGTTTAGATTCAAAATCTCCACGGAGGATATCTTCGCTCTTTGGCAAGCTCAGAAAGATTATATTTCCAACGGGCACATTCCGTTTCAAAGCATAATGCTTTGCAACGGAAACCGATTCCGGCATATCTTTATTGGCAACTAGAACGATGCTTTCGGGTTCCAACGCAAACAAAGGAGTAGCACTAAACAATAGAATTAAAAATCGAAACATAAATATTGCCTCTCTAAAGGTGTGAAAACAAATTGTATTATGCAAGAAATTGATAGTAAATCTGAATATTAAAAAAAACAGAACAGAAACCGAAAGAATAACACCTACTAAAGCTTATTTCTTTAAAAGATCAACTTTTCTAAATTTCAAAAAAAGCATAACAACCCACAATAATACACCAAGCAAAAACAGGAGCATAACAATAAAAAAAGGAAGTTTAGGCATGAGAACAGGATTAGAATTATTGGCAAGAACAATGATTACATTAAGACCAACGAAAAAGAAAACCATGAGAACGCCAAGTTTACAAGCCATGCTAAACAGATAATCAAGAGTTTGAGTCTTTCGCTCGGCAGCAAACCAATAATCACGATGAGAAATATTAACAAGAGAGGGAAACCACGCAGGCAATACTCCCACCATGAAGACCATAAACAAAGGGAAACAAATTGTAGAAAGGATGATAAATGATTGATGGTTCTGAAGTGTCATGAAACCATCGGGTTTGCCTGCGAAATTAAAATGCGTTGCAATTTTTTGCGGAAGGCTTAATGTAAAAATCCAATTTGCAAAAACGCCCATTAAAATGAACGCCAATAATACAACCGTATCAATGAGCCTATTTGTTGGAATCATTTTTCTTAAAACCTAAGAGTATGTAGTGAAAAATATAACACTGATTATTGTTTAAATTAAACTTAACCTTGCATACCAAAAATGACCCGATGTAATTAAAATTTTTTTCAACTGTTAACTTAAGAAGAATCATAGCAAATAGTTTACATTCATGATTTTACTCATTACATTAGTTCAATCTATCAGAGTAGCTAAATAATTATTAATGATTAGGAATGCGCAACTTTTTCTATCCAACTAACCTCACAAATTTACAAGAAAGATTTCCTATGACTTGGATACGCTGTTTTTTCTTGCTATTTGGTTCAACTTTTATAACATCGCAAACTTCTGCAGCGGATGAAGATCTTAACACCCAGTTAATGCGGACAACATTCAAAATAATCCATGAAAAATCGACCGCAACTGGTTTCATTCTGAAGAAAAACAATGAAGAAAAATACATATTAATAACAGCGGCACATGTTTTAAGTAACACGCCTGGAGATGAAACCACACTCCAACTCCGAACAAAAAAAGCAGATGACGAATACACCAAAGCCCCCGTAAAAGTTATCATTCGAAAAGATGGCAAACCCCTTTGGGCCAAACACCCAACCGAAGATGTTGCCGTACTTTGGGTAACCCCACCAAAGAATGCAGACTTATCAAACCTTTCAACCGATCGTCTAGCTTCCGATGCATTACTGCAAAAACACAAAGTACACCCAGGAGATTTAGTTTCCGTCTTAGGTTATCCACACCGGATTGAATCTAATAACGCAGGTTTTCCAATACTCAGGCACGGCTCAATAGCCACGTTTCCATTATATCCAACAGCAAAAACCCGGACTTTTTTCTTAAGTGGAAATATTTTCGAGGGGGACAGTGGCGGCCCAGTTTCCTTATCCAGGCCAAGCAGCACCGAGCCTAACAAAGAAGATGTACGACTTATTCTAGGATTGGTTTCAGCCCAACAATTCCTTGATGAAGATGTAAAACTAATTTATGGTACCAGTAAGATTCGCCATCGATTGGGAATTGCTATCATTATTCATGCATCAATTATCAATGAGACAATTGACCTTTTAAAATAAATCATCATCGCAAGGAGGCGATACAAGAATGATAGAAAAAATATTTCGACCAGGGCCAAGGCCTAATAGTGTTATCAATGATTACGATATAGTTATTTCGACCCCGGACGGTTGGACTTTATTACCGCCCGGCGATGCCGGTCTAACAAGGCGGGTAAAAGCTGCTGGGGAATATTGGGTGGTGCAAGAAAAGAAAGGCCGCAGGATATTTTCCAAAGGCATTTGGACTGCTACTACTACCATCGAAAAAACCAGAATAGAATTGGAAGCAGAAAGATCAACGGAAAGTTATAGCAAACGGAAAGAAAGCGCTGCCAAGCGAAGAGATAAAGTTCAATTAGAATATGTGGAAGATTTTACCGGAGCTGTGATTGCATTTCTGGCATTCCACCCAACTCATTCGGAGCTAGCTAATAAGCTCGCAAAAGCTGTTGCTGATCACGCCACCCCCATTGGTAGTGGTACGGTCGCCCGAACTAAAAGAATTCCAGTAGAACGAAGGGCGGAAGCTGCAGTTATCGCATGGATGAGGCACCAGACCACAGCCTATGATTCAATGAGTATCGCAAGAATCAAAGGTGAAAGACGCGAAGTAAGGCGGATGCTTGCACAACGATCCAAAAGTTTACTAGCACGATACCGGAAAGAAGAATCTGGAAGCGAACCTTGTTTATTGAAAGAAGCTCTGCAAAAGACCTAAAAGCAAATGTAAAACAATGAAAAACTAACCAGTGATGCATTTCATCATCATTTCTTTTGATTTTTAATGCTTATCCATTAGATTAAAGAGTAGGTTCTCGAATTAACAAAAGTGGATTAATCATGAAAAAAACAACCAAAGATGTAACGCCGAAGAAAACCAAAAAGCCAACAACAGCGAAGGCCACTCCGAACAAGGATATCAAAAAATTAAAAGCTAAAATCATCTCCCTTGGAAAACAGTTTCATCGCAGGGGTTGGTCACTTGCAACCAGCAGCAATTACAGTGCAATTATCAGCAAAAAGCCTTACCAACTTCTCATAACAGCAAGTGGCAAACACAAAGAAAATTTAGGGATGAATGATTTTCTAGTACTTAATGATAAAGGTACCCCACTAGTAAAAACGGAAGAAAAGCCCTCTGCCGAAACAGCTTTGCATCTTATGTTGACGGCTAAAGAAAACATCAATTCGGTGCTGCATGTTCACTCGGTTTGGGGAACCTTGCTTTCTGAAAAATACGGTGCCACAGGTGGTTTCTGGGTGGAAGGCTACGAAATGCTTAAAGGGCTTTCTGGAATCAAAAGCCATGAAACCCGCATTTGGATCGATATTTACCCTAATAGCCAAGATATAACAGCCTTGGCAAAAAAAGTGAATGAGCGCACTTTTTCAAATAAAGATTTTGTACCCTTTGGGTTTCTAATCCAAAAACATGGTTTGTATGCTTGGGGCTCAAACCTTGAAGAAACGCAAAGACATGTTGAAACTTTGGAATTTCTTTTTGAAGTAACTGGCAGAAGCTTGCTTCTGCGAGACTAATAATAATTTACAGGAGATGAAAATGGCAGTCGTATTAATACCAGACGAAAACAGGGCGCTGAAATCTGAAAAAGAAATTCAGGAATTTATTAACCCACACGGAATCTTTTACGAAAAATGGCCGCTCGCTGAAAGAGTCAACCCTGAAGCGGATGCAGATGATATTCTCAAAGCATATGCACCAGAAATAGAAATACTTAAGAAAAAAGGTGGCTATGTGACCGCTGATGTCATGAATGTTTCACCCGAAACACCAAACCTTGACGAAATGATGGCAAAGTACAAAATGGAACACACCCACTCTGAGGATGAAGTTCGGTTCATCCTAAAAGGGAAGGGCCTTTTTCACATACACCCAACAAGTGGGCCGATTTTTGCTATTCAAGTTGAAGCAGGCGACCTAATTAATGTTCCTCGGGGCACAAAACACTGGTTTGGTTTATGCGAAGATAAAACCATACGGGCAATACGATTGTTCCAAGACAAATCAGGCTGGACTCCTCAGTATATTGATAGTGGCATCCATGGAAATTACGCGCCCTTATGCTGGGGCCCTACTTATTTAACAGGCGAAGGAAACATGGAAACCAAGTTATCAGTATGATTAGCGAAAAATATAAAGTGGTTCTTCTCGATATCGAAGGAACCACTTCTGCAATTGATTTTGTGCATACGACGATGTTTGATTATGCGCGCAATAATCTAGAGGGCTTTCTAGATTCTAGTTTTGAAACCAAAGAAACAATCGACGCCCTTGAAATTTTCGCACAAAACGAAAACTGCCCTACCCTTGCAAGTTTTTTGGATGGCACGTCCTCAAAGTCTGAAAAAATTAAACGTATCGTAACCTTGGCTATCCAGCGCATGAAGGAAGATAGCAAAGCTACAGGGCTAAAAGCTTTGCAAGGCTTGGTTTGGCGAACAGGATTTAACAACGGCGAACTAAAAGGGCATATTTACGAAGATGTTCCTCCTGCTTTCCATCGTTGGAAAAATTCAAACCTTACCATTGCAATTTATTCATCGGGGAGCATACTTGCTCAAAAAATTTACTTTGCGAATACTACTGCTGGAAATCTTGGAACGCTGATAAACCATCATTTCGATACAACCTCTGGGCCCAAAAGAACTTCTTTAAGCTACGAAAATATTGCCAACAATCTTTGTGCCGATGCTTCTGAAATCATATTTCTTTCGGATATAACCGAGGAACTTGATGCTGCAAAAAGCGCTGGTATGGGTACCGGATTATTAATTAGACCGGGCAATAAGCCAGCAGGCAATAATGAACATATTGCCTACCACGATTTTAACACTCTTTAAAATCATTCTACCGTAACACTTTTGGCAAGATTTCTTGGCTTATCAACATCACAACCGCGAAGTAAAGCCATGTGATAAGCAAACAATTGCATAGGTATATTGCTAACCACCGGTTGAAGATATTCTGCAACTTTAGGAACAACGATAACATCATCAGCTTTCCTCGAAAGCTCTGATATTCTTTCTGAAGCAACTGCTATAACAGGCCCACCTCTTGCTTTTACCTCTTCAAGATTGCTCATAACTTTATTAAACATCAGTCCACGGGAAATTAAAAACACCGAAGGTGTATCTCGATCTACAAGAGCAATGGGCCCATGCTTCATCTCTGCAGCAGGGTATCCTTCCGAATGAATGTAGCTGATTTCCTTCATTTTCAATGCTGCTTCAAGTGCAACCGGGTAAAGATACTGCCTTCCCATGAATAGGATCTGAGGCGAATTGCAGTAACGCATTGCAATTTCACGAACCTGCGCCTCTGTAGCCAAAACCTGCCGTACAGCCTCAGGCAATTCCTTTAAGGACTCTACAACTTGGGCGCCTTGAAATGCAGAAAGGTGCCTCATTCTCCCCAAATGAAGAGCTAACATCGCAAGCACAACAACTTGATTCGTAAAAGCTTTGGTACTGGCAACACCGATCTCTTGGCCCGCATGAAGATAAACACCGCCATCAGCTTCCCGAGCTATCGTACTTCCTACTACATTACAGATGGCCAAAGATGGTATACCTTTAAGCTTCGATTCACGAATAGCTGCAAGCGTATCTGCAGTTTCACCTGACTGGGTGATGCCTATGACTATGCTTCTGCCATTCATTGGGGAATTTCGATAGCGAAACTCGGATGCGTATTCCACTTCAACGGGAATTCGGGCAAGTTCTTCAATCAAATATTCTCCAACCAAGCCAGCATGATAGCTCGTACCACAGCCAGTAAGAATTATTCGCTCAATATTCCTAAGCTGTTTGGAATCGAGATTTAAGCCTCCAAAACGTGAAGTCCACTCATCTTCATCAAGCCTGCCTCGAAGAGCATTCTCGAGAGATTCCGCCTGTTCATGAATTTCCTTGAGCATGAAATGGTCGAACCCCGCTTTATCTGGGGAATAAACCTCATGGTTCAAGGCTTCTATCACGGGGCTGATTTGAACTTGTTTCATATCCAGGATTGACCAGGAATCAGGGGTAAGGACGCAAATTTGGCGATCATCAAGATAAATGGCACGGTTAGAAAAACCCATCAGCGCACTCGGATCACTCGCTAAAAAATGCTCACCATCACCCAAGCCAAGAACCAAGGGGCTTCCCAAGCGCGAACCAATAACCAAATTGGGAAACAATGGGCATACAAGGGCAATGCCATAGGTTCCTTTAACCAAAGAAAGAGCTGCGATAACTGCTTGAACTAAATTATCAACGGTGGGGATGTCCCCAGAAATTTTATCAAAATGATAGGAAACAAGATGAGCAAGCACCTCGGTATCTGTTTCACTTTTGAACTGATAGTCCATATCTTCAAGAAATGTTTTCAAACTGGAATAGTTTTCAATCACGCCATTATGCACTAAAGCAATGGAGGAACTTCCGCCTAGGTGCGGATGGGCATTTACATCGTTTGCTGGGCCGTGAGTTGCCCACCGGGTGTGGGAAATCCCTGTCGTACCAAGCACGGGAAAATCTTGCAGTGATTGCACAAGGTTGTGAATCTTACCTGCTTTTTTTCGCAGTTGAATGCGCCCCTGATGAATCGTGGCGAGACCTGAACTATCGTAACCGCGATATTCAAGCCTTTGCAAAGCAGGAACAAGAACGAGATCGGCTTGCTTCAAACCAGTATAGCCAACGATTCCACACATAATTTTCAACCTCCTTGAGAATTCAAGAAAGGCAGATTAACAGCAATGGGTTAAAATAATCCAGTGGAAGGAACGAAAAGTGGAAACAGGCAAGACGGGAGGGCAAGAGAAAATAGGGCCGTGGCTTATTTGGTGCGAATCCCTAATCCCCTGCGAACTTCCAACTCCAATTCAGCCAATTGCCTTTGATCCACACCCTCATCTTTTTGATTTTTCCACACAATGTTTCCTTCTTCATCCAAAAGTACCAACGAAGGAAAACTGGTGACATCAAACTGAGTGCGCACAGGACATGGCTCAGGTCCAGATCCACCAAAAAGGGTTGTATAATTCATGTGATATCTAGCCCTTATCGGCCGAACCTTGGCAACCTTCTCTTCGGGCGTGCCTTTTTCGTAGGCAACTCCGACCACTTCCAAACCAAAGTTCTTATACCTTCGTTGCAGTTCAACAAGGTGCGGAATCGATTGCAAACATGGCCCACACGAACTAAACCAGAAATCGAGCAAAACCATTCTACCAGTCTTATTTTTCTTGTATTCCCATACCTGACCATTCATGTCGTAAAGGCTGAAGTTGTCGAGCTTTTGCCCCACCAAAACACAGGATGGAACAGGTGTTGCCAATGCAGAATAATTCCCAATACCAGAAAACCCAGGCTGATTCTGCACACCCGCTGAATTAATCGAGATCACATTGCCAATTTGTGGCAACGAAGGAGGCGCAGGCAAAGAATACCCACCTTGATCATTGCCTCGGGGCGGGATAGACAGAATAGCTCCAGGAATCGAATTGCTTGCAAGATTATCGCGGGCGATTTTATCGGCATTAGGCAACGAGGTTGTACTTGCAGGGGCATTGCCATCCTGAGCAGATTCGGCACTTTTTGGCTTGTCTAGGGCTGCGGGTGCATTAGGCTCGGCACCTGCTGTTTTATCTATAGGATTCTGTGCCGGGGGAAATGAGCCAATTTCTTCTTTCACAAAAATGGAAACCCTTGGATTTGGAGGTGTAGCCAAGATTGTGCCGCTATAAAACTTTTCCCCATCCTTCACCCGGGCAACAAGCTGATAGTTTCTACCTGGTTGAAGGTTGTTGATGGTGAAATAACCTTGTGAATCTGCAGTAATATCAAACTTTCCATCCGGGGTGTTTTTTTGCAAATCAACCACTTGAATGATAACGCCTGCAGGCCTGCGGTTATTCCGATCCATAACCTGACCAGCAAGGACCCCACTTGGCTTACCGGTAGGGCTGGAAGATGTAGCAGAAGGATTAGCGGGCAAGTCCTTTTTGGTGTCAGGTTTTTTCTGAAACATGCCAAAGGGTGAGGAAGGTTGTGTTGGATCTTTTGAATCAGCTTTATTCCCGGAGGAACTACAGCCAGAAAGCAAAAGAGCCATACCTAACATTGTCAATGTATTACGAAACACAGCCGAGCACCTCATCCCCACGATGCGCCAAAATCAGGCGACCTGCATCCATACCAGCGTGCGGGAAACTATCCAGCCTATAGAATTTCAAAACCCCCAAAAGCCTTCCCTTTAAAAAGGAGAAGACTACCCCCACCTATATCCAATGGACTCTTACCCCGAAAACTAAAGTGGTCAAGCTGTTTCTTGAATCAATTTTTACAAAACAGGACGAAAGAAGTGAACGATGCCATTAAAAACAAAAAGGCAGGAGCATTTTGCAACTCCTGCCTATTCCCTACATTCCAACCTGCTTAACCAAACGGAATTAATGATGACCAGAAACTCTTCTGCCCTGGGCACTATGAGGGAAAAGAGCCTTTTGATTTAAATTGCCCTTGTCATCAAATTGAAGCTCGAATGAATCCCCACTGATTGCAAGATCCTTGTTTTTTCTAACCTCTTCGAGTAGCGGTGCTGATACATACAATTCAGCAAGCTCCAAACTGTTAGGAACAACAACCATGCGAATAGCATTCAAATCTGGCTGCCAGCAAGTTTCTAACCCAGTTTGAATGCATTCTTTGTCGCTAGGAAAGGCAATAGGCAATTTGGATCGCCAAAGAAAACAAGCCGTTAAGTTGTTCATACGAAAAGGGACCGGATCAATCGAGGCTAGCAGTTTATCGGTGGTTAAGTCTGCAATACCAACTCCCGTTCCATTACCATGGCTTTCGGGCGAAAGATCTAATGCGCACATGCGAATAATTTTAGGGGTTTCAAAATCATTTTGACCTTCAATGAGAAGCCTTCCTACCACATTCGGATCAATTCCTGCGCCACTGTAGTTCTTCCCTATCTCACCCACCACCAGAAGATCAATGTCATGGAAAGGAAGTTTGCCAAGCAATTGGCGAGCCTCATCAAGCAATTTGGGTTCAACTTCCATCAAATTTTGGGTTGATACAAACTCGAGCTTAGCGGTTTGTTCATGCGCATTTTCTAACACCGCCAACCCGCCAAGAAAATTCGTCTTCTCCAGAATAACCTTGGCCGTTTCGGGAAGCATATCGCGCAATCCCTTGAAACCCCATCGATGGTGCTGAGATGCCCCTTCGCGTTTTCCAAGCCCAATCACAAGCATCTTGGCAATACCACTTTCAAACCGGCCTCGGAAATCGGTATGTGGCTTTATCCTAGAAATAGTCACGACTGCATCCGCTGCCAACGCGTTTTTATCCCAATAAACAGGCTCATTCCAAGAATTCTTGCCTATCACAACTGAATCCATGTCCGTCTTTACCGTAACGCCAAGATTCTCTTCAGAAATCCCATACTCTCCAAGCAACTCTCTCTGCCCCTGCGCATTAGCTCCACCATGACTTCCCATCGCCGAGACAATAAAAGGCTTGGCCCCAATCCCTTTGAAATACTCGATCGTTGCTTTTACAATTGCTGCAAGGTTGGCGATACCCCTGCTACCAACACCAATGGCAACATGGGCGCCCGGCTTGATTTTCTGCTGCAAGCCAGAGTTTTTCCACTGCAACAGAGTTTCCCCTGCAACATCTTTAACTTCAGGCTGCTTTGCAATTTGCTTCACAAGTGTCAATGCTGGAATATGCATGAAAATACCTCCAAAAATTATTTTGTCTGCTTTTTTTATATCAAGGAACAAGGAATGTTGCGATCAAAAAATACAACATACCGTTTTCTATGGATCCCAACCCATCACAATAGGTTTCAATTGCTAAACCACAACTTGCTTCCATTTTTCATAAACCGTAAAAAAAGGTTGGAATTATTTCAATATACAGTCAAACTCATAACGCTAAGCAATCTTTTATTAAAGCAATCGAACCTAATGATGAAAGCCACCATGAATCCTAGATATCTTTTTCCCGTAATGGTTTTGATCCTTTCGGGAATTGTTAGCCAACAGATTTCAAACTTCTGGAAACTTCCATCACAAATACATGCACAGTCTTCAACCGAGGAACTTGCAAGTAAGCAAAACCGAATTGTGCTGCCCCCTAGCCAACCAGAATTCAAAGGCAAAATCGGAAAGAATTTTAAACAGTCTACACCAGACTGGAACCCTGCGCTTCCTATGAAAGCCCCCGCCGGCGCACCAAACATCATTTTAGTTGTACTAGACGATGTTGGTTACGGACATTTAGGCTGCTATGGTGGGCCTATCCAAACCCCAAACATCGACAAACTTGCATCGACCGGACTTCGCTACAACAACTTCCACACGACTGCCCTTTGCTCACCGTCGCGGGGCGTTTTACTAACTGGGCGGAACCATCACGCAATCGGTTTGGCAGCCATCACCGAAGGCGCAACTGGCTTTCCGGGCAACTATGGAAATATCCCCAAAAGCGCTGCGATGATTCCTGAAACACTTAAGCAAAATGGCTACAATACGATGGCTTTGGGTAAATGGCACCTCGCACCATACACAGCTTACACCGCAGCCGGGCCTTTCGATCGTTGGCCCCTAGGCATGGGCTTCGAAAAATACTACGGTTTCCTCGGGGGCGAAACCGACCAATGGGCCCCACTTTTATGCCAAGACAACCACTTCATCGACACCCCGACTCGCAATGGTTATCACCTTACCGAAGATTTAGTAGACCACACTATCAACTATATTCGCGACCAACAGCAGGCAAACACCGGAAGGCCTTTTTTCACTTACCTAGCCCTTGGTGCCTGCCACGCACCTCTTCACGCCCCAAAGGATTACATTGCAAAATACCAAGGCAAGTTCGACCAAGGATGGGATAAAGTTCGGGAAGAAACTTTTCAAAGACAAAAGAAAATGGGAATCATCCCCAACAACTCCATTCTTCCACCTGTAAATCCTGGAATTCAGGCTTGGAATGATTTAAGCGACAATCAAAAGAAAGTTTACTGTAAACTTCAAGAAGTTTTCTCTGGGTACCTTGACCACGCCGACCACCAATTGGGACGATTGTTCAATACCCTTGATGAAATGAAAATCCGCGACAACACATTAATTATAGTTGTTTCCGATAACGGAGCTTCTCAGGAGGGCTTGCAAAACGGGACACTCAACACCGACCGCTATCGCAGCTTCTTCCCCGATACAATCCCCGAGATGATCAAAAATCTTGATCAAGCGGGTGGGCCTTCTTCCGACCCACATTACCCAATGGGATGGGCAATGGCGGGAAACTCCCCCCTCAAACGATGGAAGCAAGATACCCATGCGGGCGGGAACACCGATCCGTTTATCGTCTCTTGGCCTGCCAAAATAAAAGAGGGTGGCTCTATCCGAAATCAGTACCATCACCTAGTTGATGTGGTTCCAACCATTCTGGAACTCACCGGCCTACCTTCACCAACTTCAGTCAATGGCGTCTCCCAAATGCCCCTTCACGGCGTAAGCATGGCATACACATTCTCTGATGCAAAAGCCAAGACCGCCAAAAAAGTCCAGTACTACGAAATGTTAGGCAGCAGGGCCATTTGGTCTGACGGGTGGACCGCAGTCACTTGGCACAAAAAAGATTCTTCCTGGGATGACGACATTTGGGAACTTTACGCAGATGACGACTTTACTCAGTCCAACGATTTATCAAAAAAACACCCAGAGAAACTTTCGCAACTGCAAAAAATCTGGATGACTGAGGCTGAGAAATACAATGTTCTACCCCTAGATGACCGCCGTTTCGAACGAGCAGCAGACCCTAAACGCCCCGCTGCTGCTCTTCAAAAAAAGCTTTACACCTTTTACTCAGGCACTTCTATCCTTCACCCACTTGCAGCCCCACAAATAATGGGAAAAGAACACACCATCTCTGCAAATGTTGAAATACCAGAAGGAGGAGCAGAAGGTGTTCTGGCTTGTAATGGTGGTGAATTTGGAGGCTGGTCACTTTTCATGAAAAACAAAAAGCTTCACTTCGTGCACAACTATTTGAAAATCCAAGAGTTTACTGTTTCCTCTCCGGATCAAATACCTGCCGGAAAACACAACCTAGCAATCCATTTCACGCCCACTGCAAAAAACTCGAAGCCTGATTTCATCACGGGCGACATCAAGCTTTTTGTTGATGGCAAAAATGTTGCAAACATAACAGGAATCAAATCGGCTTTTAATTACAGCGCAATGACAGGATTCGGATTACTAGTAGGCCGAAACATCGGCACACCGGTAAGTCAGGAATACAAAGTTCCGTTTGCGTTCACGGGTAAAATCGAAAAGGTGGAAATCGAATTAAAGTAAATTTAATGACTAAAGCTTGAAACCGCTTGCATAAAAAGAATGCACAAAACTTCGAAATCATTTATTGGCGGGCACCTTTCCCGTTTGAGGCGGAATTCTCGATTTGATATTCTTTCCAGCACCTGAATCTTGGGGAGGAGTTACCGGTCCTTCTCCGGGTACTGGTGCAGAAGGCTCTGTGCCACATCCGTTCAGTGATAATAATAACACCATGATCCCAAACCTTCGCAGTGTACTTCTCATTTTGATTACCTTATTTGACATCATGGAATGTTGAAAATTTCTCCACCAGCTCGAGTGCTAAGAGCACCTATCAGGGAATTACTCGAATTGAAAATCATTCGGGTGGATCCATCACCAAAAAGAAACATGGAACCGCCGTTATGAAAACTCCAATAATGGGCAGCATCACAACCCACGTCAGGAGTACCGCTCTGTAAACCGATTTTTTGGGCAGCGGTACCGTTACAAGGCTTATTTGGCGGAGCGGAATAATTAGCGATGAAATAATTGGCTATCGCAAGGTCATTAGATGTCATCACACAATCTCCATTCCCCTTGCCATCATAACCATAAGCTGCAAACCACCAGCCAAACTCCAAATTGGAATTTGGGGGCCGCTCACCCACCACAAAGGTATTACTAAGGCCATCCGTGATATCAGTAAATCTAACCTTGGAATCCATAAAAAGCACACCATCCATAGAGACAGAGGTTGTCCCCGCATTTCCCAGATAACCTGTAAGTGATTGGTCAACCGATGTCCCCACTTCTGCTGCATTCTTTGCCAAAACCCCACGAGCATCAGCAGGACAGTTATAAGTTTTCATCTGCTGAGCACACACTGGGTTATTCCATGAATACGCTGTAGCTGCGCTCGAACCATACGCCTTGGCTTTTTTATAAACGCTTTCCTGTTCTAAATACGGGAGAATATACACCATAAAAGACCAAGATCCCTCAAAAGGCGTTACATTCCAAACATCTAGCCCAGTCACAGGATCTGTCCAAGGCGATTGCCCAGAAGGCAATCTTGCATTCACATCATGGTAACCATGAAGGGCCAGACCTATTTGTTTAAGGTTGTTTATGCAACGCGTTCGCGAGGCAGATTCACGAACCTTTTGCACCGCAGGTAAAAGCAAACCCAACAGTATGCCTATGATTGCAATAACCAACAACAACTCTATTAGCGTAAATCCTTTCTGATTAAACTTCCGATGATTTGTCACGGCAGCCTACCTTAAAGAATTGAAAGACATCAAGATATTTGAAACTTCTTTAAATACAAAATAGAAAGCAGACTTAAATAAAAGATCTTCAAATCAACTATGTTGACCATACATTTTAAATGCAAGGAAAATATCATTATTCCAATGCGCAACCTTAGGGATATTATTATTTTTTACTCAGAGCGATTACTCCTTTAAAGAAAAGGTAAGAAGCAGATTGGCGAATTGATAATCACTTTATCCATGCCAAGCTAAAGCAATAATCGACAATACGAAATGACTGTCCAAAGGTGTGCCGAGCAGCAGAGCTATCATTCGACAAATAAACCTAGTCAATCAACCAGTAATAATTCATGAAGCCTTTTCATTTCTAGCCAGCAGGGACAATTTTATTCATCGATCATTCCTAAACGAAGGAATCAAACAAACAGGAAAAATCATTACGAAACTGTGCTGCACATTTAAAGTAACGCTAAACAGTTAACTATTCTAACATCCCATCAACCTCGAGAAGCAGGGACCTTGCCGCCACCCAACCCCAAGCTAACCCAAAGCCCGCAGCCTCACCACCTTGACTGCCATCATCAAGCAACATCAGTCCACGGGTGTATTGACTTAAATTTTCAAAAACCGTATCAGAATAAATCAGAAATGCGCATTAGCAACAATATAGCTGGAGATTTATCTGGTGTTTGGAATACTTCAAAGAATGGTTTTTTGGGAACTCTTTAAGGTGTTTTTCCTGGCCTTAGTGGGAATTACCGGAATTCTATTAATGGCGGGCATTGTCGCAGAAGCTACCCAGCAAGGTTTGGGCCCAGCTCAAATCCTCGGAGCAATTCCTCTTTTAATCCCTAGCACCCTGCCCTACACCATTCCAGCAACCACCCTTTTTGCAACCTGCGTCGTTTATGGGCGGTTGTCTGCAGATAATGAAGTACTTGCGATTCGCGCATCAGGAATTAATCTTGGGCAAATAATATTCCCCGGCCTCTGCCTAGGTTTGATCATGAGCACGGTTACTATGGTTTTGTATTATCAAATCATTCCCCATACACATCATCTATTGCGCGCAATGGTGTTTAACGATGCGGAAGAGCTGCTTTACTCCATGCTTAAAAAGAACGGCATGATAAATCACTCCAACATCCCATACTCAATGTTTGTTAAAGGGGTGCAGGGAAAAAAACTGATTAACCCAACTTTCAAAAGACGCGATGCGAAAGGTGCAATTGATGTAGTTGCACAAGCAAGGGAAGCGAAGCTTACTGTTGACCGTGACCGAAAATTATTGATGATTCATATGAAACATGGAATCGCAACATTTGAGGATGGCAGCAAGGGTTATTTTGAAGATCGTGTTTGGGAAGTCCCTTTGCCCACGAATATGAACAACGATGCAAATCGAAGAGCCCGCGATATGACCTGGCAGGAAATCCTCGACAAGCGAGTAGAATACCAGGAAGAAATGACAAAAGTATTAAGCGAAATAGATACAGCAGCAATAGCGCTTAACACTGCCTCTGCAAATCCTGATCTGCCAAAGCATGTCGAAAACTTGAAAGGCAAACTAAAACACACCAAGCAGCAATACCTCTTTTTGAATGTGGAATTGTTGATGAGACCTGCACTAAGCCTTGGCTGCTTTTGTTTTATTCTTGTTGGTTGCCCAGTCGGGATATGGTTAAGTAAAAGCGATTTCCTTAGCTCCTTTATCACGTGCTTTCTGCCAATTGTACTTATTTATTATCCTCTGATGCTGTGTGGCACTGGGATGGCAAAAGAAGGCCGTATTGACCCTGTTGCTTTGGTTTGGGCTGCAGACACAATCATAATTTTTATTGGAACATTTTTGTGCTGGCGCACTGTTCGATCTTAGCTACGCCGCTTGCGAATGGTGGCCCGGAATATTCTAGACGCCCCTTCTGGCCTGTCGTGCTCATCTTCTATTTCGCCAACAATTTCTTCTAAAACATTTTCGAAGGTAATTAATCCCAGCACCTTCTGAGAAACTTCATCTCGAACCACTGCCATATGTCGATGACTATTCTTAAAAATTTTTAAAGCATGCGCAATGGTAAATTCTGGCTTCATAAAAATCACGGGGTAAAGGGCGTCTTCAAGAACAACAACCCCCTTGGCACTGATAAGGTAAAAAAGATCTTTAGTATTAACAATACCTACGACATTATCAATTTCTTTATCAAATACAGGCATGCGCGTATGGCCACCATCGCGAATCAGTTCCATAACTTGCTCGAAAGGTAAGCTTAATTCAATCATCCCCATTTTTTCACGTGGAATCATGCAATCGGAAACAGTCTTAGAGGAAAGTTGGAACACATTTTGAAGGAAAGTTGCCTGCTCTGCTTCTAAAATCCCAGCCTCTTCTGTATCTTCGATCAACAATTTCAATTCTTCCACAGAGTGTGCTATCACCGGAACTTCGGAAACTGAAATCCCCATTTTTCGAATCATAAACAGTGCTGTGCCATTCATTATTTTAATAATGGGAAGAGTAAAGAAATTGAACAGAATCATGGTAGAAGAAACAGCGATCGAAGCCTTTTCCGGTGCCCGCAATGCTAAAGTTTTAGGAATTAGTTCACCAAATACTACATGAATGAATGTTACACCAACAAAAGCGATGAGCGTGGCAATTCCATGTACGGTTACTTCTTTCCATTCAGGGATTACCCATTGGAATAAAGGCAAAACAATACGGGCAGCAGCGGGTTCACCAACAAAACCTAGACCGATGCTTGCGATAGTAATGCCAAGTTGAGTTGCAGCAATAGTCTGATCAAGGTTTCCGATAATTTTTTGGACTTTCGATGCGCCAACAATGCCCCCGTTTACCATCTCTTCAATTCTAGTTTTACGCACGGAAACCAAAGCAAATTCAGCTGCAACAAAAAAACCATTGATAAAAACGAGCACTGGCACCGCAAACAAAGCTAGCATTAAACCAATATGGTCCGATCCTGAAACAATATCCGTTTCCATCAAACTCCCCTAACTAGCATCATCAAGCACAATAATTAATAGGCTTAAAAACAAAACCTTGCCATATGATGATACTTTTTTATAATATTAGATTAAGGATTAGTGAATGTAAGTATCTTATTTTTAAGGAATTATATGGGAACTAGCAAAGGTCGAAGAAAAGTAGGGCGCAAAAAGCGAAGAATGCGCGCAAAAATTAGACACCGCAAGTAAGAATTGGTCTCCCCGTCTACACCTAACTGCCAAAATAACCATTTAAAGCCTAGTATTGTTATACTGGGCTTATAGTTATTTTTACTTACTTTAAACCTCTCGAGCCCAGTCTCGCGGTTTTAAATAGATATCATACAACTCGGCCTCTTTAGAACCTATCGAAGGCTGATAATCGTACAACCAGCGCACTTTCAATGGTAACGACATCAGAATAGATTCGATTCGACCACCGGTTTTAAGCCCAAAAATCGTTCCTCGATCATAAAGTAAATTAAACTCTACATAGCGCCCCCGCCTATATTCTTGAAACTCTTTATGCGCCTCACCAAAAAGATGAGTTTTACGATTCTGAACAATAGGCAGGTACGAAGAAAGAAAAGAATTGCCACAATTTTGCACGAAACTCCAAACTTGATCCAAATTCTTGTCTAAATAATCAAAAAATATACCCCCCACGCCCCTTGGTTCATTCCTATGTGGAAGATGAAAATACTCATCACACCAAGATTTTAATTTATCGTAATCAGCGACATTCGAATGAGTTGTACAGGCTTTATGCCATACCTTGTGAAACGCAATCACATCTTCGCGAAAAGGATAATAGGGAGTAAGATCAACACCTCCGCCAAACCAAGCACGATTACCTCGAGTCAAATAGCGAAAATTCGCATGCACTGTTGGTACAAATGGATTTTTAGGGTGAAGAACCAAAGATATGCCACAGGCAGTAAAGGCACGCCCATCGCCCGGGATTTGCTTGGCGAATTCTTCCGAAAATTCACCACTTACATCAGAAAAATTAACTCCCGCTTTTTCAAAGGTAGAACCATCCAATAGCACCTTGGTTCGGCCACCGCCCCCGGCAGCTCTTTCCCAACTATCAACATGAAACTTTTTTTCGTCCTCTTTTTCCAATGTACCAACGATTAAATCTTGAAGCGAAAGGAAGTAATTACAAATTGCGGTACGATCAAGAGACATAAAAGCGCCCTCTGAAGCAAAACAAGACCAGATTGTCCGATATCATATCAAGATATAAAACCCATGCAAATTATTTCTGCACCCCCAACGGGACATTTAGTTCATCTCCCAATCTGAAAAATACTTCCCTAGCTTCTTCTTTGGGTTCCTCTGCATCCTTCCAAATCGCCTTGAAGGTGTAAGAATAAAGTCTGCCAGGAACCAATTCAGGACTAAAAATCAAACGCTTTTGACCAGTGCGATCCGACTTTTTACCATCCACAAATAAATCAGCATTTTCAGGAAGAATTACCAAGAATGTCGCTCCACCGGTATTGGATGGAGCCTTTGAAACCGGCGGGGTTGTTGGAATACTTATTGGAGGAGGCGGAGTTACGCCTCTAGAGTTTTGCCTAAAAAAGCGCCTAGGGTTCTTTGTGAATTCCCTATCAGGATCTTTTGGGATTTTTCCAGGGAATGGGCCAGGATAGCCCCCCAAGCCCTGCCCAACCCAGCCATACGCATAATTTGCGGTATAGTCACCACCCCCATACCACCCGGGGCCAGCTTCAGCCCAATCAAGGGTACAAAGGATCAAACAGGCAGAAAAAAATATAATTCTTCGCTTCATGGTACTTCTTTTTTCTAAAAACAAATATCAAGCAATTATATTTCATGAATTCCGCCTTCCTTGATGGGTGTTCGACTTTTTTCTTATCTTTGACATGGTAAAGTTACGATTGAAACGAATAAACTCTATCTAATTGAGTTATTTGTTTCCAACAGCTTTTTCATAAGGTTTTATCATGACCCAAGATCTTTCACTTGCTACCAAACCTGTTTCAAATCTCTTTCAAGCAGACCTTGCAAAAAATCCATCCTCTTTTTCCATTTCTGATGAACAGCTTCGCTTTTTCAAAACCCAAGGGTATTTACCAGACATCAAGGTTCTTAGCGACTTCCAAGCAGATAAACTCTTGGAAGAACTGGCCGACCTTGCCAACCCCCAATCACCGGGCAATGAACTTTTTCACGAATATCATTCCAACGAATCCACAGACCCGAACAAAATATTATTCCATGCTTTGGGCGCTTGGCGAATCAAACCCTCTTTCCACGATATACTTTGGGCGCCGGGGTTCCTTATACCTGCTTCCCAATTGCTAGGTGGTGCTGTTCGCTTCTGGCATGATCAGCTTTTCTGCAAGCCCGCCCGACACGGGGGTGTTGTTGCCTGGCATCAGGATTATTCCTACTGGACAAGAACACAGCCAATGCAGCATCTAACCTGCTGGATCGCACTCGATGATGCCACTGAAGAAAACGGCTGCCTTCATTACATTCCCCAAAGCCAAGAGTGGGATTTACTACCAATTACTGGGCTTGCAGGCGACATGGAATCTATTAAATCTGTTCTGAAGCCTTCGCAATATGAAAAGTTCACCCCCACCCCTGTCCCACTTAAAAAAGGTCACGCCACTTTTCATCACCCACTTACCATACATGGGTCATTTGAAAATCGCTCGGCCTTCCCACGCAGGGCCGTTGTCCTCAATGTTTTCCTTGATGGCACTTTTTCTTCTAGTGATGAACCATTGCTTAAAGGCGTTCCACCTGTTCCCAAAGGGCAATCGCTGAGCGGGCAATTCTTCCCACTCCTCTTCGATGGTAAAACTATTCAAGCTTGAAATGAAAACCATGCAGACTTTTCCAAGACTCCATCATCGGCACTTACGCTCAGTTAAAATCTTGATTCTATTGGGGTTGTTGGCGACTGCTTTTTTTCTATTCACGCAGATTGATATTCGAGAATTAATTGTTTCAGGGGCTCAGTGGATCAAGGATCTTGGATGGAAAGGGATGTTTTTATACGGATCACTCTATTTCCTGCTTGGTATATTTTCATTGCCTGCCTCTTTGATCACCATTTCTGCGGGTTTTTTATTCGGATTTTTCCCCGGTGTTCTTATCGCAAACTTAGGAAGCACCCTTGGGGCAGCAGTAATGTTTATTCTGGGTCGATTTCTATTCCGCGACTTCGTTGAAAGGCAGGTTGAAAAATCAGGCTTCTTGAAAAACTTTGACACCCTCATGGAAAAGCGAGGCCTTAAAATTGTTCTACTTGCAAGATTGGCAATCTTTATGCCCTATGGCATTTTGAATTACGCCTTCAGTGCGACTAAAATTCCACTTCGTACTTTTGTTCTCGGATCAATGATTGGTATGCTTCCAGGTTCCATACTTTACATTCTTATTGGAACTTCGATTGAGAATTTATCCGACCTTCTTGTACTAAGCAATAAACCCTCTGATCTTGCAAACTCTTCAGATCAAAACTTTCAATTCTGGTACTTCGCCTTCATGGGTGTTGGTATTCTTGCTATGTTTGTTCTGCTTTATTATCTAGGAAAAATTGCGACCCTCTCGCTTAAAAATATCAGCAAACAAGTTCACCCCAAAACAGATGACCTAACCCAGAGTTCGAACCAACTTTGACAAGGTTTTTACTTCTTTTGCTTTCCCTGCTATCATGATTAAAAACCCGTGTAGGATAAGCATTATTTAGGAATCACTTTGTTTCATGCCTGATCTTTCTAAAAGAAATCGTTTGCCCGAATGGATGGATCAACCTGATATTGATCCAGATTTGCACCTTCATGCGCTTAAGGGACTCTCAAGGCTTAACTATTTTAGCAACAGCGTAAGTCTGCTCTGGAAACCTCTTCGCACACTGGCAATGGCCAACCCTCATGATTTTTCAGTCCTAGATGTTGCAACCGGAAGTGGCGACATACCACTGGCCCTCTCAAAAAAAGCAAAACAAGCAGGCATCAACATCAAATTTAGCGTAACCGATAAATCTGCATTCGCATTAAATCTCGTCAGAGAAAAAGCACATCAACATAATTTACCTATCCAATGCTTTGAAACCGATGCTCTCGATGGCCCCCCCTTCCCTGTTCATGATGTGGTTATCTGTTCACTTTTTCTTCATCACCTTGATAACGATGAAGCCATCACTCTGATGAAACGCATGGCAAAATCTGCAAGGGTTGCAATCCTAATCAATGATTTGGAAAGAAGCTGGCTTAACTGGAATATGGTTTGGATTGCATCGCATTTACTAACGAGATCGCCGGTGGTTCATATGGATGGTCCGCGATCCGTAGCAGGAGCATTCAATCAATCAGAAGTGCTGGAGTTGGCTAAACAAGCTGGGCTTATGAATGTAAAAGTTGAAACGCGATGGCCTTGTAGGTATTTGCTATCGTGGAACAAAGAATGATAAAACCAAATATAAGTATTGAAGAATGCGCATCTCAGATTTGGGATGTGATCATAGTTGGTGCGGGTCCCGCAGGAGGGCTTGCTGCTGTTTTGCTTGCCAGAAAAAAACTTCGGGTCCTCTTGGTTGATAGGCAAGCATTTCCCAGGCCTAAAGTTTGTGGCTGCTGCCTTAATGGAAATGCTGTAGCAACACTCAAAGAAACTGGCCTCCATCATCTACTTACTGCAAATCGTGCCATAGCCTTAAACGAAATGTGCTTGGGTAGCAAAAAAATCAACCACACCTTTCCCTTACAAAGGCAGATGGTTCTTTCACGAGAGTGCTTAGATTCCAGTCTTATCCAAGAAGCCATGCATGAAGGCGCATTTTTCCTAGACACTACTTTGGCAGAATTAGGCCAGCTAACATCTTCACACCGCGAAGTTTTCCTTAAGCAAGGGGAACTCCAATTCCTATCTTCAGCAAAAATTGTAATCGCCGCAGATGGCCTTGGTGGCAGGCTTCTAGTGCGCAAAAATATCACCACCCACTTTGCATCCAATAACACGCGAATCGGAGCGGGAGTCACATTAATTGATCCCCCAGACTTTTATAAAAACGGCACGTTGTTTATGACTTCAGGCAATGGGGGTTATGTCGGATTAGTTCGACTTGAGGATGGAAGACTCGATCTCGCCGCTGCTTTTGATCCGCTAGCCATTAAAAAACATGGCGGCATGGGCCCACTTGCTAAATCGCTCCTTCAAGAAATGGACTGGCCCTTACCCTTGAATCTAGAATTTGCACCTTGGCGGGGAACCCCTGCACTTACCGGCCATATTGAACAGGTTGCTACAGAACGATTATTTGTCATCGGTGATGCTGCAGGTTATATCGAACCTTTTACCGGCGAGGGTATGGCATGGGCCTTTACAGGAGCCAACTTTGTTGCCCCATTGATAGCCAAAGGTGTTGGTTGCTGGGAACCTGAATTAGCAAAGCAGTGGATATCAAAATACAAATCTCACATCACCAATAGACAAGGAGTTTGCAAGGCTGCAGCCTTTCTGCTAAGGTGGCCATTGCTTGTGAAACTTGCTCTTATGGGTTTAAAGGCTTTTCCTTTCCTATCAAAACCAGTTGTCGCAATGCTGGATAAACCTAACAAGGCTGCAACAAGCATCTAAGGAATCAACATGCATCTTGCTTTTTTGGGTTGGGGAACTGCGGTTCCCGAGGGCACATTAATTCAGGAAGAAGCATTGGAACTGGCACGATCACTTTGCCCCCAATCTGAAGAGCAATTAAACTGGTTGCCTAAGTGGTACTCGCAAACAGGGATTAAAACTCGTGGAATCATTCTAGGAAGGCCTGTTCTTGATGATATCCTGCAAAAGAAAAACGAAACGGGTTCGCCCTTTATTCCAAATGGAAAGCCTGATGATCTTGGCCCAACTACGGCACAACGCATGGAGCATTTTCAAACACTAGGGCCGCCTCTTGCTCTTTTAGCCAGCAAGCAAGCATTAGAAAACGCCCACATTTCCCCAGAGAACTTTAGCCATTTAATCACGGTCACCTGCACCGGTTTTTTTTCCCCAGGCTTTGATTACCACCTTATCCAAAACCTTTCGCTTTCCCCATCGGTTGCTCGAACTCAGATTGGTTTCATGGGTTGCCATGGTTCTCTCAATGGTTTGCGGGTAGCTCATGCGTTTGTAAAAGCACAACCGGATGCCAAGGTTTTGCTTTCTTCTCTTGAACTTTGCAGCACTCATTTTCATTATGGCTGGGATCCACAAAAGATTATAGCAAACGCATTGTTCGCAGATGGTGCTGCATCAGTGGTACTGGGTGCTTCAGATAATGTAACCAAAGAAACTTGGAAGCTTGCTTCCTCGGGTTCTTGCATTCTTCCCGATTCCGCAAATGCAATGACCTGGAACATTGGCGACCATGGGTTTGAAATGACCCTTGCAAAACAAGTCCCTGGTCTTATAAAAAAACACCTCAAACCATGGCTTGAACAATGGTTAGGCAAAAGTGGATTAAAGTTGGATGATATTAAATCTTGGGCGCTGCACCCTGGAGGCCCACGCATTCTTACAGCAATCGAAGATTCTCTCTCTTTACCCGCCCAATCTTCCGAAATTTCACGCGAAATACTTTCAAACCATGGCAATATGTCAAGCGCTACACTATTGTTCATCCTTAAAAAGATGGCTGAAATCGAAGCACCAAGACCTTGCGTGGCTCTTGGCTTCGGACCAGGGTTAGCCGCAGAAGCCTCACTGTTTATTTAAACAGGATCTTTAGCTTCCGCTAGTTCTTTCATCACTATCTCTTGCACGGTTTCCATTTTCGCCATACCTTTGGTTTCGCGCATCACCGCACCTTTAATGGCATCCGCAGCTTTTACTTTCCCATTTTTAAAATCAACAACTGCTTTGGGATTACCTGCTATCGCCTTCCTAACAATTTCAATGATTTGATTTACATCGCCAACCACCTTGAATCCCAATGCATCCATACATGCTTTTGGATCCTCCCCTGTTTCAAGCATCCGAGCGTAAACTTCGCGCGCTCTTTGCATATTCAAACCCGTTTTTGCAATCTCCATCACAAGGCCTGCAAGCTTATCAGGCGAAAGAGAAAAGTCTTGAATCTCTTTTTTCTGTTCATTCAAGGTACTTAAAACTTGATTAGTGATCCAATTGCATGAAGCCTTGGCGTCACCCGATTTCTTCGCAGTTTCTTCAAAATACGAGGTAAACTTCCGGCCTTGGCAAACCAAAACCGATGAATCATAACGGCTTAGGGCATAATCCTTCACCAAGCGTTCCCTGCAAGCAGAAGGGAGTTCCCCCATATTCGCTCTGACCTGCTCAATCACCTGCTTAGTTACTTTCACTGGCACTAAATCAGGCTCTGGAAAATATCGGTAATCCGAAGCTTCTTCCTTACGCCTTTGAACAATAGTTGCGCCTTTTTGATCATCCCAACCCGCAGTACACTTGGGTACTTCGCCAAATCTTTTCCCATCTTTCAAAAACTGATCATACTGGCGTTGCGCTTCGTACTTGATCGACTTCTCTACCGCTCGGAAACTATTCAGGTTTTTAACTTCTACAATTGGAGTAGCTGCAATAGTACCATCGGGCAAAGTTATATGAATGTTCACATTGGCATCGCAACGAAGGCTACCTTCCTGCATTTCGCAATCAGAAATCTCCAACTCCTTCAAAAGCAACTTAAGCTCTTCAAGATATAATCGGGCTTCCTCGCCAGACCTGATATCGGGTTTGCTTACAATTTCCAAAAGAGGTGTACCGGTACGATTTAAATCAACCTTTGAATCACTGCCCCCTCCTGATTCATCGTGCATCGATTTTCCCGCATCTTCTTCCAAATGAGCGCGAAATATCCCAATCTTTCTCGTTCCCTGCGATGTTTCGATTTCCAAATGCCCTTCACTTGAAAACGGCAGATCATACTGGCTAATCTGGAAATTCTTGGGTAAGTCAGGGTAATAATAATTTTTCCTGTCCCACTTGGTATAATTTGCAATGGTACAATTAATTGCTAACGCTGCCTTCATTGCCAACTCAAACGCATGTTTGTTCATCACGGGCAAGACACCTGGCATACCAATGCAAACCGGGCAGGTCGAAGAATTAGGAGCTAGTCCGAATTTGGTGCTGCAACCGCAAAACAGTTTAGTTTTAGTCATAAGTTGCACATGAACTTCTAAACCTACAACGATTTTGAATTTCTCTTCTACTGCATTATCCATGGAACTCTCTTTAATTTAAATCTTACCATTCAGACGAATTCGGACCCTTAGATTCATTTTATTTGTTTTTGCAATAGTTTCACATGGAATATTAATTTACCTGAGAATATTAGGCATAAATACAAACAGCCCGTGCTTTTACACACGGGCTGCACAAACAGATTAACTAGTTACTTGCTGGTTTTCTTCGGGTCGGCACTTTCGCCTGTACGAATTTCTTTCAGCCTGTTTTTCTGTTCATCGGTTAAGACTCCTTCAACTTCAGTCTTTTCCTTGGTCTTCAGCTCTTTAAGCTGCTTTTCAAGGTCGGCTCCCTTGCCACGGTAATCCGTTTGGATTTTATAAATTTTCTGAACTTGATCATCACGGAGGCCAAGCTTCTTAAACTGGGCGGGAAGTTGCCCCTTCACCTTCTCTTCTGCTGCTGCTAAAACGCAGATCGCAGAAAGAAAAACGCAAAGACCTAACAACTTCATTGAATAAAAACGCATGAGGGCGTCCTCCTTAAAAACACCTCCAACCTTAAGAAATAAGCACAAAATATTTCTGTGCCAAATATCCAAGATATCAGGTATAAGTTTTATCGCAAGAACTTTTTGATGTATTTTGTTTTTTTATTTGACCCCTCACATACAATGATTTTGCGTATCAAATATTTATTTGCCAACGCCCAAAACAACCACTCTTTCCAAGGACTAATTATCATGAAGGGTAACGAGAAAATCATCGAAGGCTTGAACCAAGCACTCACCATCGAACTTACCGCTATCAACCAATACTTCATTCAAGCCAAAATGTGCAAGAATTGGGGCATAAGCAAACTTGCCGCTAAACATTACGAAGAATCGATGGGCGAAATGAAACATGCAGAAAAACTCATCGATCGTATCTTATTTCTCGAAGGGGTTCCGGAAATTGCTAGATACGATGTCATTCGCGTTGGTTCGGATATTCCCGAACAATTTACCAACGATCTAGCTCTCGAAACCAAGGGCGTTTTAGCCTACAACAATTTAATTGCTCTTTGCGCGCAGGTAAAAGATTACGGCACCCACGAACTCATTGCGCCTATCCTTACTGATTCAGAAGAACATGTTGATTGGTTAGAAACCCAATTGCACCTGATTCAAACTTTGGGCCTTCCCAAATTTCTTCTTTTGCAATCCGAGGCTAACGCTTAAAGAGTAGAACGGTCTGATAAAGAACCGTTCTCACGGATAATTTGATTTAACTTTTTATGGCAGGCAGTACAACCACTGCCTGCCTCTGATTCCTGCCTTAACTCTGCTAGGCACCCAATTTTTTTGATTCGGGTAATCTCAATCACTTCCACTTCGGTAATGCCTAAGCACCTACACACAACCAGATCTTCACCAACAGTTAATGTGCAATTATTTTGAATCATCTTACCCCCGTATTGAGACTCGATATCATTAAATCTAGGCCTCCTCACCACCACTTGTCAACTTCTTTCTCCATTTTCTTTCCATTCCTATTGAAATGGTACTAATTCAGTTCTATTATTAATGTGTTGGCATTTTCTGAGTTTTATCTTCAAGGTTTTTATGTCTTTCTTTAGCCGAAAAATGGATTACGCTTTGCTGGTGCTTTCGCACCTGCACGGTAACCCTGACGGCTCATCCGCTAGAGAAATTTCTGCTAAATTTTCCATCAGCAGACCTTTCCTTGCCAATATTATGAAAACCCTTTGTCATCATGGCTATTTATCCAGTCATAGGGGTGTTCATGGTGGGTATGTTTTAATCCGCAAACCCGAAGACATCTCTTTAGCAGCCATCATGCAATCTCTTGACGAACCCTTTCATCTCACGGATTGCAGCAAAGATATTGAAAAGCAAACCTGCTCTGCCAGAACTTTCTGCCCAATTCGCACCGGCATGAGTGGGGTTCACGATCGTATCCGCACTATACTTAAAGATGTGACACTTGCTGAGATCCTTGACCCGACAATTAAGCCTAGTGTCTCTCTTCAATTTGGACTCGAACTTGTTTCTAACGGAATACACAAATAATTTATCCGGTCTCTGGAGGACCTTTTTATATGTTTAAGTTACCTGTTTACATGGACAACAACTCAACCACCCGAACCGACCCGCGGGTTCTTGAAGCGATGATGCCCTACTTCACCGAAAAATTCGGAAACTCCGCCAGCCGTAATCATGCCTATGGCTGGGAAACCGAAGAAGGTGTAGACCTTGCCCGCGAACAAGTCGCTAGCATTATCAACGCCTCTTCCAAAGAAATAATTTTCACCAGTGGCGCAACCGAAAGCAATAACCTTGCAATCAAGGGCGTTGCTGCAATGTACAAGAAAAAAGGTAACCACATTATATCTGCCGCAACCGAACATAAGGCGGTCATCGACCCTTGCATGCGCCTCGAACGCGATGGCTGCAAAGTAACCTTTCTGCCCGTTGATAAATTCGGACTCGTTTCTCCCCAACAAGTTGCCGATGCCATCACCGACAAAACCATCCTTGTCAGTATCATGGCTGCCAACAATGAAATCGGCACCGTTCACCCCATGAAGGAAATCGGCGCAATCTGCAAAGCTAAAGGCGTGCTTTTTCACACTGATGCAACACAAGCCGTTGGGAAAATCCCAATGGATGTTGAAGATATGGGCATCGATCTTCTTAGTATGACCGCCCACAAAATGTATGGTCCTAAAGGTGTTGGTGCTCTTTATGTTCGTAGAAAAGATCCCCGCGTTCGACTTGATGCAATGCTTGATGGCGGCGGCCACGAGCGCGGTATGCGTAGCGGAACTCTTAATGTTACTGGCATTGTCGGTATGGGCATGGCTGCAGAAATTTGCCGTAAAGAGCTTCATTCCGAATCTGAAAGGCTTCTTAAACTTCGTAACAGGCTTCATGAAGGCATCAGCTCTAAGCTTGAAGATGCTTACTTGAATGGGCATCCTATTCACCGCCTGCCTGGTAACCTCAACATCAGTTTTGCTTTTGTTGAAGGCGAAGGCCTTATGATGGGCATCAAAGATGTGGCAGTTAGCTCAGGCTCTGCATGCACTTCCGCAAGCCTTGAACCTAGCTATGTGCTTAAAGCTCTTGGTTTGGGCGATGAACTTGCCCACAGTAGCATTCGTTTCGGCTTGGGTCGATTCAACACCGAAGAAGAAGTTGATTTTGTCATCAACGATGTGGTTAGGGCTGTCAACCATTTGCGCGACATGAGCCCTCTTTACGAAATGCACCGCCAAGGGATCGACCTTAAAACCGTCCAGTGGGCTGCGCATTAAGCAAAGTAAAGTTTCGTTTATTACAGTTTATTCAGGAGGATTTTTATATATGGCATACAGCACCAAGGTTCTCGAACACTATAATAACCCGCGTAACGTCGGCAGCTTCGACAAAGATGACCCAATGGTCGGCACCGGCATTGTTGGTGCACCCGAATGTGGGGACGTCATGAAGTTGCAGATCAAGGTCAACCCACTTACGGGCCTTATTGAAGATGCTAAATTCAAAACTTTTGGCTGTGGCAGCGCCATTGCTTCCAGTAGCCTTGCTACCGAGTGGGTTAAAGGAAAATCCCTTGACGCTGCTCTTGGTATCCGCAATACTGAAATAGTTGAAGAGCTTGCTCTTCCACCCGTGAAAGTTCATTGCTCCGTACTTGCTGAAGATGCAATCAAGGCTGCAATCAAGAACCTTCAGGATAAGCAGGCTAACGCACCGCAGACCGTTAATTCTTAGTTCACAGGAATTCTTTTACACATAAGGAGATTTTATCATGCCGATTACTTTGTCCCCTAAAGCTTCTAGCGAAGTCAAACGCATCGTTACCGACCAACGGACCACTGGCGATTTCCCTGAAAAGGTTTATCTCCGTCTTCGCGTAGTTGGTGGTGGCTGCTCCGGCTTCCAGCACAAACTCGACCTCGATGAAAACATGAACGAAAAACTTGATGAAGTTTTTGAAATTGATGGCGTTCCTGTTGTGGTTGACAAGCGCAGCTTGATGTATCTTTCTGATGCCAATGTTGATTTCCATGATGATTTGAACAAACGGGGCTTCAGTATTTCAAACCCTACCGCCAAAACCACTTGTGGTTGCGGCAGTTCATTCTCCATGTAATTTTTAAACTTTCAGAGAGGGAGCGATCTATAACAAGATCGCTCCCTTTTTTAATTCCATGAATTATTTTGAACTATTTTCCTTGGAACCGGCTTACAAGATTGATTTAGTCAATCTTGAAGCTACTTATTTGGCTGCCAGCAAAAAATACCACCCTGACTTCTCAAATTCTGCGATTTTCGATGCCAATGCCTTAAAGCTATCGGCTATGGTGAACCAAGCATATTCGACCTTAAAAGACCCATTTCAAAGGGCCGAATACCTCTTAAAATTAGAAGATGGCAAGAATTCTGAAGAAATAAGGACCGTTCCACCTGATATTTTAGAAGAAGTGATGGATATCCGGTTTGATCTGGAATCGCAGGCAAAAAGCTCAGAAATATCTGACGAAATGAAAAAAAAACTCATTTCTCGACTAAATAATTTCGAAGTTAGATTGTTAATTCTTTTTGAACAACTAAAATGTTCAATGCCTGAGGATCGAGAGAAGGTTCTATTAGAATTAAGGCTTTGTCTTAATTCAAGTAAGTACTTTCTTAATATCCTTAGCGAGATTGACTATTAGGGCGCTTAGCTCAGCTGGTAGAGCGGCATGCTTACACCGTGTTGGTCGGGGGTTCGATTCCCTCAGCGCCCATTTTTCTCATGTCATTTACATCTGACAAACTCAATTTTTATTTAACCGACCGGTCCACCATTTTCTTAATTGGGATTGCTAGATTGACCCCAATATTACCTTGCTAAATACTCGCAAATAAGCCAACAACCTAGTTGTGTTAACCATCTAAGAAATATAAAACAAGATCTGCTTGGATTTATAAATCCCTAGTAGATTAAGGCTTTTGAAAAACAAAGCTAACCTGCCAAGAACAGAGATATTTGCAAACCGCCCTCACCAGCATATTAAGAATTAAAGCATGAATCGTGTTATTTTAAAGACAATAATTCCTTTCCTGTTTTTAACAGCCATCAGCGCTGGTGAATTTCCCAAAGAAACTGCTGCGTTTATTAAGATGCATTGTATCGATTGCCACAACGCCGAGTCGGACTGGGCAGGGTTCAGAATTGATTTGCTCATAGAAGATTTCACGGCTGGAAATATCACCAACCTGTGGAAAGAGGTAATCAACAAAATCAATTCAGTAACAATGCCCCCAAAAACAAAAATGCACCCTGATGCGAAAGAAGCATTTGCGGTCGCTTTCTGGGTAGCAAAAAATGTGACGAAACAACTAAAACAGCTCAAGTTGCTGGTGGCCGTGTGCCAATTCGCAGAATGAATCGCGTGGAATACGCCAACACTTTTCGTGATATTTTCATTAGCTGAGAATTACACTTGGAGAATTGAAAAGGAATTACCAGCGGATGGAAAGGTGGGAGGCTTTGATCGGGGTTCTGCAGGGTTGTTCATGGACGAAGGCCAACTATCACAGTACATGCCTGTTGCCGAAATGGTTTTTGATGAAGCAGTTTTCAACGAGAAACCAAAGGTGCAGAAGTTCAGCTATGACGGCCCAGCGGAACGTTACGTTCATGGCCTCCACACGGCATAAAAGAATGAAGCTGGCGAAATCATAGAAACAAGCGTACAAAGGTAATCGTAGCGCAAAAGAAACCGTTGGCACGGATTCCGCAGCCAAACTTCGATCAAAAGGGGTCGAAAGATCGGCGTTATGTGCCGCACGGGCCGTATAATTGGACACTGAAGAACGGTGGAACCGAATACCTTCGGAATGACGCTGCCTGATAATTTCCAGGACGGCCTTTCAAAGGGCCTCCTAACGGAATTAATGTAAGCCGTAAATAAGGAAATGCCCAAGAGAACATTCGATCTGAACATCATAAGCTTTATTATCAAACGATATTATTTCACCACATGCTTATGTGAAGGACACAATGGCTACATCTCGATCAATCGTCACAATTTGCCTCCTAGTAGTATCGCTGCTTATTGCTGCTGAACCCACGACACCAACTATTCCACCAATTCTTGAGCCCCTTAAAGCGAAAATCGGCAACCACTGGGCATTCAAGGGATTGGTACTCGATTTTCAGGCAATTCAACCATTAACTGATGATCAGTTTAGAGCCATTGAAAGCCTTGGGATAAGGCGTATCGCAATAGGAAATGCTAAAGGTATCGACGATTCCTCTATCAAGCGCCTAGCGAAATTAAATTTAGAAGGGTTTGTGACTGATGGATCCCAATTAACAGATGAAGCTTTTCGCTATCTAGCAACCATGAAATCGCTGAAGAACCTCTCTTTTTATCATCCTGCGTTTGGTAAGAAGGGTTTTACAGGCAGTGGTTTTGCACTGCTTAAAGATTTACCTGAATTAGAAACGCTTACATTTGCTGGAACAAGCACGGGTGAAGAAGCAATGGCAGCTATTGGCGAATTAACTCAACTGAAACAATTATCAACTTGGCACACACAACAAACCGATCCACGCAATATGTACTTACTCAAACTCACCAACCTTCGGTCTCTGAAACTTGGGAATAGCCTTTCGAAATACGATGGTAAACCACGCCAACCTTGCCTTACGGACATTACACTGGAAACGATTGCTAAGATGAAATCATTGGAAAACCTTGAATTAACAGAGATGCAATTAACCTTCCCAACGGCTGAGCAACTCAGCGTACTTCCAAATCTAAAAAAGCTCAAGTTAGAAGGAGTGGATATTTCGAGCAAAGATGTCGAAAAATTACGAGCGAAAATGGCGGGGGTCTCCATTGAATGGAAACCCATGACCGAGTCAGAAATCAAGCGCCTGACGGATTTTCTTAAATAACCTGTCGCGAGGAGCGACACCTTAAGGAAAAATGTTACTTGGACTTTTTAGGTTCAGACATAACAGTTTCTTGATAAAAAATTTCCTGCCATTTACCATTACGAAGAACATAAAGGGAGGAACTTTGCAAATCATTGAACATAATCTTCTTACCCTTATGATTTCCGCTGTAATCTAACTTGTAAAATATGAAACAAACACCAGGTTGAATCTGCAATAACGATGTTTTACCCATAGAATACGATTCCAAATCCCAATCCTTTAAATTCTTGATAAAATCAGTCTTTAACACTTCAGAACCATCAGCCATAAAGCAACGAGCATCGTCAGCCATGTACGTCTTAAAGAACTCTTGATTTTTATCTTTCATCGCAACCCATGAATCTTTTTCCATTTTCGTCAACAGTGAAAGTAATTCTTTTTCAGAACCGCCTTGTTGAGCAAAAAGATCAAAAGGCATTGAAATACAAATAACCAAAACAGCAAAAAGAAACCTCATAATAAACCTCATAATAAACCTCATAAATGATAACGAGTAAAATACAACTGTCTAAAATACAACATCTTAATTGAACAATGACAAGACAATTATCTACTCACATGCATATGCAACCCTACCCCCTCCCCTAATTCAAAAAACCATTAAGCTAGCTTTCACCAACCAGTAAACTAACTGAATTTAGACGAGGATTGCTACCAATCAAAATAACTGCTAGTATTTAAGTGATTAAAAAGAGCAAAGACGCAGAAAATTTACTAAGAAAAACAAAGCGAATGACAACAATTGCAACGGTGGTTTTATTCGCTGCGATCCTATTGGTTCTTATTCATTCAATTCTAGTAATATACATCGCCCCAACTTTTTGGAATTGGGAATCGACTCCTCTCCAAGATTCTGATTGCCCAAAAACAGTCGTTTGCTTAAATCTTAGGGGATTAGATCCTTTTTTAAAAACAGCACTGCCTGCATTACTTAACCAAGACTATCCAAATTACGATGTAATCATCGTAGTGGACCATCCGGATGATCCTGTATACGCACTTGCAGAAGAAGTAATTAAGGCCAGCGATAAAAACAATGTGAAACTAGGCGTGTTAAAAAATAAAAAGGAAACTTGTAGCCTAGTAAACAGTTCATTGATTCAAACCATACAGAAGAATCAGAATAATTATGAAGTGGTTGCAATGATCGATGCAGATGCGATGCCACATAAAACTTGGCTACGTGAATTAATTGCACCCCTATTAAACAAAAAAATTGGAGCAGTAACCGGCCAACGTTGGTACTTCCCTCCACGAGCTAATATGGGAGATCTAATCCGCTATATCTGGAACATTCCTGCGGTTCTTCAAATGATATTCTTCAGAATTCCCTGGGGCGGATCTTTAGCTATCCGGATCGATGTTTTACAAAAATGCAAGGTTCTTGATTACTATGAAAAAGCACTGGTTCAAGATGTGCCCCTATTTAATATTCTAAAAAGCCATGGATATACAATCGAATTTGTGCCCTCAGTTCTCATGATTAATCGAGAATCTGTAACCTTATCTTCATTAGTTCCATGGATACAAAGGCAATTACTTTGGGCGATTCTCTATCATTCATCGTGGTGGAAAATTGTCATGCATGGCATTCTAGTAACTATCGTTCCGCTTTTATTATTAACCCTGATTGCAACCAGCACCTTGCTTAATGAGACTTTTATTGCAGTTCTGGCATCTTTAACCTTAATTGGGTACGTTGGAATTACATTATGCCAATTATTGTTATTAGAATACCTTGTAAGGAGAATAATAAAAAAAAGAAATGAATTCACCAAATGGCTGACCCTATTAAAACTTATCGCCTTCATTCCAGCAATGATTCTCACCCAACTATTTTACCCCAAAGCCCTTTTATTTGCGTTGTTTTCCCGAAACATCGAATGGCGTGGAATTAATTACCGAATTGATGCACCGTTAAAAGTTAAAATGCTAAATTACGAACCCTACCAAATCAAAAAGCGAAAGAATAAAAATAGTTCGCTTTAGAAGATCATTTATCCGGCTTCACCAATTAGCATTTTTTGAATAAACCACGAACGATTTCTTTCTTAACGTTAACAACTACAATAAGATATATTGCTGTTGTTTAATAAAAATCAAGGAATGTGGTCATGATTAATAATAAAAACGAAACAAATACGCACATCCAAATATCACCCTTATCAAGGCCACGCAGATTAAGGGTTTCTCCTTGGATTCGCAATATGGTTTCTGAGCATCGTGTAACCGTTAACGACCTAATATGGCCTGTATTCATTCAAGAAGGAAATAACTTAAGAACCCCGATTGCATCGATGCCGGGCGTTGATAGGTTATCCATCGATTTATTAACCTTAGCAGTAAAAGAAGCGCGCGATCTTGGTATTCCAGCAATCGCTTTATTTCCTGCAACACCTGCAAATTTAAAAACACAAGATGGTGAAGAAGCCTTCAATCCTGAAAACCTAGTATGCAGAACAATTCGTGCAATTAAATCTGCGGTCCCCGACATCGGAATAATATGCGATGTTGCCCTAGACCCCTATACCTCTCATGGTCAGGATGGACTAGTTCGTAACGGCGTTGTGGTGAATGATGAAACCGTAGAAGTATTGTGCAAACAATCAGTTGTGCAAGCTCGGGCAGGATGCGATGTAATAGCTCCATCAGACATGATGGATGGCAGAGTGGGTGCTATTAGAAAAGCACTAGATAATGCTGGGTTTTCTCATGTTGCAATTCTTAGTTATGCTGCAAAATATGCATCTGCTTTTTATGGTCCTTTTCGCGATGCAGTAGGTTCTGCAAACAACCTAGGAAAAAGCGATAAGAAAACATACCAAATGGACCCTTCAAATTCTAGCGAAGCACTCCGTGAGGTTGCTCTCGATATTGCTGAAGGTGCAGATATGGTGATGGTTAAACCGGGCATGCCATACCTCGATGTAGTGGCACGAGTTAAAGATGCTTTCAAAGTCCCAACCTTTGCTTACCAAGTCAGTGGCGAATACGCCATGCTGTGTGCAGCAGCAGCCAATGGATGGCTAGACCGCGAAAAAGTAATTCTTGAAAGCTTACTTTCGTTTAAACGAGCTGGCGCTGATGGAGTGCTAACTTATTTCGCAGTAGAAGCCGCAAAGCTTTTAAAAACGCAATAACACAATTAATTTGGAAATGCCCACCCACCAGATTGATCACCAACGGTAAAAACACCCAATCTTTTAGCAGCACGTTCAACATATTTAATTTCTCTACTAGGAATATTTACTTCCAAAGATTTTTTAACAATTGGTTCAGATTCCAGTGTCTGCCGATATGAAACATCAAAGCGAATTTTCTGCTGGTTCTTTTCCTCAAAAAAATTGTAAACAATGTTAATATGGCCAGGGCCATCAAGAGAATTAGATACAATAAAATATTCATTTCCAAAGGCACTAATGATCGATTGAATGTAAGCATCAGTTATTGCGCCATTAAATTTGCTTACATCAACAGTTGCAGGATCACTAGGGATAACACTCAATTTCAAAAAAGGTTCCTGAAGATCAAGCATTTTAGAAAAAACTATAGATTCCAATCCTTCAATCAACTTGGGATCTGGTACTGAAACCAGCTTTACCTTTGGAAAAAGCATTTGAAAATTAGGATCTCTTGGGTCGATGGCGGGAATTTTTTTTGATATAAAATCAATATTTCCCTTATCATCTCTATCAATGATATTTTGTGATTTTCCAATTTTATTAAAAATATTTTCATATTTTAAACCTAGTTGTTTAAGAGCTACATCGCGATGGCGAGTATTACGAGGGTCTCTTAAATAAATTCTAAGCCAATAAACTTTTTCATCTGAATTAATGGTCTGAATCGATTCCCAAATTTGATCATCTCTAACAATAATATCAATTTGAAAAAACAAAAAGAATACAACCCCTAAAACCAAAACGAAAAACCAATAGTTTACGATTCCTACTTTTTCATTTGTTGCTTTAAACGGATCAGGAACACCGTCAGGCGAAAGATTTTTAAAAGTCTCATCTAGCAAAAAATCATCATCACTATCATCAAAATTTTCCTCTTGCTTTGATTTGTAAAAAAACAGGCTATAAAGCTTAGTTGCAAGTAATTCGTTTAAAACTGAGATACGAATTACCCGATATGCGCAATCCACTTTAAAATTAAAGGTTTTAAATTGTTCATTAAATGAGTAATTGAAAGATTTAATTTTTTCAATGTTTACCACATCCACTGAATAATTGTTCCAATTCCAATAATATTTCCCATCAACAAAAATAAAAGAACAAAGATTTGATGAAGAAGAAAAAAAACCTTTACTACGAAATGATAGCACCACGAACCACCCACCCACAAGAAATAAAGCTGTTTGCAACATTGCTTGTGCTTTTGGCTCTGCAAAGGTATCTGCGAAATTGACAACTGGAATAGCCCCCAGAAAAACAAATCCGGCTACTAAAAAACACCACCAAGAGTTTGATTTGCCAACATAAACCCCAGGAAAACCATTCCCTTTATTCTTACCAATAGCCAACAGATAATCTTTTGATGGTTGATCAAGTTCTTCAAAAATAAAAGTGTTTGAACCTTGCATGGATAACCGCCTATAAATTCAACTAATTACTTAACTGGTGGGGTACAAATCTACTGGTATTTTTGGTGATAATAGAATTTTCTTCCCTTATCCCAATGCCTGCGGATTCGCCATCAATAACCCAACTGCCTATCACAGGATAAAATCCATCAAATTGCTTCAGGGGCGCAAGTTGCTGGTAGACAAAAGGCCCTTGGCCATAAGGCCCCGGAGTTTCAGAAACAACCTTACCATCGATGATAACTTGAATATTTGCTCCTTCCCTACCATAAATCGGCTTACGAACCTGATTAGCAACATCAAGAGGCTCATAACTTGCAGGAAGAATAAAAGGGCTATCAGGATAGCGCTCATAAAGTAAAGGCAAAATCGATTTAGAGCTAAGAAGCACCTTCCATGCAGGTTCAATCCACTGAGATTTCCCTTTGGGGATATTACGGGCAAATTCCTCCCGCATCATCCACTCCCAGGGATAAAGTTTAAAACAATTTTGGATCGGGTTCCCTGGTACATCAACGAAAGTATTTTTAGCCCTATCCCAACCCACCTGTTGAATATCAAGATAATTGGTTTTGATTCCCGCCTGGATTGCGGTATCCCGCAAGTATTCCACGGTGACATAATCCTCGACAACAGATTCCGTTGCACAAAAATGAACTTCATTTGAAGCTTTAAGTGCTATTTTCTTCCAACCCTCGATCAACCGTTCATGAATGCTATTAAACTGATCACCTCGATCATCCAGATCTTTAAGCCAGTACCACTGGATAACTGCAGCTTCTAAAAGAGATGTTGGAGTATCTGCATTATATTCTAAAAGCTTAGGGGGATTAAACCCATCGTAAGCCAAATCAAACCTACCATAAAGGGAGAACTGATCTTCTTCCCAAGACTTGACAACATACTCTTCGAAGTGATCGGGAATAAGAAACAATCGAAAAAGGCGATCATCAATAATCTGCTGCACGGTATCTATGCACATTTTATGAAGCGTATTTGTAGCAAACTCAAGGGTATCAATTTCAAAAGCTGAGAAGTGGTAAGAGACAGATTCGTCCCAATAAAGTTGACCATCGACTGTATGAAAGTGCAACCCACATTTTTCTACTGAAGTTTGCCAGTTGTTTCTTGGAGTGTGAGTCAAGCGCTGCATTATCAGCTTCCTGAAGAATGAGCCGAAACGGTAGAACCAAAACCACCCCTAGTAATACTTCCGGAAGTTCGGGATGCAACGCCACCTGAAGACCCATTTGACAAACCAGCATACCTACCAGAACTTCGCATCATTAAAGGGATAAACAAAGGATGAGCACTGGAATGATAATGATTGGTGTCGTTGGTGTAAGAATCTGACGCCGTATCATCCTCACGAAAATAAAAATAACCAGCAGTAAGCATCGTTGCCCCTACTAATACCAAACTCAATTCTTTTCCCATTCGTGTCATAGATAACCCTTCTCAAAAGAATACTTACATATTAACTATACCCTTGAGGCGAAAATAATAACAGGCAATCAATCATCGCCAGATCAAAAATGATCAACAATGCATGACAAAACCGCCATCTACATTAATGGTTTGGCCTGTAACATGACCTGCCCTATACGAAGAAAGAAAAACGATCATGTCAGCAATAGTATCAACGGTCTGCCATTTACCCAGCGGAACAAGCGCATTTATTTTTTTTTGGGACCATTCTTCATAACCAAGCCTATCACTAGGGGAAGCCTGATCATGCCAAGACTTCCAAACAGCTTGGTTTAAAGGCGTTTGCACCATGCCGGGGCAAACAGTATTTACCCTAATTTGATGTGGGGCAAGATCTTTTGCAAGGCATTGGGAAAAATTGATATTTGCGGCCTTCGATGCACTGTAAGGCGGATCTGTCTGTGAACCCATCTGTCCTGCAACTGAAGCAATAAAAACTAGGGTTCCCTCTTTTTGATTTATCATCACCGGAGCAATTGCATGGGCAATGTTTACCATGCCCATGATGTTAACATTCAAAACTTTGTTCCAGTCAGATGGTTCCAGATTAGTGAAAGGAAAACCGAATTTTCCAGAACCAGTGGCTGCGCAGTGCACCAAATGATCAATCCGGTTAAAAACAACCAAGGTGTTTTTCAAAGCATCCTGTACAGATGCCGAATCTGTTACATCAACTTTGATCCCGGCAACCTTGACACCAAACTCTTTGCTTAAATCCTGCGCTACAGAAACAACGCTATCAGCACGATCCCAAAGGAACAGATTAGCGCCTTCAGTAGCAAAAAGCCTAGCAGTGGCTAATCCAATGCCACTTGCACCGCCAGTAACAACTGCTACTTTATTTTTAAGGTTAAGGTCCATTACCAACTTTCTAATACTTGTAAATTATGTTTAAGCCAAAGGTGGATAGGTAGGAAAAACAGCTTTAGCAACCCGCATCACATTACCACCAATAATTTTTTTAACATCTTCATCACGATAACCCCGCTGAACAAGCCCAACAGTAAATAATGGCCAGTTAGTCCATGCAATACTTTCTCTTGCAGATTCTGTCGCAGTTAATGTTTCTTTAGGCCATAGGGAAGCAAAACGAGCTCTGGATTTCCTTCGGGGAGGAAGCTTTATTGAATTATTAACACTAGGCCTAGAGGAATAAGCAACATCCGTACCAATTGCGACATGATCGATTCCAATTTTTTTAACCACATAATCAATATGATCAAGAAACGCATTTATATCGCACTTACCACCAAGAAACTGAGATATACAGCAAATACCTGCATATCCGCCAGAACCTGCAAGTGCTTTCAGTACTTCATCGGGCTTACTACGAATATGATGATGCAATCCTGCAGCAGTGGTATGGCTTGCAACCACGGGCTTAGTACTTACCTTTGCAGCTTCAAGACTGGTCTGCCAGCCAGAGTGTGCAATATCAACCAATACCCCCTGCCTGTTCATTTCCGCAATCGCCTGCCTACCAAAATCACTCAATCCACCATTTGCAATTTCGGCGCAACCATCGCCCAACATGTTACGACGCTGATATGTCAAATGCATCATGCGGATGCCAAGTTGAAAAAAAACACGAATGGTGCGCAACTCTTCTTCGACAGAAATCCAATCTTGAGGCAAAGGCACGCCATTGCCAGTTAGGTAAAGACAATGCCCCCCAGCCTTTTTCACTAGATCAATGTCATTAGGCGCTGTGGCCTTAGTAAGAAAAGGTTTAAGCATATCGGTAAGAAAAGTAAAACGAGCAAGCCTTTTTATCAAGCGCTGAGGATGCTGGCACTCTTCTCCTGCATTTTGATAAATACAAGTAACTCCTGAGGCACGGAACGCCATCATGAACTCTTCACGCTCTCGTAAATCAGTTACAGCACGGGTCATCCCCATATCTTCAATGGCATCTTGAAGTTCAACTTCTGAAGCGCCAACCTCGATCATTTTAGCAACGATTACAGGATCAGTAGATGTTCTAGGCGAAAAAGCATAACCATCAAACACCAAAGATTCAGCGTGAAGCTTTAAGCCATGTTCCATTTGTTTCTGGGAAGGCTTAAGAATGTCTAACGCTATTTGTCTAGCTCTGGCAATTGATTGATTACCTTGAATAAGCTCATCCAATCTTTCACGATTACCCGTTTTTGTTTGAAGCGCAGAAGAAGTATTTGTTAAAGAAAGTGCAGCAGCAGATAATGCAGTTACCTTAAGCAAGGCCCTTCTGGAATTCGCACGCCCTTCCCCACCATCTTGATTTTGCGGCATCATCAATGCTCCACTGTAAAATATAATAATGATCTTACTTTAACCGAATAATAAATCATTCTCCATCAAATCCCATCATTGATTAACTAAGATTGGTTTTTAATGTTACATTCTGCTATGTTTAAATTGATTGCATTATCAAACAGTCCTTCGGATCATATAAATCATGAAATTTCAAACATCAGCACTAGTTCTTTTGTTAATGGGAAGCATTTCAATCATGGCGGAAGAAAAAAATCTAAATCTATTTAACTTTACTAACCCCGAAAACGGAAAAACATGGGTTAATGTCAATGATAATGTTATGGGTGGGGTATCTGATGGTAAATTTAAAATCACCCAAGACAAAACACTGCTTTTTTATGGCAATTTATCACTTGCTAACAATGGTGGTTTTGCATCCCTAAGATGTATTCCAACCCAACTTGGTCTAAAGAAAAATGATTCAATTTATTTCCAAGCAAAAGGGGATGGCAGAGAATATACCGTGAACTTATATACCAACAAAAGGCTCACTGCATTTTCTTACAGGCAATCCTTCCAGACCAAAAACAACGAATGGGTTGAAATATCGCTTCCACTTGAAAAATTTATCGCAACCTCGTTTGGCAAAGTGATACCAAAAGCTGAACCAATTAATCCTTCAGAAATCGAATCCCTAGGATTTATGATTGGAGACAAGAAACCGGGTGCTTTCCAAATCGAATTTAAAAATATCACAGCTAAATCAAAATAAATCTTACTTTATAACGATCAAGGAAGTGAACGCACCAACCTCAACCCTCGACTATTACTTCGATCGTCAGGCTTGGCACCATTACGATCCGCACTTCGCAAACTACTTATTTGATTGTAAAAACAACCACCACGCATAACACGCGATATGCTTGTCATGATCTTTTTGTTTTGAGAACTCAAAAATACATCTTCATCAGAACCATTCAACTCGGGATATGGATCATAACTTTCCAAAGACCATTCAAATACATTCCCACCAGTATCAAATAACCCAAATTCATTCGGCCTAAGAGAACCAACGGGCCAGACCTGATCTTTGGAATTCACAACATAAAAACTAAATCGATCAGTCAAACGAACATCAGAACCATGGTTGAACATCGCTAAAGAACCAGCTCGATGAAAAAACTCAAACTCCGCCTCGGTAGGCATCCGATAACCTTTTTTCTTAAGTGGTTCATCAACAATCCGCATTCCCTCTTCGTATAACCCTTGATCATTGGGGAGGTAAACACACTCTGAAGCGCCAAATTCTTTTTCGGTAAGAAGATTGCAATAGCGGGCAGAATCGTACCAAGAGATGCAAATCATCGGGCTATCAGGGGTTTTTGAATATTTCTCTATGTAGCGATGCTGAGGTATTAATGACAAAAAATCGTTTAAGGTAACTTCTTTTTGCGCCACAACAATCGATCTTGCAATTGCTCTTTCATGAATGCGCTCAGCTTCGTACCTTAAAGGCTCATCAAGCGGAGAACCGATTTGAAACTTCAACGGCCCATCAAGAATGACAAAAGTTTGCCCCATAGAATTAACCAACCATTTATTCCCTGGAACTGTTTTAGATTTTAAAGATTCACAAACCAAATCACATTCCTTCCCCATGTTCCATCGTTTTCTTAACAACCAATCCAATGCACCATGCAATCCAGCATCTGGACTCTTTTGATACAAGCCAAGAAATTCGCTCTGCCATTTACTTTTGGTTTCTAAATCAATGGAACCAAGATCCAAATCACCAAGCGCTACAAACATTGCGCTTTTTGCAGAAATATCAGCGGTAAAGTTTATTTTTTCAACGAGCATTGCAGGTGAAACATTAAGTTGCCCAAGCATCAATTGACATTTGCTTTTCGAAGTTGGATCTGATGAAAATGAAAAAACTGAAAACCCAGCACCCTCACCAAGGCTAATTTGAAGTGCAGCAGCAATTCCCTGCCTGTCTTGAAATTTAAGATTCTGAGCAAAACCAGCCATTCCAAGTTTTGATGCTCTGATACTTTTGGCAAACTGCAATACTTCCTCTTTCAAGGGAATCATTTTTGCAAGGATCACCTGGGCATTTCTTGGATCGGATACTTCCATCAAATCAAATAGCTGAGTAGAATCGCTACGCAAAAATTCGCAGCAAAGCCCGGTGGCAAAATTTCGCTGAGAAGATTCAATCTCAATGTTCTTAATCCTAGAAATCAACAAAGGGTGCAAATTATCTTTTACAGACCAAAAAACATCTGCCCATTCAACCAAAAACAATTTGTTTTGAGCCAGCAATTTATCAGCAATTTGGGGTAAATAAGAGTCAAGTATCGGATGGCCTGGGGCCCAAAACGCTACAGTTCCTCCTAACTTTAAAAGCTCATCCGAGTCCGCTTTTTTAAATCTCTGTACCACACCTTCAATTAATAAATGTTTAGATGCTTCGAGCCTTTTCCTGATCACCAAAAAATCAGGTACACTTGCTTTAAGCATTAAGTCACAGAGTTCCTGATCCAACTCAAGATTGCCACAGCCTAACCCCAATAACGCCTTTACTCGCCTAGGATCAGTTTTATCCATCCCTGCAAGTTCATGTCGATAAATCAATGAAGTGCGGGAAATAAATTCATCAGATTTTGCAAGCGCTATTTCAAGTGATTTGCCCTCTGCAAGAAAGACACCAGCAACCATTGCTTTTGCCTTGCCATTCAAATCGGCTTCATATCCACGATGAATCAACCAAGCAGTCAAACATAAAAATATGGCGCACGAGCACAAAAGGGTAGCAACTAACTTGTAATTAACATTCAATTTTGGGGGGGGTAAGGATTGATTACAAGAATCAAGATAAGATTTGAGATCAGCAGAAAACTCATTCGCAGAAGCGTAACGATCTTCTTTGATTTTACAAAGAGCCTTCAAGCATATTTGTTCGACAGCCTGGGGAATATTTGGGTTTAATTTTGAAGGAGATACAAATTTTGCTTTAATCACAGAATCAATAATTTCTGCAATATTAGAACCCTGAAAGGGCCTTTCACCACAAAGCAATTCGTAAAAAACCACACCCAAACTGAAAATATCAGACCGTTGGTCAACCAGATTACCTACTCCACCAGCCTGCTCGGGACTCATGTAAGCAGGGGTTCCGGTAAATTCAGTCTGTTTATTTGAAAAATCAACCTTTAATGCTAAACCGAAATCTGCAACATGAGCGTTACCCAACTGGTCAAGCAAAATATTATCAGGCTTCACATCCCGATGGACAAGCCCTTTCTCATGTGCATGCCCCAAGGCTTCTGAAACCATTAAAACATTTGCAATTGCATCTTCAAGAGAAAAGCCCCCCTCCTTTATTTTTTGAGCGAGGCTTACGCCATCAATAAATTTTGAAATAAAAAAAACACCCTCAACCTCAGAACTACCCACATCATAAACGGGAACAATATGAGGATGATCTAGTGAAGCAAGAATTCTTGCCTCTTCAAAAAATGATTTTAATCGTTCTGTATCTTTGAATGCTTTTTTCGCAACTTTAATCGCAACCAACCTATCAAGCTTTTCATCCCTAGCAAGAAAAACTCTTCCAAATGAACCTTCGCCAAGCTGCTTTATAACCCGGTATCGATCTAATATAATCTCAACTTCAACCGCATCAGCATTTTCCCAATCCGTGATACCTGTAATGGATTTTAAACCTGATACTTGTTGCACATCAACTGAGCCGATTTGAACAACGGTTTCATTAAAAGCGATACCATCGCTTAAATTATCAATATGGGCAGACGGGATTTCCTTCTTATCCATCCAAATTGCCCCTAGAGTTAAAAAACCTTAAAAAAACAGTATCGAGTCACAAAATAATTCCAGTTATAAAAATTCTTCATTTAGTATAACCAATAAAATATTAAATCACCGTATTAAAAAAGTGCAAGGTTAGCAGTTGCAGAAATTGTTTAATTAGTAATTACATTTTAATCCTGCCTAATCTTAATTCTAGAGCTTAAATCCTTAATAATGAGCGTAATTATTTTTACTGTCGGTAACGCATTTTATGATTACTTCAAATAAATTTCTTTATTTTTTGATTGGTTAAATACTATCTACACAGAATGTTAATGGCCAAGATCTGTGCACCTCGTTAATCCCATACTTTAGGTGCAAGGCCAAAAGTGCCAATGAAATAGTTGCCGTAGGGATTCCCTATCACAACTACTCGGTCTTTAAACAAGCTCATATCAATCGATGGGATGTAAATAAAAAAAAGCCCACCCACTTCAAAGAAGTGGATGGGGAAAGGATTGTTTGAAGAGTACTTTTGTTATTAGCCCACGAAGACGCCGCCGGTGTTGGCTGGATCGCCACTATAGAAGGATAACAGCAGATCTAAGGCTCGGAAGTTATAAACATTAACTTGAGGGCCGCCGCCTGGGCCTGCGCCGGTAAGAATGTCTGCAATGCCATCGCTATTGCCATCGTTGACAGCAACGCTAACGCCGCCTGTGAAGTCTTCTGCGTAGGCCATGAACTTGGCAAGTAATCCGCCAGTGAAGGGATTCCAGACCGCAACGACGGGTGCTCTGCCGGGGCCAGCGCCGGTGACTACTTCAAAGGTGCCATTGTTGCCTATATCGCCTGCTGCGACGAAGACGCCACCGGTGAAATCAGTATCGGGGTTGGGTTCATTTTCGAGGTCAATAAAAATAATAGACGAAGAACCAGAACTTAAAGGGATGTTTTCTTCTTCATCATCATGAAAGTCTGCGTAGGCATACCATTGGCTGATGATTGCATCGGTAGCACCATCAAATACTTTAACATGGGGTGCGCCGCCTGGGCCTGCGCCGGTAACAATGTCGAGGATGCCATCGTTGTTGAAGTCGACGGATGCAACGCTAACGCCACCGCTAAAGGCTTGATCGTAGGCGAAGAAGGAGCGAAGAACATTGAAGTTTGCCCCATTAAAGATTCGAACTTCTGGGCCGCCGCCAGGGCCAGCCGCTGCGATGATATCTAAAATTCCATCACCGTTTGCATCTTGAACTGCGATGAATACACCACCGGTAAAGGCAGGATCGAAGGCAAAGAAAGCTTCAAGGACTTCGCCAGTTTGGGAATCAAGGATTGCGATAGCTGGGCCGCCGCCGAAGCCTGCTGCTGCGAAGATATCTGCCACACCATCGTTATTGAAGTCGCCCGAAGCCACATGAATAGAACCAGTAAATCCTGGGAAAGGCACTGCGGTGCCTGTGGGTTGCCCGGTTGCAGGGTCATAAAGCGTGACCGTACTAGAACCGCCAGAGGAAGCTGGAGGTGGCGTACCTACCACCACCGGTGCTGTAGGCGTTGGTGTAGGAGTGGGGGCAACTACAGTTGCGGTCTGCCCAGTGAAGGCAAGGCTATTTAAGAGCACGCTAACGTTGGCGGAACCAAAATTCGCAGTAACAATGTCCAGTCGGCCATCATCGTTCAAATTCCCCAAGGCCACAGAAGCTGGGCCATTCCCCGCGGCGAAAGTTAGCTGGCCTTGAAAGGTGCCATCGCCATTGCCCAAGAGTACGCTTACGCTATCACCATAATTCGCAGTGATAATATCTAGTATACCATCGCCGTTGATATCGCCCAAGACAATGTAACCTGGGCTATCGCCCGTGGCGAAGGTTTGCTGACCTTGGAAGGTACCATCGCCATTGCCCAAGAATACACCGGCGGTGTCAGTACCAGAATTCGCAACGCTAATATCGAGTCTGCCATCCCCGTTTAAATCACCCAAGGCCACGGAGAATGGAACATCTCCCGTTGCAAAGGTTTGCTGGGCTTGGAAGGTGCCATTGCCATTGCCCAATAGCACGCTGACGGTGTCGGAATCTCGATTTGCAATGATAATATCGAGTATGCCATCCCCATTTACATCGCCTAAGGTCACGGAGTATGGCGCATCTTCAGTGGCGAAGGTTTGCTGGCCTTGGAAGGTACCATTGCCATTGCCCAAGAGCACGCTGGCATTGTCGGAAATAATATTCGCGGTGATGATGTCGAGTCTACCATCGCCATTCACATCGCCCAAGGTAACGGAGACTGGTTCAGTTCCCGTGGCAAAGGTTTGCTGGCCTTGAAAGGTGCCATTGCCATTGCCCAAGAGTACGCTAACATTGTCATCAAAACGATTCGCTGTGATGATGTCAAGTTTGCCATCGCCATTTACATCGCCCATGGTCACGAAGACTGGGGTATCTCCCACGGCGAAGGTTTGCTGGCCTTGGAAGGTGCCATTGCCATTGCCCAAAAGCACGCTGACGTTGTCGGGAGTTTCGTCCGCGGTGACGATATCGAGTATGCCATCGCGGTTCACATCACCCAAGATCACGGAAACAACGCGATCTCCCGTGGCGAAGGTTTGCTGGGGCGTGAAAGTAACAGTAATGGCACTACCCCCCGTGCCCAAGAGTACGCTGGCGGAGTTAGAGGTTTGATTCGCGGTGATCATATCGAGTCTGCCATCGGCGTTCACATCGCCGAGCGTCACGGAGGCAGGATTAGATCCCGTGGCGAAGGTGGTTTGAGCAGCAAAGGTGCCATCGCCATTGCCCAAGAGCACGCTGCTGGAGCTAGTATTCGCGGTGATAATATCGAGTCTGCCATCCCCGTTTACATCGCCTAAGGTCACGGAGCGTGTACCCGATCCAGTGGCGAAGGTGGCTTGAGTTTGAAAGGTGCCATCGCCATTGCCCAAAAGCACACTTGCATTGTTGGAGTTACGATTTGCGGTGATGATATCCAGTTTGCCATCGCTGTTCACATCGCCAAGCGTGACCTCTTGTGGAATATCACCGGTGGCAAAGGTTTGCTGGGCTTGGAAGGTACCATTGCCATTACCCAAGAGCACGCTGGTCGTGTCGTCAGTAGCATTTGCAGTGATAATATCCAGTTTGCCATCGCTGTTCACATCGCCAAGCGTCACGGAGGTTGGACCGGCACCTGTGGTAAAGGTTTGCTGGGCTTGGAAGGTACCATTGCCATTACCCAAAAGCACACTTGCATTGTTGGAAAGATTATTCGCGGTGATGAGGTCAATTTTACCATCGCCGTTGACATCGCCAAGGGTTACGGATCGTGGAAAGTTTCCGGTGGCAAAGGTTTGCTGAGTTTGAAAGGTGCCATTGCCATTGCCTAACAGCACGCTGACATTGTTGGTAACACCATTAGCATTGATTATATCGAGTCTGCCATCGCCGTTCACATCACCAAGGGCTACGGAGTATGGAAAAGATCCCGTTGCAAAGGTTTGCTGGGCTTGGAAGGTCCGATCGCCATTACCCAAAAGCACGCTTACAGAACCATTGGAGTTATTATTTGTGGTGACAAGATCGAGTTTGCCATCGCCGTTCACATCACCAAGAGTTACGGAATTTGGACTAGTTCCCGTGGCGAAGGTGGTTTGCGCTGCAAACGAAGGCAAGGCGGTAATGGAGGGCAAATCGACCAGGTTGACACCAAGGGTCCCGGTTCCAGTGATGCCGGTAACATCTACCGTGTAGGTTGCCCCCGAACCGGTTACGGAAGATATTGTGCCGTTGGCAACGGTTCCAGTAGCAATTAAATTGAAGTCGGCAGCATCTACGCCAGTAACAGACTGATTGAAAGTAACCGTGAAGGCAGCGGAATTGGTTACGGCAATTCCAGGTGCATTAATGGATAAGGCATGAGGGAATGCCGGCGAGAAAGGAACAGCAGGAACAATTCGATCTTCTAAGCCGAGGAGTTCGAGCCTACGGCGAATCCCCTTTTTTAATGCTGTTTTAGTGGTCTTTGGGGTGAAAAGATTCTTGAAAGCATTTAAAAACATCGGGGTTCCTTTTAATCTAAAGCAGTTTTCTGCATCGTATTTAAAAAAAGAAATAAAGAAAATAATCTTTGCAGGGCAAGCAATTAATTAAGTAAAAATAGGTTATCAGGTAGCAAAAGGGTGTCAACGAAAAACATAATATTTCACCCATTGCCCCCATTTTAAATTAACGGTTGAATAAGAAAGCAGAAGCATTTGCCGCGGATTAACACGGAATTACACGGAAATAAGACCAAGCAGAAGCAGAAAATTAGCGACGGTTGCACTCATCCCTTAGGTGCAAAATCTAAATGTTCAAATGGAGTAGTTGCAGTGGGGCTTCCCCATCGCAACTACTCTGTCTTTAAACAAACCCATATCAATTATTGGGAAGTAAAAATGGTGGAGGTTAGAACCCGGGCTAGCGAAGCGAAGGGCCCTTTTCCCGGAGGGAGTTGGGAGTTGGGAGTTGGGGGAAGAAAAAAGAAACAAAAGCAAAAGAGAAAGTATTAATTATAAAAACAAAAAGCCCGTCGACCAAAGTCAACGGGCTTGAATGAAACAAACAATCAAATGAAATTTATTTCAAAGTAGCAAGGAAGGCAATAACATCAAGAAACTCTGCTGGGGAAATAGTTCCAGCCAAGCCTTCTGGCATACTGCTTTGCTTTAAAGTCTTGCGTTCTTCGATATCTGCAACTTTGATGACTCGTTTAACTTTGCCATCGAAAATCACAACCTCATCTTTGTTTTCACTTACCAGCAAACCAGTAACAATTTTGCCACTAGATGTGCTGATCAATGTGGAAAGATATTTTTTATCAACATCTGCGTTAGGGTCGATAATAGATTCCACGAGTTTGTATTTGGTAAGGCGCGTACCAACTTTCATCATATCTGGGCCAAAATCCTGACCTTCGTTAAATACCTTATGGCAAGCAAGGCATCCCCTGCGGAAAACCTGCTTACCGTTTTCAGGATCGCCACCCTTCATATCAGCAAGCGCCTGCATAGCCTTATTGCGTTGCTCCAAGGCGGAAGAATCCTTGCCCAAAAGGATTTGCAGATAGGGAACAACCTGAGCGCCTTTTTTATCGATGGAGATAACATTATCGAGAAGCTTCTTGCCTGCGGGATCATCCTTAGCAAGCTCGCCCTTCAAGTATCCAGTTCTCCAACCATTAAGATTTGCGCCCAAAGCAGCTTCACCAGTGTATTGGGTGAAGTAGTCTGGGGGATTCTTACGCAAAGATTCAAGAACTGCACTAGCGGATTCGGTAGTGGCAAAGTAACTAAGCCCACGAAGGGCTTCCGTCCGGGTTCTTGGATTTTCATCCAATGAAGCTGCTTTTAAAAGCTCAAATGCAGAGGGAAGATAATCACGTTCATCTGCGACAACCCTGGTTGCAGCAGCTTTTGCATCGGTTGTTTTGCAAGCCATGATTTGTTTTGCAAGATCAACATCCACAGCATGAAAACTTTGTTGAATCCACAAGGCTTCACAGCAAAGACGATCGTAATCCTTACCACTTTTATCAAGCTTTGAAACCCATTCTTTAACCAAGGGCAAAACCTCAGCAGCAGTATGGGAATGAATTTCATTTCGAACGCGTGCACGGGTGCGCCATTCGTATTCATTTAACTGGGAAAGCAACTCGGGAACTGTTTTACCGAACTGAGTAACTGGTTTGAGCAATGATTTATCTTTATACACCAAACGGTAGATTCTGCCATGAACATGGTCACGATTGGGATCGCGTTGGCTGTATTGCATATGACCGATAAGGGGGTTAGCCCAATCACCAAACCAAAGAGCACCATCGGGGCCGATTTGTGGATCGACAGGCCTAAAATGCTTGTCAGTACTTTTGATCAAATCGAATGGGGTTTTGGCATCTTTGGGGTCATGCCTGACGCGAGTGCCTTTATAGCCAGCGCCATCATCGGAAAAAGTCCAGCGGGGCATACCGTTCGTATTAATAACGCAAGCATAAATAAATTGCCCTTGAACATCGTCTGGGAATTGCCTGGAAACCAAAAACTCACTTCCAACAACAGGCCTCATGCCTTCCGTTGGGAAGACAGCATTCAGGCCCTTACGACCTTGGAACTGCTTGCCTGAAAGCGGGGTATCCCAATGCTGATTTGCACCGGTGCCATCACCAGGAAAACCTTGATTCCATTCGTTGTAAACAAAACACCATGGGTTACCATAACCTGGGGTAACATAGTGGCTAATTTTCCAAGTACGCGGATCTAAAACATAACAACCTGAAGACCCAAAGTTACGGAATGGGCCCCAAGGTGTTTCAACCGTGGTGCTCATAGCAACGCCTTCCATCATATGAAGCAAACCACCATGGCTAGCTTCGAAAGCGCCAACGGTGTGATGGGTATCTTCGGTAGCCCAACCATCTAAAACATGAACAACAACATCAGCTTTGTCATCGCCATCGGTATCTTTGAGCCAAAGAATACGGGGCTGATCAACAACGAGAACGCCACCGTTATAAAACTGAAATCCGGTGGGACAATGAAGTTTATCGTAAAAGACAGTGCTTTTATCAGCTTTGCCATCGCCATCGGTATCTTCGAGGATAACCAGTTTGTCGCTGGGTTTAGGATCGCCTGGTTTCCACTGTGGGTAACTGGGCATGGTAGAAACCCAAAGTCGGCCTTTATTATCAAAGCTCATCTGCACAGGTTTGGCGATTTCAGGAAACTTAGTTTCATCAGCAAAAAGCTTGATTTCGTATCCGGGTGGAACAGTGCAAGATTTGATCAATTCATCAGGGGGAAGGATTTTAGGTCCACCTTCCTGATTTTCACTGTACTTCTGCCTAGGTTCACCAAAACGGGTTGGAGGGTTAAAAAGCTCGCCGGTTTTTGAATCATCAATTTTATCAGAAACCTTTTTACCTTGGGCAATATCCCACACCAACTGATCTCGAACTGCAGCCATGTTGCGAATTTTCAAATATTCGCGCGGGAACGTTTCGGTGTCAAAGGTGCGTCTGCCACCATAGACATACCAACCATTCAGCATCCGGTAATCCTGCAAATGAACCCACGATTTATCGTTGATAGCTTTGCGAAGTGTTTCCAGCATGGAAGTGTTGCTGATAGCTGGGTTCGTACTGTTAAATAATCCGGAATCTAAAATCTGACCAACAACCTTATCGCCAGCTTCATTAACATGGCACCCATTAATAGTGAACTGGGAGCCAGCTTTTTCATCGAATGCCTTAAGAGTCGGCGTAAAGATATCGACAAACGCAATTTTTCGAGTAGTTGCAACAGTTTTAGCAGCATCAGCATAAAGCTTTAGATTCTCATTTTCCTTTTTACCTTCGGGAAGGAGGGAATCACCCGTGGATTCAAAGGCAATGGGTGAAATGATTACAAACCTTGGGCTGCTTTTTGAATCATCACGGGCATACTTCTGAGAGTACTCATCAATAAACTTTTCGTAATCTGCCTTAAATTTTTCAACGCCTAGAGGGCCGGCAAAAGATTCATTGAAACCGAAGAAACAAAGAAAAGTATCTGGGTTAAATGTAAAAAGAGGATCATCAAGCTTTGTATAATCATTGGCTCGCTGGCGGTTAGCAACTTCATCCGCGGGCCTGCCAAAATTCCTAAACACCAATTCTTTTTCGGGGAAGCGAGCATGAAGCAAAGTTTCAAAATGACCAAAAAGGTTCATTCGCTCTGCTGTGGAATTCCCAACAAGTGCAATCCGTTCGCCTTTAATAAATTGTAAAGGCAAAGTACTTGCAGGCAGATCGGCCTTCTTGGGCCTAGCAGCGGGTTTGAGTAAGTCTTTATTATCAACTCCAGAACCCTTCAATGGTTCTTTTTTCTTTTGCGCGGAGGCAATGCTGCTCATAGCAAACATTGCAGAAATAATAGCACCACAAACTAACAATCTATTTACATACTTCATTTAAAACTCCATGAATCAAACCCATCAGACAACAATAATGTAAGTATAAACAAAAAACCTTGATGAAACCAACATCGAAGCAGAAAGATTACTAGAAAAACAGCATAGATTTTTAAAATCACTGAACTTGTTCCATAGTGCACCTAAGGATTGGTACTCTCAATAGGCCCGCTAAACTTAAAGTGCACTGATTTCAAACTGGCTTTTGGTTTTTAGGTTTGGTAAAGCCTTATTCGACATATCGACTCTTGGTTTTTGCAGGTAGCACGCAAGATCCAACAAACAAAATCAATTAGTAAAAATCCAGAAACAACAATAGAGAACAAAGCTGTAGGAAAGATCTTTTCCCGCAAAAAAACCTTCCGATCCAAAGCAAATATTCTCCCCAACATATAAAAGAAAAAATCGAACTAGAGAAACTATTTCCCCCTTCATTAAAAAACCCAAAAGATTGCGAAACTAGCAACCTACAAATGGGTTTAATAATAAAGGGCCCGATGTTTGTTTTCTACATGCCAAAGAGGTGATCCATGAAATTTCAATTCTTGTTAATTGCCATGGTTGCAATGTTTATTTTTTCAGGAACCGTTGAAGCTGCAAAATCCAAACCTGAAAAAGGGGTGATTTCAAAGATTGAGAAGGATAGTGGCAAAGAATCAGGCACTATTGCTGTAAAAATAACTCCAAAGAAAAAGAAAAGTGACATCACACCAACCCCAACAACAGCCGAAGAAAAATCTTTTAAAATCACAGAATCGACAATACTAGAAAGCGTATCTGGAAAGAAAAAAGATGCGACCACAACGCCTGCAAAATTCAGCGACCTTAAAGAAGGCAGCGGAGTGTTGATAACAAGCAATAAAAAATCAGTCGACAGTGTTAAAATAACCAAAACTAAGAAAACAAAGACGAAAAAGACCGCAGCTTAATTTAATCTGCTTTTCTTCATTACACCATAATTAGCGAGGATTTATGAGACTGACTTGCGCATTCATGATTAGCAGCATTTTAACCATCGTTGGGCTTGGAATTTCTGCTGAACCGTCTGCAGATTCGAACACCAAAATGGTGACCATCGACAAAACAGTTCTTGAAGATTCACTGATAAAAGGCTTTGGAGATGGTTGGAAAACAACCAAGGGAAAATGGGACAATGTGGACGGTAGCATCAAGGGATCAGAAATCAAAACTGATATGCATGGTGCAGTATCAAGGCATGATGCCAGCTTTAACGATGGAGTTGTCTCTTTTAATTTCAAGCTTGAAGGGGCAAAAGGTATCAGTTTAAGTTTAAATGGAACCAAAGGCCACATTTGTAGGGTTGCAATCAAGCCTGCGGGTTTCTCGGTAGTCAAAGATTCACAAGACAAAAAAGCTGGCGATAAATCAATGGTACTTGCCAGCAGTGACATTGTGATTAAAGCAGGAGAATGGCATTCCATGGTGTTGGAACTTCAAGGCCCAAACATGCTAGCAACCCTTGATGGCAAAACAACCATACTTGGAACCCACCAAGCAGTTGAAAAGCCAAAAGCAAACCTAGGCTTTACTGTTTCTGGTGAAAGCGCCTCTTTCAGGGATCTTAAAGTTTCTTCAGGTAGCTTGTCCAAGAGTTGGGATAAAACGAAGAACGCTCTTCTTAAGAATAACAAATAGTCTTAAATCTTTCCTCCTAAACGAAGAAAGCATTCTGCCCTAAAGCAAAATGCTTTCTTTTACTTTTATCACTCAGCTTTACGGATTAGCTTTTCTTTGCTTTCTCAGCTTCCACCACTAATTCATTTACTTTCTTTTCGAGCTCTTCACCGCGAAGACCTTTGGCTCGGATAACACCCTTGTGATCAAGAATGTACATCGTGGGATAGAACCTAATGTTCCAATCTTTTAAAATCCCCTTACGATCAGCGAACCAATGAACCCATGGCATTTTTTCTTTCTCAAGAAAACTAGTAAGTGTTTCTTTAGTGTCATCTCCAGAAATGGAAATAAAAGCAAAAGGCTTACCCTTAAGTTTCTCGTTCATTTCTCTTTCATGTGGAATCATCGCTTTACAAGGTCCGCACCATGTTGCCCAAATATCAAGAACAACAACTTTTCCTTTGTAATTGGAAAGCTTGTCTTCTTTATCGCCATCGATATTCAAACACAGCACTTCAGGAGCAACTTTACCCACACTTAAATTTTGAAGCTCAAACAAAGCCGCTTTGATGGTGTCGCCAATAGTTCCACGACCCATTGATACATCTGCATAATCCTTTGCAAGCTTTTCGTAAATCATTTCTGTTCTTTTATTCAATTCCTCGGCTTGTTTAGGGCCAACATCACCAGCTTCTTTCTGAAGATTTTCAGTGATGGCATACCAAGCAAGGCCAGCCAAATTACGATCGTCTGTTTTGGTTGCAATTTTTTCAAGAACAGAAGCACCATCGGGTGTAGAACTAATGAACCCCAACACTGAAATCATCTTGGGGTTTTTGGAATGATCTTTAACAATCATGTCAACCGCTTCCTTCATGATCTCTTTATTGTTGCCACGGGAAACCATACTCATTGCAAAAACCAAGGAATCAAAACTTCCCTGATCAGCGGGTTGCATGGTCTTAGAGAGCGCAATGGCTTTTTTGGCATACTCTTCACGGGGAAGCTTTAACAGATTCTTTTGAATTTTTGGGATCAATTTCTGCGCCTCTTCAGGAGACTTTGCATCTTTGTATTCCTGAATCACATCATCTTGCAACTTTTTAAATTCGTTACGCAGCGAGTCAAGTTTTTTCTGACCTTCCGACTTTTCAACATCAGATCCTGCCGATTTAATAGGTTCAGCGGGTTTTGTCGGAGCTTTTTTACCTGTTGTATCCTGCGCAAACAAAGGCAACCCCATACCTAATAAAACTAGGTAAGCAAATCGAATTTTCATCTCATCTTCCTTTATTTAAACAACATTAAATATTCATAAAACAATCAATTATCTTGTAGTATCATAAATGCTTTTAGCAAGCTTAGCATTATAGAATCCAGCTTTTTAACAAATTAATCCTAAATCTCACCTTCCACCTAGTAACAACGAAATTAGACTTATTTTGCTGATTTTTAAACATCTTGCAGTTAGAATGACATGGTTAGAAGAAGACTTCAATCAAAGTAAGCTGTTCATATAATTCGCCCTACTTTAATCGCGGTCTTCCCTTCAACATCAATACCATTAATCTTGTGGAGTCAGGCTTTTGAAAAATCGCATTCTGGGCAATACGGGTGTCAATGTTTCTGAAATTGGATTTGGCGCTTGGGCTATTGGCGGTGGTTGGGGCCCACAAGCCAACGATGAGTCTATCGCAGCATTAAATAAGGCCCTTGATCTTGGTGTTAACTTTATTGATACCGCAGAAGTATATGGCAACGGCAAAAGCGAACAAATCATCGGTGAAGTACTTAGGAAACGTAATAGTCAAGTATATGTGGCAACCAAAACTCCACCCATGCCAGGAAAATGGCCACCTTCCCCATATTGCAAAGTAGAAGATCGCTACCCTGAGGCATACCTGCGAAAAAACATCGACGAAAGAAGGAAAAATTTGGGCGTTGATTGCATTAACCTTCTACAACTTCACACTTGGACTCGTGCATGGAATCGTAACCCCACCCCACTTGATGTTCTCAAAAAACTTCAGTCTGAGGGTAAAATCAAACACATCGGAATTTCCACGCCAGAGCATGACCAAAATTCACTCATAGAACTTATGCGCAAAGGTTACCTCGACGCTGTTCAAGTGATTTACAACATTTTTGAACAGGAACCGGTTGCTGAACTTTTGCCTGCTGCCATCGAGCATAATGTTGGGGTTATTATCAGGGTGGCTTTTGATGAAGGCTCACTAACTGGGAAGTATGCATTAGGGCAAGAATTTCATGCGGATGATTTTCGAAGCAGATATTTTCAAGCAGACCGGCTAGATCGAACCGTTTCAAGGGTCGAACGCATCAAGGAAGATCTTGCAAAGTTAATGCCCGCAGATTCCTATACACTTGCAGATGTTGCGTTACGATTTGTTCTGGCCCACCCTGCAGTAAGTACGATCATTCCAGGTATCCGCAATATTCACCAAGCAGAAGCCAACACCAAAGTATCGGATATGCCCCCTTTACCCGATGCCGTGATTCATAAATTAAGGGATCACTACTGGCACCGAGGCATTTGGTACGGCGGGAAATAAACTTTCAATCACAAAAAAGTCCATCGAATCTGCTGATATTCAAATTTGACAAATCTACAAAAGGAACATTTCCTATGCGAGTTTTATCTACTGCAATTGTTTTTCTTTTAGGCGTATCCACTGCCATGGTTTCAGGATATGAACCTCAAAAAGAAATCATTCTCTGGCCCAAAGGTATGCCAGAACCTAAAGTTCAAACTGAAATGCCCGAAACTTCTATCAAGGGGAAAGACGAAATTTCCCGCAGATCAAATGTTTCTAATCCCAGACTTATTGTTTTCAAACCAGAAGCGGGATCCAATGCCTCAAAGGCTGCAATCATCGTTGTTCCAGGGGGCGGTTTTGGCATTCTCGCAGATGAACACGAGGGCTCTGATGCTTGCAAATGGCTAGCAAAAAATGGCATCACCACTTTTCAACTCGTTCATCGAACACCTACAAACAAACATACCGAGCCTCACGCAGGCCCTGTGCAAGATTTGCAAAAAGCTATTATCGAAGTCCGCAACAATGCTAGAGATCTCAACATTGATACAGATAAAATCGGCGTGCTTGGTTTCTCTGCGGGGGGTCAGGTTACTCTTATCGCAGCTACGAACAAACCCAACTTTCCCCTAGTTGATGATAAGGCCAACTATAAACCTGATTTTCTACTCCTGCTTTACCCCTACAAGATTTATGATCCTGTCACTAAAAAATTGAGATCCGATATCAAAGTTGAAAATGGACTACCCACTTCCTTCATTGCTCAAACCAGCGATGACACAGGCTCTCTTCCTCAGGGAAGCACCCTGCTCTTCCTAGAACTCATCAATAAAAAAATTCCCGCTGAGCTACATATATACGAACGGGGCGGTCACGGCTTTGGTATGAACTTGCGACCAGGTGCCACAGGACCGGGCGATTGGCAAAAACGAGCATTCGACTGGCTTTCACAGCATAAACTTCTACTTCAACCCTAATGCCAGTATAAAAGATTTATCTCTGGCTTTGTTTTCTGCCATGATTCCTTAAAATAGGACTGTTGGGCTTAGTTATCTGATTGGTCTATCAGTACCCTATAAGGTATACCCCAGCAATTTTTATTTGTATTTTGCGCAATTGCTCTCCCTTGGTTTATAGGTTGATGCTTGCAAGAAAGATTTTTTATGAACGACGAGATCGTTGGCATCGATCTTGGCACAACCTTCAGCCTCGCTGCTTTTGTCCGTAATGGCAAAGCACAGGTTGTTAAGGATAATTCTGGTAATTCTCTCATTCCCAGCATCATAAGCATCCATGCGGATGGCAGCGTATTTGTTGGCACAGAAGCTCAACGCCATTGCCTTACCGACCCCGAACACACTATTTTTAGCATCAAGCGTTTAATTGGAAGAACCCTAAAAGATCTTGAAAAAGATCTCCCTTTTATCCCCTACCAAATACAGGAAAAAACTCGGGATGATGGCAGGACAGTTCTTACCGTTAAAATTGGGGACAAAGATTTCACCCCAGAGGAAGTGTCTGCAATTATTTTGGGAGAAGTCAGGCGACTCGCTGGTAACCCCACTAAAGCTGTTATCACCGTTCCAGCATATTTTGATGATTCCCAAAGACAAGCTACACGGGATGCTGGGAAAATTGCTGGCCTTGATGTTCTTCGGATTATCAATGAACCTACTGCTGCTGCTCTTGCTTACGGCCTTGATCGCAAGCGCAATGGTACGATTGTGGTTTATGATCTAGGCGGTGGTACTTTTGATTGCTCCGTTCTTTCAATCGCTGATGGCGTTTTTAAAGTCCTTAGCACCAATGGAGACACCCACCTCGGTGGAGATGATTTTGATCACGCAATTATACGGCATGTTTTAGATGATAAACTTAACATCAAAACAAAACTGGATGCACGCACTATTGCAGCACTAAAATTAGAAGCTGAAAAAACAAAACGAAACCTAAGCGTTAATGACCAAACAACTTTCAATTTAGATTCGCTTCCAACCCTCGGCACAACTCCTCTGGAAATCAACAGAGAAAATTTCGAACATAAAATCATTCCCTTGATTGAACGCACTCTAGCTTGCTGTAAAAAAGCCCTTAAAGATGCAGGAATTAAAACCACATCTGTAGACGAGATCGTTCTGGTCGGGGGATCTTCCAGAGTTCCCTTAGTCCAGAAAATGGTTCAAGACTTCTTTGGTAAAAAACCTTTAACCTCGATCAACCCTGATGAAGCTGTAGCTATCGGCGCTGCGGTACAAGGCGAAATACTATCAGGCAAACGCAAGAATCTATTACTATTAGATGTCATTCCACTTTCCCTCGGTATTGAAACTTTAGGCGGGGCGATCAGCAAACTAATCCACCGAAACACGACCATCCCTGCAATTGCAACCGAACGGTTCTCCACTGGGGTAGACAATCAAACAGGGATTGTTTTCAACATCTATCAAGGCGAAAGAGAACTAGCTAAAGATTGCAAAAACCTTGGCAAATTCACCCTTTCCGGCTTCCCGCCCATGCCTGCCCAAATGCCTCAGGTTGATGTCTCTTTTATTATTGATGCCAACGGGATCCTCACTGTAAGCGCCAAGGAAATTCGAAGCGGGGTGGAAGCAAGCGTGAAAGTTCAACCTGCAAGCGGCCTTAGCAAAGAAGAAATCGAAAATATCGTTCTCGATAGTATTGAACACGCAAGCGAAGATTTCAAACAAAGAATGCTAATCGAATTAAGAACCAAAGCAGGTATTGATCTGAACCATGCAAGGAGAATTCTTTCAAACTCCATGCTCCCTCTTTCTAAAAACGACAAATCGAATATCAACACCGCAATTGCAACCGTAGAATCCTCACTGCTTCAGCAGGAACCAGGAATAATCAAAACTGTTTTAGATGAATTTCAAACGGTTTTAACGCCCTACGCCTCAATGGCGATGGATGCTGCAGCGAAGATGTATCTTTCAAATCAAAACCCTGAACAACTAAATGATTTAGGAAAATAAACAATGAACTGGAACGATTTTAGAGATATAGGCGAACTGCTTTTTGCAAAGCATGGCAAACTTAATCCTCTTTCTGTGCGTTTTACTGATCTTCATAAATGGGTACTCGAACTTGAAAACTTCGAAGGAAAACCTGAAGCTTCAAACGAAAAAATTCTCGAAGCAATACAGATGGCTTGGTATGACGAGTGGCAAGATGAGCACGGCGACGATTAGGCTTACGTTTGTTTTTCAATCAATTCAAGTGCTACTTGTGCAGCAAGCGTGGCATTAGCAAGAAGTAGTTTTTCATTTGCAACAACCGTTGCCCCTTGGGTAAATTCTGCAACCGCACGAAGAAGGTAAGGGGTACTTGCCTGCCCTATGATTTTATCTTCAACGGATTTATGAATTGCATGATTCAATGCGTCTGACCAGACCTCTGGAGATAGAGCAAAACAACTTTCTACAGGAAGACACAACAATATTGCAGAGTTTGAATACTTCCAGTGTTCAACAGCGATAGCAGCAAGCTCTTTTACATTTTGGATGCAAGGAATTTTATAGCCACTAAATCTCACGAAAAATGCAGGAAATTCATCAGTTTGAAAACCAAACACAGGAACTGCCAACGATTCTAAAACCTCGAGTGTTGCACCAAGATTCAGAATGTTTTTGGCTCCAGCACACACAACAATTACTTGGTTTCGGGAAAGTTCCAGCAAATCTGATGATACATCCAACGGCTTATCGTTCGCACAATGATGAACACCGCCTATACCCCCTGTTGCAAAAACGCGGATTCCAGCTTTGGCGGCAATTTTCAAAGTGCCTGAAACTGTTAGAGCTGCTGTTTTTTTTTGGGCAACAGCTACGCCTATTTCCCTTGATCCTGCTTTAAGGATTCCACTTTCTGTAGCTAATCTTTTTATTTCTTCGACATTACAACCAACCGTGATCACACCATCAATTATTGCAAGCGTTAAGGGTTGGACATTTTCTTTGCGAATACAATCTTCCATTGCATGGGCGATTTCAAGATTTTTGGGGTACGCCAACCCTTGGCTGATTACTGAACTTTCCAGAGCAACCACTGCTTTTTTAGAATCCAAAGCGTTTTTAGCGCTCGTGGCGACTTTCATGCGGGTCTTCCTTTTTGATCATGCCTAGATAACTTAGATAACGATCAGGGCTTATAACCCTACGAAAAACCTGCCTTTTAATCGCGCAACCTGTTTCATGCGTATGGGTACAGTCTGCAAATTCGCAGTAAGGCAACATTGGCCGAAATTCTCTAAAAAAGTTCTCAACTTCAGAGGGCATTTGATTCGACAACTCAAAAGATCGAATGCCAGGAGTATCTACAACCCACCCCTTGCATTCCAATGGAATTAATTTTGCAGAAGTGGTGGTATGCTTTCCCTTTTGATTAACCTCACTTACGACATTAACCCTTAACCCGAGGTTGGGTTGTACTGCATTTAACAACGAAGATTTTCCAACACCGCTTTGTCCACATACTACCGATTGCTTATTCGATAACACATGCCTTACATCATCAATCCCTACACCTGTTCGTGTACTCGTGAATAAGACCTTGTAACCAAGTTGCGAATATAAGCCAACCAAGTACTGGTATTGATCTTCGCTAATCAGATCAACCTTATTGAAACAGAGTATCGGTTCGAGGTTGCCTTCCAAAGCACCTGCAATGTAACGATCGACTAAATGCACTTTCAATTCCGGCTGAGAAAGCGATATCACGAACATCACTTGGTCAACATTTGCAACAATGACATGATCTTTATGCTTAGACTTCCTAGTCAATATCCCTTTTCTAGGTTCAACGGTCTGAACTACACCTACTGGCAGAACCGCACTGTCCGGCACCGGATCCAACTTTGGCACAAGTTCTTGAGCTAAAGGAATCTGTTCAGGTATTATCCAAACTTTATCGCCCGTTGTTACGGCACTTCGCTCATCCGTCGCAAGTGTTTTAAGCAATCGCCTTACGGTGCATCGATAAATTACGCCATTTCCTACCTGAACCAAAACAGTTAAACCAGTAATTTGAATCACCCGGCCAGGCATGGCATTAATTAAATCTGCAGCAGGCCTAACTTCACCATCTTGACCACCAGGATCATCATTTGTAATGATAGTACGCTTACGAGATATATCACCCTTGGCCCGAACTTGTTCAGTGCCAGATAGGTCATCAATTTTTTCAGATGCAGTTTTAAAATCGCGGGTAAAATCATTCTCCCGAGGGGCTTTACCCCTGTTCTTAATGAAATCAACCCTGATTTTTTTCTTCTTACTCATGCCCTTTACTTTCTATCTAATGAAGACTTTTAAATTATACAACATTCGGGGCTGTTAGAAATCTAGATTTAGCCGGTGCTTTCCAACATTTGATGAAGAACTAAGCAACTAGCACAAAAAATAGGCAAGCTTACCATCCCATTCCCGCATTACATCGAAAAACAGTTGAAATTACTGCAAATATCAACATCCAAAATATTTTAAGAATTGGCACAAAGATTGCATATATAACAACGTTCAAGTTCTGTTCACATGGAAGGAATAGAAATTGTTTACTTCGCATGAAAATTTAGGTTACCTAGAGGAACCTTTCTTCATAAAGGAAATTGCAATGAACGAAAACGAGATTGTAGAAATATCTTTACTATTATCCAAAGCTCACCTTCGACTATTGGAAGATCTTGCAGATTCAAAGCGTTGCTCACTAGGAGAAGCGGTAAGGTTATTACTAAAGCAATCCAGCGTTTTAAAATAATTATCCAGACACCTTAGAAAGATTACTTTTAGAAGTATCTGCAATTTCTTGATGAAGTGAAGCACCATGAGAATCCATGGTAACAACCACAGGAAAATCAGTAACATTCATTTCCCACACCGCTTCAGGGCTACCAAATTTTTCTTTTAAATAAACATTAGGCACATTGCTTACGCAAGCGGCATAGATTTGCGCAGCACCACCTATCGCATGCAAATAAACACAACCAAATTCCTTGCAAGCTTGTAAAGTTTTAGGCCCCATTCCGCCTTTACCAATAACTGCTTTAATTCCATACCTCTTTATCACCTCGGCCTGATAGGGTTCCTCTCGAATCGAAGTAGTAGGGCCCGCAGCAACAACCTTATATACTCCATCTTTTTCAAGAATCACTGGGCCACAATGATAAATCACTGCATCTTTAAGAATGGGGAGATCGCCTCCTTTAAACAAATATTTATGAACCTCATCCCTACCTGTGAATATTTTCCCTGATAGCAAAACAATATCACCAGCTTTAAGAGTCCGGATTTTTTCTTCAGAAATCGGAGTGGTCAACCTAACAACATTAGTAGATTTCGAACCTAATTTACCTAGATCAATTGCAGTAAACGACTCCCCTTCTTTTTGAAGCTCAAAGTTTTCATTTGCTTCCTGATAAAGCCATTCATGAACCTTTCCAGAAATATCGAGTGTTACCCCTCGCCTGCGATAAGCCCAACACATATAGGCAACGGAAACAAAGAAGGAAGCAGGTAACCGATTCAAAGTCCCAATCTTACATGCACCCAGCGTAAGCTTTCCGCCAAAGCCCATAGGCCCAATACCCAATTTATTTGCATCCTCCAACACCTGATTTTCAAGATGCGAAAGCTGAAGATCTGGATTAACATCATCAACAGTCCGAAGTAATTGCTGCTTAGCAAATTCGTAACCACTAGCACGATCACCCCCGATACATACGCCCAAAAATCCAGGGCCACAACCTTTTCCCTGCGCCTGCCATACAGCATCTAAAATTACAGCTTTAGCACCAGCGAGATCACGATCACAGCGTACACCATTGATCGAAGCAGGAAGGGAATACTGGGCGCTCATGTTTTCACAACCGCCACCCTTTAGAATCAATTTTATTTCGATGTGAGCGCTATCATGCTGATGCCAATGAAAAACCGGAGAGCCAGGGCCAATATTATCCCCACTATTTTTCCCGGTTACACTATCAACAGAATTCTGCCTGAGATAGCCCAACTCTGTTGCTTTTGAAACAGCAGAAATACAAGCTTTTTCTATATCAATTTGATTGGTGGACACCGGAGTAGAAATATAAAATGTAATGGTACCAGTGTCTTGGCAAATCGGTGCACTTTTCTCTTTGGCCATCAGAATATTCTTGTAAACAAGCTCAAGCGCAAGATCCGCATTGGAACCCTGCTGCTCTAAAACACGATTCAGATCGATCACTTCCCTTACATCTTTAGGAAGGCTGGTAGAAGTGCGACGAACAAGTTCCAGTATATTTTTAAATAGCAGTTCATTCATAACAATACATCCATTTTTAACGAAAGTAATTAAAAAGAAGTTCCCTTTAGTGCCCTTAAACAATCAAGCAAGGTTTCATCAAGTTTATATTTACTCGACCAACCCGTATATTCCTTTATCTTATCCAATGAAGGAACCCTGTTAAGAATTTCTTCAAAACCTAAAGGCATCACATCTTCATAGGGAATCATTTTTATTTCTAATAAAGGATCCATAAGCGCCCGGATTTTATCTGCAAGATTACGAATCGAAATTTCTTCAGCATTGCCTATGTTGAATACCTGCCCATTACAAGAATCATGATTCATAAGAGAAAGCATGGCATCAACAGCATCTTGAACATGGCAAAAAGATCGGGTTTGTGTTCCATCACCAAAAACGGTGAGTGGAATACCCTTGATTGCTTGAGATAAAAGATTAGGTATTACTGCACCATAAGCTTGATTTTGCCTAGGCCCTACAACGTTAAAGAATCTACCTACAACGAGTGGAATACTTTTATCACGATACAAAGAAAGCAGCAAGTATTCTGAAAGCAATTTACTACAGGCGTAAGCCCATCTTGCTTTACCTGGTTCCCCCAACACCAAGGGAAGGCCTTCGGTAAGTGGTGAAACACTTGTTTTCCCATAAACCTCACTGGTACTCGCATAAAATATTTTCTGATGCGAAGAAGCTATAGCGCAAATATCGCGAACTTGATCAACCTGCGTATTGGCAGTACCAATAGGATTTTCGATAACCCGTCGAACCCCAAGGGTAGCAGCAAGAAGATAAATATGATCAGCATCAGTAATAAGGCTTCTAAATAAAGATGAATCAGAAACAGAACCCTGAACATATTTAAAGGCGGAAGAGTTCAGATTGAAAAGATTATTAGAGTTATTCCAAGGGGCCTGATCAAGTGCAACAATATGGTGATTATCGCAAAGCAGTCGAGAAATCAAATGACTCCCGATAAAACCAGCACCACCAGTGACAAGACATTTAGCCATGATTCACTTTAGCATCAATCTTGCAAACGAAATAATTTACGCAGGGCATCAATAAGCGAATGATTGGAAGAATTACCTTTTTGCATCTCTTCTGCGAGGGCGCTAATGGGCCCATGAAGAAACTGATTTTGAAGCAGGCGGAAAGCACCTTCAATGTATTCCTTATCTTCCTTGGAAAGTTTGCCATTTAATTTGGAAAGCAAGTTTGCAACAACATTCTTGCGTTTGTTTTCGAATTCCTGATTAAGTCTAGCGATCACCGGGCCATTTCGCCTGCGTTCCCAATCAGCAATGAATCTGGAAGATTCCTGTTCAACGATGACTTCCGCCTGGGGCACATGCTTCAATCTTTCCTTAAGTGTGGATTCACGAATTTTCTGAAGATCGTCAATATTAAAGAGGCAGGTTTGATCACCATCGTGAATCTCAGGATCAAAATCTCTGGGAACAGCAATATCGAGAATAACCAAGGATCTGCCATTGCGCTTGTGGGCAACCGAGGCAAAAAACTCCTTGGTAACTATCGGCTCCTGCGAACCTGTGGAACTAATGATAATATCCGCATGAACAAGAACATCGGAAAGGCGTTCCCAAGAATAGACTTCACCATTACAACTTTTGGCAAGCACTTCGCTTTTTTCAGGACTCCGATTAGCAACGATGATTTTCTTGGGATTTAATTCCTGCAAGTTCTTGAGGGTAACTTCGCCCATTTTCCCAGCGCCAAGAATTGCAACCACCTTGTCATCAAAATGATCAAACACCTGTTTTACATAACCAATTGCGACACTTGATACAGAGATATTGCCACGGGAAATCATGGTTTCGGTGCGAACACGCTTGGCGACCCTTCGGGCTTGGCGAAAAAGCGAGTAAAGCAACGGCCCGGCGGTGGATGCGGAGGAGGCAGTTTCAAGCGCACTTTTTACCTGCCCAGCAATCTGCCCTTCCCCAACGATCATACTATCCAAACTTCCCGAGACCCTGAAAAGATGTTTAACCCCATCAATTGAACCAAGAAAGAAAAAGTGTTTTTCAACAACTTCCACCGGAACAACAAAGAACTCGGAAAGAAACTTTTTGACAATTTCTTTGCCTAAAATTTCAAGGCTATCAATTCCAGCGATATAAATTTCAACCCTGTTGCAGGTTGCAAGAATAATAACCTCAACATTGGAATTTGCACTAAACCAATCAAGTGCAGCTTTAAGCCGATTATTATCAAATGAAAATTTTTCCCGGATATTGATAGGGGTGTTACGAAAATTACAGCAAGTTACCAAGAGATTCATTTCCCCACCTCTTGCGGAAGATCGTGAGGTAGAATCAAGCAAAGAATTAGCAGGGCAAAAACAGTAATAGTAAGGCTTGCAAGTTGTTTGCCTCGCAAATGAAATCCATAGCGGGCGTAAATCAAAACAAGAAACGCAAGCCATAATACAGATGAACCGATAATCTTCGGATCCGACCATCCAGTAAGTTTTTCAACATTCTTCAGCATTAAATATAAACCTATCAGCAAACCCATGGACAAAAGAGGGAATGACAATGCTATGCAAAACCGAATTACAGTTTCAAGTTTTTCCAAACTAAGCATTGCTAAACCTTTTCCTGGTGCAAGCTTTAGTTTCAATTGATTAGAATGCAAAAGGTACATGAAGCTAGCAAGAGACCCAAGGCAAATCACAACAGTTGCGGTAAGCAAAAAAACAACATGCAACAACCCAAGTGTTTTGATATTGGAAACCAGTCCGCCAATCCGATTTCCCGCCGCATCCATGGCAGGAGGAAAAAATGCAGCTAATGTTACAAGCAAAATGATCAGGGGAAGAACAAAAACCCCCCAGGCAATCTTCCGATAATGAATGATGCCATATAAGTAGAAAGTAGAAAGAATCCAACTGGATAAAAGAAACCATCCGAATTGTTGAGCAAGAGGGGGTTGCCACCATGCAAGGTACCATGATTGAGCAAACAACCCAGCAAGAGCGAATGTGATTTCGAGAATGTTAAGAAGGCGAATAGGCCTATACTGGTACAAGATGTTAAGTACCAGAGCGACAGTATAACTAGCACCAAAACAAAAAAGGCTAATCTTATCCAAGGGAGGCCCTTTAAAACCGGCGCCGCTTAAAACAGCAAGGTAAAACAATGAAAGTTATTATACTTGAAAAGTTGTAAATGAACCAAAATAGTGAAAATAATGAGCGACTAATTGAGAACTATAATCATTCAACCCGGATGGCATAAAAAGCAGAATCTCGATCAACCAGTTTTGAAGACCCAGCAATGGCCTTAGCATCGGAAGTAAAAAGAAAACCTTGAAAATTCTGCTCAATCCGGGGGAATTTAATAATGAATTGAATCGCATGAGGTGGAGCACCGGCCTTACCACGCACCTCGTACTTTTGCCCATCTTTATCCGAATAAAAAGAACCAAGTACCTCGCCAAGTTCGTCCACCTTAAGAATCAATTTCCCAGTCCTTCTGCCATCATCATTTAACTGGTAGGTACCATTGAAATATTTCATATCGAAAGTGGGACCAACAGTAACTGCATTATCTTTTTTCATAGGTTTAGCATCGGGGTGAGGCTTAATTACAAGAAAAAGCTTAGCTTTGCCAAGGGGTGAGATTTTGGGAGAACCCTTATCAGATTCAAACAGAATATCGCCACCCAATTCAGAAGGAACAACCTGACCAAGATCAAAACTAAATCTGAACTTCGAGAAAAGGGCTACATTTTTTGAAGAAGCAAGAACAGTTCGTTCCTCACCTTCGCGATAGGTGGTGAATCGTTCGAGAAGCACCATGGGAGTGGCATTGTTAGCATCAATTTTTTGCCTGGCAAATTGAACGAGTGAACGGGAATAGCGGCCTTCATTAGTTTTAACGATGACAAAACCTGCTTGAATGCCGGGAATAACTGAATCAATATCAGCAATATCTTTTAGAGATATTGCATCAACTTCCTTGCAGAACCCCTCTTCTACCATCTTTTTCAAAACCTGATTGGTATACTCATCGAAAAGATCAGCACACACCAATTCAGGTTTTACAAGAAACAATAATACGATTAATAAAAGGCGTTTTAGGAACATAATTCACCCATGAACATAAAGGCGGAAGTATTACAAGTGATTATCTTACCAGACCTATATCAAAAAGGTCACTTATAAGACGCCAAAGCCATTGGGCACAAGTTTCGGGTTGCAGGTAGATTTTAGCTTGCGCCATACATCCGGGGAAAATCGTGGCATCAGCATCTAGAACATCAATATAAACAAGAAATTGCTGAGCCTGAGGAACTAATTGGTTTGGAACCTCTGTAGCCTTTACGGGAATAGGCCCACCAGCCTTATTGGAAAGAGCCATGGGAATTTCCTTAGCTTCAGATGATGGCAAGCTTTCCTGTCTAATTTTACCTTTCCAAACCTTGGAATCTCGGCCTTGAACCCGAATATAGATATCAGGTTCCCAAGTAGCTATGTTTTTATCCGACTTATTTTTTAATTGTTCCGCATAACGAAGGTTCATCCTCAATTGATTAAAATCGGAGGGAACCAAGGGAAGGCAAATACTTAGCACCTTAGGTTCATAAATAGAAACAAGCGGCGCATTAGGATCATCTAAAAACAGTTTCCCGATATCTTCAGGTTTTGGGGCATGCCCGATAATCCCATTACGACTTGCGACAATCGCAAGTTTATCTTTTTTCAACTTAACAAGGGAATCGGATTCAATCCTTGCCATATCCCCTGTTCGAACCGATTTATTTATCTCCATTTCGATGCGATCGCGTTCAGCACGGTCGTTAGTGCGATCCTTCAAGACCAAAAGAACTCGGTGATATTTATCGCTAGCTTCAAGTTCAGTTTTTGCAGAAGAAAGTTTTGATTCAAGTTCATGATTACTGAAGATGGCAAGTTCATCGCCTTTAAAAACTTCTTGCCCAGCTCGCACCAAGATATCTTGAAGGAAACCAGGAACTGTTACAAAAAGCTTATCCGTTGTTTCAGGCCTAGGCACTACAAGCCCATAACCGCGTAATCTATTGACGGGTAGGGGAAGGGTGAAAAACACCAAAAGTAAAACCGCTGCAATAAAAGCAGTTACAGTCGTTCTTGCACGATTCATGTCTGGCAACCTCCCCCTGCGAAATAAGTTTTTCCCGAACCGATACAAAGGCCAACCCACCATAGACCCAATCGAGGCCAAGGTCAAAGTGGCACTGATAACTTCAAGCTTGTATGGCTTGAGAAACGAATACATAAAATACAAAATAGTAAAAGTAACAACCCACCGATAAAGATAACTAAAAACAGCATACGATATAAAAAGCGTTTTTCTCGTTGCAGCCATATAAGGCTCTGGGGGCACTTCTATACCGAAACAATGTTCAAGAAAAAGATTTTTGATAAAGCGATTGGCTCTTTCACGAAGGTTGGGAATTTCCAACCAATCTGCTAGAGCGTAATAACCATCGTAGCGCATCAACGGGTTGGCATTAAAAACGACAGTACTAACGCTGCAAACAATCATGATACACAGGGCAAGATTGTTTACAAAAGGATCGTTAGGAGTATTCCACCATACGAAAGTAGCAATAGAAGCAATGATAAGTTCTACATAAATACCGGCGGCACTAATAATGATGCGGTGCCATTTGTTCGGAAGAGTCCAAGCATCGGAAACATTAGCGTAAAGAGCTGGGGAAAAACAAAGAAATAGCATGCCCATTTCATGCACTTCACCTCCAAACTTTTTACAACTTAGCCCATGCCCAAATTCATGAATGACTTTAACAATGCCCAGAGCCAACCAGAGATAGATCAGTGTTTTGAAACTAAAGAAGAACTCGTAATAATTGGGCAGTTTGTTGCGAAAAGTATCAAAATGAGATGAAACAAGTAAAACAGCAGCACTCATAATTACAAGGCTGATAAGAAACCAACCGAAAGAGAAGATCCAACTAAAATACTTGAGCATATGCTTCAAGAGGTAGTCAGGATCAAAAACTGGGACCTTAATATAAAGAATATTAGTGAAAGTTTGAAAAAGCTCGGTTCGTCTTTTTTTTACATGCCTTTCATACAACTGTTTACCAGATTTGGGGGCCTCGTTTTGAGCCAACCCGGCGGTTAAAAGTTGTTGAGCAAACGCTTCAAGATCTTCGAGCCTTAATCGATCAGGGCGAAAACGATCTTCATAAGCTTTTTGAGCATCTTGAAGGGTCCGCTTCCCATCCATGAAGTCGAGTAAAAAATGCTCATGTTCTTTAAGTCGATAGTAGCGAAGGCTAACAGGATCTTTGACGACAAAAAAAGTACGGCCTTCGTAAAGTTGCGATTCAATCGACAGATCTTTACGAAGGCGGATTTTAATCTGCTTGCGTCGTTCGAGATCAGAAGAAACTGGCTCACTCATAAGATTTAATTAATTGAGGTTGAGTTATTTATCAGGAGCAACAGAGACCTTAGCACCAGGTATAACAAGGGTTGCTGTGCCGCCTGGATGCAACCAGCCGGGGTTTTTAAGATCAACCCAAATGCGAACTTGCCTGGAATTAGAATCTAAAAAGTTTTCATTAAGAGCGATATTACCAAACAATGTTTCTTCAACTTCCCGCTTGTTGGGCAAAGTCCAAACAAGAACTTGGTGATCTTGTGTACCCGTTACAGCAAAGCTTCCATCCGGACAAAAAGCACAACAAGAAGAAGAACCACCAGTCCAGATATATTGCCTTAATTCAGCAGGACGCGCATTGTTAACGGGAGTGCGCCAAAGTTGAACCTTACCATCACTACCGCCATTGGTAAGAACTGTTTTTCCATCCGGAGAATAGATAGCAAAATTAGTAAAGCTGGAAGAACCACCGGAGTTACAATGGATGATACCTAAAAGGTGTTTATCTGCGAGACTAAGGACACGGATTTCCTTACCTTGATCAAAGAGAATGGTTTTACCATCAGGGCTTACGCCCAAATGCGAAACATCACCACTGCGTTTATCAAACGAGAGAAGCATGGAAGGATCAATTTTCCCTGCATCAAAAGCCCAAACACGGATAGAATTATCCTTTCCTGCTGAAACAATTTGGGCAGCGCCAGCAAAGGCAACTGATGTAATTCCGGACCGATGTGCATCTGTGAATTTTTGCACAAGCTCTGCACTTGCGATTTTCCAAACACAAAGAGAATGATCTTCACCAGCAGATACTGCATATTCACCATCGGGGGAAATAGCAACAGAATGAACAATACCACGATGACCTGAAACCGAAGATTTAATCGCATCTTTTTCACGAATGGTAGCGGGGGAAAAGAACACCAGCGAACCATCAGAAAGGCCAGCCACAACATGTGAGGATTTGCCACTAAAACATGCGAGTGATTTTACAGGGTGCTTAAGAGTAAGTGCCCATAATTGCTCGCTAGTACCGGGGTTCCAAGCACGAATGCTGGAATCTTCGCTACCTGAAATAATTGTGCTTACACCACCCTGGAGACAAACACCTATTGAAGTTACCTCTTGTAAATGGCCGCGTAAAACAAGCTTCGGTTGCTCGGGTTGCGAAGGCTCAACAATAACCTTGGTATTACGACTAATAGTTCGGGCATCCTGAACCTCAACAAGCCCCTCGACCCGGAGACGGTCGCGATTTTGAACCTGAAGCAATGGCTCAAGATTTTTGATAGCCTCACCACGATTTCGATAAATAGTTTTAATCACACCAGGAATCGAGCTGCGGATCTCATGCATTTTAAGTGTCGTAACAGCAGCATTTAATTCGCGTTGGGATTGAACCACCAAGGCGGCTTTGCCTGATTCTTCATCAATATACCTGCGCCAGAATAGTTCTGCAGAGCGATACTCTTCATCAGAACCGGCACCTTTTTGCCTGAGGAGTGATTGCTGTTGGAACCGTTTATGAGCTTCATCACGGGTTTTTTCACTCGCCCTGCGATCGGCTTCACTGGCTTCCAACTTGGCAGCCCGAATACCCAAATCATCTAAAGCCAATACAGGATTCACCAAAGCTACCATCTGGTTCTTTTGAACTTCATCACCAACTTCAAGCTTATAAAATGTAGTTTCTTTATAGTCTAACGCCAACTTACCTGGGGTCAGTGGATCTTCACCGCCCTTCCATAAACGAAACTTTTTATTTGATTTATTGTCCAATAAGATTACATCACTTCCAGAAACTTTTTCATCTTCGATCACTAATCGACTAATGGTGAGCTTAAAAACATCATCAGGATGAACATCCCTATTGGGTTTAATATCGGTACCCACGAACAACAATTTACCATCTTTTTCAGCAGGAATCTCCTGCCTCTCCATGGAGCTAATACGAGCATTTGCGATAACCAAAGGTTGGTTAACCCCAGCCCTCGAAACGGTAACTGTGGCAGGAGCATCAACCTTAGGCTGATTATTCCCGGGATTACCATCTACAAGATTGGTTTTATTTTCCCCCACCTGCGCAACAATATCTTCTGTAGATGAAGTGAAGACGAGTTCATCTGTGGCTACCGCCTTTTGGGAAGTAGATTTATTAATCGCATTTAGCACAACAACGCCTAAACCAAAAAACAAAACTGTTACTGCTGCCCATCTAAACATGATTATCTCCTAGTCGACTCTGTATATATTTCTGATTCTATCCATCCAGCATTGATTTTGAGCTTGCTGATTAGAAGAAAAACACAATTTTCTCGTAGAAGAATTCCCAAAGACCGTAAAAGAGGGAATAACCCATTCTTTCGTTACCGCAAATGATTTTCGCATGAACTTCGGTACCCGAAAGAAGTAATTCTCTAGGAAGTTCATATTCTTTATCAACACCTACCAAGGTAACACAGGCAATCACCACCGGCTCGGCTTCCATACCAGTAGAGCGCTCGGGATTGGCTTCGCCACCGATTTTTATTTTTGTAAGCTTGCCCTTAAATTTCCGAGTTGGGTCGCTGCGCACTATAAAATCAACTTCCAATTCATCTTTATTCATACGCCCAAAACCTTTAAGAACCTGTCCGATATGCTGCTGGGGAATTTTTAGTTCAACTTCCCATGGGCCATCGACTGCACCCAGACGCAGTAATTCTTCAGAAGGTTTGACAACGCGATTGGTCAGATTTTCTTGGAAGGCGCTACTTAGTACTTTCCATTCTTTATTACCAACCCTAACCGCTTCCTGCGAAGTAAATAAAGGGGCCTTTAAAGCAAAAAAACCTTCTTTTTGCTGATTTAGATCCGCATGGGTCCTTTTAACCAAGGCATCAAGTTCCCGCTCCTTACTAAGCCTGATAATGCCACTTTTTTCAGCTTCAACAAGGTTTGACAACCTCTCTGAATCCGTGCCCTTACTAGAACGCTGTTCGTACATACGAGCATCACGATCAGCGACTTGGATCTCTTTACGTTGGGTTCGAATTTCTTTTTCTAACTGACTGTCATACATAATGCCCAACGATCGATTCTCTGCAACCATATCGCCAGGTTTAACACTCAATTCTTTGATTACACCTTCAACCGAAGAGAAAACCTTACGTCTGATTTCGGGTTGCAATTGACCTGAGGCATCCATTTTCAAAGGATATGGCACTAAGTAAAGCATAAAAGCTAAGCCTATAACTCCCACTACAACCGCAAGCGTAATCGCTTTTGTTGCGCCGCCCAATCCCTCTTGAACTTTCGCAAGAGGCATCCAAATGTAACGCATCGGAATCCTGCGGTACTGGATAGCATTATAAATTGCAGTCGCGGCATGGCGACCAACAACATCAAGCCTTGCAATTAACTGCTGTGGATCTGCAGGTGGATCAAACGATTCCATAATTAAAACGGTTCGAAACGGAGGTTTTCGATCTTTATCGCGGTCATCGGTGACGGGGTAAACCACGAGAAGTTTACTACCGCTTTCAGCAAGGTATTCATCAAGCGCAGCAAGCACCTTAGGAGGCAATGTTTCTTCTTTAGCACCAGTGAAAACAAGTTTTTCACCCCACTCAAGCACTTTGGCCGAAAGTCTTTGCATGAGCCTGACAAGATTGGATCGCTTTTCAACGACATCCGCACCAGAAATGGCTTCTATTGCTGGCTTTTTACCATAACAAATACCAACGCTCAAACGATCACAGTTAACCAAACGCCTTCCATCATTAGCAATTTGGTAGGCAACTTCGACAGGATCGAGACTCGCATGAACCAAGCGGGAAAACGATTCGACCTGAGTCCAAATTTGTTGTTGGCCCAGCATTTGACCCAGCATCTGGTTTCGCTGGTAACGTGTGGCGATGTCCGCCATCAAGGCAATGTATTGCATAAAACCAGGGACGGCATTCATGGCACGATTCGAGCCCTGAAAAACCTCGATGATGCCTGTGATTTGGTTATTTAAAAGAATGGGAACCATCAAAAGCAAGAAATCTGTTGGATTACCTGCACCCGTTTTGCCTGGTTCATCAGAAGCAAGTCCACTTCGAGGAAGCAAGACAACTTGTCTTGGGTTGACAACTACTTGCCTAAGAAGTTCTTCGTGACTTTGGCGAGATTCTTCTGAACGATCGAGGCCCACTTCCTTCAAACTGATTTGAAATTGCAGCTGAAGATTACCTTGATTTGTTCGAATCCAAAGCGCACCTACAGGGGCAGCTAGAGATTCCAAAAGCTTCTTTAGTAGCTCACCGTAAAATACACCGGGAGGTACATCGGATTCACAAAGCTTGGACAGTTCTTCCAGCCTTTGACTTAAGCGTTTTCGCTCTAAATCTAGTGCTCGAGGATCAACTTGAGGCTCTGGCGCGGTACTCACAGCAGTCCACCTTAATAAATTTCAGATTGCAACTTAAATTAACTCTACCTCATTCTACCTAAGTAGGTTGCTGAATAATAGTTAACCTTAAACAAATTGAAATTATTTTAAGAAGACCGACCTTAAGAAAGCTGATTATCCAGCATAATCGCTGAAAAAACGGGATAAATAAAAAGGATAGGCAATATAGGTCAAGCTGCCTTCCGCCTCATCTCCGGACCTTCACCAAACGCAGGTACCGAGTGCACCGTCTCACGATCTCGTTTTGTAAGCACTTTTACTATGCGTAAAAGTAGACTCATGCAATCACTAGGATACTCTTCCAGTACTTCGTGAAGTTCTTCTGCAGCCAATAACTGATGCGCATTAGCTCTTTGGCCTTCGATCTCCCAAAGCACCAAAATTTTCCGAATAGATCGACCTTTGGTGGCCAACCTTTGCAGTTTCAATTTCAAAAGCACCGGATTCTTTTCGCAAACTACCAACTTCTCCGCTCTTTCAATCAACCAATTTATAAAAACCTTTGCCACATCTTCTGCCAATCCGTCTGTCATAAACTCATCATCTAAAAATCCAGCTAACTGAACTCGACTGATTAACATTAATACTTCCCCCCGGCAAAAACAGTTTTCCCCCAACCAACAAGAAGGTGATATAACACAAACAAATATCGCTTCAATGGCACTTTTCTTAAAGAATTTTCTTTCTTTTTTGGGATTGACGCATATTTTCGGGCTCACTTTTTCAATCCAAGATCTTCCCACACTAAATCCCGAAGCAAATTTAAAGGAAGGGTGCCATGAGACAAAACAGCCTCATGATATTGCTTGAGGTTAAAAGTTTCACCTTTGGCGTTCTGGGCATCGGCTCGAAGATTGTTAAAGAATACTGAGCCTGCGAAGTAAGTAGAAAGCTGACACGACGATTGCTTCGATCGAATAATTTTCCCCAAAGCTTCACCCTTGGTTTGAAACGCACGGTTCACAAGTAAATCTAACGCCTGTTCGTCCGTCATGTTGTTGCAATGCATTTGATAATCAAGCACCGCATTGGCAACCGCCCGCAGGTACCATTTCAATTGATGTATTCTCAAGCCAGGATCTTGGTCGCCATAGCCTTCATCTAGCATCATTTTTTCGGTATAAACAGCCCAACCTTCTGCAAAAACCCCCGAGGACAATACCCTGCGAATCTTCGAAGGATGCTTGTTTGAATATTCAAGCTGAACATAATGCCCGGGGTAAGCCTCGTGGATAGTCAGAATCTGCAGCATGTAACTGTTATATTCTTTCATGAAGCTTAAAACGGTGTTGGCATCCCAATCAGATGGTGGCGGACTAACCGCATAAACACTTGAAGCGCTTGTATCAAGAGGCGGAGCCTGATTCAAATACGCAACAGAATTCCCTCTTTGAAATTCAGGCATCTCTAGAATCTGGCATCGATCAGGCTGAGGCAAGGTGAGGATATTCTTTTCGGTGATGAAGGATTGAATCTTTTTTACAGTGCTACGGGTATCTTTCAGGAGATCCTGTGGGTTGCCTCGTTTCTCGCTCAGTTTTTCAAGAACCTTTGCAATGGTTTCGTTTTTACCCTTAACATCTGGAACAGGAAGAACTTTCCCAGAATACAATCCCGACCACAACTGCCTTGCTATGACATACATTTCATGGGTGACGGTAACCATTTCCAATTCTGCAAGGCGTAGTAATTCATCTGCGGCAACCCCGGTCTGTAGTTCGTGAACCAATTTAAGCTTGAATTGTTCTTTGCCTATTCGCCAATCTGTTTCGCCACCTTTTGTGGCAAGCTCCTGAAGAAAATCTTGGTAACTTTCAAGGCTAGGTACAACTTTGTTCGTGGCCTCTAGGAGGCGGGTTTTAAGGTCCGGATTTTTAACAAACTCGCCAATCCCTTTTTTATAAAACCGAATAGATCCTAGGTTCTGCTTTATCGCAGTGTTGAGAATAACTTTGGGCGGGTTCTTAATCGATTCTTTTGCAGACTGCAAAACCTTGGGCACTAGGGCAACTCTAGCAATCAACGCATCGACAATTTTTTCTTCCGGTATTGTGGATTGAGACAAAGGCAAATAAAGGCTATCTGCGATCAATTCATTGTAAGCCCTAGGGTCATTCTCATAGGTCTTATTAAATTCCTGCAGCCATAAGGTGCGTTCCAGATTCGATTCAAGAACCTTGAAGTCAACTTTCCCGCTGACACTAAGTGATTTCTGCTTAATTTGCGAGCGCAACTGTTCAAGGGAAGATTTGTAAAACTGTTTCCATAGCTCCCGATTTTCTTTGCTGGGGTTTTCCAACTTGTCATCGAATCGATGATCTCCCAATTGGGTTGCAACCATTGGGCGCAATTTAAATTCATCCTCCAGCATCGCATCAAAAAACTTTACTAACTTCTTATCTTCATCTTGCTGTAGATTGAGCATTGCAGATCCACATAATGCCATCGAAAAGAAAAACAAGCCACATACTATCAGTTTAAGTTTCATTGCGTTCTACCCCGTTTGATTTCAATCGTACCATTCTTGTAGTAGACGATATTATTGCCTTTACTCTCGGGTTGAGAAAGCAGCAAAGCGTTTCCCGCCCATAAGGAAGCAGGATTAATTAGAAGGTGATGCCTGGCACCAAGGTAAGAAGTTGTAAGTCTAGGATTGATTTCGAAGACAAAATCTTTACTGCCCTTGATGTCTGGGCCAAGTATCAAATCAACGCCAACCCAGCCATTAAGGCCACCGAAATCAAGCAGGGTTTTCTGGGCAAGAATCAATGCCCGATATTCGAAATCCAAGGGCAAAGGAAGTGAACCGCCTTGATAAACAAACTGAAGATCGATGCATTCCATATTTTGAAAGCTGGAAATAATCGGTGTACATTGGCCCTTGTGAACAAAAAAGCAAAAGCTTGCTGGCAAACCTTGCTTTAACTCCTGAACAATCCATTGATCTAGGTCAAGGATGCTGGAAGCCTTATTCTTTAAAAAACCAATCTCGCTTATATAAAAAGTATCAGAGGTTCCTGCGCCATTTCTGGGTTTTAAGACCAAAGGAAAAGTTAATTGCCCTGCTTTCAGAAAATCGCCCAGTAGCATGGTTGCTGGAGTCGGGATATCCATTCTGTTTAAATAAAGAAATGTTTGATATTTATCTCCGGCCAGGGTTATTGCTTCAACCGAGCAGTTAAGGTTTTCTGCACCCGTTTCATTTAGCTGCTTGACGCGATGGGCAAGGATGCCATCTGATTCAGGCGCCATGATCAGCACCGCATCGTTTGGATTAACAACATTTAAAAAAGGGTCGCTAATTTCAGGCACAATCCATTGGTTTAAGTTGATTAGTTTTTCTGCAACAAGTGATTCCCCTACTTCCTTTGAGGCAAAGATAAAAAGCTGAAACTGATTCAGTTTTGTAAAATCAAAGATCAAAGCTTTTAGAATAGACACCCCTTCATTAAGAAGAGGCGCAAGAGCGCTATCAGGCTCGAGCTTCATTGCAGAAAGTTCTTCGTACAGATACAAGCGCTTCATTACGGGTCCCAATCAATGCCCTAAATTTACAACCGATAAAAACGAAAGAAGCCGGTATTATACCGGCTTCTTTGCAGAAATCGCCTAGATAACCTTAAAGATACTCTACTCAGGCTTCATGCTGATTTCAGGTTTTTCAAACCTTAATCCAGTGGAAGTCGGGGCACTGCTACTTGCAGCAACAGGCTTGATAACTGTTTGGCTCGAGGCTGGATTTAAATCTTTGGAAAGATTGTTGCCATCGATTTTTGGTACGGGGATCAACATAGGGTTCTTATTATCTTCGCCCTTCTTAATTTCTTCAGGCACTTCAGGTGCATTTTTCAACAAAGCGGGAAGGCTTACTGCACCATCGTTGGGGATTTGTGGCAGGCCTGGGTCGCCAGCATCTGCATTAGGTGAATTATGCATCAAGGGGTTCTGGTGTTCTCTGATAACCAAAGCCTTGGTTCTTTCTCTGAAGTGTTCAACAGCCCTTACTTGTGCAACACCAGGCAGCGAACCTTCGGAAATCTGAACGTTGTTGTGCTTAAGGATAGTGCCTTTAGCAAATTCAAAGTTAGCAAGAGAGATATTGTATTGCACGATTGCAGCATATTCATTGGCAAGCGAATCAGCCCAGAAGCGTTGTGCTTCGAGAAGGATATCTACAGTATCGCGAGTTCTGTTACCTGCACCCTTGCCTGCAAGAAATTCTTGGAACCTAATTCGAAGTTGTTCTGCAAAAGCTTCTCGCTGAGCGCGTTGCACCCTGATCTGTTCATAGGTGGTAAACACTTTGCGGTAGGATTGGGATAGGAATCTTCCTGCCTTCAATTCCTGATCCTGTAAAACTTCATAGCTCTTTGAAAGTTCCAATCTTGCATTTCGAACATTAGCATGTTGCGATCTGAAACCGATTGGCACATTCATTCTCAAGCCCAAGGACCAGTTGTTGAACCTGTTTTCTGCAAGGTTCCTGAGGGCGTTAGTACCACCCGCACCATCAAGAGTACTTCCAATCGAGTTGGAGTCGTAGGTCGAAAGGAAACGCAGATCAGGCATCAAGGTGTTCTTTGCAAGAATCAAATCCATCTGCTTGGTCTTAACTTCTTGGCGGGCGATGAACAACTCTGGCCTAAGGGTAAGGGTTTCGTCCAAAGCAGAATCCCAATCAGGTTCGAATCTTGAAAGTGTAGGCGCATCGCTAGGAACAAGTCTGGTCGAATCTTCAGCAGGCATACCCAAGAGTGCGCGAACTTGTCTTTCATTTTCAAGAACTTTATCAAGAGCTTCTAAACGCTGACCACGGAACAACTCATACTGACCACGGGTCTGAGCAAGGTCTGCAAGCGTAATAGTACCAGCATCAAGCCTTGCTTTGCTGATTCTCCAAGCTTCATAGCCTTGGCGAAGAGCTTGTTCGCGGGCAAACAAGGTCCAGTAAGAACCATAAAGATTCCAATAAGCATATTCCACATTAAGAACTTGATAGTTAAGGTTTCGTTCAAATTCAGCACGCTGTTGATCAAAGCGAATCCTAGTCACAAGAATACCTTCAGCAGCGGGCTGGCCACCCAATACACCGGGGGTGGTGACACTGCCAGGGTGCGAACTTCGCAACTGGTTGATCTCTACACCATAGCCTTGCAAAAGGGGCTGTTCAAACTGGAACTGCAAAGTGGGCCTGTAGTTCGGATTAACAAAGGCTGGAAGATTAGTGAACTGGTAATCCGTCTTGAAGGTGATACCGGCAACACCACCTGTAGGCAATGGCTTCAAGATGGTGGAGTTTAACGAAGAATCCAAGGTTTCAATCGAATTTAAACCACCTGAAGAAGTTACAAAGTTATCAAGCGCGGTACCAATAGGGCGGTCAGTGTTATTCCAGTTTACACTGGAGGTCCACACCGCATCAAACTTGGACAGGGATTTTTCAATTTCGTTACCAATAATAGCTGGTTCAAGCGCAAACACTCGGATGGCGTCCGAACCGCCTGCACCCCTGCCTGTAAAACTCACCAAAGTATCTTGACCAATACCTGGGAAGAGGGGGTTTTGAAAACCTACCGTACCTTGTTCGATTGCAATCGATACGCTTTCAGCAAGCGAAATGTAACGGGGCTTTCTTTCTGGCTCGTTTACTGTGGGGGGTTTGCTCATGGATTTGGTGATCGGCGCAATCACTGCTGCGGGATCATTTTCCAAATTTGCTGGCATCAGGTTTTTATAATGCTCATAGTCAGCTTCCGCAAGGAAGAGGTTCTGCTTGCAACCACTTACAAGAGCAAGAAATAACGCTGCGCAAATAATTGATGGTTTCAATTCCATGACCATTAGACCCCAAAGTTTAGTGTTGATAAACAACACCTTAGTTTCATTCCCAAAGCTTGCCTTAAACGCATTAATTAAAATGTAAATAAGGTTCGCCACTAACTTTATCGGCGGTTCCGGTTAGAAAAGTTAGGAAACTTCTAGCGGTTATAACTTTTTTAGGGATCTTAAGGATAAGAGGGGTAATTCAGGCGGACAGGGAACGTGTCAATATAATAGTACCAGCAAACGCCGGAAAAATGAACCGACTAGGAAACTTACAGCCTGTTCGGATCTTCAGGATTCCACCTTGGGGATATCCCAACATACTTCATTCCAAGCATTTTCTTAATTGCAGCCCACTCACCAACATCATTGCCTTCAACTTGATGGCCAATAAATTGCAGTAAGTAACCAACAAAAATGGCACCAACCCCCCAGTACCATTCATAAAGAAACAACAACGGTATGCCCGCCACAGCAACTGGAATTCCAACCATGTGAATTGCAAAATTGAAAGGCAACTGATGCCTAAGCATCCAGTTACCAAGCCTTCTTTTTATAAATGGTAGAACACCTTTTTTATCTGCCTGAATTGGTGCTTGATTAGACATGTTCGTTCACCCTTTAAAAACTTGACCGCTTTTTCAAATATTACATTTTCTCGAGCACACTTATGCCCAACAACTCCAAACCTTGCTTAAGTACTCTGGCAGTTAAATCGCACAGCAACAACCTGCTTTGCCTGACGCCCTCATTTGGGGCTTTTAACACCGGGCAGTTCTGAAAAAATCCGCTGTAGGCTTTTGCAACATCCCAAAGATACGAAGTTATCAAGCTTGGCTTGTAATCTACCAAAGCAAGAGTAAGGGCTTCTTCAAAACGGAAAAGCTGCAAAGCCAAGCCACGCTCTTCTACTGTATCTAAAAGCACTGGGATTGAGGCATTACGATAATTGTCGGGGTTCAGTTCGCCTTTTCTGAATATACTTCGATTTCTTGCATAAGCATATTGCATGTAGGTCGCAGTATTGCCTTCCATCGCCATCATTTTTTCCCAGTTAAACACATAATCACTGGTACGATTTTGGCAAAGATCTGCATATTTCACAGCCCCAATGCCAACCACGTCGCCCACTCTGCCCAGATCCTCGAGGCTTTCTTTGCTTTGCGTTTCACCTTCTTGGTGGTAAGCAGCTTGATACACGTCCTTTGCCAGCCTTACCGCTTCATCAAGCAATTGATCCAAAGAAGCAACAGCATCCCCCGATCGGGTTTTAATAGGCTTTCGATCAGCACCTAAAACAGAACCAAACGAAATATGCTCTAAGCGAGTTTGCTGCCCTAGCCATTGCTGTGCGATCTGGAACAATTGGGAAAAATGCAAAGACTGCCTTGAATCCACAACATAAAGGATGGCATCAGGCTTCCATTGCTCAACCCTATACTGAATAGTTGCAAGGTCGGTGGTCATGTAAGTAAATGCGCCATCCGATTTTCGAATCAAAGCAGGGGTTGCATCTTCGTTAAGAAAAATAGCAAGCGCCCCTTCACTTTCCCGCGCTAGCCCGGATGCGGAAAGATCCTGCACCACTTTATTCAAAAAGGGCTGATAAAAACTTTCCCCATAAGTATGATCAAAATGCACACCCAGCCTTTGGTAAACCAGATCAATTTCACCCAAACAAACTGGCATAAACTTACGCCAAAGCTCTAAATTGGTCTGATCGCCCTTGTGCATTTTTGCAGTTTCATCCCTGCAGGCATTTTGTACATGATCAATTACGCCTTTAGCTATTTCCTCTGGTGTTTTGAATAACTTTCTAACTTCAACATAAAGTCTTGCCAATTCTTTTACAGGCTCGTTCTGAAAGGCTTTTTCATCGAGCATATGCTTGTAGCCATACAGGATAATTCCAAATTGCGTGCCCCAATCACCTAGATGATTATCGGTAATAACCGTATGACCAAAGAAACGGAGTGTTCTTGCCAGGCTATCGCCCAAGATGGTGCTACGAAGATGGCCCACATGCATGGGTTTTGCAACATTCGGAGAGCTAAAATCGATTACGAAGGTTTTAACTTTTTCAGGCTTAAGTACCCCTAACCTAGGGTCTGCTGCCATCTGTTGTATTTTTTCTGCAAGCCATTGAGTCTTGATGCGCAGATTTAAAAAGCCAGGCCCTGCAATTTCGACAGGCTCCAAAACATCTGGAAGGGCAAAGAACTCAACAATCTTTTCAGCAACTTTCCGTGGTGAAACCTTAGCTTCTTTGGCCAACCCCATCGAGCCGTTGAACTGGTAATCCCCAAACTTTGAATCCGAAGATGCCTTGATTTGCGATAACGCATCCACAGAAGCAAAGCCTGCTTTAGTTAATGCTTCTTCTAGATATGCCGAAATAAATACAGGAAAATTCATGATTAGATTAGTTTTTCAAGTAACAGAAAACTTTAATATTCCCGGTAGATCAACGCTAGTCTTGTTTCCAATCGATTCGTGCTGCATCGGCCCACAACTCTTCCAACGAAAAATAAAACCGCGCATCTTTATCAAATATATGTACCACGACATCGCCATAATCTTGCACAACCCAGCGGCTGGCTTCGTATCCTTCGAGGCCTATTCGCTTATCTCCAACCTTCTTCATCCGGTCATCAATTTCTTCTGCAATGCTGTGAATCTGCCTTCTACTTGCCCCGGTCGATATTACAAAATAATCGTAAAGAGGTGTGATTTTCCTCATGTCTAAAACCAGAATATCCTTGGCCTTGTTTTCATTTGCGGTTCGGGCACATATCAGCGCACGATCCAATGGTCCTGGCATTTCCATCCTGATTTCCTTTGTAAGTTCCGTATTCAAAAAGAGGCTCCTCTATTAAAAACTAATTCTTCTTTGCAAGTCGTAGCGTATTTATAAACAGCCTCTTATCATTCATCTTCACTTTAAAACGCTTGTATTTCAATTATCATACAAGAAACTTGTTCAAATATTTTCTTTTTGTCTGCTAATAAGCGGCATTTGATTAAAAAGCCCGCAATTATAACCCTAATCCATACGCTCTCAACGAAAAGACAATATTTATTGCACTATTGAATCCAATTCGTGCTAAATTATCTCTCAACAAGCTTCACCCACCGGATATTATATGAGTAATAATGGCGTTTCTGCAAATAAAGCTTGGATAGTTTGTGGTTTGCTTTTGCTTGCCACCATGATTAATTACATGGATAGGCTAACCCTCAATCAAACCATCAGCCGGATTATGGTGGATTTTGAATTCCAGAAAGATTTCTATGGAAAAATCGAAGGGGTGTTCGGGCTCGCTTTTGCTGTTGGCGCCATCACCACAGGCCTGATTGTCGATAAAGTCTCCGTCAAATTCCTCTACCCACTTATGGTGTTTTTCTGGTCCCTGTCTGGCTTCATGACGGGCCTCGCACGCGATAAAGAAGAATTGCTATATTGCAGGGCGGCTCTTGGCTTTTTCGAAGCAGCCAACTGGCCCTGCGCACTTGTCACCACCCAAAGGCTTTTAGCCCCTTCTAAACGAACCATGGGCAACAGCATCCTACAAAGTGGCGCAGCTTTGGGCGCTGTTATCACACCTATTATTGTTGAACTCTGCCTTCATAGCCAATTACCTGGTACGCTTGCGCACCTTGCAGGTTGGCGTATCACCTTCCTCATTGTCGGACTCATTGGCCTTTTATGGATTCTTCTTTGGAGTATCGTCACCAAAGATATCTCTCTTAATGCAAGTGATGAATCTTTCTCTTCAGAAAATTCTAAATCAAGCTTTCAAGCCATGTACGAAATATTCTCCGACCGAAGGTTCTGGGTTCTTCAATTCATGGTTCTTGCCATCAATTCAACCTGGCACTTTCTAAGAGCATGGCTACCACTTTATCTAAGAGAAGCGCATGGCTACACTGAATCCCAAGTGAATTGGTTTTCGTCGGGTTATTATCTCGCATCCGATGCGGGTGCACTCACCGCAGGATTCCTAACTTTGTTCTTGGTCAGTAAAGGTGCAAGTGTCATCAATTCCCGAAAATGGGTTTATGGCTTCTTTTCGTTCTTTACCTTGCTTAGCATACCTGCTGCGTTCATGCCCTCTGGGCCACTATTCCTTGTAGTTTTAATCATGATCGGATTTTCGACCCTTGCTCTTTTCCCCAGCTATTATTCTTTTAGCCAAGATTTAACGGTGAAACATCAGGGGAAAATCACCGGTGCGTTAGGAAGCTTGAATTGGGTGGGAATGTTTGTAATGCAAATCAGCGCGGGGTATTTCATTCAAAGAACTGAAAACACTTACTTCGCTAGCTTTATCTCCGATGGTTTTGCTATCGAAGAGGCGCGCAAACTCGCTCAAGGGCAGGCATATACTTGGGGCATCATCATCGCAGGCATTCCACCAATTCTTGCTTTAATTGCTCTGCATTTTTTCTGGTACGAAAAAAACAAATCACATCAAACGCCCGCTGCTAACTGATATCTAACTTGCAGGTACTTCATACACCAACACGGTCGAATTCGTGCCTTTTCGTCTGCAAGGCCAATCATAAACCACTTTACCCTTTTGCGCCTTTAATGATTCTTCATCCTGCGTCTGCAATCGAAGATGCGGGTTGCCTGATCTTTCCACAATCACATACTTAACTCGAGGATCAGAAACAACCAAGCCCGATTTTCCCTCTAAAAACACTTTGCCTGCATAATAATGCGACCAACAAAATGCATCTTCCACCAAATCTCCTTCCTTGCAATTACTTGCAAGCCACTTTCCAACTTGCTTAAATCCTTCGCGATTATAATGCAAAGTCTCCATGCTTTTATAAACCGAAGGCACTAATAATAATATCAACAGCAACGAAAAATGATTCAACCTAACTAGGCCAACTCTAATCGATGATTCTCTGAAAAAGCCAACAACCGTATCACCCAAAACAACACCGCCATATGCTGACCAAACAACCACCATCATCAGCGCCAGCATCGCATGCCTCTCGGAAAGATAACCCATCACCAGCGCAACCCGATAAAAAGCTATGTTCAAAATAGCAAATGAAACAACAACAACGATGACTCCAGACTTCCACCACACCCCCTTGGGCGTCATCAACAAACCCACTAATGCAAATGCACAACCAAGGTAATTCAATCCCTTTAGATAGGAATCCCCAAGCACCATGAACGACCACATAAACCGTGCCGCTGGCCCTTTATCCTCACCCTCCCACCAACTCGAAAACAAGGGTGTTTGATCAAAAATAACCATCGCCAACTCTGGCGCATTAAATAATGCCAACCGGCTATCTGCTTCAACTTGGTGAAAAGCAATTTTCTCAAGTATTTTCTGACCGGTGGGCTTCGTGGTCAACTTTCCAATCGTCAACATAAATGGCAACGCTAACACCAAAAATCCTAGCATCACCCCAGCCAAACCTGAAACCATCTTCATTTTGGACTTCGAATCATTAAACTTTCCTAAAACGATATTCCCCAACATCACCACAAAACAAGCAAATACAATTATCATCCCCTCAGGCCTTACCAAATAAGCACACGCAGAAAACAACCCTGCAAAAAACCATGTTGTTACTCGCCCAGTTTTAAACGCTATTAAAATACAAGCCAGCGCACTCGCTGCAAAAAACAAAAACATCCCCTCAGACAAACCATCCCCCAACACCTTGCTTATCGCAGGCAAAAACTCAAACAACAACACCGACCATATCGCAACCTTGATATTAAAAATCTCAAATGCCAAGTAAAACAATGGCAGCACTAATAACACACTAAAAAAAGAGGAAACCAATTGACTGCTAAGCTGATAAGCAAATGGCAAATCAGAATCTACAAAGTACCGAACAGGCTTACTTGTTAAATGAATGGCCAAAGGAAATCCAGGATGCTGCTGCGCATCTTTGATCACCGACTTCCAATCCGTTGAGTTTTCAAGCAACCATGCATAACGAATAAAACCAATACTATCGCGCGCCGCTACTTCCGTATGAGTTATTTGCCATGCCCGCAAACCCGCAACCAACAACATCAAAATCAACAAGATAAATACTTGCGACCTTACCGAAGGCAACGTTTTTTCTTCCACTACTTCATTTAACATTGCTAACGCTACACCCATTCTCATTAACCAACCAACACTACGCAGCCGAATCATATTCCCATTTGGCCATTTTGGTCAATACATTGATTCCCTCCTTCGCTAATCTCAAATCTGGGCCCTGAACTAGCCGAAGGGTTGCAAATCGGGGCCATTTGGCGCTTACACGCCCCTTCAAAATGGAGCGAATAGGCAATATTTTCAGGCATTCTCATTGACACGGCTTTTTTTTAAGACAACACTTATCTTCGTTATTTTCTGCTTAACTTAGCGCCGGCATTGTGTCGATGGTGCTTATCATTCCTGTTTTTTACCCCAATGCTGGTAAACAGATTTAAATTAAAGGACATCTCCTTATGTTTTTAAATGCGCTTAGGAATCTTTTGGGCGGTAATACTACTAAAACAGCCATAAAAAAGGGTATTCGCCGTAGACTCGAACTCCTCGGCTTAGAAGAAAGAATTGTACCTGCAACCTTCTCGGTTCTAAACGATTCAGATTCAGGTGCTGGTTCATTAAGGCAGGCTATAATCGATGCCAACACCACCGAGGGTAATGACACAATTGATTTTAATTTTGATACCGGTACTAGTCCTTACACCATCACTTTAAGCTCCGCATTACCTAACATTGTTGATGCTAGCACCGCTGTTGGTACTGGAACCGCAGGAACTGTTACCATCACCGGCCTTGGCACTTCCTCGCTTACTATTGATGCTAACAAAGGCAATTTTAGTATTTTCTCTATCAATGCTGGTGGCAACCTCTCCATCTCAGGCGTGACTGTTTCCGGGGCGCAATTCAGTGGCGATGGCGGGGCATTTAATAACTCCGGCACTCTCAACGTCTCTAATTCCACCCTCTCGGGTAATGCTGCTAACAACGGCGGCGGTATCTTCAACAACTCCGGCAGCAGCCTCACCGTCTCTAATTCCACCATCTCGGGCAATACTACTGCTAACGACGGCGGCGGCATCTTCAACTTAGGCGGCAACCTCATCGTTTCCAATTCTACACTTTCGGATAATACCTCTTCCAACTGCGGCGGCATTCTCAACACCGGAACCGGAACCGTCTCTAATTCCACCATTTCGGGCAATACTGCAAAATCTTTCGGTGGCGGCATCCTCAACGGTAGCCTTGGCACCCTCACCGTAAATAATTCAACCCTCTCGGGAAATACTGCTAAATACGGCGGCGGCATCTCAAACAACTCTGGCACTCTCACCATTTCCAATTCTACACTCTCGGACAATATTGCAACTGGAAACGGCGGCGGTATTGATAACTCCTTCGGCAGCACCCTCACCATTATCAATTCCACCTTCTCTGGAAATACTGCTAACAACGGCGGCGGTATCTATAATAACTCCTCTACCCTAAACATCGCCAACACCATCATTGCCAATAGCACTAAAGGTGGTGATTACACTGGCGGCGGCACCGTAAACTTGGTCTCCCCTTCGACTGCAGCTAACAACCTTGTATCCCAAGGAACTTTTTTTTGGGCTACCACAAAAACTTCCGCAGAAATCAACCTTGGCCCCCTAGCAAATAACGGTGGTTCCACCAAGACCATGGCACTCGGTGCTGGCAGTGTTGCCATTGGTGCTGGCGATGCTACCATAAACAATGCCGCACCTATTAACGGTTTGGATCAACGAGGATTCACCCGTATCACTTCTGATATCGGTTCATATGCCGTAAGTAATCAAATTACCGTTACCACTACTTCAGATGAATCTGGGCATACCGGCATTTCTCTCAGAGATGCAATTACTATTGCTAACACCGCCCCAGGCGATGATCAAATCAGCTTTAATTTAACTGGTACCACTCCCCACACCATCACTTTAAGCTCCGCATTACCGAACATTATTGATGCCAGTGCCGTTATTGGTTCAGGCACCGTAGGCACCGTTACCATCACCGGGCTTGGCGCTTCCTCGCTTACCATCAATGGTAAAAAAGGCGGATTTAGTATTTTAAGCATCGATACTGGTGGTAATCTAACAATATCCGGAGTTACTGTTACTCAAGTTAGTTTTTCTAAAGGGGCTTTTTTTAACTCTGGTGCCCTTACCGTCAACAACTCTACCATCTCCGAAAATTTTGGAGGGGTCGGCGGCGGTATCGCAAACACTGGCACCCTCACCGTCAACAACTCAACCATCTCCGGAAATTTGGCATTCTTCGGTGGCGGTATTGAAAACACTGGCACCCTTACCGTCAACAACTCTACCATCTCCGGAAACGGTGCATTGTTCGGCGGCGGTATCGCAAACAGCACTGGGACCCTCACCGTCAACAACTCTACCATCTCCGGAAATTTTGCAACGGTCGGCGGCGGTATCGCAAACATTACTGGGACCCTCACCGTCAACAATTCGACCATCTCTGGAAATAAAGCATTTAGCTACGGTGGTGGCATCGCAAACATTGATGGTGGCACCCTTACCGTTACCAACTCTACCATTTCTAGCAATAAAGCAGATGCTGCCGGCGGCGGCATCTTCAACGACGGCACCCTCAATATTGCCAACACCATCATTGCCAATAGCACCATTGGTGGAGATTACGCCAGCAGCAACGGCGGCACCATCGGTACTAATACCAACAACCTTGTAGAAGATGGATCTATATCTGACGCTATCACCGGCGATCCTCTGCTTGGGCCCCTACAAGATAACGGTGGCCCCACCTTTACCATGGCCCTAGGCGCTGGTAGTGTCGCTATTGGCGCTGGTAATTCTACAGTAAGCAATGCAGCACCTATCAATGGTTTGGATCAGCGAGGCATCAATCGCACCACTTCCGATATTGGTGCTTATTCCTTCGGTATTCAAGTTACCACCACTGCTGATTCAGGCGCGGGTTCATTAAGGCAGGCCATTACCGATGCCAACACCACCCCGGGTAATGATCAAATCAGCTTTAACTTGACAGGTTCCACTCCTTACACCATCAAGTTAGCATCCGTATTACCCAACATCATTGATGCCAGCACTTCTATTACTGGGGGTTCCGCTGGCACTGTATCCCTCACCGGCCTTGGCGCTTCATCGCTTACCATTGATGGCAACAAAGGTGACTTTAGTATTTTCGCAATCGATGCTGGTGGCAACCTCTTCATCTCCGGCGTGACTGTTACTGGGGCACAATTCAATGGCAATGGCGGGGCATTTAATAACTCCGGCACTCTCACCGTCTCTAATTCCACCATCTCGGGAAATACTTCTAACAACGGCGGCTGTATCTTCAACAACACCGGCAGCAGTCTCACCGTCTCTAATTCCACCATCGCACTCAATACTGCAGCAGGAGGCTTCGGCGGCGGCGTCTTCAACTCCGGCGGCAACCTCATCGTTTCCAATTCTACCCTTTCGGATAATACCTCTTTCAACGGCGGCGGCATTCTCAACACTGGAACCGGAACCGTCTCTAATTCCACCATCTCGGGAAATGATGCTAACAATAAAGGCGGCGGCATCTTTAACGATACCGGCAGCAGCCTAACCCTCATCAATTCTACCCTCTCGAGCAATACTGCAAACAGCAACGGCGGCGGCATCTTTAACGGTGCAACCCTCACCGTTTTCAACTCCACACTCTCCGACAATACTGCAAACTTCGGCGCCGGTATCTTTAATGATTCAAATAGTACTTCTAACATAAGTAATTCAACATTTTCAGCCAATAAAGCCATAACCATAGGTGGAGGCATCTTTAACCAAAGCACAAACGGCATCGTTACGCTTACAAATTCTACTCTCTCAGGTAATTCTGCTAGAGGCATTTCCGACGGTGGTGGTATATACAACAGCGCAACCCTTAATATTGCCAACACTATTATCGCCAATAGCACTATAGGTGGTGATTACGCTGGCAGTGGTACCATCGGAACTAATACCAACAACATTGTGGAAGATGGCTCCCTATCAGGCGCAACCGCAGTCGATCCCCTCCTTGGCCCCCTAGCAAACAATGGCGGCCCTACTTTCACCATCGCTTTGACAAGTGCAACCCCATCTTCGGTAACCACAGGGGGCGATTCAACCATCAGTGATGCCGCACCTATCAACGCCTTGGATCAGCGTGGCTTTGCTCGTTCTGCCACCACCCCTAGCGTTGGATCATATGAATATTATGCTGCCCCTACCATTACAAGTATTTCTCCGAGCTTGGGCCTTGTTAATGGTGGTACCAGTATTACCATTACGGGTACTAATTTTGTTGCAGGCCCCAATGTCGTGACCATCGGTGGCGTTGCTGCGACCAATGTTACCGTGGTTGACTCAAACACCATCACTGTAGATACCCCCACTGGAAACGTAGGTCCTGCAAGTGTTTTGGTTACTACCGCAGGCGGCACCAACTCTGCAAACACTCTTTTTACTTTTGTTTATAACACCACGACAGCATTAACATCTTCAACGAATCCTTCGGACTTTGGCCAGTCGGTGACCTTTACGGCTACGGTCACAAGTTCTTCTGGCAACCCCACGGGAACCGTGACTTTTTTTGATGGTTCAACCAACCTTGGAAGCGCAATCCTGACATCGGGCACTGCGACCTTATCCATCGCGTCGCTCGCAGTTGGCCCAAATAGCATTACTGCTGAATATAGTGGCGATTCAAGCTTCATCACCAGTACTAGCTCTGCGGTGACCCAAACTGTTAATCAAGCCAATACAACGACGGCGTTGACATCTTCTGCTAATCCTTCAGCCTTTGGCCAAACGGTAACTTTCACGGCTACGGTTGCTGCAGTTTCTCCCGGCGCTGGAACTGCTACCGGAACGGTAAGCTTCTTTGATGGAACAACCCTTTTAGGGTCAGGGACACTTAGTAATGGCTCTGCGACCTTGTCCACTTCTAGCTTACCGGTTGGAAGCAGCTTTAGCATCACCGCTGTTTATAATGCAGAAGATACCAACTTCCTGACAAGCACCAGTTCAGCGGTGAACCAGGTTGTTAATCAGGCCAGCACCACCACGGCATTGACATCTTCAACTAATCCTTCGGTCTTCGGACAATCGGTAACCTTCACCGCAACTGTTAGCGCAGTTTCCCCCGGCGCTGGAACTGCAACTGGAACGGTCAGCTTCTTTGATGGAACAACCCTTTTGGGAACTGGAACCCTGACTGCGGGCACTGCTACCTTATCCATCGCCTCGCTTGCAGTTGGTTTAAATAGCATTACCGCAGTCTACAATGCAGATGTCAACTTCCTGACAAGCACCAGTTCTGTGGTGACCCAAACTGTTAATCAGGCAAGTACCACCACGGCATTGACATCTTCAACTAATCCTTCGGTCTTCGGACAATCGGTTACCTTCACCGCAACTGTTAGCGCAGTTTCTCCCAGCGCTGGAACAGCAACTGGAACGGTAAGCTTCTTTGATGGGGCAACCCTTTTGGGAACTGGAACCCTGACATTAGGCACTGCTACTTTATCCATCTCCTCGCTTGCAGTGGGTTCAAATAGTATCACCGCTGTTTACTCTGGTGACCTTAGCTTCGTTACCAGCACCAGTTTTGTGGTGAGCCAAACTGTTAGTCTTGGTGCAGCCAACAATCCAACCTTTGGCACCACTACTTCAAACGATAGTGGCTTTACGGTGCAGATCAGTAACTACGATGCTCTCTTCACTTATGCTGGAACCGCCACTCCAATCGGCGCAGTAGTGGTGATATCCAACACCGGTTTGGTAACAGTAAGCAGAGTAGCAGCAAATACTTCTTCCACTGCTACCATCACCACCACCCGAGCTAACTATGTAAGTGGTTCAGCCCAAGTGACTGCAAATTCGAATATTGCACCCTTAGTTACATCAACGCCCCCGCAACCTTCCTCAGGTGGAACCAGCACAGTCACCCTTCGTGACGCTGCTACCGGTGAACCTACAGGCACCGCAGTTCCATTCCCTGGATTTAAGGGCGCAATTAAAGTTGTCTCAGGCGACTTCGATTTCGATGGTGTAGCAGAAATTATCGCAGGTGCAGGCTTCGGCGGCGGACCAGCTATCGCAATCCTTAACTCCCAAACCGGCCAAGTCATGGAAAGTTTCTTTGCCTTCGATCCAGCCTTCACTGGGGGAATCTTCGTTGCAGTACAAGATACGAACGGTGATGGGATTTTAGATATCATTGCTAGCGCTGGCCCTGGCGGCGGCCCTGAAGTTCGTATCTTCAACGGTGCAAACCTCAATCTTCTACGATCCTTCTACGCCTATGCAGCAGATTTCACCGGCGGTGTTAGCGTTGCATCCATCGACTTCAATAACGATGGCATCCTAGATTTAGTTACCGGCGCAGGCCCAGGCGGCGCTCCCCATGTTAAAGTCTTCGATGGTGCTACCAATGCAATCATTAGCCAATGGTATGCCTACCCCGTAACCTTTACCGGCGGTGTCTTCGTAGCAATAGGCGATATCGGCAACGATGGCACCTTCGAAGTCGTGACCGGTGCAGGCCAAGGCGGAGCACCGGTCGTTGCAGTCTGGGACCCCTTCACCGGCGCATTGCTTTCTCAGTTCATGGCCTACGCAGAAGATTTCACAGGCGGCGCCCGCGTTGCAATCAACGATGGCAACGGTGATGGCATTGCTGACATTCTTACTGGCGCAGGCCCAGGCGGCGGCCCTCATGTTAAAGCTTTCAGCTTCCCTGCTTTGGATCTGCTGTTTGAATTCTACAGCGGTGAACAAACCAACCCAGGTGGCGTCTTCGTGGGCTAATTTCTTAGTGACTTTCAAACAATCCTTCCCCATCCACCTCACTGAAGTGGGTGGGGTTTTCTTTTTGACTCTCATCATTCAAATACAAGAGACCCATGGATCGCAGTCCATGGGCTTTTACTTATACTTTTTCATTCATTTTTTTCCTCCAACTCCCAACCCTCTTCCCTCCGGGAAAAGGGCCCTTTCGCTTCGCTAGCCCGGGATCTAACCTCCACCATTTTTACTTGCTATTGGTTGATGTGTGTTTATTAAAGACAGAGGAGTTGCGATGGGGAACCCCCACTGCAACTACTCCATTTGAACCTTTAGATTTTGTACCCGCTTCAATGTCAACTTCGCGTATGCGGAGTTCCATTCTTGGCATTTAATATCCATGAATTACACGCTTTTATGGGGAATGACGGGCGGTAGTTCCTAAGCCTCGAAGGGGCGAATTCTAATAGCCCGGGGTGGAGCGGAGCGAAGCCCCGGGTAATAAATCCCCCATCAAATAAGCCGTGAATGGGCGCAATAATCAGCTACCGAACCCTTTCGCACTTTCAGGGCTGGGGATTTTATTGGGCCATTTTCTCAGGGCGTTGCCCTGGGCTTTCATATTTTGCCCCTCAGGGCAAATGCAGGCATACCGCAAGGATTTCTCGGTCCCTGAGCTTGCCGAAGGGGCCCTTCCCAAACAGTATATTTATACCGTCGCTCACGCATCCAGCTCTGAAAGCAGTGTTTTGTTTCCGTGGCTAATGCTTCTGCTTATTCTTATTTCCGTGTAATTCCGTGTTAATCCGTGGCTAATTCTTCTGCTTCCGCTTCTTCTTGCTTCCGTGGCAATGCTTATGCTTTCTTCCGTGTGATTCCGTGGCAATGCTTATGCTCAGTTTAAATGAACTCGATATCTTCTTAAATTTTTCTCTTAATTTCATAAATTAATATTAACTGTTTCAAGCAATTTAAGTTTTAATGCTGGAACGATTTATTATCACAGCTTTATGAAAAGGATCAGTAAATGAGCTTAATCAAATCAGTACATGCCCGTGAAATCCTTGATAGCAGGGGCAACCCCACCTTGGAAGTCGATGTTACCTTGGAAAACGGCATGATTGGTCGTGCTGCAGTTCCAAGCGGCGCTAGCACTGGTGCTCACGAAGCAATCGAACTTCGGGATAATGATAAAAAAAGGTTTTTGGGAAAAGGCACCCGCAAAGCTGTTGAAAATGTCAACCACCACATAGCTGCAAAACTTAAAGGCCATTGCGTTCTTAACCAAGTTGGCATTGATCATTTATTGCTTGAAATTGATGGCACCCCCAACAAGGGCAATCTTGGCGCAAACGCAATGCTTGGCGTTTCCATGGCTTGTGCCCATGCAGGCGCAGCTAAAACAGGACTCCCACTTTACCGCTACATCGGCGGAACCAATGCTTGCGTACTACCCGTACCTATGATGAATATCCTAAACGGTGGCAAGCACGCAGACAATAATGTTGACTTCCAAGAATTCATGATTATGCCATTAGGCGCACCTACTTTTGCCGAAGGCTTGCGCATGGGAACTGAAATCTTCCACCACCTGAAAAAAGTTTTGCATGACAAAGGCCTAAACACTGCAGTGGGTGATGAAGGCGGATTCGCACCTAATGTAAAAAGCACTGATGAAGCACTGGAATTCATTTCTAAAGCTGTTGAAAATGCTGGCTACAAACTTAATGAAGATATCTTCTTCGCACTCGATGCTGCTTGCACCGAGCTTTTTGAAGAAGGTAAACACAAAGGTAAAAATGGCTACTGCTTCTTTAAGAGTAACCCCGAAAAAGTAATCTCCTCCGACGAAATGGTTGATTACTGGGTTAATCTTTGCAAGAAATACCCCATCCGATCCATTGAAGATGGTCTTTCTGAAGATGATTGGGATGGCTGGAAAAAACTCACCGCAGCACTTGGTGGCAAAGTCCAAATCGTGGGCGATGATCTTTTCGTTACCAACACGACTCGCTTGCAACGGGGTATCAACGAAAAAGCAGGCAATAGCATCTTAGTCAAGGTAAACCAAATTGGCACACTTACCGAAACTTTGGAAGCCATTGAGTTAGCCAAGCGAAATAGTTTCACCACCATCATCAGTCATCGCAGTGGCGAAACTGAAGATACCACCATCGCAGATATTGCAGTAGCGACTAATGCAGGCCAGATTAAAACCGGATCTGCAAGCAGAACCGATCGTATTGCAAAGTACAACCAGCTACTTAGGATCGAAGAAAAACTAGGTAAAAAGGCACGATACGGCAAAGAAGTATGGCCTAAGGAAAGGCTGTAAAAGCCTGCCTTTTATGGCTCAAAAGCTCTTTTTTAGCCTGACTATTCTATTGGGGTCCCTTGCCATGCTTGCTGGTATAATCAGCCTGGCGGGACCTCAATTTTTAAATCTATTCCATTTGCAATTCTTGGCGGACAAAGGGTTGGCTAGGATCTTTATCGGGGCTGGCATTGGACTTATAGCAACTGCTTTTGTTTTTTTCAAAGCAAACACATTCAAGCAGGATCAGCAATAATATGGATTTGCTATTTGAAGGCAGAGTGGCAGTGTATGGCTGCTTGATATTTGGCTGGGTTGGGCTATTTCTTACCTGGACCTTTGCAAAATTTAATCACTTTATCACCGCTACCTTGGCAATTGCTTTTTTACTGGCAGGCTATTGGATTTTAGACGCCCTCGTTGTTACCGAAAAAGAAAACGCAGAATTAGTGCTTACAGACATTAGCAAACAAACAAAACAAGGAGCGATTATTTCTGCACTAAAGCATCTTGATGGGCAATTCATCACTGCAAGGGGAACAGATTTAAAATTTTTTGAAAGCTGGTTAACTAGAAATCAGGCAGACAAGTTAGTAAAAGATATTATTTTCTGGGATATCGAAAATATCGGACCAGGTACTGATAAAAACACCAGCAAAATATCTTCCATGGTTAAAGTGAAAGGCGATTGGGGTGGGATTCAAGAAGGGATATATCGAGTTGAATTCTTGTTTAAAAATAAGAAAGATGGAGCGCCATCAATTCTTTCTTTTCAAATTTATGATCCAATCAATCAAAACAATCGATTAGAAATAGGAATATGAGGGCTAGCATAAAGCTTTGCCCTCATTCATCCCGATTAATTACTTCTGTTGAATGATCTTAATTGGGGGTGGTTCAGAATAACGCGATACAACGGGTGCACTAATGCTTCCCATTTCGCATGAATCACAAGCTCCGCCACCGGATTGCATTGCTGCACCGCCGTGCCTGTAACTCTTATCTGCATGGATCAAATAGCCCCAGGGTTTAAAGGTCAACCCGACGCGATGTCCATTGCAACCAGACAACAAAAAGATCGTACAAAATCCTGCAATCATCAATGATCTGAAACTCATGGCAGCCTCCTCAAATTTGAAATAATTCTGAATAATTCAGAATATATCTAACACCTTTGATTCCTAAAGTTGTTTTTTAAAAACAGTTTTAGAATCACACCCAGAAGGAACTACTATTCCTTAAATCTCACTAAAAGGAATATGCAGCCCAACTTGGCAGGTGCAAGCAATCTTTCGATTGCAAACTCGAAGAGTAGCAAAAAAAGTTTGAACAATTACGGTTGTACAGATTCTAAGGAGAGAAAGCCTTTTCTTATCAAGCTAAAAGGCCTAAACCAGTTCAGAATCTAAAACCCGAAATTCAAACCGCCAATGCTCATGTTATTGCTGGGGCATGCAAACAGGAGCAGGAGCGCAAACTGGTGCACATTGGGGCATCGGTGCGCAAGCTGGTGCATATTGTGGCATTGGAGGAGGCGTGCTATTTGAATGCCTACGACCAAAAAGCCCTGTGCCTTCGTGGCCCCAACAGCCAGCATTAAGCATGATCAAACCAAGAAAAGCCGACCTAATAATGAACGCTTTCATGTTTACTCTCACAAAAAGCAACTAAAAACATATATCCAGCAAACCTTTGATCGGGTTGCCGTCGCCAATACAAATTGGCTGATAACTTTTATCCACTGTAAAAAAAAGACCATTAGTAGCGCGAGAAGAAAAGTAGTTAATCACATGACAATTATTATTTTCAGATACACATTTAACAAATAAGACAATAGTTCACGAAAAGACAATAGTTCCAATTGTGTCAGAAACAACATGCCCAAACCCCCAAAACGGGCCCTACACTCTCCAAAATCGTTCTAAATCAATGTTTTTTAAACCTATAAACATCATTTAAAAGCTTTTAGCTCTTAAAGGACCCAACCAAGAAAGAAATATCCGATTGTAATTTGAAATTTATTTGGTCAATTTGGGAGAATACAAAAGCCTTTAATCAAGAAACTAAACGCTAGGCATTTTTACTTTTAGTAAAACCTTAGCATCAGACATGAAATGAATAAGAACCAAGGGGTTATAGGCCGCCCCCTTGGCAAATATTACCTGCGAATAGATTAGATAAAGCGAATATGGTTCTAAGAATCCGCAATGATTGTAGATGATTTCGCAGGGGTTACAACAAAGCCAGCCGCCCTGAGAATATCTTCGATTTCATCGCGAAGAAGTTCTTCCCTGCTCATGAGTTCATCGACAATTTTTTCCATGTAAACGCGATTATCAGAAAGCAATTGGAAAGCATTATCATCAGCCTGCCTGAGGAAATTTTGAACTTCCGAATCGATGAGAGCTGCAGTTTGTTCGCTAAAATCGCGAGCTTCTTGCATTTCTTTGCCTAAAAAGACATGCTCTTCGCCCACTTTAAAAGTCATGGGCCCAAGTTTTTCGCTCATACCCCAATGGGTAACCATCATTCGAGCCAATCTTGTCGCTCGTTTTAAATCAGATTCTGCACCAGCATACGGTTGGTTATAAACAAGCTTATCTGCAGCACGACCACCCATGATCATGACCAACTGATTTTTAAAATGATCCAAGCCATGATGAAAACGATCTTCATCAGGTGCGTTAAGGTTAACGCCAAGGCTTTGGCCCCTTGGAATGATAGAAACTTTTTGTGGGCGATCAGCGCCAGGCATCAACCAGGTGACTAGGGCATGGCCTACTTCATGATAAGCGGTTCTGCGTTTGTCTTCTGGTGTAAGAACTTCTTCGCGTTTAGGGCCGATTAGAACTCTATCTGCGGCGACTTCGAAATCGGCTCGGTCGATTTTATCTTTTTCAAGTCGGGTCGCAACCAAGGCAGCCTCGTTGGCTAAATTTCGAAGGTCTGCACCAGTCATTCCAATCATTTTTCTGGCTACCATCTCCAGATTTATATTATCTGCAAGAGGCTTGTTACGAGTATGAACCTTGAGAATTGCAAGCCTGCCCTGCCAAGTTGGCCTATCGATAGTAATATGCCTATCGAAGCGACCTGGGCGTAAAAGCGCAGAATCGAGCACATCAGGACGGTTGGTCGCTGCAAGTACGATGACGGTTTCAGTAGGTTGGAAGCCATCCATTTCGCTTAAAATTTGATTAAGAGTTTGCTCGCGTTCATCAGAACCACCACCCACACCTGCGCCACGCATTCTGCCCACTGCATCAATTTCGTCGATAAAAAGAATACAAGGGGAGTTATCTTTGGCAGTTTTGAACATATCCCGAACACGGCTTGCGCCCACCCCGACAAACATTTGGATAAATTCTGACCCACTGATGGAATAGTATGGCACCCCTGCTTCGCCTGCTACAGCACGGGCAAGCAGAGTTTTTCCAGTTCCTGGGGGGCCAACTAGCAAAACACCTTTGGGGATGCTTGCACCTAACCTGGTGAATTTATCTGGAGATTTTAAGAACTCAACGATTTCCTGCAATTCGCCCTTGGCATGCTGCAAGCCTGCAACATCTTCGAAGGTGACCTTCATTTTGGTCTTTTCATACTTTTTAGCAGGGCTTTTGATGTAATTACTGAGGAACCCGCCACCCATTGGGTCGCGAAACTTTGGCAGTATGAATAAAAAGAAAACAATCAAAATGACTGCGGGCAGAATCATCATAATAAACCAACTCAGCCCCGCAAAATTATCTTCCTGCTGGTCGACAAGTAAACCATTTCGAATGAGCTTATCCATTTGTGCAACAAGGCCTGGATCATCTAATTTAGCGCGGTTTACAGTGAATTTCCCGCGAGGCCCAGCTTTTTCTTTAAGTCTTTCGTCTTTGATACTTTCATGATCATTAATATCAACCGAAATCCGATCGACCCCAATGAAAGTTATCTTTCTGATTTTTTTTGAATCTTCATCATCAAGCATAAGCTTAACGAAATCGGAATATAGAACCGTGTTGTTGTTACCAACAGAGGAACTGAAGAGAAGCACAAGTAATAAAAAGAGAATAACTAGCCAACCTAGATTCCCACTAATATTAGAAAAAGATCGCTTTTTAGGGGGTTTTCCAGAACCTTGTGGCTGAGACCCATCTTGGGTGGGGTTGGTCATTAACTACTCCAATAGAACAAACAAAGAACACCTGAAATTATGTTAGCATCTTCCAAGGAAGCGAAACTATTTTAGGAATTATTTTGTTTCAGGAAACTTACATAATGCAGCTACGGGGAAAAACATTATTCGGGACTACCATTCCCCTCTTGGTCTTTTTGTGGCGCAGGAGGGCTTGATTGATTTTGGGTTTGCACACCCTTCTTGGTCTCGCCAGCATCATTGGGAGTTGATTTTTCCCAAAAAACCGCAAGTTCTGCAAATGTTCCCAAAGGTGAATCTCCGGATAACGCAGACTGGGATAAATTAGGCTTCTCAATAGGCTTTTGGCTCGAGAATGTACGAATTTGAGGTGGCCTGTTTGGATCCAACCTAGGAGGCCTTGCGCCGCGGGGTTTATCATCTCTTGGCCTAAATGAACTGCTACTACGGCTGCTACCTGCACTTCCACCACCACTACTGCTACCGCCACTATTAGACCTTGCAGCAGGGAATCTGCCCGCCGGCCTTTCTGGTGAACGAGGGCGCAAAGGCGCACTTTGAGAGTCGCCTCCCTGATTATTAGCTTCCGCATTTTGGGTGTTAGAATCTGGCCTACGATCAGACCTTCTGGGGTAATCACGGGCAGGAGCTCGGGAAGATCGACCAGAACCTTGATGATCCGATTCACGGTTTGGATTAATCATGGTTAAGGATAATCGGGATTTTTCTTTATCTAGCGCGATGACCCAAACGGTAACAATATCGCCTACGCTGACGGATTCGTATGGGCTGCGCACATAACGGGCTGAAATCTGGCTGATATGGACCAAACCACTTTCTTTGATACCAACATCGACAAAACAGCCGAATTCAACAACATTTTGCACCACGCCTGGAAGTTCCTGGCCAAGTTGCAATTCTTCAAAATCCAATTGCCTAATGCGATAAACTGGCCCAAACCGTTTGATCTGTTCCTGTGAAAGTGGGTTGATCAATTCATCAAGGAAATCTTTTAAGGATGTAACAGAATCGATGCCTGTTGTTGCAATAATATCCTTGAGATTTGCATCAATCGCTTTTTGTAGAAGCTCCTGTTTTTTCTCAGGGGTTTTCCATTCATCCTTTGTAATGCCAAAGGCATCCAGAATTTTCTTTGCCATCTCGTAATCTTCGGGATGAAAATTAGTGGCATCGAAAGGCTCATCACCATCATGAACTTGTAAAAATCCTGCACAAAGCTCGAACTTTTCAGGAGTCAAACCCGGAACTTCAAGAAGTTGTGCGCGATTTTTATAGGGCCCGTTCTTTTTACGATGCTCTACGATTTCTTGAGCAAGCAACTGATTTAACCCTGATAAATGGCGCAAATAACTTGCCTCACATTTATTAAGATCTGCACCGCCAAGATTCACACAAGATTCAAGCACGTTATCAAGAGCTGGGCGAAGATACCTGTGCTGAACTTCAAATTCCACAAGACCTGAAACAATATGAACAGGGTCAATCTTAATTAATTCGTTTAGCGGATTTTGCAATCTTCTACCAATCGAAACAGCCGCTCTTACTCCGACATCAGAATCGGCAAGTTCTTCTTTACCTAAAATAGAAGATGCGTATTCCGATGAACCAGCTTCGATCACCGTTGCGAATTTAACTTCCGCTGGTGCTTCAGGAAGGGGTTTGATTGTAGCTTTAGTATCATTGACCAATTTCTGGTATTCGGCTTGCCTTCGTTCTTTTTCAAGCTTCTTCTGAGCCTCAATCTCTGCCTTTTTCTTTGCAGCTTGAGCTTCCAATTCAGCCCTTTTAATCACGGCAAGAGCTGCCAACTCAGCCTTCTTAGCCGCAGCCAGTGCTTCCGCTGTTGGCTCTGTGCCATCGGTAGCCGTAACAGGTGCGACTTCTGCAGATGAAACTTCAGCAGCAGGTGTTTCAACAGCTGCCACAGGTTCTGGAACTACAGGGGTACTAATTTGGGCAGGTGCTTCAGCAGCAGGTGCTTCAGCAGCAGGTGCTTCAGCAGATTCTGCAACCGTTTCATCCGTACCGCCTTTTTCACTCGCTTCTTCGGTAGGCAGGATTTCTTTATTATCTTCTTCAAGATGCTTTGGATTTTTAAGCCTTGTGATCAATTCATAAAGCAGAGCTTCGGTCGCTTTTGAAGCGTTGCCATTATCGAGCGCAATGGTGCTGATCTGATGCTTGCGAATCAATTCTTCGAGAACTAAAAGGCTAAGCTCTTTCTTTCCTTGAGGTTGATGGGGGAAGATAATTGCATGATCAATAAGCTTGCCTTCTTCGTTAATAACTGCAATTTTACAGCCATTGCGAAAGCCTGGGTCGATTGCAAGAATTTTAATTGCGCCTGCAGGATTTGCTACGAGGCGGTTGTGGTAAAATCGCGCTAGTAGACTGGCTGCATGTTCGGAGGCCCTTTCACCCAAGTCGCGTACGCATTCTCTTTCCAGCACGGGCTTGAGAATTTGATCGACAGCCACGCTCATCGCTTTTTTGATCAGTTCAACATATTTATGGGTATATACAGGGGCAGGAGCGGCTTTTACTTCTGGGGCAGGTGCCACTTCTGGGGCCTGATCAGCTTCTTCAGATCTATTTTCATTCACAGGTTGTTCGACAAACGAAGACTGGGAAACAGGTTTTTCAACAAGGGATTCGAGTGCATTTTTCTTGGCTTGTTCAAGATTCCAATCGAATAGCACATTAAGGAACCCGTTTTTCTCACCTTTGCCAATTTGCAGGTATTTTCGAGCTTGAACATTTCGCAATGGCTCGACATACGAAAAGAATTCTTTTAATTCCAAGCCATGCTTATCGCGAACTTTGTTGGTTTTAGAAACTCGCAGGCTGCCAAAATCCCACAAATCATTGCGTACAGAAGCACGAACGGCGGGGATTTCACTTAATTTTTCAGCTAGGATTTGGACAACACCCTCAGTGATTTTTTCTATGGTTTCCAGACCTTTTTCTGGATTGATCATGGTTGGAAGTATTTCGTCGAGGTTGGCAATCGAAGGATCTTCAGTCCAAAGAGCCTCAGCAAAAGGCTCGAGGCCTTTTTCCCGGGCGCCAGCTGCAAGAATGGATTTCCTTGGTTTTAATGGGAGATACAGATCTTCGAGGCGTTTAGGAGATTCAACCGCAAGGATTTGCAGGCGCAGTTCTTCGGTTAATTTGCCCTGCGTTTCCAAAGCTTTGAGAATCATCTCTCTGCGATCATGAAAAGTTTTTATTTTAAACAGGCGATCGCGAATCGCACGGATAACAGATTCATTCATGCCAGCAGTTTTGGCACGCCTGTATCTTGCGATAAACGAAGGGGATTTCCCTTCAAGGAGGAGGTTAATTGCGCTCTCAACATTATTTTTTCTAAGTTGAAAGTTTTGAGCAATTCTGGAAATTTCGTTAGCCCCGATTGCGCCCAGAGCTATTTGTACCGTCTGCATAGTTTCATTTCATTAAGTAGTTATGGGCAGATAGTGTAAAATCCTGCCCTGCAATAGAGAATGTATCTGTAAATGAAGGATTCTTCCACAAGATTTAAACATTCAGCAGAATATTTATTCCAAGCTTGACAAGTTGCAAATCGCAGGCAATATACATTTGTACATTTATCTTCGTTTTACTGCAGGGAAGCAAACATGCCTCCGGGCTTGCATCATTTGGAATTTTCACCCATCGTTCATCTTGATGTTGATGCGTTCTTCGCTTCCATTGAACAGCGCGATGACCCTAAATTAAAGGGTATTCCTGTTGCTGTAGGCACTGGTGTGGTTGCCAGTTGCAGTTACGAAGCAAAGCGCGATGGCATTAAAACAGGCATGCGACTTTCCGAAGCTAGGCAACTTTGTAAATCTTTGCGGGTTGTGCCCGGGGATCATAGGCGTTACGAAATAGCAGGCAGACAAATTCTGGGAATTTGCAAAGAACATTCCAGCGCAGTTGAAATGGCCTCCTTAGATGATCTTTACATGCAGCTTGCACAAACAGGCCCCGCAGAACGCCAACAAATTGCAACCGCATTACGCGAACAGATCTTCCAAGAAGTCGGCCTAAAAGTTTCCATGGGCATGGGAAACAACAAAATGATTGCCAATGTTGCAACCCACCACGCCAAAGAACTTCGCATCTCATCACAACGAAAAACATCATCGCGATGGATCCCTGGTACCTCTATTCTTGCTGAAACAAAGCACTTTTCGCCCGTGGTTGCAGTGTTGCCTGGCTATGAAAAAAATTACATCAGCCCCTGGCCCGTCGAAATTCTTCCCACCGTTGGATCTGTAGGCAAAGAAAAATTCATGCGCCTGAATGTTACCCGAGTTGCAGAAGTTGCTGCGCTTCCCCTTGAAGTTCTTTGTGCCATGTTTCAAAAGCGCGGCCCCATTCTTCGCAATTATTCTCTGGGAAACGACTCAAGGCCGCTGCGGACTTCACGCAACCCAGATTCTATTTCCAGATGCACCAGCTTTAATCCGCCCACCGCAGATCAGGCTTTTCTTGATGCCATGCTTGCACATCTTCTTGAACGGGCCATCTCTTGGATGCGTTTCAACAAACTCGCTACGCGCTGCCTGAAAATTCATCTCCGCTATGGCGATCTTAAAGATGCCCACAACCACCTAAATTTCAAAACAGCTTGCGACTCTGATACGCTTTTGCATCAGGCTGCAAAAGAAAAACTAATCTCATTATTTACACGCAGGCTTCCCCTACGGCTTTTAGGTGTGGAACTCGCACAACTCGAACCTGCATCTGCATCCAATCTCCTTTTCATCGATCCAGAGAAAGAGCGCGCAGATAGGCTTGCAAAATGCAAAGAAGACATTCGATCAAGATTCGGTTTCATGGCGGTAACCCTTGGCAGTTCTCTAGTCTTGGCTAAAGACTTAAGCCATGACAAAGATAATTTCAAATTAAGAACTCCGTGTCTGACAAGGTGACCAAATCAGTTTGATTCATTACAATCAGCAAGAGGAGAAAACATCTTGCTGAAAGAATGGGCTGGAAATTCTGGAATAATCGTGGTGAACAAACCAAAAGGCATGTCTTCACGCACAGCGGTGGATCATGTACAGGAATGGTTTGCTGAAAAAATACCAACTGGGCACGCAGGAACCTTGGATCCACTGGCAACCGGGGTACTGGTTATTTGTTTAGGCTGGACCACGCGCTTAGTTGAATACATTCAATCGATGAAAAAGGTTTATAAAACGGTGATCATGCTGGGCGCCAATAGTGCAACAGATGATTCCGAAGGGCCGATTGATCAAATCATGGTGGAAAGTTCCCCCACCTTGATAGAAATACAAACAGCATTAAAGCATTTTGAAGGCGAAATACTGCAAACGCCCCCCTCAGTTTCTGCGGCAAGAGTCAACGGAAAAAGATCTTACAAACTTGCTAGAAAAGGGAAGCCTGAACTACCGCCTCCCAAAATCGTGGAAGTTTCTTCGATCCACATTATTAAATATGAGTACCCTTTACTTGAATTAGAAATCACCTGTGGAAAGGGAACCTATATTCGCTCAATTGCACGTGATTTGGGGGCGCTTATAAAAACTGGCGGATATGTATTGGAACTCGAACGAACCTCTATTGGCACATTTTCCATTGCAGATTCTCACTCCATTAGTCAACCACCAACTACTTCAGAAAAAACTATTCTCCCGCAGGAACTTGCTGTTCATAGTATGCAGAAACTTTCGCTCGAAGGTTTAGTTTTAAGGTATGTACTCAATGGCACTAAAACACCATTCACTTTTCCAGATTCACATATCTCGACAGACAATATTTATGCAATCATGGATCCCCAAAACAAGTTCCGGGCAATCGCAGAATACAGACCCAACGACGAAGTTCTAAAACCTCTGAAGGTATTCCCCTTTCTTGATCCAAACAATTAATCCGTTTAGCCCGATATTATGTATCGCCACAAAGCATAGGTAAGATTAAGATGACGAAACCTTAATTTTTGGAGACTGATTATGACAAATAAAATCCGATTAAAAACCTATGCACTCGCATCACTAACCATGCTTGCTGCTGTAATGTTTTTCAACATTCAACTCAACGCCCAAACCAACCCAGAAGACAAGAATATGAAAGAACAGCCATTACCTTTCGATCCTGAACAATCAATGAAATATTTGAAAGAAATATGCGATATCGGCACAAGAATCAGCGGTTCCGAAGGGATCGTAAAACAAAGGGTCTTGATAAAAAAGCATTTCGAAGCCCTGGGAGCTAAGGTTTTGGAACAGGAATTTAAAGCTATCCAAAAAAGTACGGGAAGGCCCACCCCCATGGTTAACATGGTCATCACTTGGCATCCCACAGCTCGGGAACGAGTGATCCTCTGCTCACATTTTGACACCAGACCATTTGCAGATCAGGAAACCGACCCTAAGAAACGCAAAGGAACATTCATCAGCGCAAATGATGGGGCATCGGGAGTTGCCCTTTTAATGGAAATGGGCAGGCACATGAAAAAGTTGAACTGCAGTATAGGAGTGGACTTCGTATTTTTTGATGGCGAAGAATTCGTATTCGATCCAGATGATGAATACTTTTTTGGTTCGAAATATTTTGCCCGTGAAGCCCGCAAAAACACTCAGACGATAAAATATCGTTCCGCAGTTCTCCTTGATATGGTTGCAGGAAAAGATGCTAAATTCCCCATCGAACAAAACTCTTGGTGGAAAGCAGGCGCAGTTGTTCGCGAAGTTTGGTCCACCGCTAACGAACTTAAAATCGAATCATTTAAGCTCAACGAATTCAGTCGGGTCGCAGTTGATGATGATCACACAGCTTTAAACAATGGCGGCATTCCAGCAATCGACATCATTGATTTTGATTACAAGCACTGGCACAAGCTTTCAGATACTCCGGAACAATGTTCGGGAGAAACCATGGCAGGGGTTGCAAAAGTTTTAGGTAGCTGGATACAGCGGCAGCGTTAAATTTAATCTTTTATATTCCAGCTATCTACACAAGGTGCATCATGGAAAACAGTCAGATTCTTGCAGGCGCTGCCATTTGCACCGTTCTTATATGGCTCGGATTTGCCAGTTTCAAATCTCATTTCAATGCTGTTTTATTTTTAACAACCCCAGACCCCACACAAAACTTCATACCTTACCAAATCCGCTTATGCAGACTGATAGGCGGATTCTTCATGATTCTTTTAGCACTCATGCTGGTCTTTGCAATGATCTACCTTGAGGAACCCGCACAGCATTTGGCCGACCTACGGGATCACTCGGAAGAATCTAAAACGAAACTTGTCTACACCGCAGAACAACTCAACTTTGCAACCCGTTATGCTTTGTTCTGGATAAGCTTTTTAATCGTGCTTTTACTTTTAGTATTAACCAGTAGCATCGATGCGATATTTTCTTGGCGATACCAGAAACAATTACGAGAATCAGTTGTAGCACTCAAAAATTTTAGATTAAATAGCAAAAGCGCCACCGATACTGACAACCAAGCAAATCATCCGCCTTTTATGGATCAGCAATTCCACAACGAAAACTAATTGGTAAACAAGAAAACATGGTCACAACAATTCTTTCTTTTTTCATGCGTTTGCTTTTAAGAATGCGCTACAGCATTACCATTAATGGAATTGCGCATTTAAACGAACAAAAAAAGGGAACATTGATCCTACCTAATCACCCAGCATATACCGAACCAATCATTTTGTTTTCCTTACTATCAAAAAATCTAGCACCCAGGCCCCTAGTATATGAAACCTATTATCAAAACAGTTTTATTAAACCTTTCATGCTTTTGTTCAATGCATTGGAAGTACCCGACATGGAAAAAATCAGTCTGTCTGCAAAGCAAAAAGCTCAGGAAGCTATTCAAAATCTCGTCGTGGGATTACAGAAAGGCGAAAACTTTATCATCTGGCCATCAGGCAAACTACAAAGAAAAGGATTGGAATCACTGGGCGGGAATTCAGGCGTCAGCGATATCTTGAAAATTTCTCCCAATGCGAATGTTTTATTAATTCGAACAACGGGTTTATGGGGCAGCAGATTTAGCCATGCGTTTTCAGGCAATCGACCAAACCTTATTTCGGAATTACTTTACTGCGCGCTACTGCTTGTTTTGAACCTTTTATTTTTCATGCCCAAAAGAAAAATAACCATTACGATTGAACCACTTGATACCACGAAACTAGCACCCTTCGAGAAGTCTAAGGTAAATCTTCATCTTGAAAATTGGTACAATCGTGATGCCAGCACAACACCTGTTTATCGACCCTACCACTTCTTATTATTTAGCCAAACAAAAACCTTTCCGCCACTTGAACTCAATGAAAACAAAACAGCACCTAATATTTACCCCGATCTATTAAAAAGAGAAGTAATCCAAATCATCAAGGAAAAGTTTCCCGAAATTATTGCAGACGAAACAACAGATCCAAATTCTGAATTAGATTCTCTTGGCCTTGATAGTATTCAAAGATTAGAACTGCTGATTCATCTAGAGCAACATTTTAAGTTTAATGGTAGCACCGTACCTAACACCGTAGATGACTTATACCTTTTATGTTCAGGAAAATCAAAAACATCCACACCGATCAAAGCTCCCAAGGAATGGACCGAAAGCTTCAGAATAAAAGCTGAAAGTGAGATCTTAGGCACAACGGTGCTTGATTCGTTTATTTTGCGTGTGATGAAATCATCAAACCAAATTGCTCTCATTGATGATACATCAGGCATGCTAACTTACCGAAAATTATTTTTAGCATCTCTGGTGATTTCAAAAATCCTTGAAAAGGATTCTGCTAAGCATGTGGGGATTTTACTGCCTGCAAGTGCCGGGGGATTCATAGCATATTTCGCTTGCTTAATTGCAAATAAAACACCTGTTTTACTTAATTGGACAACTGGGCCAGCCAATCTGCAACATGCAATAAACTTCCTTGGGATAAAAACAATATTAACCTCACAACGTTTTATTGACCGGGTTGGAATCTCGATTGAGGATGCTCAATTTATTTATTTAGAACAAGCCAAAGGTAAAACTGGTTATCCAACGCTTTTAAATTGCATGATCAAATCTTATTTCCCAAATGGTGTTCTAAAAAAATGCAAACGCACTACTAAAATAGATTCAATTGCCGCAATTCTATTCACAAGCGGTTCAGAAAAACGCCCGAAGGCAGTCCCTCTAACTCATAACAACCTTATTTCAAATCACAAAAGCGGTGCACCGTTTCTTGAACTTACTTCTCAAGATACCGTTCTATCTTTTCTACCCCCCTTTCACAGTTTTGGCCTTTCGGTAACAGGCATACTACCGATATTGCTGGGAATGAGAATTGTTTTCCACCCAGACCCAACAGATGCTTCCACCTTAGCTGCAAAGCTAAAAGCCTACGGAGTAACACTCCTCATCGGAACGCCCACTTTCTTAACACACATTCTCGATAAGGCTTCAAACGAAACATTAGACGAGTTAAGACTGATCATATCAGGGGCTGAAAAATGTCCTGCAGCCGTTTTTGAACTAGCACAAAAAGTTGCACCCAATGCCAAATTGCTTGAAGGATATGGCATCACCGAATGCTCGCCAGTAGTCGCAGTTAACCCGCCCAATTTCCAAAAAAGAGATTCAGTTGGTAAACCGCTACCCGGAGTCGAGGTATTAATTCTTGAATTGGAAACCGACAGGGTTTTGAGAAAAAATGAAACAGGCATGCTTCATGTTTCAGGGCCTACTATTTTTAACGGGTATCTTGGAGAAGAAGGAACTCCGCCCTTTAAGTTTATCAACAATCAAAACTGGTACATCACAGGCGACCTTGTGATGCAGGATGATGATGGTTATTTGTTTTTCAAGGGAAGATTAAAACGCTTCATTAAAGTAGGTGGTGAAATGATTTCATTACCAGCTCTAGAAGAAGTATTTTCAGCACTATTTCCCCCAGACGAAAACGGCCCCATGGTTGCAATTGAAGGCATTGAAAAAAATAATCGTAAATATGTTTATTTGTTCAATCGTAATGACATGGAAGTTTCAGAAGCCAATCGCCTTCTACAAGAAGCGGGATTCCGAGGAATCATGCGAATTGACAAAGTAGTAAAAACAAATCAAATCCCTGTCTTGGGAACAGGAAAAACCAATTACCGAAACCTTAGAGAACAAATTGAAAAAGAAATCAAAGGAAGCTAAAACCTAACTTCCCGCAGCTTCAAGTGCATCGGCTAAAGTCATCTTTCCATCATATAGAGCCTTGCCAACGATGCAGGCCTTAACCCCAGCAACCTTCAGGTTTATAATATCAGCCGAAGTTGAAACACCCCCAGATGCAATCACAAGGGAATTAGCTTTGGATGCTAGGCGTGCGGTAGTTTCAACATTCGGGCCGGAAAGCATGCCGTCTTTTGAAATATCCGTGTAAATAATGGCAGCGAGTGGCCAATCATTTACTTTATCCAAAAATTGTTCAACGGTAATTTGAGAAACCTCTAACCAACCAGCCACAGCTATTTTCCCGTCCTTGGCATCAATACCAAGAGCAATTTTACCAGGAAAAGCTATAGCCATATTGTAAAGCCATTGTGGATCATGAATTGCTTTTGTACCAATGATGACGCGATCAATACCCCAGCTTAAAGCTTCAGAAACGGTTTTTTCATTACGAATACCACCACCTAATTCACAAGGGACTTTCACTTTATCAAGGATACCTTTGATAGCCGTGGAATTTTCGATTCGCCCTGTTTTGGCACCATCCAAATCAACCAGATGAAGGTATTGAGCACCCTTGTTAGCCCAATCCAAAGCCATCTTCCAAGGAAAATCAGAGTAAATAGTTTCCTGAGCGTAGTCGCCTTGTTTCAAGCGAACACATTTACCATCACGAAGATCAATTGCGGGTATCACCAGCATAAAAGCCTCATTTTAAAAGATATATCCTAAGAGAGTTCTGCAAAATGCTTCAGCATTTGCAATCCAACACCCTGGCTTTTTTCAGGATGAAACTGAGTTGCAATCCGAAGATCATCACCGACTGCGGCCGCAAATGGTACGGGATAATTTGCATAAGCAGCAATGACATCGGCATTTTCAGGGACTGCGAAATAAGAGTGCACAAAATAAACGCCTGCGCCTTTGGGATAACTTTTAAATACCTGTAAATCTTTTTGTAGATCCAGATGATTCCACCCCATGTGTGGGATCTTAAGGCCTTCTATAGGGGAAAACTTAACCACATCGCCTTTATAGAAACCTAAACCACGATGTTTCCCATCTTCATAACAATTCTCAAAAAGCATTTGGAGCCCAAGACAAATACCAAAAAAAGGTTTATTTGAATGCAGGTGATCAAGAATGGGTTTTTCTAGCCCTGTATCTCTGATCCTCCCCACAGCATCGCGAATTGCGCCCACACCTGGGAGTACAAGTTTATCTGCATTTTTAATTAGAGCAGGATCTTCAGAAATAACAGCGGGAAACCCAACTTTTTCAAAAGCCTTCTGCACGCTTCGAAGATTACCCATGCCATAATCAACAATAACTATTTTGTTATTTTCCATTTTCTAACTGCACACTTTCATCATGATTACCCTTATCAAAACCAGTTTTTCTGCGAATCCAAGCCCCTAGATCATCCAAATACGAATAGGTAACAGGGGTTATCAACAAGGTTAGAAGAAGCGATAAGGCCTGACCACCCATAATCACCTTTGCAAGGCCGGCTCTTGAAGCAGCGCCGTGGCCAACGCCAAATGCCATCGGAGCCATTGCAGCAATCAACATAAGAGTGGTCATAAGGATGGGCCGTAACCTAGTACGATTTGCTTCAAGAATTGCATCCAGACGATTCATGCCAGTTTTCCGAAGCTGATTAGTATAATCGACTTGCAAAATACCATTTTTTTTAACGATCCCAAAGAGCATGAACAAGCCAAACATTGCATAAATATCAAGATTAGTTTGCATCAATATGAGCGCCACAATTGCAAAAGGAACTGTAAGGGGTAAGGCGATCATAATGCTAATTGGGTGCACAAAACTTTCAAATTGAGCAGCAAGAATCATATACATAAAAAGAAAACTAAGATTAAAAGCAATAATGAAACTAGAAACCTGTTCTGCAAGCATCTTAGCCTGGCCTAAGAATTCAAATTGATAAGTGGGTGGAAGATCAAGGGTTTTCAATTTAGCCTTGATAAGATCAACTGCCTGACCAGTAGCAATTCCTTCGAGATTTGCAGAGATAACCACCTGCCTCTGCCTGTAAAAGCGCTCAATGCTTGCAGGGCCAAAAGCACTCTTAATGGTTGCAACATTCCCTAATTCAACCGCACCAATCCCAGGTTTGACAGAAGGTACGGTTAGGCGGGAAATAGTTTCTTTATCATTGCGGTACTGCTTATCGGCACGCAGCCAAATATCATACTGTTCATCCTCTTCCTTAAATTTCCCAATGGGTTCACCACCCACTAACACAGTGACCGTGGAATTAAGGGAATCAAGGGAAACGCCCAATTCAGAAAGGCGTTCTCGGTCAGGAATTATAACTAACTCAGGTTTTCGAAAAGAAAGACTGGAATCAACATCTACAAAGTAAGGTTGGGTTTTCATCCATGCAATCATCTCGTTGGAGATGGATTTTAGTTTTTCAATATCGGGCCCGCGAACATTTAGATCAATCATCACCTGCTTAAAGCCAGTCTCTTGGAAAGCAGAAACATCTTGAACTGCAGCACGCAAATCGGGGTAGTCAGCAACGATATCTCGTGCAAGTTTCATGACATCAAATTGCGAGAATCGCCTTTTGGAAAGATCTTCAATCCTCACATAAATATTAGCAGTAGAGATATCGCCCTGCCCTTTACCCAGCCTGCTGGTGGTATCGCCTATCACGGTAAAAGTATGAGTAACACCAGGCAAAGATCGAAATCTTTGCTCAAGTAGCCCCACTTCCAGATCGGACCTTTCAAGGGAATACCCCTCTGGTAGAAGTATGGCGACTTGAAATTCTCCCTGATCATCACGGGGTACAAATTCAAGACCTACAACCGTAAAAAGCCAAGGAGTAATGCATATCAACCCGATGGAAATAAAAACTATAAAGCCTCGATGCGCCATCGAAAACCGAAGAATGACCATGTAAGAAGATTCAATCAAGCGCCATACAATTCCAGATTTGGTTCCGTGAATAATATCTTCAAGCCGAAGAAATCTAGAACAAAGCATGGGCGTCATAGTCAAACTGACAAACAAGCTCATAAGGATAGCAAAAGCAATAACGAGGCCAAAACTATTGAAGAAGCGCCCCACCTGCCCTCCCATGAATACAATCGGAAGAAAAATGACCAAGAGAGATAAAGTAGTTGCAGTAACAGCCATAGCAATTTCGGAAGTTGCCTGGCCCGCAGCTTCAAAAGCAGATTTTTTCTTTTCTTCCATATACCTAAAAATGTTTTCATGAACCACAACTGCATCATCAATCACAATGCCCACCGCAAGAATCAACCCGAGAATCGTCATGTTATTCAGAGTTAACCCAAGCAAATCCATTAGAGCAAAAGTGCCTGCAATAGATGCGGGAATAGATAATGACGCAATCACAGTAGTGCGCCAATCACGGATAAAAACAAGGATTGTTAAACTAACTAATAAAACAGCCATAGCCCCATGGCGTTTGATTTCTTCGATAGCGCCCCGAATAAATCGCGACTGATCTCTAATAGTTTCAATTCGAATATCAGAGGGAAGTGCCGCCATAAGTTCATCAAGTCTTGCACGAACTCTATCAACAATTTGAACGGTATTAGCGCCTGTTTGCTTTTGCACAAACAAAGTAACTGCGTTGCCCCCCAAAGAAGGATCATCAATTTTATTCTCGCCAAGGCCCCAAAGCCTGCTTAAGTTATGAGGTTCTTCGAAAGAATCTTCTACTTGAGCAACATCTTCAATTCTTACTGCTTGACCATTTCTGGTAGTAATAATCAACCTGCGAATATCTTGAACAGAAAGCACACGGCCTATGGTGCGCAACGAAAGTTCAAGCTTTCCCTGATCTACCTTGCCGCCAGGAAGTTCTTGATTTTCCTTAAGCAAAGTATTTCGAACCTCAGCAATCGAGATACCTTGATATTTCAAAAGCCTATTAGGATCAACCGTAATTTGAATTGCCCGCTGCCTGCCACCCACAACCGTGACAGAACCTACTCCAGTAAGTGTCTCAAGATTTTCTTTAATCGTTTTCTTAGCAATATGGGTGATTTCTCGCAAATCACGATTCCCCGATATCGCTAATGAAAGTACAGGAGCAGCACTTATATCAAACCGATCAATGATAGGGGTATCTGTATTTAAAGGTAATTGATTTAAAATGGCTCGAACTTTAGCCTCGATTTCTTCTGCAGCAATCTGGCCATTTTTTTCTACGCGAAATTGAACAACAACCGTTGATATTCCTTCTTTGGTCGTGGAACGCAACTCATCAATTCCCGAAACAGTATTAACTGTTTCTTCGATAAGCTTGGTGATGTTGGTTTCCATTTCTTCAACGCTTGCGCCTCGAAGGGTGGTGGAAATAATCACCACTGGAATATCAACATCAGGAAATAGGTCAACACCTAGGCGAAAATAAGAAAAAATCCCAAGTACAATCGGTGCCGCCATTAGCATGGCAGTAAAAACAGGACGCCTGATACATACATCCCAAAGTGCCATCAGGAATCCTTATTCCCTTCAATTGTCGAAGGTTCTAAAGACCGGATTTTGATCGTTGAATTTTCCGAAAGGCTGTTTTGGCCGGAAATAACAATAGAATCTCCAACTTTAAGAAGACCCGAAACCTCAACCCAGTTTTCAATCTTATTACCCATGGAAACAGATATGCGTTGACCAACCTTAACTTCAACCTGTTTAACTTTATCACCTTCAACCCGAAAAACCTTAGCTACTCCAGCAAAACTAACCACAGATTCCTCAGGAACAGTAAGCACATCAATAGCCTTATCCACCTCAATGGAAACCTTTGCAAAGAAACCTGGTTTAAGCTCTCGACTAGAATTGACCACAGCTATTTCAAGTTGAAAGGTTCTACTTAACGGGTCAACGGTAGGATAAATTCGGACAACAGAACCTAGAAAAATTTTACCAGGATAAGCCTCTACACTAATGCTGGCATTCTGCCCAAGCTTCAATTGCGACAGTTCTTTTTCAGGCAATGATACCTGAAGCTTTAAAACCCGATCCAAAGTAAGCCGATACAAAGGTTCCATTGGATTCAAATGAACCATTTCCCCCTCACTAATTCCTTTGCTGTAAACAATAAAAGGTGTTTTTCCACCGAGTGAAGCAATAAAATTGGCGTAATCCAAACCACCTGGGTTCTGCACTACCGGAACCAAGATTTTGGTATCCATCAACTTTTGCTCAGCAGTAGAAAGAAGGGCCTGCTTATATCTGACGGTAGCCAATGCTGTGTTAACATCAAGAATCGCATTATCAAGATTAACTTTCGAAACTTTGGATTCTGTTTCAGCTTGCTCCCGATCTTCAACGGAAGAAGCTGTTCCAATTCTTCGCAATCTATCAAGCTTATTAACCGAATTTTTTTCCAAGATCGCAGCCTTGGCAACCATAGGAAGATTGGTGACCACAAATTTTTCATCAGGCAAGACAGAAAGACCAAGTTTCGCCATTTCCAATTCCAATGATTTCTTCGCCTCGTTGACAACAAGTTTCAAATCTGTTTCATCAATTAAAAGCAAAGGTTCTCCAGGGTAAACCTCATCGCCAATATCGTGAAAGACTTTACTAACTCGGCCTTCAACTTTGGGAATAACTGCAATTGTTTCAAGCCCTTTAAAAGAGCCAGTAGTTTTGAGATTTTTAGCAAGAGTTCTGGAAACAATTTTACCAACCAGTACAGGAACCGATGCAACAGGTTTTGCAATGAAACCAGATTTGGAGGAATCAATTTTAAAAAAAAGATCAGGTCGATAGACCACCGTTAATACCAATAACAGTGCAACCCAAGGAAAAAGAGAAAAGAGTATTTTTAATAAAGTTCGAAGCATAACTAATCCCAGACTTATAAAGCCAAACACATAATTCTAATATATTTCATTTCAAACAAGAGTGTTAGCCACCAACATGATTCGAGCGCAAATTGTTTAATAATCGAAAAACAAAGCTTATCATAAACAAGGAAATGGCACTAAAAGCAAACAAAATGAGTAAGACCTGAAATTCGAAGAAAATTGGCTGTAAATAAGAAGAAAGGAATTTCCAGCAGTAGAAGGTAGCTACTGAAGAAATAGCAAGGGATGGACCAAAGGGGAAAGCCTGTTCACCTTTACTAAACAACTGAAGAATACCAAAGAAAAAAGCCGGGATCACAGCAAGAAAAAATGCGACAATAACAAGCTGCCAACCCCAAAAAGCCCCAACCATCATCATAAGATCCGCATCCCCCAATCCCATTCCCTCGATTCCCCGACCCAGGCCATAGGTAAAACGAATCGCCCGAAGTAAAAAAGTACCTGCAAAAATCCCAGCTAAAGAAGCTAAGAAACCATGAAGATAAACATGCGGATCCAGCCATTCAAAAAACGGAAACCATAAAGGCCAAGCCATAGCTCCTTGAGGCATTAAGGGCTTAACAGGCCAATCCTTAGATGACAACAAAAAGGTATTTGCAGAATGAATATCATCAGGAAAAGGCCATGCTTGAAAAGTCGAAAAAACCAAACCAAATAAAGTCCCAGTAACAGTAATACCAAGGGGAATTTCCATTTTTGCAATGTCGGTCAGAGAAGCAGTTAAAAGAAATGAAAGCAAAGTTACATGAGAGACAAAAGTAAACCAGACATTTAAAGAAATTAGTCCCTGCGAAATTTGATGAGATTGCAGCGCCACGATGTTATAGCTGGGTACATTATAAATCACGTCTAAAAGAAAAACCGAGACGAACATCAAGCCCGAAAAAAGCTCGATCAACATATATCTTGCAGAGAAAGTCGATTTACATTTTCTGCAAATACCGCCCAAAGCAAGATAACTAATAATGGGGATATTATCAAACCAGACAATAGGTTTAAAACAGCTAGTACAATGCGACCCGGGCCAAAAAACACTTCGCTCAGTATTAAGCCTAAAAACACAAACATTGATAAAGCTACCAACACAAGCGCCCGTAATAAAAACAAAGAAAACCCAGATTAATACGGGAAGAGACATTAAAACTCCAAAGTGTTTAATGCTTTGATATCTACTGCGATTTTTTTCGCCAACTCCGCCGGAGTCTGACTATCCACATTGCAACAAATTTCTGAACTTTGTTTGTAAATCGTGGTACGAATTTCCAAAATAGCTTTAACTTCAGAAAGAATATTAACTTGAGGATCCTCTTCGGTTTGCTGGGTTAAAGGAGGCCTGTTCTTACCTGCAAGCCTATCTTCCCAAATACGATTCGCAAGAACGTTTTCATCTGCTTGCAAAAACACAACAACGCCGTTCATCCCCATGATTTTACGGTTCTTTTTACCTAGAATAACACCACCGCCAGTTGCAACAACCTGCTTGGAATTAGCAGCAATTTTTTGCAATGTTGCATTTTCCATAACCCTGAATGCTGGCTCACCATCGATCGCAAAAATATCAGCAATATTTCTTCCCACACTCGCTTCAAGAGCTTGATCTGCGTCAACGAATGTCCAACCTAACTCTTGGGCAAGGAGTTTTCCCACTGTGGATTTTCCACAACCCCGGGCGCCAATCAAATAAATATTTTTCTTAAGCATTAGAAAGCAACTTCCTGTTTAAATCTTATTCCTTCGCAACTTTTCCAAGACAGTTTTCCTCATCACATCTAAAGGTGCATTAAATGATGTAAAAAGATTGAATTGTTCTGCAGCCTGACAAACAAACATTTCCACTCCATCGATAACGATAGCCCCTGCTTGCGCTGCATCTCTTAAAAATCGTGTCTCAATTGGATTGTACACTGTATCAAATGCTACAAGATCCTTAGTAAAACAATTTGCATCCCAAGGTGAATCATTCTCATTGGGGTGCATCCCCACGGAAGTGCAATTCACAAGTAAGCCGGATTTAAAATCGTGCCTTTGGCTCCATGGCATAAATGCAACACCCGCCTCAGAGGCTAATTTTTCAGCTCTTTCGGAAGAGCGATTGCAAACTTTTACACTGCAACCCGCTTTTTTTAGTGCGAATACTGCAGCACGGGATACGCCGCCCGCTCCAAGAATCAAGACTTCTCTATTATCAAGTGTTTCACCCAACTTGTTCTTGATGGCTGCAATAATACCTGTTGCATCCGTGTTCTCGGCATGAAATCCATTACCAGTTTTAACCAAAGTGTTGGCCGCACCTATTTGCTTCACCAGATCAGAACTTGTTGTCGCAAAACGAAAAGCACTCTCCTTATGCGGAATCGTAACGCTATAACCCATTACCGGAATCGACTGATAAGCTTCGATCGCAGTAGAAAAATCGGATTCTGAAATATGAAAAGGCAAATAAACCCCTGGAAAGCTCAATGACTTAAAACTGGCATTATGAATAGCAGGGCTTAAACTATGTCCAATAGGATCACCCATTACGCCAAAAACCTTGGTTTCGTTGCCTAAACTTTTAATGTCATAAACCGAAACCACATCTTTAAAAATTGGAATACCCGGAGCGTTCACCAAATTATCAGAAAAATTGGTATACATCCAAGGGCTACGCTTCTGAGTCAAAGCCAGCACTCTAGATGGAAAACCAACGGTTCCCATGCAAAAAGCAATCAAAGGAAGACTTGCATGCTGATACAAATTGAGGATTCGAACTGAATCGGAATTATTGTTGGCAAAGCAGGCTATTTTCACCAATTCTGGACCCTGTGATTCAAAAGCTTTATGCAACACACTGATATTAGCTGGGGTTTGGGCAAAATTATGATAACTAAGAATACGCAGGCAATCGTTAGACGTGGAAAAGTTGGGAAAACAATCAGCTTCGATATCGATCGCATGTGCTCCAGATTTCTGGGCCTGAATCAATATATTAATGCGACTTTGCTCATCTTTTTCCCAAAGCCCGCCATCAATTTTTCTTCGAATGGTCACTAGCGTTGGGCCTGTTATATTTTTTAATATCTCCGCAATGGAAAACTCTTCCTGAAGAAAATCCAGCCTTAACTCAACCAGATCTGCACCAAAATCAAACGCTTGATTGCAAGATAGCACCATCTGAATGCATGTTTTCTCAGCAATTACTGCGCAGACACCATTTTTTAGTTCAGCTAATTTCATGGGGAAGTTGTGTTATCGTTTCATAGCTATTATTAAAAAAGTTCAAATTAACCCAAATCAATGTTTCTTAATTACCTTCAAACATCCTAAAATAACATGGTCTAGAGATTTTATGAATACTAAGGCCCTTGGGACATCTCCGCTTATGGGAGTTTACGACAGAGACTATTACAAAACAAACTTCAACTCCTCCTTTGAAAAAGGATGGGGAAACATCAGTGTTTGTAAATGGCTAATAGGAATAAATATAGTTCTTTTCATTTTGCAGATCAGCACTCGAACTCCTTCTGGAAACGGATTAGTCACAGACTGGCTTATACTAAATCCAGCTAAAGTAATCGATGGGGAAATTTGGCGCATCTTTTCCTATGCGTTTCTTCACAGCACGGACAGCCCGCTCCACCTTTTAATGAACATGATGGTTTTATGGATGTTTGGCAAGGAAGTCGAAGATGTGCTAGGGGCGAAAGAATTTCTCCTTTTTTATGTGGTGAGCATAATCATCGGGGGAATAACTTTTGTTCTAGGATCTCAATTAGGTTTGCATAACTCCCAAGCAGTGTGTTTGGGGGCTTCGGGTGGTGTAAGTGCCATTCTTATTCTTTTTGCATGCTGGTTCCCCAACCGCACCGTTTTACTGTTTTTTATCATTCCGATGCCCATTTGGCTGATGGCTGTTTTGTTTGTAGGGTTTGATGCATTAAATCTTCTTTCTGGAAAACAAGGATCTGTGGCAGTAGAAGTGCATTTATCTGGCGCCTTGTTCGCCTACTTGTACCATGCTTTTCGCTGGAAATTACTTCCGAGAAAAATGCCCTCAATGCAGTTATTTAAGAGAAAACCAAAGTTAAAATTATATCAGGAAGAAGTTCATGCATATGCGCCCAAATATGAACCGAAAGAAATTGGTATACCCCAAGATATGTTGATTCGGGTGGACCAAATATTGGAAAAGATCTCGTTGAGTGGTAAAGATAGCCTTAGTGAAGAAGAAAAATCATTTTTGTACAAGGCAAGCGAAACAATCAAACGGCAAAAGAACTAGGGAAAATATCATGGCTATGTACGAATTTAGCTGCAAACGATGTACTAAAGAATTTGAGCAGTTGGTATTCGCTGGGGAAAAAGCAGTTTGCCCAGATTGCAAAAGTACAATTTTGGAGAAAAAATGGTCTCTCCCTGCTAGGCCGGGTAGCCAAGATGGAGTCAGTTATTGTGAAACAAATTTGCCACCTTGTAATCCTAACTGTTGCAAAATGCCATCAAATGTACGAAGATAACTAAATGAGGTTTATTATTACCTTGTAAAAATCACATCTCTCCCGGTTTCTCTGGAATCTTATCCAGGGCGAAAGGGATTATTTGAATGCAACTAATTACAACTGATTTGTCATCAGAGGACGGAATGAACCGCAAGATTACTGACCAAGAAGACCCTCTTCTATTAACCTTGGAAGAATCTAGCAAGCTTGTAGCACATACTCGCGACCCAGCAGAAACGATGGAAAACATCGTGGAATTAATTTCCTCGCGCTTCAAGGCTGATGTTTGTTCTGTTTATTTTCTTGAAAGTTCCGGGACCGAATTAGTTTTGGGAGCCACCGTCGGACTTCGAAAAGAATCCATAGGCAAAGTTAAACTAAAAACTACGGAAGGCTTAGTTGGATTAGTGGCAGAAACCTTGCGCCCAGTGATGGTAGCAAATGCCTTTTCTCACCCTAGATTTAAATACATTCCAGAAGCGGGTGAAGACCCATATCTTTCATTTCTAGGCGTTCCTTTGGTAAAGGCTGGTGGCTTGGTAGGTGTTTTGGTTATCCAAACTGAAGAATCCAGAAGCTTTTCCATAAATGAAATAAGAACCTTGGTTACCGTTGCGGCTCAACTTACTACCGTTGCTTCTGATGCAAGGCTTCTTTCCCAATTAACTGCAGCTACCCATGAACCCTTTGCACCAGTTGCATCCTCAACTTCAGCGCATGAATTACACGCAAGGCTATTAAGCCCAGGCGTTGGAGTTGGTCGAACCTATTCCATCGACAGCCTATATGAATGGCGCTCGACCACTGCATTCAAGCCCGCAGGATTGGATATTGAAAAAGAGCGGATGCAAAAGGCGATGAGCCTAGCAAAAGAAGAATTAGCTGCAATGGGTGTGCGGATTGCGCATCTTGTGGGCCAAGATCACGGTGCAATCCTTGATGCCCAACTTATGATCTTACAAGATCGAACCATTGAAAAAGATTTGATGACATGCGTGATCGAGGGAATGAGTTCTGAAACTGCGCTTATATCAACGCTAGACAAATACCTCGCTGCATTCCAGAAAATCAAAGCACCATTTTTTCAAGAACGCATTTACGATATCAAAGATGTATTCTTGCGTGTGCTATGGAATCTACGGCCACAAAAAACAAATGGTGGTGCATCACAGCAGCGAATTGTTTTGATTTGTAAAGAAGCTTCGGTGATGGAGTTATTTGCTGTAAGCCCGGAAAAATTAGCAGGCGTGATTGTTGAAAAAGGGGGGCCCGAGTGCCATGCAGCAATCCTTGCCCGAGCGCTTGGGATCCCGATGATGCAAGTTAGCGAAGGGTTTCAAGATTTATTAATACCAGGGAAAATTGTGCTTATCGATGGTCCAACGCAATCGATTTGTCTTGACCCAAGCGAAGCTCGGATCCACGCACTTATCCAGCCTTTAGAACTGCCCGAATCGCTTTACCCTGTTCAATCCAAGTTAGAAAAAGTTCCAACCGTATTTGTAAACATCAATCTACTTTGGGAAGTACCCACCGCTTTGCATTTAGGCGCAGAAGGTGTTGGGCTTTTCCGTAGTGAATTCATGCTTCTTGCAAGGCGAACCATTCCAACCGAGGAAGAACAATTTGCCATTTATTCCAAGCTTCTAAAAAACATGCAAGGCAAGCCCACAACCATTCGCACTTTTGACCTGCGCCCGGATAAACTAGCATCATTTTCTGACATTGGCGGTGCAGCCTCTCGTGCCTATGACTGGCGCAAAGTACTGGATTCACCACCACTACAAAAACTTTTTTATGAACAGGTCAGAGCAATTATGCGTGCCGGGGTTGAGGGTAAACCCAAAATCCTAATCCCACTTGTCGCATCTACCGAGACTCTCGATTTTGTAATGCAAACTATGCAAGACGCTCGAGAATCGTTGTCTCAAGAAAAACTGGATCACAACCCAGACATCCCTCTTGGCTTAATGGTGGAAACAGCAGCTTCTATTCCAATGATGCCTTTTTGGGCCGACAAAGCATCCTTTTTTGCTCTTGGTACAAATGATCTTTTTGCTTCGGTTATTGGTTTAGATCGAAATGAAGAAGCAGGATCTTCCCAAGGAGATCATTGCCATCCTGGGTTTCTGAATATTTTATCTTCCGCAATTGATCACGCCCATGCCGCAGGCAAACCAATCACCGTATGTGGAGAACTGGCTTCGGACCCTTTAGGGGCCACATTTCTTGCAAGTTGCAATGTCTCAGCCATTAGTGTTTCCGTTCAAAGATTGCACCCTATTTTGAGGGTGTTAAACAGCATTGATGAAGCCAGTTTAAATGAGTTTAGAGCAACCTACAAAAAATTGACAAAAGCTTCCGAAGTCCGGGAAATGCTTTTAAAATCGATTCAGATGAATATTAAATAAACTTTCAAGCTTCGCTTAAGCTTGAAAGTTTAACAAAAAATGTTCCGTAATCATTAGAATTAAAATGCCGAAGAGAGGACTTGAACCTCCACTCCCTTGCGAGAACTAGCTCCTGAAGCTAGCGCGTCTGCCAGTTTCGCCACTTCGGCATGCAATACAATCCTAAGGTAAGAAACTTGTCCGTCAAGACACTGCTTGGAATTATTACGGAATAAAAGGGTTTGGATGGGATGAGGAATCCGCCAAACCATCATTGTTTGCAGCAACTTTGGCCAAAGGAGGGTTAGAAGGTGAGAAATTGGGATTAGATAATAAATAATAGAAATCTGATGAGCAATAACGATCACCACGGTCAGGAATCAAAGATTTAGAATGAGTCTCGGGCCAAGGTTGTTCAGGAAAGAACAAGAGTCCAAGGAAATTAGCTTTTGCGAGTATTTCCAAATGAAAGAAATTGCCCTTGGATACAGGAAGACAACTCGCAAGAGCATCTCGCCTATAAACCCGGACAGGAAAAAAGGGATCGACATAGCGAACACCAAAGATGAACCAAAAAATCCAGCTTTGAATACGACCCGAAATAGAACCAGGGCCCGAAATATTTTCAAAAGGAATGCATAAAAAGAACCTGCAAAAAAAGCCTTTAACAAAAGAAAAGAATCTCAAGGGAAGTGAATAAAAATCCAGTACCCGAACCGCACCTGCAATGTGAGTTTGTTCGATATTTTGCAACATGATTTTAAGCACCGAGGGTTGGCAAAAGCGTGGTAACAATGGTGCCACTACAAATATATCATTTGAGGAGTGCTCAAACCCAAGCCGAATTGCATTCCCCTCTGATATGGAACTAGTTGCTAAAACTTTCAAACCGGGCAAGACATCCTTGGATGCAAACTTCTCCGCTGCAACCTTTATTTCCAACAATACTGATTCATCCATTTCTATACCAATGGGTGCAACTATAACTTCCACCTTGTTTTCAAACGTTGCAATATAATCAAGCCATTTCTTTAGCCCATGTTTTAACGAGGATATATCATCAATCTTTGCAAAAAGTAAAAAGCAAAGCGAAGAGCTCGATACTGGGATAAATGAATATTCTTTCATGCAAACTTTCGACGGTAGAAATCAAGAATGATCCATAGAGACTATTTTAATAAAGACAAAAGGCCTGCTAAGCCCTTTTGTTTCTGATTCCTTTTTCAAATATAGAATATCAAATTTAAATCTGGGAAAGTTTTCCATCATTTCATCAAGATAATCAGGCGAAGTAAGCACAAACGCTTCATTTTTGGCGCAAATTGCTTTAGATAGATTTTCCCAGCCAACCACTGTTTCTACGGGTTTCCCAAGATGAAAGGCCAGTGCATGCGCCTCCATGTTAAAAAACAACAAACTATCACCCGTACTTTTGCGGATTATTTTTGCAGCAGATTTCATCTCCCGCATAGGTTCCAACTTGGGCAGATAAAAATCCACAAACCAAACCCAGCCAACCATACTTGCAACCAACAAGATTGCAACACTGTTGAAAACCATATTGGTAGTAAGAAAGCCCTTCGATAAGCAGGTTTTCAGCACATCAGACAAGATTACCGCTAAAAAGATTGCTGCCCCTGGGTAAGCTGGTAACAGATAATCCGCCCGCTTATAACTGACTAGGGATAAAACAAAAAACATGACAAGAAACCAAATCAAACCAAACCAATGAAGCGATGATAGCTTGAAGCGCTTGGTACAAAAAACTGTAATAACCGAACCATAAAAAACCGGAGACCAGGGGGCAAAATCAATAAAAAATTGGTAAGCGTAAAACCAAGGTGGATGAGATCGCAGGGCCCCGTTACCCAACGCACGAACCCAATGATGATACCCAAAAAAAACCTCGTAAAACTTGCCATCACTTTGTTTGTTGATCCAATAAAAATAAATCCAAGATAAGAACACAACACTCAACAACCCTGGAATCATCCGATAATCACGGATACTTCGAAATAAAAGCTCTGACTTAGATTGTGAACCTTTTGTTGTTTCACAATAAAAAGCATCAAAAAAAATCCAGAAGGCAAACAGAGGTAGAACTAATACTAAAGCAGGCAAACCTTTCATTAAGACCGAAATTAATATCGAAACATACGTTAACACAATTAAGATCAGCTTTGTTTTCCCATCAGATTTACCAGCTTGATAAAAAGCCAACACCGAACTTGTAGTAAAAAACGCCATTGCCATATCTATACGGCCAATTCTTGCCAACCAACCAAAATGAATACAAGTGAGTAGGATAACCGCCCCAAAAACCCCCGCATAAAGATCGTGGTTTTTCCAAAGAAAAAGAAATAGCAAAACAATGATACCAGAAGCGGCAATAGCAGAGGGCAATCGCACGGAAATCGCATCGACCTCGGAAGCCCGCATGCAGGAAATAGATGCAACCAACCAATAATAAAAAGGTGGCTTTTGAAGATCGTCTGAACCGTCGTAAATTTTGGGAAGAAAATTGCTTGAGCCATCTAAAATACTATTGGCATTCATTGCAGCCCGGGCTTCATGGCTGCTCCAAAAATCACGATTAGCAAAATGATGAAAGAAAGCAAAGTAGATCGACGACAAAAACAGGAGAACCCCAACAACAACCTTCAACACAATCGAAAACCTTTCGGTGTGGTTTTGCAAGCCTTTGCCAAACGATAACCGAAAATCTTGAGCATCCATATTACATTAGGCGGAAAGCCTTTTTCCATGGACTTCAAACATTCGCTGGTAAGCAGCACAATTCTCAATTAACTCTTTGTGGGTTCCGACAGCAGCAACAACCCCTGCATCGAGCACAACAATCCTAGATGCTATCTCCAAGGTATTCAATCTGTGAGTGATGACAAAGGATGTTCGACCTTTCAGAAACTCTTTCATAACCTTATGAATCAAAACTTCGCTTTCGGGATCTGACTGACTGGTGAATTCATCAAGAATAATAATAGCTGGATCACGAAGGATTGCTCGCGCCAAGGCAATTCTTTGTTTTTGGCCCCCGGAAAGTTTATTACCAGATTCCCCTGCCATAGTTTCGTAACCCTTTGGAAGGTTAAGAATAAAATCATGAGCAAAGGCCTTATTTGCTGCGGATTCAATACTGGCTTTGGTCGCCCCCCGAGTTCCATAAGCGATATTATTGTAGATAGTGTCATCAAAAAGAACCGTTTCCTGAGTAACGACACTAACTTTTTTGCGCAAACTTCGAAGGTTTATGTTTCGGAGATCTTCCCCATTTAGAAAAATGGTGCCATGGTCTGGATCATAAAATCTTGGAATCATACCCATGAGGGTACTTTTTCCTGAACCATTATGCCCAAGAATTGCAATTGTTTCGCCTTCAAAAACCGAAAGGTTGATATTCGAAAGAATAGGTCGCCCCGGATCATAACTAAAACAAACCCCTTTAAATTCGATCATTGGATTCCCGACCTCGGGCGTATTGAAGGGCATATCGCCATGCCTGGTACTGTAATCCAGGCACAGGCCGTGTTCGGTTTTAATAAAGGCTGGGCCCTCGCAGTTGGCACTTACCCTAGGCTGCTTATCCATAAAGAAGAAAATGCGATCTGAAGCAGCACAACCGGATTGAATTTTGGTAAAGACGCTAGAAAGCTTACGTACAGGATCGGCAATCGCAGCAAGAAGAACATAAAGCTGCAATAAGCTCTCAGGCTCGATCGGATGCTGGCTCATGCGCATGCCAAAAAGCATAGTTTCATGTTTTAAGACAAGAAACGACCCAGCAAGCAAGGCACCAACTACAGCAGCAACACCCAGCAATTCAATTATTGGGCCTGCACAAGCATCAATGTTAACCACGGTCATCGATTTCAAGTAATAATCGTAAGTAGCAGCCCTAAACCGACGGCGTTCATAGGGCTCCATTGTGTAAGACTTAACCAACTTGATTCCTTGAAAAGTTTCTTGAAGAATTTTGTAGATGCTAGACATTCTTTCAAGCAAGCGCCTAGTGGCTTGCTTCATGAGACGGCCAATTTTCCCGAGAATGAATGCCGCTACTGGTACCAAAATCAAAAACAAAAGGGTCAACTGCCAGCTGATGCATGCAGCAAAAATCACACAACTAATGGCACGTAGTGGTTCGGCTATAACTTTCCCAAATAGTGTTTTCAAACCCGAACCAACGGATTCCATATCATTGGTAAAACGAGCCATCAGTTCGCTGGTACCCTGCTCCCCAAATTGATCCACATCCAAGTGAATGACATTGCGATAAAAACTATTGCGCATGTCGTAAAGCGAGAGATTAACAACGCTGCCTACAAGAGACTCTTGGAAGAATTCGAAAATACATTTGATAAAAACCCCAACCAAGACAAACCCTAAAACATAAGAGAGCGTGGTAAAACTATCCCTAGGCAAATAAGCGTAGATATATTTATGCGCAATCAGATACCAATCCATTTGTTTACGGGCATAAACCAGCTTACTTTCAACCTTTACCAAGGCATGAGTATGCTCCCTGCGTTGCTGTTCAACATACTTATTAAGGGGAAGCTTCTCTAGTTCTTTTGATTTTTCGTTCAAGGCATCCGAAACGGCTTCAATTTGCTCTATTTCTTTGTTGCAATTTACAATGCATGAATCAACCCACTGCTGGGGGCTTTGGTCGTTATTCAAGAGTTTCAGCACGGGATAAATGGAGGTGAAGTTAAGTCCCCAAAGAATGGCGGCAAAAACCGCACAAACAATAGAGATAACCAACCTTACTCGATAAGGCCAAGCATACCGCAGAGCTCTAAGAAAATTCTTCATAGAAAGACCGATCCTTGGTCAAATACTAAATAAATCCCATTAATAACTACTTGTAAGTAGCAAAAAAGGGTTCAAATTAACAAGACAAGTTCGCAAAAATCGACTCAGCAGTTTCGAGCGTAAGGGAAAAGCGAAAAACTCAAAAGAAAGCAGCAGCCGTAAAAACCGTCACTATCGTCACAAAACACGCAATACTAATCTTTTTAGCTATAACTCTCAGGCTATTTATTTTTTCTAATTTGACACAAGGTTGGTAAATTGTTTACAGTTGAATGGTTACTGTAATCGCATGGCTAATTGATGAATGAGTGAAATATTATGGTTTATCAATCAAATTCAAGACCTTTGGGCTCGCTGGCCCAACAAATTGTAGATTTAAACAATCAAATCAGCCTCGCCCAGCCTAGGAATAAAAGAAAAAACAAAGGCCTGAAAGAAATGGAGTTTCTAACTCTTTGCCACCTAAGAAACAAAGATTTAATGAATGTCGGGGATATACAAAAGTTATTAGGGGTGTTACCTGCACAAATGTCTCGAATTATCCGTTCTCTTGAAAACCGGGATATCGCACTGATTTCTTGCAGCATTAACCCCTTAGATAAACGAAAAATAGATGTTGTTTTAACGGATGCTGGTAACATTGCCTTTGAAAACCACCAAACCACCCGAGTTTGTTTTGTTCAAGAATTGTTACAAAAGTTAAACGATGAAGAAATTGACGATTTGAAAAAACTTGTGGATCGGCTTACCGATTTAATCATTGAAAATTCAAAAACCCACGAAAGCCTATCAAGCGTTTAAATACCAATTCATTCCTTATAACGCTAAAAGCTACCAGTAGATTTTTAACAATTTCATATAACTATGCAAATTTAAGTTTACATCTAACGATAAGTCTTGCATTTTATAGGATATATATCATTCTACGGTTATTGATTGCTTAACCTACTTTGGTTAAATGACGATTAATTCAGGTAAGTACTCAAGGAACTAGTGGTATCTAAGGGGTTCTCCATGGAAAAATGGTTATGTTGGAGTTCCATGGGGGCAGCCGGTTTAGTTTTATTATTGTTTATCCTTGATATTGCTATCGGATTGCCCTTTGGTCGCTCCAGTGTTGTTGTTGATGCAATTGCAATCATTTGCAGCATTGCTGTTTTGTTATTATCTTGGGATGCATTCCGAGATTTGGGTTAAGCTATTTAAATTATGTAGGCTTTTAACTAAGCTTCTTCTTGCGACCAATCCTTAATCATCTCCTCAATCATCCCTTCGGTGGTGAAACTTCCGGAACTCAGGGCGCTACCCCAGCCCAAAGCCTTCACTTCTTCGGAAGTAAGAGGGCTTATTGCAACAACTTTGGTTTTCCCCACCTGAATACAAGGCGCAAGTAAATCACCCAGCGAATCAAACAGCACCTTTGCACTGTTGGAACTTGTCACCGCAACATAATCCATCGAAGTATGTGACAACATCTTTTTAATATTGTCGATTTGTTCCAGTGAAGGAGGGCCTTGCGAATAGACATGCAGGTCGGTAACCTTACATATTTTCGACAATTCTTGGCTTAGCAGGGCTCTTCCCTCCCTAGCCCTAGCAAGAAGAACTTTCCCACCTTTAACCAAAGGCGTTAAGGCCTCGATTAAACCCTCTGCATCATGTCTGGGTGGAATCAGATCTGGATAAATATGAAATAACTTTAATGCAAGTGCAGTCGAGGGACCAATACAAGCGATTTTTAAATTCGAAAGAATCCGGATATCGAAACCTAGTTGCAAAAATCTTTGTAGGAATTTTTCTACACCATTGGCACTCGTAAATACAAGCCAATCGAAAGAATCAATTTTTTTTATTTCATGATCGACCAAGCTCCAATCATCAGGGCTATTAATGACCATAGAATCAAACTGAAAAACATTGGCACCAAGATTTTTTAGCTTGGTTGAAAAATCAGCCCCCTGCCCTTTGGGCCTAGAAATCAAAACAGAGGCATTCCCCAATGGAAGTTTGTTTCGCCAACCCCAAAGACCAAGATACTTGGCTGCGGACCCAATAATAATGACTGCGGGTGGTTCGAAATTTTCCTGGGCAACAATTGTGGTTAAATTACCTAACACGGTGGTAGCTTGCTTTTGTTGAGGTAGAGTAGCTTCGGAGATAATAGCGACGGGTGTTTGCGGGCTCATTCCTTGTTCGAGAAGATTAGACTGAATAACATGGGCCCTTTTAACGCCCATGTAAAAGACCAAAGTACCAGGAAATTTTGAGATTTCAGGCCAATGAAGAAAGCTGTCAGGCTTGCCTGCTTTTTCGTGCCCAGTAATAAACGCAACTGCGCTGGAAAATTCACGGTGCGTTAAAGGAATCCCAGAATAAGCACTCGCACCAAGGGCCGCTGTAACCCCCGGGACGATTTCAAAAGCAATATTTTTGGCAATCAAAGGCTCGATTTCTTCGCTACCTCTGCCGAAAAGGAGTGGGTCGCCGCCTTTTAGGCGTGCAACTTTCAACCCTTTGGAAGCATTGGTGATCATCAAATCAACCAGAACCTCCATCCGTTCAGGATGACAGCCTGGAAGGGATTCTGCGCAAATTTTTGGAATTTCATCTGGGAGGATTTGTAAAATTTGAAGAGACACAAGCCTATCATAAATAATCAGATCCGCGCCATTTAATATTTGCTGCCCACGAACAGTTAACAGGCCCGGATCGCCCGGGCCTGCACCAATAAAATAAACAAAACCACCTGCAACTTCATTCAAATGGAAACTCGCTTAGAGAGCTGTGTAAAACTTAGACGCCAACCATTTCATCAGGGTCAGGAACATCAATTCCATAATCAGGCCTAGAAGGAGAAACTTTACACATAAAAATGCCCAATTCGTAAAGAAGACTCATTGGAATCCACAAGAAAAGCATACTAAATGCATCGGTGGAAGGAGTTGCAACTGCTGCAAAAATCGCCATCGCAAACCAAGCGTATTTTCGATTCTTTTGAAACGTCTCAACATTCATAGCGCCTAGCCTTTCCGCAAACACCATCACCAAAGGAGTCTGGAAGGAGATACCAAAAACAACAGGCATGAAAATTGCAAAACTCAACCATTCGTTCAATCGTAAGTCTGGTTTTAACCCAAGCCATTCGTTGAACCACAAAAGGGCTTCGATTGCTTTTGGTATCACAAAAAACTCGCAGATAAAAACTCCGGACAAAAACAAAACAACACTGAAAGGTAAATAAACATGCACCAATTTTTTTTCATGGGGATACAACCCCACTGCCACAAAAGACCACCCCTGAAAAAATAACCACGGACTTCCAATAACAATCCCGCACACAATACAAACCTTGAAATAAACCATGAAAGCTTCTTGAACGCTCAAGGTGCTCATGGCGTCAAAATCACCAATTTTTCGCTGGGATTCACCCATTAATGCTGATTCTTTAAGCGGCTCTTTATGGGAAACCCAGAGGGTAACCGTTTCGTTTTTAAGTTTTTCCTCAGACAAATCTGCAGGTGGCTTAATCTCGCTAATTGCTTGGGATGGATCACCTTTAAAAAGCGCTTCAAGCTGGGCCCTAGAAAATATCAAACCTGTAAATTCGGTGGGTTTATTCAACGCAACCAAAGTAGAATCTGTTCCTTTGTCTAATTCTTCCCTTACCAAAGCCACTCTTCGCTCATAAAACTTTTTAAGCTCGGACTTCACAGGCAAGGTGATAAAATCAACTACATATTTGCCAATAAAAAAGCTAAAAATGAATGCAATAAAAAAGCCCTTGAAGGCATTTAACAAATGCGTACGCAAATCTTCAATGTGATCACCAAAAGACATCCTTGTGTCAGCAAAGAAATCCTCAGGATCAGGTGCTTTAGTCAAAGCCATAAAGTTCAAACCCTAACTTTTCGTTAAATACGCCTTTTATCAATTTACATAAACACGAAATATTAGCCATTATCTCTTTATGGGAATGGCATTGCCATTGCTAAGTTTAAAGTTTATCAGGCAATTTGCCGATTAGTACTTATAGTTTAATTATGTAAAGTTTAAGGATTAATCCAGCAGGCAAAATAGATATTACGAGCCAAGGAAAAGGTTGCCATGTACACAAGATTATTCGTATTTATTGCACTAATAGTGGCTACTGGATGCAGGAATTTAGAAGGGCCTAAGTACCATAAGGAACACCCCGAAAAGATTGACAGCCCCGTTTATAACATCGATGAACAGAAAAGGCGTGGCAGAGAATTGATAGCATTGCCGGATGCAAGCCAAAATGTTGCCCCAAAAACTGGTATTGAAACATACGGACCGTCAGGAAGGTGGTAGAATAGGGTATAGTTTAAAACGAGAACCAACATGAAAAACACCCTAATCGCCCCTCTTCTCCTGTTAGCCCTTTCGGCCCTAGGTTGCCAATCTGTATCAGAGAAAGCAGCATCGATTCAGCCTTTGGCAGAAAACACACCGGTCCCGCCCTACCAAGATCTTTTATCCCGAGCTAGAAACCAGTCATCCGTTGCAACGGAATCTTTTTTCATCAACAACTGGGCAGAACTTGAGGATGCCGCAAAGGGGCTGGAACAAACATCAAGATTAATGTCAAAAAGTGCAGATATGCCAGAAAACAAAAAAGAGTCAATCTTGGCAGTATCATCCGACCTAAATCGGGAAGCAGCTAAACTAAAAGAAGCATGCAGGACAAAAAACGAAGTCGAAGTAAATTCACAACTCCAGAAGATAACCTTAAAAATCCGCGAACTTAGAATCAATTAATCAGCAGTTTCATCAGTTTCGCCTGAAACAAACACTCCGCCACCAAATTGCGAACAAAGTCTGAAATGGTCTAATGGCGAAAGAGTTTCCGCCCTTATTTCGCCTTTGATATCTAGAATAACCAACTTTGCATCAATTTCAGCTTTAGAAAGTTTGTTATTAGGCATAGATAAAAGGGCACCCCGTAAATTCTTCCTGCGATGAACATATAGGCCTCTTAGGAAGTTTCTAAAGCAAAGAGGGCCATCCTCGGGCTTTACCCCTTCAAAAACGAGTTTACTTCTAAGCAGAGGGCTCGGATCAATTTTAATAATCGCCGAATCCACCTTGGGCCTGGGCCAGAAGGCCGCGGGCGATATCCTTCGAACTATTTCCACTTTAGCAAGGCTTTGAAAAAGAATCGGTAATGCTCCGAAATCTTTACTTTGTGGTTTAGAAATAATTTTTTCAGCAATTTCCAACTGAACCATTGCAACGATTTTAGTGGGCGGATTTCTGCTTATTAACAAATTACTCATCACAGGAGTAGCCACCGCATAAGGGAGATTAGCAACCAATTTGTAGCCTGTAATACCAGGCATTGAAGTGATTTCAGCAAGCTTTTCGGTGACTTGCGGCTGAATCTGATTCTTGCCTTTAAGGATATCCCCACGATGAAGAAAGAACCGATCCCGTTCAATCACGGTTTCTTCGGTCAACTTTTGAAAAGCGGGATCCAGTTCAACACTTAGTACAAATCCCGCAGATTCCACCAGTCGGTTGGAAAGACTGCCCGTACCGCTGCCTACTTCCAAAACAGCATCGGATGGTTGTAAATTAGCACTATTAACAACAAGATCCATCAGGTTTAAATCTATGAGAAAGTTTTGCCCCATTTTGTTTTTGGGCCATATGTTTCTGCTTTTTAAAAGCTCAGTCAAGTAGGACTGGGTTTGTCTAGGTGGAATATCGTAAAGGTTCATCGATTACTTTTTGCCTTTAAAAAACAGTTCGTAAGCGCGCATGGCGTATTTTGCAATCATATCAGTTTCAATGTTAACCATATCCCCAGGCTTCTTAAGTGCAAGGGTAGTCATCGCCAGGGTGTGAGGAATCAAGGCAACACTAAATTTATCTTTTTTCACTTGGACTATGGTCAAACTAACACCTTCAATGCAAACGGAGCCCTTATCAACAAGAAAAGGTTTGATCGAATCGGGTAGTGAAAACCAGATATCCACCCATGGCCCTGATTTTTCGATTTTCAAAATTTCAGCAGTCGTATCAACATGACCTTGAACAAAATGACCACTAAAATCACTACTTGCAGAAACAGGTTTTTCCAAATTAACTTTCATACCAACTCGAAGAAGCCCGAGGTTAGACTTTTTCAATGTTTCCGGCCCTACCTCAAAAACAGCTTGCTTATTCTTTTGGGAAATCAAGGTTAGGCAAACACCATTGATGGCAATACTGGCCCCGGTTTTTGTTTTTTTAAAAAAATCATCATGCCCAATAGAAAGCAAAACCCCAACATTTTGGTTTTTTAAAATAGTCACCGTTCCCATGGATTCTACAATGCCGGTAAACATGAGTTATGCCAATAAAATGTGATGAAAAGAATCGGCTAGCGGCGATAATAATCATTTGCGCTGGCCTGCGAAGAATCAACCATATTTCTGCGAAAAGCAATGTAAAAGATCTGCCTAGCAGGGAAGTTTAAAGCATAAATCCAGAAAACTAAAATAGCAAGTGATTCGGGGACTAGATATACCAACGGAGCAATCACAGGCAATGCAAAACACCAGCCAAAAATCACTTTTTTACGAAGAATATGTTTGGTTAAATGTGGGTAGGAAAAAGGCGAAACCATTAGTAAAGCTACAACCACCGCACCAAAAACAGTCCACACACTAACCACATTCTTGGCCGTTAAAAAATCAAATCCTGGCACCTCCATCGAACCATAGGAACGAATCAGCGCCAAACTGGCGATGCAACCACCTGCGGCAGGTGAAGGCAAGCCTTTAAATCTTTTAAACGAACCAGCTTCGAGATCAGTATTTTCAAGGTTATACTTCGCAAGCCGAATTATTGCACACGCCATGAAAAGGCCGGCTATACAAGCGAATATATTCCTAACAAAAAAGCTGTCCCAATCCTGACCTAAACGCAGGATTAAAAATGCGGGAGCAGCACCAAAACTAATCGCATCACACAAACTATCAAGTTGACCACCAAAATCACTAGTCACTTTTACTAATCTGGCTAGCATCCCATCTAACACATCAAAAATCATGGCAAGAAATATCATGCCCGCAGACCAACGAAGTAAAACCGCCGCAGAGTGATCATCCTGAACAGAAAGATCTATTTTTGCAGCAATCACAATAGCAGCAAAGCCGCAAATTGCGTTTCCAAGAGTAAACAAATTGGGAATTAATTTAAGTATTGAGTGCAAAGCACATATCCACTAATAAAACAAAAGGGCAAAATCACTCATTAATTGTAACTTAAGTTTACGAGGATTTCTACAAATAAAATGAAAAAGTAAAACAAATACGGCCCAACTTTGTTCAAGTTAGGCCGTAAATATTACCCAATGTTAATGACCCTTAGGTCCCGTGTTCCCAACCAGTCATGTACTTATTCTGAGCTGCGGTCAGCTTATCTATGCTGATTCCCATCGATTCTAGCTTATGGGTTGCAACATAGCGCTCGACTTCCAAAGGAACATCGATAACTTTATTGGCCAATTTGCCTTTATTTACAATGCAGAATTCAGTTGCAAGGGCCTGAGTTGCAAAACTCATGTCCATCACACTGGGTGGATGCCCTTCTGCTGCTGCAAGATTAACAAGCCTACCCTGACCAATCACATAAATCTTTTTGCCATTCTTAAGTTGATATTCATCAACATTTGGCCTTACTTCGCTAATCACTGCACTGGATTGAGCCTTCAACGCAGGCAATTCTAATTCCACGTCAAAGTGGCCGCTATTACAAACCATTGCACCATTCTTCATCTTGGAGAAATGATCTCCAATGATTACGTGTGCGTTTCCGGTTACTGTAATAAAGATGTCGCCAACTTCAGCGGCTTTGGAAATAGGCATTACTTCAAAACCATCCATTGCAGCTTCCAAGGCGCGAATTGGATCTACTTCGGTTACGATAACCAAGCTTCCCATCCCTCTTGCGCGCTGTGCCACCCCTTTACCACACCAACCATAGCCACAAACCACAACTTTTCTTCCTGCAAGGAGGATATTAGTTGCACGTACAATGCCGTCCAAGGTGCTTTGGCCGGTGCCGTAACGATTGTCAAACAAGTGTTTGGTTTGAGCATCATTAACAGAAACAACGGGGAATTGCAGAACCCCATCTTTTTCCATGGCGCGAAGTCGATTGACCCCCGTCGTGGTTTCTTCCATGCTTCCCACAATTTGATCAAGAATTTTTCTACGGGTTTCAACAGAGTGCTTTTCAGCCCACTTCTTAACTTCTGGATGAACTTCATCCAAACGATTTAAAGCCATGAAAATGAGTGCGGAAACTAGATCTGCGCCGTCATCCATGGTTACATGGGGACTGTGTTCCAAAGCTGCAACAATATGCTTGTAATAAGTGTTGTTATCTTCTTCACGAATCGCAAAGACAGAAATACCAAAATCATGAACCAAGCTGGCTGCAACATCATCCTGGGTACTTAAGGGATTGGAAGCAATTAATACTAGATCTGCACCACCAGCCTGCAAAGTGCGGGCAAGATTTGCAGTTTCTGCAGTAACATGCAAACAGGCAGACATTCTTAGCCCTGCCAATGGCTTTTCTTTGGCAAATCTTTCACGAACACGAGCCAAAACTGGCATATCCGTATCTGCCCACATAATTCGTTTTTTACCCAATGCCGCTAATTTTAAATCTTTTACATCACTCTTTATCGCCTTGCCCGTGGACATGAAAAACTCCTTTGACAACTTTTGTTTAACTAGACTCATCATATGAATAGAGGATTTCATGCTCTTTTCGCAATAGAAAATCCAAAAAATATTGTATACTTTAACCAGATTAGTTGATTTGTTGACTAAAAATAGTGAAGGATAATGCAGCAATACCCTTGTAAACAGAACTTGAAACCAAGTTTTTTTTACCAAAAGTGATTTCAAAACAATTATCAAAGTTGACTGGTTTTGCTACAATCTAAATGGACGGATTTTTATTTACAGTTTAGTTTTTTTAAACATCAGAAAATTTGAAATTCAGGATAATTTAACATTATGGCATCTAATTTAAATGAACAGTTATTCTCAACACCACTACCACCTTTTCAACATGGTCTTTACGACCCTAAGTTCGAAAAAGATTCATGCGGAGTAGGGTTCATCGCCAGCATAAAAGGCGTTAAAACCCATGATATTGTCAAAGATGGCTTGCAAATCTTGCTAAATCTTCAACATCGTGGAGCTTGTGGTTGCGATCAAGAAACCGGAGATGGCGCCGGCATATTAATTCAACTACCCCATAAGTTTTTCGCTGATGTTTGCTCACAATCGGGCTTAAGTCTTCCTGAACCGGGTTCTTATGGCGTTGCTTTCGCCTTTTTGCCAAAAGATTCTACTGAAAGAACCAACTGCGAAAAAGCAATTGAAAAGTTGTGCAAAGAAACTAGCCTCAAATTTCTAGGCTGGAGGGATGTTCCGGTAGACTCCAACAGCGTTGGTTGGCTTGCAAGGTCGCAAGAACCCTACATGAAACAGGCTTTTATTGGGAAAAGCTCAAAATCCATGACTCAGGATATGCTCGAGACAAAGCTTTACATCTTTCGAAGGAAAGTTGAAAATTGGTCTTACAGCAATGCTCAGCCAGGAATGCCTGCCCCAATCTATTTTGCCAGCTGTAGTTCCAAGACAATTGTTTACAAAGGCATGCTTAAACCTGACCAAGTAGACAAATACTTTCCGGACCTTCTTAATCCTTTAATGGACTCTTGCCTTGCTGTCGTTCATAGCCGATATAGCACCAATACTTTCCCCCTGTGGAGCTTGGCACAGCCTTTTAGGTTTTTGGCACACAACGGCGAAATCAACACCCTTCAAGGAAATGTACACTGGCTTAAAGCCCGTTCTTCCATGATGCAAAATGAACGCTTCGGTAAAGATATTGAACATGTCGTGCCTTTGCCTTCTGATGGACTAAGTGATTCTGCAATACTCGATCAAGGTTTGGAATTATTGATCCAAGCGGGCCGGACACTCCCGCACGCGATAACCATGATGGTGCCAGAGGCTTACGAAGGCCAGCCAGAAATGGACGCTGCAAAAAGAGCTTATTACCAATTTAGTAGTTGTTTAACCGAGCCATGGGATGGCCCTGCCGATCTTTGTTTTTCTGATGGAACGCTAGTGGGTGCTATGTTGGATCGCAATGGTTTACGCCCAAGCCGTTACATTATCACTGATGATGATATGGTGATTTTGGCAAGTGAAACGGGAGTGCTTCCCATTGCTTCTGAAAAGATCATAGAAAAAGGCAGACTCCAACCCGGCCGAATTTTTCTGGTCGACACAGGATTAGGCAAAATTATTACTGATAAAGAGGCTAAAGACGTTTTAGCTAAGCAAGCTCCTTACCTTGAATGGATTGAGCAGCATCATCTTACGCTTGAGAAACTTCCAGAAGTTGAAATTGAGGATGGGTTTGCTAAGGAATTTACAACCCTTTTAGAAAGACAGCGTGCGTTTGGTTATACTCAGGAAGATATCAATCGCATTTTGCTTCCCATGGCAAAAGATGGGAAAGAGCCAGTTTCGAGCATGGGGACTGATATACCACTCGCAGTATTAAGTAATCGAAGCCAGTTACTTTTCCACTATTTCAAGCAGTTATTTGCTCAGGTCACCAATCCGCCCATTGATGCAATTCGTGAAGAAGTTGTAATGAGCACAGAATCGCTTTTGGGCAGCGAAGTTAATCTTTTGGGTGAAACAGCATTGCACGCCCGAATGCTTAGGCTTGAAACGCCAACCCTTACTGCTTCAGAACTTGAAAGGATCAAGCGCTGCAATATCACTGGTTTTGAAAGCAAAACCATTAAAACTTTATTCAAGCGAACCGAAGGGCCTTTGGGCCTCAAACTTGCATTACAACGTGTACGTGAAGAAGCTTCGGCTGCTGTTGAAGCAGGCGCCACTATTATTATTCTATCTGATCGCGGCGTTGATAAAGATCATATTGCGATTCCATCCCTGCTTGCCACCGCTGGCGTGCATCACCACCTGTTACGTGGTGGGTTACGTGGAAAATGTGGCATTATTGTTGAAACAGGCGAAGCAAGAGAAGTTATGCATTTCTCACTTCTGATCGGTTATGGTGCCAGTGCCATTCATCCATATTTGGTATTTGAAACTTTTGAAGGTTTAAACAATGCCAACATGATGGTGGACAATAATGGTTCCCCACTTAGCTTAGGTTCTGCTGTCAAAAACTACATCAAATCAATTGATCAAGGCTTGCTTAAAATCTTTAGCAAAATGGGCATTAGTACACTTTTAAGTTACAGAGCTGCCCAAATCTTCGAAGCCATTGGCATCGACATGGATGTGATCAACGAATTCTTTTATGGAACTCCCAGCAGAATATCTGGCATTAGCCTCGAGATAATTGCAAAGGAATCGATTCACCGTCATAGCTTTGCTTTTCCAGAAGATAGAAATTTAGAAGAACAAGAACTGGATGTTGGCGGAGAATACATGTGGCGCAGGCGTGGCGAACATCACATGTGGAATCCTGAAACCATTCAGAAACTGCAATACTCCATCACCAAGGATAAGTATTCTTCATACAAAGAGTTTTCGGAACTCGCAAGCGAAGAAGATGAACACTTATGCACAATCCGGGGCCTCCTTGAAATTAAAAAGTCCCCTAGACCTATCCCCTTGGAACTTGTCGAATCTGCAAAAGATATCGTCAAACGATTCTGTACCGGTGCAATGAGCTTTGGATCTATCAGCAAAGAAGCACACGAAACCCTTGCCATTGCAATGAACCGTATTGGCGGAAGAAGCAATACCGGTGAAGGCGGCGAAGACCCTGCAAGATTCAAAAAAGATTCCAACGGGGATTCGCGTAATAGTGCTATTAAACAAGTAGCAAGCGGAAGGTTTGGAGTAACCTCCAACTATTTAGTCAATGCAACCGAGTTACAAATTAAGATTGCTCAGGGCGCAAAACCCGGTGAAGGCGGCCAATTACCAGGCCATAAAGTTGATAACTTTATTGCAAAGACTCGCTACAGCACACCAGGTGTGGGACTAATTTCACCCCCACCCCACCACGATATTTACAGTATCGAAGATCTTGCCCAGCTAATCTTTGACCTTAAGAATGCCAACCCTCATGCCGAAGTTTCGGTAAAACTTGTTGCAGAAGTTGGTGTTGGAACAATCGCTGCTGGCGTAGCAAAGGGCTTTGCAGACAGGATTCTGATTAGTGGTGATTCCGGCGGAACCGGTGCTTCGCCATTATCTAGTATCCGTCATGCAGGAGTTCCATGGGAATTAGGCCTTGCAGAAACCCAACAAACATTAGTTCGAAACGGGCTAAGAGGCCGAGTCAGGGTACAAACTGATGGGCAGTTAAAAACTGGGCGCGATATTATTGTTGCTGCTTGCTTAGGCGCCGAGGAATACGGCTTTTCTACTGCACCACTGATTGCAATGGGTTGCATCATGATGCGCAAATGCCACCTGAACACCTGCCCTGTTGGCATTGCAACTCAAGATCCAGTTCTAAGAGCGCAATTCCAAGGTACTCCAGAGCAAGTCATCAACTACTTGTTCTTTGTTGCAGAAGAAGTGCGCGAGTATTTAAGCGCAATGGGTTTCCGAAGCTTGGATGAAATTATCGGCAGGGCCGACCTTCTTAAACAACGCAAAGTTGATCACTGGAAGGGAAAAAATGTTGATCTTTCCTCCATCCTGCAAATGCCCCCTGTCGCTGTTGGAACCCCAATACGATGCGTCGAAAAACAAGCAGATCGCATTGCAGATCAATTAGATTGGGAACTTATCAAAGTTTGCAACCCAGCAATCGAGAGGGCCGAGAGAGTTCAATTTGAATCTCCTATTGCCAACAAAAACAGAACTGTAGGAACGCTCTTAAGCTACTTCGTCACCGCCAAGCATGGGGAAGATGGATTGCCAGAAGACACCATTGATTTACAATTCAATGGCAGCGCAGGCCAGAGTTTTGGTGCATTCATCACCAAGGGCATTACGATGCGCATCAGGGGTGATGCGAATGACTATGTAGGCAAAGGATTGTCTGGCGGAAAGATTATTGTTGCGCCAACGACAGATTCTAAGTTCATCCCCGAGAAAAATATCCTCATCGGTAATGTTGCACTTTACGGCGCTACCGCAGGCGAGGCTTATTTCCGAGGGATTGCAGGCGAAAGATTTGCTGTACGAAATAGCGGTGCAAAAACTGTTGTTGAAGGCGTTGGCGATCATGGTTGCGAATACATGACTGGTGGTGTTGTTGTTGTTCTAGGTAAAACCGGACGCAATTTCGCTGCAGGCATGAGCGGCGGACTCGCCTTTGTTTACGACATCGATGGCGACTTTAAAGATAATTGCAATCACGAAATGGTCGACCTTGTTCCTATCGTTGACTACAAAGATATTGCTACGATCAGCAATCTTGTGAACAGACATGTATTGTACACAGGGTCAACGGTTGCAGAAAACATCGTCAACGATTTTTCTACTGCATTATCGCATTTCAAAAAAGTGTTTCCCAAGGATTACAGACGGGTGCTTGAAGCAAAACGTGTTGCTCAAAGGCAATGGGAACTAGTAAACGGCTAATAGGCAATAAAACTTTAGGTGTACTTTTAATTATTTTTCCCTTAGGCTCAATGGTTTAAAACATGGCAGATCCACGCGGCTTCTTAAATATTGAACAACAAAAACACACTCCTCGTCCGGTTTATCAGCGGATCAAGGATTATAACGAAATATATCAACCTCTGCCCGAAGAAAGTATTCGTGCACAGGCTTCGCGTTGTATGGATTGTGGCGTCCCCTTCTGCCATACCGGTTGCCCACTCGGAAATCTAATCCCAGACTGGAACGACTTAGTTCATCGGAATCGTTGGGAAGAAGCCTTAAAGGAACTTCACAGCACCAACAATTTCCCCGAATTTACTGGCAAGACCTGCCCTGCACCATGCGAGGCTTCCTGCGTTTTGGAAATTACATCGCCTGCTGTTACAATTAAAAACATCGAGCTCGCAATTGTTGATAAAGGCTGGGAAATGGGCTGGATTGTACCTACTCCCCCTGAAAAAATCTCCGGAAAGAAAGTGGCTGTCATTGGTAGCGGGCCCGCGGGACTTGCAGCAGCTCAACAACTTTGCAGAGCTGGTCACGCTGTTACCGTTTACGAAAAAGACGATATGTATGGCGGCTTGCTCATCTACGGCATCCCTGACTTCAAAATGGGAAAATTCTACATCGAACGCCGAATCAATCAAATGGAAGCTGAAGGCGTAAAATTCATCAACAACGCTGATGTTGGCAAAACCATAAGTGCCGAAGAAATACTCTCTTCGTTTGATGCAATACTAATGGCTACCGGCTCTAGCATTGCACGAGAATTAGAAATACAGGGCAGGAATATGGCAGGTATCGAACTTGCTATGCCTTTCCTTACCCAGCAAAATCGAAGGTGCCTCGATAAACCCGTCACCGAAAAAGAAATCTTGGCTACCGGTAAAAATGTAATCATCATCGGTGGGGGGGATACTGCTGCCGATTGTTTGGGTACCTGCCACAGGCAAGGCGCAAAATCGATTATGCAAATCGATTACAACCCAAGACCTCCTGAAAATTATAATTCTGAAACACCATGGCCCCTTTGGCCGAAGATCCTGAGGTTATCTCCTGCGCATGAAGAAGGTGGCAGAAGAGATTGGCAAATTAAATCCTCTAAATTCGTTGGCGACTCCAAGGGCCATGTAAAAGAACTTCATGCTGTAAGGGTCAACCAATTCTACGACGAAACAGGCGAAAGGCAGTTTGAAGAAATCAGGGGTACGGATCTTGTATTCCCCTGCGATCTGGCTTTGATCGCGATTGGCTTTACCGGTGCAGACAAAGGGTTGCCAGCAATGTTTGATGTAGAAATTGATTCAAGAGGAAACATTGGCACAGGGCGCAAAACCTACAGAACTTCCAAGACGAATATTTTTGCTGCCGGTGACGCTAGACGCGGGCAATCGCTTGTCGTCTGGGCTATCGCTGAAGGCAGAGAAGCAGCTCGGGAAATCGATGAATTTCTCATGGGTAAATCCAGTCAATTAAAAGCACGAGACACCTCATTGCTTCAAATTGGTTTACCTGGGATGACAAAATAACAAGGCCTACTTAGCCCTGATTTTCATCCCATACCCCTAGGCAATGATTTGATCAATTATTTTGCCTAGGGTTAATTTCCTAAAATTGAACATTGCCCCCATTTTTAGCTTGGATGTTAAATGTCCAGCTATCTTGAGCTTACTAAGTGTGTTAAAATAATTTCATGAATACGCAAACCTCAAATAGAATAAATAAGTCTATTGTAACGGTTGGTCCGCTTTTAGAGCCTTCCGATGACAAAGATTTTTGGCTTTCTAAAACCCCTTCCGAGCGCCTTCAATTCGTTGAAATATTAAGGCAACTTAACTATGGCCAATATCAATCTACCGCTCGACTTCAAAGAATTCTTACAGTTACTGAACGAATACCAGGTTAAATACATGCTAATTGGAGGCTATGCAGTAGCTTACCATGGCTACCCTCGATCTACAGGGGATATGGACATCTGGATCGCCCTGAATGAACATAATGCCGACCAATTAATAAAAGCCATCATTGCTTTCGGATTTAATACCTCCAACCTTTCTAGAGAACTATTTCTTAAAGAAAACCAAATAATCCGACTAGGAACACCTCCACTCAGAATTGAAATAGCCACCGGTATTTCCGGAGTCGAATTTTCAGACTGTTATGCAATGCGAGTGATTGGTAACTTTGAAGATATCAAAGTTTCCTGCATTAGTTTAGAACACTTAAAGGCAAACAAAAAAGCTGCAGGCAGGTTTAAAGACTTAAACGATTTGGAAAACCTTCCTTGAACCCAATGAAGCTAAAACCCAACTTCCATCAATCTAAACAAAATAGCCCATAATCCTAGGCAATGATTTGATCAATCACTTTGCCCGTACTTATAGGAAAAGGCCGATTGAAGTTGTTTTTTATTTCCGTGCTGGGGCTGATACCCATCAAATGAAATAGGGTAGCAGAAAGGTCTTCCGGCCGAACAGGGTCTGTTGCAGGAAATGCCCCTTTGGCATCTGAAGAACCGAACACAAAACCTTTTTTCACACCACCTCCAGCAAAAAGAACCGTGTAACATTGAGGCCAGTGATCACGGCCGGAAAGATTATTGATTTTTGGTGTTCTACCAAATTCACCCGCCCAGAATATCAAAGTTGAATCAAGCAAGCCCCGCTCTTCCAAATCTAAAATCAAGGTTGGTAAAGTTCTATCCGTTATGGGCAAAAGATGATTTTTCATTATGGGATACATAGGCTTATTATCGAATCCATGGGTATCCCACCCACCTTCGCAACCGCTAATCTGCGAAGAAAAATAAACATTAATAAATGCCGCACCTGCCTCCACCAATCTTCTTGCAAGAAGGCAAGATTGCCCATAAGTGGTTCTGCCATAGCGTTCCCGTACCGCAAGGGGTTCTGCGGAAATATCAAATGCAGTTCGAATAGTTTTGGAAGTAAGCATATTATGAGCACGATCATAGTTATCTTGAATGCCCTTAGCCTTGGAAGATTTCTCAAGGATCTTGGTTTCAGCATCAATGATAGACATCATTTCTTTCCGGTTTGCAATTCTTTCAGGGTTGATACCAGAAGGAAGAACAAGTTCAGGAAGGTTGAAATCCTTAGAGTTGGGATCTTGGCCAATGAAAAAAGGATCGTAGGTTTTCCCCATAAAACTAGCATGTTGCCCGGGGGTAACCGAACCATCCCTGATTACATGAGGAAAAGAAATAAAGGGCGGCACACCTCCAGATTTTGGTTTAAATTTACTGACGATCGAGCCATAAGCAGGAAACAAATCAAGCGTATCACGTAACCTTTGATCATCGGTTGCAGGCGAATAACCAGTAAGGCTGTAATAGGCTGCAGAATTATGATTCTTCATCTCATGATGCACACTGCGAACGATGGTTACTCGATCCATCACCTTAGCCATATTGGGAAGCATTTCCCCGATGGGCATAGAAGGAACAATAGAGGAAATCCCTTTGAGAGGCCCGCGGTATGCGTCAGGCGCATTGGGTTTCAAATCAAAAGTATCCATCTGGCTTGGGCCACCAAATTGGTGCAAAAAAATAATTGATTTAGCTTTCGCTTTAGGGTTTGCAGCTAGAAGGGTATTAGAAAAAGGAGAGCCTAAAACAGAAAGAGCAGCGCCTTGCCTGATAAAACTTCTTCGGGAAAACATTTCTAAAGCCTCATGATTCATTAAGCAATAAAATTGATTATACCAAACTAATCTTTTTGAAAATCAATAACTTGCAAAGTCAAACCGCCAAGAATATTAAGCCATTTTAAATCGGTAGAACCTTCGCTAAACTTAATATGAGTACCATCAACAAGGGTTTGATTCCAAGTAGGGTCTGCGGTAAGCCATTGTTTGCCATCATGAAATTCGGCCCAAGCATGCCAGGCCATTTTAGGGACTTTTTCACCTGCCATATAAGCAATACCGCCAACTTCTCTGGAAGGTATACCAACAGCGCGGGCCAAAGTTACAAAAAGGAGTGTATGTTCAGTGCAATCGCCTGCTTTTTTATCAAGAATATCTAGCGCATTATCACTATTTTTAGCCATGGTTTTTTCAAGATTTGTAAAAATCCATTTAACAATCCGGGAAGCCTTTTCGAAATCAGTAGGAGCATCTCCAACAATTTTAGCGGCAAGCGCGATAATTTTAGGATTATCAGAAGGAGCGCTAATACTGAAGGCAAGGGAACGCTTTCGTTCATCAGGAAGAAGATCCTTCCCGTTTTTAATAAAAAAATCACGCTTGATCTCCATAACCAAATTATTGTCTTTACCCTTGCTGATTATTTGCCTATGCGATTGGGGAACATCAAAATCATCATCAGCAACAAAACTCAATTTGAGTGATTTAATTTTAACCGGATCACCAAGTTTTTTGTCCAAAGTGACTGCAGATATTTGAATAAGATCCACAAGATTATTATCAAGCTTTTTAGCAACTTCATTACTTTCAAGGCGGTATTCGATAATTTTCCCCATACGGCCATAATGTAGCCTGCCATTGTTTTCTAAAAGGGAATAAAAAATGGCACCATGCGTTTCTTGATCCACTTCATTAACCATCAACTCTCCACCTGATACTTGGATGTTTTTTTTACTTTTGTAGATATAGCGGGTGGGAACATTAAGGTCGTCTTCTTCTACGGATGTAGAAAAACAATCAAAAACATCTCCTTTGATACGTTTACTTTTAAGCCATGAAGCCAGATCCATTTGCATCGAAAGGGTTTCTTTGGGTTTGGAAACCTTCTTTTCGTCTAAACGATTTTGAGTTGTGGTGACCAAGGTGAAACCACCTTTTTGCAAGCTAAGTTCTCTAGTTTTTTTTGCACCATTCTCAATATGAAACGATTTGACGAGCAGAATTTCACCTTTACCCACAAGACTGTAAAGAACTTCTGTCCTATCAATAACTTCAGTTTTATTACCGCCAAAAAGCGCTTTGAAATACGACTCTGAAACTTGCGAAACTACTTCCACACCATTAAGTTTGGTAAGTTTAATCTCATCGGTATCCCAGCCAACTTTTTTTCCACCCATGTAATTTCCATAAGAAGACACACCCAAATGCTCCTTGATAAACCCAAGAAGCTCATTATTGATCTGCGGTTGCTTTAAGTCGGCTTGAAAGCAAAAAGCAACAGGGGTTTGTAAAAAAAGAAACACTAAAACAGCAGAGTAAACACAGATATTTTTCATTATTGCCTTAATAAGAATTCCTTAGAATTGACTATCCCCCAAAGAATATCTTCCCAGCCATCTCTAGGGTTTTTAGATTTGAGTAAAATAGTTTTGGCTTTTGCAGTTTCAAGGGAAGATGGTTGTCTTGCAAAAGCTATTAAAAAAACTTCTTTGAGTGCAACCTCAGGTTTCATACCACCCTTTAAAAACTCCTCGATACGATTTCCTTGAGCAGACAACAAATCTACAACAACATCTCCAGAAATCATAAGAAATGCCTGCCCCAGCGTGTTATCCTCACCCCTCTCACATTCACAGGTAAGAGAACGACTAGGTTTCCCGAACGAAGCTAAAAATCTGCCAATCGCTAGGCCTTTGTCTTTAGAACCAGAACGAATTCCCGGACTCGAATTCGACATGGCTGTTGGTGCCCCATTAAAACTTTGTGCCGCCAACTTTTTACCAGCAACCTTGCTAATGGCATCCAACAATTCCTCGGCCTGCAACGGACGAGATTTAAAATAAGCGAAATTACCAAAATCATCAGGTGAATTCAAAGATGCAGAACTTCGTTGATAAGTTGCAGATGAGGTAATAACACGAACCATGTGTTTTAAACTGAAGCCTGATTTCTTAAAATCCGTAGCAAGAGCTTGAAGTAAATCATTGTTAGCAGGCAAATTGGTTTCCCGAAAATCATCAATTGGATCAACAATACCACGGCCAAAAAGGTGAAACCAAATGCGATTAGCTTGGGCTTTAGCAAAGTAAGGGTTCTGCGGATCAGCCAACCAACCTGAAAGTTGTGTGAGCCATTCACCATTTTTTTCAAGAATTAAATCTTTGCTGCCCAAGAACCGTGGTTCAAGCGGTTTGCCATCTTTTGGATCAAGAACGGCACCAGCACGGTTCACCAAAATAATTTGTTCCCCCACAAACTCATTCTTATCTAATTTGTCCTTCTTTTTGTTTTCAAAAATCCGATAGTCAAGCCTAGAAAAAAAGCTAGCAAATCGATGATAATCTTCCTGAGTCCACTGATCAAATGGATGGTTATGGCATTTAGCACATTGCAACCTTAGCCCAAGAAAAACTTGTGCAACAGCTTCCGCACGAACATCAGGAGCACGAAGGGCACGATAAAAATTCGTTTCAGGCTGACTATAGCTACTGCCCTTTGCCTCGATGATTTCCCGGGCAAACTCATTCAAAGGTTTATCTTCTGCGACGGATCTTTTGATCCAATCGTGAAACACACGAACACCCTTGGCATCTAAAACCTTCTCGTCATTACGCAAAATATCCGACCACTTTAACGCCCATAAATCAGAAAATTCAGTTCGTTCTAATAAGGAATTGACCAACCTTATTCTTTTATCAAGGGAAGTATCCGAAAGAAACATCTGGGCCTCTTCTGCGTCTGGCAACCTGCCATTAAGGTCCAGAGTTACTCTTCGCAAAAAAACCTCATCCGAGCAAATAGATCCAGGAAGAATCTTCAATTTCTCCAGCTTTTTATTAACATGAATATCAACATAGTTTAAAGGCTTGGGGAATTCTTTCGCGAGGATTGATCTGCGTATTGGAATCCGAATAATCCTTGCTGAAACCTGCTGATCCTGATAGCGAGCAGTTATACTTCCTTCAAAAAAATCATCGCAAACGACCTTATCTTCTTTAGACAACGATATTAAGGGACTGCTTGTTTCAAAACTGACGAATGAAGAAATATCTTTTTGGTTTTTAAACTTTCCAGTTGCTAAAACTTTAATGGGGAAAGAATTCGTTTCACCTTCGAGAAAAATCTCGGCTGGGATAATTTCAAGTTTGGTTGTTGTGCTTTTAAAATGTGCAGGAGGCAAAGCCCCATCTTCAATCCATTTCTGAATCAGCAGATAACTTTGGGAATTCCGGTCAAATCTTTTACCACCTTCATGTGGAATTTCGCCAATTGCTTTTTTAAGTAATAAACTTGCCTCGGGATTCACTGAATCCACCCGCCTCATCCCTGCATTCTTTACAATTGCAAGATAATCAAACGCAGAATCTTCGCCACGCAATGAAAGCCGAAACCCTCCTCTGCCATGCAAACTACCATGACAAGGCCCCTGATTGCACCCAGCCCGGCTTAAAAGCGGCATTACATTGTCCAAAAATCCTGTATTTTCTCCAGCAATAGATCGATTTGGCCAACAAGCGCAAGCCGTTAGGGTAATCATCAATAAAAATAGACCGTCCCAATTCTTAACCATTTTTTCAATAAACTTTCATTTGATAATTTCACTGTAATAGCTTAAATTCTAATTTGAAACGGGATCCATTGAAATCCCTTTTGATTAATAAAAAGGTTTTTAATGCGAAATTTATTTGTTGCTTTAATTGCTTTTGGATTCTTATTTAACGGCAACTCTCTGCTTTCACAAACAGAGCAACAAAAACCCAAACTTGGTATTCTTCTGGTTTTTGATCAACTTCGTGGAGATTACATTTCCAGATGGCAGGATCATTTTGTAAAGGATGGCATTTTAAGGCTTACTTCGGAAGGTACTTGGTTTGAAAATTGCCATTATCCTTACTCTGGAACAGTTACTGGCGCAGGGCATGCAACTTTAACCACAGGTGCGACTCCTTCCATTCACGGAATTATTGGAAATGATTGGTACGATCGTAAAGAAGGAAAAAATTCTTATTGTGCAGCAAGCTCAAGATGGACGAGTATCCCTCCGGTTCCCGCAGTAGTTACTCCACCTGGAACTACGGTAAAAATACGCACCAGCGGAACTCCTGAAAAACTTCGTTCTGAAACACTTGGCGATGCCTTAAAGCGCTCCACCAACAACCAAGGCAAAGTCGTCTCATTATCTTTCAAAGATCGTTCCTCAGTATTGCCAGGCGGAATGAAGCCTGATTACTGCTACTGGTTTGACTCCTCTTCAGGAAAGTTCCATACTTCTTCCTATTACAGTGATAAAATAGCCCCTTGGTTGGTAGACTTCAATGAATCCAAATTCGTAGAGCAGTGGAGAAATAAATCTTGGGAAAAACTGTACTCAGATAAAGATTACAATCCTTTTTCAGGTATTGACGAACAAACTGGTGAAGGGAATGGCAAAAATCAGGGTAAGTCTTTCCCACATCCATTCGGAAAAACCGAGAAAGATTATTACGATGCGCTTTACAATTCACCCTTCGGAAATGATGTTCTCCTAGAACTCTCTATGAAGGCAATCAAGGCAGAGAAGCTTGGTAAAAACACGCAGCCTGATATGCTGCTTATTTCGTTTTCCAGTAACGATTCAGTAGGGCACTCTTGGGGCCCTGATTCACAGGAAGTTTTTGATGCTACTTTACGCACCGACTTGTTGATTCGTAATCTTTTACTTTATCTCGACAAGGAAGTTGGCAAAAACAATTATGTAATTGCTCTTTCTGCAGATCACGGGATATGCCCATTGCCTGAATTTTCCAAAGCCAAGGGGTTGGATGCAGGCAGGCTTGCGACCGATAAATTTGCCAAAGAAATTGAAGCAGCGTTGCAGGAAAAATTCGGCAAGCCCACTACCCCTGCAAAGTATCTTGAGGCATTTTCAGATACCTCCGCCTACCTCAACTACCCCGCACTTAAAGCAAACTCGATTAATCTCGATGATGCAACCGCTTTTATTAAAACTTGGGCAGCATCCCAGCCTGGTATTCTAACTGCTTACACTTCCAAAGAAATAAGCCAAGCTTCGACTTCTTCTGACCCTTTATTGGTTAGTGTTTCTAAAAGTTGGTTCAAAGGAAGAAGCGGGGACATATGTTTTATTTTGAAACCCTACTACATTCCAGGGGCCTACCTAACCGGAACCACCCATGGCAGCCCACACCCCTATGACACGCATGTCCCATTAATTGCCTTTGGTGGGGGCATTAAAAACTTGCTAATCAAAGACAAAGTATCACCCCAACTTGCGGCCTCTATCATTGCAGAGGGAATTGGTATTTCTACGCCAGCGAGTGCAGAATTTTCATCTCCCAAAGAAATCTGGCAAGAAAACAAATAGGCAAGATAGGCAAAAGCAGCTTCTTTACGGGTTGACCAAAACATCCGTTTCATTGCAGAATCATGTTGTTGATTGTAATTCAACTTTTTTGATTGCTGTAAGGATTGATATGCTTAAATTATTCGTAAAAATGTCTCTACTCTTCGTGGTACTCACTTTCACCCCTCATTTTTCTCTCGCTCAATCTCAGCTACCTTTTTTTGATGATGCAGCAATTCGAGCTATTCAGTTTGTAGATGCCAAAGAAGGCTGGGCCGTCGGTGATGAAGGAGCAATTTGGCATACAATCAACAGCGGAAAAGATTGGGAACGCCAACCTACAGGAACCCGTGCATCCTTAAAATCTTTGCATTTTCTCAGCCCTTATTTCGGGTGGGCTGTTGGAACAGAATACCACCCCACATTAGATTCCGTTGGGGTGATTCTTTTCACCAAAGATGGAGGAATCAAATGGACTAAATTTTTGCACAACTCCCTCCCGGGCCTTAACTTCGTAAAGTTTTCTGATGCTCAACATGGAATACTTGCTGGCGCCTCCACCGACGCTTACCCTGCAGGTTTTTTCTTCACCACCGATGGCGGAAAAAGCTGGAAAAAAGGCGATGGGCCTAAAAATGGAACCTGGTACACTGCTGCCTTAACTGGCAAAGGTTCCGGCTTCTTAGCTGGTAACCACAACTCGCTTGCAAACCTTGCTAATTTCAAATCCCAAGTCACTGAAAATTCTGAAATCTCCAATCGCTCTTTTAAATCATCACATAACAACCTAAAAACCATTTTCCTTGTTGGGCAAGGCTCTCAAATACTCGCAAACGACACCTTGGTAAGTAATTCTTGGACAAGTTTAAATACTGGCCTTAGCACTGAATTAGCATCGTGTATTGATTTCAACTCAATCCATGGAACAGGAGACCATCTATGGGTTGCAGGTAAACCTGGAACTGTTTTATTTCACAGTAAAGATGCAGGTAAGACATGGGAAATCATTAAAACCAATAATAATGCAACTTTAAACACAGTCTTTTTCATTGACAAAATGAACGGCTGGACGGCTGGAGAATTCGGAACCATCCTTGCAACTAAGGATGGTGGAAAAACCTGGGAAATTCAAAAGCGTGGTGCTTCTCAAGCAAAAACCCTTGTAATTCAAACAGGGCTTAAAGATGTCTCCCCAGAAATTTCTGCATTCCTCGGAATTGATAAAAAAAACATTGTTTGCAACCTCAACATTACTTCTTTTCTAAACCCCAACAACCATGCCTACCCCTCACAAGAAGACAGCCTCGCATTCCACCTAAGAAAAGCTGGTACAGCAACCATAGAAAACTACTGGCAGTTTCCACTCGTTCTTATTGAAGCAAACGATACTCCACAAAAAATCTTGGAAAACTGGGATCGTTACAACAATAACAAGGCAGGCGACCAGCTACTCCGTATGCTTTCTCTCACCATTCGATCTACAAAACCAGACCTTATAGTTCTTTGTTCTCAGGAACAAACGCAAAAAGAAGCACTTTATCAGGTGATAAAACATGCAGTCATTCAGGCAAATGAAATGGCAAATTCTGCAACTGCTTTTGAGGAACAAACTACCACGCTTGCCCTCTCGCCATGGAAAGCAAAACAAATTATCCATCAAGAATTTCAGGGAAAAAGCCTATGCAATTTGAATCTGAGCGAACCTCTATCATCGCTTGAAAGCAGCCTCATGGATTACGCGGACCCTTTAAGATTTTCATTAAAGATCGAACCAAACACTAACACCATGTGCAGTTTTTCACCCGTAAACCCGAAAGAAACACCGAGAAATTATCTCCAAGATTTCGAAGAAGGCCTGACTGGTATCAATAAAAGAACTGAAGGGGCAAACACCGAATTAAGCAAAGAAAAATTAGCTGCAATCAGATCAAGCACCTTACTAAGAAAAATATCCCAGTCACCTTTGGATCCAAACTCTGACCCGTCTATTCTGCTTTCTAAAATGCAAGCCATGGTGGCGGGATTGGAAGATGAGCAAGCTGCAAGGCTTTTGTCTAACATAGGTATCTTGTTTTTTAAAAACGGCCAATGGAGCGCCTCGAGAGAAGTCTTCAAATTAATCATCACTAATTATCCTGCATCACAATCCGCAGCAGATGCAATTAAATGGCTGATATTCCATGACAGTAGCACGGAAACAAGAAGAAGGCACGAACTAGGCCAGTTCATTTCGTTACTAAAACATGAAGTAGGAAAGCCAGGAACTGAAACGCTTAAACCTGCTATTTTTGTGGACAAATTTGCCCCACCTACCCCAACACCTTCGACCCAACCAGCAAATGGTAAAAGGCCCAATGACTCTAAGAAAGTCACTGTAAAAACCCCAGAAATACCCGTGATGACAACCAATCATTCAGGCGAAGTTCAAACATTAAATAACCCTGCAGAAGCTAAAGCCTGGTTTGAATATAGCTTAAGCCTAGAAAAGACACTTACAGCATTTGGACCGTTGGCAGCAAAAGACCCAAGGCTTTTTTTCTCCTCACAAGCAGCTAAAAGAAATCTAGGCAAAATAGAAGAGGCTAAAACCGCCCTTGAAGAGTTTGTTGGTTCTGCCCCACCAGGGGCATGGAAACAAAACGCAATTGCGGAATTATGGATCATGGAAAGAAGGGGCACACCTCCCAAAGAAGTACTTACATGCAAACTTACCGATTCAAAACCAATTCTTGACGGCAAACTCAACGATGAATGTTGGAAAACAGCCAAGGCAGTCAAACTAATTGATTGGTCAGGAATTTCTGCGAAAGAAAATTACACAGAATTCAAAACCCTGTATGATGCAGAGTTCCTGTATATAAGCGCAATCTGCACATCTAAAAACCCAACCCCAATTAAAAATAAGGCATCACCTACAAGAGACTTGCCATTAAAAAGCAAAGATCAGATTTATTTCCAAATCGATTTAGATCGGGATTACACAACTTGCTATCAATTCCAGATTGATTCTTTAGGGAATGTAATAGACGATTGCTGGGGAGACCTTTTTTGGAACCCAAAGTGGTTCTTTGCAACCGAAAACACCGAAACAGGCTGGACATTCGAAGCTGCCATTCCAATGGGAATGATTTCAAGCTCGTCTGCAACATCCGGAAAATCTTGGGCCATGAATTTTGGCAGGATGATCCAAAACCAAGGTGTCCAAACGTGGTCTATACCTGCAAAAATGCCCGATTCTAACGACACTCTTGAGGGCATGGGCCTAATGTTTTTTTTAAATCAAGATGCTAATTTAATTCCAGGAACAGGCAAAGCTAAGGGTAACCCTGCACCTTAATCAACTTGTATTTTCGCTTTCCCGATAAAAGCCTGCAAGCTTGCAATTGGTGCCAGAGATTCAATCTCGTTGTATGTATGATGCGAAATTTTAATGTGATCTGCCCCAACAAATCCGAAGCCCATGGTACCATCCAGCGCAACCCATCTGCCACGAACATGTGCCTCAGTCCACATGTGAAAGCCGAACATTGGCTCACCATTTTTTTCGACATAAAGTAAGCCATGAGCAATCCTGCTGGGTATTCCTTCAGACCTACATAATGCAGCCAAAATAATGGCAGCATGCCTGCAATCCCCACGAGGATTCTTGGCGATTTCCGATGCGCATGTAAAAGGCGCCTGGTTATCAAACATCATTCTGCGCCTAACCAATTTCTCCAAAAGCACCGCCTTTCGCCATGGATCAATCTCTAAAAAATTAACTTCGCGAGAATAATTCTTGATCGCGGGATTATCCCAATCGATGTACTTAGACGGCGCCATATCTTCAGCACTCGGGGCAACACTCGCAGGGACATCGTCAGGTAAGCGAAACGCCCTGACCTCAAGAATAAAAGCGTCATTCGTTTTTTTTAGGATCTTTTGCCTTTCATCCTCGACCAAAGGACTTTCACCCTGCAAACCAAGGACGGTTATTAGATAGGAAGCACTTATTGAAGACCTAGCAGCGGGTAAACGCCTGTTAATCGGAATAAAAGAGGCTTTACCTATATCAAACATCTGCTTGGGCGAACGATTCGGAACAAAAGCAGATTTAGAGCGAACCAGACTGATATCGCCTATGCCATCCATTTCAGTTTCTGAAAACAACACCGTCTGATTTTGATCAAGAAAATAGAGAGTTTTAGGCAACTGCAACGAAAGATTGCCTGCAATTATTTTTCTGGGAGACATAAGAACAGTCCAAGCAACGGGATCTTTAGAATCATTAGGCGTTTTTTTTGTCGCAACAACATCATAAGTAACAAACCTATTAACGACTGCTTGATAACAATCAAATTGGAGATGTTCATCAGGAGTCCATTTTTTGCCGCTGATCATTTGTTCTTTACCTAAGGGGCCAAAGCCATCAATACCCCAGGGTATCGTTCTTTCGCTGTTATTTTCGACCCAAATGCGAAAGGTAGTGCCATCTCTTAGACCGGATAATTCCAAAGTTTGCTTAGGTCCCTGAAATTGCTTCATGGAAATACGCTGTACGGTTCCAATTAAATCCATTTCTTGCGATTCGATCATGCGCAGGGAAACAATCGAGCCAAACCGTTGAAGAGTAAGATTGGTCTCTTTTTGCAATCTGGTACCGATTTTTTTTCCATTTTTCTCAATAGGCTGGGAAGAAACAGCCACAAAGCCAAGTTGACTCTCTGCCTTGTAGACCTCTTCCCGGTACCCATTAGGAATCATGCTGACTAATGGCAGAGGTTCTGGTTTTGCGTTTTGTAGAGATAATAGGAGAGTAAAAGTTAAAACTAAGCTGGTGTTCATAAGCGGGTTCTTTCATGAAAAAACATCACACTTTCTGCATCGAATATCTAAGGAAAGGCCTTGCGATAGGAATTGAATTTTTTGAGTTTTACTTGATTAATACTGAATCATTTACCAAGTTGAATGGTTAATCGGATCAGTTAAAAACAACCCAAAAAGCAAAATGGGAAGGATGGAGTGATTGATCTTTTGATGGTTTAGGAAAGACAAGTAAATATTTAGGATTATTACCTTTTATTCAACCCGATTTATCTTCTTTTCTCTGTTTAATGAAAATGCATTCAAGAAAAAAATATTAATAATAAATTGAACCTTTGGTTTCTGGCATTCGTAGTGTTTGCATCCTATGTTTGTGTGTTCAGTGAGTTCCTAAATTCCCATCTGACCTGGAACTTGTTGAACTGGATCCCGTGTAGTTTTTAAGAAGAAAGCAGAATCATGTCTAACCGCTTTGCTTTTTCTCAGGCAGCTTATCCTGCAGAGGAATTAAATGTTTCTTTCTCGAATGGATACCGCAAAACCGTTTTCACCGACTCCCTGACCCAGCAAGATATCCCGATGCTGGCTGTTAGTGTCTCCAAGGAGCATGTTTTTGACATTTTCCTGCAACTAACCGACCTCTTGGGTAACACGGTAGATGTTATCCTCGAATCGAGCCATGGTTCGAAAGTTTCGAAGCATATCGATTTACACAGAGAAGAAATCGACCTGCCCATTCTGCAAAGCTACTTGCAAGAATATGAGGAAGCGATTTCCAATGATGGTTGCTCGGGAATTGCTGTAATGGCAAAGGGCAAACCCATGGAAGTGCAATTCGATGAACACAAAGTCATCGTTGTTTACGCTCAAAACATCGCTGATTTCGAAAAAGTTCTGCAATTAAACCATATTCGCAGGAATGATACCCTGCCCGTGGTCAACGATTTCGAACACTTTCACTCCACCAGCGATGAATACGAAGATCAGTTCAACCAACTGACCGGAATCCTTGGATGTGCAGAACCTGCAGAATCCAATAGTTGGTAAGCTTGCTACTCGACGCAAGCAAGTACATAAGGCCCCTTGGGTATGACAGCAATACGCGCTGAGGGGCCATACTCTTGTAAGCTTTCAGCAATTGCCTGTTCAACCGAATCAATCGGAGTTACATGGCATTTATTTAGAACTGAGTGCTCTAAACCCTTAGAATAAACTTTGACTTTACATTTTTCAACAACCTTGGCGAATTCTTCTAACTGCCATTGATCCATGACAAAATAATCGGTTTCAAGGATACGTTTTTTAAATGCCTTGATGTCAGGGTTTTCGCTAAGCACCTGCTGGAACTCAGGGCTTCCAAGGCCTTCAGTCAAGCTTGCAACAAGGATGATTGTTCCACCCTTTTTAATAATGGGCAATGCCCCCATCAGACCTTTGACAGCTTGATACCAAGTAATATCCAGCGGGTAACCAGCACAACTAGTAAGGACGATATCCACGGGTTCTTTAATTGGGACCCGAACAACTTGCCTGACAAAGGAAACCCCTGCTTCCCAAGCTTTGATCATGTCGCCTGCACCAGCCCAGGTAATCTGCCTGTTTCCATCCACGCAAACATTAACAATAAAGTCGCAGCCACTCATTAAGGCAATGTAAGTGTTTTCTTCATGAACAGGATTCCCTTCGACAATTCCACAATCAGCGTTAGGGTGTTCAAGGAATTTAGGCCCGTGCCAAACCTTGACGGTTTCGATGCCCGCAATGCCCGGGCAAATAACTTTTCTACCCCCGCTGTATCCAGCCATCAAATGAGGCTCGATTAGCCCGGTTGTAATCTTAAGTTCTGCCCTAATATAGCGGGAATCAATGTAAACAGGGACGCCCTTAGGGGTAATGCCAAGGTAATCATGTTCGGAAGTTTCTTTCCCATGATGATTTTCTACCCGGTAATTGTTGGCAATATCTTCGCCCACCAATTCAACCAGTTCATCCCCTTCATTGGGTCGATGCAATCCAGTTGCAATAAGAATGGTGATGCCACTGCGGGGAACCCCTGCTTCTTCAATGGTTTTGAGAATTTGCGGTAAAATCACCTTATTTGGTACAGGCCGTGTAATATCACAAATCAAAATACAAGCAGTTTTTTTACCTTTGGCAATCTCCGCCAAGGGCTTGGAGCCTATTGGATTCGCTAAAGCATCGGAAATAGCCTGAGACTGATTAGCTAGCGGAATTGCGTTTTTAATCTCCAAAGGGCCAATAACCTTATCATTTGGAAGATCAACCATAAGGCCCGTTTTACCATAATCCATCTTTATACGCATGTTAACCCTTTGTCAGGTAATGAGATAAATATTTTTTGCTATGCAAATACCTTGTCAATATAGACAAATATCATTATATTTAAGTAATGGCAAAAGGGATATTGAATAAGAGGTTAATATGTCAATTGATAAAAGTTTAAAGCGCAAAAACACCTTGGCTCGTTCACGAAATGTGCTGAACAGGGCTGAAAGAATCGCAGTATTAAAGTCCGAAGACCGCTGGGTAGAAGGCATGGGCCCGTTTAATCTGCCTAAGGTTCGGATATTGAAGGTTGGCAAAAAAGTGAAGAAACCAAGTAAAGAAACTGCTGCTGCTGCTGCGGGCGCTGCTCCTGCTGCCGCTGGAGACAAAAAGGCCGCTGCTGGGGATAAAAAAGCTGCTCCAGAAAAGAAGGCCGACAAGAAGTAATTAGCCTTCTCAGTTTCGTTTGCAAAAAGCGGCAGGCTATTTTTAGCCCTCCGCTTTTTTTATTTTGAGAGACTCAATGACGCAAGCTCATTCGGTAATTCTTAAAATTGATAACATCACCAAATTGCATGGGCAATTCAAAGCTTTAAATACGATTTCTCTTGAAATCAATCGAGGAGAAATTTTCGGCCTACTTGGTCCTAATGGCGCAGGCAAATCCACCCTCCTTTCCATCCTTGCAGGCGCTAGTAAGCCATCTTCTGGTTTTACATGGCTCGATGGCATGGAAATCCAGCCAAACAATCTCAAATTAAGAGCACGCATCGGGCTTGTACCACAAGACTTCGCTTTCTACGAAGATTTAACTGCTAAAGAAAACCTCGTCTTTTTTGGCCAACTCTTTGGGATGCAAGGCCACGTTCTTACCAACAAGGTCAACGAAATACTTCAGATAATCGGACTTGATGATGAAAAAGCCCACCAATACTCGAAGTATTTTTCTGGGGGCATGAAAAGAAGATTAAACTTGGGCATCGCACTGATTCATTCACCCGATATTCTGATGCTCGATGAACCAACCGTTGGGGTCGATCCCCAATCAAGAAATAGAATTTTTGAAGCTATAAAAATCATTAACGCAATGGGCACTACGGTTATTTACACCACGCATTACATGGAAGAAGCTGAAGCCCTTTGCAATAGGATCGCAATTCTGAATCATGGCAAAATTATCGCTTGCGATACTCTGCAAAATCTACTCTCACTGACTCAAACCACAATAAACTTCAGTATCCATGAAAACGACCTAACAAAATCAGGGATATTGCAAAAAAAGATTCCTGAACTTAAATCAAATCCTCTAAAGGGAAGTTACTCGTTAACTTCACACAAGAACTCAACTCCCGACATTATAAATCTTTTAGTAAATGAAAAAATTCAGATAATAAACCTTCATCTAGATTCACCTAATCTGGAAAAAGTTTTTCTTAGCCTTACCGGGCGACATCTTAGAGATTAATTTACCAACCATGCAAAGCTTTATCATTGCGAAAAAAGAATTGACACTACTAATCAGAGATAAACTCACTGCTACTGTTTTATTCGTTCTGCCATTTGCTATGATTCTCATCCTTGGCCTACTTCTAGGTGAAGGATTTGGACAAAAAAATGATGATCTAATGCGCATAAGTGTTTTAAATCTTGATAAAGGGTTCGGGTTAAACAACAAGCCTTGGGCTCAGCATGCCATCGAAGATATGGTTTCAACTCCTAATATCAAAGTTGAAATCATTCAAAACAAAGAACTTGCAGATGAACTGGTAAAAACCGGGAAGAGGGCTGCCGTTATCATCTTTAATCCAGACTTTAGCGATCGAGTCAACGAATGCTCTTTTCTTTCAACGGGAGTCAACCCTTTTCACCGAGACGGCATCTATCTTGAGAAACTCCAAGTTTCAATCGTCAAAGACAACAAACAACCTGCGACTTCTGCAATTATTGAAAGCGTATGCCAGATTGCATTATTAAGAATTGTCATGCCTTGGATGATCGGAAAAGCATTTGAAAAGCTTGGGGATCCGGAATTTATCGAACTATTGGGAAAAGAAGTTTCTCTACCAGTTCCCCCATCATTACGCTTGTTAATCCCAAAAGACAAAATCCCTCTGGGGGAACTACTTGAATTGGCTTCAGGAAAAGATGTTGTTCTAGCAAAAAACTACCGTGAAAAAGTAGGCGCAGGAATACAAACAGCACTCACTGGGCAATTCAAAAACTACAATCTTACAGGTAAATCTTGGGCTTCACTTACCCGGTCTGTCAATAACGGCGAAACTGTAAACACTTTAACAACCTTTAAAAATGAAGATGGCACCGGCATTCTCAAACGTGGGGCTATTCGTTATCAAATTCTAGTCCCTTCTTTCACCGTGATGTTTGCATTCAGCCTTATCCTGATTTCGGGATGGATATTTGTCGCAGAAAAAAGACAGGGAACTTTTAATCGCTTACTTTCTACCCCTGTTTCCACACTTAGTATTCTTTTAGGCAAATTTCTTCCGACCATAATCATTTCTTTATTCCAAATTTTCTTCCTTTTGGGTTTGGGGAAGGTTTTGCTAGGCTTAAAAATTGGCCTTCCATCTTGGGCACTTTCAGATTGGATGATAGCTTTAATTGTCCTTCCACTCGCTACTTCGTTTTGCGTTGCATCTTTTTCTCTGCTCATCGGATTATTATCAAAAAATGAAACCCAACTTGCGCTTTTCAGTTCTGTACCTGTGTGCCTTTTTGCTTTGATTGGCGGGTGTATCTTTCCTTGGGAAATGATGCCAGATAATGCGAAATCCTTGGCTTTTCTAACACCTCAAGGCTGGGCCTTGGATGCTTTCAGAGAAATTATGCCCTCCTCTTTTGATACCACCACAGATTTTCAACTTATTTGGAAATCTACCTTGGTGCTCACTGCAATGGGATTTATATTAATTAGTATTACTTGGATTACTCTTGGAAGAATTCGTTTTGGTAATTCCTAACTCCAATTCTTCAACTTCAAACGGGTTATGATTTTAAATTCTAATTCGATAGGTAGATATAAAATGCTGACAGACAACACAAGCAAAGAGATTTATGATGCCTTGATGGAAATTCCGATATTAGACCCGCATTCCCATATTAATCCTCATGCGGCAGCTTCGAAATCTTTGGAAGATATATTAGGGTATCATTACTACACAGAATTGGCTCACTCTTGTGGGATGGACAAGAAATTCCTCGCACCTGAGATCCCCGGGCAAGATAAAGTCCGCGAAATCATCCGTCATATGAATCAATTCGACAACACCGCACAGTACTCTTGGTTCCTCGAAATTGCCCAAACTTTTTTAGACTTCCAAGACGATAGAATTTTACCCAAGGATACTGACTACCTCTGGGAAACTGCTCAGAAAAAAATGTCCTCACCCTCTTGGGAATCTCAGGTCTTAAAAACATCAAACCTAGAAAAAATCTTCCTCACTAACGATTTTGATGACACACTTGAAGGTTTTGATACTAGCTTTTATATCCCTTGCCTGCGAACCGATGAACTTGTTTTTCATTTCGCAAGAAATAATGTCCGTAGCAGACTTGAAAAAATATCAGGTGTAAATCCAGGCAGCGCCTCTGAACTTAACAAAGCTTTACATAATCTATTCAAGCACTTCACCCAGAAAGGCGCGCGCGCTTGTGCGATTTCTCTTCCCCCTGATTTCTCCCCAATCAAAGTTTCAGATGAAGCGATTGACATATGCTTCAAATCCTCAGATTTCGATTCCCCTACCTGGAAAAATGGTATCTTTTGGAAACTAGCTGAAGCCTGTAATGATTGGAAGCTGCCTTTCGATCTAATGATTGGCGTTAACCGCAATGTTTATCAAGATGGTGTTTTTCAAGGTAAAGATCTTTACGACCAGCGTACTTCATTAATCCAATATGCGCCGTTGTTTAATAACTTTCCCAAAGTCACCTTTTGTGTTTCAGTTTTAACCAGCAACCAAAACCAAGAGTTAGCCAGCTATAGCTGGATTTTCCCAAATGTAATCACTCATGGGCATTGGTGGTATTCGAATATCCCCACCCATATTGAACAAGATACGCGCGCAAGACTTCAGGCAGTACCAAAAACAAAGCAGATTGGTTATTACAGCGATATGTATAAACTTGAATTTGGATTGCCTAAATTCAATATGTATAGAAAGATACTTTCAAATATTTTGTCAAAAGATTTTGTTCAAACAAAGCGGAATAATATCAACGAAGCAGTCGATCTGGGAAAACTTCTACTTCGTGGTAATTCTGAAACGATCTTTAAAATAAGCTAATTAACAACGAATCAGTTTTTGGGAAATTCTGTAAACATCTCTGCAATGGGTTTTATAATTATACTTGTAAATCCCGTTCCCTTATTAAAACCGTACATTCCCCTCATCAATTCAAGGCTCATTAAACTAACCACAAACAATATCAACACCCCAGGGATAAGAAAAATGGTGGGTAATGGGCCCCATGGTGCCTCACCTGCATAAGCTAGAGGCCTAGGCCCTTCTACTTCTTCTTCAACCTCTTCACTAACTTCAGATACTTCTTCTACAATCTCTTCCACTTCTTCAACTTCATCAATTGCAACAACCTGACTTGAACTACCATCTTCCACAACTTCCAGTTCATTAAATTCGGCAGTCGCACCCATCGGGTCAGCATCGTTACCATCATCCACTTCTACCACTTGGGAACCCGAATCACTATCGCTAGGCTCAAGTTCAAAACTACTATCTAAGCCACCTTCTGAACCAGCTTCAACATCTGAATTAGTTCCAGCTTCCTCGTCAAGATTCAGTTCAAACTCGCTGTCAGAACTAGAATCGTCAACAACTTGTGTCCCTTCACCTTCACCAGACATTGAACCATCTAAGGTTAAAATATCAGAACCCGATTCATCCGCAGATAGCTCAAATTCGCTCGAATCACCGCCAGCTTCCGATTGAAGTTCCATCGAACTGCTTAAACTAAGATCAACAGCATTACTATCATCAAGCTGAAGGGCTGGCTGACCATCGATGTGCAAATCATCAACCGTGGGAATAAAATCCAACTCATTTCCAGAAAGCTGAACATCTGAACTTCCATCTAAATCAATATTAGGTTCAGAAATTTCAAACGGGGAATCTTGCGGAAGGATTACACTTGATGATGTCGAATTGGATTCAGGCCCATTGCTATGCAATTCTGTTGAAAGGCTAAAATCAGAACCTAAAATATCAGGGGTATCTTGAATCCCAAGCAAACCATCTGAATCAGCGCTATTAACAATTGGTTCATTAAATACAGGTGGATTAGTACTACTGTCATCAAGTGAAAGTGTAAATTCGTCTGAATCGCCAGTATCAAGAACTAATGGTGCACTATCATCACTTGGAGTAGTAGGATTGTCAGTTGGAGTATCTTCTAGATTTAATGTGTAATCTTCTGAATCTGTATCAAGGTTTAAAACCACAGGTGCGCTTAATCTGGCATCAATATCTTCACTTTTAAATCGCAACACACCCCGATCTTGAAAAGATCGGACCTCACGCTTTTTTGCGAGTTCTCTTAACTCATCAACACTCATACTGAGTTTTGATGCAGCTTCTTCCAAGGTATAAAATTGAGACATGGCGTTGACCTGAATTGGATGTAAAAAACATTACTGAACCGCAACTAAACGATTCTAGCTAGATTCTAAACCAGAAAGCCCGGAAAGCAAATAATCCAGATGAACTTTAACAAAAAAACATCTTAATCCACTATCTACATCTCAACTCACCCTACAAACCCTACTGTTTCACCAGCTTATTTCCCTTTTATTAATTATAATCGTTAAATCCAACTCAATTCTTCTACTTATTCAAAAATTTGTTATGATCATTTTAGGTTTGAAATTTCTATCTGAAAACTGTTTTCTCGCAGGTGAACCATGGGCAAATATTTCGCTTTTGTTTGTTTCTTTCTTTCAATCCCACTAGCTATCAATGCCAAAGAAGGTGATATTGAAATTATCGCAAAAAAAACTAAACCTTCGATTGTTGTAATCAAAAGCAAGGGCCGATCGGACGGTAAAGAAGCTTTAGGCACTGGTTTCTTTATTTCAAAAGATGGCCTTCTCGTAACTAACTACCATGTAATCGGCGAAGGTAAAAAAATTACTCTCGAAACTGCTGATGGTAAAGAAATCGATATCGCAACTGTTCATGCTTTCGACCGCGAAAATGATTTAGCGATACTTAAAGCGGTTAACCCAAGTGGTTCTTTCTTAACTATCTCAGATTCCAGCACATTCCAAGATGGCACCAGTGTCGTTGCAGTTGGAAATCCTCAAGGGCTAAAACATAGCGTCGTTACTGGGGTCATTTCAGGTAAACGCGAAATAGAAGGCAGGGAAATGCTTCAAGTTGCTATTCCCATTGAGCCTGGCAATAGCGGAGGACCCATCGTTAATTTAGAAGGAAAAGTTTTAGGTATTCTCACGATCAAATCTCTTGTTACCAACAATCTTGGCTTTGCTATACCCGCCGAACAATTAAGTACACTCCTTAAAACCAGCCCTGTTTCTATTCCCATGAAAGCTTGGGCCACCATCGGGGCACTTAACGAAGAGTTATGGGAACCCATCTTCCAAGGTAACTGGAGACAACGGGCAGGCAGAATTATTTCAGAAGGGCAAGGCAATGGCATCGGGGGAAGGGCTTTATTGCTTTCAAAAATTGATCCTCCCACCCTTCCTTTCGAAGCTGAAGTCTGGGTTAAATTTAAAGACGAAACTGGCGCAGCAGGTTTAATATTCGATTCAGATGGTAAAGATAAACATTTTGGATTTTACCCTTCTAATGGGCAAATGCGTCTAACAAAATTTAATGGACCGGATGTCTATTCTTGGCAAGTTTTACGCCAAGACAAACTTAATTCTTATCTTCCGGGGGATTGGAACCACCTTAAAGTTAGCATCCACTCTAAAGGATTTTCTACTTTTTTGAACGGCCAACTTGCCTACGAACACATGGAAGATTTCTCCGCCTCAAAGAAAGTTGGTTTGGCTAAATTCAGAAACACTATTGCTGAATTCAAAGGCTTTCATGTCTCTAAAAAACTTAGTCCGGTCTTCCCTGACAAAGATTTTTCCATCACCTTCAATAAATTTTTTACAACCCTTGAAGATGACAAAAAAGAAGACCCTTCTCTTGTAGAAAAAATATTAAAAAACGAAAACCTCACAAGAACAATCATCAATGACAAAATCAAATTACTCGAAAAAAAAACATCTGACCTCAAAGTTCTCCAGGCAGATATTTTCCATCGAAGCACTCTTTCGAAACTAAATAAAACCATTTCCGCAACTCCGGATTTCTCAATCCTCGAAGCGGCTTTCCTTATTGCAAAAATCGACAACCCCGAAATCGAAACTTCCTTTTATTTAGACGAAATCAATAAAATGAAACTTAAACTTTCCTCTAAAATTAAACCAGATTCTAATATCGATCAAAAAATCAAAGTGCTTTCAGACTTCTTTTTCCTTGAAAAAGGATTTCACGGCAGCAGGCAGGATTATTACCATCGCTCCAATAGTTACCTTTCTGAAGTTATGGACGATAGGGAGGGGTTACCTATTACCTTATCCCTTCTTTTTGTTGAATTAGGCAAAAGTATCGGGCTTGATATTTATGGGGTTGGATTGCCTGGTCAATTCATGGCAGGTATTAATAAAAGTAAAGACAATTTTGTTTTGGTCGATGTTTTTGAAGGCGGAAAAATTCTTTCCAAAGATCAAGCGTCAAAGAAAATTTTAGAAATCAATGGAAGAACTCTTGTTGATAACGATTTTCTTCCCATGAAAAACAAACAAATTCTAATTCGAATACTTACCAACCTCTCAGGCATCGCTAAAAAAGAAAAAGATGATATTGGGCTGATTCGCTATCTTGATGCTATTATTTCAATTGATGAAAATTCACACGAAGAAAGGGGCAATCGTATTATTCTTCTTGCACAAAATAATCAGATACAAAAAGCTATTGCTGATATCGATTACCTTCTACTAAAAGGTCCTAAAGAACTAGATTCTGATAAATTAAATGAGTTTAAACAACTCCTTCTTAATAAGTCCTCCAATTCCAAGGATAACTAATATGCATCATAAATCAGTCCTAAGTATCGGTCAATGCTGTGCGGATCATTCAAGTATTAGCCGTCTTATTAATCAACATTTTCAAGTCGAAATAATTAATGCGGATTCTTCAACTGAAGCGTTTTCATTGATTGATTCTAAAACTTTTTCCCTGATCTTAGTCAATCGGATTTTTGATTTTAATGCAGAGTCTGGATTGGAATTTATCGAAAAATATTATTCTAAGAAAGCATCCGCTTCCCCTATCATGCTGGTTAGTAATTTTGAACAATCGCAAAAAGATGCTCTTAAACTTGGCGCAGATATAGGATTTGGCAAAAACGCTCTTACATCACCCGACACACTATTAAAATTAAAAAAGCACCTACTCGACTAAAATAGCCTCTCTTACAAAAAACGCCTCGGCACCCGACTCGCCCTATTTGTGCGTTTACGCTCTCACCTTTTAAAAAACAATAATTAGCCAGCTTCCCCGGTCCTCCTTGACCCCCGCTTTTCGTCAACTTGGGATTCGTTTTCAGCTAAATTTGACTAGCACTATTTAAGATAATCGGTATTATCCCGCACTCATTATGTCGATGTTTATAAGGAGATTATCGAATTTTATATTCCAACTCCTTATTTAATTCTTCGATTGTTTATTTGCTTTTGCCTTACTGAGGATTTTTTATGACTGAAAATTTCAACCCTAAAACAACATCAATGGCCGGAACATCAATTTCATTAATCATAGGCGTGCCCATAGCTGTTGGGTTTTGGTCCTTGGTAATGTTTGGACCGATTGATGTACCGATCATGAAAAGGTACTTGGGCCATCCTGTAGAATTTGTTGAAATTGTAATGTTTTCTTGCGCTATCACCGCACTTATATTTAAGTTGTCAAAAATAATAAAAGAGAAAAGCGCATTGCGTCAAACACTCATTCCAGTTTGGGATAACATCCAAGTTCATCCGTTAGAAACAACAACTCTTCTCGAAAATTTAAATAGCGCCACAGCACAAACAAAAAAAACAATTGTATTTCGCAGGTTTTTAAATGTCCTACAATTTGTCAAGCAAAGGGGTAGTGCTGAAGATCTAGATGATCAACTTCGAAATTTTGCTGATGCTGATAGTATTGAATTTGAAGGAAGTTTTGGCTTAACCCGATTCATAACCTGGGCTATCCCAATTCTTGGCTTTTTAGGAACAGTTCTAGGTATTACAGGGGCCATTTCTGGTGTTACGCCTGAAATGCTCGAAAAATCGATGAGTACCGTAACTGATGGCTTAGCACTATCTTTCGATGCGACAGCTCTTGCCCTCGCATTAACCATGGTTTGTATGTTCTTCAGTTTTTTGGTTGAAAAGTCTGGAGATCAATTTTTAGAAACCTTGGAACATTCAATCGATAAAAATCTTGCCCACAGATTTTTAAGGGTCCAGTCAGACCAAAATCCAATTGTCGAAATCCTATCACGACACACCAAGGATTTAATTAAATCAACAGAAACATTATTTACAAAACAAGTAGATCTTTGGGCCAATTCCTTCGAAAAAATAACCGCTCAGGCGGAAGGTTCGGGATTCGAATCACAAAATCGAATGCGCAACGCTCTTGAAGAAGCTTTAACAAAAACCCTATTTTCACACCAACAACAAATGGAAAAATACGAACTCAACTCTTCTGATCTTGGAAGAAAATTTACAGAGCAGGTTGGAAAACTGGCATCCTCATTGCATGACTCAAGTATTCAACAGCAACAATCTCTGCAAAAAGTTGTCGAAAGCCTTACGAGGCAAACAAACTCTTTAGTTGAATTACAGCAAGGTGAAAAACATTTGATTCAAATTCAAAGTCTTATGCAGGAAAACCTTAACCAGATCCACTCTACAGGCGATTTTCAGGAAGCTGTACACTGCCTCACTGCTGCTGTTCATTTACTAACTTCAAAATTGCAAGGTAGAAGCAACGAACCATTTTTTAATACTGCGAATTCAAACCCTCGCAGTAATCCTTCTGGAAAGGTTGCATGAGAAAGCGCAAAAAGCTAGAAGTCTCAACTTTCCCTTTCCTTGCGGTGCTACTTTGCACCATGGGGGCGTTGATTCTTTTACTTTTAGTAATGGATAAAAAAGCAAAGAAGGCTGCCTTAGAAAAAGCCTATGAAGCTGCATGGGTTCAATCAAAAAATTTACAAGCTAAAACAGATGCTGATAAACAAAACCTAGAATGCGAAAAAAATGCTTGGATCAAGTTGAAATCTGAGCAACATGAAGAACTTTTAAAAAAAGAAGCTACTTTAGAAAAAGAAATTGCTTTATTAAAAATCGAGCTTTCTAACCTTGATAAAAATTACGAGAAATCTAAATCAGAAATTTCTTCCGATGATCTACTTAAAAAAGAAATCGCATTAACAAATGAAAAATCAAAAGTTCACATTCTTGCTAAAAAATTAGAACTCGAAAAAGCTAATGCAGATAAAAATTTAAAAGAAACAAAAGATTTGGCTGAAAAAATTTCTTCAATGGAACAGATTTTAAAAGAAATGAAATCTTCTCTTGATAAAGATAAATTCGCTTATTCTATTGTTCCTTATTTTGGAAAAAACGGGCTTAATCGAAAACCTTTGTATATCGAATGCAATGAATCTGGTGTTTTATTTTTCCCCGATAAAACTCTTATTCCTTCAAACGATGAATCTGACAATCTTAAAAATGAAATTTTAAACCGAACTTCATTACTTAGAGAATACCTTCAACAGACTCTTGGACCGAAAGAATCTACGCCTTATTTAATGCTACTTGTAAGGCCAGGCGGCATCACCAATTATTGGAAACTTCAATCTATTATAAAACCTATGGATATCGATTTCGGCTACGAATTAGTTGATAAAATTTGGGTTTTAGATATTCCAACCGAACAGTCTGCACCCGCGCCATCAAAACTTGTTTCAATGATTAAACCCATGCAAATCCCTAAACCAATTCCTGCCCCAGGAAATATCCTAGGTGGAATAAACAATGGGAATGGCAATATTCCACAACAAAATAACGATTCAATTAAGAACGGCGTTTATCAAAATGGAAATGAAAAAAGAAATGGTTCTACCGGAAATGCAAGATCGATTAGTTATGGGGCAACTGCTCAAAATATACGCCCGATAACGGCGCTTCCTGGTTTCCCTGCTAACAAAAACTCAACTAACACTTTGGTTAAAAATAATCCAACCTTAATAAACAATCAAAACGCCAATGGTGCAGGTAACAATAACGCCAATGGTGCAGGTAACAATAACGCCAATGGTGCAGGTAACAATAACGCCAATGGCGCAAGTAACAATAACGCCAATGGTGCAGGTAACAGTAACGCAAATAGCGTAGGATTCGGTATTACCAATCAAAACGGCAATGGTCCCGGGAATAACAGTCCCAATAGCGTAGGATTCGGTAATAGCAATCAAAACGGCAATGGTCCCGGGAATAACAGTCCCAATAGCTTAGGGTTCGGTAATAGCAATCAAAACAGCAATGGCAATCAAAACATTAATCCTAATAATCCAGGGTTAGGTAACAGTAATCAAAACAACAATGGTGCCGCAAATCCTAATAATCTAAGGTCCGGTAACAGTAATCAAAACAGCAATGGTGTAGGTATCAATAACCCCAATATGAATAATAATTCAAATGGAAAAAATGAAACCCAAACAAATAAAAATCAACAAACTAATGGAAACCCAAACAAATACACCACTGATATAAATCAAAACGATCAAGCAGGGATAAATAATGGTAATACAAAAGCAATAAATAAAGGAAGTGACTCTTCTGGTAGTGGAAACCCAAGTAATTCTGCAAATAATGGTGCAGAAGGGGTTCCTGGTTCAAAAGGATCCTATTCTGTTGCAACAACTCCAAACTCTCTCGCCGATGGCAATTCAAATAACCAAAAAGGAACTGGTAATAGCTCTTCAGGTGAAGACAAGAACAAATCAAATACGAATAATTCAGATGGAAGCCCAAGTCAAAAGGGAGATGAACCAAACTCCACTTCTAGAAAAGAAAGCACTAAAAGTTCTATTGGTTCAAATGGACAAGATTTACAACCAACAAGCCAGGATCAAAACCCTAGTATCTCAATTTCCCTGAATAGTAACAAAAATGAACCAAATGTAACAAACCAACAAAGTGCGCCAAGAACGACTTATAACCGGGAAGATGAATCGCAAAGCAACAGTGATGCAAAAGATCCAACAGCAAGAATAGCCGCCCCATTGCCTGAATTAGGCCCTAGAAAAAGCTCAACACCTGCCCCATTAAGGGCTGCAAGATTATTTGCAGACAGAGATTGGGTAATTTATGTGGAATGTAAATTTGAAGAAATACTTGTTCATCCTAACCGCTTAGTCATTCCAACAAACTTATTAGCTTCGGAAGAAGGCGTTAAGAGATTTGTACAAGAAATTGAAAAAATGATCACAAGAAAACAATCAACCGTACGAGCAGGTGAACCGCCTTACAGGCCGGAAGTACGATTTTTAGTTTGGCCTGATGGATTGAGACCGTATCACTTGTCTTATCCAGCATTACAATCAGCAGGAATAAAACAAAAAAGACAAAACTTAGAGTCTGAAGATAGTATCAAAGATATTATTCAAGGAAGATAATTTTAAGCCATGCGTAGAAGAAGAAGACCAGATAAAGAAATACATTTTAGCTTCGATTCCTTTTTGGATGTCGTCGCTAATGTTGTTGGTATCATCATAAAACTGATATTAGTAGCATGGGTTGGAGCCAGAACATACAAAGGGTTTGAAATACCAGAATCGTTTGCACCAAACACACAAAATGTTACTGAAAACAAATTGGTTGATATATCAGACCCCCTCACGCAGAGCATTATTGAAAAAAACAAGAATAAAGAAAATTTTGAAGCAATACTTACAAGCAAAAAAAATGATCTTAACGAACAAGTTAAAGAAAAAGGCGGGATGCAACAAAAAGTATATGAATTAAATAACAGTTTAAAGGCGCTCCTTGATCAAGAAAAAGCGCTCAACACACTTATAAAAGAATCATCTGAAATCAACAAAAATACCCCATTAAATATGGCTACAATAAAAGCAAAATCCGACCAATTAAAGGAAGAAATTGAAACACTCAAAAAAACTAAAGGTCCAAAAAACGAACTTAAATACAAAACTCCTGTAAGCAGAACCTTGCAATCAGAGGAGATGATTTTTGAATGTAAGAACGGACGGATCACACCAGTAGACATTGGTGCAATGCTTGAAGAAGTTTCAGGGCAAATGCAAAGTTTAGGTGAAAAACTTAGGAAACAGTGGGAACTAGAAGAAGTCTCACAAACTTATGGTGCATTTAAAATAAAATATACAGTTGAACGAGAAAGAAGTGCATTAGACATCGCATCCTCTAACGCTATACCAGATGAACGATCGAATTTTAGATTTTCATTGACCGGCTGGGTATTAGAATCGCTTGATCCCGAACGAGGCGAAACACTAGAACAAGCACTTAATCCAAATTCTGAGTTTATGAAAATAATTGGCAGCCTTGATACAAATCAAACTGCAGTAACTTTTTGCGTTTATCCTGATAGCTTTACTATATATCGAAGAATGCGCGATTTACTTCATGAAAGAAATATAGTCGTAGCTGGAAGACCGCTTAATTTTGATGCCCCGATTGCAATGTCAGTAAAAAAAGGTACTGCATCTAGGGGGCAATGACTATTTAAAGCCCCACAAGATAACTAAACCTCTTTTTAAAATGTTCAGAGGTCCAATTTAAACTTTTTGCAAGCGCATCCAGTTTAATAGGGTCTTGGATATCAGATTTATCAAGCATGATCATGTAACGTCTTGCACATTCAAACCCTTCACTTTTAACATCAACAATTCGCGTTTGCATTCTTCGAGTAGTTGGATTTATAATATTTTCAAAGGGTATTGGTTGGAGCTTGCCACCAATAAAAGAAATAACCGCTCCGTATTTTGCACACTCTGTAGATTTCAGAAATTTAACTGCGCCATAGCCTAGATCACGCGTATATTCAGCATCAAAAGGAATAGGATCGGCGCAACGAAGTTCATAGCCTAGATCTTTATCAATAATGGTCATGCTGATTCCTAATTCTTCAAGTTTTGCAGCAAGATGATCTTTAACCATTCTTCCAAACGCAATTTCACCTAAGCGCAAATGGCCATGCGGATCACGTTCAACTTTCCCGTAGCGGCTCAACTCATTGGCATTAACATTTGATAAACCTTTTTCTCCAATTTTTTCCAATAGCCCTTCAGCAAGCACAGCAACACCATAATTAGAACCGTTTTTGCGCCTTTTTATAATTGAGCCAAGAAGAATGTCAACCACTTCGTCTATCGAAACGTCTCTATCTTGAAATTCTTCGGGAATGATAGTCAGGGTAGCTGCAGCAGCTTTACCAATCCCAAGAGCCAAATGCCCTGCTGCCCGACCCATGCTAATAACCAAATACCAGCGTGAAGTAGTTTTAGCATCCTCACAAAGACTACGAACAATATTGACTCCGTAATGCCTTGCGGTTTCGAATCCAAAAGTTGGAGTCGAAGGGGGCAAAGGCAAATCATTATCAATTGTTTTGGGAACATGAGCGACATTAATTGCGCCTGCTGCCTTAAGATAAACTTGACTAGCTGAAAAAGCAGTGTCATCACCGCCAATAGTTACTAATTTGGTTATTCCGAGAGTTTTAAGGGCTTCAAGAACTTGCTTCATATCTGCATCATTTTTTGCAGGATTAGTTCGCGAAGTACCTAAAATTGATCCGCCTTTAATATGAATGCCTTTAACATCTTCAATCGTAAGTTTTTTTATGTTGCTAACGCTACCTTTAACCAAATGCTTAAACCCATCAATAAAACCATAAACTTCCATGCCATTAACAATAGCTTCAATAGTAACGGCACTAATAACCCCGTTAATCCCAGGAGCTGGGCCCCCTCCAACAACAATGCCAAGTTTTCCAGTAGGTTTTGTAATGTCCATAAGAATTTCCCAGACCAATAATAAAATAATACCGATGAAACGATACACAAAGTACTATATCAATTTAGAATTACTATCAGGTTTTGACTACGGTTCAAACTTAGAAAAAACAATGAATCTTTAGATAAATTGTTAGGCAGCAATCTTTTTTGGTCGTGGCGCACAACTGAACAGGTTAAAGATTTCATCCTCATTTAAGCCTAATGAAGAAGGCAAACCACTATGATCAATAATATCCGAGAATAATTTTCGTTTGGCATCCAACACTTCTGCGATTCTTTCTTCAATAGTTTTTTGAGAAATAAACCTCTTAACAAAAACAGTAGACTTCTGACCCAAACGATGCGCGCGATTTATGGCTTGATCCTCAATTGCAGGATTCCACCATCGATCAAAAAGAAATACATAATTAGTAAACTGTAAATTAAGCCCAACGCTACCAGTGCCATAACTCATCAAAATGACATGTGCTTTTGGATCTTTTTTAAACTGATCAAGAACCCCCTGCCTTTGCTGGGAGGGAATTTTCCCATGATACATTAACGGATTATAATCTTTTAATTGGTCAGCAAGCTCCTCTAGAGGCTTTACCCATTGCGAAAAAACAATCGCTTTACTATTCGTAGCTTGAACTTCTTCCATATCAGCCAATAATTGTTCAGCTTTAGAACTTGCACCTGTTCTAGGATCAAAATTACAAATCTGCTTTAAACGCATAACCAACTCAAAAACATGCTGAACAGTAATTGTATCGCCTAATTTATTTAAATGAACAACGCCCTCTTTTTCAGCAAGATCATAGGCTTGCCTTTGAGCAGGAGTAAGCTCAAGGAAAACATCCTGTATAATTTTTGCGGGCATATCAGGTGCCGCTTCCTCCTTGGTCCTTCGGATAATACTTTCAGAAGTCAAACTTGCCAACATTTTCGGAGGAGTATCTTTGGGAACCCTACCCGGATCTACAAATTCAAAAATATGAATTAGATCGTCGTGACGGTTTTCGATAGGAGTCCCAGTCATAGCCCAGCTACGCTCTCGCTGTATAGAACAAACAGCCTGTGCTGTCTTGGATCCCTTGGTTTTGATTCTTTGAGCTTCGTCAATTACCATCAAATCATAAAATTTATTTTCCGCAACCCCTTCAAGAACATCCCGGGTCAACAACTCGTAATTAACCAGTTTTACAGCAGTATTAGAAACATTCCAAGAGATTCTCCTCTCTTCGGTATTACCGCAAATAACCTCCACTGGTAAATCGGAAGCCCAAAGTTTTAATTCGCGAGTCCAATTAATAACAAGCGGCTTTGGGCAAGCAATTAAAACATTTTTTAATAACCCAGAACGAAATAATAGCCTAATCGAAATTATAACTTGTATCGTTTTCCCTAATCCCATTTCATCAGCGATCAATGCTGATTTTCTTGGCATTAAAAATGCAATCCCTTTAATCTGGTAAGGAAATGGTTTGAAGGGAAGGTTAACTTCTTTTCCTATAAATACCTCCTCAATCGGAGGTTGTAACAAGTACATCAATCGTTCTTTAAAATGAAACATATCCTTTAATGGTTTTACCCTAGTAAGGTCTTTTTCAAGAAGTGTTTCTATAATTTCAGATGGTCCTTCAGAAGACTCTGACTCTATGTTTTTACTGTCAGGATTTGGCTCTACCAGTAATTTCGGAACGACATAACTTGCAATTCCGTCTTGTGGCGTTGGGAACTTCCAGCATTCGGTGTTAACCTTTGGTTCAAGATCAGGCAATATCTTAACCCAAGGTAAATTATTAAGCAGTGGAAAGGATCTTAAATTTAAAACACCATTTTTAGGTAGGATCTCAACGTTATTAACAGTTATTGGCAAATCTAAATGGTATGAATTTAGTAAAGGTTCAGAAAACTCTTTTTGATTATCTTCTCCGCACGCAATATTTGCTAAAAGGTGCGGATTCATAAAAACCTCCTGAGAATAATAAAAACACTATTAAAGCAATCGGATGGTTAAAAAAACCACTTGAGGAAGTAATTAAAAACGAGGAAGTTTATGAACGAATGGGGTAACAATCATGAAGGCTAGGTAAACAAAAAGGGTTCTAACTGCGCAAACTAAAAAGTTAGCTCCATAAATAAAAAATTAGCTAAGAAATAATCTTATCAATTTCAACCGAAAGAACTTTAATCAAATCTTCAATTTCTTTGTCGTTAGAAGCTTTTTTGATCGCAAATTCGATTTTTTCACCAATTTGTGCCAACTGAGGATAGCCATAAAACCCACTTGCACCCCTTAACTGGTGAAGTTCTTTTTCGAGGGAATCAAAAGACTTAGATTTATTAAAATCAATAATGTTATTCATCTTAAATACAAGTGAATTAAAAAAATGCTGCTGCAAATTAAGATTAGAATCTGAACTAGCTTCACCAAGCCCTTGCCCCTCAACTTTGATCTTTTCAACAATAGGCAAATAACAAGCTAAAGCCTCCAACAATTTCTCGCGATCAATTGGCTTGGTTAAAAACAAATCAAAACCAGCTTCTAAACATTCAATCTCATCCTGTTTTGTAGCATTGGCAGTCAAAGCAAAAATGGGGATTTTATTACCAGAATTTCGAATAATTTTTGTGGTTTCCATTCCACCACCGTCAGGCATTTGCAAATCCATTAATATCAAATCAAAATCAGACTGAGCTAACTCATGCAAAACTTTAGATCCGGAAGAAACCGTGGTAACATCCAAGCCTTCTTTTTCTAAAAGATAACGCAGATAAACTTGAATGTCTTCACTATCCTCAGCAAGTAAAATAGAAGCGGTCGAAGGTAGAGACAAAGTACTGGTGATGGCATTTAAGTCGCGCGAGTTTAGTGTCCCAAGTTTTGCAGAATCAATTACTTTGTGTAAATCTTGCGCATCAACAGGAAGGAACAAAGAAAAACACGAACCCGCTTTCAATTTGGTTGAAACTCTAATAAATCCGCCTAATAAGCGAGCAAGTCGGTTGGCGATAGTAAGCCCTAGGCCCGTACCTTCAATACGTGAAGAAAAACCTTTTCCAGCCCTAACAAATGGATTAAACAAAGCAGCCATTTGTTTGTCGTCCATCCCTGGCCCTTGGTCTTCAACAGAAAACACCAAGCAATCACCAGAAATATCTTCAATATGATCCATCTTTACCCGGACTTTAATTTCACCCTTCAAAGTATATTTAATCGCATTCCCTAAAAGATTTACAAGGATCTGCCTAAGGCGAGTAGGGTCTGTATGAAATAGAACAGGTATATCCCCCTCGGGAATGGCTAGCAATTTGATACCCTTTTTATTAGCTTGAAGCCCAAGAGTTTCAAACACTTCGGAAATCGTATACCATGGGGAAACAGGGAGGATATCAATATCCATCCTGCCTGCTTCAATCTTTGAAAAATCTAGAATATCTTTAACTAACTGAAGCAAGAAATCACCACTACGAGACATCGCCCGAGACATTTTTTTTCTTTCATCAACAGAAAGTTCTAGATCTGCAAGCATATGAGCATAACCAACAATCGCTTGAATTGGTGCTCGAATTTCGTGGCTCATATTAGCCAAAAAGCCACTTTTCACGCGGCTTGCATCTTCAGCAGCAAGTAAACGCGAAGCATTGGATTTGCTTGATTGATTTTGCAACTCAAATTCAATCCCAAAAATATCAAACCCTTTAACACATTGAAATTCATCATAAAAAGGCTGGAAACGCCCATGAACCCAAACCCAATTCTGGTCAGGATTTCGAAGTCGAAACTCCATCGAAAAATGTTTTTTAAGGAACTTAGAAGAATCAATCGCATTCATAAGATCAGATTTTTCATCTTCATGAATCTGATCTACCCACGATGCAGCATTGTGATCTAATATTTTGATTTCCCACTCTTTGTTAAAAGAAATCATTTCAAGATTTACGCCAACCTTCCAATAAAACGAAGGAAAATCAGGCTCTATTAGATTTTTAAACATCAATATTCCGAACACAAGGCAAAGATTTTGTAGAAACAACATCATAATGTAAACAGTTATATTTTCAAAGGTTTATTAGGAAAAGCAAACAGGAAAAGATATTATGGTTATAAGATTCGAACCTTTATTATTCTTGGTAATAAAAAATGCAATTTAATTTGATTCTAATTCTTCTTCTGAATCAATCTGTTTGTTTTCAAAACAATCCTAATAGTTCTTTCTCCAAGCAAGATGTAGAAGCAGCAATTAATCGTGGTACCTCTTTTTTAAAAAACGCTCAAAAACCTGATGGGACTTGGTCAGACAGCGATATTGGCCCAACAGCCTTGGCAGGAATGGCTTTACTAGAATCTGGTATTACACAAGATGACCAAACTTTGGCAAAAGCAATTACTGCATTAAGAAAAAACGCACGAACAACAACTCATACTTATTCAATTGCGTTATGTCTTATATTTTTCGACCGCCTAGGCCAAATTGAGGATATTGCTTTAATCGAATCTTTGGCCATGCGGTTGCTGGCTGGGCAAACCCAATCAGGGGGGTGGGGTTATAATTGCCCAGGCCCGAACAATGATGAGTTAGTACGACTTGAAACTAACCAAAAAAAATCAATTGAATTAAAAGCTACAAAAACATTTCCCAAATTTAATAGCAAGAAATCATTTGAAGATTTATCACCTGAAGTCGTTCGATCAATCAAAGTGATATATCAAGAAAAAGCCACCGGTAACAACAACGATGGAGGTTCAGACAATTCAAACACTCAATTTGCAACTTTTGCGCTGTGGGTATCAAGAAGGCACGGAATCCCCATTAATATTGCATACTCTCGCATACTATTAAGATTCCGTGGAACACAAGCTCAAGATGGAGGCTGGGCCTATTCAGGAAGTGGTGGAAACCAGCCTTCCTCTCCAACCATGACCGGGGCAGGTCTACTTTGTCTAGGATTAGCCTCAGGCTTTTTTGTAGAAATTGGAGCCCAACTAAAACCGTCAGAAAGAATCGACATTAGTAAGGATGTATTTTTAGGACGGGGGCTTTTCGCATTGGGAAGTTGCATTGGAAATCCAGCAGGTAAAGGCAAAGAAGGATTAATTGCAAGACTAGGAGAACAAGGCGGGCAAAGTTATTATTTCTTATGGTCACTCGAAAGAGCTGCAACAGGGTTAGGCTTGGAATCAATAGGCAGAAAAGACTGGTTTTCTTGGGGAGCTGAAATTCTTTTAGTCAACCAGCTCCCTAATGGCTCCTGGAAAGGTGATTACGCAAGTTATAATGCAGATACATGTTTTGCAATCCTGTTTCTAACAAAATCAAATTTTGCAGAAGACTTAACTACACTTCTTCGTGGAAAAACAAACAACCTTGGCTTAATCGAGCTTAAAAGTGGCGGAGTTGGAGGCGATGCAATTGCCAATCTATCAAAGCAAGGCGGAATTAAAGTAGCAATTACCGGTGATGGAAAAGGAGCAACTCAAGGAAAAATAACTTACAACAACACTAAAAAAGAATACGACAATACTAATAACAAGAAAGACCTCGCTGCCCCTCAAGAAAAAGCTTCTCTAGCTTTGCTTACAAATGCAAAACCCGAAAAATTTCTAGAAACTCTTGAGGAATTCAAAAAAGGAAAAGGCGGCGAATTCACCCAAGCTTTAGCTGCAGCCATTCCAAACCTGCAAGGCTTCCAACAATTTGAAGCAAGAAAAGCACTTGCAGAAAGGTTCGTACGCTTTAACAAAGAAACATTAATAGAATACATAAATAATGAAAATTCTGAGATTCGAGCTGCTGCGATTTCAGCCATCGCCCTACGAAACCAAAAAATCGGCATGTCTAATATTACAGCGGCCTTGGAAGACAATTCAGCATGGGTACGTAATTCTGCGTATCTATGTTTAAAATCGCTTACAGGTAAAGATTTTGGCAACCCAAATCTTGTGACGGATCCTGAAAAAACAAAAATTTTGCAGCTTTGGAAAACTTACATCAAGGAAAATCCTTAGCAACCAATGCCCCGGCTAGATCAAATATAGTTATTAATGAATTAAATCAAGAAACACATTGTTTTTTCAGTAAAATAAGACAATACATAAGATTCTTCAGGCAAACATAAAATGTCCAAGGATAAGTTACTATTTGTAACAGGCAAGCTAGCAAGCCCTTCACTCAAGGATTTGCTTTCAAGGATGACAGAGTCATTACCATTTGAATGGGAAATTAACACATTACCAATAAATGTAGCAGCATTGGCAACCATTGAATGGATTAGTTCACATTTAAAAATAACGAACAAACCCGACAAAATAATAATCCCTGGCTTATGCAGAGGAGAAGCAAAAATTTTAGAAATCCAAACAGGCATTCCTTGCATAAAAGGCCCCAAAGACCTTCGGGATTTACCTAACTTTTTAAAGGTTGGAAATTTTAATGCAACGAACCCTGATTATGGAAAGTACAACATCGAAATAATCGCGGAAATAAATCATGCCCCTGATTTATCCTTGGAAGAGATCGAAACTACAGCCATTCATCTTATTTCACAGGGCGCCGATATCATTGATCTAGGAATGAATCCTGGCACGCCTTGGAAACAAGTTGGTGAATGTGTTCAAAGACTAAAAAAACTAAATATCAAAGTTTCCATCGATAGTTTTAATCCCGTGGAAGTAGAAAGTGCAGTAAATGCAGGTGCAGATTTGGTTTTAAGTATCAACGAAGATAATCTTGAAATTGCTAAACATTTAGAATGCGAATTTGTTTTGATACCAAAAGAACCTGGCAAACTAGAAACTTTAAGTAAATGTGTTGAAAAACTAATGAGTTGGAACCGTAAATTTAGAATTGACCCAATTCTTGAACCCATCGGGCTTGGCTTTGCAAAATCATTACTCGAATATTATAAAGCCCGTGAACTTTACCCCACGGTACCCATGATGATGGGAATTGGAAATGTAACCGAATTAACAGATTCAGATTCTTCTGGGATCAATGCATTATTAATTGCAATTTGCCAAGAACTTAATATTCAAAGCGTTTTAACTACATCCGTTATTAACTGGTGCAGAACTTCGGTTAAAGAAATAGATCTTGCTAGAAAACTGATGTTTCATGCCATCACAAAACAGGTAATTCCCAAGCGATTAGAACCGGGATTACTACTGCTAAGAGATCCCACCGAACGAAGGCATGGAATAGAAACACTTAACCGATTTAAGTCGGAAATAAAGGACAAGAATTTCCGGATATTTGCCGAAGAGGGATTAATCCACATCATGAATAAAAACATTCATCTAATGGGCCAAGATCCTTACAAATTAATTGAGGAAGTAAAAATAACAGAAGAAATAGATGAATCTCATTCCTTTTATTTAGGATTTGAACTTTGTAAAGCAATGACAGCAATTACACTGGGAAAAAATTACACTCAGGATCAGGAATTACAGTGGGGTTTCTTAACACGAGAAGAGAGCATCCATCGTAATCCAATGGTAGACAAAAAAATAGAATAAGAACTTTATGACCTAAGAAAAGACCGAATAGTGATTACACCGTACATCAAAAAAATAAGTATGCCAATAAGCCAAAGCGAGGCTTTTTTAAGATTGCAAAATCTACCAGGATTATTGTTCCTTGAAGGAAACGCCAGCGGCAGTGATTATGCTTTTTTAACTGCAGATCCATTTAAAGTATTGGAAATGCAAGCGGACACAAATCAACACCACCAAAAGGATAAATTAAAAACACTAAGAAACGAATATAGCCGTTGGAAAATTAAACCCACGGATGGAGTTCCCCCATTCCAAGGCGGGATTGCAGGGCTATTTGGCTATGGATTATCAAAACAAATCGAAAAATTACCTTCGGACAGCAAGGCTTTTATCCCATCGCCTGACTTATCAATAGGCTTTTACGACTGGGTTCTATCATTTGATTTACGAAAAGAAGAAGTCTGGCTGGTTTCAACTGGTTTCCCTGAAACGACTGAAAATTTACAGACGCTTCGTGCTAAAAATCGTGCCGATATGGTAATTAAACTGCTGGAAACTCCAACGAAAAGCCATCTGACTAAATTGTCTCAGAAAGAATTAAGCTATAAAGCTCCTGATAATTTATTCAGGTTATTTGAAGACGAGCATTTTTATTGTGATAATTCCGCAATCGATTACATAAAAAGCGTTGAAAAAAGTATTGAATACATCAATGCAGGAGATTCTTTTCAGATCAATTTATCACAAAGGTTCTGGCATCCAAAATTTTGTGATGACCGATTGCTTTACGAATTACTTTCAAAAACATCCCCTGCCCCATTTTCATGCTATCTAACTACTTCGATGGGTAATATCTTAAGCGCATCTCCTGAAAGATTTCTAACCCTCCGAAATAACAAAGTAATAACAAGTCCAATTAAAGGAACTAGGCCCAGAGGAAAAACAGAAAAAGAAGATATCGAGATGGCCAATTCGCTTCTAAATAGCCCAAAAGATAGAGCTGAAAATGTAATGATTGTAGATTTGCTCAGAAATGATCTAGGGCGAGTTTGCTCATTCGGAAGTATTCAAGTTGAAGAACTTTGCAAACTTGAAACCTTCTCCAACGTTCACCATTTAGTTTCCAAAGTTACAGGGAACTTAAAGCCGGAGCATGACGCCTTAGATTTATTACTTTCATGTTTTCCTGGAGGATCTGTCACGGGAGCCCCGAAGATACGATCGATGGAAATAATCTCCGAGTTAGAAACATCACCCCGCGGGATTTATTGCGGCAGCGCAGGGTATCTTGGTTTTGACGGATCCATGGACACAAACATTTTGATACGAAGTATATTTTCATCAGAAAAATGGCTGCAATTTGGAGCGGGAGGCGGGATTGTTGCAGATTCGAATCCTAACGATGAATACCTTGAAACTTTAAACAAGGCCTCAGGGATTATACAAGCTATTCGCTCTCATCCAGATTCCATTAATTTGATTCAATTAAAGCGCTAGGATTTATTGCTTGGTGCGTTGAAGCTGAAATCATAACCGCTTCGCACAACGCAATAGTTGACAAGTTATCATCACCGCTGATTTCCGGCTCGATCCCCAATTCAACCGCACACAATAATTGAGCCATTGTGCCAACAAAAGCATCGGGAAACCAAACTTCATTCCATGCTGGTGAATGCCATTTACCATTATCACCAACAGTGGTAAACTCCAAGGTACTAGGAGTTTTTTCAGGGTATTTAGGCCAGCCTATGGTACCTTTTGCCATGCCAAGAGTACCTTCAATGCGCCACCGAATATAAATATCCTCGCCCGCACCTTCCTTGGCAGGCCCTGCCCAAACATCATCCCAAGAAGAGGCGCGTGCTCCGGAATCATATTCGAGGATGTATAAATTAACGCCATCGGTATGCGAAAATTTAGTTCTTGGGTCTTTGGTAGTACTAGCAAAAACGCGATTAGGGTTCCCCAACCAATAGCGAAAAGTATCTAAATGATGAATGCTCATGATAAAAGTTGAAAGCGATTTTAAACCTTGGGCCCAAGGCATCCAATGCGGAATAGCTCGCATTTCAATGGTAGCCAGAACGATATCTCCAAGTTTTCCTGAATTTAAAAGGGATTTTGCAACCCTTACCGATTGGTCAAAACGCATATTTTGATTCACAGCAAGAGCGACCGACTTTTGTTTGCACGCATTAACCAATTTTTTTGCGGTAGCCAAATCCATGGCAAGAGGCTTCTGGGCTAAAATTCCCCGCAATTTTTTAGATTGCTCAAGGGCCTTCATTATAATTTCTGGTTGAGCTTCCGGTGGAACAGCAATATCCAAAATATCAAAATCACCATGCTCAAGCATTTCATCAATTGAATCAAACACGACTGGGATATTATGATTTAAAGCCACTTCTTTTGCTTTATCTTTAGATCTTGAAGAAATGCAAGAGACTTGGAATCCCGCACCTTTATAAGCAGGGATCTGACAATCTTTCATAATAAAACCAGACCCGATACATCCTATCTTGAAGTCTTTTTTCACAGGAAGAATTGGAAGTCTTGAATCTACAAGATACTTGATGAAGTTTTCCAAATTTGGTTCCTATCAATCACGAAACAGAATTGGAAATAACTCTCAACTCTCTAGGCAAGGGAAACTGAACATGTTCTTCCCGGATTATTCTGTTTTCAACTTGGGCATTATAATTAATTCTGAGCCATTCAACACATTCTTCAACAACATCTTCCGGGGCACTGGCACCAGCGGTAATTAAAATAATTTCAGTATTAACCAGCCATTCGGGATTAATTTCTTTGACAGAATCAATCAAATAAGCAGGTTTACCCAAGGATATTGCAAGTTCCGAAAGACGCATACTATTTGAGCTGTTTTGACTTCCAAGAACTAAAACAAGATCAACTTCAGGAACAAGTTCCTTGACTGCTTCTTGTCTATTTTGAGTTGCATAACAAATATCATCCTTAGATGGCCCGATGATATGTGGGAATTTTTTCTTCAACACCTGAATAATAACCTGTGCTTCATCAACGCTTAGGGTTGTTTGGGTCAAAAACGCAACCTTGGTATCTTCAGGAAGAACCAAATTGTTTGCACTTTGAACATCTTCCACCAGAACGATACTTCCTGGAGCTTCACCCATCGTGCCTAGTACTTCATCGTGCCCTTCATGACCAATCAAAATAATGGTGTAGCCTTCACTTGCAAATTTCACAGCTTCTTTATGAACCTTGGTCACAAGCGGGCAAGTGGCATCAATTGCCAGTAGATTTCGTTTTTCAGAATCCAACCTAATAGTCGGGGAGACGCCATGCGCACTGTATAAAACAGTTGAACCTTCAGGAATATCATCAATTTTATCAACGAAGACGACGCCTTTTTTACTGAAGCGGTCTACAACAGGTCTATTGTGAACAATTTCATGATAAACATAAAGAGGCGAGCCAAATTTTGCCAAGGCTTTTTCCAAGCTTTCAATAGCCATGTTAACACCGGCGCAGAAACCTCTTGGATTTGCAAGAATCACTTTCATTCAGGTATCTCCTCCCTATATAGATGAAGCCATGATACCAAAGTATTGTAGCAGGGTAACCAACAAAAAAGCCGCGACTGGAAAACCAATCACGGCAAAATAAAACACAAGAACATGAAAATCAGTCGTACTTAACGCCATCTTTTGCTGGAACAATCCACTTCTTTCCATCTTTTTCAATCACAACACCTTTTACGGTACCTTTAGCAGGCCCGTTGCAAACCGTATCATGATAAGGTTCGGCTTTGCCGTTATCTTTAAAGTAATAAATTACTTCTTTGCCATTTTCTGAAACCTTGATAGCATGGCCACAATCTGCAGTTTCATTCAAGGCACACTTAGAGCAATTAATTTCACCCTTAAGGGTGATTTCTTTTGCAGGCTTATCGGCAGCAGAAACCATTCCGACAAAAAACAATAACCCAAAAGCAGCGAGAACAAGATTTTTCATAACTTCCTTTAAATGAAAATAGGAAACAGTTGTCAATTATACCATTTAATATTTTTATTCCACATCAAAGTTTCAAACAAATGACAATTAACCCCTAGAAGTGTTGACATCTTAGTAATCAGCCCTATTATTACCATTTATTACTTAGGTTTAATAAAAATGAATGCACTACATAAAGCTGAGGCATTGGTAGAGGCGCTGGATTATTTCAGGGCCTTTAGAAAAAAAATTGTGGTGGTTAAATTAGGCGGAAGCATCATGGATGATTCAAGCTGCCTTACCAGCACTCTGGCAGACTTGGTTCTAATGGAAACGGCTGGCATGTTCCCCGTTTTGGTTCATGGTGGGGGCAAAGCAATCGACCAAGCTATGGCCAAGCAAGGCCTTCAGCCAAAAAAAATTGCAGGTCGTAGAATTACTGATGACGATACTCTTGCTATTGTCAGGGAGGTTCTCACCAATGACACCAATGCTGATATAGTTAGACGGATCAGAAATCTTGGGGGCCGAGCTATCCCTCTTCATACCGGCGCAATGCAGGTACTGTGGGGCAAAAAATGGTTGTTGCCCACTGAAAACGGCTTTACAGATCTTGGGCATGTTGGAATCGTTGACAAGGTAGACAACAATCTTATTTCAGATTTTATAAGCGCCGGGGTGATTCCAGTCATTCCCTCGTTGGCAGTTGATGATAAAAACTCTTGGCTCAACGTCAATGCTGACACTGCGGCTTGCGCTGTTGCAATGAGTTTAAAAGCTGAAAAACTTGTTTTCCTTTCTGATACCCCAGGAATACTTCGAGACCGCAAAGACCCTTCATCTTTGATCACCAGTCTTAATCAAAAAGACTGCCAAGAATTAATCAAGCAAGGGATAATTGATTCCGGCATGATCCCAAAAGTTGAAGCTTGCCTTGATAGTTTGCAAAAAGGTGTTGGTAAAACCCATATGATCGATGGCAGGCAAAAGCATTCATTACTACTTGAAATATTTACCAAACAAGGCACCGGTACAGAGATTACACTATAATTAGAGTTGAATTAACATTTAAAGAAAAGGACTACTATGAATTCCAACTTGTTGAACAGTTACAACAAGTATGTAATTGCAAATTACAAAAAGTTTCCTGTTTGCTTGGTTCGCGGCGAAGGTTCCAGAGTTTGGGACGACGAAGGAAATGTGTACCTAGATTTATTTCCAGGCTGGGGATGCGGATTGCTTGGCCATTGCCCGCCACTTATAGTTGAAGCAGTAAAAAACCAAGTAGGCAAACTCATCCATGTTCCAAATTCATGGTACACCGAACCTCAAGGGATGCTTGCGGAAGCTCTCGCCACCAGAACTGGTTGGGGTGGACAGTGCTTTTTTTGTAATAGCGGTACTGAGGCTAACGAAGCAGCTATTAAGATGGCGCGGCTGAATGGCGGCCCAGGAAAATACAAAATCATTACTGCATTGAACAGTTTTCATGGCCGAACTTTTGCGGCGCTCAGTGCAACCGGGCAACCAAAATACCATCAAGGCCTCGAACCTATGCTGCCGGGATTTTCTTATGTCCCTTTTGGCAACCTAGAAGCAACCCGCCAGGCGATTGATTCAGAAACCTGTGCCATCATGGTTGAACCAATTCAGGGTGAAGGTGGAATCAACCTACCGCCAGCAGGTTACCTTGAAGGGTTGCGCAAAATATGTGATGAAAACAAATTAATGTTAATTTTTGACGAAGTACAAACAGGAACGGGAAGGACAGGAAAGTGGTTTGCACACCAAAACTGGAATGTTATCCCTGATTGCGTTTCGTTGGCCAAAGCTTTGGCGGGGGGTGTTGCATGTGGTGGGTTAATAGCCCGAGAAGAATTCGCAGCAAAGCTTAAACCAGGAACTCATGCTGCAACATTCGGTGGCAACCCAATCGCCTGTGTGGCGGCACTAGCAACGATTGAAACAATTGAAAAAGAAAACCTTCTTGAAAGGGCTGTTGTCATTGGCAATCGGTTTAAAAACAAATTCGAATCTTGGAAAGAAAAATGCTCCATGATTACTGACATCAGAATATCTGGTGCCATGATTGGGCTTGAGCTTTCAGAAGATGCCACCCACATCGTCCAAAAATGTTTAGATCAAAAATTACTTGTAAATTGCACCCACAACACGGTAATTCGTTTGTTACCGGCCCTCAACATTACCGATGCTGAGATTGATGAGGGTTGCGACATACTCGAAAAAATCATTCTTGGATAACATTTTATTGCTGCACAATCTAAGCAGTTAATCAAAATTATTAATGGTAACGCAAATGAAGCATTTACTTTCATTACTTGAATACAACGAATTGGAATTCGTTAAACTTCTCGAATTAGCAGAAAAGATCAAAGCAGACTGGGTAAAAGGAAAACGGCCAGACCTACTACCTAGAAAAGTTTTGGGACTTATCTTTGAAAAGCCCTCACTTCGAACCAGAGTTAGTTTTGAAGCTGGGATGATGCAAATGGGTGGAAATTCAATATTTCTTGGCACCGCAGATGGCAAGATCGGTGTCCGGGAAACTGTTGCGGATTTTGCCCGCACCATGAGTCATTATGTTGACACAGTTGTACTACGAACTTTTTCCCACGATACTATTATTGAATTTGCTAAAAACTCTTCGGTCCCAGTGATTAATGGTCTAAGTGATCAATTTCATCCCTGCCAGTCAATTGCAGATATCCTGACAATTCGCGAATCCTTTGGGCCAAAACCAGGAAAAACAGTTGTTTTTATTGGGGATGGTAACAATGTATCGAGAACTCTTGCAATCGCTTGCGCATTGATTGGTTACCACTTTATTCTTACAGGACCTAAGCTTTACCATTTTGACAAAGACTTTTTAGATTTGTTTTCCAAGCGATTTCCAAAAGCGGTTTTAATTCAATCCTCAGATACAATTAATAGCCTCAAAAATGCGGATATCATTTACACAGATGTTTGGACCAGCATGGGGCAAGAAAACGAAAACGAAAAACGAATCAAAAAATTCAAAGACTTCCAAATCAATGATCGTTTGATGAGCAAAGCTCCAAAGCATTGCAAATTCATGCATTGTCTTCCTGCCCACAGGGGCGAAGAAGTTACAAACTCAGTAATTGATGGAGAGGCAAGTATTGTATTCGAACAAGCAGGAAACAGAATGCATGCCCAAAAAGCGATTTTACTCGATATGATTCTTGGCTCAAAAAAATAACTTACACAGATTAGGATTACCAACATGCGTATTGATGGAAGAAAAGCGAATGAGTTAAGGCCCTTGCGTTTTAAACGAAATTTTACCAAGCAAGCACCAGGGAGCGTTTTGGTTTCTAGCGGCAAAACAACCGTTCTTTGCACCTGCACCATTGATCAATCAGTTCCACCTTTTTTATTAGGCAAAGGAAAAGGCTGGCTATCTGCAGAATATTCCATGCTTCCAGGAAGTACAGGAAACCGAAAGCCCAGAGATAGATCAGGGAAAGTTGATGGCCGTAGCGTAGAAATCCAAAGACTTATTGGTAGAAGTTTACGCGCAATTGTAAATTTGGAAAAACTAGGTGAGCGTACCCTTTGGATTGATTGTGATGTTTTAGATGCAGATGGCGGTACAAGAACGGCCAGCATTAATGGCGCATTTGTTGCCCTTGTAGATGCGTTGCGCTCACTTGAAAAGAAACAATCCGACAAACCACTTGCACCTATTCACGAAATTTTAAAAGACAGCATTGCTGCCATTAGCATGGGTATTGTTGATGACAAGGTATTACTCGACCTTTGCTACGAAGAAGATTCTGGGGCCGAAGTTGATAGCAACCTTGTAATGACAGGTAGCGGGAAGTTTATTGAAATCCAAGCAAGCGGCGAAGAATCCGTATTCGACCAAAAACAACTCGACAGCATGTTAAAACTGGGAAAACAGGCAATTGGGGAAATAAGATTAGAGCAAATGAAGGCCTTAGGAAGCAATTGGCCTCTGGACTAATTTATTTTTATTTGTTATCAGACTCTCATCTAATTACTAAAGTTGTCGTTCGGAAAAGCCGAGCACAAGGTTTTGGTTGATTAAATGGAGGTCAAGATGCGTCTTTTTGCATCCGTTATTTTAAGTGCATGTATCTTTGTAGTTTCGAGTATTGCAAACACATCAGCTTCAAAAAACCCTTATCCGTTAACGGTCGAAGCAGGCACATGGCTAATATGCTGCGCCAGTTATTCGGGGGTTGATGCGCCAGAATTATCAAAGCAAATTTCAGAAATCCTGAGAACAAGAGATAATCTCAAAGGGTACATTTTTAATTATGGGGAAGAAGAAAAGAAAAAACAAATCGCAGACTTCGAAAGACGACAAAAAATGAGCCCTGAATTAAGGCAACCGATGAAATTCACCCGGGTTTCTGAACAATGCGCCGTATTGGTCGGCGGTTTCAAAGATATTGAAGATGCACGTAAAAATCTTGAGAAAATAAAAAAGCTGCCTCCCCCTGATTTGAAACTGGAACAAGGAAAAGAAACTTCTGATGTAATTAACATTTATGTTCCAACCGCAGACAAAAAAGGGGCTGAAATCCGAAGAGAAAGAGTAAATCCGTTTACACGAGCTTTTGTTGTGCGAAACCCTCTTATACCAAATCAAACTATTGCAAATAACAAACCTGACCCAGTATTAAAAACACTTAATGCAGACGAAAAATACAGCCTTTTAAAAAACTCAAAATCCGTCACTTTGGTAGTTAAAGAGTATAACGGTTCTGCGATTCTTCAATCAACTAAAGCCGTAACCACATCATTTATGGATAAACTATTTGGAAGCAGGCAAGGCGATATGTTAGGCGCAGCAGCTTTGCAAGCTCATGAAACAGCTCGTGTTTTAAGAAAACTGGAATTCGATGCCTATGTTTTGCATACGCGAACCAGTAGCATTGTCACGGTTGGAGGGTTTGATTCACGTGATGACCCAAATTTAGCAAAAATTCAAAAAGCGATCACCACACTTAAAATAACCGCACTCGATCTTTACACCAATCCATTGCCAATGGATGTGCCAAAACTTTAAGAATTACTTAATAAACTCTAAGCCCGACTTATCTGGTCGGGCTTTTTTATTTAACCCCACATTATTTTTAACCTCAAACGCATCCAAGCAAAGTTCATCATCTGTATGGGGGCTGGAATGGCACCCATGATTTAATATTGGCACCAAAATTAAACCAAATAGTAACAAATAAAAAACAATGTTATCCATAACTCTTTCTTTTATCAGCGGCACAGGCTCTTTATTCTGAAGCGAACTTAGTGCGATATGTTTATTACATTTTAAATGTTGCATGACTTAATCTGCTAAGAAGAACAAAACAAAAGTCTAAACCAAACCTTAGAATAAATTTTACAGCACTATTTTCCATTACTAAAACAAAAATAACAAAACTAATTCCTTCCCAAATCAAAATGACCTGACTAACCTGAATTTCTGAATAATATATTAGGGTAATACCCCGATTTTAAATATCAGGAAAATAGCACCATGAACAAAGCCAGCATTTTAGTAATTGAAAGAAAACATATTCCTGAACCACTTTTAAAACAAGGGTTTAATCCTGCATCTGAATCCTTGGTTAAATCACTTCTAGAAAACCCCCAACTCTTTTTCATGCAGAGAGATTTAGCTGAAAACGACCCTAACTATAAACAATTAATCCCCTATGTAGTTTTTCAAAGCCCAAAAGGATTTTTTAGCTACCAACGGGGCAAAGCGAGCTCTGAAACAAGGCTTAGGATGCTCCGCTCGCTTGGAATCGGCGGGCACATCGAAAAAGAAGATGGCGACATCGGGCAAAACAGTTACGTTAAAGGACTTTGGCGCGAACTTAAAGAAGAAGTTGGAATCGATCCATCGAACAATATTAAACTTTTAGGGTTTATTAATGATGATTCCAACGATGTGGGAAAAGTTCATCTGGGGATTGTGCACTTATATCAATTGGAAACTTCAGATTTAGAATCAAAAGAACTTAATCTGACAGATTGTAAATTCTCAAGTATCAGCAAAATTAAAGAGGAGGAAGAATCATTTGAAACTTGGTCTCGCCTCCTAATCCCTTTTCTTGAATCTTAAATCTATTTCCGAGTTGAACTTAAAAAATTAACAATAAAACCATCTTTCATGTCAGTTTGTTTCCATGCGGAATATTTTGTTTTAAAGATGGTTTTCCTTTCATCAACTTCCTGATTGGCTATTTGTTCATCCTTGGATAATGGCCCCCATACAATTTTAAATGGTCCTATTTCCGAATAAATGATGACAACATCGTCCTTAACTTCGATCAAACAGTCACTAGGGAATAAAACCCCTGAAAAACAACTAAGAATTTTGGCACAGGAAATAACTTGCTCATTTTTCCACTGAACTCCTGCTTTATCAGTTGGAAATGGTAATGGTTTTGCAAGAACTGGTAATCCAACTTGCAGTGCATTTTTGGGTAAAATAACACCATTAACGTCAACCACTCTAAATTTTTCAACTACTTCAATTTGATCTTTAATCGGGATTATGGGAACTACCAATGCTGGGGTTCGAAACTCCAAGATAACCTTTATTTTTTTCGGACCTTCCCTTTGTACATCAACAACTTTTTGCACCCAAGGGTGAACCTGAAATGCGTTATAAATTCGCGCCAATATCCCCTCTTCCAACAAATCGTATTCTTCTTTCAAATTTCCGAGATAACGAACTTCACTGAGAAAGTCTTCTTTGGACAAGACTGGCGGAAAAGAACAGTTAATATCTGCAAATAACTGTAAAGAATTATGACGTGAAACAATTAATCGATTAAATGAGTAGTCGGCCTTAGATAGAAAATGAATTAAAGCGCCACATGAGATGAACGATACTACAATTACAAAACAAAAACCCAACCAAGAGAAGACTATTTTTTTCACAATATTATCCACTTACAACTTAATTACCAGATGGCGATTTCAAGTTCCAGATCCACATTGAATCTTTCGCGAATCCCTTGTTTAATTTGCTCAATCAATCTTAAAACATCTTCAACAACGGCATTAGGGTGGATAACAATATAATTTGAATCACGATCACAAATCTCAGCACCTCCAACCCGGGCTTTCTGAAATCCCCCCTGCTCCATCAATGATGCAGCAGTAAGGCCCCTTGGGTTTTTAAATATTTTACCGGTATAAGGAACACCAAGTGGCAATTGGATTTTCCTACTAATCCAAGCTTTCCTCAACCTTTTGACAATAGATTCAGTCTTGTCATGCTCAAATGCAAACTCAACACTCAGAATCACCAAATCTCTGAGATCGTTTCCTTTATCACTAAAAGAAATCTCTTCTTTATCCCGAATTTGAAGATTACCAAGAGAATCCAGCACTTCAATTTTTCTGACAAACCTTGAGATAGGTCCAGATTTATCACTAGTATTTGAAAGTAAAGCACCACCAATCGTACCTGGTATGCCAATAAGTGTTTCAAAACCAGCCATATTGTTTTGCGAACAAAATGATATTGCTGCAAAAATGGAGGCCCCTGCCCCCATACGAACCGTGTTTCCCAGATTTTCAAAACCACAAAATACTGGGTTCGTTAACTTAACAACTACACCAGAAACCATGGCACTTCGTACAAGAAGGTTACATCCATTACCTAAAATTTTGAATGGAATTTTATTAGCCTGGCAGGTTTTATAAAGCGAAGCCAACTCTTCTTTGCTGCGTGGTTCCGCCAGATACTCGCAAACCCCGGGTAAACCCGAGAATGTATAGGGCGATAAAGACGACGACTTCTTCAATATCGGTTCAAATTCCATTAAGCAATTCATATCAAACCCCATCATTTATTTATCAAAAAATAATAATATTAGTAGAAAACCACCATCGCCTCTAACATACCATAGTGCATAGGTAATTGAAGCACCTACCAAAATATTTAAGCAAGCCCTAAAGTATTATAGCTTCAAAATCCCACGAGGGTATTTTATGAATTCAATCACTAGCAAAGAACTTATTAATTATCCAACTGCTGTTTTAGTAAGTGGTGGTCTGGATAGTGCAATATTATTGGCAGATATGGTCAACCATAAATTTCCAAAGGTGTGGCCAATATTTATCCAATGTGGGCTATATTGGGAAAAAACTGAATTACATTACCTAAAAAAATTCATTAAAGCTCTTGGCGCCCCCAACTTAGGCGAATTAGTTGTGCTCGATATTCCCGTTAATGATTTGTACAAAGATCACTGGAGCCTGACCGGAATTAATGTTCCGGATTTAGAATCCCCAGATGAAGCTGTTTTTTTGCCAGGACGAAATGTCCTTTTGACTGCGAAGTCTCTTTTATGGTGCAATCTTAATCAAGTTAAAAGTCTTTCATTGGCAGTTTTAGAATCCAATCCCTTCCCAGATGCAACTGATAGTTTTTTTCTTGGCATGGAACAAGCCATTAACGAATCGGTTTCCGGAAATGTAAAACTACTTAGGCCCTATGCGGGAATGCATAAAACCGATGTATTAAAATTAGGTAGGGAAGCGCCATTGGAACACACTTTTTCCTGCATTTATCCAACAAATGGCGTTCATTGTGGCAAATGCAATAAATGTGCTGAAAGAAAAGATGGCTTTATCAATGCTTCTATGAAAGACCCAACTTCTTACTTCTATGAACAATAAGGAAACTAAATCAAGGCCCACGCTTCCAAGCGCGTGTCACAAGATTTTCGAGAAAAACTCCATAGGTCTGGTTAGCTGAATCAAGACTAATCGCCAATCCGGTAACAATATGAAGGTCGGGATTTGGATTAACTTCAATTACATAGATAGTATCATCGGAAGAAACCCGCATATCTATTCTTCCGTAATCACGAATTCCAAGAGCAAGATAAGCGCGTTTTACAGTATCTTTTACCTTCAGCATTAGTTCTGGAGTAAGCTTAGCAGGATACTCATACGGGGTGCCCTCAAATTCAAGGGATTCAGGCTTCCATTTGGCATCATAAGAGATAATTGGCCAAAGGCCTTTGTTTCGAATGGTAAAGTGAATTTCAGAAGGTGCAAGAACCGTAATCTCGGGGTCTTCAATAACAGCAGCAGTAAGTTCTCTGCCATCAATAAACTGCTCAACTAAAACGGGGGGGCCATAATTTTTAAGCAACAACTTAACCCGCTCCACGAGATCATTTTGACATGTAACCACACTACCTTGATCAACTCCGATGCTGGCATCTTGGGTTGCAGGCTTAACGATAACAGGCCAACCTAAATTGTTTTCTGGAACAATATCATCGTTAACCCAAAAAAAACCTGGAGTGCATACGCCATAAGATTGCAGCACAGCCTTTGCTAAGGCTTTGTTTCGGCCAACAGCAAGGGCTTGGGATTTAGATCCGGTAAAAGGAATTTTCATCCATTCTAAAAGGCCAGCAAGATGCACTTCAGTTTCAGTAAAATCCGCAAATCCTTCAAACATGTTAAAAACGATATCAGGCGGATCGGAATTTAACCTTTGGATCAGAGGAGCCAAATCTCTGGCAAGACCAAATCTTTCAAATCGTACGCCTTGCTCCGCAAGTGCGTTTTCAATAATTTCAACCGTTTCGATAACTTCATGTTCAGAATCAGCATCAGGATGATCTAAAGGCAAAACAGGGATGTTATGAAGTATCATCACTTTGAATGGTGATTGCGGAACAACAACATTAACAGGCGGAGTTTCATTCATAAAGAAAGTGTATAAGTTTGAAAGAATATGTAAAAGAAAAAAGCAGGGTATAAAAATTATAGACCCAGTCTTTTCGTAGCCGCTTCAAAAACAGCAAGGATCAAATTCTCGTAGGACCAACCCATACCCTTAGCAATCAAACCAAAATCGCTGGTTACTGGATTAAGCCCGGGCAGAGGATTAGCTTCGATAAAAATAGGGTGATTACTGGAATTTAAGCGAAAATCAATTCTTGCAAAATCTTTGCATCCTAGTGCTTTAAAAGCATTAATAGCACTACTAAACAAAACACCAAGAGTATCAGATGAAATTTTTGGCGGCACGCAGTAATCAACCCTAGTTAAATAATTCCTCTTTACATCCAGACTATAGATGAAAAATTCGTCCTTAATTTTCGGGACAATTTCCATTGCGCCTATCACCTTCAGTTCATCGCCATTACCTATTAATCCAACCGTGATCTCACATCCTGGCAAATATTCTTCAACGATTACTGGTTGGTCATATCCTTTTAAGGCTTCATTTAATAAGGCACGAAGTTGCTCTTGAGTTTTAGCAACAGCGGAATCCCGTATTCCTTTGCTGGAACCTTCCCAAGCAGGTTTAACAACAACCGGGAATGCGAAATCAATTGGAATAGAACCCAAATCAAAGCTATTCGAGGTAAAAACTGCCCCCTTTGGAACCTTAACCCCTGCATCACAAACAATCTTTTTAGCAACGTCCTTATCCAACCCAACACAAAGGGTAAAAGGATCTGAACCAGAATAAGGAATACCAAGAATTTCCAGTAGTGCAGGAACCCGTGCTTCTCTGGCCCTGCTTGCACCACGCCCTTCAGCAAAATTAAAGACAAAATCAGGACGATCATTAATAAGGGCCGCTGGTAACTCGGGAGACTCAGCAAAATATATAATTTGATGATTTTTTGAAGTTAGAACCGCACCGATTGCATGCATTGTTTCTGGTGAATCAAACTCTTCCTCGACATCATCAGTGTGCGTATGCTTTATGCCTGATTTTAAGTTGCAAACAATCCCTATTTTCATGATACTCCCCAACAACAAAAATAAAGCCGCCAAGTATACAACCTGGCGGCTTTAAATTAACTTAAATCCCCCTAGCGGGCCTTCCTTCCAGGAGCAACTTTCTTTTTAATACCCAACTCAATTAAAGAATCAGGCACAGTTTCATTTTCAGATGAACTATTATCATTTGAAGAGCAACCAGAGGAAGCTTCTTCAGCAGAAATAGTGGCAAGGTTCATTTGACGGCGAATCATACGTTCGGCATTTTCAGGAATCAAAGCTGATTTACTTCCCTGAAGAAGCGAACTAACGCCTCGAGTTCTGCCTTGGTCATTACTTTGCAAAGGTTTATCCTCGGCTTGATAACGAACAAGCATGCCTTCATAATTACGAAGTACAACAGCATCATCAGAAGCCGAAACTACATAATTTGGCATCACAGGAACCTTACCGCCGCCGTGCGGGCTATCCACCACATATGTTGGAATACCCAAGCCAGACATATGGCCACGAAGACCTTCCATGATTTCCATGCCCTTCCAGATAGAAGTGCGGAAGTGCCCAGCACCAATAACAGGATCGCAATGAAAAATGTAATAAGGTCGCACTTTAATACGAAGCAAACCTCGCATCAACTTGCGCATAGTATCAAGTGAATCATTAACCCCTTTAAGAAGGACCGTGTGATTATTAACAGGGATCCCAGCCCTCAACAAAGACATGCATACCTTTGCAGATTCTGCAGATATCTCGTTAGGATGATTAAAATGAGTCTGAATCCAAACTTTCCCTACTGAGGCTAAAAGATCAATCAAGGACTGATCAAACAACCGCTGAGGTAAAGTAACAGGAACGCGAGTTCCTATACGAATTACATCAACATGGGGAATAGCAGCAAGATTTTCGAGAAAAAACTTAAGTTTTGTAATCGGAAGGGTTAGAGGATCCCCACCTGAAACAATAACATCTCGAATCTCAGAATGGTCACGAACATATTCAACCATACGTTCATCATTACGGCTGATTGAATCCCAACCACCACGAACCATAGTAGCTCGCTTGCGGGTACAAAATCTGCAATACATTGAACAAACATGGGTGGTTACAAGTAAAGCCCTATCAGGGTACCTATGAGTTAAACCTGGAACAGGGGAGTCCTTATCTTCTTCCAAAGGATCGGACAATTCATACCCAGAGGGGTTTGTGAGTTCCAATGGTGAGGGAATAGACTGAAGCCTAATCGGGTCGTCATGGTCTTCAGGATTAATCAGTGAGAAATAATAAGGCGGAATCGCAGTTTTGTACTCGGTTTCCAATGACCCTATAGCTTCCATTTCCTCAGGACTAAAGGCAATTAAACCCTTAAGTTGCCTAACCGATCGTATGGCATTTTGAGATTGCCAACGCCAATCGTTCCATTGGTGATCCGGAACATCGCGCCAAATGGGATGACGCTTCGGCTTACCGGGAGGTTCTTCGCTATCGCCACCCCCGAATTGATCGGCGAATGGAACGGGTGCCACCTCGGCTCGCACATCGGATTCACTCATAAACCTTATAACCTCCAAAAGAACTCTGAAATCTTGCCTATAAACTTTATACCCAAGAAATATAACACCTGTTATTTTCAGCTGCAAAAGTCAGGCACAACATGGAGCGATCATAACGATAACTTCTTAAATTACAAGAGTTTCCTTCTTGAACAATCAACTCCATTTGCATATTAGTCACAATTTGAACGCCACTTGTCAACACCAACAATCAATTCTGCAATCATAAACAACATTAAGTTGAGTCTCGCCAAACAAGAAGATATCATAGAATTGTGATGACTAACCTTAACGGAGAACGCAGATGAGACTTTTCCTTTCAGCATTTTTCTTTGGCGCATGCATTTGCACATTTATCAACGCAGAAGACACGAATAAACTTATTCTGCAAATGAAAAACAAGGATCCCGAAATACGCAGAGCTGCAGCAAAAGCACTGGGCGAGAGCGGCGAAGATGATTCGAAAACCACTTCTGCTTTAATAATTGGACTTCAAGACAAAGATGCATTTGTAAGAAGATTTTCTGCCCAATCACTCGGAAATTTAAAAACTCAAAACAAAGATGCAATCCCTGCACTTGCATCTTTACTAAACAATATTGATGAGAAAAAAGAGAATCAAAACGCAGCTGCAATTTCTCTTGGCAAAATCGGATCTTCTAGTTTCTCTGTCCTGCATTCTGCTTTCATAGACAAATCTAAACCCACAAACATCCGTGAAAAAGCAATTGATGCAATCGGATCCTTAGGCAAGGACGGAAAATCTGCGGTCCCTGATCTCATGGAAACCTTAAAAGATGATGACCTTCGTTTTGCTTCCGCCGTTGCATTAGGAAAAATTGGTTCGGAAGCCAAGCAAGCAAAAGAATCCCTCAAGTTAATTGTCGAAGATAAAAAACAGAGAGATAAGTCTTTCAAAGATGCAGCTTCCGCAGCTTTGAAAAACATTGGAAACTAACTCTAACCTTTTTCAGGCACTGCAGGCATGAGCTTTAATTCTTCTTCACCGCCTGATTGGCTCATGCCTGAGGGGGTCAGCAAAACCCAATGGGAATACATATCTAATCAGTATATAGCGGCTAACTATGATTCCTCGCTAAAAGATAACCCCGCTTTCCAACAGGATTTAAGTTTTCTCGATAAGCATTTCACTAAAGATGGCATTATCCTTGACCTTGGCTGTGGAACTGGAAGGGTTGCAGACTTTTTAACCAAAAAGAACCACAAGGTTTTAGGAATCGACCTATCAACCCCAATGCTTCTGGAAGCCAGCAATAAGAAAATCAGTGGGCCACATTTATTCCTTCGGGCAAATATGATTGATCTCTCCTTCCTTTGCCCCAACTCTATTGATTATTCGTCATGCCTTTTCAGTAGTTTTGGCATGCTATTGGATGAACGACATCGGATCGCAATGCTTAATGAGATCCACCGCGTATTAAAACCTGGTGGGCAATTTATTCTCCATGTGCATAACTTGTGGTCCGCGAGTCAAGGTTTTCAAGGGTACAAATGGTTGGCGCTGGATTTAAGCCGAAGGTTAAGACGATCAAAACATTTTGGCAACAGATTGCTGCCCATTCACCAAGGTATTTGTGGCTTAACCTTACACTTATTCACATGGCAAGAAATTGCCAACCTGCTTAAACATACCAATTTTAAAATAGTCGAAACACTATCGCTAGGCGATACATCGTGGGTAGTAGGCAAATCACCCGGCCTAGTTAAAAGGCTTTTAGCACATGGGTTTCTAATTTCATGCAGTAAGATCTAATGTCAAACTGGTGACCAAAACTATCGCAGATTACCTTGTAAAAACACATTTCTAACGAACTTAACGATTATGACTTTATGTTTTAAATAGTTTATTGCTTAAATTAAAGGGTAGGTGTGGTATTCCAATCAATAAAGAATTATTTTAGGTAGTCCTTTTCTATTGACTAGGTAATTACTAACCATGCGATTTCGATTAGTGCCTCTGGAAGGCGGTAACGCTATCGAGTTATCACGAGATCTTACGGTCGTAGGCCGCAAGGAAGATTGTGATTTACGCTTGGATCATAAGTCCATATCAAAGTTCCATTGTGTAATCGTAAAGATGGAAAATACATTACTACTTCGGGATCTGGGAAGCACCAATGGCACCGTGGTGAACGGGAAAAAGATTCGTCGAGCAACTTTAAAAAACAATGATTGTTTAAACATTGCCAATCTGCCCTTTAGAGTACAAATAAGCGCCGGTGATGCGGTTGAAAAAAAGCCTCAATTTGAAGGAACAATTCAAATAAATAATCGGGATGTAGAAACCGAAGATAAGAATGATGATGATAAAAATTCTGACTCGTTCAAAATGAACAGCAATGATCTCGTCCAAAACAACGATTTGCCTGATAGTTACCCTACAAATAATTAATTCTGGCTTAGTACTAATTTTAACTTTAATAGAAAATCATTTACTAATTCATGGCTATGGAAAGCTGTGATCGAAATGCGAAGCCTTGATGAATTTTCGGGAACGGAAGGCGGACGAATTGGCGGCACCAAATATCCCTGTTCCAATAAGCTCTTAGAAATACGCATTGTTTTTTCCGAATCCCGAAAAATAACAGGAATGATATGGCTTTCTGATTGGCCTATATCAAGGCCCATATCCACAAGTTTGCTGCGTAAATAGGCAGAAAGCGAATTAACTGAAGCCCTAAGGCTAATATCTTTAATAATTAGCTTTATTGCGGTTCTAGCTGCTGCAACGCAAACGGGTGAAAGGGCGGTAGAAAAAATGTAAGAACGAGCTTTGTTTTTAATCAGGGTTATTATTTTCTTGTTTGCACAAACAAAACCACCCTGGGACGCCAAAGCTTTACTTAAAGTCCCTAGTTTCACAACCCTGTTCTTCCAGTCGAGCCCAATCGGAAATACATCAGTCAAGCCTCGTGCATCAACGCCCGTAACCCCTGTAGCGTGGGCCTCATCAAGAATTAACATAGCGTCATTTTTCAAAGCAATTTGAAAAAGTTTTTCAATTGGTGCATGATCACCATCCATGCTGAAAAGGGTGTCTGTGATAATCCATAGCTTTCTAAAATTACCCTTGGCCCGCAGAATTAAATCCTGAAGATGATCACAATCTTTGTGCTTAAAAAACCTTAGAGTTGCACGAGAAAGCCTGCAACCATCAATAATACTGGCATGATTCAAAGCATCAGAAAGAATTAAATCTTTGGGATGAACTAGAGCAGAGATAGTTCCAAGATTGACGCCAAATCCACTGGAAAAGACAAGCGCATCATCAAAGCCCTCCCATTGTGCAATTTCGCGTTCAAGGGAACGATGAAGTTGCGTATATCCAGAAACCAAAGGAGATGCTGCAGCACCAACACCATAAGAATGAAGCGCCTTGCGAGCCGAATGAATAACAGCAGGGTGTTTTGAAAACCCCAAGTAATCACTGGAGGCAAAATTGACAAGCTTTTTCTTACGATAAACAATAGAACCATCTGGGCAGAATTTAAGTGCCTTGCGAAATCGTTTCAGTCCAGCATTAGTAATAATATCCAATTCATGCTGGACCCAGTCCAAATGATCAGCGGATTGAGATTCAGGATTTTCCAATTTATCTTGCAATCCCAAGGTTAAAAGTTCAATACGGGAAGTTGCAGAAGCGAACCTTTAGAATGTGGAACATGTTCAGTATCTGGAATCGATTCATCCAAATCACCAACACGGTCGTCCTGCCATTCAAGTTCCAGATCGCTAATCATTTGTAAATCTTCCTGATTAGCCCGACCGTAAGTAGAAAGATAATTTCCGATTAGGCCACTAGTACCGCCGACATAAAAAATCCAGCTTTGTAGATCACGAAGATTTTTCTCTCTTCCGCCAGCAACTTTCAAATCTTGCTTCGGAAGGATCAAGCGCATAACAGCAATAATCTTTAAGATTTCCATTGGCCTAAGTTTGGGCTCATTCTCTAGGGGTGTGCCAGCAATAGGATGGAGAAAATTAAGCGGAACAACATGAGGATTAAGCTCTTTCAAGCTAAATCCAAGGCTGACCCGATCATCAACACTTTCGCCCATTCCAAAAATACAACCACAGCACGCCTCTAGGCCAACCTTTTGTGCAAGCTTGACGGTATCAACACGATCCTGCCAAGTATGAGTAGTAACAATTTTGGGGTAAAACTCTTTTGAAGTTTCAAGATTATGATTAATTCTGCGGATACCAGCGGCTTTTAAATCTAAGGCTTGAGATTCATTTAAAGTACCAAGAGTTGCACAATGGGTAATACCATCAACCTTCTTCATGGCCCCGATTGCTTCCATGATTTTAGGCCATTCCTTTTTGTTTGGCCCCCTACCACTATTAACAATACCAAAAGCGCTGGCTCCATTATCTCGAGCACTAGTACACGCTTTTTCAACATCATCCCCTTCCATCATGGGGTAAGCGTTGACATCAGCATCATAATGAGCACTTTGGGCACAGAATTTACAATCTTCGCTGCAATTCCCAAATTTAGTAGGAAGAATGCTGCAAAAAGTAACTTTATTTCCATGGAAGTGCCTACGGACTTTATTGGCAGCATAGAATAAGTCATAAAGTTCACCGCCTTGAACAAGGAGAAGTTGCTTGGCTTCATCCCTTGTAATATCCCCGCCTGCAATAATTCGATTTGCAATAGCAAGAAAATCAATTGAAGATTGCTGCACCATATATGGCCCCCTGAAACTATAAGTATAAAGTCAAAAATCCCAACGAGAATCATTTTACGAAATTTTGCGACTAGGCATGCAAATAACAACTAAAACACCAACAGTTGATATAAATGCAAACACGCCCGAAAACAAATTACGAGTATATGCTTTGTCCCCAGGCTCACCCGGCAAAGGGCCAGGAGCGTTTGGAGCTTGTGCAAAAATAGAACTAGAAAAAAGCACCAAAAATGAAAACAATAGAATTATACCAACAAAAGAAAATCCCTTTAATGAATCAACTAGCATTGCGCCAAGGGTTTTTAAACCAAGTCCCAGGACTGGAATATGCGAGATTTTCATTTTGAGCTCGAAACCTTTCTTCTTCCTGCATGAGACGCCATTTTCTCTTGCGGAAGTACTTGGTTAAAAAGTATTGGATAACTGTACCGAATACAACAAATCCAATACAAATTACATCAATAAGACCAGCATGTTTATCAACAATAGTAGAAGAATCTAAAACATTAAACTTATCAAGAATTGCGATAATACCATAAGCCGAGGCAAGGGTACCTAATAAGCTGGAAAAAGCAGTAAACCAAAAAGGATAAAGTAAAAGCGCAGCAATACCACCAACAAGTAGGCAAGCCAACCAAGCATCTCCAGCAGGCATTAGAACATTCCCAACAATAAGCCCGGTACAGCCGCCAAAGACAAAAACCACCACACGAATAATAGAAAGAGCCAAAATGCCAGCTGAGATACCGAATAAAAGAGCAGCAAAAACACCCTGGATTCCAAAGTCTGGCCCTTTATCGAACCCCAAAACCCCAGCTCCCGCTGTTGCCAAAAACACAACCCAAAATTTATGAGTCAGATAACCTGCACTCCATAGCAATAATCCGCACAATAAAATGGCAATCAAAGTAGGAGTCGATAACTTCACGACTTCAGAAAAAATCTCAGCGTCAAGAAAATGCATTAGTTAAAGAACTCCTATTCGAGTAACCCGCAAGTATAAAACGGGTCTATCGATTAACGAAGTGTATCTTTAAACCATGGATTTTGTCAATAATAGGCAAGGGATTAATACTGTAGCTTAAATTCTGCAACTTTAATTAGTAAGAGTATTTTCTAGGGGCCGATTCTTTCGCATATCAAAAGAAATCAAGGCCTGCAAAGGGTTGGTATCTCAAACCGTTAAAGACAGTTTGTTTAGTAAACTTAGTAACTAAACGGAACCACACCCTATTTATGCCATCAGTTCAGGAATTGGTTTACCATGGTCGACAATCGGTGTTGGTCGGCCATTAAAATCCTTGATGAATGTTTTAGCGGAATCAATTCCAAGATGATGATAAATAGTAGAGAGAAAATCTCCAGGGCCACATATGCGATTATTAGCATCTTCACCACGCTTATCGGTAGAGCCAACAAACCGGCCAGTCTGGATTCCACCTCCTGCCCAGATGTTAGAAAAACCTCGTGGCCAGTGATCTCGCCCGGGTTGTGAGGTTCCTGCTGGAGCACTTGCATCGCCTGCACCAGTGCTAGCAGCATAACTGATCTTAGGTGTACGGCCAAACTCTCCTGTAACGACCACAAGTACGCGCTTATCGAGTCCACGCTCGTAAATATCTTCGATCAAAGCTGAGACCGCTTGATCATAAACACGGGATCGAAATTTCATAGCATCAAAAACATGTTGATTTACAGCGTGGTCATCCCAATTACCAACTCTGCCACAAAGGGGGCCGCTAAGACTGGTGGTCAATACATCCACCCCAGCCTCAATAAGCCTTCTGGCCAAAAGCAACTGCTGGCCCCAAGAATTTCTACCATAACGATCACGGACGCGGGGATGCTCCCGAGAAAGGTCGAATGCAATTTTTGTCTGCGGGTTCGTAAGCAAAGTCATTGCTTGAGATTCAAACTCATCAAGGGCAGCTAATTCCCGGGCATGATCAAAAGATCTCTCAAGGGTATCAAGATTTTGCCTAAGGGTTAAACGGCGACCAATCCTGCGAACATCATCAACATTGGTGAGGCCGATATTCGGAACGGAAAAAGTTGGAGAATCGGGATTTCCTGAAACTACAAAGGGGGAGTAGGTGTCGCCAAGATAGGCTGGGCCATTATATTCGAGAGGCGGATTGATACCTACATAGGCTGGAAGCGGAGACTGCCTGACGCTTTTCTGCGCAAGCAAATAATTTGAGACTGTCATCCAATCAGGGTATTTTGGTTTTGGTTTATCTCGTGTATCTGGGTCGCCTGAAAGCAACTGCATTGAACCAGCAGGGTGGCCGCCAGCAGATTGACGCATGGAACGGAGTACCACCATTTTGTCCGCTATAGCAGCCTGCATTGGCATAAGTTCGGTGAATTGAAGTCCGGGAACTTTTGTTGCTATTAAATTAAATGGCCCACGATACTCACTACCTGAATCAGGCTTGGGATCATAAGAATCAAGATGAGACATACCACCGGGTTGCCAAACCATGATTACCGCTTTTTTATCAGTCGAAGGATTTGAAGCCCCTGCAGACTGAGCCATACTTTGATTTTGAAGTTTCAAAATACCAGGTAAACTTAAAGTAGAAAAACCAGCTAGGCCGGCTTGAAGGAATGCCCTTCTGCCTCCATGGCCTGTGGGTATAGGCCCCCGGCAACTTCGCATGGGGAATATCGGATTGACGTTCTTCATTTTTTTACCCCAGGTTTGACACGAATCATAATCGGTTCAGAAACAACTATATCAGCAATATCTTTGGGCTTCGCATTCTGTGCCGCTTTCTCTAGCTGCCCCTTGGTTACATTTAATGCATCAGTTGCAGCTTTCATTTTGGCATTTACCGTTGCTACAGCCTTGACCATTTGGTCTTTCTTGGCAGCAGGCGCAACTTGTGCTTCGTTTGCAATCTTTTTTGCTTCCGCCTCTAAGTCTTTAACTTCAAGCATCATTTTCTTCGTCTTGGCTTCGACTAATGCAACTGCATCAGGTTTATGGCTATACTTTACAACTGCGCCACCAAGAAATGAAATCGTGTATTCGCCGGGCGGAGTTTTCAAAACAGCAAGATCAAGTGTGACTTGGGATGAATCAGCCTTTATGGGAAGTTCAAAGCGAGGAGCATTTTCAAAACCAGCACCAATTACTTTCATTTGAATTTTATCACCTGAAAACTCACTGCGGCGTTTGTGAACCAAAGGAATCACCAATTTCTCACCAGCGGTTACCTCATAATTTGTAGCCTTGGCTGTAATAGTAATAGGAGCAAAATCGATGCCACTTACAGCTACCGGGACATCTGCAAGCAGTCTGGGGCTTGGAATTTCACCCCATGAATCTGGAATAGGCCATGCCACAGATGCTAGTCTGCATGGTCGCACAACCGCTTTTCCATCAATCTTCGATTGGCCAAAGAATTTTGCATTTGTGTATCCACGAGGGGCATCTTGATCTGCAGTTATCAACATCATCCCACGCGATTGACCTACCGGGATTTTCAAACCATGCGCTTTGACACCTTTAGGAAGGCCTTCCATGGTAATTTCAATTTCGCCATCGAAACCATCACGGCGAAAAGCAACAACCTCCAGCGCCATAGTCGCACCGCCCCTAAGTGATATTGGTTTGGACAAAGCATTTCTATCACCATTTCGAAGCTCCATATGCATAGCCCAAGAAACCAGTGCGAAATCAGGAGTAGCTCGACGAATTATCAAACGATAAATATTGTTAGGATCGTTACGCGTACCACCGAACAAATCAGTGATTTGAAGACGATGGGTTCCATCCTCTTTGATCACCAATTTTCCAAGTATATCTGAAGACCCAGGATTGTATGGGGGACCATCATAGGCATAGCCATTGCTTGAAACTTTTACGGGGCTAATAATATCAGTTAATTCTAAAACATCGGTTATTTTATCCGCACCACCTTTGGGATCACGAGCCACATGTTGAATTAAAATAGCAGGATCAGTTTGTAAACCAAGACGCTCCGAACCAACCTCGATCCACCATTGTTCGCCTTTTTTAGCTTCAAATTCAAAAAAATCGACATCTGAAGCAGGATAAAAACTGCCACTAATGTCACAAGGCAAAGTTATTTTCTGTGCGCGCTTTCCATCGTTATTCGGTTCTATTTCTTTGGAAGCAGCATGTTCAGAAAGCCCGATTGGAGGCCACGAATATGAATTGACTGTTTTTGTGGATGGTTGGCGAATAATTGGTGTTCCAACCGCTTGTTCCCATAATCCCAAACGATAGTAAAATGCAGGCCCACCCTTGAATGTTAACTCATGAATTTTGATTACATACGTGCCCTCTTTGGGTACAGAATAGTCCAACACCCCTCCTAAGCGTTCGACCAGCAGATCCCTACCAGCAGCATCTGCTATAATCACCGTTGCATTAAGCTTCGAATCAATCCCAGTTGAAGCACAGTCTACAACCAGCCTTTGCCCTTTCTTACCAATGAACTTGAAATAATCTACCGACCTTTCACTGATCGTGCCGTTAAATACCGAACCTACCGGCAACTCAATTGCTGATTCAAGAGTTTTATTTGATTTAGATTGAACGAACTCAGGAAATTTACCAACCGTGAAAATTCGAGAAGAGGACACGCCAAGCCTCGTCATTATGCGGGATTCATAAAGCCCGACAGGGCAATCTGGTGCAATAGTAACCATGTAACGATCAGGGATTAAAACACCTGAAGCATCGAGCTTGCGACTGGCAGTAATACGGCTATCAGAAAATATAAGTTCTTCGGCGTCATCAAGATGCTCTCCAGTTACAACAACTTCAAACTGAGTACCAGCCTTACCACCCATAGGAATGGTTGTTAAAAGCCTTGGGGAAGGCAAGCCGACAGATTGAGCAAGCGCAAGGTGCACCGCCCCAAAAACAAGAGCTAACGAAAGTAAAAGATTGAACAAGCGGATTGACATAGCCAACATGGTCATTCCTTTTAATGATTAAAGAGAAATTCCTTAGTATTGATCAAAGCCCAAACCAAATCCTGAAGATTTTCACGTGCAGCCTTTTGGGAATCTACGCTCTGGCCTGCAGAATTAACTACAGGGGCATTTAAATAATCAAGTGCCACTTTTAATTCAACAGAACTAGGCAGACGGGAAAACGCTGCAAGATAAACAACATTGATTTTATCTTGTAGCGGAAGTTTTTCTTTTGCAAGCTTTTCTGCACGACCTTCCGGATGAGAAAGTTTAGACCGGATATCGGCAGCATTTATAAGATGCAGGCTTTGTGCCAGGCTAGAAGACTGTACTCGTTCGCACTCACAAACGCTTTCGCCTTCAGGGCGCCCAAACACCCGCAGAAAAGGCGAAGCTCTGTTGTAGCTATTATCGGGAAGAGCAACAGCCCGGGTGCCGGCGGGCAAATTGGCAAAATCGGTATGAGTGCCTGCAATTTGATCTATCGAATCCAACAGAACTTCAGCAGAAAGCCTGCGAGGGTAATATCGGGAATAATTCTGCCTGTCTCCTGAATTATATTTGTTAGGGGTTGATACAAGTTGGTAAGCATTAGACCGGGTTATAACCCGAACCAATTCCTTTAAATCAAAACCACTTTGAATAAAGTGCTTTTCCAAAGCTGCTAGCAATTCCGGGTTGGATGGCGGATTTGAATCACGAATATCATCTTCTGGTTCGATCAACCCACGTTGAAAAAAATGTTTCCAATAACGATTGACTAGCGCCTTGGCAAAAAACGGATTTTGCGGAGACCTCATCCAATCTGCCAGTCGCAACCTAGGGTCTTGATCCGCCTCAATTGCTGCAACTTGATCACCTAATGCCATAGGTTTTAGTGCTTCCCCTGTTTTAATATTCGTAGCAACCGCCACTCCCCTCTTATGAAAAATCAAGTCCTCACCTCGGGTGCCGGATGGTTTTCTGCCCACTTGGGCAAAGAACGCTGCGAGGGAATAATAGTCATCCTGACTCCATCGTTCAAATGGATGGTGATGGCATTGGGCACACTGCATTCGCACCCCTAAAAACAACTGAGCAACATCTTCAATTTGTTCTTTTGGTTCTTTAACACGCTTGTACCAAGCAACAGGAGGATTCCCTATCACCTTACCCGTTGCGCCCAATAATTCGCGAACAAATTGATCGTATGGCTTATTTGCAAGCAAACTGTCGCGAACCCAAGCATTAAATGCAAAGTTCGAGACAATATCGCTGGCATCATCACGTCTATTCTTTAGAACTGCTGTCCACTTGCTTGAAAAATAATCCGCATAATCCGGACTTTTAAGCAGGTCTTCAATTACTTGGTCGCGCTTATTTGCACTTGAATTTGCAAGGAAATTCTTAGCTTCAACTTCGGTCGGTAATCGACCGCCAATATCTAGTGTAACCCTACGTAAAAATGTCGCATCATCACAAATCTGGGAAGGCGGAATACCAAGCTCTTTCAGGTTCAAAAAGACCGCCCTATCAATAAAGTTTTTTTCCGGAGGTAGGTTTTCAACAGGGGCACCAAGCGGAATCGCAGCATTGTAAACCGCAACATTCCCCTGATACCGAACCATCACCGAAACTTTACCGGGTATATCAAGCACTTTAACCAAACCGTATTCTGTAACTTCTGCCATGGCCTTATCATTGGATTCAAATAGCGCACGTGCTGTAACATCGTGAATAGTTCCATCCGAATAATGCGCCATCGCTTTTAGCTGTTGCTGTTGTCCTCGCTGCAGCTTCCCATTTTTAGGGATCAACTCCATCGCAACAAACTTAACATCTGAGACTGCATCCATAAGCGCGCCTTGGGAAATCCAAGTCTTTATTATTTCATATCCTTGAGATTTTTTGGGCAGCCTAATTCCTCCGCGGTGGGGCATCTGTCCGGAAGCTTTCATTAATAACAAGCTTGCCTCTGGGTTAGTAACCAAAATCCTGCGACCACGGCTCCCCATCACGATGCTTTCCAAATCTTCCAATGGCTCAAAGCCTAATAAAGACAACTGAAAGCCATTTTGGCCACCACCAGCTTTAGCATGGCAGGACCCCATATTGCACCCAGCCCGGGTGAGTACAGGTATCACATCATTGACGAAACTTATTTTTGGTTCAGAAGCAATCAAGGAACTAGGGTGAACAAAAAAACTTGTTATCCCAAAAAAAATGTAAAACCAGCTAATGTATCCCGAACTCTTCATTGAATAAATTCGGTAACTATTCATTTCGCTTTTGCTCCAGGTCTAAAAGCTAAAAATATAAAGGCAGGCCAAAAAACTATGATTTTCATAAAGGCATGATTAATTAAATATCTGAATAAATATTACCACAACTTAATGATTAATTCAAATAAATAAGCTACTAATAAAAATTTAAACTGAAGCACCCAAACAAGATAAATAAGCCAATATTAAGGGACAACCCACATCACCAAACAACGAAACACAAATCCTTCTCTCGTCTTGACTTACCACCTCTAAAAAGACTTCCATCCTGACAGGAGGTAAGCAATTTTTGATCTTATCAGCCCATTCTATCAACACTACATTCCCACATTGAAACAACTCATCACCGCCAAATTCTAGAAATTGCAATTCACTTTCCAAACGGTAAACATCTAGATGATTAACGGTATACCGGCCCTGATACTCTTGCATAAGAACAAATGTCGGACTGGTTACAAACTCTAAAGACGAGCACCCAAGCCCTTGGCACAAGGAACGAACCAATGTTGTTTTACCACTGCCCAATTCACCATTTAGTGCAATAACAAAAGAAGAAGGAATTAATTTTCCAAGGGAAACGCCAAACTCCTCAAACTTCCCAAGATTAGGAACAATAAAAGACCACGAGTAGTTAGGTCGAAGGTTCATAAATATTATTCGGACTAATTATTCATCATTTTCTTCAGGTCGATCAGCACTCGGGTCGCCGTTCTGAATGCGCTTTAATTGTTTTTTGTAATAGATCTTTGTTGGCTCGAGAGCCACAGCCTTGGTTTGAGCCTCAACAGCCTCTTTCTGGCGCTTTAACTGGAACAAAACTTCAGCAAGGGTATCAAGATGGGCAGCACTTTTGCCATCAAGCTTAACAGCCATCTCAGCTTGGTTAAGCCCCCATATCAAATCAGATTTACAACATGCAGAAAGCCAAGCTGCTGAGTTATGTGCCCAGGCACAATTAGGATAATCATCTCCAACCTTTTGGATCGTTTTTTTTGCAGATGCAAATATCTTGTCCGCAAGTTCCTTTTTACCTTTGGCGATTAAAGGTTGATAAACAAGAATAGGCAACTCAACTTCACCAGGTTGTAAATCAAAAGCTTTAACAGCAAAAGAATCCACTTTATCAAAATCCCCATTATCAATTGCAGATCGACAACGCAACCTTGCAATTAGAGACGGAACATTAACATAGGCCTGGCTTTGGGTGAATGAAACAAAGGGAGTCATGCATCGAAGCATAGCAAGTTCATATCCATCAGCAGCTTTTTCAAAGCTCTTTTTTTCAATTAGTCTGCTTGCAAGAGCCCTAGATGATGCGCCCACACTGTAAGAACCAGGCTCACCCGTTTTAGAAACCAAGTCAAATTGAATAAGGGCATCGTCCATATAGTTTCTTTTGCCTAAGGCGTAGGCAAAATCAAGCCTTAGTTGTTCATTTCCGAGCGGGCTCCAAGTAGCCAAATCCTTCCATTTGGAAGCTTGCGTTTTATCACCGATGTTTTCTTCCATTTTTGCAATCATAAAAGCGATAATCGATTTGGATTTATCTTTATCCCATGCAACCTTGAAGGCATCTCGTGCTTTGGCCCATTCCTTTTTTTCTGCGTATAAGTCAGCGAGCGAAAGCAGTATTGTTTCACTGCCAAACTTATCTGCCAACTCTTTAAGTTTTTCATCTAAACCATATTTTTTCAGAATTGCACCGGCTGCATTTTTCAAACTTACACTTTCTTCAGCAGTAACCGTTGAAGCGTACTCGAGAAGGTCGTCAACTAGTTTTACAACAACCTTAGAATCTAATTTCTTATCGTGCAAATCATTAATCTGCTTGATCACCCCCTGTGCAGTTTCAGTATTTTTCTTCTTAAAGAAGAAACGAAACAAAGGGTCATAAAACTCGGCATCATCACCAAACATTTTGTTTAACATTCTGCCAGAAGCTTCACGATGCTCTATTTTTTGCAAATAACTTGCAGCATCATCAAAGGCCCGATCTTTTTTCTTGATAAGAATCCACGCATTAACCAACTTCAAAGGCCAATCGCCTTCAGATTTATCAGCGATTCGACTGCTATATTGATCAAGGATTTTCAAAGCCTGTTCTTTTTCCCCAAGCCCGTAAAGAATTTTTGCCCAATGAATTTCAAGAGATGGAACATCCTTCGCATTTTCATTTTTAGCTTCTTCAATTAAGGATTTGATTTTGTCAAACTCAAAACGGCTGGCGTAAATCTCTGCAACCATCATGCGTTTCTTATTTTTCAATAAGCAATCAATCCCTTCAGATACCATGTAATTCAACAGGGCGATTTTCGCTGCCTGAAATAATTGCTCGGTAGATTCGACTCCATTCTTATCTTTACCCGTTAATTCTTCAGCGATCTCCACAAGAGTTTTTTTTGCTCCGTCAAATTCCGTCTTTTCGTTAGTTAAACGGTACATCGCAAGTTTGTACCCTAATTTCCCCAAGAGTAAATCGTCGGGAAAATGATCTGTATCTAATACAACTTGCCACTTTGAAGCTTCGAGTGCCAACTGGGTATAGAGTTCCGGGTTTTTAGATTCTTTAGCAAATTTAAGGGCGTCATTATGTTCACCCTTGCTTCGATACAAATAAGCAAGAATCTCTTTGTTGATTTCATCACTGATTTTTGGAGGTTTGTTTTTAGAAAGCTCATTAATTATTTTATCTGTCGATGCAGAAAGAATAGCGTAAACCGCATAATTCGAGAATACGCCCTCTGCCCTGTTTTCGAGCATCATTTGCAGAATTTGATCTAAGAATTTAAATTCGTTTTTCTCAATCAAATAAGGAATAACTTTGCTTACTGATTTGGATACATAAGAAAGTACGGAATTCCTAACCTCTTCCTGTTCTTCAGCATTAATGATTTTGATTACAGATTTGACACCCAGACCGCCCATCTCTATTAATTTCGCAATCGACTTTTCTTTGTCTTGCAACGTTCCAGATTGATAAGCTTGTATCAAATCAATGATTGCAATTGGTGAATCGTGATAAATCCCCCACTTAAATTTTTCCAGTAGTTCCAAAGAGCGCTTTCGGATTTCTGCATCATCGCCTTTCAAGGCAACTTTGAGTTGTTCCTCGGCATCACTACCAGCTTTCCACAAATTTTTATGAGCATTTTCACGAGTAGTAAAGTCAGCATCGCCCAGTTCATCAATCCATTTTTTAACCTGAGCTTGTTTAGAATCTTGGAACCCGTGCACCGACCCCAAAAAGAAGCAAAGAATAAAAACCTGTAAAAGTCTTAATCTGAAAGACATTGGCAATCCTCGCCCAAGCAAAATAAGCAATAGTCAAAAACATCCGATACTTAATCCTATTCTTTGTTTGCCCAAAGCGACAAGTGTAAACAGGGTAATCCGTTGCAAAATTGTTAAAACTATGAAATAACCTATTAGATGATTAATTGGCATACTGGCAATAACTAAAGAGAGTCATTCCAAATATGAACAAGCTACAATTACTTTTATTAACGGCTGGTTTTTCATTTATTTTCATTATTCCTGTAAATTCCCAAACGACTAAAACGCCAGATACAAAATTAGAGGTTGGATTTTCAAAGGGTGATGCTACTCCTAAAATCGGGATTAAACCTGTATATATTGCAGGTTTTGGCCACAATCGAAAAGCTGAGGGTGTAAGTGATCCCATATATATTAGGGCCATGGTGCTTAAAGCTGATGGTAAGAAATACGCTTTTGTTAGTGCAGATTTAATTGGTATATTTAAAGATCAAGTTGATGAAATCCGCAAGGAATTAAAAGATTTTGAAAATGTTATGTTTTCCTGCACACATTCTCACGAAGGCCCAGATACATTGGGGCTTTGGGGCCCGTCACCCCTTCAATCTGGAACCGACCCAGACTATTTGCTTTCGCTGCAAAAAATAGCGGTAAGCACTATTAGAGATGCCGCTAAAAATCTTACACCCTGCGACACTGAAATTGCTGCAGTTTCTCTTCCTGAGCTTCTACATGATGGAAGGCCACCAATAGTAAAAATGGATGAATTATTAACTTTGAAATTTAACAAGTTAAACACCAAAACGGCATTAGGAATAGTTCTTTTCTGGCATTGCCATCCTGAAACCCTTGGGAGTGGTAATAAAAAATTAAGCTCCGATTTTGTTGGCTATACAGTTAAAGAAATAATGAAACAAACTCAAGCCGAGGCAATTGTATTTAGCGGAGCCGTGGGCGGGTTGATGACATCGTTAAAAGTTTCAATTAAAAGTGAGGAAGGCGAAAACTTAAATGACGGATCCTTTGAAAAAACTAAACGCTATGGGCAATTATTGGCAAATGCCAGTCTCAATTCATTAAAAAATGCCAAAGCTATTAATCTGACACCTATAGTTGTTCGAAAGAAAGAAGTTCTTCTACCGGTAGATAATCCGATATACCGCTTGGCAAAACAATTAGGAGTTTTTAAACGAGAAATATTTGATTGGGATTTAGAACTAAATAGGATTGCGGGCCTCAATCAACGAGAAGAAAAACACCCTGCTGCAAAATCCGAAGTAAGCATCATAACTTTGGGAGAACTTGGAATCGGGTGTATCCCTGGTGAAATTTACCCCGAACTACTTCTAGGGAAAGTTGCAAAAACACCTGAAAAAGAAGCTGATTACCAAGATGCTGCTACAGAAATCGATTGGTTTCAAAAATGGAAGATGCCTTACAAAACTGTAATTGGGCTGGCAAACGATGAGATTGGTTACATTCTTCCAAAGAAGCAATGGGATGAAAAGCCCCCGTTTGCTTATGGAAGCAAATCAGCGCCTTACGGCGAAATAAATAGCCTAGGGCCTGATACAGCCATTTTTATTGCCAATGCATTCAACGAATTACTTTCTAAGTAACCAACTCTGCATATTTAACGCATAAAACCCAAGCCAAAGAGCTCGGGTTTTATATTAAGTAATCACTTTAATCCCAACTACTGAAAGTATCTCCAGTAAAAATCCTTAATTAATAATTCTGGATGTTGGATTTGCTGGAGTTGGTTGAGCTTGTGGCACCAATTTTGGAGCAGGGTTATTAGGAGTGGGGCTTAATGGCAAAGTATTCTGTGGGCTTAATGGAGGGGGTGCAGTTTGCGTTGAGACCCCAGGAGATACTGGAATAGAAGGCTGGCCAATTACATAGGCGCCACTTTCTTCAATAACGGGAGTTCCTTGTTGAACAATAACTTCGCCGTTGTTTAAAGTTTCAGGAAAAGCACTTTCAGCCTTTTTAGCCTGACCGCCTCGTAAAAATCCACCATTGCCATCACCCCAGGTACAACCGCCCAAACCTAGGATAGAAGCAATTAAAATCGATACACCCATAATTTTCGTCTTCATAATTATGCCCCACTAAAAAAAATTGCTAAAAACATTAAAGTTCTTATGAAACCCATTCCCAACAATAGGATCATGCAACAGAAAATGGATGTCGGCAAATCACAGATACAAATAAAAAGAAAACGCAATAATCCTGCAAAGGATCATCGCGCTTTCTCGTTAAAGACAGATTAAGCGATAAGGTTTACTATTAACTGGCCTTCTTGCTGGAAGGCTCATTACTGACCGTAGAAAGTAAGCCTTTAATATACTTCATGGCTTCGTCAAGCTGACGATCCTTGAAATCCTTGGTGACTGGATTAGCAGCGGGTTTATCTTTTCGTTGGATAACCTCAATATCACGCTGATGATCCATAAGATCGTCGCGTTCTTTGCGTGAAAGTTTAATTTCCAGATCTGGTTTAACACCCCACTCGTCTTCATCCTTGCCACCTGTGCTGGATTTATTTAGGTTCTTACCACTTGGGCGCCAGAAGGAAGCAATCGTTAACTTTAATTCGCCATCGCCAAAGGCTTGGATGTTCTGCACACTGCCTTTTCCATAGCTTCTTTCACCGATGATAATCGCACGATGGTGATCCTGAACAGCAGCAGAAACAATTTCGCTACCACTGGCACTTCCACCATTAACAAGGCAAGCCATGGGAAAATCAAGCAAGCTTCCATCAAGAACGCCTGTATGTTTTTGCTCACGCCCCTGTCGAGGCCTGATGCTAACAATAAGGCCATCACCAATGAACAAATCGGAGATATCGACAGCGCTATCAAGTAATCCACCAGGGTTAAATCTGAGGTCTAAAACAAAACCTTTAACACCACTGGAAACCAATTCGCGCATAACTTTAAGAAGATCTCGTGCAGTATTTCTAGAGAAACTGGTAACACGTGCGTACCCAATTTTAGAAGTGGGGTCGATCATAAAATCCCAATCATCGTTATCTTTGCGTTTGAAACCAAGAACAGTTTCAACTTCGACCCTTCCACGACTGATTTCAAATTCGATGGGTTTTTCGACACCTTCACGCTGAACAACAATTTTCACTTTGGTGTTGGGTTTGCCAAGTATTTTTTTAACTGCATCAGAAAGCTGCATACCCTTGGTAGAAATAACTTCGGGTTTAGGAAGGGCTTTGCCCTCGCTATCAACTTCACGAATCACAGTAGAAATAATATCCCCAGCCATAACCCCAGCCTTGTAAGCGGGGCTATTTTTAATGGGGGTGACAACCAACAGCATTTCAGAAACCGCATCTTTGCGTATTTGCACGCCAATACCCGTAAAGTTTCCTTGTACATCTCTATCAAAGTTGGCTTTCGTTTCGCCATCAATATAAGTGGTGTAGGGATCCAGGTTATTTAGCATGCGTTGCAAAGTGATATCAACATCTTTACCGTTATCAAGGTCTTCTCGTTTACCCAAATAAATACGAGCATCAGAAAGAACCTTAAGAATGTCAGGTTCTCGCAAATCCTTAGGGTTCTTTATCTTTGCTTGCAGAGCATCAGGGATTTTCTCTTCAATTCTACGATATAAACCCTTAACTGCCCAAGCTGTCATATCACCGGCATTAACTTCTTTAACATAGCCTTTACGAATAACTTCAATTGCTTGCTGAACTTTTTTGGCAAAAGCATCGGCTTTGTCTTTGCTTAACTTGGTTTGTTCAAGAATTTCAATCCTTTTCTTTTCAAAAACTTCAGGCTCAATCTTACCATCAACCAAAGATTGATATTCCTTACGCAAGCTGCGTTGAGCTTCAAGCCTAGGCATTTTAAGAAGCAACAACTTACCTTCAGAGGAAAGTTCTTCAGGTATTTTTTTCGCAGCAACCAACTTTTCAAACTTCTCAATTCGGTCATTTGCCTTGGCAAATTCTTTAGGATTGTGAGTAAGAATGAAGTGATTCGTCCGACCACCCAACACCCAATGGAGCTGGTTTTTTTCTTCTTTGGTCTTGCCGTATTGTTTGGTTAAATCGGGCATTTTCTTGTCAAGGAATTCTGCCAACTCATCCACAGTGACAACACCATCGGCTTCGTAGCCTTCTTTGTCTGCTTCGCCTTTCAAGCCTTCAATCACAGCCTTGGCAAAAACGCCATTATCCTCAGCTTCAATTGAAGGGTACAATCCATTGTTAGCAAGAAAAACAACTCTTCCAGGAAGGGGGAGGTGATCTTCGGAAGCATCTTCACCCAAAAACTCTTGGTAAGGGTTAGCGCCTAGGGAAGCCTCCGCAACAGCTTTACCCTGAGCAGCTTGAAACCCCTTAAAATTAACATCTATGAAGGAACAAAATTTCCCTGATTTCAAGGTTTTAAGAGTATCAGCAAGATCACTGCTTGCGATGGCATTTTTATCGCGACCTAAAAAGGTCGAATCACTTGTAAAATAGCATCTTCGGTCACCACTATCCCCCATTGGGCCACCCTGACCAAAAAAACCAAAAATCACCAGATCATCAGGGGTGGCTTTAGAAGCTGCCCATTTCAATGCCTCGAGAACATTTTCGCGGGTTGCCTCTGAAGTAAAATCTGAAAGGTCTTTCGCATTCTTGGGTTCACCTAACAACAGTTTCCCATTGTCTTTGGTTAATCCCAAAATATTTTTATCCGAAAGCAATTTGAACAGAGCGACAGCATCAGATTCCGCTTTGGGCTTTTCTTTAATTTGCGCATCTTTGTATTTGCTAACGCCGACGATTACGGTGTAAACATTTTGTTTTCCACCCTCAGCAGAAATAATGGGTGTTAAAGATATAAAAAATAAAGTTGATAATGCAAGTTTAAAGAGCAACCGTGACATAATTCAAATTCCTTTCGCGTTCCATTCAAGTTGTTTCAAAGTTTAGGAATTAACAATACCTTTATACCATTTTGGCGGGTTTGCTAACAATAAGTCAACCCTTCTATTGAAACAATAACAATTTTGTCAACTAAAGGACTTTGCAAGCTTTTGCAGAACTTCGATTCCTCGTTCTAAAGTTTGCTGCTTAGCTGCAAAACTAACTCTAAAATTGGAATCAACAGAACTAAAAGTCTTGCCTGGAATTATTAATAAGTCGTTTTGAATCGCTTTTTCAACAAAAGCAGAACTATTCCCCCCCGGGGCTTTGGGGAAGAGGTAAAAGGCCCCACCTGCACTGGGGATATCATAATAATCTTTGATTCCATTTAGCAGAAAATCTCGTTTAAGCTTATATTCACGCATAAAACCAGACATATCTTGATTCAGTGCAGTAATTCCCGCGTATTGAACCATGCTTGGTGCACAAACAAAGGTAAATTGTTGCAACTTGATCATCTCTTGAATCAATTTTGCAGGCCCATGCGCATACCCCATGCGCCAGCCCGTCATACCATAGGACTTGCTAAAACCATCTAAAACAAGCACATTATGATTATAATCGGCAGGTGTTTGCAACCGCCCATCGTAATGAAAAGCACTATAAATCTCATCAGAGATCAACAAAACGCCATGCTTGCTGGCAAGTGCTGCAAGCGCTTTAACAGTATCATGCGAATAAGTTTTACCCGTTGGATTTGCTGGGTTATTAAACAAGATAACCTTGGTTTTTTTAGTGATGGCTTTCTCGACCTTAGCAATATCAATTTCAAAATCGGGGTAGGTATCAATAAAAACAGATTTTCCACCTGCAAGCGAAACTAGATGTGGATACATGACAAAGTAGGGATCAAAAATAATCACCTCATCGCCAGGATCAACGACGCAACATAAAGCGAGAACCAAAGCGCCACTGGTACCGCTAGTAACAATTAAATCCCGATTTGATCCGGGAAATTTCGCTTCAACCATTTGCAGTAATTGCTGCCTAAGTTCTGGTATACCCTGGGTAAGGGTATACGTATTTCTACCCGCATCGATGGCATCTTTGGCAGCTTTTTTTACAGGTTCTGGAACATCGAAATCTGGTTGGCCAATACTCAAATTGATCGGATCTTTGATCGACTTTGCCAGTTCAAAAACTTTCCTGATTCCCGATGATTCGATATGCGACATGCGCTCCGAAATCCAATGTTCCACCACGGCATCATGATTCGTCATAGCTAGGCCTTTCATAAGCAAAAGTTATTTTGAGTATTTAGAAAAAACTTATTGTTCCGATAGTTGTACGGCGCATTTGGCCTGTAATTTTTGCAACGCATCTTCAATTGGAATAGCCTTGAACATGGTCTCTGATTCTTCAACCAATCCTAGTGATTTAAGTTTTTTAATACCGTCTACAACATCGTAATCTATTTTTTTAACAAAATGCTGAGTAAAGAAAAGCTCAATAAAATCATCTAACTGCTGGCTTGTCCAACCTTTTTCCGGGGCATATTTTAACAAGCAATAATACCCTAACATTACCTCCCTGCTTTGCTGCTCTTCAGCTTCATCCATCAATCGGGAAATAACACCTGCATTACTATCAAGCAATTGATAGTAAAGGTTTTTAGTCACCCTTAACTCATAGTTCTGCCTTTTAGTTACATAATTGTAGTAACTTCGATAACCATAACCGCCAAAAGCCAGAGCCAATGGCCAAATGGTAATGCCAACCAATGCAACAATTCCAACTTTTAAAAAGCCAACAATAATGTTGTAAAGAACTAAACCAAAACCAGTTACAAGCGGGTAGCCGATCATGCTTTGATCTAGGCGATTCAGTCGCGCCTTGGCACCAGGGAAAACCATGGGGATTTCGTTTTTAGGTAGGTCTTTGAATAGTTTGAGGAAAACATGATCAGAAACGGTCGAAGAATTTCCGGGATGTTTTTTCTTCATTTTCACAAAAACAGCGAAGCGGGAATAACCAGGCGTTGGAACTTTCTCTTGCTTCCAAGGTATCCACCATTTCGCAGATCTTCTTAAAAGAAAAGTTTCACCCCGATAATACATTAACAATCGGTCGAATTCTTCCTGCCTAATTTCAACTTTAAGGCCCCAGTATTTTGAAGATTCTTGCTCCCACTTGTGTACATTCTCCCAAGTCACCCTTTTAAAATTGGCATGCTCAAGGATTTTTATGAAGCCTGCTTCTAAATTATCAAGCGAGGGAAGGGATTCTGGAACCAAAATCTCCGAAGGGGGTTGATTTGATATTAAAGGCAAATAATTTGAATCAGGATCAAAAAAATAGTATTCCGACTTAATCTTCTCAAGAGGTTCTGCAAATTCCATGAATAATAAAGATGATAAAGTTTCAAGCAACAAAACTAGATTTTTTTTCCCAACACTATCAAAACCACAATCATTAAGGATAAGCTTAAGCAGATCACCTTTCCTGACAAGAATTGAATGTTCAAGATGGCGATGATTTGCCATTAATGAAAACTCCCGCACCACCGCCCGGAATAGCAATAGTTATTTACCATTCCAAGCCTATAAGCCCATCATTGGGGTTTTTAAGATTATCTTCAACTAATTTATCCAATGCCCCCTGAACCTCGCTCATCCGTTCGGGCCTAGCAGTTGCTTGAAACGAAAGGCATTTATTCACAAGCTCGGCAAGAGTTTTATTGATCGGAGGCATTAGGACCTCCACAGGTTTATACTGCTTTTGCCAAGATTTTAATTCAATGGGTTTGTTTTCTTCATTCAAAGATGGAGGGGGCAATTTTCCAGTTATCATTTTGTACATTGCAGCGCCCAACGAATAAATATCAGTCCTTTCGTTGACCATCTTGTGTTTGGCTTGTTCGGGCGCCATGTATTCTGGAGTACCTTGAATACGGTCTTTGGGTTCATCACGGATCCAAGAAAGCCCGAAATCGATAACCTTAACCGTACCTTCTCTACTAAGCATGATATTGTTGGGTTTGATATCTGCATGAAATACGCCTTTTTTATGCATGTGAACAAGTGCTGAAGCAACCTGCTCAAAAACCTGCATGATGCGTACGGGAGAAAGCCTGGGGGCTTCATCAATAGTTTTCCCATCTACAAATTCAATAAGCATGTGCATTTTTTTAAGCCGGAACATCCAATCTTTTACGGGCTCCAATGCATGAATCTTTATAAGGTTCGGATGGTCAAACAATTGCGCAACCCTGAATTCATGATCTGCCTGTTCCTTGAATTTCATATCTTCCGGAGATTCAAGCGGCACGACTTTAAGAGCAAAATTCTCAGCAGTTTTAGTCATGCGAATTTGAAGAATCGCACTCTGAGCACCATTTCCCAACGGGCCAACAATCGAAAACTTTTCTATCTTCATCATTCTTCCCTTTAAGACACAAATTATTTCTTACATATTACTGGCTTTAAGGCTCTTCTCAACATCTGAACTTCTTTTTATTGCGAAATACCTGTATCCTTAAATTAGAAACAGATGATAGCCGCTAGGCAACTGATTAACATAGAAAAGCTTGCAATATAGACAAAAGGCGCAGGCAATGAACGCGATTGATGATGAACCTTCCCAAGAAACTATCAACAAAATCGGGAAGGTTATTTTTGATCGAATGCAAAAAAACCAAGCTATTCCCTTCGGAACGGATTGGTTCGAAGATCGATTAATGGAATTCTCGACACACAACGATAATATTAAAATCAATCTGTTCAGATTTATTGATGCTTTTCCATCACTTACCACCGCCAAAGAAATTACAGATCACCTCAAAGCCTACCTAGGGAAACCCGAAGTTGGAATACCATGGTGGATAACCTTTTTAATAAAATCCCTTCCTTCAAGAGGAATCGCAGGGGATTTATTGGGATTCATAGCTAAATTCGCTGCGGGAAGAATGGCGAAAAAATTCATCGCTGGCAGCAATTTTCAACAAGTTGAAAAATCCCTAAACCTTCTTCGAAAATCAGGATTAGGCTACACGGTTGATATTCTTGGAGAAGCTACCATCACCAACCAAGAAGCAAACTTTTCGCTTCAAGAATACAAAAGCCTTGCATTAAACCTTGCAGAGCGATCAAAAACCATAAACAATTTCTCTAATCTGGATTACTGTTACGGTTCAATTCTTCCCAAAGAAAATATCTCGATAAAGGTTTCTGCTCTAGATTCTCAATTAGATGTTATTTCTTTGGAAAAAAGTTTCGAGAGACTAAGACCAAAAATAATTTTAATCCTCAGGCTTGCAATAAAAAACAACTTGTTCATCTACTTCGACATGGAACAAACAAGCCTCAAAGAACTAATACTGCACACTTTTAAATCGATCCTTTCAGAACCTGAATTTAAAACTTGGCCTAATGTTGGAATTGCAATTCAGGCATACCTGAAGCAAAGCCATTCAGACCTAATTGAATTGCGTGAATGGGCTGCAAAAAGAGGAACCCCCGTTTGGATCCGGCTGGTAAAAGGTGCTTATTGGGATTTCGAAACGGTTACTGCTAATTTAAATGGGTGGGAGCAACCCGTTTGGCAAACCAAGGCACAAACCGATTTAAATTACGAATTTTTAACCAGCTTCCTTCTACACAATAACAACCATTTAAGACCTGCCTTTGGCTCCCATAATGTTCGAAGCGTTGCCTATGCTATTGCTCAGGCTCAAATCCTCAAAATCCCCGATTCCGACCTTGAGTTTCAAGTTCTTTATGGAATGGGCGACACTATTGGCAAATCATTGGCCAAGCTTGGTTATCGAGTAAGAGTTTACACTCCCTTTGGCGAATTAATTCCCGGCATGGCTTATTTTGTTCGTAGGCTTCTCGAAAACACCGCCAACGATTCTTTTCTCAAAGCCAGTATGTTAAATAGCCAAGATGAGGATTTTTTACTTATGAAACCTAATGCAATCCAATCACCCACTAATCCAATTGAAACGACCTCCAAAAATTCAAATCACACTTTTTATAATGAACCCCTTTCAGATTTCACTATTGCCAAGAATCGTTTAGAAATAGCTCAAATAATTAAAACGCTAACCGCTCTACCAACCAAAACTTATCTTCCAATTATTAATGGAAAAGAAACTTACACCCAAAGTTTTATCGAAAGCATTAATCCATCCCATAAACGCCATGTTGTTGGAAAAATCGGGTGCGCATCCATCGCTAATACAAATCTTGCAATCACTTCTGCATCTAAAGCGTTTAATTCTTGGAAAGAAGAAAAAGCATCGGTACGGGCGAATCTGTTACGAAAAGTTGCGCAAAAACTAAGAGATAAAAAATTGGAAATGGCCTCTTGGCAAGTGATTGAGTGTGGCAAAAGTTGGCGCGAGGCAGATGCTGATGTCTGCGAGGCAATTGATTTTTGCGAATACTACGCAAGCCTTGCAGAAATAATGGCGACCCCGAAAATCATCCAGCTTGCAGGAGAAACAAACCAAACTTTTTATCAACCCAGAGGTGTTGCGGTGGTGATTTCGCCTTGGAATTTCCCTTTAGCCATTCTTACAGGCATGTCTGCCGCCGCGTTGGCCACAGGGAATACCCTGATCATGAAACCTGCGGAACAATCAAGCGTGGTTGCTTATCATTGGATGAAAATCTTATTGGAATGCGGTTTCCCAGAATCTGTTGTCCAGTTCCTACCGGGAATTGGTGAAGATATTGGCCCCCATTTAGTTTCTCACCCCTTAACTGCAATTATTGCATTTACTGGTTCAAGAAAAGTTGGATTAGAAATTAATCAACTAGCATCTAAAACCGATAGTAGGGTCAAATTTGTCAAAAAGATCATAGCCGAAATGGGTGGAAAAAACTGCATAATCATAGACAAAGATGCAGACATGGATGAAGCCTTAACCGGTGTGGTTAGCAGCGCAATCGATTTTCAGGGGCAAAAATGTTCCGCTTGCAGCAGAGTACTAATTCCAAGGGAGATGCATGATGCGTTTAGCAAACGACTTTCGGAAGCCATCGCATCGAAAACCTTGGGGCCTGCGGAAGACCCTGCAAATCAAATCGGGCCGGTGATTGATGAAGAATCTCGCGCCCGAATTGAAAAAAGAATTGATGAGTCAAAACAATCTGCAACGTTGATTTATAGGGCGAATGTTAGCAACCTTTTAGATGATGGTTTTTATGTTGGTCCCGCAATTTTCGCAAATGCAGACCCAAAATCTGATCTATGTCAGCAAGAAATTTTTGGCCCAGTCATTGCCCTCATTCCTTACGATACTCTTGAACAAGCCATTGCTATCGCCAACGATTCCCCCTACGCGCTGACCGCAGGCATTTATTCAAGAAATCCGGAATCAATCAGCCTGATTTCGAGATACATTGAGGCTGGAAACCTTTATATTAATAGAAAGATAACCGGTGCAATGGTTCACAGGCAGCCCTTTGGTGGTTACAAGTTAAGTGGCGTTGGCTCCAAAGCAGGTGGCACCGATTATTTGTTGCAATTTGTCCTTCCAAGGACTATTACAGAGAATACACTCAGGCGAGGTTTTGCTCCCGGAGTGCCCACCCGAGGCTTTGACCTTGATATTTCATAGACCCCTAGCAATTAGGTAGCACCATGATGATTCGAAATGTTTTTGCTTTATCTTTCCTGCTTTTTATTGGTATCAGTATCTCAACAGCATACCCACCTGAAGAAGTCAAAGCACATAATGCACTGGTTTATTCGGTTGCTTTCAGCCCTGATGGGAAAACTCTTGCAACTGCAGGATTTGATAACAGCGTCAAGCTGTGGGATTTTGCCACTGGAAAAGAAATTCGCACTATTTCAGGCCATACAGGCCCTGTTTATGCGGTTGCCTTTAGCAAAGATGGAAAAACCCTCTATTCTTCAAGCCTAGATACAACTATCAAGGCTTGGAACCCTGTGGATGGAAAAATGACCCAGGAACTTAAGGGCCACACCGGAATTGTTGATGGCTTCGCAATCAGCCCAGATGGCAAAACTTTGGCCTCATGCAGCTCCGACAAATCCGTCAAGCTTTGGAACCTAGCAGATGGCAAAGAATTAAAGACTTTAGGCTCACACGCCAATTCGGTTTACAGCGTCGCTTTTTCACCCGATGGAAAAACTTTGGCCTCGGCAAGTGCAGATATGACCATAAAAATTTGGGATGTAGCATCACAAAAGGAAACCAAATCTCTCAAAGGGCCGACCGCTGCAATTACAGGGGTTGCGTTTACTGATAACAACTCGCTCGTTTCAATCGGGCAAGATCGCTTCGTTAGGGTATGGAATGCACAAGCTGGAACCGAGACAAAAAAAATGGGCCCCACTCCAGATGACCTTTACGGCTTGGCCGTTTCCAAAGATATAAAAAGCTTGGCAACAAGCGGATACGGTGGGAACATAGCCATATGGAATTTAGCAGATGGAAAGGCGAGTTTTAATAAAAAGCTTAAACTGTTCGGCGCTTACTGCATCGCCTTTTCCCCTGACGAGAAATTTTTAATTACCGGACATGATTCAAGCTTTTTGCTAATCACGCCCATCAAGTAAAACAGCAAGCTTTCTACTTATTATCATTAGAAGTAGGATTTGAAAAAGGCGAGTTACCTAATTTTTGTGAAACCAACAAAGGATCCGACATCCCCGGATCCTTTGGTACGTTAGTAGCAACCCCAGTTCCTTTGCAACCTAAAACAAATAAAGCAATCGTAGCAGCAGCAAACGCTGGCAAAATCATTCTCATTTGAATTTTCATAGTAACCTCGCTATCGAACTACCATGCATTTAAACTTACAAATAAATCTACAACAAGAATCAGACTCAAGAGCCGACACTTGAGCAGATTCGAGTATTTTTGCCATTATTTTGGCTAATTAATAGCAGGTACACTAGATATAACGATTTTAATGCTTTAACAATTTGATTTAGCAATACACTTTGACCCAGCGCTTACAAATCTTCGCTCAAATGCGCCAAGGCTTCTCTTGCATGTATCGCAACATCAGCATTTGCGGAATCCGCTAATTGGTCTAATTCCGGCCAAAGCAGGGATATCCCTTGGGTGGAAATGGTGTGAATGGTCTGGTGTACGGTAAGTGGATCATCGCTAAGAAGATTTCTGGCAAGCGATTGTAGAGATTTTCGTTCGCCCAATCTGGCAAGAGCAGCGGTTGCAGCGAAACTGATTTCCAATTTGGAATCTTTACGCATTTTATGAAGTGTTTTAAGCACTTCTAATCGGTTCACCGGTTCCCACCAGCCTAAACTGGTCAACGCTTCTTGAACAACTGAAGAATCACCACTGTTAGCGAGTTCTATTAAGCAATTTTCAGCTTCAATACCGGGGTGATGGCGTAGACACTTGGCAAGAGCGATTGCCTCTAATTTTTTGGCTTTGGGATTACTGTAAAGCCAACTGAAATTTTTGAATCGGAATGCAGACTTATAGATGGTGACAAGAGCCCGCCCTTTGTTTGTTTTTTCAAACGCGAACAGTTCCCAGACAAAAGATTTGTGGGGGTAACCAGGATCCGCAAGCCATTCCCAAGCTGAAACAGGCGGAGCGCACTTTAATGAATAGAGCGCCCGCAATACATCACGGTGTTCCGCCCACGATGATTTTTCGAGCTGATGCACTAGTGATGTTTGAGCATTAGAAAGATAAGATTTCAAGGAAGATTCAAGTGAATCTAAGCGCATGATTTGCCAGCGAAAATCTTCCGGATTTTGTAATTCCCGCTCTAGAACCTCATTCATCCCATGATATCGCCTTAAAAACCTGATCCCATTTTGAAAAAGCACAACAAGTGCTGAACAGTTATATTGAATGCGATTTTCCCAAACCAGTTCATAAATGCTGCCAATTTTCGCTTCTGCAAAAACCTCAAGTGATATCCCAGATTGCAGACCATCCATCGCCTGCGATAACACCACTACTGCAAGATTTCTTTCTTCAGGTATTGGAGATTTAAGCAATTCCGGGAAAGAATCAAAACTTACAATCTCTGCAGCAAATAAAGGTGCAATTGCCAATTCTCTGCGCTGGCAAAGGTAACCGACAATCTCAGGAAGTATCTTGTCCCGATTTACCTGCCTTAAGGCGTTGGTAATATCAATTGCATACCATAAATCTTCGAGTGGATCTTTCGAGTGGGTTTTGCCGAATGCTTTTTGCAGAATTTCAAACGCTTGGTTCGTACCTAATTCCAAAAGCGACCGGACTACAACAACATAATCTAGGCCCGGCCGAAGCATGCCCTCGACTCGAGTGACCATGCCATTTTCGAGATAATTATTTATCTTATTTTTGGTTTTTTCCATGAGCCAAACAGGAAGCTCTTGTCCCTGATAGATCTCAAGATGTTGTCGGGAAACAGGGGAAAGGCCAGTGATTTTTTGGTTTTCCCCATCACGGCGAAAGCTTAACACCACAAAAAACATTACCGTAACAACCATAAACAGGCATATCATGATCAACATTGGGTCCATGATGCTTCTCCTGCCTAAAGTTTGGTGTTAAGGTTGTAAAATCAATCCTGCCTAATATTGCCATTTCCTATGATAACATATTTATATGAAGTTAGTTCATTTAATCCGCAGGGACCTCGCGCATGATACTTATCGGTACTAATGCCGATTTCTGCCCCCAAGCCTATTTGGCCACCATCATTAAATCTTGAACTAGCGTTAACAATGACGGCTGCAGAATCAATTTCCCTTACAAATTGCTGGGAAGCGGCCAAACTTGAAGTAACAATCACATCAGTGTGCTTGGAACCATACTTATTGATATGCCTGATCGCATCATCAATATCCGCAACGATTTTAACAGAAATAATTAGATCGAGGAACTCTTCTAAAAAATCTTGTTCTGAAGCTATTTTCAAAGCTGAAACGATAGAACAACTTAGTGGGCAACCGCGAACCTCCACGCCACAAGCGATTAGTGCCTTATGCAGAACAGGCAAAGCGAGGTGGGCTATTTTTTGGTCGATAAGCAGGCTTTCAGCAGCATTACAAACCCCTGGCCTTTGGCACTTTGAATTTACTAGGATTTTTGCAGCCATCTCCAAATCTGCACTAGTTTCAACATAAACATGGCAGTTCCCGTCAAAATGTTTCATAACTGGCATAGTTGCTTCAAGAGAAACACGCTTAATAAGTTCTTTCCCACCTCGGGGAATAACGAGATCAATTAGATCGGATTTCAACAGTAATTCACCCACAACTTCACGCTCAGGAATTTGAACAAGTTGAATGGCATCGACTGGAAGGCCAGAGTTAATAAGTTCAGCCTGAAGGATTTCAACCAGAATCTTATTGGTGTTTAATGCCTCTTTGCCCCCGCGTAAGATAATCGCATTGCCACTTTTAAAACTCAGCGCAGCAGCATCGGAGGTAACATTAGGCCTCGACTCATAAATAAAAAACAACACACCTAAAGGAACCCCAACTTTGAGTACTTGCAACCCATTAGGTCGAAATCCACCCTTAAGAACCCTGCCAATGGGATCTTCAAGAGAGGCAATTTCGACCATCGAACGGGCCATTTCTGTCAATCTTTTAGGGGTAATAGTGAGCCGGTCGATCTGGGAAGCGCTTAGAGAAAATTCTTTGGCATGGGAAAGATCAAGCTGGTTTGCATCCCTGATTTTATCAGAAGCATTTAGCAAACGAGTCGATGCGGCTAGTAGCCAATCGTTCTTGCGCTGGGTGCTTAAATTTGCAAGTTGTGCAACAGCACCCCTGGCTTTAAAAGCTATTTCCTGAGCGTAATTTTTAATATCCATCAAACAATTCCAACTAGAGTTTCAATCAGGGGGCCGCACCTAATGGGCCTGTAGTTTTCTTGGCACCCTCTAATGGTATTAATTCTATTGTTCTTTCCCTTGCAAACTCTTCCAGTAATAAAAATTCTCGAGGAAGTTGCAATTTAACAGACTCCACATTCAACCCTGGGGTACCTGGCCTAGCGGTAAGATCGATATAGGCAAGGATCTTAGGAAGATCACTTAAAACCGGACCTTGTATTTTAATATCTATTTTCGCAGAACGTTCATCAGTAAACCTTGGCTTAAATGCAAAATTAGAAGGGCAAAGAAAGCGAATCGAAACATCAGAAAGATCGTAAATCTTTTTTGGTTCTGGAATGGATCTAATCAAAACTTTCGCAGGCAAAACCCGCACGGGCTTCCCTTCAAGCTCCTCCACCACAGAAACGCGAACAGACTGCGAAACATTGTTTTGAAAACCCATTGGGCTAAAGGGGATAGCAGTAAAATGCGTGGGCATACTTTTTGTGCGTTCTAATATTTCAATGGGCCCCTTGACCAATACAGATGCAGGCTCGATTAAAATCTGTTTTAACACCGAACCTTCCATCCCACTCTCTAATCGAACAGGAATTAACTTCTCTCCCACCCGGTACACTGTTACTGGAATTTTATTTTTACCATCCACCAACCTTGCCCGTACACCTTGAGGAACCGGGATATCACTTTCTGATATTACAACATTATCGCCAAACTTATATTCCCCCAACCGTTCTTCAGTAACACTGTATTCAATTTTGGAAACGCATTCATCATGTTCAAGGGACCTTTGAAACTCGCGAATTTTCAATGGTGATCCCGAAAAAGAAACACGAACTTTCATATTTGAAACAACATCAAGCATAAAATGATCTTGCTGCAGGGAATTTAGTGTAACCACAACAGGGATGGTTACATTATCAATAATTTCTTGGTCGCGATTGCTACCGTAAAGCCATGCCATCAGTGCCAAGGCAAAGGCCACTGCAAGAGAGCTAAACCGATCAACCCATTTAAACTTCAGCCAATTCGAGAGAATTTTATAATCCACTTTAATGTACCTCGCAACTGATCAAGCTACTCGATCCGCTTCTTGATTTTTGTTTGCATTTTCTTTGATTTCTCGAACATGTGCAGTATTAGATTCAAGAAGTTCAGCCAACCTTCGAGAAAGATTTTCTCTAGGAACTACTTCTAATTGCCCTGCTGAAGCCAAAGTAATCCGTCCCGTTTCCTCACTAACAACAAGCAAAATTGCATCTGTTTCTTCACTAGTACCCAAAGCAGCCCTATGCCTCATACCATGCAGGTTTTTAGAACTCACTTCGACGGGAGATAATGGCAACTGACACCCTGCAGCTACGATCCTACCATTACTTACAATCATAGCACCATCATGAAGCGGGCTTTGTTTTTGAAAAATAGCACGGATTAAAAGAGGGGAAACTTCAGCATCAACCCGAGTTCCAGTTTCAACATAAACCGTAAGAGGTATTTCCCTCTCGATAGCAATCAATGCGCCTACAAATTGCCCCGCAAGAACCTCTGCAGCATCCGAAAGTTTATCAACAACAGGGCGTTTGCTGGAAGAGGTGAAGGCAGACAAAACGCCGTATTTCCCCAACCACATCAAGCCCCTCCTTAATTCGGGCTGGAAAATAACAAGCAAGGCAAGGAGCATGGTAGCTAGTAGATAATCAAGGATTCTGCCAACAACAGTAAGGTTGAAGATACTGACAAGAATTTGGGCAGAAAGAAAGATGCCAACCACAACCAACCCAAAGGCACGCACAACCCCCATGCCTCGACTTCGCCCTAGGAATTGGAGCAAGAAGAAAATAGCAACAGCAAGGATTGCAATTTGAACAATCGCCCTTGCATCAAGCATTTCCCAAGTGTGAAAGATTCTTTCATACAAAATAAAGGCTCTCCAACCCTAAACAATTAAAGTACGGGATTTTGTTTCATAGTAAAAGATTGTAACGCTTTAATGGTTGTCACGAGGTCTCTTGCCTGAATAACATCATGTACTCTAAAAATCTGTGCAGAATCATGCAATAAGGAATAAGACAAGACAGCAAGTGTTCCTGCAAGCCTTTCCTCCATTTTTCTTCCTAATAAAGTCTGCAGGAACTTTTTACGAGAAACTCCAAGGCAAATAGGCAATCCTATTTTTTTCAAAGAAGTAAACCCGGTAATCAGTTCAAGATTATGATCATAAGTTTTTCCAAACCCTATACCTGGGTCAATACTTACTGACAAAGGATCAACACCAGCCGTAAGCATTATCTGATACCGCTGGCTCAAAAAGCTTGAAACCTCAGCGACAACATCGTCATAAGAAGGGTTTTGCTGCATATTTGCAGGGGTTCCTTTGATATGCATTATAACCCAGCTACAAGTTTTCTTCGCTGCCAGTTCCAACATTGCAGGATCAAAAGTAAGGGCACTAATATCGTTAATTATATGGGCACCGAGATCTATCGCTGCCTCTGCAACCTGACTTTTGGTCGTATCGACTGAAATACAGGAAGTGAGCCTTCCTGCCAATTTTTCAATTACAGGAAGAATTCTTGCTTTTTCATCATCAAGGGAAACAGGAAGGGCCCCGGGCCTAGTGGATTCCCCACCAATATCGATTATATCTGCGCCCTGATCTTCCATTCGTAAAGCATGATCAACGGCAGAAGCAATGGAAAAATGTGCTCCACCATCGGAAAAGCTATCTGGCGTAACATTAAGAATGCCCATGACTAATGGGCGTTCTGTAAGATTGAATACTTTGTCTTTAACTTTCCAAAACATTCGAAGACTCCATTACCAAGGAATCTCCATCATAGCGACAATTTGCGTCGCAAGAACATCAACATTCGTTTTTCTTGCAGAGGTAATAGATTGCCCCAACTCAGGAATAAAACTAGTGAGCGAAGTAACAAGTACTGGAGTTGTATCAGGCTGAACATTAGGATCGCCGCCTAGTGCTACAGGGGTACCCTTATTTAAATCAGCTCTGGGCCGGGAAAGAATTTCACCCGTACGCAAGTCTTTCCAAATAATTTGAACAGCAAGATTGGTCTCAGCTTCTCGAATTTCATTAAGCTGATTGCGATTGATGATGTTCTTCGAAAAACTGACAATACTTCCAGTTAATTCCGTATCTGCAGGAGCACTACCATTAACCACCTTGTAAGGAGTTTTAGATTCGATTTCTCGAATGACTGCAAGGGTAAGCTCATTTTCTAATCCCTGCCCTGCACCACCACCCGGCGTAAATGTACTGTTCTTAAACAAGGGCACACGAACAGTACGGATGTTTGAGTCAAAATTAGTTTTGGTGGTGTATCTTAGTATTTTCAAATGCCCATCTTGCATACATGCAGGGCAAACAAATCCAATCAAGCTGGCGAACAACACCATAAACAAAGATTTTGATCCACATACTGAATTCGGTTTTTTCATGGGTATCACCATTAATTCAGAGGTTTAGGCATAGGAACCGACTGTGGATCCTTGACGGGTTTAGCATCAGGATGAGGCGGAAGCCCTTGCTGGGATTGTACGGGTGCTGGGCCTTCTTCTATCGATCGATCAATTGCCTTTGGTGGTGGAGCAATTTCAGGAGCCAAAGGCACCTGCTCTAAAGGTTGATCTGGCCCACCTGGAAGATAACCATGCTCTTTCTCAGCCTTGGTTTTCAACTCTGCCATCCGTTTATCAGATTCTTCTGCAAACTTGGTATTTGGGTATCGACGACGCACCAACTCGTAATAAAAATATGCGGAACCAGGATGCCCAGTCCGCTTGTAAAACTCTGCCATCTTAAAATCTTTTTCAGCTTGCTGAAAAGTGATGCCTACTAACTGTCGTGAAAGAAAATCTTTTTTCTTTTCTGCTAGCACTGGAAAATTCTGCAAAGCTGAGTGCACCATTTGTCGCGCTTCAGCCACCTTACGACCATCGTAATCCGAGCCACCTGTGCTCATATGTTTTGAAATAATGGCAAGTTCAACGGCTTGAGGAGCAAGTTCGCTATTCGAATGCCTCTCAACGAGCTGGGTAAAATAATGATCAGCCTCGCGATAATCTTCATTAAAGAATTTAACGCTACCAGCAAGAAAAAGAGCTTTATCTGCAAGAGGACCGCTAATATCATTCCAACGAACTTGCTCTAATTTTTCAATCGCGCGACCTTCTCGATCGATCAAAGGCTTGGTCTTATCAAAGCTAAGGAACCTTGGAGTAACAAACCAACGCTTACCATCGCGGTATTCTTTGGTTTCACGCATTTGTTCGCGGGTATCATCGAGCCAATAATTTGCGATATCATACATATGCTGAACAGCTTGTTCCCTAAAAGCAGTTCTTTCAAAGTTCTTTAATAATTTAACATAGGTGTCAGCAGCTTTGGGGTAATAGCCCTGAAGTCGCAAACATTCCGCTTCATAATAAGTACCCTCCTCAGCAGTAAGCGGATTTTTTTTATCATCTGCAAGCCTGTGAAATATTTTCTCTGCCTTGCTGTATTCTTTGTTTCTAAAAAGCTCCTTGGCACCTGCAAGTTTGCCCTCAGGGCTGGCAGGATCAACAGGTTTATCCAAAACACCACCATCCGCACCAAGTACAAAACTTTCTTTTGGAGGCGGAGGTGCACCAGGTAACCCAATCAAAGGCAATCCATCCGTTACGCAACCGGTGGAGGCTAGCAAAAAGAAACCTGGAAAGAGTAATCCAGCTAATTTGGACATAAACATGCTCTTAGAGGGTTCAACTTTTTCAAGTAAATTTAAATACATCCTGCCTCCAGGTAGGTTAGCAGCTTCGGCCTTCTGCCCATTAAGTAAGTGATGTAGCGGCCGAAAATCTTCCTGAGTTCTTTTCGTATTTGCAAGGGAATGATTTGCAGGTTTTCCATCGAAACACCTTCCAAAGAAATAAGAACCTGCAAGCTTTCGCTTGAGATTTTGAATGAAGTCCTGTCTGCAAGCGAACAAGTTCGACATTTTACGCCGCCTCCAGCAGGACTAAAAACATTTTGAAATTCATCAATTTCTCCAGAACAGCCCGTACACATTTTTAACTCAGGGCGGAAGCCCAATTCTAGAAGTAAAATAAATTCAAATCGAAAAAGTACCGCAGCTATTCTCCCTTGTCTTTCTTCCCGCCCTGCACAAACTTTGCCATCCCCCAAGTCACTCCAAGTCGTCAGAGCAAACAAGGCCTGCTCAAAAATTACAGGGTTGGGGTCATAATCCTCAGTCCACTCAGATAACAACTCCGCAAGGTAATAAGAAGCATGCAAAGCATTTAGATCTTTTCTTAATCCTGAAAACCCATGTAAAACCTGAGCCTCTGTAAGTAGATCTAACGAACCAGAAGTTTTTCGGAGGAGTACAATACTGCAGTGGGTTAGCAAATCAAGCGCATTCTCAAAAGAAGACTTCAGCCTTCTTCCACCTTTAGCCAAAGCCCTTACTTTGCCAAACTTTTTTGTCCACAATGTCGAAATGCGACTGGTTTCACTCCAATCGACTGTTCGTAAAACCAAAGATTCCGTCTTTTCGAGAGACAAAAAGACCTCAAAAGTTATTGTAATGGTGCGATATCAGGCAAACCCAGCCTAGAAAGATAGAACCTTTCTCGCTTACGCATTTTTTTTCTTGATGCAGGGTCCATATCATCGAACCCGCACAAATGAAGCAATCCATGGATCAAATAAAGTGTCAACTCATGCTCAAGAAGATGCCTGGCGTTTTTCGCATGCCTTCTGGCAACTCCCACACCAATAAGGATTTCCCCCGTCAATTTGTTTTTCTCTTCATCCAAGGGAAAAGTAATTACATCCGTGGGTTCATCATGATCCAAAAACTGCTTATTAGCTGCATGAATATCCTTATCATCGAGCAATGCAACACTGATTAAAGCTTCTTTTATTCCTTCTTTCGAAAGAACCGCTTTACTTACCTCAACAATTTTTTTGTTTGTGAAAACAGATGTTTTCACCTGCCTGGCGACAACAATCTCCAGCATAATTTCCCCAATAAAGGATCTGACTTTTAATTCTTTAATATCATACCAAGGATTTTTCTGCCTCAAGCCCTAACGAGATCTCTCCCGTTCTTTTATTTACATGGCCCGTTGCAGAATAAAGGGAAACTTGCTTCGTTTCAATTTCTTGAGCGAGTTTAAGGTAATCCTCGGCACCATTGCAGGATGGGGCATACGAAAAAATCGATTTGCCATAACTGGGGCACTCAGCAAGTTTGATATTACGCCTGATCTTGGTCTGAAAAATCTTTGCATTAGCCCAAGGGACATTTTGCCCCTGACTCTTTTCAAGAAATTCATGCAAATCTGTTACAACTTCTTGGCCCAACTTTGTATTTGCTTCATATAAGGTAACAATCACACCCAAAACTTTTACTGCTGAATTCAATCTGCGAGCGACCAACCCTGTTGTTTCAAACAATTTCCCCAAGCCATGTAATGCAAAGTAATGAGGTTGCAACGGAATTAATATTTCATGAACGCAAGCAAGTGCGTTGAGGCTTAAAATCCCCAACGAAGGTGCACAATCAATCACAATATAATCAAAGTCTTCACTATCATTATCAAGGGCATCCCGCAAAAGAAGTTCTCGGCCAACAACGCCAGCCAGTTCGACCTCCGCAGCAGCAAGATTAATATCAGACGGAACAAGATAAAGGTTTTTATCAATTTGAAGACGGGCTTGCTCGATAGGCTTGGAATGAACCAAAACATCATAAATGGAAGTAACACCTAGGGAAACCCCCAGATGAGCACTCGCATGAGCTTGGGGATCAAGATCAATCAGGCAAACCTTTTTACCCATGCCAGCTAAAGCTGCAGCTAAATTTACTGCGGTGGTAGTTTTACCCACTCCGCCCTTTTGGTTCAATATCGCTATTTTACGCATTTTTAACTCTGCTTTCTTAAAAACGATTCCCGTTAAGAGGGTGCCTATAACTACTCCTTTCATTTTTGAAAACCCCAAGGATGGTAAATTGGCTTGTCAAAACCATTACAACCGTCACATTTTAACAAATTAGATAAACTGGCATGTTTGTTTAAAGCGTTATAAAGATCAAATATGCCGATAACATTAATAGGTATTGGACTATGAACATTTTAACCGGTTACTTATACTCCGCCCGCTTAAGGGTCGGTTTTAAGTTCCTGAGGAGGGAGCCTCGTGGCGGCAGACCAGTCCACAGATCTGGTCGTAGAAACCTACAAGTTGACCAAGATCTACCAAAACAAACAGATAGCATTAAACGATGTGTGCCTTCGCATCGAACGGGGCACCGTACTTGGTTTACTTGGTTCCAACGGCGCAGGTAAAACCACTTTGCTCAGGCTAATCATTGGCTTGCACAGGCCGACTGCTGGTTGGGTTAATGTTTTTGATAAAAACATGACGCCAAACTCTGCTCAACTACGCAGAAAAATTGGCTACATCCCTACGAATCCTCAGTTTCCTAAGGGTATGACTCCCATAACTTACCTTGATTACATGGCAAGATTATTCGGGCTGCCTGAAGATGTTCGTAAACCCAGGCTTGCATCATTAATTCGTGCAGTGGATTTATTAGGGGCATCAGGCAATCCTATTTCCGGTTTTTCAAATGGCATGACCGCAAGGCTTGCTGTAGCTGCAAGCCTAATTAACGAACCAGACTTGCTAATTTGGGATGAACCAACCCATGGTCTAGATCCTGAAGCTCGCCGAAGTATGCTGGAATTGATCAAATCGCTTAGTAAAGAAAAAACATTGATCGTTTCCTCTCACAACCTCAGTGACATTGATGAAGTTTGCGACCATGCTGCAGTATTAAGCCATGGGCAGCTCATTTTTTACGGGTCTCTACAAGATCTTAAAGGCAGGATGCGCAAAAACCATTACGAACTTGATCTCGAAGGAGATCAAAAATCCATTACTAAAGCTGTGCAAACAATCAAAACTCTTAATGAATTTAAGACTGTTGTACTTAAGCAAAAGAAGCTGGAAATATATCTCAATGATGATGTGGTTGCATCTACAGCTTTGGCCAACCTTTTTATGACTTTGACTGATAGCAAAATAAATCTATTAAGCATCAAGAGCATAGGCCAGCAGACTGAAGAAGCATTCCTCGACCTTGTGGAACAGGAAGAATCCCGCGGATTTGCAAGAATATACAAGCAGGAAGCTGCCTAATTCCGTTTAGCGTGAAAGTTCGAAAGAGAACATGAACCATGAGCACAGGCACTTTAAAACCCGAACAATACAGAAAATGGCTGCCCTACTGGGCTGTCTTTCAAACTGATATGCAACAAACTGTCCACACCTGGATTTACAGGTTATGGCTGCTCGCTTCTATTTTAATTCTTGCAGGCTTCTTCACTTATCGGTTTGGCGTTTACAAAGAAACTGGCATCATTCAGCATGGCTCGCTTTTTTTCTTACAATCTCTGCGCTGGACCATCTTAGGTAGCATGACTCTTGTGGTTGTTCTTACTACCGGCTGTATTTCTTCCGAAAGAGGGACTCTAGCTGATTCTGTTCTTAGCAGAGGCATAAGCAGGTATCAATATTTTTTAGGGAAGTGGCACGCACGACTTGTAACGGTAATAGGAACATTCTTACTATTAGGTTCTATCACCATTCTCGGGTGCATTTTTTTCCTACATGAAGATCTATCCTTCAAAGGATGCATAATTGCACTTATAGCAATTTGCGCTCTTTTATTTACGATCGTAACCTGTTGCGTTACCGTAAGCGCAATAATAAACAGCACAGTATTGGGAATCATCACCGTCTGGGTTCTTTTATACGGCGTGACATTAGGGTTAAGCTATTTCCCTAGCGTTCACTTATCTCCAGAAGTAACCATGCAGGCTTTACCCCACATGGTTAAAGGAGAATACGATATACAAGCATTGGGAAGATTGCTTGTATGGACACTAGGAATATCGCTAGGCATATCAAGCTTCGGCATGCTTTGGTTTGCAAGGCGCGATATTTAAATCAACTCCAGAGAATCAAACCTGGTTCTAATTGATTTGCAAGGTCGGGATGCTTGGGTAATACCCGAATCCTATACCCATGCTGACCACTAGAATTACAGGGAATCTCGCCAGTAAATATCCAATCGTGATGCTCCTGCTTCTCATGCTTCATGGATGCAATATGGATTTCTTGAATCTCCCAGTTGGAATCCATGGGGCCATAATAGATCTGCACATCAACATCTGCGGGAGTCAACTGCCCAAGGTGAACCTTGGCTTTAACATGAAATTTAGCCCCCACCTTATGCGGATCGTGATGAGGATTTGAAATTTCATGAACGCCTAAATGACGCCATTGCTCATGCAGACGATGACGCCATTGGGCCAGATCATTCGCACCCTGAAAATTATTCGAAGAAAGCTTGTTATACCGTACTGAACTAGGCCAGTAACACACTTTAGTATACTCCGCAACCATTCGGGAAGTGCTAAAGACTGGCGCCAAGGTACTGATGGCATTCTTCATCATCTTGATCCAACCCCTAGGTAAACCATCGGTACTACGGTTGTAAAAGAGGGGCACGATTTCTTGTTCAAGAAGATCGTAAATCGCCCTACTTTCAACTTCATCCTGATATTCAAGGTCAGAATACTCTTCCCCTGCGCCGATAGCCCAACCATTTTGCCCATTAAAACCTTCGCACCACCAACCATCGAGAATACTAAGGTTTAACCCGCCATTTACTGCCACCTTCATACCACTGGTACCAGAAGCTTCCAAAGGCCTGCGCGGATTGTTAAGCCACACATCAACCCCTTGCACCATATAACGAGCAACATTCATTTCGTAATCTTCAAGGAAAACGACGCGATGTTTGAATTCAGCGCGCTTGGTCATGTGAACAATTTCAGCAATCAATTCTTTTCCGCCGTTATCTTGCGGATGAGCTTTGCCTGCAAAAAGAATCTGCACAGGCCGATCTTTATTATTCACAAGCGCTGCAAGCCTATCAAGATGCTTGAATATAAGCGCACCACGCTTGTAGGTTGCAAACCTTCGAGCAAACCCGATGGTCAAAGCTTCGGGATCAAGAATCTCATCAGCTCGGGATATTTCGGAAGAAGTTGCAGCACGATTCTTCAACTGCATTTTCAGCCTTCTGCGAGTAAAGGAAACAAGCCTTTCCCTTCGTCTTTCATGGGTTCTCCACAGTTCAGCATCCGGAATAGAATCAATACGTTTCCACAAGGTTTCATCGTTGGGCTTTAGCCCCCAACCTGCACCCAAATATCGGTCATAAAGTTGAACCATATCGGGGGAAACCCAAGTACTGGTATGAACCCCATTGGTAACCGAGGTTATGGGAACCTCTTTGTCCAATAATCCACTCCAGATATTTTTCCACATATTCCTGCTTACTTCACCATGCAACTTGCTTACACCATTGCTTACATTCGAAAGACGCACGGCAAGAACAGTCATGCAAAAAGTTTCATTAGTATCAGAAGGGTTTTCGCGACCAAGGCCAAGAAACTCTTCCTTGCTCATGCCAAAAGAAGCCATCAAACCACTAAAGTAGTGCTCAATTTGAGCAGGCGAAAAACGATCATTTCCTGCTGGTACAGGCGTGTGAGTGGTGAATACAGTACCTGCAGAAACGGCTTCTCTTGCCTTATGAAAATCAATCTTCTTTTCAGTCATCAGGCATCGAATTCTTTCCAAGCATGAAAATGCGCTATGGCCTTCATTCATGTGGAATACCGTTGGATCGATACCCAAGGCATGTAAAACTTTGGCACCTGCCATACCAAGAACTACTTCTTGGCGAATTCGATTTTCAGTATCTCCACCATAGAGCCTTGCAGTAATGGCCCGATCTTCTTGTTGATTTTCAATAATATTGGTGTCGAGCAATAGCAAAGGAACCCGGCCAACATTAATTTGCCAAACTTTAACAAGAACATCTCTGCCAGGGAAATGAACCTTAACAACAAGAGGATGGCCTGACTTATCGAGCACCTGAACAGCTGGTAGGCCAAAGAAATCATTTTCGGGATAGCGCTCTTGCTGCCAGCCATCTGCATTTAAATATTGCCTGAAATAGCCCTCACGATACATCAAGCCGACGCCATACAGCGGAATGCCAATATCGCTCGCAGCTTTAAGATGATCGCCTGCAAGAACTCCAAGCCCGCCTGAATAGACAGGAATACTTTCATGAATGCCAAATTCAGCGCTAAAGTAAGCAATCCTGCAAACGTTCTTATCTTTGGAATAATGTTCCTGAAACCATGTTGTAGCAGACATGTAGCGATCAAAATCTTGTTCAACACGATCCATATGATTAAGAAAGCCTTCATCTGAAAGCAGTTCTGCTGTTTGCTTTTGCGAAAGCTGATTTAGAAGTCGAACCGGGCTATGATCAACTAATTCAAATTGATCCGGATTAATTCTTCGAAAAAGTTCAACCGCTTGATGATTCCAGCACCACCACAAATTCAAAGCAATCTTATGAAGCGCATTTAAACGAGCTGGAAGGCTAGGAACTACGGTGTAAAAACGCATGGGATTTGTATTCATCATTCTCTCTTTTTTAAATAAACATAAGGGACTAAAAAGTTACAACATAAACTATTTGCCAAACAATTAATAATTCACATCTGTCGAATAAATAAATCAGCTATTATTCTTTCAACAAATATTAGATAACATATAAGCAGTTTACAAAACCATAAAAATAATTGAAATAATTCTTATGATTTTAAATTTTGTAAATTGAGCCTTGCGGTAATTTAAACGGGAAGGCTTCCTCGATAAGAACGATTGAAAGGATTTTTACTAGTGCGAACACTTGTTACCGGCGGTGCTGGCTTTGTCGGGTCTCATCTTTGTGAAACCTTTTTGGGCTTTGGCCATGAAGTTATCTGCGTTGACAACTTAATTACCGGCAGCCTCGGAAATGTGGAACACTTACGAAACCATCCGCAATTTAGTTTTATACGCCACGATATCAGTCACCACTTAGAGATCGATGGCCCCATCGATAACATTTTGCACTTTGCCTCTCCCGCAAGTCCTGTTGATTATCTTAGGCACCCCATCCCAACTCTCAAGGTTGGATCTTTGGGTACGCACAACACTCTAGGTTTGGCAAAAGCAAAAAACTCTTCTTACTTATTGGCAAGCACCAGCGAAGTTTACGGCGACCCGGAAAGGCACCCACAATGCGAAGATTACTGGGGAAATGTTAACCCAATTGGCATTCGGGGCGTCTATGATGAAGCCAAACGCTTTTCTGAAGCAATGGTAATGGCTTACCACCGTTGCCATAATATCAATACCCATATCATCCGAATATTTAACACCTATGGCAATCGTATGAGGTTAGATGATGGACGAGTTTTGCCAAATTTCATGGGCCAAGCACTTAGGGGAGAACCTTTAACCGTGTATGGAGATGGTTCGCAAACGAGAAGTTTTTGCCATGTTGATGATTTAGTTGCAGGCATCACAAAATTATTGTTCACGGATTATCATGAGCCAGTGAATTTGGGAAACCCAAGTGAGGTGACCATTTTGGAATTTGCAAAAGAGATACTTGATTTATCTGGAAGCAAAAGCAAGATCATATTTCACCCTCTGCCTCAGGATGATCCAAAAGTGCGAAAACCCGATATAACACGGGCTAAGAACCTTTTAGGGTGGGAACCAAAAATACAACGAACAGAGGGCCTCACAAAAACGCTGAAACACTTCCAAGAAAAAATTGGGGGAAAGTAGTGCGATAATTCCTTGACAGAACATGATTTCAACGTTGTTATAAAGAAGGTTAATTTAATTTTAATGTTTTTGATTCTTATGGAACTAATGTTTGCTACTGTGTGTCAAAATAACTACAGAATGAAAGTTTAATGAAATTTAGCTTTCTTCTTCCAAATAAACTTTCATAAAGTGACTTTGGTGTTTTCAAAAGGATTGACAAGATGCTAACGCTAATTAAGGGGAATTTCATGTCAGGGACATTGTCAAGGTTTACACTAGTTTTGCTGGTTCTTGTTGGATTTTTATTCAGCACTAATACTTCCTTTGCCTTCCAAGAAGCGCCCCCTGCTGCTGAAAAGAAAGAGGAAGGCGATAAACCCGCTGCTGGAAATCCTAGCCTTTTCATGCACATTCTTAAATCTGCGGGCTGGGTATTCGGCCCAATGATTCTCGCCATTTCAATTGCTCTTATTGCGCTTGTTTGCCTTTTAGCAATGGAACTTCGAATGGCCACATCCATTCCCCCAAATTTTGTCGAAGAATTCACCGACTTGGTCAACAAGAAGCAGTTTAAACAAGCTTTTGATATAGCCAAAGAAGATGGTTCCTTTCTTGGTAGAGTTATGAGCCAAGGCATGTCTAGGCTTCAATATGGCATCGAAGATGCTAGAGAATCAGCCTACAATATGGTTGATAGTATTAAAGCCAGCAAGGAAGTGGCAATCACTTATCTTTCAACTATTGGAACACTTGGGCCCCTTATTGGTTTGGTTGGAACCGTATTTGGTATGATTCTTAGCTTTATGGAACTTGGAAGACCAGGTTCCACACCAAGGCCAGATAAACTTGCGGATGGTATTTCGCATGCACTTGTAGTTACACTTCTTGGGATTGGACTATCCGTGCCTGCAATTTTCTTTCATGCATTTTATCGCAATCGATTAATTAAAATTTCGATGGATACAAGCTTGATCGCTGATGATCTTCTTACCCAGATGTATCACAGTACTAAAAAAGCAGCAGGTCAACCTGGTGCGCCTGCAACTCCTGCGGCTCCAAATGTTCCAACAAAGTCCGTGCCCCAAGTTTAACCGCTGCTGATCTCTCTGTTTTTACAGAAATCAGCACAACGATGGTTAAAAGGGACCAGTTAAAGACTGAACTGAAAGTCAACGAGGAGTTAAAATACCATGAGTCATGGTGCTTCCGGCGAAGGAAACATGGAACCGAACCTCACTCCTCTTTTGGATGTGGTGTTGCAGCTTCTAATGTTCTTCATGATGTGCGTTAATTTTGTTACCAATCAGGTATCAGAAGAAATCGTACTTCCAGAATCCATGTCTGCTGTGCCCATGGACAAAAATGAAACCGATGTTTTATTCGTTAATGTTCGACCGTTTATTTTAAAGGATTATGAATCCAAAGGTGCTACCGCCCTTCAAAAACTTACCGATAAGTTTAAAGAAGGTGACCCTTTTATTATTATCCTTGGCGAAGAACCCATGCGGTTTAGCGAATTTAAGTTTTGGCTTCGAAACCAGTTTAACACCCTAAAAAGAACCAGTAAAGATGGTAAAGTTAAAACCACCATTGTCATGCGAGCCCATAAGCTTACTGACTATGATCAGGTTTACCGTGTACTGCAGATGTGTAAAATCGAGGGATTTAGGCAAATAAAACTCAGGGCTGTAACTAAGAGCGTGGCACAACCAATATGAGTAAGCACAAGAACGACGAACCATCACCAGAAGTCATATTGCCCATCACGCCGATGTTGGACATGGCTTTTCAATTGCTGACTTTTTTCATCTTTACCTACAATCCTTCAGGTATGGAGGGCCAGTTTGATTTAAGCTTGCCTTCAGAAAATGAAGCTGCTGCCAAGGAAACCAGCCAACCACCGCCACCACCCGATCCTGATGCTCCTCCAAAAATCGAAGCTGATGTAACAATTGTTGTGGAAGCTGTTACGGATGATATAAATCGCGGAGAAATTGCGAAAATACACATCAAACAAAATTCAGGATCCGTCATCGTTGGTGATCTTAAAGAGCTTTTTGAAAAGTTAAAATTAGCTAATGAAACTGCCGCCGAAAAAGAGGTAATTAAAATCCAGCCTGCTAGCAAGTTAAAATGGTCCAATGTGATCATGGTTGCAGACACTTGCCGTAAAGCTGGTTTTAAAAATGTCAGTTTTGTTGAACCTCCGGGATTCAACATCAGTGTGGTTAATTAATTTTTCCGGGCACGAATGATGTCTAAAACCAACACCATTTGCAAGTTTATCGCCCTAGTTTTTTTATTTCTAGCTTGCTTATTTTCAACGCGAAAAGCGACTTCGCAGGATATCGATACGGTTCCTTTATTTCAATTATTTCAACCCGAACAGAGCTATTTAGCAACACTTTGTATTGGCGCGGGAACCACGCCAGGGATTGGGCTTTTAGGCTCGCTTTCGACCTTAGTTAGTGGGGATGATGCTGGTTTTAATTTATGGTCGTTTGCTGCGCCTTTTTCTTCAAGACGAGACAAAACCCTTCTTGCAACTTGTGGTTTAATTCTTATGCCCGCAGGGTCTGCAAGTTCTGGAATTGAAACAATTGGGTTATTGAAAATCGGTGACGAAGAAGATTTTTGGTCTTTAATTAATTCAGATGTTGTTCGACCGATTCCAGATGAATTTTTGGAACGGGTAAAAGACGAAAAACCTATTTCCGGCCCTTCGATTGATGATTTAGAGGCCTCTGCTTATTACGAATTCGTGCTGATGGCTTATCAAACTTCTGCTTTGGCCTTTGCCCAATCCGCCCGTAAAGACCTTACTTTCTCCGATCTAATGACCAAACCCAGGACAAATCGAGGCGAGGTGGTGGAGATCAAAGGAAGGCTAAGACGCCTCAGAAAAATTACACCGCCTGTGGCATTATTAAGTGTTGGCGTTTCCGAACTTTACGAAGGCTGGGTCTTTCAAGAAATGTATGGACCGAACCCTGTTTGTATCCTATTTACACAATTGCCTGACAACATCCTACCGTTTGAAAAAGATGATTTTCTGATTGAATTTCAAGGCTACTTTTTCAAAAAATATCGCTACAAAACAGCAAATACTGGTAGCGATAACCCTTGGAAAGATACACCTTTGGTGATCGGAAAAACATTGAATGTTACAAGGGGATCGATCGAATCTACTGACGAAAGTTCAACTTGGGCGAAAGGGTTGCTGCCTTTGTTTACAGCATCTTCTTTGGTCGTTCTTTCAGGAATTATTGGGTTAATTATTTGGTTTTTGCGTGGCGATCAGAAAACTTCAACCCGGTTAAGAAACCGAAAATTAGAAGTCGACCCAATTTTCAAAGATTATTCGACCACTATTGGGAACCAAATTGACGGTTCTGCGTCTAAATTAACAGACAACGATTCTGGTAATTCAAACTTTCCCGGCTATAGGATTTGATTGATTTCCTAAAGCATTCATGCAATAATAAAGTATTAATAAAATTCAGGAGAGTTATTCATGTCACAAAACTATATCGTTAAAGGCACAATCAAGGGGACAGGCAAGCCCATTGAATCTAAGATTGTTGCTCAAAATGAAAAAAACGCTGAGATGATTGCCCGCGATAGGGGTATCGAAGTTACTTCCGTACTTCTCGAAGGCGCTGTACCTGTTGTTGCTGCCACCAAACCCACCATGGGCTTGGCGGTTTTCGCAGGAATGGGCCACGAAGCTGGCCATGTTGAGCTTTCCGAAACACTTCAAGATAACACCGGCTACGCCAATATTATTTGGGCATTAGGTGCTGGCGTTATTAGTGCGGCTATGCATGGTTTGCTGATCCTCTTAATTATGCTTGTTCCATTCGAAAATGGGCCCGTTCAAGCTGCGAAACTTGATGAACCTACCAAAATTGAAGAATCTGAACCAGAACCAGATCTAACGGTTACTGATGTGGGCAACGATATCGAAGTGCCCACCCAATACAATGTGGATCGCAAAGACGAGATGAGTGTTCCCGGCCCAGAAGATCCATCGCAATCTGTTGGTATTCCCAATTCTCCTGAAACGGTTGCTCAAAATGTTCCTCCCCCTCCAGGTTTTGGTGGCGGCACTGGTGCTGCTCCTTCCTTAGATGTTTCAGGCCTTGGAAGTAATGTTGGTTCCCTTGGCGGCATGGGTGGGGTTTATGCCCCAGGTGGTATTGCTGGTCGTAGTGGCGCCACTAGAGACAAGCTTCTTGCTGAAGGCGGTGGCAATGCACTTTCCGAAGCGGCTGTTGCTCGAGGCCTTAAATTTTTTGCTTTGCACCAAGCTGATGATGGACATTGGTCATTAGAGAAATACGGTGATCATTATCGAACCGCCCCTATCGGAAATCCTGCTTCCAAAATAATCAAGCATAACACTGCTGATAAAGCCCAGAACAATGATATCGCAGGAACAGGCTTTGGTTTATTGCCTTTCCTTGCCGCAGGTATCACCCATAAACCCTCGGGAAAAAAATCACAGGAAGATTACAGCAAAACCGTTATGGGTGGCGTCAACTTCCTTATTAAAAAACAAGGTAAAGATGGCAATTATGGCGGTGGGCTTTATTCTCACCCATTGGCAACAATCGCTATGTGCGAAGCTTATGGTATGACGAGTGATCCCTTAATCAAAATCTCTGCCCAAAGAGCTTTAGATTATTTAATTTATGCCCAACATGATGGTGGTGGCTGGCGCTACGGCCCTAAACAACCAGGCGATACTTCAGTAACCGGTTGGTGCACTATGGCATTAAAGAGCGGTCAAATGGCTGGCCTAAAAGTCCCAACCGAACGATACAAAATGGTTGAAAAATATCTTGATGGCGTGCACGATCCAAAATCTGGTGGCTATGGCTACACCGATCCAGGTGCGGCCCCTGCAATGACAGCTATCGGTATGCTTTGCAGGCAGTACATGGGTGTCAACCCAAGAAACCCAGGCCTTTTAAAAGGTGTGGAAATCATGAAAAAGATTCACCCAGGTGTTAGCCCTGCCAATTACAACATGTACCAAATTTACTACGCAACTCAGGTTATGCACCATATGGGAGGCGAAGCTTGGGATTTCTGGAACCTAGGCCCTGAAGTTGGTGGGGTTCGTAAAAATGGGGTTCGTGATATTTTAATTGCGAAACAAGTTCAGGGAACTGATCCTAAAAAAATCATGCTCGCTGGAAGCTGGGATGCTCTTGGCGCTCACGCCGATGCTGGTGGCAGGCTTATGGCTACATCCATGGCTCTTCTTACCATGGAAGTATATTACAGACATTTACCTTTGTACCGCCGCGAGATGGGCGGAGCGAAGTAATTTGACCCTGTCCCCCTAAATCACCAAGGGCCTGTTGGATTTTCCAGCAGGCCCTTGCTATTTTACCCACCCGGCTGAATATTCCGACTTTTCGTCAAATTCGCTTTCAAGCTCATACCCCGCATTACCGATAAATAAAGCAGTATATCAAACATTTATTGGCATAGTATCAACTCTATGCTGGGGGATCCGATCATGTTACGCAAATTATGGCTTAGCTCCCTGCTCTTAGCATTTACTGGAACAACCATTGGTTTGGCCTATTCTGAAACCCCGAGCAATAATGAAATTCAAAAACCGAAAGACCGGTTTTTAACTGTAAATGAAAAAGGCAAAGCCCCAGTAAAGTGCAAGCTAATTTTATCTTGGACAAATAAAGCCGGGCAACAATGCTATCTCGTTGAAGCACTTGAAACTGGTAACAAAATCACCATTGTTCAAAATGACCCAAATTCAAAAGACAAAAATTCAACGACTAACTACCACTGGGTGAATGCCAATACTCCGCCAGCGAATTCCCCTATTCCTCCGGAATATAACTCCTCAATAGCAAAAACTTTGCAAAAAGAACTTCCCAAAGTTGAGGCAACCACGGCTATTAATAATTCATCCGTTGTACCAATGCAAACTGCGATTCAAAAAGACACAAAACCCTTAAAAATCGAAACAGCGACCATTAAAAAAGAAGTGGCGAAATCAGAAGTTGCTACTTCAAGCGAAAAACCCTTGGCTACTGAATTTATAACCATTCCAGCACCGGGCGCTGATAAAATCGTGGTAGTACCAGAGAAAAACAAGAAATTATTTGCTACTAAAACTGCGCCAGCCAATAGCGACAAACTTATTATTCTCCACGAAGAAAAAAGCCTTGTCGCTACCACCAGTGCTGGGCCTGAAAAAATCATATCCATCACAGAAATCCCTAGCAAAGCGCCTTTAGTTGCCAAGGTAAAAGATAAAGCAATCGATTCTTCGAACTCAAGCAATCAAATTACTACACCTGCCACTGTAAATTCCGTAGCAACTAAAAATGAATCTAAAGTTGCAGAATCCACGGGGCCAAAAGAAATCAAAAAGCCTGAGTTTGAACAACCCAAAGCGCAGGATTGGAGAAAATCTTGGGGCAAAATGGATTCATCGCAGGAAAAAACCAACATTACTAAAAGCCAACCAGTGGATCCTGAACTTCCTCATGCAGATCGGACAAAACCTGATCCACTGAAAAGCGTTGACTACCTACATCCCAAGCTAGAAGAAAAAATCGCCAAGAAAGCTGTAAAAGCTGTGGGAAGAGAAAGTGCAAACCAAGAAGTGGAAGCGATTGTTTCTGGGGGTAAATCACCTAAAACAACTGCAGAACTAGCGGAAAAATCGACTCCCAAAACTGCTCCAACAGAAACTATTAAAGTAACGCCAAAGGAAAAACCTAAAACTACTCCAGTTGCTAAAGTTAATGCTAATACGAAAATCAAGACAGAAACCGTAGAAAAACCAGTTGCTAAAGTTAATGCTAGTAAAAAAATTAAAACAGAAACCGTTGAAACAACAGCCACCCTGCCAATCATTGTTATCAAAGAACCTAGGCAACCAAGAATCGTTTTTTCCAAAAAGAAAGAACCCACCGAAGCTAAAACACCAGATTTCATTGGCCGCACCATGGGACGCATTTATGGTTTCTTGGACAAGCCTAAAGAAATTAACGCAAATGAAGATAAAGTTCCCCCAGGCAACGGGTCAGTTATAGCTGCAGGGGCGCCACCTGTTAGATTGATTCCTTATAACCCCAATGGACAACCCCAAGTTGCAGCACCATCTATCGCACACAACATTATTCCACCCCAAGCACCGCAACTTTATCCTAGCTACCCAAGTACAAATACGGCTGGTAATAGTTATCCGACCCAAGGCATGGCAAATGCCTTTACCTCGGTCCCAAATCAGAGGCCGATCCCTTCGGATGTTGCATCAACCGTTGTAATGCAAAACGCATTTAATCCGGGAATGCCAAAAGAAGGAAATATGCCTGCCCAAGGGTTTAGCCCCCAAGGAATTAATCCAAATTATGCTATGGCCCAAAGCATGGCCTCAGGCCAAATGCCAGCCAATATGATGGCTTACATTCAACCAGAACCAACCATAATGCCTGTAGATACTGTTTTAATGGAGAACGTTGTGATGCTAAAAAATGCTAATCAACCTTCCCAAAGGGAGTATGCTGCGGATCAGCTATCCAAAATCCGAGGGGCATCTATGAACCTGGCAGTTCAGGCCTTGGCAACGGCAGTTAAGGAAGATCCAGCCCCATTGGTAAGAGCAGCATGTATACGCTCGCTTACACGCATGAAAATCAATACTATAGAAGTGTTGGAAGTAATTAATGAAAAGAAAACGGACTTGGACCCTAGAGTTCGAATGGAAGCTGATCAGGCGATTATTCAACTAACTTCTGGGTCAAGTGAATCTGGTAACAAGATTCGCCAAACTGGTTCGACCTTCAAAAGGTAATTTTCGGGATTACTTTCTCTTACTTTTGAATGTTTAGAGTTTGCAGGAGCTTTCATGATTCCTATTGATTTAAAAGGTAAAGTGGCACTGATTACTGGTGTAGGTGATAATGTTGGTTTTGCTTGGCATATTGCAAAAACTCTACAAGCCGCTGGAGCCACCCTGTTTTTTGCAGTACACCCAAGGCTGGTTGGTATTGTTGAAAGTATTATGGAGCGCGAGACCGATGCCGAAAGTCGAATTCTTCCTTATGCTCAGGGAAGTATGAAAATTCAAAAGATTCTTCCTTGCGATGTTAGCTTTGACACCATGGACGATGTCGATGAAAAAACCAAGAATGACAAACGCTATGCGAAGCATGGCGATTTTTCAATCAAAGGCATGATTGATGCGCTTTCGCAAAATGTTAATACCGTTGATATCCTCATTCATGCTGTGGCATTCAGCCCAGAAATAAAAAATTCTGCAGTTAACACCTCAAGGGCAGCTTATCTTACCGCCTTAAGTGTTAGTGCTTATTCCCTTACCGCGCTTAGCAGGGCTGCACTTCCTTTGATGGAAGATAAACCAGGCGGCACTAGTGTGGTTGGCCTTTCCTACATCGGTGGCGAAAGAGTTGTTCCACATTATGGTGGTGGAATGTCCACCGCAAAATCTGCTTTGCAAATTGACGCCAAACAATTGGCAAGTAATTTGGGACCAAAAGGCATTAGGGTAAATATTATTTCCGCAGGCCCTTACGCTTCCCGTGCTGCAAAAGCTATTGGTGATATCGGCCAAATGATCGATCACGCTACCAGCAGATCGCCTTTGCCACGCCCGATAGAAGCCGATGAAGTTGGCAACGCAACTGCATTTTTATGTAGCCCTTTGGCATCTGCAATCACGGGCCAAGTTTTATATGTTGATTGTGGCTATAATGTAATGGGCGTCTAACAACTTTGTTGTTTACTTAGAAAAAACCATTACTCCACAATGAGCCAGCGTAGGGATGACTTTAACCAAAGTCATCCCTGCTTCATTTAGCCATGCCTGATATTCTTTTTTGCTATAAGCCCTGCCCTCGGTAAGAGAGAAAAGAGCAGCAGAATACAAAGCAATCTCCAAGGGGCCATCAAGTTCATCATTTAGAAAAACATCGTGAATAAGAAGTAGGCCACCTTTGGGAAGGATTTTAACAAGTTTAGTGATAAGGCGAAGGCATTCGGGTTCATCCCAATCATGCAAAATATTTGAGAGCAAAACAACATCCACGCCTGCGGGCACAGAATCTGCAAACATATCGCCCGGAAGGCTTGTAACCCTTGACGCAAGCCCTGCTTGATTTACAAAATTATCAGCAACTTTCAAAACCTCTGCGCCATCCCAAAGTATGGCCCTTAAATCTTTATTTTTTTCAAGCAAAGCAATCGAATAGAGTCCACTTCCTGCGCCAACATCAAGAAGAATTTTATTACCTGTAAGAGGGAGTTTTTCTGCAAGCACTGGTGCAACATTCATTGCCCTTCCAGAAAGGGACAAAGTCAGATTTATTGCACTTTCGGTTTTATCCATTGCGGAATCTAGTCCTTCACGAAAAATAAAAGCTGCGCCAACATCAGGCTTATCTGCATGAACAGGTTTTGAAACTCGAAGTCGATTCACCATTTCCAGCACACCAGAACTTTGCCCAGATAAGCCAATATAAGAAGCAATACTATGCCTTGAATCTTTTAGAAGCGTGGATTTTGCAATTTCAGAAAGGGTAAGATTCCCCTCGTTTTCCAACAATAACCCGGAAGCTTTTAGCCCAGTAATCAACACAACCCAAGCTCGCCTTTCAAGCCCTAATTTGGCTCTCAATGACTCAGATCCTACTTGGTTTAAAGCTATTTCTTCAAAAAGATTAAAATGCACAACAGAGGCGGTTAGCAACTCTGTTGCATAATTCCCACGGAATAACTCAAATATGGGGGCAGGATCAATCTTAGGAGAAACCATCGGAAAAATACTTGCTGCCATTTTTGCACCTTTTTTCAATACGCTAATCATTTCACCAACCAATTATTCTATCATGCCCACAAATTATCAGTAAAACTTCTTCCCTACAATTCTTATGTTTTGCTAGCCAAACGGTTAATTTATGCCTAGATTATCATTTATAAGTCATTAAGAGTTGGCAATGCTTGGCATTTCCTCAAATATATGATGACACTGTTTGGCCTCTTTTCTAATGGAAATAACTATGAGCAATTCTGAACCTAAAGGCGATATCGCATTAATTGGCTTGGCTGTAATGGGCCAAAACTTAATTCTTAACATGAATGATCATGGTTACACTGTGGTTGCATACAACAGAACCACTTCCAAGGTAGACGATTTTCTTGCTAAAGAAGCCAAAGGAACCAAAGTAATTGGCGCACATAGTATTGAAGAAATGTGCAAGCTGCTCAAAAAACCAAGACGCGTCATGATGCTTGTTAAAGCTGGTCAAGCAGTTGATGACTTTATCGAACAAATTCTTCCCCACCTTGAAAAAGGCGACATCATCATCGACGGTGGAAACTCGCTTTTTGGTGATACTGTAAGGCGAACCAAATATTTAGAATCAAAGGGGATTCTATTCATTGGCACAGGCGTTTCGGGTGGCGAAGAAGGTGCCCGTCGAGGGCCTAGCATTATGCCAGGCGGCAGCCCTGATGCTTGGAATCATGTAAAATCTATCTTCCAAGATATTTCAGCAAAGGTTGAAGATGGAACCCCCTGCTGTGATTGGGTGGGTGAAGGTGGCGCTGGCCACTATGTAAAAATGGTCCACAATGGGATCGAATATGGTGATATGCAATTAATATGCGAAGCCTACGATATTTTGCATAAAGGTTTGGGGCTTTCTTACGATGAAATGCATAAAGTTTTTGAAGAATGGAACAAAGGCGAGCTTGATTCCTATCTAATCGAAATTACAAGAGACATCTTGAACTTCAAAGATACCGATGGCCAACCTATGGTTGAAAAAATCTTGGACGCAGCAGGCCAAAAAGGCACTGGCAAATGGACTGTAATCAACTCCCAAGAATTGGCCATGCCTGTAACGCTGATTTCTGAAGCCGTTTACGCTCGATGCGTTTCCGCACTAAAAGATGAAAGAGTTATAGCTGCAAAGGCCATCAAGGGGCCCAAGCCTAACATTTCAGGTAAGAAAGAAAAGCTTATCCAAAATATTCACGACGCTCTTTATGCCTCTAAACTTGTCAGCTATGCCCAAGGCTATATGTTGATGCAAGCTGCAGCAAAAGAATATGGGTGGAAATTAAATTATGGTGGAATCGCCCTGATGTGGCGAGGCGGTTGCATTATTCGCAGCAGGTTCCTTGGTAAAATCAAAGAAGCTTTCGACCGAAAGAAAAACCTAAGCAATCTTCTGCTTGATAGTTACTTTAAAAAAGAAATGAAGCGTTCACAAAAAGGCTGGAGAAACATCGTTGCCTTGGCAATCAAAAAAGGCATTCCAGTACCAGCAATGAGCACTGCTTTGTCATTCTTTGATTCCTACCGAACAGAACGTTTACCAGCAAATCTACTTCAAGCCCAGCGTGATTATTTTGGCGCGCATACCTACGAAAGAACTGATAAACCCAGAGGTGAATTCTTCCACACCAACTGGACTGGCCGTGGGGGTGATGTTTCAAGTTCCACTTACAACGCTTAAAGTTTAACTTTCCTAAACAACTTCGAACGGAGCCTTATTTTCAAGGCTCCGTTTCGTTTTTAAGGGGGTCTTCTGGCCAAGCATGCTTAGGGTACCTACCCCGCAAATCTTTTCTAACTTGCGGATAGGTGTTTTTCCAAAAACCAGCTAAATCCAAAGTCAATTGCTGAGATCGATAATTAGGAGCTAACAAAGAAATTAATAAAGGAAGTTTGCCTCCACCAAGCTTGGGGGTTTCTTTCCAACCAAATAATTCTTGGATTCTTGCCTCAAGTAATGGAGATTTCCCTAACTCGTACTTCAGGGGAACAATTTTCCCTGAAGGCAGTGTCAACTTTTCGGGCAGTTCTTTTTGCAAAGTAACAAACTGCTCGTGAGAAAGAATGGTTCTCACCGCATTAAGCCAATCTCCATCCCGAACTTCTGGAAGTGTTTTTTTACCCTTACAGAGCCATAATAAAGGTTCCAATAAAGAATCTGAATCAATCACAGGGAAATTTTTATTCTGAAACAATTGACCATAAATATTTATGCGTTCCAACAATTGACCTGCAGGCGAATCAAGAACAGGAAGAACCTCTTTCAAATGGCTCATCAAACCCTGATGCAATATTTCGCCATGAAGATCATCTGGGGTCAAATGCGAATCTTTTTGATCCAAAACCAAATCCATGTAATACGATTTTTGAACTGCAATGAGTTTCTTCAAACTAGGATCGTAAAAAACCTCCCGTTGGGTTCTTTTAAAAATAGGGTCTAACCAATCTGCATTTATACCTGACACCATTCTTGCAATAGATTCTTCATCACCCGACTGAATATCAACACAAACAAAAAAGCTATGATCCCTAACCATGCTTTTTTTAGATTGCACAACGCCACGATTTCCAACCATCAAAGCTTTCAGGTCTTTTTTTTCTCGTCTTTTAGCAACACGATCCGGAAACCCAGCTAGTATTGCGCGCAGAAAATCTTCCTCCGTCCCTGTATTTTGAAGATTTTCATCTCCACCAAATGAAGCAATCAATTGATCCCGGACTCTAAAAACATTTGCTGCCCGGTCGGGAATAACATTGCTACTTTGCACCGAATTTCTAAATGATTGATAATGTTCAAGAAGTTCGACCACATCTAGCACATCTGAACTAGAAGCACTTTGATCACGCCTAAAATTTGATCCTTCAAAAGTTTGATTAAATACGGATCTCTCTGAAAGGATAGCTATGGCCAAAGAAACTTGGCGAAGGGATTTGTTGGCCCCTTTAAGCAAAATAGCAGAGAGCCTTGGATGTAGTGGAATTTCATTCATCTTAACGCCAAGGGGGGTTATTTTACCTTGCTGGATAGCCTTTAAATTTTCCAGAAGCTTGATACCATTTTCAACCGCAAGGCGATTAGGTTTTTCAAACCAAGGAAATTCCTCCCAATTGTTTTCTCCGAAGGCAAAAAGCCGTAATAAAGCTGCAGACAAATCAACCCGATGAATTTCAGGCTTATCGAAATCCTCCCGCATAATCTGATCTTTTTCAGACCAAAGTCTGGAACAAAAACCTGGAGATTCCCGCCCTGCCCTACCAGCCCGCTGATCCGCGGATGCCTTGGAAATACGAATTGTTTCCAGACTATTCAAACCCAATCTGTTATCAAAGAAACTTTTTTTCGCCTGCCCTGAATCAATCACCGCTTTAACGCCATTAACCGTTACCGATGTTTCTGCAACATTGGTTGACAATATCACCCTGTCTCGCGGAGCTTTTTTTAAAGATTTTTCCTGAACCTCGATGGGCAAATCCCCATGCAGAATGTGTATATCTAATCCGGGAAACTGTTTTTCAAGCTGCGCCTTGGAAGAAAGAATCTCATACATTCCAGACAAAAACACTAGGATATCACCCTTGGTTTTTTGTTGAATATTTAAAACTTCTGCAGTAATTGCATCTTCTAGGCGAAAATCTTTTTTAGACACTTGGTAACTTATTTCTACAGGATACATTTTTCCCATGCTGGAGATCACCGGGCAATCATCCATGTAGGCTGAAACTTTATGGCTATCAAGTGTTGCGCTCATCACAAGAATTTTTAAATCTTGTCTCACAGTTTTTTGTAACAACCTAGCCATGCCCAATAAAAGATCACTCTCTAAACTTCTTTCATGAAATTCATCGAAGACGAGGATTTTGCAATCAGAAAGATAGGGGTCGGAGGACAACCAATTTAAAATGATTCCAGTTGTAACAACCAAACATTTTGTTTTGCTGGAATAATTAGAATCAAACCGAACTTGGTACCCAATTAAATCCCCAATTTTTGATCCCTGCAGATATGCAATCCGTAAAGCAGAAGCTTTGGCAGCCAACCTTCGTGGTTCAATTAAAACAATGCCTTCATATCCCGCTTTTATTAATCCAATCGGAACACGAGTCGTTTTTCCCGCTCCCGGGGGCGCATGAAGAACTGCGGCACTACCATTACCCAACGCATTGATTAACTCAGGCATTACCAAAGATACTGGCAATGAATCCAGCTCATTCATGCTTAAACACCAAAAGTTATTTTGTTGAAAGCAATCATGTTAATTAGGTGGCGGCAGGTTTTGGCCAGAAGCTGGGGGAGGACTCATTTTATCTTTAAATTGCTGGAACCCTTTTTTCAAGGTATTGAGAAAAGGAGGAATTTGTGATGCAGACATAAAAACCCGAGCAGACACCACACTTCTGGGATAAAAAGTCGCAATAAAATCAAAAACAAAATCACTTGGGCTATGACTTATCATCACAGCATTGCTGTAGGAACCTTCCAGCATTTCATCTGCAATTTTCAATTGCGCATATAACTCGTCAATTGGCAATGGGACAGAACCAGGCGGAGGGGGTGGTAATTGCTGGGGCGCACCAAATTTAGCCTGAAACATCGAAAGGTTTTCTTCAAGGGCATTGCAAAAACTTAGAAGGGAAGGAGGACTCATCACAACCCTAGCTACCACCCTTTGTGGCTGAACCATTCTTTGCAGAAAATCTAAAATAAACTCATTTTGCCCATTTAGTAATAAAGCGCCTGACGAAAAAACACCGCTGGAAACTTTTTCTGTAACCCTTGCGCTCACCTGGGAATATTTAACTTCCTGAGTTATGGTTTCGGGCTCTTTATTAGGTTCTGGATTTGCTTCCGAACTCATGAATCACCTTTAGAGTTTTTGCCTTCGTTTCGAAATACTACATGATTTAATAGTAAGTTTTATTAGTTAAAAACACCAGATGAACCTTAAAATTTAACGTTTCAAGGTAATCACTAAATCGCAGAAGAACTTTAATAAGTGCTAGGATAGACCGCTTGAATAGTAGGTAAAAACAGGCAAGAATGACTTTTAAAGAAAATCAGGGGGTTCGAATAAGTGTAATCACCCCAATAATTATGAAAAGTAACGAAATTAGATTTGTTATTAAGCCAAAAACACCCAACCTACGAATATGAATAAAACGGTTTGCTAGCTCATTCTTTTTGACAAGGCGTGCTTTTTTGCACCCCTCATTGCCAAGAAATATACACCTTATCCCAAAATAAACGCCAATTAAAGGCAATAAACTCATATTCGAAGCATTGGCGGTAAGGTCTTCTTGATATTTCAGCCATTCGTTTTGGTATTCAGCCCCAACATCTGCAAAATTATCACATTTTTCCGATACAATTTTCAACGGAAACCCACACGAACCGCAGCGTTCTTGTTCTTTTAATACTGAAGTATTACAGCCATAACAATGCATCGGAATTCCAAATACCCCTCTGAACTCATAGAATAATTATATATAAATATGCAAGCAAATATCAGTAGGTCAAGTATCAACGATGATTTCATGACCGATTATTTTTAAAATAAGTGGTATGGAGTACGGCTTACAGGTATAAAAATTTGTTTTAACCTAGCAAAGAATAAATCCCATGGGACACCGGCCAAACATCGAATCATTTCTGGAACATGCAAAAAACAACAGCATGGTGCCGGTATTCAGGCAATTAACAGGAGATACCCTTACCCCTGTAAGTGCCTACTGCAAGTTATCCCAAGATAGATGGTCTTTTCTATTTGAAAGCGTTGTAGGTGGCGAAAAAGTAGGCCGCTATAGTTTTCTTGGTACAGATCCGTTTTTAAGATTCAGTGTTAAAAAGAAAACAGTCACAATCGAAACACGAAATCCCACTCAATCCGGAACTTTTATTCAAAGTATTTCAGAGCATAATGACCCTATTACACTTTTACAGGAATACATCAACAAATATCGTTCTCCACATATTGCAGGTTTACCACGTTTTTGTGGGGGCGCAGTTGGTTTTACCGGTTACGACACAGTCCGGTATGTAGAAGATCTACCAAATACACCCACAGACGACAGAAACCTCCCAGATTTATGTTTTGGTTTTTATGATCACATGGTGATTTTTGATCATATCAACAAGACTATCGCTGTAGTTGTGCATGCGCACATAACAGATAATGATAAAGAGCTTTCCTATAAGACTGCATGCGACAAAATCGATGCAATCGTACATCAACTTCAAAACAACCAGTGCACATTAAAAATCACAGACATACAACCAGAGGGAAAAGTCTCCCAGCCCTACAAATCCAACTTTACCAAAGAATCTTTTGAAAAAGCTGTGGATAAATGCAAGGAATATATTAATGCAGGCGATATATTCCAAATCGTATTAAGCCAGCGACTCGAAACAGAAACCAAAGCAAAGCCCTTTGACATCTACCGCACTCTCAGAGTAGTAAACCCAAGCCCATTCCTTTTCTTCCTTCGCTTTGATGAACTCTGCCTCATAGGAAGTTCACCAGAAATCATGGTGAGGGTGGAAGAACGCCATGTGACCATACGCCCCCTTGCGGGAACAAGGCCCAGGGGCAAAAACGAAGAAGAAGATAAGATTCTTGCGCAAGACCTTATATCTGATCCCAAAGAAAGAGCTGAGCATATCATGCTTGTAGATTTGGGCAGAAATGATGTAGGTAGAATCGCAGAGTTTGGCACAGTTCAAATATCTGATGTAATGACTGTTGAAAAATACAGCCATGTCATGCATTTATGTAGCACGGTGGAGGGCACACTAAAAAAGGAAATGACTGCACTAGATGCATTAAAGTCATGCCTACCTGCAGGAACACTTAGTGGCGCCCCCAAAGTAAGAGCAATGGAAATTATCGACGATTTGGAACCCCACAAAAGAGGGCCCTATGGCGGGGCAGTTGGATACATTGATTTTTCAGGGAACATGGACACCTGCATCGCGCTAAGAACAATGGTTTTAGTAGGCCAAAAAGCCTATCTTCAAGCTGGGGCAGGCGTTGTTGCAGATAGTGACCCTGCCAAGGAATATGAAGAAACGCTCAACAAAGCAAAAGGATTACTCCGGGCTCTGGAGATCGCAGAGAAACAACTTTAAAGTTCAAAACGCGTTAATTATTTTCTCGATTTCCTGAGGCAACGGCGAAGATTTAAACAAATAAACCGACTTAGGTATTTGTGCTAGTTTATCTTTCCCCAAATTACCTTTATCAGCTACAGCAAGCACATACTTTTGAAGTTTAAGCTTTTCCATGTCTTTGATTCTTCGTTCAACCATGACAGTGTTCCAGTTCCAAAGAATTTCTAGCCCAACAATTTTTTGATCTGTTTTCCTTTTAAGAACAAAATCTGGGATTAGTAAATCATCAGAATAATCAAGGTCGGAAATAGTATCCGATATATCCCATTCATCGATTCTTTTTTTGAACAAAAGAAGAAATGCATCGTTTTCCGGTGGGCGGTACATGCCAGAATCTGCGTAATGGGTAACCAATCCATCATTGCTGGTAATTTGGAATTTGCAGGGTTTCTTAGTTTTGCCCCAGAGCAATTCAGCTTCCAATTCAAATTCCGGGCACAATAAAAGAGCAGGCAGAAACAAGGCTATTTGAAAGCCATATTTCTGGGTTGTTCGAAAAAGACTTAATGGACCATCAATCTGCAGGGTCAATCCATCTGCTTTACTTTTATCCACTGCGCACAACAATCGTTGAAACTTAAGCCATCTTGTTAACTGCCTTAGCCTTGCTGGGGGAGTCGATGAAGGTAGTTTTACAACAATATTCAACGAATTAAGCAATGCCCCTTGGGCAAGCGAAAGATTATAACGATGCATTAGATTCTGGGCATTGACCTTGGGTATAGCTAAAAGTTTATTTTCTGACTCAAGATCGGAATACAACAAAGCATCGATAAGATTTGGATCAACTTCAGTTTGTTTTCCTACAAGCTCAAAAATATTTTTACGAACTTCGATATCGGAAGATAACTTTCCTTCCTGCTTGAAATTTGAAGCTAACGAGAAAACAAGTTCCCTGATTTTTATCGCATCAAATTCTGTAGATTGTTCAAAACTACAGTTGTCCGAAAAAACTTTAACCAACCCTGCAAACACCAAAGCATCAGGAAGTGAACCGGGATACTCATTTATTTCTTCTTCAAATAAATTTCTTGATTGCCCCAAAAGTTCTTTCCCCTTGGATAAAATCCACTCTGCAACCGTACCCCATCTGGAATCAGAAGGGTCAAGATAACTGACCAGAAGTCTCCCCCTGTAGTTTTTCGCAAGCAATTTATTTCCTGTAAGCATCATGCTCCCTACGCTTTTTGCTGGTTAATTCTTCACTGGTGTTCCTGCTAATTACTTCGTAAAGAATGGCGCGTTTATCTTTATACTTTCTTAAGATTCTACCCAATCGCTGAACATGCTCACGCACGGTTCCGGAACCTGAAAGCACAATACCAACGCCAGCACTTGGAACATCAACCCCTTCGTTAAGAACCTTATTGGTAACGACCGCAAGATATTCCCCAGACTTAAATTTATCCAAGGTTTGCTTTCGCTCTTTGGCCTTGGTTTCATGGGTAACAGCAGGGATGAGGAATCTCCTGGAAATCGCATAAACCATCGTATTATCGCCTGCAAAAATAATACAGGGATCATTCGCATGCTTAAGAAGAAGGCTTTCTAAGACATCAATTTTTGCTTTTGAATGCAACGCTATTTTCTTTTGCAGCCTGAAAGCATCGTAGGCTTTTTTCGCTTCTTGAAATCGGGAACTTTCCGCAAGAAACCGCTGCCAGCCACTAGGATCTCTAAGGCTGATCCCCCTTTTTATAAGGTAATCACGATACAACTTTCTTGCATTTTCATAATCAATTTTTTCATCAGGGGAAAGATCTACATGAATGATTTCTGATTCATAACTAGCTAAATAACTACCTGCGAGTTCTCCAATTTCTTTTCGGAAAACAAAGGGGCCTATCAAATGCTCAAGCATTGTTTCGTTGCCATCGGTTCTTTCGGGGGTTGCAGTAAGTCCCAAACGGAATGGCGCAATCGAACCTAATGCGATATTCGAATAAACCGAGCCAGGCAAATGATGACATTCATCAAAAACTAAAAAGCCGAATTTATTGCCCCACTTTGCCAAATGAATATGAGCGGAATCATAAGTGGTAACGGTAACGTCATGAACTTCGTGAGTTCCACCCCCCATCATCCCAACAGGTACCCCTAATGAAGTGGATAGAACTGAATGCCACTGATTCATCAAATCAATAGTAGGGGTCACAACCAAGGTGGGGCGCTGCATTCGAATAATAGCTAAAACTGCAAGGAATGTTTTACCTGTGCCCGTGGGCAAAACAACAACACCTCGGGATTTTTTACTCCACCAAGATTCCAGAGCTTCCAATTGATAAGGGAACGGCTGACGAACATCTTTGGTCACCCACTCCTGATTTTGATAAAGCTTAGCAGAATCTTTAAAACCAATTTTAAGTGAAACCAAGCCTTGAATAAGGGCCCTGTAATAGATGGCCTCACACCGGAAATTTTTTGTTCTTGGATCGGGCAAAAGAAAAGGAAGGCTTTGGGTTAAATCCTGGGATAAACCATTAACTACTAGAGTTCCTTCATGAAATGTAATCGTTACCAAATTTATTTCATCCATGAAAAGAATGCTCATAAGAATTATTTTGGGTTGGGGACATCCTCAACCCTTGCAAGAAAGCTGGCGAAACTGCGCCATCGTTCAGCAAAAAGATAAAAAGCAGGAACAAGAAACAAAGTTACAACAGTCGAAAACAAAATACCACCAATAATAGCACGCGCCATTGGAGCCCTGGTTTCAGCTCCAGGCCCGACACCAAAAGCTGCAGGTATAGCACCCGCAATTGTCGCGATCGATGTCATAAGAATAGGCCTCAATCGAACAGGGCAGGCTTTAACCAAGGCTTCCTCCACGCCCATCCCCTGCTCTCTTAATTGATTGGTGTAATCAACAAGAATAATTGAATTCTTTTTTACCAAACCCATTAGAAGAATAAAACCAATCATACTCATCATATTTAATGTATCACCTGTCAGCCAAAGCGTGATCAAGGCACCAGTTACCGCAAAAGGCATTGCAAGAATAACGGTAAATGGATGAATAAATGAATTAAATTGAATCCCTAAAATCATGTAAGCAATAACAATACCCAACATCAAGGCAAACATAAGGCTTGTCATTGTTTCTTTAAGCGCACTCGCATTACCTAATTCAACTAAAGTCACATTTTCAGGAAGCAGACCTATAGCAAGTTCTTTACATTTTGCAATTGCTTCGCCTTGAGAAACACCTTCAGAAGTGTTGGCTGTAATCTCGATTTTACGTTGATGATTATAACGGTTGATGACTGGCAGAGTTGAAACAGTTTTGAGATCCTGCACGACATCTTCAACAGTGACAAGCTTGTTATCACCCGCTCTAAGAGTCATAAGAAGAAGATTTTCTGGTGAGGTTCGTTCTTGTTCTTGGAAACGGACACGTACATCATAACGCCTGCCCTTATCAGTAAATCTTCCAACGCGTTCACCCCCAACAAGAAGGCTAATACTTTCAGCAAGGCGAGAAACAGGCATGCCCAATAATGCAAGTTTTTCACGATCGGGAGTAACCTGAACTTCAGGCATACCGGGCCTATAATCTATATCAACATCGGTAAGTAAAGGGAGGTTATTTTTGGTCAAAGAATGATTCATCGAATCAACAATTTTACGGCCTACATCAGGTAGAATTTTCCAGTCTCCTTGAATGGAAAAATCTATAGGATCACCACGCTGAGGCGTAAAACCTTCGGTCGATTGATCTCGAACTACAACTCGTACATCTTCAACTTGCATGAGTTCTTTTCGGATTAAAGGGCCAAGTTGCTGCTGAGTCAACGAGCGATCAGATCGTGGAACAAGTTGAACAAAAATATCAGCTTCATTCATCAACAAGCCTGATTCGGTTGCAACTGCAGTCATAATACCTGCCACTTCATCCCGATCTGAAAGAATAGTCTCGCAGCGGCCAAGCAAATTTCCGATTTCATCAATACTAGCACCAACCGGGGCAACCACATGAACTAGTAATCTGCTCTGGTCTTCGCTAGGAACAAGTTCCTGACCTAAAATTCCAATTCCCAGAAAAAGGCCAGTTGCCAAGGCTATGAAAACCCCAAGCACGAGAACAAGATTAGTATGTTTAAGTGAGTACCCCAACAACCTGGCATAAGCAGATGTTGTAAGATTCAAAGCCCAGTCGGTGGGCGTCAGAAATAATGGTTTTAAAATATAAAATTGAACAGCCCAGAGCCCCAATTTAAAATAGCGTATAAACAAAACAAAAACCAAAACCTCGATAACAACTTCCAAGGAAAAAGCCATCCAGGCTTGTTTTCCAGATAGAAACTGAAAAGGGTCAAGAAACATAGGAAAGGATTCTGCAAGGTATTTAAAGAAGAACTTGACGGGCCAACAATAAGATTCAAGCATAGAACCGGTCGCTGCATAAAACTTTAAAATCAATAAAGTGATTTGGATCATCAAGCTAATCAACAAAACAAGGATGATATGAATTGGGCGCGGGGCCTTTTCTTCCTCATGAGCAAGCTTGAGAAAAAAAGCACTTAGCATAGGTGTGAGGGTTAAAGCACACACAAGCGAAAGAATAACAGCAACACTAACCGTGACGCCAAACTGAAAGAAAAATCTACCAATGGTTCCCGACATGAAAGCAACGGGGAGAAAAATAGCAGCAATGGAAAAGGTGGAAGCCATGGCTGCAAAGCTAATTTCGTTTGCTCCCTGTAAGGCAGCATCGATCATAGACAATCCTTTTTCCCTTAGCCTGTAAATATTTTCAAGCACCAAAATTGCATCATCAACTACAACACCAACAGAAAGAGAAAGGCCAAGAAGGGTCATCAAATTAATGGTAAAGGGTGGCCAACCAAAAAACTTCACCCCGTAATTGATAAAGAAGAAGGTCCCGATCAGGGATGTTGGAATGGAAAGGCAAATATTCACGGTTGTGCCAATCGAGCCAAGAAACAAATAACAAACAACCCCTGTAAAAAGCACACCAAGCATTAGGGTTAATTTTAATTCATCTATGTTTTCCCTTACAAAAACCGAAGAATCGACAGGTACATTAAGCTCTACACCAGGAGGCAACATTTTTCGCAACCGAGGCAACTCCTTCTTTACATTCTCACACAAACCCACCAAATTCCCGCCAATTGCTTTTCGAATTCCAACTGCAATTGCAGGCATACGATTAAATCTAGCCAAGCTTCTTCGGTCTTCCATTCCATCTTCAACGACCGCGAGATCTTCAAGAAGAATATGCTGCCCATCTCTTTGCGTAACTAAAAGCTTTCGAAATTCATTTACAGAATAAGCTTCGCCCATGGTTCGAAGATTAAACTCCACCATTTTGCTTTGAATATACCCTGCAGGCATTTCTGCATGTTGTTTCAGAATTGCCTGCCTGACATCATCGGCAGCAAGATTAAAACTTGTAAGCTTATCTCGATCAACCCAGATTCGGATGGATCGGGCCTGCAAACCCGCAAATTGAACACCACCAACTTCCGCAATTGCAGCAATTTCTTGCTTGAGCTCTTTCTCCGCAAAATCACTGATTCGATGCAACGGGGCGCTCCCCGATAATGTGAGCCACATCACAGGAAGATTATTAGGGTTAACTTTGGTTATCACTGGGGGATCAATATCAACAGGCAACCTTCGCCTGGCAGCACTCACCGCATTTTGAACATCCTGCATTGCAACATCAATGTTTCTTTCAAGTCTGAAATAAACGGTGACAAGGCTAATGCCTTCCATGCTGCGGGACATGATATAGTCAACACCTTCCACACTAGCCACTGCATCTTCAACGACATCAGTAATATCCCCATCCATGATATCGGGCGAAGCTGCTTCTCTAGTAACCGCAATGCTAACAACGGGAAAATCAATTTCAGGAAACTGGCTGACCCCCAAACCTTGATAGCCGAGCCATCCGAAAATTATCATTGCAGCAGAAACCATGACAGCAAACACAGGGTTTCGAATACTTAAAGCAGGCAAACTCATGTTGTTTTCAAACCTCGATGGGCTGCAATGCAGCTTGATTAGATTGTTTGATATTAGAAGCAGGCGGAAGAACCGGTAAAGCCTTAACACCCTTGGACAATGAGTTAAGCCAATGGTTTATTTTTTCAAGAAGAACATAAAACGAAGGAACAACAATAAGCGTGATCAAGGTAGAAAGAAAAATTCCACCAATAACACTTCTAGCAAGAGGGCCTCTGTTTTCAGCACCAGCACCAAAACCAAACGCAAGCGGTACAACCCCAGCAATAGTAGCAAGAGAAGTCATCATAATAGGCCTTAAGCGAACAAAGCCTGCCTCCAACATTGATTCTCTGGCATTTTTGCCTGCTTCACGAAAATGGTTCGCACAATCAACAAGAATAATCGAATTCTTTTTAACCAACCCAGCAAGAAGAACTAAACCAATCATACTCATAAGATTGAGCGTATCTCCACAAAGCCAAAGCACAAGAAGCCCGCCAGTAACACCAAAAGGCACTGCCCACAAAACAGTTAATGGATGAACAAAAGAATTAAACTGAATTCCAAGAATCATATACGCAACCAAAAAACCAAACACAAGTGAACGCCACATGCTATCAATAGTTTGCGCCATCGCCTTGGCATTCCCTAATTGAACAGAACGATAACTTGGGGGGAGTCCCATTTCTTCGCGAACATCTTCAGCAATCTGTTTGCATCGAGCGATGGATTCACCCTGCGAAACGCCCGGGCTCATGTTGGCAGTAATTTCTATCTTGCGCAGATGATTATAGCGGTTAATCAAAGGAAGGGTCGAAACAGTTCTATGCTGACTAAGATCATTGATGGGAATAGTTGGTGGATTAACTCCTGCAGATAAAGGAATTTCTTGCCTGATGTGTAAATGGCTCAAAAGATCTGGAGTATCACGCTGATTCTCCAAAAGCCTCATCCGAACATCATATCGTTTATCTTCATCAGTAAATCGACCGTTGCGCACACCGCCAAATGCAACGTTCAAAAGAAAAGCCAGTTTCTTTATGGGTACGTTCATCTCTGATGCTTTATCACGATCGGGAAAAAGCTGTTCTTCAGGCATACCAGGCCGGTAGTCTGAATTAACATCAGCAACCATACCGCTTTCAATCATGCGTAGACGAACTTTTTCAGCGTAATCGACAACTGTTTTCCAATCAGGCCCTTGAATTGCAAAATCAATAGGGAACCCCCTAGTGGGAGTAAATCCCTGCGTGGAAAGATCTAAAACAATTGGCCTAACTCCAGCAAGAGCCGATAGCTTTTTTCTAACATCCTGAATGATTTGAGTTTGAGTCAAAGTTCGATCCATAGAGGAAACTAATCTGATAAAAACAACCCCTTCAGAAATAAGCATCCCAGGTCGAATAGAAATCGAAGAAAACATCGCAGCAATGATTTCAGCGCCCGTCACCGGATCTTTCAAATTGACAAGAACATTTTCACACTTACCAATCATTTCCTCAACATAATCAATGCTTACCCCAACCGGACAAATCAAACTTATGACAAAACGATTTTGATCCTCGCTAGGAACAAGTTCTGTTCCAATGGGCTTGATCACAATAGCTGGGGCGCCAATTTTAGCGGTAACCCAAGAAGGAAGGGGGATTTTCAAGCCTGTAACTAAAAAACCAAGTGAACAGGCAAAGCTAAAAGCTATGGGAAGAATGACGACCGGATAATCAACAGCGAATCGAAGAACTCTTTTATATACGAACTCCATAAAACTCATCACCACATGAGTAGGCAAAACCAAAAGAGGATAAACAACATATTTGTCAGCACCCCACCATATGTATCTAAAGAGATTAATCGGCAAAGACATGGCACCACGCATCGTGGGCGGTTTGATTAAAACCTCTTTATGAAGCTTTAAAAACAAAGAGGAAAGCATGGGTGTAATTGTTAACGAAACAACCAGAGAAATTAAAACCGCAACCGTAACCGTAATACCAAACTGAAAGAAAAACTGTCCGACTACGCCCTGCATAAATGCTACAGGAATAAAAATTGCAACGATTGAAAGTGTAGAGGCCAATGCAGCAAACGAAATTTCATTAGCTCCATTAAAAGCTGCTTGGAACCTGGTTTCCCCATTCTCCATGCGCCTGTAAATGTTTTCGAGCACCAAAATAGCATCATCCACCACCACGCCTACAGAAAGCGAAAGCCCAAGAAGTGTCATAAAATTTAAAGTAAACCCAAGATACTTCATGACAACAAATGTTCCCATGATGGAAACCGGGATCGATACACAAACATTCAAGGTGGAACTCATAGACCCTAAAAACATCAACGCAACTAGTGCGGTAAGCACAACCCCCATGACAAGTGAATGCTTAACCTCCTCGATATCATCTTTAATAAACAAGGAAAAATCGGTTGATATGCCTATCTCAACCCCCTCGGGTGCAAGGGCCCGCAAAATTGGTAACCTTCTTTTCACTTCGTCGCAAACTTGAACAACATTGGCACCTGTTGCTCGCATTACGCCAACGCCCACGGTTGTTTCCTTATTGAATCTTGCAAAAGACCTTCTGTCGGTCATGCCATCTTCAACAATTGCAACATCGCCCAAAGTAACAATCGAGCCATCTGGTTTTGAAATAACTGGCAAACGAGCAAATTCTTTAGGTGTCTTTGCTTCGCCCATTAACCTTACATTAATTTCTCGTTTATCCGATTTAAGATAACCAGCGGGCTTCTCGACATGCTCTGCCTCAAGTGCGCGAAAAACATCCAATGCATCAATATGAAAAGCCTCTAGTTTTTCCTGATCGATCCAAATGCGCATATTTCTAGGGCGCAAGCCACCGTACATCACTCCGCCACAACCGGGAATTGTTTGAATCTGCTGCTTAAGAATATCATTTACAAAGCGATTGATTTCAGGAAGAGGCTTCTGCCCATGAATACCCAGCCAAATAATCGGAAACTTATTGAAATTAACTTTCGAAATAACAGGTGGGTCTATATCTGTGGGCAATCTGTTCATAGCCGAAGAAACAGCATTTTGCACATCCTGCATCGCTGCATCAATATTTCTTTCAAGCCGAAAAAACACCGTCGTTACGGCAGATCCCTGCAAACTTTGAGACTGGATATAATCTATGCCTTCAACGCTTGAAACAGCATCCTCAATAATATCTGTAACATCATAATCCATTGTTTCTGGTGAAGCAGATTCTCTCGTGGTATTAATACTAACAACTGGAAAATCAAGCTCAGGAAATTGACTAATCCCCAAACCACGATAGGCAATAGAACCAAAAACCACGAGTGCGGCACTAATCATAACTGCGAAAACAGGGTTTTTAATACTTAAATCAGAAAGAGTCATTATCCACCAAATAGGTATTGATTACTTACTTTTAGCTTCCTTAAACTTTTTCAACAACTCTTGTTCCATCTCCTTTGGCACTTCTACAGGAGTCCCCTCTTCAAGAGCATCAGCCCCTTTGCGAACAATCCAATCGCCCTCTCCTGCGCCATCCAAGACTTCGACAACTCCGGGCTTTCTTAAACCAAGTTGCAATGTTCTTGGCTTTGCAATCCACTCAATGGATCCGTCAGCGGTAACTCTGGGCATTGGCTGAAAAATTATAAAGCCTTTTTCACTGGCGCGAACCGCTTCCTCAGGAACCACTAAGGCATCTTTTTTACCAGGAAGATCACATATGATTTTTGCTGTATATCCCGGCCTCAACTGCGAAGAAAATGCGGATTGGTCAATCATTCCCTTACATTCAAACATGTGGGTGTCCGGGCTTGCAACCGAACTGATGAAAAACAATCGGGCAGTAAGATTTTCCCGCGGCAAAGCACGAAGAGTAAATCGCATTTCATACCCAAAAGGCAATAAGGAGGAAGCATCTGCTGCGGAAATCGTAAGAGCATTAAAAGGTGAAATCAAAGTGTTCGAGATCAAGCATGCCGATCTAAGAAACTCTTCTTTATCCAACAAGGCCCTTAAGCCAGGCGCAGATTTCTCAGGGACATACCCCACCAGACGAATTCTACTTAAGTTGGCAATTGTTGCAATCACGGTTTTATCTTCAAGATAGCTACCAACGGTAACCTTGCGTTGGTTGATTTGCCCCGAATATGGAGCCTTGACCTGAGAGCGTTTAAAATTATTCTCTGCAAGTTCCCTAGCAGCCCTGGCTTGTAAAGCCTCAGCTTCAGCAAGTTTAGAATTCCCAGCAGCGCGAACCCGGTCCTCTGCAGAACTGCCAATTCCTGCAAGGCGAGTCAGCCCTTCAAGATCACGACTTAAAACAAATGCTGTCTCAGCTTTTTTTTCCATTGCGAGTGCGGAATCATAATTAGCCTTATGCCTCTTTTGATCAATCCGCACCAATAAAGTATCCCGATCCACCCATTGGCCTTCGCGAAACAAAACATCATCAACGACGCCGCTAACACCTGCAGCAATATCAGTCTGCCCTTCGGCCTCAAGGTGCCCAACGGTTTCCAAGGTAGCTTGAAAAGGTTGCTTTTGAATTTTATAGAGTTCAATTTTACGTTTGAGCTTCATCTGGGAAGGCCGAACTTCGGAACCACCTTTAGGAGCTTCTAGACCTTTCTTGGAACAGCCAGAAAATAAAATTACAAAGAGAGATAAAACCCCAAGGGCACGAAAATAGGGAACACAAAGAAAGTACTTACAAAGAAACATCAGAAAGAATCTCCGTTGTACAAGGCTAATGAAAGCCAAGGCTATTGAAAGCCACAATGGTAGGTGATAAAGTGTAGACTGACCGGTCAGTTCTATTGTAAATTGATTTTAGACACTAGTCAATCATCTAGTTTCAAGGTTTTCGAAATGACTACAAAATCTACCATCCCTCAAGAGAAAATCCTAGCAGCCGCAGAGGTTATGTTTGCCTCTAAACGATTCCACGAAGTCCTCATGGAAGATATTGCCCTTGGAGCAGGGGTAGGGAAAGGCACCATTTATCGCTATTTTAAAAACAAAGAAGAACTCTATGCTGCGCTTCTTAAAGAGGCTTCCACTGAACTTATGAAACTCATCGAAAATGCCGTGGAAGTTGAAGTTTCCTGCAAAAACAAGCTTATTGTTATTCTTGAAACATCCATCAATCTTTTTGATGCAAGGCCCCATTTGTTTGACCTCATTCTTCATGCAGAGGCATTTCAACGAACTTCGGTTGAATTTCCTTGGCAAGAAACCCGCTGGAATGTAATCCAACTCGTGGAATCGTTATTTAAACAGGCAGAAGATCAAAAAGAATTCTTCATCCAAAACCCAAAGGAATCTTCACTCCTCCTTTTAGGCGGGCTCCGAGCTATCATAAGATTTGGCCATAAACCCAGACAAAAGCAGCTTTGCAAAGATATTGTTCATCATTTCCTTAACGGCTTTTCAAAACCTCTTCCACTAGCAACTTAAATCAACTTAAGATTAAACAGCAAATAGCTTTATGTCTATTATTCAGATTTATTACCAGCCTCATTTACGCTCAATCTTCATGAAGCATTCTTAATTTTGTATAACAGATAGTCTAAGGCTTTCCAGAATACTGGGAACACATTATTCAACTATGGTCCGATCACCAGGCTGAATCTCCAATGAAAAACAACAACATCAAAGTATTCAGCGGTCGGGCCAACTTAGCTTTGGCTGAAAAAATTGCTTTTCATCTTAACGATACTCTGGGAAAGATAACTCTGACTGATTTTCCCGATGGTGAAAATTATGTGCGTATCGACGAAGATGTTCGAGGCAGGGATATTTTTCTTGTCCAGCCCACATGCCCGCCAGTAAATGAAAATCTAATGGAACTTCTCGTGATGCTTGACTGCTTTAAAAGAGCAAGCGCAGCCCGTATCACAGCGGTGATCCCATATTATGGTTACGCCAGACAAGACCGCAAAGATGTAGGCAGGGTTCCCATCACAGCCAAAATGGTTGCAGATATTATTACTGTTGCAGGAGCGAACCGAGTTCTAGCATTAGATTTGCATGCAGCTCAGGTTCAGGGCTTTTTCAATGTCCCCGTTGATCACCTTCACGCTAGCCCGGTTATTTGTGATTATGTTCGAAGTTTTAATATTCCTCCCGATGAACTTGTCATACTAAGCCCAGATGAAGGCAGCATCAAAAAAGCTCTGATGTATCAAAAGAAGCTAGGCGGCGGTATTGCGATTGTCGACAAACGAAGATCAAGTGCAACCGAGACTAATCAAGCTAATCTAATTGGCTGTTCCATGGATGGAAAAGTTGCTGTGATTTTTGATGATATGATTTCCACTGCGGGCACAGTGGTTGGTGCAGCTCACGTTGCAAAACTAAACGGCGCAAGAGAAGTTTATGTTTGTGCAACACATGGGGTATTCTGTGGGCCAGCAGTCGAACGGCTAAACGGGGCCCCAATCAAAGAAATAATTGTAACCGACACAATCCCGCTTCCCCCCGACAAACAACTCCCCAATGTCAAGATTCTATCCGCAGCACCTTTGCTTGCAGATGCAATTCGAAGAATCCATTTGAATGAATCCGTAAGCAAACTATTCGAATAACTAAAGCTCGAATCAAGTGGCGGAGCTTTTGGGTTTGATAAACAAGCCTGCGATGCGTTCAAAAACTCTAGTACCAGTCTGCCTTCTAACAATTTCATCTGCAACGGTACCAAGAAGAAGCGCAAGCCCGATAACGGTAAACTCTAGGTCACTGGGAATGCCTGCAAAAATAACAAAGCTTCGCAAAAGTGGAAGAATTGCTGTTCCTAAAAGAATTCCAACCACCATACCTTCACCGCCTCGCAAACTAAATCCGCCAAGCACCGCACCCGTAATTGCATATAGCTCAAACCAACTTCCTGCGTTAGAAGGAGATGCGGAACGAACCTTTAAAAGAAACAAGATGCCACCAAGGCCAGCAAGGGTGGAACATAAAATATAAGCGATGGTTTTGTACCTATCAGTACGAATGCCTGCATATTTGGCGGCCTGCTCATTAAAACCTAATGCATAAAGGTATCTGCCAAAAACACTCTGATGCAGGAAAACCGTTGCGATAATCGCAAGAAAAAACAAAAGCACTAATGGCATGGGAATATTCAGCCAAGGACCAATGGCTTCAGGTAATCTAAGCCAATCACCCAAGGGAAAGTTGCCACGCTGTAAAAAAAGAAAAGCATCCAAGTCCTGACGATCGCCAATTCCCACATCTCTTGAAGAATCGCGAAGAACCCTGCCGGGCGTATCCCAACCTTGGGAGAACTTTTGCCCCAGTTCTTTAAATTTGATGAGCGTAAGCAACTGCGCCAAACCTCGATAAATAAAGAGGCCACATAAAGTAACAATGAATGGCTGCAAATTCCCCTTAGTGATGAGAACGCCATGAATCCATCCGATAAATGCTGAAACAATCAAAACTAGTACCGCACCGATATAGGGGTTAAATCCGTTTTCAAGAAACAAACCAAAGGCGACTGCTGCGAGGCAAACAACAGAACCTATCGAAAGATCAATGCCACCAGTGATGATTACAAAACCAACCCCGAGGGTAAGAACGCCCCACTCGCCAATACGTCGCTCCAAGTTGATATGATTTTCCAAACTGCGAGCCTGCGGATCAGACATCATCAACAAGGCGTAAAGAGTAAATACAACAACAAGTATTCCAAAGATCCTGATCATTTGACATTTACCTCTTTCGAACCAGTAGCAAGCAGCATAACCGATTCTTCATTAATATCATTTCCAGAAAGTTCGCCTTGCAAATTTCCTTCATGAAGAACAACAACACGCTGGCTTAGGCGGATTACTTCTTCCATATCACTAGAAATCATAAGAATAGCAACTCCAAGGCTAGCAAGGTGACGAATTAGCTCATAGATTTCAGCTTTCGCCCCAACATCAACGCCTCTGGTGGGCTCATCAAGAATCAAAACTTTTGGTCCTACAGCCAACCATTTTGCAAGAACAACCTTCTGCTGATTTCCACCACTTAAAAGACCTGCTAGCTTGTTCGCATTGGTAGTTTTAATGCCAAGCCTTTGAATACTATCGGAAGACAGTTTTGCTTCTTTGAATGGATCAACAAGAAAAAATCGGGAGATAGTTTTAAGATTGGGGAGAGAAAGATTGTGCTTGATGCTTTGTAAAAGGATCAAGCCATGATGCCTGCGATCTTCTGGAACCAATAGCAAACCAGCAGCAATAGCATCGACAGGCGAGCGGGGAAGAAAATTTTCGCCATCGAGAATCGCCCGGCCTCCCTGAGAAGGACGAATTCCAAACAGAGTTTCTGCGAGTTCTGTTCTTCCTGCGCCAACCAAACCCGCCATGCCTAAAATCTCGCCTGCCTTTAATTGAAAAGTAACGCCTGAGGAGGCACCCCCAATAAATTTGAATTGTTGCAACTCGAGTCGCACTTTTGCGGATTGGTCTAAAGCCAGAGGCTTGGAAAATTTTTCGAGATCTCTGCCAACCATCATCCGAACCATGGCATCATGAGAAATCTCATCAGTTGCAAGGGTTCCAGCATTTCTACCATCACGCAAACCAACAACACGATGGGCAACTCTTTTAACTTCACCCAAGCGATGAGAAATATAAACGACAGAAACACCTTCGGAAGAAAGTTCCTTGATAACTTCAACCAACTGATCAGATTCTTTTTGCGAAAGGCTGGAAGTTGGTTCGTCCATGATAAGAATGCGGCCATTCAAAGATAAAGATCTGGCAATCTCGACCAGTTGCTTCTGCCCCGGAGGCAATGATCCAACTAAAACACTGGGGTCAACATCTAACCCGACTCGTGCAAGAAATTTAGCCCCAAGCTTCAACATTGCCTTGCGATCGAGCAATTTCAAAGGCCCCGCCCAAAGCAATTCCCTACCCAAAAAAAGGTTGTCTGCAATTGTGAGATTATCTGCAAGATTCAACTCCTGATGAATCAAGCTAATACCATGTTTCATTGCGTCTGAAGGGCTATAAAAATTAACCGCAGTACCGTTGATTCTAACTTGACCAGAATCAGGTTGATGAACCCCTGCAAGGACTTTCATGAGGGTTGATTTACCCGCACCATTCTCACCAATAATGGCAAGAATCTCTCCCTGATATATTTGCACAGCAACATTACTTAGGGCTTTTATCCCATAGAATTGTTTACTGATATCCAACGCTTCTAACATGGGAACCAAAGGTGTTCCTGGCGCAACGCTAAAGCCTCCTGAAACCGGACTGCTCATTTATTCATCAACTTTTTGAGGTTGGTGTGAAATGCATCGACATTATCTTTTTTAATCACCTTATGCTGCACATCGATAATCCCGTTCGCGGGGATTTTTACACTTTCAGGCTTGGTAACAAGTTCAACCATTAACTTGACAGATTGATACCCAAACTCAAAGGGTTGCTGCACAACCGTGCCATGGATTTCCCCAGCTTTAATGGCTTCAAGGGTGTTGTCATCCTCATCAAAACCAACAATTTTTACTTTCCCAACACGCTTGGAATCTTTTACCGCTGCGAGAATAGCAGGTGGGTTATAAGCCCACAATCCAATCATACAAAGGTTCTCTTCATTTTGATTCTTAGCAAGAACATCTGCAGCATTATCTTTGGCTTTGTTTTTATCAGTATTATCGGTGTAGGTACCAATCAATTCGTAGTTCCCATATTTTTTTCCATTGGGGGAATCGCGCAATGTTTTTGATTCGGCAAGACCTTCAAGAACATCAAGCACGCCCTGACGCCTTTCTTGAGCATTGATTGGATCCAACTGGCCCACAAAAATCGCGATTTTTCCACCTTGCGGCATAACTTCTTTCACCAATTCGCCAACAGACCTACCAGCTTGAAGGTTAGCAGTTCCCAAGTAACACTTCCTTTTGGATTTAACTGCATCGTTATCCACGCACAAGACGGGAATCCTTGCAGCAATTTCATCAATGAAGGAGGTCTGATTTTCCGGACTAATAACACTCACAGAAATTGCGTTAACGCCTTGGGTCATTAAATCTTCAATGATTTGTTTTTGGGTTGAAGCAGAGGCATCTTGAGGTCTTTTAAAAATAACTATCGAGCCTGTTTCTTGCTCAGCTTTTCGGGCACCAGCCTCTGCAATGGTCCAGAACTCTGCAGGGTTATTACTAACAAAAGCCACTTTAACATCTTTCGCGTTCTTTACTTTACCCTCCTGCTTCGCAGCTTCTTTTTTCCCAGTATCGGGTTTAGCGCCCTCTTTATTGGAAGGAGCAGGTGCACCGCCACAACCAGATGCAAGAACCGCAAGCATCATGTAACTTAAAAAAGAGTTGCCAAAAACCAAAGACTTCGAATTGCTCATGTTATTCCCAACAAACAAGATCTATAATATCCTGCGCCTAAACATTTTGGGCAGAACTTAACTAAAGATACTATATTTGATGGGGATGCCAAGAAATAAATGGTGAATTGTATTACTGAGGAACAGGGGGGCTATTTTTACCCTCTGCGGTTTGCACAGTACCTGTCATTTGCTTTTCTAACTTAAAATTCTCATCTGCCTTTTTAAGCAGACCAGAAATCGAATCCACTGACTTTGAAGAATAACCCGCTTTAGACAAATAACCCCGGGCTAGTATTTTTGGATCTAAAGTTCCAGCCCCTGTCGCTTTGTTTTTCATGCGCATCTGATCTAGCCCATATCGTTCTGCAATTCTGGTTCCATCCGCAGGCCCAAATACTAGCGAGCGATCATTCCCTATAGGAAAATCCATCCCAGGGGTTCGATCGATAATTTTGCCTGTTGGCGCGCTATTTTCTTGTTCTCCCAACATCTTGACCAGTTCTATTGCCAATATTGCTGCTAACTGCTCATCACTACATTCTTTAACCAAACCATCAGTAATCATAATTTGATCAACACCTTTATGAAACACCTCCGACTGAGAAGTTCCAATAGTGTGAAACGCAGGCTTAATTCCAATAGATGGATTAGCAACGAGAAGTTTTTGACCAATTTTCCCAACTCGAATTGCAGCTTCTTTGGTTGGGCCAGCATCTGGCGCAGCAGTGGGCAATCGAACAATTTTTTCTGCATTCATACCAGCATCAGAAATCATTCGGGTCGATTGCTTGGGGGTTTGTGAACAACCCAGCGAAAGAACCATCGGAATAGCCATCAAACTAAATAGATTTTTGAAAACCATTGCAACTTCCCAAGGCAAAAAGATGCCCAAATCATGGGCTTGTAATCAAAAGTTGCCCATAACCATTGCAATTTAAAAAGTAAATAGCGTCATTCGAAACCAGACAAGCCAGAAACCGTAGGTAACTTAGGAAGGATTGATTTTAAGGTAAACTTTCCCCTCTTTGGAATCTAAAGCTGCTGCACTAAGAGCTTTTTGATAATCTGCCAAATCAAAAATCGGACCAGCGGGGGTATCTAACACACCATCACGAATAAAACCGCCCAACTTGCCAAACAGTCCCAGCATAGTCAAAATTCCCTGATCTTTGGCCCATTCCGAAAGCCAAAACCCCTGCACAGTCTTCTGCCCTTTCATGATATCGCCTGGCTCAAACTTCAAGGGTTCACCCGACATCCGACCATAAACCAACATCTTTCCATTTCTCGCAAGGCTTAATATCATCTGCGATCCAACCTCACCACCCACCGCATCAACTGCGTAAGAAACACCTTTCCCCTTGGTAATTTTCATAACTGATTCTTGAATGTTTCCCTGATCCAACGAAATAACTTCGTCTGCCCCAATCTTTCGAAGCATTTCAGCTTGTTGCTGCTTGCGAACAATATTAATGGTGTGAAACCCTAACTTTTTGCCCAACTTTACAATCATTTGCCCCAACGCCCCAGTTGCAGCAGATTGCAATAACCAACCCCCCGCAGGAATTTTCAACACTTTCTGAGTCATCACATATGCAGTTGCAGGGTTAACAAAAAAAGATGCCGCCTGCTGATCAGTAAGATACGAAGGCATGGGAACAGCTTGCCTTGCTGGAATAATGATTTTCTCTTGCCACCTGCCATCACCCTGACCGATGACCGACACCCGTTTTCCCATAACCCTCCAAGCTAATAACCCTTTACCAGCTTCGACAATTCCCACCCCTTCAAAGCCTGGAGTTTGGGGAGGGTTGGGCTGATTGCCGTATTTACCCTGAATGAACAGCAAATCTGATGGATTCACCGGACTTAGAATCATCCTTACCAAAACCTCCCCGCTACCGGGTTTTGGTTCACTTTTATTCTCAATTCCTAAAACTTGCGAAGGGTTACCGTATGAATTGCATACTAGGGCTTTCATCAATCAATCCTCGAAGGTAATTCGTTTACTATGCAACAAGTATCCTAGGTTTTTAATTCAAAACCACCAAACCTTTAGCCCAAATCCCGCAATCTAAAAGATATACATTCAAGCTGTACCATGTTTTACGCCGATATCAATTATGACGACTGTTACTATTATTCACGCCCGCAATTGAATTCTCCGAAGGCTTATGACAAACCTCAAGGTTTCATCATTGAGAAAAAACTTTTACACCATGCTTTTAGTATGTGTAAGCTTTGCTTCTTTAATGCCGGGTTGCAGCAGGCGCTTCTTTCGAAACAGGGCTGATAACGAAGTAAACCAAATCCTTGCAACCAAAGATAAATACCCTAACTGGAAACTTGAACAGTTTCATCTGCTCCCCGATCCAAGGGCCCGTTTCGCCTCCGCAGGCAATCAGGACAGGCCCTCAATGCCACCTGATGATCCTGCCGCCATGGCAATGGCACCTAACCCACAAAAACCAGGGAAATACGGCATAGGCCACATGGAAGGCTCGGGTTATTTAAATCTTCTTTCCGAGTATGATGCCGATAATCGTTCTGCTATCGCAATTAAAGCACCCAAAGAGAATGACTCACCATTAAAATTGGTTTCGTTCAAACAAGACGGCATAAATTATCTGGACAATCTTGATCCAGACAAAGGGCCATTTGATTCCATGGGCCTGACTTACAAGGGCGATCCTGCGGGCCGTTATGATCACCCGTTTCTTATCAAACTCGAACAATCCTGCGAACTCGGGCTGGTAAATAGCAGAGATTTTCAATTCCGAAGGGAAAATGTTTACCTCGCAGCACTCCCCGTTACTTTGCAGAGATTTGCATTTGCTGCACAGTTTTATGCAAACGAAGTCGCAATCAGGGAGCGAGCTAATTCCGAAACCGTAGCAAACAACACCAACAGATGGAATGTTGCATCTGAAGCAGGATTCACAAAAACATTCTCAACAGGCGCATTGCTCTTGTTTCGATACGCCAATGCAATCGTTGTCGATATGGCTGGAAATGGTGGAACCCAAATCCGAACTCCATCTGCTTTATCTTTAGACCTGTTTCAGCCGTTGTTCCGTGGGGGTGGCAGAGCTGTTACCCTTGAACCTCTGACCTTAGCAGAACGCAATCTACTTTATGAAATGCGATCTTATGCGCGCTTCCGCAAGGAATTTTATGCTGATATCGTTGTAGGTGGCGTTCCCATAGTTTACAGCACCCCTGCCACTGTTGCATCAGCCACTAGATTTAACAGCGTATTTGGCTCGGGTATTGCAGGGGCAGGAAATGTTCAAGTTACACCGGGCGAAGGCAATGGCTTTAGCTCAACATCACAAGTTTTTCCTGCACGAAGAGACGGCTATCTGCCCGCGGTGCTGAAAGCCGGTTTGCTGCAAAACGAACGTGAAAATGTCAAAGACTTATCCACCACGCTTGACCAATACAAGGAAATGCAGGCCATTGGAGATCAATCCGAACTACAAGTATCAAGAATTCTCCAACAATTATTGACCTTTAAAACCGCAGTAATCACCAGAGAACTAACATTACGGGATGCGCTCGACCGCTTTAAATATCAACTTGGCCTGCCAATTGACCTGCCCTTAGAACTCGACCGTGCACCACTGGAACCCCAACTGTCTCAATTAGCCCGTTATTCGAACCTCGTGGACGAGTTTAAAAAAACACGCCAAGAATCTAGAAAGCTCAATGACCCGAAAAAAGTAGATCAATTGCGTAAAGGCCTACAAGCCATTCTCAGGGAATCCGATTTCGTCAAGGGAACGCAATTTAAGGAAAAGCTTCCAATAAGATGGGCAGAATGGGAAGCGATGACCAAAGAAGAATTAGCTGCAAAACTTAAAGCAATCAATATTCGCAGATTGGAACTTCAAGAATCAAAGGCCGATTTTGAGAGAAAAGGTAAGCAACAACCCTACACCGAAAAATTAGAACTCGGTGAAAAAGACTTCGAATTTTTCCTGGGCAGATTCGAAAGAAACCTTAGACTTTATGAACAAAAAGTAAACTGGCTGCGAAACGGTGTCGATGATCAACTCAACCAGTTTGAAAACCTGATTGAAGACTTTCTCTTGGTTTTGGTAGAGCCAAGAAACGAAAAACTGGACAAAACCAGAAAATCTTGGCCCACTGTTCCCAGAGTATGCGTAGATGGTGTAGACTTATTAAAGACAGAAATCGACGAGGCTTTGTTTGCTGGTTGTAAGCACGCTTTAACGAATAGATTGGATTTAATGAATGGGCGGGCCCAACTCATGGACTCCTGGAGACAAATTGCTGTTTCCGCTAACGCCTTGCAAGGGGTCATGAATGTAGAGTATAGTTTACTAGGTACTTCACCTGCAAATGTTGCCCAACCTGTGAATTTTAATTCGGGCTCCCTAAGACACCGACTTATTCTCACGGGCGATTTACCTTTAGTCAGAATTCAAGAAAGAAACGCTTACAGGGCAACCTTGATCAACTGGCAAAGACAAAGGCGCAACTTGATGGCCTTTGAAGATACTATAATTGAAGATGTTCGCAATGAAATCCGCCAATTGCGAGCTTTGTCTCAAACTTACGATATTCAAAAGTTGGCAGTTGAATTAGCTTACTTGATTTTGGACAATGCGCTTGAAACAACCTATGCCCCATCCAAACCAGGCGGTGCGGGTGGAACCCAAGGAAACAACGATAGTGCGCAAGCTGCTTTTACCGAGCAGTTGCTTGCAGCCCAAAGATCCAAACTGACAGCACAAAATACGCTGTTTACAATTTGGATCGATTACCTGAGTGTACGAACTTTCCTTTACAGGGATCTTGAGCTTTTACCTCTTGACCCACGCGGAGTATGGATCGATGAAATCGAAACCTGCCATTGCGACCTCCCAGCAAACGGACCTGCCGACACAGTTACCAATCTCCGGAGCCTCCCCAACGGTGCAGAGGGAACTCGGGGAAGTCCTGCAAGCTTCCTTCTCCCGCCCAGAAAAATCAGCCTCAAATAAAGATGCTGCAAATAAAGACGCAACTCCTGCAAACTTCTCCATCAAAAAAATTGCGTTGGCGTTTGCTATCCCCATCACCATCGTTGTCGCTGCTACAAGCCTTTATTTTTGGCCCCGTTCTAAACCCGTCCGCATCGACCTAATCACCCATGTAGTCAAACCTGAAAGACTTCAAGTAACTATCCTTGAACGAGGTACGCTCGAAGCCTTAGACAACAAAGATATTGTTTGCCAAGTCCGTTCAGGCAGTAAAGGGTCCTCATTTTCAACCACCATCAAATGGGTTATCGATGATGGTTCTCATGTAAAATACAACGACCTTATCGTGGAACTCGACGACTCTGGGCTACAGGAACAACTTAAAAGCCAGCAGATTACACGCGATCGGGCTCGAAACGATTTCATCCAAGCCGAGGCAAACTACGACATCGTAAAAAGCCAGAACGAAAGCGACATCGCAACTGCCGAAATCGCCATCGAACTTTCCGCCCTCGATCTGGAAAAATTCCAAGAAGGCGATTACAAACAACAACTTGCTGAAGTTGAAGGAAGATTTTTCATGGCAGAATCCGACCTCTCCATGTGGAACGATCGTGATGTTTGGCTCGACCGCATGGTAAGCAAAGGCTATCTAACCCCCAAACAGGCACTAGCAGACAGATTCAAATTAAAAAGTGCAGAATTCTCAGTAGAAAAAGTAAAAGAAGAATTAAGAGTACTCAAAGACTACACCAAGAAACGCACCCTGACCGAACTCAAAAGCAAAAGAGATGAATCCAAAAGAGCCAAAGACCGATTAATAACCCAATCCAAGTCTAAAGAAATTCAAGGCATCAACGACACACTTACAAAAAAATCCATCTTCTCTAAAGAAGAACTTCGTTTCAAAGAAATCGAAGACGAAATCAAAAAATGCTACCTGCACGCCCCTCAGGATGGCCTAGTGGTTTATTATGTATCTGAACAGGCCAGATTTGGCAGCGGCTCTCAACAAGCAACCATTGCCCAAGGCGAACCCGTGCGTGAAGGCCAAAAACTGATGCGTATCCCCAACCTTACCCACATGATGGTCAACACCAAAGTTCATGAAGCAATGCGCAACCGCATCCGAGGTGACCAATGGAAAAAAACAGGCTATGGCGAAATCCGACTTGCGGGGTTATCCCTGATGAGCCAACCCCTAGGCGTGCTTTCCGCTCAGGCTGCCTACTATGAGATTCACAACGAGTTTATGGATAAAGAACAAGAATTAGTAGACAACGGCCTGCCTGCGACAATCCGTATCGATTCCTTCCCAGATAAAGTTATGCAGGGCCATGTCAAGCATGTTGATGAAGTCGCATCTCAATCTGATTGGCTTACCTCCGATGTACGCGTATATCGCACCCTGATTTCCATAGATGAAAGCCTGCCAGACCTAAAACCAGGCATGAGTGCCTCTGTTACCATTTACACCGACACAAAAGCTGAGGATGTACTTGCAATTCCTGTTCAAGCCGTGCTTGGTAACACCCAAAATGGATTTTTCTGCTTTACCCTTACCCCCGAAGGCCCCATCGAAAAGCTTATCAAACTTGGGGTAAGCAATGAAAAAATGATTGAAATTAAAGATGGACTCAACGAGGGTGATGTTGTGGTCCTTAACCCCAAGAGCCTTTCTAGAGATTCAAAGAAAGACTCTTCTAAGGCAGAAAAAAACGATGCCCCAACTTCACCTAGTTCCAAGAAAAAAGATAAAAAGTCAAAGACATAATCTGGGGAACGGCAATATACTTTTAACTACTTTCAAAGGCTTTACACCTTGGCCAGCGTACTTAAAATCATTGATCTAGCAAAAGTATATTCCCTAGAATCAGTTTTGGTTTATGCGGTAAAAGGTGTAACACTAGAAGTCGAAGAAGGAGATTTTGTCGCACTTATGGGCCCCTCAGGTTCCGGCAAATCCACCCTCCTTAATCTTTTAGGCTGCCTCGATCGCCCAACCAACGGCCAATACTTTCTTGCTGGCCAAGATGTCGCCAGAATGGAAGATGATCAACTTAGCAACATTCGAAGTCGCTACCTCGGATTCATCTTCCAACAATACAACCTTCTACCCCAGTACACCGTGGTCGAAAACATCGAGATCCCCCTGCTCTACCAAGGCGCTAAACTTTCTAGCTCCACCACCAAAAGATGCATCGGCTTAGCACAACTCGTAGGATTGGGCAACAGGCTTGATCATCGGCCCATGCAACTTTCCGGCGGCCAACAACAGCGCGTTGCCATTGCTAGAAGCCTCGTTAACGACCCTGCTGTTATTCTTGCTGATGAACCCACCGGAAACCTTGACTCCCGAACCAGTGACGAAATCATGCACCTTCTTTCCAAGCTTAATGAAGCAGGAAAAACTATCATTATGGTGACTCATGAAAACGATATCGCCTCTTGGGCGAAACGGGTTGTAAGAATGCGTGATGGCGTAATAGAATCCGATGTTAGGAACGAAAAACCCACCGTTTCTATCGAAGGCGCAACCTCAACCATTCAGACGGAGCTACTAGAAAGCCTGGTGCTCCATCAATCCAAGTGAGAATCGGAAATGCTGATATTTTCCATCACTGCAATCCTCATGCTTTTCAGCCTCTTTGCATCCATTCTACTTTGGGACAAAGGCCGCAGAAGCTTTATCCTTGCTGTACGAAGCCTTTGGCTTCACAGGCTTCGCGCTTTTCTTTCCGTACTAGGTATCATCATTGGTACCGGTGCGGTGATCTCCCTCATGGCCTTTGGCGAGGGTAGCATGCAAGACGCCTTGGATGATATCCGAAGGCAGGGTGCCAACAATATTATGATCCGCAGTGTCAAACCAACTGATGATGCAGGTTCTTCCAAGCGTAGTTACGTTGCCATTTATGGACTTACCTATTTAGACTTTGATAAAATTGCGACCATCCCGACCGTTACCAGAATGGTCCCCATGCGCATCTTCCCTCAAGAAGCCAGAAGAGGTTATAAAGGCGTTAATAGCAGAATTGTCTCAACAATCCCCGACTATCTAGATATCCATAACGTCGAAATGAAAAGTGGCAGGTTTCTTGTCGCTGACGACGAAGTGCTTTTAAGAAATGTTGCAGTCCTAGGTTCCGAACTCGCTAATAGACTTTTCCCTTTCGAAGACCCATTAGACAAAGAAGTCCAACTTGGAACTTTTTTCTACAAAATCATAGGGGTTATGAAAGAAAGATCCCAAGGCGGGGTTTCCTCTGAAGATGTCAACTTGGATGTCGTCATACCCATTGCAACAGCAAGAGTAAGATTTGGCGAAAGAATATTCATGCGCTCTGCTGGTTCCAGATCTGCTGAAAAAGTAGAAATAAGCCAGATCACAATCACCGTCAGCGATATCGAAAAAGTACGCCCAACAGGCGAAATCGTTCGATCAATACTCGAAAACCACAGTAAAGCCGACTGGACCGTCAATGTTCCACTTGACCGACTCGAAGAAGCTGAAAGAGCCAAAGAAAGATACAAAATGCTACTCGTTCTTATAGCATCCATTTCCCTTCTAGTTGGTGGCATCGGTATCATGAATATCATGCTTGCCACCGTCACCGAAAGAACCCGTGAAATCGGTATCAGACGAGCCCTTGGTGCCAAACGCCGCGATATCACCCTGCAATTCCTTATTGAAGCCGTTGTGCAAACTAGCGTTGGCGGAATCTTGGGCATCGGCCTCGGACTCGCCATGGTCTACGCCCTACCTTTCATTGCAGAAACTTTCTGGGACGCCAGAATCCCTGCAAAGGTTCATTTCGAATCCATCACTTGGTCACTCACTACCGCTGTTGCCGTTGGACTTATTTTTGGCATCTATCCCTCCAGAAGAGCCGCGCTTATGGATCCGATAGAGGCTTTAAGACATGTCTAATACCGATTCGAGTCTACCTCAAGATTTGTTGCGCCTTTGCGAACAACAACAGCCACAAATCTTTCTTGTTTTAGGTTCAGGGTATGGGTCAATGGTAGAAAAATTCCAAGACCGACACTCTTGGCCTTTCAGCCAACTCCCAGAAATCTCTGCTGCAACTGTACCAGGTCACAAAGGGTGCCTTACCCACGCACGATTCCACAATAAAACTTTACTCATTTCTGAAGGCAGAATTCACTCTTACGAGGGTTACTCCAAACAAGTTGTCACCGCAACCACCAGAATCGCACACTCCCTCGGTTGCCATACTGGAATTTTCACCAATGCCGCTGGGGGCATTTCCCCAAACCTTAATCCGGGCTCGATCATGCTCATTAAAAACCATATCGACACCATCAGCAAACCATGGAATAACGACAAAAATACCCCCGGCTTTTTACCCCCAATTGACTCCCCTTACGACCCAACCCTCCTTGATAAATTAAAAAATATCTCGAAATCTCAAAATTTATCCACAACCACCGGAACCTACCTGATGGTTTCCGGACCATGCTACGAATCAGCCTCTGAGATTCGAACATTTTCTTGTTGGAGCGCAGATGCTGTTGGAATGTCAACCGTCTGGGAAGTTGAGGCAGGATTTTATTTAGGGATGAAATGTGCTGGAATTTCAGGCATTACCAATAAAGCTGCTGGTCTTTCACCCCAACCTCCTTCGCATCAAGAAGTACTCGAAAACGCACTTATACTTACCTCCTCTTTTGAAAAGCTCCTTTTTAACTATTTGGAGAATTTGTAGCATCTGGACCACCAACTTTGCTGTAAAATGTATAAAACTCAAAAAGAATGGCATTTATTTCTTTACAACCTTGCCTTTTCCGTATATAAAACTATTTGTGACCTTGGGTCGGTCGTGGCCGACCGCTGGTAGATCAGGAGATGGATGGTTGGAATCCCCGGATTAATTTCTTTTTTGGTTTTTTTGGTTGGCGATCCCCTCGAATGAGCATCACTTTTCCAAATCTTTCAAATAAGCAAATTTCTCTGGTGAATTAGATAATGTGACAGGTTTTCAATGCTTATTTGTTACCTATCAAATTGTTCTATGATCGGTACTGCTCGATTTCCGGAGCTCCAGACTTAGGTTTTTTTGGTATACGGTGCCATATTTGCTTCTTGGGTTTCAGCTTTCACAACCTCGGTGGTTTTTTAGGTCCTGAACAGTTTTTAAGAAGTTTTGGCACGGAAAGGACGAGCGATGGCGAAGAATATTTATGTAGGGAATCTGACTTGGACGACCTCCACAGATGATCTCAATGCACTTTTCGGTCAACATGGACAAGTTGCCCGTTCACAAGTTATTATGGATCGTGAAACCGGTCGCTCACGCGGCTTCGGTTTCGTCGAAATGGTTAGCGATCAAGATGCCACCAAAGCTATTGAAGCTTTGAATGGCTTCCAGTTCCAAAACCGAGCTCTTACTGTTAACGAAGCTCGTCCTCGCGAAGAACGCGGCCCAGGTGGCAGCGGCGGTGGCGAACGTGGTGGTGATCGTGGCGGTAGCCGTGGTGGCTTCGGCGGCGGTCGCGGTGGCTTTGGTGGCGGCGGTAGCGGTGGTGGCCGTGGCGGACGCGGCGGCGATCGTGGTGACCGTGGCTCCAGCTACTAACACTATTTTAATTTATTTATCCAAAAAACGTCTTCCTGTACTTGACAGGAAGACGTTTTTTTATGCATGCTATACCCTTGATCTTTTTTCTCTTTGCCATGGAGGGCTTTGTTCTAATGTTTTATCAAACTGAATCTAAGGCGCAGGTTTGGCGCGCTCTTGTTGTTTTCGAAAATCGATCCGAAATGCTTCTCTTCGTTGGCCGTTCTTCCGAACAGGTTCGTGCTAACATCGAACCCGCTTTCAATGATCTCCTCGACGATGAAGAAAAATTGAAAGCTCAGTCAATCTCCCTTCAACGCTGGCACGGCGCACCCGACGCTGGCCGTTGGATGCACCAAACTAATCTCACCATGCCTAGCAAAACTCTTCTTGCTAAAGTTGCTTAATTTTTAATTTCATCCGCAAAGCTCCGGCTTCTCCCCGGAGCTTTTTGCATTTAATTTCACCCTGTCACTCCCACCTCTTTCACTACAATAATTCTGTCTGTTTTTTTAAACTAACAACCTGAGTAATCGGCTTCCCCTATGCCCTTACCCCTAAACCACTAGGCCTTAATAATTCAGTTGTTTTCTAGTATATTTTTCTGCATTTAACAAAAGGACCTGATCATGTCTCAACCTACACTAAGCCTTTTTGCTTCAGGACTTACCGGCGAAACCGCATTCGATGTCCTTGCTATCGCCAAAAAGTTAAAAGCCACAGGCAAAGATGTAATAGAACTGCAAATCGGCGACAGTCCCTTCAACAGCACAAAACACGCCCTCGTATCAGGCGTTAACGCAATTAATCAAGGCATGACACATTACTGCCCTTCCCCGGGCCTTCCTTCTTTCCGCGAAACTATCGCCAAGAATTACTTCAAGGAATTTGGTGTCAAAATAGGACCCGAAAATGTCACTGTTGGACCAGGCGCTAAAGTTTTCGAACAATTCTTTTGTGAAGCCTTCCTTAACCCTGGCGACGCGGTTCTTGTCTTTTCTCCCCAATTCCCCACTTACAAACCTAACCTCGAAAGGCGCGGCGCTAAAATCGTTTATAGCTCCCTTAAACAAGAAAACCAGTTCCGCCCCAACCTGAAAGATGTCGAAGATTTCATCAACAACGAACCTAAAGCTAAAGCCATCTTCCTCAACTCACCCCACAACCCAACAGGCGGCGTGGCAACCGAAGATGACATGAAAGGCCTTGCCAAGCTTATTGTTGGCAAAAACATCGCCCTCTTCTCCGATGAGCCCTATTGCCACATGGTTTGGAAAGGCAAACACCTCACCCCATTAGCACAACCTGGCATGCTTGATCACACCGTTGCGGTTTACACATTCAGCAAATCTTACAGCATGAGTGGCTGGCGCCTTGGATACGCCATTTCTGATCCTAAAGTGGCTGAAATCATTGGCAAAATGATCAACACCTCGCTTTCTTGCGTTCCCCCTATCGTCCAACTCGCTGGCCAAGCTGCCATCGAAAATGATGACAACGAACGCGACGAAGTCATGAAGAAATTCCACAAGAAAGTCGAAATCCTAGTCCGAGAACTTGAAAAAGTCCCGGGCGTCAAGGTTCTCATGCCTGTTGGCACCTTTTATGTCTTTCCTGATGTTTCAGCAATTTGCGACAAGCTTGGCATCGTATCACACGGCTTGGCAATGTATTTACTTGAGGGTGCTGACGAAAACAAAGGCGTTGCTTGCTTAGGTGGCGAATGCTTTGGCGAAGCTGGTAAAGGCTTCTTACGCTTTAGCTGTGCAGAGCCTGATGAAAGGTTAATCGAGGCTGTCGCCTTCTTTGCGGACGCAATTAAGCGACAGGATCGAGTTAACACTTATTTGGAGAAAAACCCAAAGTATCGTAAGAATCGTTAATCCAATTCGAACGAAAAAAAATGCTTGCTTTAGTCTTCTTGCGTAACTACATACTTTTTAGTAGATTTAAATATACGGAGAGGTGGCTGAGTGGCCGAAAGCACCGGTTTGCTAAATCGGCGTACGAGTAACATCGTACCGCGGGTTCGAATCCCGCCCTCTCCGCTTGGCTGAAATTTGATATACACAAGTCCATACAAATAAACAACTTACATCTTTTATACTTTTGATTGACACAGTACTGTGCCAATCAGTGTGCCAATCAAACCCTCTTTTCACCCCCTTCAAGCCATGCTTGCATCTCAATAAAGGTATCGTTCGCATACTAATACAACCTCACTTCTGACATGAATTGGCGTGCTACATCATCATGAAGATGATAATAATATCTCACCATTTCTGAATCCTGATGCCCCAACCAACTCATAACCATCGCCTCGGGCACCCGATTGTTCGCACATGCAGAACAGAAAAAATGCCTAAAGCTATGAAGCCTGCCATCATTAAACCCTTTGGCCCCGCCAGCCACTGGGAAACGAACAGCTAAAGGGCTCAACACTTCTCGCTTTAAAATGTTCCGAATGGTATCGGGCTTTAACCTTCCACCTAAAGGCCCATGGAATACTAGGTCATCCCTTGATTTTAAAACCTTCAACCTTTCAAGTATCGGTTGCAAGGTATTGTGAATAGGAAATGAGCGACTTCGACTACTCTTTGTTGTCCGAACCTCTCTCTTGGTTTTCTTTATTCCAGCTAAAGAGGACTCATCCTTGATCTGGATCCTCTGATTTTCAAAATCAATGTCAGCCCAACGAAGCGAAGCCAACTCTGAAATCCGAAGGCCAGTTGAAGCCAGTGCCCCAATCACACCACCTAACCAATGCAACTTTACATTAGCTTCGCAAAGAGCCGTCATGGCTTGCACTTCCCCAGGCATCCAACAATAAGTATCAGATCCCCTAGCCTTCGAAACCTTAATATTTATTTTTGCTGGCTTAAGAATCAATTCATTTTCCACAACCCAATTGATAACTTGCTTTAAACAAATAATTTCCAGATACTGAGTACGATATGCATAACCATTTTTATCAAGCCAGCTTGCATATTTTTCAAGCACAAGAGTGTCAACCTGATCCCAGTTGCTGATTTTCACTTCAGTTTTGCAGAAGGCAATAAACTTATCCATCACAGCCCGATATCGTTTGAACGAGGAAGTTTTTACCCCGCCCAAACTTCGAGGTCGGGATTGATGTTCCATGTAAAGCCTTCTTCCTTCTTCAAGAACCAACGGTTCCTTGGTTTTCAGAGAAATAGGATTTGTTCTCGAAGAAGACAGAACATCATCAAGCTGATACAACCTTTCGGGAATCTCTTCCTTGGTTTTCACACCAAGAGAATACCTACCCAAAGGCTTAGAATTATTTCGACCGTCAGCATAAAACACACCATCCCGTTGGTAAATAATCCAACTGAAATGATGCGAAACCATAGTGATATTATCTCGCTTTTTTGGCATCGCCCCTCCTTTTATTTCAACCAACGGGGGGAAGTATTGCTGGTCTTTTTGTTTTGATTATTGTTCTTAATTTCGGGTGGCATTGATTCCATCCCCCTGCTTTCCAAAAGGTTGTCAGCATAAATCAAGATCCGGGTGCCCTTGCCGCCAGGCTGCCACACTTTTAAACTTCCATCTTGGATTCTCCTTTGAATTGTCGATTTCGATAATTTGGAATGAACCTGAAACTCCTTGGCATCCATCAATACGGACTTTAACATTGCTTCCTCCTTTTCGTAGGTGATGGGTTTTTCAGTCAGGTTAGAAAAAGAACCTGCTGTGCCTGATTTCTTTTCAGGGTTAATAATCTTAACGGAATGCTTAGGCATTATTTGACCTCCGTGCGTAAATTAATTCATGCGGTCATCCATGCCGCAACTACATTAATTTTGATCGTGATTATAAATTTGGTCAACGATAAATGATCGTAATTGCGGTGCAAGACCCGTGTAAAAGTCGTGCAAAACTAAAGTGAAAAGTTAGGTATCAATTAAACATCGACTAGCATATCAATTTATTTTGCTTTCAATCTCTTTGAATTGGAGAGTGCCACTGGATAAATTTCCGGTCAGGTGACCGAGAAAAAGATATACCACTTTTTTTTGCCAACCTATTTAAATAACCAAGACTAAAGCGTCGGTCAGATTTAATTGTCTTAGCGAAAGGATCAACAATTTTTTCGGGCCAGTTAT
>JBIIMS010000023.1:0-16172 GCA_044337875.1 Gemmataceae bacterium
AGTGGTCGCGCCCGATGGAACCGTTGTAGTTATTTGAGTTGGGGAATTTACAGTGTAAGTTGGTTGAACCGTGCCATTGAAAGACACCTGCGAGACATTAGTAAAATTAGAACCCGTGATGACTACAGAAGTACCTGATTTACCAATGGTTGGGGTGAAGGAAGTAACCGTGGCTGGATCATAAACAGTTAAAGTGACATCGTTGCCTGTACCACCGATGTAGGAGATTTTATAGGCCCTACCATTGACAAGGACAGCGGCGCCTTCAGCCAAGCCATTGAAAGTACCAGAAATTGCGCTGGAACCTTGATTATCAATAATGGTGAAAACGGTGCCTGCGTTTCCTGTATAGGTGGTTGATAGAGTTAGAATTGCACCACCAAGATTCACAGCGCCGGGTGAACTCACCACGATCTGATCATAGTCAGTGCCTGCGACAGGGGATGAGTTTGCCCCTTGGATTTCAATCTGCAGGGTATTAGTGGAACTTAAGCTCAGACTGGTGGTGGTAACTTTGCCAGGACTATTACCGGGGGCGATAATGCCCGTGCCTGTTGCAGTCAGGGTGCCAATAGATCCCGTGCCTTTTAGTGTTCCACCTGAAACAACATAGTTGGTTGATTGGGTATTACTGATCTGCACCACGCCTGTTGTCACATTAGTAGTTGTATTTGTGTTGGCCCCTGAAATCGTGGTCAAACCGGGATTAGCTGTAATGGGTGTTAGGCTGAAATTGCCAGATATCATGTTGGGAAGATTAATAGAACCTGTTCCAGCATTAAGATCGATATTAGAAGTTAAGATGATGGGGGAATTAAAATTTTGCACACCATTCAAGGATGTGACATTTGAAGCTATCTTGATAGATCCACTACTTCCCGCATTAAGATTTAGAGTACCTGACCCCAAATTAGAAAGGCCTATAGGCAAATCAGTGCTATCTTGAACAGAGACATTATTATTGCCACTATTGTTAAGACTAACCAAGCCAGTGAAGTCATTTCCTACATTAGCAAGAGTGATAACACCAGCACCCGCATTGAAGGTTACTGCACCTGCATTAGCGGCTTGGGTAATTGCCCCAGTTTGCGTAATGCCAACTGCATTTACGGAAAGAGTGCCATTGCCCAGGCTGGATGCCGCAAAATTAATAGTATTTACATCCCTGATAGCAACATTGTTAGCACCGGTATTGGTCAGGCTGACTGCACCGGTAAAATTATTGCTAGGGTTGGTAAGGGTGATAGGATTTGCACCTGCGTTAAAGGTTGCTAAACCTACAACGGTGATAAGGCCATTTTGTGAAATCGTTCCGCCTGAATTGATGCTGAGATTTGCGGGGGCCGCTATTGCGGGAAGGTTTATTCCAGTAGTGTTTGTAATGTCAATACTGCCACTGGTGGTACTGATGTTTGCAAATGCCAAGGCGGATGCACTCACATTAATTCCGCTATTTGCAACCAGCGTAAGGGTTGGAGTTGTAACCAAACCAGCCCCGCTGATACTACCTGAGTTAAGGTAAGCGGAAGCAGAATTACCCTTGGTGTTGATGGCGTTGCTTATGGTAAGAGAATCTGCACCCGTGCCAGTAGTGATGACGAGGGATTGATCTGTACCACCGCCTGTGACAACGCTGAAATCCACTCCCCCTACACCAATAGTAACGGAATCTGCACCTGAGTTACCTTCAATAACGATCCCTGAAAAAACTGATAATAAAGTCAAATTAACCGAGATAGTTTTGGCGGTGTTATCAATAGTAATACCGGTGCCGCTGCCGGTGATAGTGCCCGTTGTTCTGGTTGCGGTAATCGTCAGGGTGGAACCAGCAAACGCAGTGTGGAAATCCGTTATGGCAGTGCCAGCGGAAGAGAGGAACAAGCCAACCTGACCACTGGTGTTGACTGCGACAACAATAGCACCTGCAGCGGATGGGGCAAAATAAGCATAAGCACCAATATCATTATTAGAGCGTGTAAAACCACGCTGATCGAGATTTGGTGTAACTAAAGGCGTTGCACTAATTGCAGGGCTGCCAGCGCCTAGGGCCATGGTGAAGGTGGGGCCACCGTTGTTTTGCAGGGGGCCAAGAAGGGGATCTGCAGTAAAAGCAGGAGTAAAGGTGCCGGTAACCGTACCAAAAGTTTCCACAAGGTTGTTGATGTTAATGATAGGAGCAAGGCCTGCAAAATCACCACCTGTGGTGCTATTAGCGATAATAGTGTTAGCGATGTTAAAAGTTCCGGAGTTGGCGATACCCCCACCTTGGCTAGCAGAATTGCCAGAGAGGGTGGAATTGTAGATGGTTAGGGTACCGCCATTATTAGCGATGCCGCCACCTTGGCCAGCAGAATTACCAGAGAGGGTGGAATTAGAAATGTTAAGGATACCGCTACCAGTGTTGAAAACACCGCCGCCAAAGATTGCAGAATTGTTGGAGAAGGTGGAATTGGAGATGGTGAGGGTGCCGATATTGGCGATGCCGCCGCCGTATCCGCTGACAGCAGAATTGCCAGAGAGGGTGGAATTGGAGACGGTTAGGGTACCGCCATTATTAGCGATGCCGCCACCTTGGCCAGCAGAATTACCAGAGAGGGTGGAATTAGAAATGTTAAGAATACCGCTAATAGTATTGTAAACACCGCCGCCAAAGATTGCAGAATTGTTAGAGAGGTTGGAATTGGAAATGGTGAGGGTTCCTGAGTTATTAAAGGCGCCACCATAGCTGGAAGTAAAATTTGCGCCAGAAACAGAAACGCCAGAGATAAAGAGGTTACCTCCAGTTGAAATAGAGAAAACACTAAAATCACCACCGTTGCCACTGATGTTAAGATTGCTTGCGCCAAGGCCGGTGATGTTTACAGTGCCTGCGGTACCACCAGAAACCGAAGTGTTTGCAGCAACAATATTGGGTAATGCGCCAGCAAGGGTGATGGTATAAGGATTGGCCCCTGTTAGGTTGACACTAATTTGATCATTACCTGGGGTGGTGTTGGCCAGATTGATTGCAGCACGAAGCGAACCTACGCTAGGGCTGGTTAGATTATCGGTAGTATTAGTAACTTGAATACCAAAGGAATAGGCACCAATATCCTTGGTGATGCGATTAATGCCGCGTTGATCTGTACCAGTGCCTGCGGCAGTTATAATCGCAGGACTGCCAGCCCCCAAAGCCATGGTAAAGGTTGGGCCGCCATTATCTTGCAAGGGGCCAAGGCGAGGATCCGCAGTAAAAGCAGGAATAAAAGCGCCGGTAACCGTACCAAGAGTTTCCACAAGGTTGTTGGTGTTTGTGTTTGGTGCGTTGCCAGCAAAATCGCCACCGCTAAGGCTATTAGCAATGATGGTGTTCGCAAGGTTATTAAGGGTGGCGTTGTTTTGTATGCCACCCCCAGAGGTTGCAGAATTACCGGAGAGGGTTGAATTTGTCACAGTGAGGTTTGATGAACCAGGAATACCTACAGTACTTACTGTAGCATTCAAAATTCCACCACCATTGCCCGCTGTGGTATTACCAAACAAAGTAGAATTGGAAACATTCAAGTTAGAATTGGTGTTAGCAATACCACCACCGCCGTTAGTTGCGCTATTGTTTGAAATGGTGGAATTGGAAACGGAGATAGTGTTAGCGTCGCACTTATAATTGTTAATGCCACCGCCAAAGCCCGATGCAGAATTTCCTGAGATGGTGGAATTGGAAATGGTAAATCTAGTGTTATAGTTAAAAAAACCAGCACCGCTGGCAGCGGAATTGGATGAAATCATTGAATAGGAAATCGTAACAGGGCCAGCACTATTGTTAGAAACACCGCCACCGTTTGCTGCTGAAGTATTCCCTGATATGGTTGACTTCGAAATATTTAACGAGGAGCCCTTATTAAAAACACCACCGCCATTGCCTGTGGAAGCATTGTTCGAGATTGTAGAATCGGTGATAGTTAAAATACCGGTGCTATCATTGTAAACACCTGCGCCGTTAACCGCATTAATGTTACCCGAGATAGTAGAACTGTTGATGGTTGCGGTACCATTGTTAAATAGGGCACCACCATTTCTGGCAGTATTGTTTGAGAAAGTTGAACCGCTAACCGTCAGAAAAGAATTAGCGTTTGCGTTAAGAATACCAGCACCTTTGCTTGTAGTGCTTAAATTGCCCGTGAAAACTGAATCAGTAATCGTGAGGTTGGAATTAGTATTGATGATGCCACCACCACCGTTTGTTGAGCTATTGCCCGAAATGGTGGAATTAGAAATGGAGATGGTACCCCCATTGTAGTTGTTTATACCACCGCCATAACCCGCAGTTGTATTGTTCGATATGATGGAATTTTTAACGACAAGGGAAGTCCCCTGATTGATAATCGCACCGCCGTTGAGCGCTGAGTTACCAGTGATCGTGGATGCGGAGATTGCTAGAGACCCCAAGCTATTAAATGCTCCACCATTACCTGAAGTAAACTTTGCGCCTGAGATGGTGGCACCAGAGACAAACAAGTTGCCCCCGGTAGCAATATTAAAAAAATTAAAATCACTACTATTACCATTGATGGTAAGCAAAGAAACACCAAGGCCATTGATGGTTACGCTGCCTGCAAAAGATGCTTTGGCAATGGTGGGCAGTGCGGAAGCCAGCGTGATAGTGTTTGATCCAGTTAAGTTAAAACTAATGCCATCATTACCAGGGGTGTTGTTTGCCTGGGTAATTGCTTCTCTTAAAGAAGTTACGCCATCGATGGCAGTCGCATCTGAATTGGTGTTAACAGCAATACCAAAGGAATAAGCACCGATATCTGCGGTGGTACGATTAATGCCACGTTGATCCGTGCCAGTTCCTGCGGCAGTTTTAATGGCAACGCTGCCAGCACCAAGCGCCATGGTGAAGGTAGGGCCGCCGTTGTTTTGTAGGGGGCCAAGATTGAGGGCTACACTTGTTACAGTAGTTGCCCAATCACCAATTCCAGGAATAGGAGCAAGTTGGGTTATAAGATTGTTTGCTGCAGAACCAATAAGGTTTACAGTGCCACTGCCAGCGTAATCGCCACCGCTAGTGCTATTGGCAATGATGGTGTTGGCAATGTTCAAGGTACCTGTATAACTTAGACCTGAATAATTAAAGATGCCGCCACCGGGTTGAATTGCGGAATTGCCCGAGAGGGTGGAATTGGAGATCGTGCCAACGCCTCTGTTGTAAATGGCGCCACCTCGGCCAACACCTTGTATAGCAGAATTTCCGGATAGGGTGGAATTGTTCAAGGAGAAAGTACCACCAAAGTTTTCTATACCACCTCCAAAGGTAGCAGAATTGTCAAAGAAGGTGGAATTCGAAATAGTAAGGCTGCTTCCGTTTGAAATTCCGCCACCACCATATGCGGTATTGCCCGAAAGGGTAGAGTTTAAAATAGTGAGGGCGCCCTCATTTCGTATGCCTCCACCGCTTCCTTTGCCATTGCCATCGTTCGCAATATTGGCAGAAAGCTTAGAATTGGAGATGGTAAGGTTCCCCCGGGTTAAAATACCACCGCCATAAGATGCGGAGTTACCCGAAATTTCAGAATTGGAAATATTAAGGACACCACTACTATTATTATAAATGCCGCCGCCGTTTTGGGTTGCTGAATTGCCTGAAATGGTGGAACTTGAAACGGTGAGGGTGCCTGAGTTGTAAATGCCACCACCAAAAGATGAAGAATTGCCGGAGATGGTGGAATTTGAAACGGTGAGGGTGCCTGAGTTATTAAAGGCTCCACCATTGCCAGAAGTAAAATTCGACCCAGATATAGTAACGCCAGAGATAAAAAGGCCACCTCCCGTGGCGACAGAGAAAATACAAAAATTGCCACCATTACCACTGATGTTAAGATTGCTTGCGCCAAGGCCAGCAATGTTTACAGTGCCAATCTCCGCTAGGATGGGTAGCGTGGAAGCCAAAGTGATCGTATAGGGACTTGCACCTGTTAGGTTGACACTTATTTGATCATTACCAGGGGTGCTTCCGGCTTGGGTAATGGCAGTGCGTAAAGATCCTGTACCAGAATCTGCAGTGCTGGTAACTTGGATACCGAAGGAATAAGCGCCGATATCATTGGTAGTGCGATTGATGCCACGTTGATCCGTACCAATGCCTGCGGTAGTGCCAATGGCAACGCTGCCAGCACCAAGCGCCATGGTAAAGGTTGGGCCACCATTATCTTGCAGGGGGCCAAGGTTGAGCTGCGCACTTGTTACCGTGGTAGCTCCGGTTAAGGTACCAATTGTGATTAGGTTGTTGGTTGATGGCACCGTTGGTGCATTACCTACAAAATCCCCGCCCCTGACACTATTGGCGATGATGGTATTGGAAAGATTATTAATGGTTCCATAATTTTGAATTCCACCGCCGTTATTGCCTGCAAAATTGCTATTCCCCGCCGAATTACCTGAAAGAGTGGAATTAGTCACATTGAGGGTTGATGACCCAGTAAAGTTAAGAATGCCACCACCATTTCCCGGAGTTGTATTTCCAAACAAGGTGGAGTTAGAAACGGTCAAGTTGGAATTGGTGTTAGCAATACCACCACCACCGTTAGTTGCACTATTATTTGAAATGGTGGAATTGGAAACGGAGATGGTGCCTCCATTAAAGTTATTGATGGCACCGCCAAAGCCCGAAGTTGAATTACCTGAGATCGTTGAACCAGAAATGGTGAGAGAGGTACCCTGGTTAAAAACACCACCACCACCGGATGCAGAATTACCTGAGATCGTTGAAGCGGAAATAAAGAGTGAACCCAAGTTATTAAAGGCGCCACCAAAGCTAGAATTATTTGCACCGGATACAGTTACGCCAGAGATAGTCAAATTACCCAAACTGGCGACAGAAAAAACACTAAAATTACCATTGTTTCCACTGATATTAAGAGTATTTGCCCCAGGCCCGGTAATTGTGAGGGTGCCTGCGGTAGTAGCATCTGCAATCGCGGGAAGGACGCCGGTCAAAGATATCGTGGCTGGCCCATTGGTGAAGAGTGAGGAAGCAAAAACAATGGTATCATTGGTTGGGTTAAGAGTAGCATCGTTAGCTAGGCTAATAGCCTCTGCGAGAGAGCCAGCTCCACTGGAATTTAAATTATTTACCGTAAAGGTGGTAGCTGTGGGAGCAGGATTAATTCTTGTTTCAAGAGAAGTTAGTTGGGGCGGGCGAAGAAAATGGCTTGGCCTACTTTTTGAAGTCGTCAGGCGTTTAAATATATGCCTAAGAAAATTACTCATTCTTTAAATTCCAATCAAGGATCACCAAACATCAAAAAACTTGAGCGCAGTTGCTAGAGATCGGCTTAAAACCAAAATTGTCATAAGACTTTTTGAGACAACTTTAATGTTAAAGCATAAATGCAAGGTGTCAACAGTCTAGGCCCGAAATTTCGCCCTGTTTTTCCTAATCTACCTAATCCTACCATGATGGTTTTTAATGATAGAATTGAGGTACTTATTTAAATAAAGAGCACAATTTGTTTTATTGTGAAGATTTGCCACGGAAAGAAGAGCATGCAGAAGCATTGCCACGGAATTTCACGGAAAAGACAGAAGCAGAGACACGGAATGAAGAAAAGACAAAAGAAGAAGCATTGCCACGGATTAACACGGAATTTCACGGAAAAGACAGAAGCAGAGACACGGAATGAAGAACACATGATTCAGAGCCAGATGCGTGAACGACGGTATAAATATACGGTTTGGGGAGGCCCCTTCGGCAAGCTCAGGGACCAGGGTTCCTTCGGTACGGTCAGTGAGCTCGTCGAACTGGCCGTTAAACTCAGGGAAGAACAAAAATATCTATCAACTTCCTTTTAGGTGCAAAATCTAAAGGTTCAAATGGAGGAGTTGCAGTGGGGCTTCCCCATCGCAACTCCTCTGTCTTAAAACAAGCCCGTATCAATGAATGGAAAGTAAAAGGAAGAATAAGAATGGACCCCCGCATACGCGAGGGTGACAAAGGCGGCGGCGGGCTAACTGGAACCCGGGCTAGCGAAGCGAAGGGCCCTTTTCCCGGAGGGAAGAGGGTTGGGAGTTGGGGGAAGAAAAGAGAAATGGTTGGAATAACATTAAGAGGGTTGGGAGTTGGGGGAAGAAAAAAGATAGTAAAAGCAAATATAATAGAAAAAAATAAAAGCACAAAGGTTAGATCATATAATCGGGAGCAAATATTCGGAGTCGTTTTGGTTGAATATAAACAACTTGCCCTGCAGCGACATTAAGCTCTTTGAATTTCGCAAAGTTAACCTCAACAAATACACGCGCTGTGGAATCCAAATCTTGAAGATGAATCCTAACCACAGGGCCTGCAGGATTAATGTGAAATACTTTTGCTGGGAGTGAATCACTTGCGGAAGGAGAGACTTCTATATCAAGTTCGTAGGGCCTTACATAAATAGTATTGGAACAGAAATCTTTTTGGGGCGGCCCCTTCAAAGCACTATATCCTGTTATTTTTGGTAAGCCATCTGCAATGATGCCTTCAAACACATTAACCTGCCCGAGAAAATCCATAACGAAGGCATTGGCTGGATTTTCAAACACTTCGGTAGGAGTTCCAATTTGTTCGATTTTTCCACTGCGCATAACGACAACAGTATCTGCAACTGCAAAAGCTTCTTCCTGATCATGAGTTACGAAAACGCTGGTAACATGAATTTCGTCATGAAGCCTGCGGAGCCATTCGCGTAATTCTAAACGAACCTTGGCATCGAGAGCGCCAAAGGGTTCATCCAGCAAAAGTACTTTAGGCTGGGCGGCAAGTGCGCGGGCAAGGGCAACACGCTGCCTTTGGCCGCCTGAAAGCTGGGAAGGGTACCTGTTTTCAAGCCCTTCAAGCCGGATGAGGTGCAGTAATTCTTTGACCCGCAAGGATATTTTATCTTTCGCAACACCCCGTACACTCAGGCCAAAGCCGATGTTATCAAAAACAGTGAGATGCCTGAACAAGGCGTAATGCTGAAAGACAAAACCAACATTGCGCTCCTTGGCGGATTTTGAAGTAATTTCCTCATCCCTATAAAGCACCGAGCCTTCATCCGGGTTTTCAAGGCCAGCGATGATGCGAAGGAGAGTTGTTTTTCCAGAACCAGAAGGGCCAAGTAATGCGACGAGGTTTCCATCTGGAATATGAAGGCTGACTTTATCAAGTGCGCTGAAGCCGCCAAACTTTTTACTCACATTTTTAACAGAAATGCTCATGACTTTTCCCCCGCATCGGATTGCTGATGCACTATATTCTTTTCAAGATAAGTTTTAACCCCGAGGGTGATCAACGCCAGGAAGGTAAGCACCGAAGCAAGTGCAAATGCTGCAGGCATATCGTATTCCTGAAACAACTTTTCAACACGCAATGGCATGGTATCGTTTAAGCCGGAAATCCTACCCGAAACAACATAGACAGCGCCAAACTCACCCATTGCACGGGCATTGCAAAGAATGATTCCATAAACAAGCGCAAGGCGAATGTTGGGAACGGTAATGCGCCAGAACATCTGCCAACCGTTCGCACCCAAACTCACCGCGGCAAGTTCTTCTTCTTCGCCATAAGCTTCAAGCACAGGGATAAGTTCACGAACAACATAAGGAAGAGTTACAAAACAAGTTGCAAGCACCAGGGCAGGGGTGCCAAATAGAATTTGCATATTATTCTTTGAAAGCCAATCACCCATCCACCCCTGCATGCCAAACATAAGAACAAAAACAAGCCCAGCAACAACAGGCGAAACAGCAAGTGGCAAATCCATGAGAGTGAGAAGAATGGTTCTACCGGGGAAGCGAAAACGAGCAATGGCCCAAGCAGCAGCAACGCCAAAGATAACGCTAAGAAAAACAACCCTTGGTGCAATAGAAAGGGTGAGGAGAATGGAGTGCCTGGTATTTGGATTACCAAAAAGGTTATCGAGATAGACCATGGGCCCTTTTTCAAATGCTCTGAAAAACACATGAAATACAGGTATGCCGATGATAAGGGTCACGACACCCAAAGCAAGAATGGTAAGCAGGTATCGAAGCCAAAGAGGATCTTCGGGCCTTTTCTTTTTCAGTGGAACAATGTTGGTCGGATTATTTGCCAAGGCGCTTGCTCCAGATTTCGATGGTGTTGATGAAAGCGAGGAGAAGAAACGAAGCAATCAACAAGATAGTTGCAATGGCGGTGGCTTCTGGGAAAGCCATTTCCTCGAGCCTGGTTACAATAAGAACAGGCGCAAGTTCTGTTTTGTAGGGTATATTACTAGATACAAATATAACCGAGCCATACTCGCCCAAACCTCTTGCAAACGCCTGGGCAAACCCGGAGAGTATCGCAGGAAAAACCGTGGGCAACAAAATGCGCAGAAAAATCTGAAGGCGACTGGCACCCAAAATGGATGCGGCTTCTTCGACTTCGGGCTCGATCTCTTCCAACACGGGTTGCACGGTACGAACCACAAACGGAAATCCAGTAAAAACAAGAACCCAAACAATAGCGAATTTTGTATAGGCCGCATTGATTCCAAGAGGCACAAGATACTGACCTAGCCAACCACTTTCTACATAAAGGCTCGAGTAAACCAAGCCTGCAACTGCAGTGGGAAGCGCCAGGGGAAGATCGATCATGGCATCTACAAATCGCTTAAAGGGAAATTCATAACGAACAAGAACCCAAGCAACGAGAAACCCAATAACAGCATTGATGAGTGCAGCAAGAAAGGCAGTGGTGAAGGTAAGGGAATAAGCGGCACGTGTTCTTTCGCTCCAGACTATGTTCCAAAACTCGGCAGGGGAGAGAGATGCTGCTTTGATGAAACAGGCTGAAAGCGGAATAAGTACGAGCAAGCTTAGGTAGGTAACGGAGTACCCAAGGCTTAAACTAAGGCCCGGAAGTGGACTACCTTTGCTGGGTTTCATAAAAGCCACCAAACTCTTCTCTAAAAAAAACGGCTGTCAAAACTAGCGTTTGCCTTCATTGCGGATGGCCTTAAACACCTGATCGAATATACCATCCTCACCAAAAAAACCCGACTGCACTTCAGCCCACGAATTTCCAACCACACTAAGTTCAAAAAGTTTCATGGGGGGAAACTTAGATTCAAATTCTTTGGCAATCGAAGGATCGGAAGGCCGATAGCCATTTTTCGCAATGATACGCTGAGCTTCTGTACCGTAGTAAAAGTTAAGATAGATTTCAGCAAGATCTCTGGTGCCCTTGGAATCTACATTAGCATCTACAATAGCAATGGGGGGATCGACCTTGATGCTCATGGAAGGGTAGACAATTTCGAGCTGGCCCTCGGATTCCTGGACAGCCATGAGCGCTTCGCTTTCAAAAGAAAGCTGAACATCGCCGATTTTTTTTTGAAAAAAGGTAACTTGAGAAGCCCTAGCAGAGCCATCCATCACGGGAACATTTTTGTAGATTTTTTTAAGGAATTCGCGAGCCTCAGAATCTGAGTGCCCCTTTTCCAACATATAACCCCAAGCGCTAAGGAAAACCAATCTACCATTGCCGGATATCTTTGGATTAGGGGTAATAATGCCCATGCCTGGCTGAGCCAAATCATTCCAATCCATTATCTTTTTGGGATTACCTTTACGAACGAGAAAAACAATCGCAGTGCCCCAAGGAGGAGAAACAACGCCTTTCATTTTTTCCCAACCAGAGTGGAGTAGTTTTTTCTTGGCAATGGCTTCCATATCGGTAAAAAGCGCGAAAGAAGCGACATCTGCAGGCAAACCATCGGCAATGGAGCGCGCCTGACTGCCAGACCCTCCATGCGACTGAAAAATCTGAACCTTCCCGCCTTTAAATTTTTGCCAATCTAAAGCAAAGGCCTCGTTAATTTCATGAATAACTTCACGAGTGGGATCGAAAGAAACATGAAGCAGTTCTAGAGTTGTAGAAACAGCGCGTTTCTGGATGGGCTGAATAGCTAAGAACAAGAGAGAAAATGCAACAAAACCGCCAAAAAAAGCAGCATTTGTACCCGAAAATAAGAACTCAAAATTGAACCTTTTCATTGAAATAAACAAGCCCCAAACAACCAAATATGATAATCATTATCACTTTAGTGATATTTGTTTACCCTGTGAAGAGCAATATCTGCAGAATTTGTTAATTAACCCATAATATTTGAAAAAAGAAGCTTAAACATAAAGATAGCGACCTTTATTTTAACTTTTCATTCGATTTTGCCCTGATATTGCTCTAGGATCTCCCGGATTGCGATACATCTTTGCTGAAAGAGCGAAATTGACTATGATTAAGATTAATCAGTAATCGCAAAAGGAATAACCAAGGTTGCAGGAATCGCAAGCTATGAATCCGGGTGATGTAAACCAGCCAAGCGCATTGTCAGGCAGACCTAAAAGAGGCGTTCCCGAAGGGCTTTGGCTTCGCTGCCCAGGTTGCAAAGCCAGCATTTTTCGCAAAGAAGCGGAAAACAAATTCAATATCTGCCCCGAATGCGATTACCACTTCTACATGCCGACCAAAGAACGAATCGATCAGCTATTAGACGAAGATAGCTTCGAAGAATGGTTCCGAGATCTGCGCCCATGCGACCCACTAGGATTTAAGGATCGCATCACTTACAAAGAAAGAATTTTATCGGAACAGGCAAAAACCTCGCTATTAGATGCAGCGGCTGTAGGCCGGGGCTTTATTCGTGGCAGGCCAGTCGTTGTTGGAATTACCGACTTCGCATTCATGGCGGGCTCGATGGGATCTGTGGTAGGCGAAAAGCTTTGCAGGGCAGCGGAAGAAGCAACCCGTTTAAAACTCCCACTAATCTTCGTAAGCGGTTCTGGTGGTGGAGCACGCATGCAGGAAGGCATTCTTTCCTTGATGCAAATGGCCAAAGTTTCTGCAGCCCTTGGCAGGCACCACCAAGCAGGGTGCCTGTATATCAGCGTCCTAACCAACCCCACGATGGGCGGCGTTGCTGCTAGTTTTGCCTTTCAGGGCGATATTATTATTGCAGAACCAGGCGCACTGATTGGATTTGCAGGTAAGCGCACAATTTGGAACACCGTTCGGCTAGAACTACCAGAAGGCTTCCAAACCAGCGAATTTTTAATGCAACATGGGTTTGTTGATCGAATTGTACATCGTAAAGATATGCGAACCGAAGTTGCCACCTTAGTCGATTATTGCGAAAAAGCTAGCAACTATTAACCCTAACTACTATGAATAGCGAGCCCTGCCAATACAACTGCAGCGGTTTCCACTCTTAAGATAGTTTTCCCGACACAGATAATTTTAAGCCCTTTTTCTAAAGCCAACTTTACCTCGGCTGGAGAAAACCCACCCTCTGGGCCAATCCAGATATTAACTTTATCTAATGCGCCACGAACAATTTTACCTAAAGGATTTTCCTCAACATTTGCAAACAGATTCAATTCAGATTCGTCAATGTTTTGTACAGATTCCGCAAAGGTGATTGGCTCAGAAATTTCCATGAACCGATTTCGAAGGCATTGTTTACTTGCCTCGATAACACTGCGACGCAATTTATCGGTATTAATCTGCTTAGCTCTTACTACCGAATATTCACAATCAAGTGGAACAAAACGAAAAACGCCTATCTCAGTGAGTTTTTCGATAAGAAAATCACAGCGCTGTGCCTTCGGAATAGATGCAAAAATGGTGAGTTTTACCTTGGGCTCGCGGCAAAATTCAGCAACTGATTTAACATCTAAGAGAACACGATTTTTTTTGGCTTCGAGAACCTCTGCCGAAAACTCTCTGCCATCACCGGAAAAAAGGGCAATCCTGTTGCCTGGGGCAATCCTGGATACAACGGCAAGATGGTGAGCCTCGGGCCCCCGCAGCTCCATAGTTCCCAAGGTTATTTCCAAACTGGTGTAGAATCGTTCGGACATTGTTGCTATTTCCTGTGCCAATATTAAGTCAACTGATGTGCTTTTAAGGCCGTTTCTTAAAGCTCATATGTTAACCGAGGTTTTCGTGTCCAACACCCATAATCCTACAAGCAATTTGCACCTTACCAGAAAACAACTCGATGACCTCGATGTATTGGTGCAAAAAATGCTCAACCTTCCTGAGGCCAATTTACCTCGTGAAGCTCCCCAAAAAGCTGAGCCAGACTTTTCATCGATGGGAATATTTTCGCCTGGCGAAGCGCCTTGGACACCAAAACCGATTGAACCCAGCGCCACCCCACACTCTACTTCACCCGTAATCGCCCAAACACCCAAAGAAGAATACAAGCCTGCTGCCTCGCAATCAATACTTAACAGATACCCCCAAAGCGCCCCTGAATCATCTCCTAAAATCGAAGAAGTGCAAGCCGAACCTCAGGCACCTTCCGAGCCAGTATCAGGCTGGAAGCCATCGGCTTTAACTTGGGCGCCTCTAGCCCAATCATGGGAAAAATTACGCCAAGAAGAACTCGAAAAACAACAAAAAGAAATAAAACCATCGTTTGTACAGCCGATCGAAAAACCGATTGAAATCCCAAAAACAATCCCTTTGGAATCGAAACTAGATTTCGGCACCAACAAGGGTTCAACTCCCTTGAATTACAGTTCAAAAAGCGAACCGACTGAAAGAAAAAAACGTTCTAAATTAAAAACTGTCCTGCTTGATGCGGTGGGATTCTTGGGCATCATCTTATTTGTTTGTGCAGCAGCTTTATATTTAAGCAGTTCTTTCGGTTGGCCTATGAAATAAATTTGTGTATCCTGTTGTAAGTTAGCAATAGAATTCGCTGGACAGGAACTACCTTCGAAATGAATCTTACCGACGAAAATTTGCCCGAATCGAAAATTGCACCTGTAAACTACAGCATCTACGGAATACCCGGTGCTATATTAAGCTATCTTGTCCCAGGGTTGGGCCAGATTCTTCAAGGCCGTATTGGCAAAGGCCTGCTTTTCTTTTTCTGCGTCAATGGTTTGTTTTATTACGGAATGATGCTCGGCCAATGGAGCAATGTTTACCTCCCAAGGGCAAAAAATCTTCCCGCCATCTCTCTACCTTTTAATCTTAAAATCCCAAATTGTATTGCCTACCGAATGCAATACGCAGGGCAGTTCTGGATAGGCATATCGGCATGGCCCGCCATTTACCAAAACTACGAATATGATGAAGAATCAGATCCGCCGCTTGATCCTTATATAGCTAAATACCAACGCACTCCTCCAGAAACCGAACTTAACTTGTTACAAAATAGAAGCGACCGATCGTGGGATCTTGGTTGGGTATATACCGTCATCGCTGGAGTATTAAACATCATGGTCATCTATGATGCTCTTATGGGCCCGGTCGTGTTTATCCCAGAAAAACAAAAAGCCAAATAGATATAGGAATTTGATTGATGGAACTCGCCATAACCCCGATTATTGCAGCAGGATACTACTGGCATCTACCTTTTTTGATTTTGGTAATCAGCCTTGTTTACAGTGCAACCCGGCATGATGACTGGAAAATTATTAGTATTGAAGCCTATCGCTGGGGCGTAAGAATGCTTTCATTTCTTGGCATGATCGGGCTATTTCTTTACATAATTACTTTGCTACCCTAAATAAAAAAGGATGGCATAAAAGCCATCCTTGATTCTCTCTTCAATCTAAAACCTGCGTTCACTACTTTCGTTTGGCAGTGGAACCCTGTTTGTCTCCATCAATAAAACTTTTGGTAATGCGATCACCTGCTTTAAGAACCACTTTTTTTGTATCAACAACTTTAGTTCCATTAAGATCCGTCTCGATTTTAAGTAAGTAAGAATAAGTTTTATCCGATTCAAGTTCTGGGGTTACAAAAGTACCAAACCCATCAGAGACAGCAAATGGCTTGCCATCAATAAATAAACTCGAATTCGCAGGGATTTCGACAAAAAGCTTAGCTCTATTTGAAGAAGAGGATTGGCTATTTTCTTCAACTTTGGGCACGGGCAACACTTCCTCAACCGGATCTGCCGGTGTGCTTCTTGGAATAACGCTAGCAGGGGTTGAATACACTGGGTTTTTCAAATAAGGCCCATAATAGACCCCATTTCCAGTTCCCCTATAAGAGTAACCAAATCCTGTATCATAGTATGGGCCATAGTTATAAGATGCCCCATAACCGCCGCCATATACCCCGTGCTGATACACATAACCACCATATGCATTAACTGCATAAGCTTTTTTCAAATGCCAAGCGGGGGTTTCAGAAT
>JBIIMS010000024.1:0-15218 GCA_044337875.1 Gemmataceae bacterium
CAACCTGCAAAACCAAATTCAACCAGCAAAATCAACCCTAAACAGCATAATCAACCTTAAACAGCATAATCAATACAGGGCATATTCTTCGAACTTTATTGCCATTCAAGCAAGTAATACAACTGATTTTGGTTTGTCTAAGTGCATTTTGCTGTCGATAAAATGTTGTAAGTTTTATCTCCATGGACAGGAGGATTTTCATCGTGATCAGCAGCTTAGGAACAATCTTTTTAGCAACTTTTCTGGCTACCTCGGCAGTTAATGCAGAACCAAGCCAAAAATCATTTGGCTATCTTTGGGATCAAACAAGTAAGGCAGATGGAAAGGTTGAAAAAACCGCACGCCCCTACACTCCCAGGGAAGGTGACATCCTACTTTTTGACGATATGAGCCCTTTCTGGACCAAGCTTTACAGCATCGCAGGCACCGCACCACCTTTCCATGCAGGCATTGTTTTCAAGAAAACCGATGGTACCTTCGCAGTGCTTGAATCAGGCCCTGATGATACGCTTCATGTTTTTCTGCTGGATATCGAACCAAGACTTAATGACTTCAAAGGCAGCATCCAAGTAAGGCAAGCCAAGCGTGCACTTACTAAAGATGAATCCGAAACCCTTACCAACTTTGCTTATGCACAGGAAGGCAAGCGCTATGCGATGTGGAGACTTTTATTGCAAGGTACTTATTTCAGGCATCGAGGAGGCATCAAAGAAAAGTATTTAGCAACAACCCATGACGATCGCACCCGTTGGTTGTGTGCTGAAATTGTTGTATCTGCAGGCGCAATCGTAAACCTTCTTGATCGTGATAAAGTGAAAGCAACTGTAACCTATCCACTCGACATGGTGGATGATGTTAGGATTGATCTTTCTGCAACCTATGAACCTACTGTTTATTGGAGCAGTCAGAAATAGAAAGCTTCCTAGAAGGCAAAAGCTATACCCATATTGGTGAAGTATGGGGGTAGGTCTTTTACAACGCTGGCATTATAGCTGCCATAAATTGTAATAGTTTCTGTAAGATTCAATAGACCACCGCCCCCTACTAAAATATTATTTGCAAACCTCGGATCAACCGAACCATTGTAAGCAGTCTGCACAAACAAAGAGATTCTTTCTGTTACTTTGGTGGTTAAATCACCCTGCACAGTCATCTCATAACTATCCCCTGAACTAAACCCTATATCGCCGCTTTGTAAACCCACACTTGCTTCCAATACCGTATCCCAAACAAGATCTTTGCTGAATAAAACATTCATGCTGGGCTGAACCCCTGTATTTAGAAAGCTCGATCCAAAAGTACTCTGAAGTAAGATTTCCATACCTACCGCTGGAAGAAACAAGTCTTCGTTTTCATCCCAAAAATGAACCTTCAAATCAAAAACTACAGGCGAAAATCCTGCATTATTTGGTGAATACTCCACGGTTAATGAGTTGGTAAACAATCGTAATTCAACGTCATCGGTTAACCCATACCTAATCAAGGTAGGGGTACTGTAAGTTCTTGGATTAGAACTCCCCTTGCCCGCAACGGAAGGTGTTATCTCGAAATAAGCCATTCCTTTAGGAAGCGTGTAAGGGCTATTAGGGAAGTTGGCAGAATCGGGCCCTGGCTCTCGAATGTTTGGTTTTTTAAAGGTTACATCTGGCTTAGGAATCAGCAACTGTGAGAAGCGATAAAGAAAAGTAGGATCACCCTCGTCTTCCTTAGGTTCTTCTTTTTTCGCACCCTCAGGCGGTTGGGCAATGGAAGTACCCGCACCCAAGCACAATGCCAAGATAATAAAAAATCCCATACCATGTTTCTTAAACTTATTCCACATCTTCGGCCCTCCATTGCCAAGACCTATAAACTAAAACCGAAGATGTGCAAGAGGAAGAAGTAACAAAAAATTGACCATTAACTTTACGAACAGTGGATTCAAATAACCCAGTTTGCCAAACTAAAAAGTTCAGCAGAGTTCTCTGCTTAATCAAGGTAAATAAGAAAAGGCTTGCGATGGAAAAGAAAATCCGCTTCTTCTTCTTCCCATTCTGCAATGATCTCCCGCCAAGGCATGCCAGCTTGCATTTGCATGCGCTCTCTATCACTGCCAAAAAGTAAATCGATTGCTAATTTATCTTTGACAAATTGGTAGGGTGCGGTACGCCAAGCAAAGTGTTTACCTGAATGTTCACGCAAGTTGTACAACAAAGCCAGGCTGGTGCGAACAGGTTGGAAGACAACTCGATCAGTAATATGAAGCTCGACCCCGCCACATTGCTCGCCCTGCCATTTATCAGATGTAGGCATGAAAGAAACAGGCTTGAAAGAAACCCCCGGCAGGCTCTCTTTATTCAAGGAATCAGCAACCTGAGTGGAATTTAAGAAAGGTGCTCCACACCATTGAAAAGGATGGGCGGTACCAAGGCCTTCAGAAAGATTAGTGCCCTCAAACAAACATTGCCCTGGATAAACCAGCGCAGTTTCGAAAGTGGGAATGTTAGGGCTTGACATAACCCAAGGCAATCCTGTCTCATCAAAATACATGCCCCTTTTCCAGCCTTCACAGGGCACTACCTCTAAATCCCCTACCAACTCTAATTCTTCCTTATAAAGAATTGCAAGTTCACCAATCGTCAAACCATGGCGAATAGGAATCGGGTGCACCCCAACAAAGCTGGACCATTCGGGAAGAAGCATAGGCCCCTCAACCGCAAGGCCACCAAGAGGATTGGGTCTATCCAAAACCATCACCGCAACACCCTTTGTAAATGCAACTTGCATTGCATAAAGCATTGTGGCTTGAAAGGTTTGATGTCTGCTGCCAACATCCACCAGATCAACTACCAAAACATCGAGATTAACAAGGTCTTCTGGAAGAGGATGAAGCGAGCTTTTATCCTTTCCATAAAGACTGACCCATTTCAAACCATCGGCTCTCTGCGTAATAGTTCCCGCTTCTAAATCCTGTGCATTGGCGAAAAAGCCATGCTCGGGAGTGAATACCACCTTCAACCCATTTTGCAAATGATGCATAAAATGTTGAAGAGTGGATGTTCGTGAGAAATCGCAGGCGGGGGCATGTGTGAGTAAACCCACACGCTTACCCTTCAAGCATGAAAAGCCATCTGCAATTAAAACATCAATGCCTGTGGTTACTTTGTTGGTTGTCATAATGTTATACTACCTAGGTAGCTGCACCTGCACAGGGCTCATGAGATAACCAAATAGATTTCGGATTTCCTCAGCCTTCAAAGCTTCAAGAAGATTTTCAGGCATCGGCGAAACATTCAAGGGCTTGATGGAATCAATATCCTCTGCAAGCACGGTTTTTTTCTCGGTAGGCCCAACCACTTCCACCGCCTTATTCGCCCTCTTAAACACCAACCCTGTCAGCAATCTGCCATCCTTCAGCGTTACCGCAGACATGCGATAATCTGCAGCAACGGTTGCGTTGGGCTCTAAAATGTTTTCTAACAAATACTCAAGGTTTGATCTCTGCGAGCCTGTAAGATCTGGCCCAAGGTTCCCTCCTTGACCAAACAATCCATGACAGTTTGCACATACCTTTTGGAACAACAACCTTCCTTGTACAAGATCAACCTTTTCCTTGTTGGCAGATTCCAACTGCGTTCTCAACTTGGTAATCTGCTCTTTCTTCTTCTCGGTGGGGATGCGCACTTCGCCCCAAGTTGCGGAAAGTTTTGCACTTAGCGCAACATCGTTAAACGCAGCTATCTGCCTGGCATGATATGCGGTAATTACATCACGAGGAACCTTGCCCTCGCCCACAGCATTCAAAAGTTCAGTAGCGTACGCAGGTCGCGAGCAAAGAGTATCGATTGCGGCTTTCTTTGCTGCGGGATCCAACCTTCCAAACTGGCTCATGATCAACTTCGGAGTTTCAGGAAGATTGAACGATGCCAACCCGCGGATCGCAGCTTCTGATACACTTCGATCGTTTACTAATTTAGGTAGTATCTGCTCAATTCCCTTCGCCTTATTTTCAACCAAAGTGGAAATCGCAGCAACCCTTGCTCCCGCACTTTCTTTGCTATCACTTGCAATTTTCATCACTTCATCCAATGCCCTGCCATCGCCAAACACTATTGCAATTTCACGCCCAAGCTTAACTGCATCTGCATCCATCGATGCAGCAAGCCTTGTAGCAAAGGTATTCCAAGCTTCAGGCGCTTTCGCTTTCCTCCTGCCTCGCAAGCCATCTTTTAACCCAATTGCAATTTCCTTCTGCATGCCAACTTCAAGAGAGCCCGCCAAAAGCAAAAGCTCGTTCATCGCCTTGGGGTTTGAATCGATTTCTTCCGCAAGGACTCGGGCAACAAAAGTGCGATGCTTGCCCATAGCGCTAGCCTTCGCAAGCTTTACCCCAAAAGAAGGATCCAAACTTACCGTAGGCTCAATTCCGTACCAGAGCATGAGTGGTTGATTATGATCGTTTTTATCTTCCTGCCTACCTGCAAGTGCCAACGCTAGATTCCCTCGGGAACTTACAGGAATCTTTTGCAATACACTCGCAAGATATAGCCTGACCAATGCAGACTTTTCACCAGGTGCAATCTTTTCCAAAGCTACAAGCGCTTCTTTAGAAATGCTTTCTTCCTCCATCAAAAACCGTACACCCCACGACCTTACCTGCTCATCTTCTGAATCCAACAGAGCAATTATCTTCTTTGCATCCAACGCTGAAATCGCATAAAGCATCCATAAAGAACGCAGCTTATGATTCGATTGCTTCACCTTTGCAAAGGTCGAATTAAGTTTCTCTTCCGCATCCTGCATCTTCATTCCCATTGCTGCACGCTCTTGTAATATCCTTCGTGCCTGACGGAATTGCCATTCATTCGCACTTGAAACAAAATCAACAAGCTCGAGGTTCGTCATTTTCGAAAGGTCTGCAGTGGGCTTCTTCTTCATCTCGCCATGTGTGATTTTGTAAATCCTACCCGAGTTGCGATGCACCCCATCGTTTTCATGGCATTCACCAACATCAGACCAGTCGATGATAAAAACTCCGCCATCAGGGCCATAACAAAGTTCAATCCCCCTGAACCAAAGATCACCCACACTCATAAAATCGGGTTCATGGCGAGCAACAAAACCGTTGCCATGGGCCTCAATCCTATCAACATTGATTCGTCTGCCATGAAGGTTGGCAGTAAAAGCTTTACCTTGATAATCAGCGGGCCAGTTATCGCCCTGATAGATCATGAAACCACAATGGGCATGGCCGCCACCCGCTTTATCGGTGGTGGGGGTAACGCCTTTGCTGCGGATATCGCTCCAATTTTCAACACGATCCCAATGATAATGATCCGCATGCTGATCAATCAGTTCAAAAAGGCGCGGGTTAAAATGTTCGCCAAACATACGCTTTAAATAAGCCCCGGGGATAGAATGCCAGAAATGGCCGATCACCGTATTGATGAAAAAAGCATTACCGTTGGCATCCCAATCAAGTCCCCAAGAGTTGGTACCACCCCTAGAAACTACCTCGAAGATCTTTTTAGTAGGATGATAACGCCAAACCCCACAGTTAATGGGAATGCGCTTGCTTGCAGGGGTATCCGGCGTGCCAACAAAAGAAGTGGTGGTAATGCCGTGCCTGCCATACAACCAACCATCTGGGCCCCAAGCAAGACCGTTGACAATATTATGCCTGATGCTGTTGTTATCAAATCCATCGAGGATAATCTCGGGCTCACCATCTGGTTTGTCATCGCCATTGCGATCCGGAATGAAAAGAAGATTAGGCGCACAAAGCACCCAGACGCCACCAAAGCCAGGCAGTGCACTAGTCAGGTGATGGCCCTGGTCCCAAAACACCGTGCGCTTGTCATGCACACCATCGTTATCGGTATCTTCCAGAATTACGATGCGATCTTTCAGGGTAAGATCAAAATTCGTTTTGGTCTCGTCATAGGTAAGGCACTCGCTAATCCAAAGCCTGCCTCGGGAATCAAAAGTCATATTAACGGGCTGGATCACCTCGGGTTCATGGGCAAACATTTGCGCCTTAAAACCTGGTGGTAGCTTGATGCTCTTCAACGCTTCTGCAGGGGTGGAAAGTTTATCTTTGGGGTTTTGCGTATCGGGAATTGCAGTTTGTGCATAGGCACTCTTCGCAATAACCAACACCAGCAATAATTGACACACAAAACTGATGAATCGCAGCATGATGAATTTTCCTAGAAAACCATAAAAACTTTAAGTATTGATCATAAAGGAAAAAGATGCGCGGGTGCAATGGTTTCGTAAACTTTTCTGGAAGAAGGCCCACATGATCAAAACAAAAGGCGCCATCAACTTATTCAGAGCCAGAATCATAGTCGAAGGAGGGATTATCCTAACTTCATTAATCCAAATTGTTATAACTGCATCAGAAGAACAAGATCAATGATTAGAGAGAATTAGAAGCGCTTCGATCGGGCAATAAAGGTGACAGCAAAACAGACCAATCCGAAAATAGCAAGGAACACAGCAAATTCAGTAAAGATAAGCCTGAGTGTTTCCGACCCAAAAAGCTTTGGGGTTGCCAAGGAATACAGGGTCATAAACAACCCGGTAAAGGAAACCAGTAGGGCTAAAATCGAGTTCAAAAGCGGTGATTTGTTCATATCGTAATACTATAGGAGTGATTATCCAAGGTCTAGGGCCTTATTTTCTCACCTTAATACAATATGATTTTTCAACCATCTCTCAACAGTTAAACCCATTTTAAGTAGGGGGAATTAACTGATAAATCAAACTTGATTAATGCACAATCCTTGGCAGCCTTGTGACATCCTTCACCCCAATACCTTCTAAAGCAAGCGCATTCAGATAATTAGCATTCATTTCTTCCAAACCGCTTACGCTCATTCCCAAATCCTTCAATATCCCATTTTCCAATCCATAAATGCACGCATGCACCGTTAAATTTTGCCCCCGCAACCAAGCATCCTGCACTATCGTAGTCTGGCACACATTAATCGCCTGCTCGATCGCATTAAGCTCACACATACAATCTTCCTTCTGCTTTTGATCTTTTAGCAAACTGATATGATGCCCATGCCTTTCCCTCACATCCTTCACATGGCGCAACCAATTATCAATCAAGCCATACCTATTGTCGTTAAGCGCAGCTATCACCCCCCCGCATCCATAATGCCCACATACAATCACATGCTCTACCTTCAGAACCTCGATCGCATACTGCATAACTGAAAGACAATTTAAATCCGTATGAATCACCACATTGGCAACATTGCGATGTACAAACAATTCGCCAGGCAATAATCCAACCACTTCATTGGCAGGAACCCGACTATCCGAGCAACCAATCCACAAATACTTGGGCGCCTGCTGCTTCGAAAGCATAGGAAAAAAGTCAGGGTTCTTCTTGGTGATATCTTCCGACCACTTCCGGTTATTTTCAAAAAGCTTTTTGATCGACTTCATTGCGATCTCCTTGCTATTATTTTTCAATTTTACTTTCTTTACACTGTTAGCCACTCTTGCGATACTAGCCTACTATCCTCTAGAACCCATCAGGTAAAATAAAAACATGAACGCAATAACAATCAGCCTAGGTATATTTTTCGCCCTGCACTTTGAAACCTCACTTCCATTAAACCCAGGCTATAAACAACAAAGTTTTATTCCATCCATCTATGCAGTGCAGGCAGCCGCTGCTGATGAACAATTCGCCTACGCAATTTCCAATAGCAAGGTTGCGCAGTACGATCGTAAGACAGGCGAATTGAAAAAGATAAGCACGGGTGATGCAGAGCATTTAAACAGCGGTTGGATATGGCAAGGCAAAATATATTGCGCGCATTCAAACTTCCCCAAGTTGCCCGAAAAAAGTGATCTCCGAGTCTACGACCCCGATACAGGCAAACTTACCATCCATCATAGTTTTACTAAATCACTAGGTAGCCTGACTTGGGCAATTCGCGATCCAGAAAACAAATTTTGGTGGAGTTGCTTTGCCTACTATCAAAAAGATAATGCCAAAACTTATCTTGCTAAGATGGACGATGAATTCAAAGAATTACAACGCTGGAGCTTTCCAGAAAAAGTGGTGGGGGATTGGGATAACGCCAGCGCTTCATGTGGCATCTGGGATGGAGATACGCTTTTAGTAACCCATCATCATTTCAAGGTGCTATATCGGTTGAAGGTTCCCGAGAAGGGAGGCACCCTTGAATTCGTGGAAGCACTATCCTGCCCATTCCCAGGTCAGGGTATCGCATACGACCCCGTAACCAAGGGATTGGTGGGCATTCATCGCCCTGAAAAGAAAATACTGTTCGCAATCAAGGAAAAGTAAGGCCGGTATTCATGGTTTTATGGCTTAAAAGCCAACTATGTGACCGAGGAATGATAAAAATTACCGAAACCGACTTGGCAAATGAGTCGAAAACCTTGAAAATAGATTTTAAGCAGGAGGGGTGGCAGAGCGGCTGATTGCACCGGTCTTGAAAACCGGAGACGGGGAAACCCGTTCCAGGGTTCAAATCCCTGCCCCTCCGCTTCTTTTTAATTGCATCACCATCCTTCTAATTCTTGATCAAACCTTGAATATCACCATCAAAACAACCAACCTCCCAAATGCATTCCTTTGGATATTGGCTCATGCCATTGCCCTTGCTTCATTCATTGCAATCGATTGGGTTCTTAACGAAAAAGTTTACTACCGAAATAGTGGCCTTCTTATTCTGCCCTTGTTGATGGGATTGATTCAAATGTTATTGCTTTGGCACCAATTGCGCTGGGCCTGGCTTTGGCCCATTCTTACCATCCTTGGAATCCCATTATCCTTCATAGGCATCTGGTGGTTTATGCTTTGCATCGGTGGCGGATTTGGTGTTACCCAAGCCATCCATTTTAAAATATCAGGCTACAAGCGCGTTTACCTTTGGATACTACTGAGCTTTATAGGCTGGATAAGTGGCGCACTTGCATGGTCATGGCTTAGTCAGGAAATCCAACCACCGTACTTCTGGGATATGATTAGTCTTTATGCAAGCGTGGGCCTGGCCTACGGCTCAAGCACTTGGCTCGCATTACGCATGCTGAAAAGAAAATTAGCCGAACCGGCAGCGTGAGCGACGGTAATTAAGAATAAGCATTTGCCACGGAATCAAAACACTGCATTCAGAGCCGGAAGCGTAAGCGACGGTTGGAAGACCAAGCACAAGCATAGCCACGGACGAACACGGAATTTCACGGAATCAAAACATACACACATCTTTCAGAGCCGAAAGCGTAAGCGACGGTTTGACCATCCCTTCCTCCGTAATGAGTCTTCCCTAAAAAAACATAAGCCAAGAATCTTTACCGCAAAGACGCTAAGTTCGCTAAGAAGCAGCAGAAAAGTCCGGATTTCTTGTCTTCCTTTGCGTCTTTGCGGTGAGAATGCATTTAAACGGCAAAGAACGAGCAGTCATCAATGCCCATTGATTTGCTAAATCGACTACTAAGCCTTGGGGGTTTTCTGTGAGGATTAATTATTACCGTCGCTCACGCTTCCGGCTCTGAAAGACATTACGCACCCGGAGAAATCATCAAGGGGGGACCGGAATCAAAGTATAAGCAGACCTTTTTCTTCCCTCTAATTAAAACGAATCATGCTTCCGCTTTTTGCTGCATCGTTTGGTTCGGCGTGGGTTGGTGCGCAACGCCATCAACAAAATGAAGGCCACGCTCTTTTTCGCGCTTCTTGATATCCATAAAAATGGCGTGCAAATCGTAATTGAATCTGGCTGCGTGCGCATCACGAACCTGCCGAACCTGGTCTACAATAGGATCGTTCATGGCAATGGCTCCAAAAGTTCCTCGGGTGTACAAATAATGATGTAAAAAGAGGCTTGAGTTCTGGGGGTTAACGACTACCAGATTCGGGTCACCCCATATTGATCAAAGATTGAATCAATACTAATAATCGAGATTCCTTCGGTAAGTGCTTGTGCTGCAAGAATACGATCGAATGGATCTTTATGGTGAAAGTCTAATCCAACTTGCTTATCGGAATGCGCCAAATTAATCGGCATCAAAGTTAAGCCTAGGTCGGTAAATCCTTTTTCCATCCAAATACGAAAAGGCATTGAAAGACTAAGCGTTTTCATACTAAACTTGATGGATAATTCCCACATTGTACCTGCACTAATAAGCAGATTACTATCTAGATTTTCTAGAACCAGCACTGCATTTTTGCTTAATTTATCAGGTGAATCTAGAGCCCAAACAAGAGTATGTGCATCCACCAGATAATTCATTACATATACTCCTTGAAATCATCAAGGGGGGCGTCAAAATCAGATGCCATGAATAGCACGGTGCCTTGAAGAGTGCCAAGCTTTCTGGTTTTTTTTAAAGTTAGTACGGGGGCAGAAGCCAACAAACGGGCGACGGGCTGATCATTTTCAGTGATCACGACTTCTTCCCCAACTGCTAGCTTTTGAATTAGTTCAGGCAGATTAGCCTGCGCTTCTTCCATCGTTACAAATGTCATGATCCCATTCTCCTTTGAACGGTATTCTAACACGTCTAGTACCATTTTGTGCAATTTATAATCAGAATCAGAGGGGTCAGGTCTCTTTTTCTTCCCTCTAAGTCAAACGAATCATGCCTCTGCTTTTTGCTGCAGCATTTGGCTCGGGGTGAGTTGATGCGTAACGCCATCAACGAAATGAAGGCCACGCTCTTTTCCGCACTTCTTGATGTAAGGGGTCTGGTAAAATCTCGTTCATCATACACTTAGGTGCAAAATCTAAAGGTGCAAATGGAGGAGTTTCAGTGGGGCTTCCCCATCGCAACTCCTCTGTCTTTAACAAACCCCATATCAATCAATGGAAAGTAAAAGAAAAAGGCACAGGGCCAGCACCAGCGGATTTACATCCGCCGCTCAATAAGTAATGGTGGGCTTAAGGGCAATTAATAAAAGTGGTGGTGGTTAGACCCCGGGCTAGCGAAGCAAAGGGCCCTTTTCCCGGAGGGAAGAGGGTTGGGAGTTGGGGGAAGAAAAAGAAAGAAAAAGAAAGCAAAAGAGAAAGTGTATAAAAGAAGGCAGACCTGACCCCTTTGTTCTTAAGCCTAATGATGTTGCCAAATGGCGCAATTTCCGGTAGATTATAAGTGAATCAGATAGGGCTACCTATAGCCGTGGCTTCCCTCCGCATTCTGAGTACCTACCCGTGAAACGCAATCTCCCCTTCATCATAAACCTGTTATTAGTTCCACTGCTTTTCATCGCTAGCTTTGCAAACGCTGTTCATGGAGAAGAACCGTTTGAAGGCTTTCTGAAGAAACATTGCATCGCCTGCCATGGACCAGAGAAAAATAAAGGCGATGTGCGTATCGATAAATTCTCACGCGATTTCAAACTGGGTGCAGATACCCACCACTGGGCAGAGGTGATCGAGCAAGTGAATTCCGGCTTGATGCCACCGAAGAAACAACCTCGGCCCACTCAGGCAGAGATAGCTGCGTTCGTTACGAATCTCGATGAGCGGATCAAAGAGGGCAAGGCTGTACGAATGGCGGCTAGGCCTTCTGTGTCGCATTATCGGTTGAGTCGCAAAGAATATCAAAATACCGTCTATGACTTACTGGGTGTGCGTTATGATCCCGCCAAGCCTGGTGAGTTGAACGAAGATACCTTGTGGCACGGTTTTGAGCGCATCGGTTCGCAGCTATCGCTTTCGCCCTCGCATGTCGATCGTTATTACCGCGCTGCAGGGCTTGTATTAGATCGAGCATTTCCTCTTACATCGGGCGACGCAACCAAGGTTCGAAAGACTGCCGCAGATTTGCGTTATGGTGGCGGGAAGACCCAGCAGGAAGCGTTGAATCGCTTTGGCATCAAGCGGCCTTTGCGTTATCTCCTCTATCCTGGAAATGTTCAGACCGCACTCTCACCCAACTGGTTCGCAAAGAGTGGCCCGGAACAAAGCGGGCTCTACAAAGTGCGCATTCAAGCTAGCGGAATTCGCCCACTCGGTGGTCAGCCAGCCCACCTCAGCATTGGCAAGCGAACAGGTGAAGAGACTGTCGATGGCATGATCGAGTTTGACTTGACTGCTCCGGAAGATAAGCCACAGGTTTATGAGTTCGAGGTATTTCTCGAGATGCCCATGACTCTGGACTTTTGCGTGGTGGCTACAGATGTGGTGGACCGAAGAAAAGGCGCGGCCTTCCGTAATGCGCTAGGCAGCAGGGACAGTCATATTTTTACGCACAGCAGCGAGACTATACTCCTTAATCCAAATGCCCCGCAGATGTTTGATGATAAGGGAAACGGACTCTTCTCTACCGTTTTACTTGATTGGATTGAATGGGAGGGCCCGCTGGTAACGCCGGTGGAAAAGTCTCGGCGTAATGGTTTGGTGCCGCCCAATGATGCGACCATCGAGGTGGTTGCAGAGCATCTGCAACGCTTCGCAGAAAGAGCCTGGAGGCGACCAGTCAAGAAGGAAGAGTTGGCAGATTATCTGAAAGCTTACACCTCGGAGCGCGATGCGGGCGAAAAGACGATCGACGCGTATCGCATTGCGACCCAAGGCGTGCTGACCTCTAGGCACTTCATCTATCTTGTCGAAGGAGACACGGTGGTTCGCGATCGCCTCAATGATGCGGAACTCGCCTCAAGGCTCTCGTATTTCTTGTGGAGTTCGATGCCCGATGATGGCTTGTTAACTGCTGCCAAAGCCAACACATTAAAAGGCGATGGCCTGAAGAAAGAAGTGGACCGGCTTCTAACAGATAGCAAAGCCAACCGCTTCGTCAACGACTTCTCGAGGCAATGGCTTCAATTGCACCGCCTTGGTATGTTCACCCCTGATAAGAAACTGTACCCGAATTACGATGCTTGGCTTGAGACTAGCCTACGCTCTGAACCGGTCGAGTATTTCCGCGAGATGTTCTCGAAGAACCTGCCCATCGATGGCTTGATCGATTCCGACTGGACTATGGCTAACGCCCGACTTTGCGATTTTTACGGACTGCCAGAACCCAAGGGTGATGGCTTTCAGCGTGTCGCACTTAAGCCCGAAGATCATCGTGGCGGCTTGCTTACGATGGGCGCAGTGCTCGGGTTGACCTCGGACGGAACCCGCCATCGCCCGGTTCATCGAGGCGTGTGGGTAAGTGAAACGATCTTCGGAAAAACTCCGCCACCACCACCTGCGAATGTGAGCGCGATCGAACCCAGCCCACCAGAAAGCCCCAAGGCCACACTTCGCCAGAAGATCGAAGCGCATCGCAATAATGTGAACTGCGCAGCCTGCCACGCAAAGATCGATCCATTAGGCTTGGCTTGGGATAATTACGATGCCATCGGGCAATGGCGCACACTTGAAAAGGTGGCGCTGGGCCGTGGATCAGATCCTATGATTGATCCTTCAGGCGAGATGCCTGATGGCCGTCAGTTCAAGGATTCTGTTCAGTTTAAAACTTTGCTGTTAGAGGACCGCGACAAAGTTGCACGGGCCTTCATCGAGCATCTTTGCACCTACGCTCTTCGCAGGGTGCTAACCGTAGACGATCAGGACGACCTCAAGGCAATTGAGGCCGAAGCGAAGAAAAACCAATACCGCATCAAGGACACCATCCGTGCGGTCGCCCTTTCAGATCTGATTCGTAAACGCTAACAAGGAGAATCGCAATGAGTAACATTCTGACACAATCCTGGTTGATCAATCGCCGTCACGCATTGCGTGCGTTAGGTAGTTGCATCTCGCTTCCGTTTTTGGAATGCATGGTCCCGCTACGGGCGCTCGACCAACAGGGTGCATCGCCTAAGCGCAGCGCTTTCATCTACCTCGCCAATGGTGTTCATTCGCTCAACTATCAGATCACCAAACCAGGCAAAGATTACGAATTCTCTCGTTCGTTGAAGCCTCTGGAAAAGCATCGCCAAGTGATCACGCCCATCAGCGGCCTGCATCACCCAGGAGCCCTTAGCCATCATCACAATTGCATCTCCGTCTGGCTGACTGGCGGCAAGCTCGGGCCTTCAGACCGCAACACAATCTCTGTAGATCAAAAGATGGCAGAGGTCACTGCGAAACACACACGATATCCTTCGATGGAAATAGCACTCACGGGTGATTCGCTCGGCTGGACTGCAGACGGTGTGCGGTTGCCTTCGATGCGTCGTTGCAGTGAGATCTTTGCATCGCTGTTTGAAGAGCCTAAGGGTGGCAAGACGGTTCAAAGAAGAAACTTGCGTCGCAAAGGCAGCGTGCTTGATGCCAACCTTGCGGAAGTTCGCCGGCTCGAGCAGGCGATGGGATCAGCAGATAAAGGCCGCATGGATCAATACCTTACCTCGGTTCGAGAAACGGAAGTTCGTACAAGGCGTGCCGATGCATGGCTCGATACCCCGCTTCCTACCGTCGCCGCTGCAGATCGCCAGCGAACTAATCGCGATATCCCTGCAACCATGGCGGGTGACTATTTCCGCACCGTTTACGATTTGATCGTGCTTGCCTTCCAGACCGATGTAACTCGTGTCGCTACCTTCAGCTTGGGTGGTGAGGGGGATGCGTTTGCCATTCCTGAGATCGGCATTACCGAATCCCGCCATCAACTCAGCCATCACGGCGGCGATAAGGGCTACATGGAAAAACTCACCAATTATGATACCTTCGCTATCGAGCAATACGGCTACTTCCTCACCCGACTCGCAGAGACCAAAGATCTCAACGGCAAGCCTTTACTTGGCTCGACGATGGCGCTCTTCGGTAGCGGTATGTCTTATGGCCATAGCCATGGAAATGCGAATCTCCCGCTGGTTCTTGCCGGTGGATCAGATCTTGGTTTGAAGCATGGCAGTCATCTCGACTTTAATCAGGGCCACTTCAAGGGCTACCAACTTGACAAGCCAGGCGAACATTATTCACTTTGCAGTCGCCCTGCGAACCCAAATGCTTACATGAGCAACCTGTTGCTTATGATGGCGCAACGCATGGGTGTAGAAACTGATAAGTTTGGCGAGAGTAACAAGGTGGTTGAACTATGATGCGCATCCAGTATCCGATAAGGTTCATGGCCCTGTGTCTGGGTTTGTCGCTGTTGACTATCACAGCGATCGCCCAAGAGAAGCCATTCCGGCCCGAAGCGGGGAAGTTCCCTCCTTTGGAAAAAGCCCTCTCTTATCGTGGCGAACTTGTGTTCCTAGATCATGCGAATCGCCGGGGCAGCATACGTGTGCAAGGGTCGGGCATGTTTTT
>JBIIMS010000001.1:0-783024 GCA_044337875.1 Gemmataceae bacterium
ATTTCGCTGGCACCCGATGCACCACTTCCGAACAACCTTGCCTGTTCAGTCCAAGTGGTTCCGGTTCTAAAATAAACATAACCTGAACCGCGGTTGCTTTGAGCTCCAACATCATCAAGAGTTGATCCAACAATGATATAATCTCCGTCAATAGCAATGCTTCTGCCAAATATATCGTTGGCACTTCCATCAGAGGCGGTTAGTTTTGCTTGGTAATTCCAATTAGTTCCATCAAAGACATAGACATAAGCGGACCCCTGATCGGTGTTGCTGCCCACATCATCGGTCCAGGCTGTAACGACAAGAGTGTATCCACTGATAGCGACATCATAACCAAACGCATCGCCTGCTAAGCCATCTGGTGCAGTTAAAAAAGCTTGCTGAACCCAATTGGTTCCTGACTTGGTAAAAACAGTAACACTGCCTTGGTCTACGTTTGAGCCAACATCATCCGCAACGCTTCCTATTACGAGGAAATTATTCTCAATGGCCATGTTGTGGCCAAATTCGTCGCCAGAAAGTCCAGAACTGTGTAAAAGTTTTTGTTGGGTTCCTGTGGCGGTGTAATTGAAAGTATATGGACCAGTAGAATTGGATTGGAAGGTAAAGGTTCCGTCTGTATTTTGTTGTAGGGTTGTGCCTGAAGCGGGGCTAACGGAGGTTGCGGAAAAAAGTTGTGTGCCACCCGTTGGGGTGTCATTGGCAAGTACATCTAGCCTGGTGTTTTCGCCAAGAATTGAATTATAACTATCGCCAACCGCACTTACAGGATTAATTCTTGTTTCAAGAATTCCCAATTGCGGGCGATAGAATTTACGGATTGTTTTTTTTTCTCGATGATTGGTTTTAAAATCAGAGGAAACGAATTGATCAGCAAAGCACTTGAACCATTTTCTCATTTGGGCGATTTCCAAAATTGATATAGAGCGAATACTAACAAATATACTAACGATTAAATTAGTATTCATACGCCATAAATTTTGGGGAATTTCTAAGAAATTTAAATTTATAGCCCTAAAAGTAAATGTTCTAGGTATAATCATTGCACAAAAAACTAATCATCAAAAGGCGCAAAGCATTTGTTTTAAAGAGGTTACGCTTTTTATTGAAAGATTGCGTGAGGCTTGGTTTTAAATGTTTCTGATACTGGGGCCGCGTACCTCGAAATCCGAAATTCTGTTTCCGTGAGGAGATCTTCCCTCATTTCCCAAACGCTCGCCCACGGAATGTTGCCCGAGTAGAATGCGGGATTGTCCTTAGGTGGTGTGCCGCCAATGATATTGTACACTTCGACGAGTGTCTTTATCTGCAATAACTTCTTCATAGCACTTGATTTTGCAAAAACTTCCGCCCTCTTCTGCTTTGTTGAGGGCAGGCTCTAGGCGTCCAGCGTGCTAATTTTCATTGGCCGCAGGGTCACTCATCATCTGCCTCTTTCCGATCCCAGATTTTTAGCCGTTCGGCAATAGCTTCGGGGCTAGGCAGTTCGGCCCTGTAGGCTTCGGGCAGTTCTGCACTCACGGTGTAAGTGCCCACACCAATGGGGCGGCGAGCCGTGCGCAGGGCGTATTCGACCACGGTTTTATTTTTATCACGACAGATGATGATACCAATGGAGGGGCTTTCGTCCGCAAGGCGTTCCTGCGTGTCGAGAGCTTCGAGGTAAAACTCCATCTTGCCTTTATGCTCGGGTTGGAAAGAACGCACTTTGAGTTCAATCGCCACCAAGGCGCGTAGACGGCGGTGAAAAAGTAACAGATCAATGAAGTATTGCTGCCCACCCACTTCAAGGCGATGTTGCGTGCCGACAAAGGTGAACAGTCCGCCCATTTCGGAAAGAAAGCTCCGGAGGTTTTGCACCAAGGCGAGTTCCAGTTCCCGCTCGGAATGTTCATCGGCCAAACCGAGGAAATCGAAGGTGTAATGATCCTTCACTGCCAGCACGGCTTGCGCCTTGATTTCGGGAGGCAAGGTTTGATCGAAGTTGGTCTGGTTGAGCAGGTATTTTGGGTAACTTTGGTTGTCGATCTGGTGTTGGAGAACGGCCTTAGTCCAGCCAAAGCGAGCGGTGGCGCGAAGGTAGAACTCCTTTTCCAGTAAATCTTTACAGCGAGCCATGATGACGAGATTCTTGGCCCAACTGATTTCTCCAACCAATGGTTGGAGTTTTGGTTGGCCCTGATACTCGGAGTAGAACTGGCGCATGTACCAGAGGTTCTGCGCTGAGAAACCGTTGCGACCCGGAAACTCCGCCTGAAGGTCATTAGCGAGCGACTGTACCACGGATTTTCCCCAGCCGAGTACTTCTTGTTTCTGGTGAATGGACTCGCCAAGATCCCAGTAGAGAGACAATAACTCTTTGTTGACCGCCCGGAACGCCTGATACTGCGCCTGCCGGATGCGTGTTTTGATTTCGACAAGAAAGCCCAAGTAGTCGTTAGCGGAAAGTTTATTCATAATAGTTCTCTAATGTTGCCCAGCACTTCTGCAGATAAATTAAAAGGGCTATTAGCCCCCATAATAACCAGAAAAGGGCGCAATAAACCCTGAAGTGATCCCATGGATTCGACAAGTTTCTGGCGCAGTAATTCTCATTATATTGTTATTTAAAAAATAAAAATATCTTAAAAATTGTTTTTGTAAAAGTGGCAATAGGCAAAGGTATGCAGGTGCGATGGGTGCAATGCAGATTTAGACGGTCTCGAAATGTGGGTTAACAGGCGGCCTTTAATTTCCTAAGCCTTAAGCGAACATGAATAAGAATGCCTGCATGGATAAGGGTGCCAATGGCGAGGCCCAGTGCGTGGTATTCCCAAGTGCAGCCCGGTCTGTTTGCCGATTCGTAAACGCACCATCCACCCAGGGGGAGGAAGAAAAGTAACCCGGTTGCTAGGCCTGGGTTGTAGCAGCGCATGATGATGGCTTGTAAAAGGTGAACCAAAGCATTCGTGATGGAAAGGTAGGCAGCAATCAATCCGAAAAAGGGATTTATAAATACTGCAAGGTAAATGGCAACGAGGTCGGTGCCCCAGACGAAAACCGAGTTGATGATGAACGCTGCATCTTGAGTTAAGGCTTCAAAACCCTGGCCGATTAGTTGATTGAATAGATTGCGGAAACGGTTTTCATAATGTTCTTCAAACTGGTGGATCAGGTAGATGGGCAATTGAATGCAGATAAGGAATAAAAGAACCCCGATTTTAGGGAGTAAGCCTAGGAGTAGAAGGGTGGTGAGAATGCCCGAAAACAAGGCCGCATGGGGCCATTGCCAGTCTGTAACGAGCCAATGCCAAGCTTTTTTTATGGGATTCATAGTGTTTCTATTGTTAATAGGGCGTCAGTAGCAAGTAAAAACCTACCTAACCCTTAATTTATGTTGGCGTTAGGTCGATAAATGTTGTAGTATGTGATCAGATTTGAAGTATAATTTCAACCTGCCTTACGGTCAATTTGACTTCTCTCCTGAATTAAGGTGCAGCTTTGAGAATAACCAGATTAAAAGCTAAAGAATTTACCTCAATTGCAACGCTGTTTGTGATGAGTTTCTTTAGCTTTGCAGGCCATGCCGCTGCCCAAGATTCGATCACGATTCTTTCACCTGTAAAAACGATTGAGTTAAAAGATGCGTTTGCGGGTTGGCAGATCATTGCCAACGCAGGTCAATCCGATGTTACCAGAGTTGCCAATTATAAAAGTACCAATCCCAAAGTTGCTCGGGTTGATGAAAAAGGCTTTGTCGAACCGATTGGCGATGGCCAAGCTACAATTCATGTAACGCATCAAGGTAAAATTCTTGATGTGCCTGTTGAAGTATCCGGGGTAAGCAATGGCAGGCCGATTGATTTTCGCACAGAAATAGTTCCACTTTTAAGCAAGCTTGGATGTAATGCAGGCGGTTGCCATGGTAAGGCGAGTGGGCAAAATGGATTCAAGCTTTCGCTGTTTGGCTTCGATGCGGATTTTGATTTCGAAAGCATTGTGAACGAAGGAAGGGGCAGAAGGGTTTTTCCTGCCAACCCCGAGATGAGTTTGGTCATCCAAAAAGCTTCGGGTCAGATGCCTCATGGCGGTGGTAAAAGGTTGGTCCCAGACTCCAACGATTATCAAATTGTAAAGCGCTGGATCGCAGCAGGCACCCCTCCCGTAGCTAAGAATGTTCCGATCGTAAAACGCATCCAGATGATTCCCAATGATCGCATTTACAAGCATGGTGATACACAGCAAGTTGCAGTAATAGCAGAGTACACGGATGGATCTTTCCGCGATGTTACCAGGCAGAGCGAATTTGCAAGCAACCTCGATGTGATTGCTGTTGCGGATGCAACGGGTTTTATTAAAGCGGGCAAACTGAGTGGCGAAGCTGCAATCATGGGCAGGCACATGGGTCATGTAGCTGTCACCCGTGTTTTAGTGCCCCATGGCGAAGCATTAAAAGAAATCCCAGGCTTTAAGCCAACATCTCAGATTGATCTGCTTGCAATTGCCAAGTGGAAAAAGCTGGGTCTTCAGCCTACCCCTGTTTGCGATGATGCGACCTTCATCCGCAGGCTAAGTGTTGATCTTTGTGGCAGATTGCCCACGCTGGAAGAGATAACCGCATTTACCAAAGATACTGATACCAACAAAAGAGCGAAGCTTGTAGACACTCTTTTAGATTCATCTGATTACCCTGCCTATTTCGCAATGAAGTGGGGCAGTATTTTAAGGAACTCGAGTCATGCGGGTTCTGATCGGGCCTCTTATGCTTTTCATAATTGGATCCGTGACATGATTGCTCGCAACCGTCCTTACGATGAATTCGTTAGGGGTGTGGTTGCTGCTTCGGGCGAATGGCAAGATGCGCCCGCAATCAATTGGTACTGGCAAAGTCGGGATGATCAACTGCATCAAGTCTCTGCAGATACATCGCAGGTTTTTCTGGGTGTAAGGTTGCAATGTGCAAGGTGCCATCATCATCCGTACGAGCGCTGGGGCCAAGGCGATTATTATGGCTTGACCGGGTTCTTCACTCGGTTAGGTAAAAAGAGTTTCGGCGAACCACCCCCATACTTTTCTTCTGCAAGTGTGACTTCGAGCGAGAAAAACCCACTCACGGGCAAATCTCCTGAACCCAAGTTTTTAGATGGCCCAGAGATGAAGTTCTCTGCAGAAGAAGATCCCCGCCATGCGTTGGTTGATTGGATGGCGAAGCCTGATAATCCCTTCTTTTCCAAAGCGCTTGTGAATCGGATGTGGGGCCATTTTCTGGGCCGTGGGTTGTTTCAAGAGGTAGATGATCAGCGCGAAACTAACCCGCCCAGTAATCCTGAACTTCTCGATTATCTTGCTAAGGAATTCGTTAGCCACAAGTTTGATGTCAAGCATATCATCCGGCTGATAACCACAAGTAGCGTTTATCAATTAGGTTCTGAACCAACCGAGCATAACAAGAACGATTACCAGAACTTTGCCCGTTATTATGCACGCAGGATGCCCGCAGAGGTTTTCTTGGATGCTGTGAATCATGTCACTGGCAACAAATCTGGGTTCAGTGGCATCAGCGCCAACGGCAGGGCCATCGATCTTCCCCATGAAAACTTTGGTTCGTACTTCCTCGATACTTTCGATAGGCCCAAGCGGGTTACCGGGTGCGAATGCGAACGCTCTACCGGCGCAACATTAGCGCAAGTGCTTTTGTTGGCTAACTCCGACGAGATGGAAGGCAAGATTAATGCGACTCAGGGAAGGCTGGCGAAATTGATCAAACAAAATCTCCCCGCACCCGAAGTGATCGATAATCTTTACCAAGTTTCTTTCTCAAGACTGCCCACTGCCAAAGAAAAAGCGCGTTCATTGGATCATGTGAATAAATCGGATAACAAACAACAAGCCCTCGAAGATTTGCTCTGGGTGATTTTGAACTCGAAAGAGTTCATGTTCAACCACTAGTATTTTTATTAAAGGAAGATGCCATGCTAGAATTCGTTGGAAAAGATTCAGCCACTTGCGATGGAGTTAATCGCAGATCATTTCTTAAAGTTGGAAGTCTTGCCCTCGGTGGTTTGACTCTGCCTCAATTGCTAAAGGCGCAAGCAGCTACCAAGCCCGCCAAGAAAAGATCAGTGATTCTAATCTGGCAGGCAGGTGGCCCTAGCCATATCGATATGTATGATCTAAAGCCCAATGCGCCCTCCGAGATTCGTGGCGAATTCAAGCCCATTGCGACCAATGTGCCTGGCATCCAGATTGGCGAGCATCTGCCTCTTCAATCAAAAATCATGGATAAGCTTTCCATCCTTCGTTCTGCTTGCCATACCAATGCAGGCCATGGAATGGGCGCTCAATGGATGCTTACTGGCTATCAACCAACTATTGAAGTGAACGATAATATCTTCCCATCGCTTGGTTCGGTGGTTGCGAAAATGAAGGGCGCAAACGATCCCAGCATGCCCCCTTATGTAAATCTTCCCAAGTTGTTGAACCTTGGTAAAGCAGCCTACCTTGGCGCTTCTTACAATCCTTTCGCACCAGACAATGATCCAAACATGGAAGGGTTCAAGGTTCGAAACCTCAGCCTTCCTGCGAAGATTAATGTCGATCGACTTTCCCGCAGACGCGATCTCCTTAACGATCTCGATAACATCCGCAGAGATATCGACACCAAGGGCGACTTGGTCGGGCTCGACTCCTTCTACAAAGATGCCATGGAAATGGTTACCAATACCAAGGCTCAAGATGCCTTCGATATGCAGAGGGAATCTGTGGTTCTTCGTGATACCTATGGCAGAAACGATTTGGGGCAATCCTGCCTTCTGGCTCGTAGGCTGGTTGAAGCGGGCGTTACCTTCATCACCATTCAGGCTGGTGGTGGTTGGGATACCCATGGCGACAACTTCAAAGGTTTGAAAAATAATCTGCTTCCCAAGTATGATCGTGCCCTTACTGCCCTTGTGGAAGATTTGCACGACCGCGGCATGAGCGATGATGTACTCGTGATGGCGATGGGCGAGTTTGGCCGTACTCCTAAAATCAATTCAGGTGCAGGTCGCGATCACTGGCCCGGTGCTATGTCTGTGGTATACGCAGGTGGCGGCTTGAAAATGGGACAGGTTGTTGGCTCAACTAATGCCAATGCTGAATACCCGACCACCAAGCCCGCAACCCCTGGATGCGTTCTTTCCACCATGTATCATTGCCTGGGGATTGATCACCACTTTGCATTCCATGATCAGGCACAGCGACCCATGCCTATCTTGAGTGAAGGTGAACCCATTCAAGAACTGATTGGTTAAACAGGCTACCCGAACTGAAATTCTCTTGAGGGCATTACCTTGCTGCGAGTTTTCCCGTTGGCATTATTACCTTTATTAATGCTGGCTTTTGTTGCTTCCGCAGATCTTCCTTCCATCAGGCTGGATCGCATTTATCCTCTTGGCGCAGCAGCAGGTTCCACCATTGAAGTGGAAGTGCAGGGCGCTGAATTCGAAGAGGTGCGCGAACTAAAATTCGATCATCCAGGCATCAAGGCCGAATGGCTTAAAGATAAAAAGTTTAAAGTTGCAGTTGATACCGGCGTTCCCGCTGGCTCTTACGATTGCTGGGCTGTTGGCAGGTTTGGCGTCAGCAACCCCCGCTTGTTTGCCATCTCTCGTGGCTTCAAAGAAGTCGATGAAAAAGAACCCAACGATGATGATGCAACCGCGCAAGCTGTTGAAATCAACACCATTATCAATGGCACTTCCGACAACAGCAAAGAAGATATCTTCAAGCTTACTGCGAAGAAAAACCAGAGGGTTACCATTGCTTGTAATGCCGCGCGATTGGATTCGCAACTTGATGCGGTGCTTTCTGTGTATTCGAAATCAGGCAAGCAGATTGCATCCAACGGCGATTACGATGGCCGTGACCCTTTCGTTGATGTTCTGATCTCCGAAGATGGCGATTATTTTATTCACTTGAGTGATCTATCGTTCAAAGGTGGTTTGCCTTATCGCTTGGTTATCAGTGATAAGCCCCAACTAGAAAATGTTTTTCCGAGGGTTGTTAAATCAGATACCGATGCAGAGATTGTTTTGCTGGGTAGAAACTTTGGCCCTAGTGCCACCGAATCTAAATGGACTATTCAAGACCTTGCCTTGCAAGAAACCAAGGCGAAGGTACGTGCCACGAAAGATATTCTTTCGCTTGGAAAGTATAAGTTTTTAGAGCACCCCACTTCGCATAGTGTGGTTCCTACTGCAGCAACTTGCACCTTGGATGGTTTTCAAGACGCACTTGTGGTGAATAATAACACCCTCATCACAACACCCATTTTGGTTTCGCCAAATGATGTTACGCTTGAAGCTGAACCCAATGACACTTTGCAACAGGCGCAGAAACTCCCTTTACCTGCGGTGGTTTCGGGGAGATTCGATCGGGAAAGGGATGGCGATTGGTATCTGATCGAACCCATGGAAACCGGTGTCTACAGTATCGAGGTTTATTCTGAAAGAATTGCAGGCAGGGCGGATCCCTATGTTTTGATTCAGGATGAAAAGGGAAATAAGGTGGTAGAACTTGATGATTTTGGCCATCGCTTGAATGCCTTCGATGGGCATTTGCGTGATCCCTCGGGCATTGCCAATCTTAGTGCCAAGATGAAGTATCATGTTTTTGTACAGGATCGTTATCGCAGGGGCGGTGCGAGGTTTCAGTATGTGCTTGCGATTAACAAGCAGGAGTTTGAGTTTCATATCGCCACCATGCATTCTCTAAACCCCGGCCCTGCGGGCTTAAACATATATCGTGGTGGTTCCGCATACTTGAATTTTGTGATTCATCAAAGAGGCCCGACTAGCCCTATTACGGTAAGGGCAGAAAATCTTCCCCCCGGCGTTACCGCGCAAGATGTTGTGCTTAGGGATAACTCCAAGGGTGTGATGGTTTTTCAAGCCGATAAACAAGCCAAGGACACAACGGTTCCCATTAAGCTAGTTGCGTCAAGCAAGCGAGGCGAGGTTTTATTTGAACGCGAAGTTCGGGCTTATACCCGGGTTTCATCTGATGCCAATCCAGCTTCCAGCAGGCCGATGCGCACCCAATGGCTTGCAGTAAGGGAAGCAGCACCATTCGCACTCGCCATGGAAAAAACAAAAGTCGAGGTTGATGCTGGGCAGAAAGTGGAGATGAAAGTAAAGCTCGAAAGGCACTGGCCCGATTTTAAATCGCAGGTAACGCTTCAAGCCTTGGAGTTTCCTGGCAATATCAAAATGACCAATGTCGTGCTTCCTGCAGATAAAGCAGAGGCTATGGTGACGATAGAAGTGCAGGCAAACGCTGCCGGTGGCGAATACACCCTCGCCATTTCTGGGCAGGCGCAGGTTCCTTATAATAAAGTTAAGACTGAAACCACCAAGCCCAACACGCTTGTCACCCAGCCTTCCAAGCCCTTCACAATTATCGTAAAGGCCAAGGAAGAAAAGAAGAAGTAGGTCGGTATGAAGGTTTTATTCCTGCATGGTTGGAATTCGAAGCCGGGCGGAGTGAAGCCCACCTATCTTGTTAATCATGGGCATGAGGTGATAAACCCTGCTCTTTCTGATGATGATTTTGCGATGGCGGTTTTAGTAGCTCAATCTGAATTTGATAAACACAAACCCGATGTGGTGGTTGGTTCCTCTCGGGGCGGTGCAGTTGCCCTGAATATTAAATCCAGAGATACGCCCTTGGTGTTGTTGTGCCCTGCTTGGAAAAACTGGGGCAAGGTTACGACCCTGAAAAAAGGGAGTGTGATCCTGCATTCACTTAATGATGAAGTTATCCCGTTTGTTAATTCAGAAGAGCTTGTTTCTAAAAGTGGATTAAGTGCGGATACACTTTGGGTTGTGGGCAATGATCACCGGCTTGCGGATGATGAATCGCTTGCGAAAATGCTCGAAGCAATTAAAACACGCTAAGGCTTTTCTTGGTGATGCTGTTGGTAATTTGTCGAAGCACTTTTTAGGTGTTCACGCGAAGGGTTCCTTGAAGGATTTTCCTTGCCACAGTTATTCTCGTAAGGTCTTCATTCATGGTGGAAAAGTTTTTAACTGTATCCGATCCGTAAACATATCCATTCATAAATTGGAGATTCTTGTCGAGGATTCTTTGAGGATGATCCTTGACAAAACGCTCGTCTTTAAGAAAGACACCGACAAAATCATTCCAAAAACCATCCTCTTCTCCGGCTGTACCTTGTCTTGAAATGTAGGATTCCAGTAAGACGGCGGGAATGCCTGACCTACGCGCCCATTTGACCAAAGAGCGGCCGCTATCTGGATAGAAACGCCAGGAGTCCACAGGCCACCTGTGGAAAATGCCGTTGGACGGAATGTTAAGGTAAAAAAGGCCACCAGGCTTTAGAACGCGCATTATTTCGTTGAATAATAACCAAAACATGTCTGAATGCTCAAAGCAAGAACTGGATAAAACAACATCAAAGGAGTCGTCTGCGAAAGGCAGTTTGTAGGGGTCATCCAGAATGATGTCCACGCCTTTGCCTGCGACAAAATCAATTCCCTTGTACTCATGGTTTGCAGGAAATATGCTTCTTAGGCTGCCGTTCACATCTTGGGACCCAATCTCTGTGATTTTGAGATTCCCGGTTCCGGGCTTGTTGATATAGGTATCATAAAACCATTTGCAATTCGCAAGTGCGCTATGGTGCATTTATTACTCCAGAATTATTTTTGTTTTGGGCGATTGATTTAAGATTACTAAATACCTTATTTCGAACATTGGCAAATTCCTGTAGATAGCACAAGGATTTCGTTTTTAAGTATTGGCCCTTGAGGGCATCGCAAGCAATCAAATCTCCGAGGAAGCTAGAAACATTATGAAGGGAAAACGGGGCCTTCCTAATATCCAGCATATGAAAAGCAGGAATGTTTTGAAATTTCAAAACCAACGATACCAGTCGTTCCAATAAAAAAACTTTCATTTGATAGGTATCATTTTTTTCCCTGTGTTCGGTGAAATTGGCAAACAGTTTTCCCAGATTATTGTGCGGGTCTTCAGCGATATGAAATAATTTCTCGGCATATTCCAGCCATATTTTCCAGAACTCGTATTTCGCTACGAAGTAATTGCAGTAGATGCAGGTTGAAACATCTGAAACAAAATTGCTCACGTCGTAATCAATTCCAATTTGACGCAAAAAGGCGTTGGTCAAATTCTTAATGCCTGGGTGGTAGTTTTCTCCTTGCTCAAAATTGCTTGAATAGAGCGCCATTTGATCAAAATAGGGGGACATACTGTAAAACTCGTGTTTCCTGCTGGCGATGGTATCAAGCAAAACCCCGGAGGAGCACCAGGTTTTTTCATAAAACTTGGAGGAAAGAAAACCGATGTAATCGTTGGAGTTAAAATTTTGGTTCAACAAGACATTTCTTATGGGCCAATACTCCGCCCAATCCGGGCGCAAATTTTGGGTGTTATCCAAAGGAATGAATCCCTTGTCAACCTTCGATCTTGTTAAATCATCATAAAAAATTTGATATATGAAGATTCTTGGACTGTTGGCCATTAAGAATCATCTCCAATCCTTCAAAAGTTCTACCCCAATAAATAAACTTGATTTTAGTTTATTAGCATTCTTTTACAAACAAATCTTCTCCAGCATTTCTAAGAATTACGCACTCTTCGTGTGGGTGGTGTAAAAATATATCCTTGATGCTGGCAATTTTTCCCTTAGAGTCAGAGTCTGGGAAGCTTCAATTTTACAGGTTGAAAAGTTCATGAAAACGGTCGAAAAGTTTCACCCAAGGTTGTTAGGGTAAATTCCCCATGGAAGTATTCAAAGTACCGATGAAAGCTTAGTAAATTGATGAAGTCGCCTGGGCCAAATTCCGCCTTCTTTCTGGGGCTTATGGTATTGGTCTAATCCAGCATAATTGCTATAAAACCCTTAGTAACTATTACCTAGAATAGAAATTATGAACCATTATAAACAGTTGGAAGCAGAAGGCATCGAAATCATCCGGGAAGCCGTTGCTGGCTCGCGCAAGCCTGTGATGATGTATTCGATTGGCAAGGATTCTTCAGTAATGCTGCATTTGGCGAGGAAGGCGTTTTACCCTGCGCCCCCGCCTTTCCCCCTTCTTCATATCGATACCACCTGGAAATTTCAGGAAATGTATGCCCATCGCAAAAAGATGGCCGAAGAATCTGGCATGGAACTGATCGTCCATACCAATCAAGAAGGTAAGAAAGCCGGAATTAATCCGTTTACCCATGGCTCGAGCTATTACACGGATGTAATGAAAACCCAAGGTTTGCGTCAGGCGCTGGATCACCATGGTTTTGATGTGGTGTTTGGTGGCGCTAGGCGTGACGAAGAAAAGTCGCGTGCCAAGGAAAGAATTTTCTCGTTTCGAAGCGCAGGCCATCGTTGGGATCCGAAATTGCAACGCCCCGAACTTTGGAACCTTTATAACACTCGCATGCGCCCAGGCGAAACCATTCGTGTCTTCCCCCTTTCCAACTGGACCGAACTAGATATCTGGCAGTACTTGCATGTCGAAAAGATTCCGATCGTGCCACTCTATTTCGCCAAGGAAAGGCCAGTTGTTATTCGCAATGGTCAGTTGATCATGGTGGATGATAATCGGATTCCAATCGAGCCGGGCGAAAAACCGCAAATGCGCATGATTCGTTTTCGTACACTTGGTTGCTACCCGCTAACTGCCGCCATCGATAGCCCCGCAATCACCATGGAAGAAATCATCGCAGAAACATTTAACACCGTTAGTTCTGAACGCCAGGGCCGCCTCATCGATAGCGATCAGCCGGGCTCCATGGAAAAGAAAAAACAGGAAGGTTATTTCTAATGGCAGAACTGCACGCGAAAAATATCCTTGAGTATCTTGAAGAACAAAGGCAGAAGGAAACCCTTCGTTTCATCACATGCGGCAGCGTGGATGATGGTAAAAGCACCCTCATTGGCAGGCTTCTTTACGAATCCAAATGCATCTTTGATGATCAGCTAAAAGCCCTTGAAACCGAATCCAAGCGCTATGGTACCCAAGGCGAAAAAATCGACTTTGCACTTCTTGTGGATGGCCTTGAAGCCGAGCGAGAACAAGGCATTACCATCGATGTTGCCTACCGATTTTTTTCCACTGATCGCCGTCGATATATCGTTGCGGATACCCCAGGCCATGAACAATACACACGAAACATGGCAACCGGCGCATCTACTGCCCAAATGGCTGTTCTGCTTATCGATTCTCGAAAAGGGATTCTTCCGCAAACGCGTAGGCACCATCGCATAGTAACCATGATGGGCATTCGCCACATTGTGCTTGCTGTAAACAAGATGGATCTGATGGGCTTCGAGCAAAGCGTTTTTGATCGGATTGAAGCCGATTATCGCGAGTTTGCCAAGGATGCAAACTTGACGACTCTGCAAGCGATTCCACTTGCTGCGGTATCAGGCGATAATGTTTTAAAGCGCAGCGAGAACACGCCTTGGTATAAAGGGCCGACTCTTTTTGATCACATGGATACAGTGAACGTAAGGGAAGTTGCTACCCGCGAGGCATTCCGCATGCCTGTGCAATGGGTAAGTAGGCCCAATTTAAACTACCGCGGTTTCTGCGGTCGAATCGCTGAAGGAAGTGTCAAAACAGGCGATGCTGTAAGGGTGTTGCCTTCGGGTAAAACCACTACCGTAAAGAGCATCGATTTTTTCGAAGATCAACTTCCCGAAGCCGAAGCTGGCGCTTCCATCACACTTACTTTAAACGATGAAGTGGATGTAAGCCGCGGCGACCTTATTGTTACCACGGATCATCCGCCAGAAGTTGCGGATCAGTTTCAGGTGAAATTGCTTTGGCTATCAGAAGAACCACTGGTGCCAGGCCGATCTTATTGGCTGAAGGTTCACGCCAAGGAAGTCAGCGCGACGGTGATGGAAATCAAGCATCGTGAAGATATCAACACGGGTTTGCACCTTGCTGCGAAGGTTTTAAATCTTAATGAAATAGCAGTGGTCACTATAAGTACCACGCATCCAGTTGCGTTTGAGCCATACACGGTAAACAGAACTCTGGGTGGTTTTGTATTTATCGACAAGCTAAGTTGCGCAACGGTTGGCGCAGGGATGATCGAATTTGCGCTCAGGCGATCCACCAATATACACTGGCAATCGCTGGAAGTGGGCAAGGCTCAGCGAGCGCTTTTGAAGAATCAAACCCCGCGATGTATTTGGTTTACTGGCTTATCAGGTTCAGGCAAATCTACCGTTGCAAATCAGTTGGAAAAAAGGCTGCATGCAGAGGGTAGGCATACTTACATGCTCGATGGCGACAACATCCGCCATGGGCTTAATCGCGATCTTGGTTTTACTGATGCGGATCGGGTAGAAAATCTGCGCAGAGTTGCAGAGGTTGCCAAGTTGATGGTTGAGGCTGGCCTGATTGTAATCGTGAGTTTTATTTCGCCTTTTCGGGCTGAAAGACGAGCTGCGAGAGATTTATTTGCCCCCGAAGAGTTTGTTGAAATTCATGTGAGCACCCCGATTGCGGAGTGCGAAAAGCGCGATGTTAAAGGATTGTATGCCAAAGCACGCAAGGGCGAACTCAAAAACTTCACAGGCATTGATAGCCCCTACGAAGCACCAGAAAACCCCGAGATGGTGATCGATACCAGCACTAAAAGCCCCGAAGAATGCGCACTTGAAGTCTGGCGATTGATCGAGGCGAAATAATCTTGCCCTTGATCGCACTTTAATCTGCGAGCATTTTCTTGACGGTGGGCTCAATTGCTTCGGCCCAAAGAAAATATCCCTTTTCGGATAGATGTAAATAGTCGGGCATGAGTTCTTTGGTCAGGTCCCCATTCTTATCCAAGAATGTATCTTTGATATCCATGTAGACAACCTTCTTCCCATCTTGAAGCTTAGATATTTCCTCGTTAAGGGGTGTGATGCGCTTACGGAAATGGTTTTCAGACCTATGGCCTCTTGGGAAAATCCCAAGCAAAAGCACCTTTGCGGCAGGGGCTTTTTTCTGTAGTGTTTCAACGATCGCTTTTACGCCTTCCGCTACATCTGCGGGTTTGTCGTTGTGTAAACCAAAATTATTCGTACCTATCATCACGACAAAAACCTTGGGTGTGATACCTTCGAGTTCGCCGTTGGTGATTCTCCAAAGTACATTCTGAGTGGTATCGCCTCCGATACCAAAGTTGACGCTCTTGAGGGGTTCGAAGTGTTTTTTCCATGGCTCGTTATTACCCCAACCCTCGGTAATGGAATCTCCGAAGAACACCACATCAGCATTGCCCTGCTTTGCGCGGGCCAGATTTTTCTCATGCTTTTGTTTCCATAAAGAAATACTCATCCAGCCATATTCCTTGTTTCTAGGTGCAGGCTTGAATGTGTCTTCTGCAAAAAGAATTGAGGTTGAAACAAGAAGCAGGGTTAAAATTAAAATGCGTTTCATGTGAATGCTCAGGTGTGTGAAAACAGTGGATACCAATATTGGCATGATTATGCATTGAATAGGATCTATTGTCCAGTTTTGTTTTGATTGGAAAAAGAAGCGTCGGCTTTAAACAATCTGGGTTGGTTTATGAGAGCCTTTTATTTCACCAAGGTTGCAAGGTAGGGGTTTCTATCGTAGGATGGAATTATAAAACATTGGAACTAATCTTCTTTTCTATTTGGCGTGGAGTTCTTGGGATGGCACCAAAGAAACTGGTTATTGAAGTCATGGATGATGCCATGGCAGATATCCTGCGCCAAAAATCTGCGTTCGAAAAATTGCGCATTGCCGGGCGAATGTGGCAGTCTGCAAGGGTGTTTCTACGGGGTGCCATTCGCACTGAATATCCCGATTGGAATGCTGATCAAATCAACCGAGAAATTGCCAAGCGTATTAGCCATGGCGTGGTGAACGATGACCCCCGGTGAATTATTACCCCATGAGTTAATGCAAATCTTTGCTGATTTTTTTGAAGAGCACCAGATCAATTACAGAGTTGTTGGATCGATTGCGAGCATAGTCTATGGAGAACCGCGCTTTACCAACGATATCGATATTGTTGTAGACTTGCCATTGAGCAAGGTTTCGGATTTGTTTAAAGCTTTTACGGGGCCTGAATATTACTTTTCCGAACAGGCGGCCAAGGATGCCATTTTGCATAAGTTTCAGTTCAACATAATTCATCCTGCTTCAGGTTTAAAGGTTGATTTCTTTCTTCCACCAGACACGGATTTTTCTCGATCCGAAATGGGTCGGGGAAAACTCATCACCAGTGATGGCGAATATTCAGCATGGTTTGGCTCGCCCGAGGGGGTGATTTTAAACAAGCTTACCTACTACCAATTAGGTGGTAGTGAAAAACATATTCGAGATATTACTGGCATGCTAAAATTGTTACGAGAAAATCTTGACTATCCTTACATTAATGAATGGGCGATAAAGTTGGGCGTTAATGAAGAATGGCAAATGATTCTGGAACGGTGCAAATAAAATCTTCTCTCCCATCATCGTAATTAATTGAATTCAAGTTGTTTAGTTAAGTTTGAGTGTGTTTGACTTTGCAACTCTGTTGTCAAATAGGTCGGCAAATTGCCAAGCGTATCAGTCATGGCGTGCTGAATGATGACCCCAAAACCCTTCCATTATAATATATCCCAATTCTTTTTACTTTCCTAATGAAAGGAATGGGCGGATAATCCGTCTAAGCAATGGAAGCTTAATCGTCATTGTCAAAAACTAATTGCGAAGGTGATTTATGAAAGTCAAATATCTATTGGGTGCTTCGGGTATGGTTGTTGGTGCTATAATCTATCTGATTTTTATGGGAGTAACCAAGCAAGATACCCAGAAAACTGGGAAGACTGCAGGGGATTTGAAAGGGGCAGCATTTGCTGACGAGGGCACAACAGTAAAGCAGGTGGGCGGCGCGGATCGCTCGCAATTGCCGCTTTCTCAAGTGGTTTTGTTTTCCAGCGGCGTTGGGTATTTTCAGCGCCAAGGGCCTATCGAGGGGAATGCCACGATTGAACTTCGGTTCAGTGCCGCTGATGTCAATGATCTTTTAAAAAGCATGATTTTGGAGGATGATAAGGGCGGGAAAATCAGCGCTATCAGTTACGATGGGCAAGATCCTGTAGAGAAAACCCTGCGGAGCTTTGCCCTAGATCTAACGATGAACCCAACCCTTGGGCAGTTGCTGCAGCAGGCCCGTGGTGAAAAAATCGAAATCGTACTCAATTCAAACACCACCCCTGAAACTGGGGTAATCCTTGGCATGGAATCACAAATGCAACCGGGCCCTAAGGATACCCTAGTGGAAGTGCACCAATTAAATTTGGTGGGGCCTGATGGGATTCGAGGTATTAAGCTTGCAGATATCAAGCGCATGAGATTCATTAATCCAACCTTGAACGAAGAGCTACGCAGAGCGTTGGAAGTAGTTGCAACTAGCCATGATCAAATGAAAAAAACTGTCACGCTGCAATTTAAAGGCGAGGGCAAGCGCGAGGTGAAAGTTGGTTATGTTGCTGAAAATCCCATTTGGAAAAGTAGTTATCGTCTTACTTTGCTAGGCAATGGCAAAGGCAGATTGCAAGGCTATGCCTCGGTGGAAAATACCACGGATGAGGATTGGAAAAATGTACGCATGGTGTTGGTGAGTGGCAGGCCGATTTCGTTTCAGATGGATTTGTACCCGCCTCTGTTTGTGCCCCGGCCTACGGTCGAACTAGACAAATATGGCATGCTTCGTCCGCCTACTTACAACGGTGCAATCACTTCAGGAAATAATGGAATGGTAGCAAGCAATATGGCTCCTTCAATTCCAATGGGTGGTTTTGGGCAGTTCGGTGCAGGCGGTGGTTTCGCTGGTGGTGGCGGACAATTGGGCAATGGCGGAATGGCGAATTTTGGCCAGATGGGCTCCAATTTCCGGGGGGATAATCGCTACCAAAACAATCCGGTTATTCAAAATTATAATGTTCCAAATCAACCCCCAGCCAATGACCCCCTTGGAAACGCAAATAATGATGCTCAGCAACAAGCCGGTTTGCCTGCACTGCAAGCTCAGAATAAGTTGAGCTATCAGGATTTACAGAATCGTAAGCAAAACCAAAAGCTGGCGCTGGAAGAAAACCTGAAAAAGGCATCACAGAAGGGCCAGAAAATAGCTGCCCAACATGATAAACAGCTAGAAGCGGAAGCCGCTGACGAGGCAGGTGAATCTTTCCAATATCTTATCGAAGAGAAAATATCCCTCGCAAGGCAAAAGTCTGCTCTTATTCAGATTCTTAATGAAGAAATTGATGTTACCCCTTTCAGTATTTTTAATGAAACGGTTCATGCCAAGTTTCCTCTGATGGGGTTAAAGTTGAAAAACAGCACCAAACAACCACTGCCTCAGGGCCCGGTTACTGTATTTGAAAACGGTGCCTATGCAGGTGATGCACGATTGTCGGATATGCAACCAGAGGAAGAAAGGTTTATCAGTTATGCGGTTGATCTTTCGATGGAGGTTAAAACGGAAGTAAAGCAATCGGTTGGGCCTGAAATCCGGGTTCAATACCTCGGGGATCGGGTGCAGGCTGGATATTCATCCAGGCAAACCAAGGTGTACACCATCAAAAACCGCGGGAAACTCGAACGCACCGCAGTAATCGAACACCCCATCCGCGATGATTGGAAACTTGCAGGGGATGTTAAAACGCTAGAGCAAAGCCGTGATTTATATCGGTTTCAAGTTGCTGCTCCAGCTATGAAAACCAGTTCGTTTGAAGTGCCCGAGGAACAACCCAAAATTGAGCCCATTGCTATGCTTCCTCTTTTAGATGGTAAACGAAGCGTGCTTTCAGGTAATCCAAACCATTTGGGTGTGGAACTTCAACTGTTTACTCAAGTTAAACCCATAGAGTTAAAATCCATTGTAATCACCAAGGGCATGGTTGCTGTTGCAAGCGACCTGCATGAATCGCGAAGTTATAAACTGATCAGCCGTTCAGAACTTGATCGAAAAATCATTCTCGAGCATGTAGCCAGGCCGGAATGGAAACTCGATGATGTGGCTTTGAAACCAGTGGAAGGTTCTACCACGCTGTATCGATTCCCGTTGGAATTACCGAAGGGCAAAAGCGTGGAAAAGTTGATCGAAGAAACCAAGTCGCAAGTGGTGCAGGAAAAAATTTCGACCATGGAAGAAGCAAGAATCAAGGGGTTCCTTCTTCATCCCGTGTTGAAGCCCGCAGTAAAGGCTGCATTCCAGCGCACCTTGGATGTTAAAGCTGCCTTACTTGAAACCAAACGTAAACTCACCGAGCGGGAAAAAGAATTGAAAGGTATCACCGAAGATCAAACCCGATTGCGTGCCAATCTGCAAAATGTCCCCCCAACCTCTGCCGCCTACAAGCGGTATTTAGATAAGTTTGACAAGCAGGAAACTCAAATTGAATTACTTCAAGAAGAGGTTCGTAAGTTGCAGATGGAAGAAAAGAGCCAGCAAGCGGAAGTGGATGATGTCCTTAGCGGCATCAGTGCTGAATAGGCACTCTTACTTAATAGCAAAAATCAGAACCCCCGCTTGGCACAATATTAGTGCAACCAAGCGGGGATTCTTTCGTATACGAGCTTAAAGATTACAAGCCAGCGAGCCTTTCACGGGAATCGCCAAACTCTGATAGTTTTAATCCCATGCGATCCATGATGGAAAGATAAAGGCTACAAAGCTTGCGTTTGTCGTTGCCTGCGTTTAAGTAATCAAGCGACCTGCCCGTTTGCAATTTGCCACCAAGCCCGCCCGCAAGTACAACAGGGACTTGCTGGCCGTTATGTGCGTTCCAATGCTCTGAAACAAACATGATACACGAATTATCTAAAACTGTTTTGTCGCCCTCTTGCATCTTAGAAAGTTTCTCGATGAGGTAGGCATATTGCTCAACATGGCAGCGAACAATCGCTTGGTATTCGGGCCCGGTGTTCGAGTGCGAATAACTATGATGATCATCGCGGATGTTAAGGAAGGGATAAACCTGACCCGAAAGATCGCGGCTCATCAGCATGGTTGCAATGCGTGACCGATCGGTTTGAAATGCCAGTGCGATGATATCTGCCATCAGCCTGCAATATTCGCGAAAGTTGCTGGGTTGGCCTGCGGGTGGGCGTTGATGCAGTGGAACATTGGCTGCAACATTTTCCTTTGCCTGCCTGCGATTAAGCCTTTGTACATGCTGCTCGGTTTCTCTTACCGAGTTAAGATATTCATCCAGCTTAATCTGATCAAAGCCACTAACCTTACGTTTTAAATCATTAGCCTGTTCCAAAACTTGATCAAGAATGCTGCCTTGCAACTTGCCTACTTGGCTGCCGAAAAGGCTATCGAAAGCTAGCGCAGGGTAAAGTTCAATGGGGATTGGTGAATCAGGGCTGCGCCATGAAATATGGGAGGCGTAGACCATGGAGTACTGGCTTTCGTGAAACCCACTTACTGGCTGTTCGCAACCCAAAACCAAGCTGGGAATTGCGGTTTCTTCTTCGAAATGCTTTGCAAGGCGTTGATCCATGCTGATACCGCCCTGGATGATGCTACCTCTTTTCAAAGCTGCTCCTGAAAGAATATTTCCCGTGCATTTGGCATGGCCGCCATCGCCTTCGCGGTTATGAAGCCCGCGGATTACATTAATTTTCTGTTTGAATGGAGCAAGTGGTTCAAGGCTGGAACCAAGTTCCATATCTGCGCCATTGCCCTTGGCCCACCAGGTGGTTGGGCAGATACCATCGCCTATGAATAAGCATGCAAATCGTTTTGGTTCTTCTTGCGCTTTAGCCAGTAAATGCGCAGATTCTAACCAAGGAAGCGCAATAGAAATCCCAAGCCCCTTAAGAAGTAATCGCCTTGATAAATTCATTGATGCGTTCATGGTTTGTTGCCTTTCGTTTCGTTTACAAACTGAGAAGCCGAGAAATCCCGGCATCGTTGATTTAGGAATTGTGGACTGGTGATCACGGTTTCAAACAACACTCCGAGTTTATCTTCATTGGTATCCAAATCAGCTTGCATCTTCTCCAGCAACGAATGATCTGAAAGTTGCAGCGACCTGCCCAATGCATAACCCAGAAGTTTTTGATTCAATGTTTTAGTGAACTCATTCTTACGGCTGGAAAGTAAATGCTTTGAAAACTCGGGCACGCCTTTGGCTTCTTTGCCTGAAGATAGAATGACCAGGTTATCGATGGGCCGCCCAGCGAGATCTTTGGTGCGTGATGCCCCGATTGGGTTAAAACCTTCCATAGCCAAGCCTACAGAATCAAAACGAACATGGCACCGTGCGCAGCGGTTATCATCGGTATGAAGCACCATAAGTTCGCGGATGGTTTTGCCCTGGGTGTCGGTTTCTTTTGCGGGAAGCACTGCGACATCAGCGGGAGGTGGCGGTATATGCTCGCCTAGCATTTTGCTTACCACCCAGAAACCCCGCTTCACCGGGCTGGTTCGCTGTGGTTGAGAATTCTTGGTAAGAAAAACAGCCATGCCCATTACGCCACCTCTTCCTAACTTTTGCATTCCTTCAACCAATTCCCAATCATCAGCTTTGCCGTTAAAGGGCAGGCCATAGTGCTGGGCCAGTTTCTTATTAACAAAAGTAGAATCGCTGGATAGTAGATCGGTGATGGGCTTATTTTGTTGGATGAGATATGCTGCAAGCCTGGTGGGTTCTTCAAACATCGCCTGCCGAAGTGCATCATCGAATGTGGGAAAAACTTCCCTGCTTACTGCTTCGTTTTTCAGGAACTCTCGATAGCCAAGCCATTGCCCGAAGAATTCCAAGGCAAATCTACTGACTTTAGGGTCTTTTAACATTCTGCGTGTTTGCTCACGTAGAACTTTTTCATCATGAAGTTTGCCACTTGCTGCAAGCTGATAAAGCTCTGCATCAGGAGGGCCAGCCCAAAGAAAATAGCTTAGGCGTGATGCCAATGCAATATCTGGAAGAGCTGCAACGCTTTTCCCAGCAGGTGATACATCCATGCGATAGCTGAAGTAAGGAGAGACCAAAATTCTGACGATCGATGCCTGCACTGCTTGTTCGATACCGAGTTCTTTGTTTTGGTTGATGTCGAGAAAGAACTTTCTAAGGCTTTGCAATTCTGGATCGGTTAATGGTCTGCGATACGCAACGCTTGCGAAGTCTTCTAGATTTTTTAGGTAGACTGGAGAGATGGTTTTAAAAGTTTCTGTTCGGTATTTCAGGCCTGCAGAAATATCGTCGAAGAAGATGCTGATAGGGTGCTTGCTTAATTCTTCTCCTTTGGCTTTTACATTAGATCGAACCAAGTAAAGCTCTTTGAACCGCTTTATGTTTTCTTCCTTAGTTAAATCAGGGTCTTCTTCCTTGATGGAATCGAAATCGGGGTGCTTGAGGAAACTGCGTTCGGATCGTTCGAAGAAAACAAACCCGCGAAGCATCTTCTGCCAAATATCAGTAACGAAATAAAGGTCGTTCCAAAGCTGATCGATCTCCCGCTTTTCGAGATCGCTGAGTGCGAGTTTGTAAAGAGGTTGATCATCGCGGAAGAAGCCTTCAATCAAGTGGAATCCTGCGGAGAGCCCGCGTGTGTCATCGACGAAATAAAACCGGTTGGGGAATAGTTTGCAAAACGCCTCTCCCGAAGTTTGAATCTTTTGGGCGTTTGCATGACCAGGCTCAAAAAGATTTATTGAAGGTCGATATTTTTCGTTCTTAACAGGTGTTCCTGCCGAAAGTTTCACTTGAACCATCCCTTGCGATGAACCCTCAAGCTTGCAGTCTGCAAAAAAGTTAAGGTTGCCCTTAGTGTTGAATGCTGCTGCGGGGATCTCGATTTCAAGCGCCACAGGGGCTTTTAAAACTAGAGAGTCAGGATCTGCTTTTTTGCCATCAGGCCTTGTGCCGAAGCTTAACTTCTTCAATTGGTCGGGAGCATGCTCTGAAAGAATTGCTTGCAGTGTCCATTTTTTCTTTTTGGCATCGTTCAGATTTGCAGTCATAGGATTCGATGTTGTAAACCCACCATCAAGGGTAATAAATCCATCAGCTTTTAAATTATAGCTGGCTGCAATCTCAATTGTCAGCTTTATGGTTGGAGTATTACCAACATTCGAAAAGGATTGTTGAAACCGCTGCATTGATGCAGATTTGAAATCGAAGGTGTCACGCGATTGCGCCATCTTTCTGCGTGAATCAAGATGAGCCACAGGGCTATTGCCTGCATTTGCAACAATTGCGGGTGTTTCAGGCGGGCAAAGCTTCATGCTTGATTCGCGAATATCGGTTGCAAGGGTTTTTAAAGCTTGTGCCACTTCATTTGATACGGTGGGTTCGAGTAAGTTTTTTGGTGCGGGAATCGCTTCCCAACTTTGGCGCAACCAATTCAGATAAAACTGGCCATCATTCGGGGCGCCGTTAAGAGCCTCCCACAACAAACCCATGTATTTAGAACTCAGGTTTTTTTTCTTGGCCCATGCTTCAACCGAAGTTGCTTTGTCGTTTTCAGCGCGATATTTGTAAAGCCATAGTGCAGTAAGATAGGTCTCATATTGAACTTTGTGCCCATCGTAAAACTTCAAGATTAATTGTTCAAAATATTTCTGGCGGTCTGCGAAGGTGGTAACCGCATGTGGTGCAAACTTTAATCCCGTGGATGTCAACAACGCATGATCTGCAACTTGCTGAGCAGCGCCGTAGTACTTTTTGAACAAACTAGGCGACATCATCAACGCTTCACCCGTATTATTAAAGCCTTCGCCCGAGGAAGGATCTAGCGGGAATGATGCGGTAGGGCGAATATCCATCCCGGTGATATCGCGAATGGTGTTATCAAATTCCGAATTGGTGAGTCTGCGTGGAACCACCACCCCTGGGTCGCCCGTATACTTTCGCGCCTCTTCAACCAAAATCCCTCCAACCACCTTTAATATTTCTGCTCGTAACTCTGCAGGTGGTTGCTTCGATTCAGCAGGTGGCATTTCTTCTTTCCTAAGAAAAGTCACCACATGTTCCCACTGTTTGAAATCCTCGATGGCCTTTGCTGCAGTGGTATATCGTGAAAGATCAAATTCGCCATTCTTAGTTTTTTCATTGTGGCATCGCGAGCAGTAAGTCTTCATAAATGGAAGAACTTTATCCGTGAAGGCATCTGCTGCATAAACATCCGGTGCAATTAGAAAGCATAAGCTCAAAATCGGGATGAAAGATAATCGCATGAAGCCATAAGCTGAATTCACAAACTTGATCTCTTGGGGAAGCAATTAGGAGGGACAATTAAGCAAACTGTTATCTAACAAAGTATAATAATTGCTTGGGCATAATAATGTCAATCAAATGCTTGCAATTAACGCCATAATAGTTGCCACAATACCTGCACTACCCACACCCCATTTCTTCGTAACCATCTTTATTTTTACCTCTTATCATTTTAGATTTTGGTTGGAAAAACTTGCAGAAAGACTATAACATGATTTTCCGGGGTTATTGCCCCCAGCTACCGTTGCCCCTAAGGGTGCGGGGCATAAAACATTGCACAAATAACCTATTTTGGATCAACATGGGCCGTAAACCTAAGCAAGACCATATACCTCAGCAACAACACCGCAAACCTCAGCAAGACCGCAGTGTTCGTTCGATGGCTAAAATGCTTGACGCTGCCGAGGCCATTTTCGCTAAGGGCGGGGATAACTCCCTTACTGTGGACGCAGTCATAAAGCTTGCGGATACCTCGGTAGGCAGCTTCTACAGTCGCTTCGGCGACCGCAATGGCCTGCTCAAAGCTATGCACGAGCGCTTTCTCTTACGGCTCGGAGGCGCGGCACATGTAGCAGTCGCAACAGCCGGCAACGAAAAAACTTTGGCAGGCGCGATTGAGGTGTTCCTTTCCCATCTCTTCACTGCCTCCCAAGAGTACCGCAATTCGGCCCGCTTTTTCGTCCTTCACCGTTCGTCCGATCCGATCCTGCGGGCTCAGGGCATCCGGGCGAATACCTTGTTCGCCGGCATCTTTACCTCACTCGTGCTAAGCCACCGCGAGGAGATCGCCCATGCCTCTCCCATGATCGCAGTCGATGTGGCCTGGCGGATGTTGTATGCGGTTTTAGCCCAGCAGATGATGTTCGACGACGAGGAAGTCACCGGCGTGCCGATCGAAATCCCTGCACTGGTGAGCGAAGTCTCAAGGTGTCTTGTGGCTTACCTCAAGGCGGGCTCGGCTAAGCGCTGATCGCACTTTCTTGCAGATCGGGAACCCGTCCCGCATCCACCTCTTTGAAGTGGATGAGATTTTCTTTTATCTCTAAAATTCTTATATCCACACTTTCTCTTTTATTTTTTTTTACTTTTGCTTTTTCTTCCCCCAACTCCCAACCCTCTTCTCTCCGGGAAAAGGGCCCTTCGCTTCGCTAGCCCGAGTTTCTATCCACCACCACTGCTTTTGCAACTTTCGTCTTATTGAGCGGCGGATGTCAATCCGCTGGTGCTCGCCCCACGCCTTTTTCTTCTTCTTCCCTTTTACTTTCCATTAATTGATGTGGATTTTGCACCTAAGGGTGGAATAAGTATTACCGTCGCTCACGCATCCGGCTCTGAAAGAAGTGTTTTGATTCCGTGTAATTCCATGTTCGTCCGTGGCAAATTCTTCTTTTCTAATTGTTTTTATATCCGTTAAATTCTGTTTTAATCGGTGGATAAGTTCTGATTCTTCTTGGTCTTCTTACCGTGGCTAATCTTTTGGTGCCCCCTGCGCAAACTTACCATATTCATCAAAAATGTGGTAAACAGTGGTAATTTTGAGTTTATGGATTATTTAAAATAGGAGAAATAGAGCGAGTATTCCACTTTTTAAGTTGACAACATTTTTTTACCAGATATTGTTAAAGAATGTTAGTTCTGTTTTATTTGGTGCTTGCTTTGTACCGATAATGCTAATGGAGCATATTTATAACACTAATGCGGTCAAACTGCTTTTGATTAAAGGAATTCCTACTAATGTTAAATGTTTTCAAAAATCTTTTCGCATCCAAAACAGTATTAAAAAAGGGAATTCACCGTAAGCTCGAACTCCTTGGCCTTGAAGAAAGAGTTGTACCTGCAAGCTTTACGGTAATAAACGATTCAGATTCAGGCGCTGGTTCGCTTCGGCAAGCCATACTCGATGCCAACGCCACCGCTGCCAATGACACGATTGATTTTTCTGTAGTTAACAGCCCCTACACCATCAATCTGGCATCCGCTCTGCCCAACATTGCATCTACTAGTTCCGCAGGCACACTTACCATCAACGGCCTTGGCGCTTCCTCGCTTACCATTGACGCTAACCAAGGCAGCTTTAGTATTTTCACCATTAATTCTGGGGGCAACCTAACCATCTCCGGCGTGACTGTTACTGGGGCGAATACCTCAGGTAGTGGCGGAGCCTTCAACAACGCCGGCACCCTCACCGTTTCCAATTCCACCATCTCAGGCAATACTGTTGGGGTCTTTGGTGGCGGCATCTTCAACAACGGCACCCTCAACATTGCCAATTCCACCCTCTCGGGCAATACGGCAAACTTCGGCGGCGGCATTTTCAATGATTCAAATAGTACTTCTACCATAAGTAATTCAACATTTTCAGCAAATTCCGCAGTAACCTTAGGTGGCGGTCTCTTTAACCAAAAAACCAATGGAATTGTTGGTATTGTTACGCTTACAAATTCTACTCTTTCGGGTAATTCTGCTAGAAGCAATGCCAACAGCGTAATAAGCAGTGGAGGCATATACAACGACGGCACCCTCAACATTGCCAACACCATCATTGCTAATAGCACGGTAATTAACTCATCTTCGCCCATAAATGATTACGCTGGCAACGGTACCATAGGTACTAATCTCAACAACCTTGTGGAAGATGGAACTATAAATGATAACTCCAGCACCACACCAGGTTCGGGAGACATTTCAGGCGATCCCCTTCTTAGCCCTTTAGCTAACAACGGTGGCCCCACCGAAACCATGGCACTCGGTGCTACTAGCCCCGCAATTACAGCGGGCGATGCAAATGTAAGTAATGCTGCACCGATTTTTGGCTTGGATCAACGCGGCTATGTACGATCTACCACCACGCCCAGTATTGGTGCATACGAATTTAATGGCACAATTCCACCAGCACCTACTGTTACTAGCGTTTCGCCTACTACCGGATCTGGCGCAGGTGGTACGAACATTACCATCACAGGCACCGACTTGGCCGGCGCAACTTCTGTTACCATTGGTGGCACTGCTGTCAATTTTACCGTGGTTAGCTCAACCAGCATTACCACAGCTACCCCTGCTCACACTGCAGGTGCTGTAAGTATTGAAGTTACCACGGTGGGCGGTACCAATACTGCCAACACACTGTACACTTACAGTCCTACCGTAACTCCTAGCACAAACAATCTGGCGATCAACGCCACCACGCTCACCATTACAGGCGCAGGTTTTGATACGATCGCAGCCCATAACACGGTCAGCTTAAGCAGCGGTACAGGCACCGTCACCAGCGCAACTGCAACCCAGCTTACAGTAACCTTTAATACCGCTCCAACTCTTGGCACCTTGGGTGCAGTGGTAACCACGAATGGGATTAGCAGCGGTAACGAAGTGAACGTAGCCAACATTGTTGAAGTACCAACCATAACAAGTATTTCCCCTGCCGCCGGTCCTACAGGAGGTGGGACAACCATCACTATTAGCGGTCTCTCTTTAAGCAACGTAACTGCAGTCACTATTGGCGGCAATGCTGCAACCAGTTTTACCGTGGTGAACGGACAAAAGATTACAGCAGTCACACCTCCTGGCACCTTTGGAGCTGCAAATGTTTTAGTAACTGATATCAATGGAACTAATTCAACTTCAGCTAATACAGTGTTTAATTATACTGCTGGTGCTTTTATTACGCCCCCTGTTCCCTTCTCGCCAGCATTTCCCCATGCCTTATCCATTAATGCACCTGGAAGTGCTGTCACCGATTCCGCTTCGTTCACGGTTACTTTCAATCAACCAGTTACCGGGGTGGATGCTGCCGACTTCAATTTAATTGCTACCGGAACCGTTGCTAACGGAACTATCTCCTCCGTATCTGGTTCAGGGGCCACCTACATCATAAATGTTACCGGCATTACTGGTTCCGGCTCACTGGGGTTGAACCTGGTAAGCTTGCCTACCATTACCGCCTTGCCTTCGTTTGCAGCGCAATCCACCTTCTCCACAGGATCTAAGCCCGCCTCCGTGACTTTGGGCGATGTGGATGGCGATGGTAAACTAGACATGATCACCGCAAATTATAACGCTGCCAGCGTTAGCGTGCTCTTGGGCAATGGCAATGGCACCTTCCAAGGCCAGCAAACATTCGCTACGGGCACTCAGCCCTTCTCCGTGACCTTGGGCGATGTAAACGGCGATGGAACACTCGATATCATTACCGCGAATAAAGGCTCCAATAACGCAAGCGTGCTTTTGGGTAATGGCGATGGCGCCTTTAAAGCTCAAACCACTTTCGCCACGGGAAAGAGTCCTCGCTCCGTGGCCTTGGGCGATGTGAACGGTGATGGAACACTCGATATCGTCACCGCCAATCAAGGCGACAGTAACGTCAGCGTGCTCTTGGGCACCGGCAATGGTTCCTTTGCAGGTCAAGCAGTCGACACGCTAAATGCAGCACAGTCATATTCCGTGGCCTTGGGCGATGTGAATGGCGATGGGAAACTTGATATTGTTGCCGGCAATAGGTCCGGTTCCAATGGCAGCTTGCTCTTGGGCAATGGCGATGGCACCTTCCAAGCGTCCCAAGTTTTCACCGTAGGTAATCCTCAAGTCTTCGTGGCCTTGGGCGATGTGAACGGCGATGGTAAACTCGACATCGTAGTCGCAAAAGCTGGTAGCGACATTAGCGTGCTCTTGGGCAATGGCAATGGCACCTTTCAAGGCCCGATAAATTCCACCCCAGGAACTAATCCTCGCTCCGTGACCTTGAGGGATGTGAACGGTGATGGTAAACTCGATATCTTGACTGCAAATTTTGGGTCCACCAATGCCAGCGTGCTCTTGGGCAATGGCAATGGAACCTTTCAATCTCCAGTCACCTTTGCCACGGGAACTAATTCACGATCCGCGACCTTGGGCGATGTGAACGGCGATGGCAGACTTGATATCATTGCCGCAAATTATAACTCTGATAACGCCAGCGTGCTCTTGGGCACGGGTGGTAGTGCCATTACTGCTACTTTTTCTCCCCAGCAAACCTTTGCTGTGGGCAATGGTGCACAGGCTGTGGCGCTTGGGGATGTGAACCGCGATGGCAAACTCGATATGGTCACTGCGAATCTTGGCAGCGACACTGCTAGCGTGCTCTTGGGCAATGGCAATGGCACCTTTCAAACTCAAACCACGTTTGCCACGGGAGATAGCCCACGCTCCGTGACATTGGGCGATGTGAACGGCGATGGCAGACTCGACCTCATCACTGCGAATCGCGACTCCAACAACGCTAGCGTGCTCTTGGGCAATGGCAATGGCACCTTTCAAACTCAAGGCACCTTCGCCACGGGGTCTAGCCCACGCTCTGTGGCTTTGGGCGATGTGAACGGCGATGGCAAACTTGATATCATCACTGCGAATAATAACCCCAACACCGTTAGCGTGCTCTTGGGCAATGGCAATGGTATCTTCCAAGGCCAGCAAACATTCTCCACGGGATCTAACCCACGCGCTGTGACCTTGGGCGATGTGAACGGCGATGGCAATCTTGATATCATCACTGGGAATAATGGCGACGCCAGCGCTAGCGTGCTCTTGGGCAATGGCAATGGCACCTTCCAAGGCCAGCAAACTTTCGCCACGGGATCTAACCCACGCGCTGTGACCTTGGGCGATGTGAACGGCGATGGCAACCTCGACATCATCACAGCGAATTTTTCTGACAACAACGCTAGCGTGCTCTTGGGCAATGGCAATGGCACCTTTCAGAATCAAGCCACCTTCGCAACGAATCGTCCATACTCCGTGACCTTGGGTGATGTAAACGGCGATGGCAGACTCGACATCACTACCGCAAGTTATAGTTTCGATAACGCCAGCGTGCTTTTAGGCAATGGCAATGGCACCTTTCAAACTCAAGCCACCTTCGCCGTTGGTGATGGCCCACTCGCCGTCGCCTTGGGCGATGTGAACGGCGATGGCAGACTCGACATCACTACCGCGAATTCTAGCTCTGGAAATGCCAGCGTACTTTTAAATAGCATCCCCTTCACTGGGCAGACTGCTACTGTTGCGCCTTCGGTAACCTTAAACACCAGTGATCTGCTAGTCACTGCTACCACTCTGACCATTGATGGCACTGGATTTGATACCATCGCTGCTAACAACACGGTTACCTTAAGTAGCGGCACGGGTACTGTTACAAGCGCAACTGCCACTCAGTTGATAGTAACCTTTAATACCACTCCAATTCTTGGCAGCCTGACAGCAGTGGTAACCACGAATACGATTAGTAGCGGAAGTCCAGTGCAAGTGGCTAACATTATTGGTGTAGCAAACACGCCAACCTTTGGCACCTCAAATGCTACTACAGACGGATTCACTGTGCAGATCACCAACTACGATGCTAACTTCACCTATGGTGGCACCGCTACCGCTGGTGGAATCGTAGCGATTTCCAACACTGGTTTGGTAACAGTAACCGGGGTAGCAGCTAATACTTCTTCCACTGCAACCATCACGACCACCCAAACTAACTATGCAAGCGGTAGTGCCCAAGTGACTGCAACCTCTTTGCCTGCTACACCGTTGGTAGTAGGAACACCACCTGCATCTTCCTCTGGCGGTTCCAGCACAGTCACCCTTTATGACCCTGTCACTGGTGCAGAAACAGGCACCGCAATTCCTTTCCCCGGATTCAGTGGCCCTATCAAAGTTGTCTCAGGTGACTTTAACAACGATGGTGTTGCAGACATCATCGCTGGTGCAGGCTTCGGCGGCGGACCAGCTATCGCTATCCTTAATTCCCAAACCGGCGAAGTCATGGAAGCTTTCTTTGCTTTCGATCAAGCTTTTACCGGCGGTGTATTCGTTGCAGTTCAAGATGTAAACGGTGATGGAATCTTAGACATCATCGCTGGCGCTGGCCCTACCGGCGGTCCAGAAGTTCGCATCTTCGATGGCAGCAATCTTACCGTTCTTCGATCCTTCTTCGCTTATGCAGAAGATTTCACAGGCGGTGTTAGTGTTGCATCCATTGACTTCAATAACGATGGCATCCTCGACCTAGTTACCGGCGCAGGCCCAGGTGGCGCTCCCCATGTTAAAGTTTTTGATGGCGCTACCAATGCAATCATCAGCCAATGGTATGCCTACGCTACTGATTTCACCGGCGGAGTATTCGTCGCGATAGGCGATATCGGCAACGATGGTACCTTCGAAGTAGTTACCGGCGCAGGCGCTGGCGGCTCGCCCGTCGTTGCTGTCTGGGATCCTAATACCGGCGCTTTACTTGCCCAGTTCATGGCCTACGCAGAAGACTTCACTGGTGGCGTTCGCGTTGGCATCAACGATGGCAACACTGATGGCATTGCAGACATTCTTACCGGCGCAGGCCCAGGCGGCGGCCCTCAAGTTAATGTCTTTAACTTCCCAGCTTTGGATCTGCTGTTCTCCTTCTACAGCGGCGATCCAGCTAATACCGGCGGCGTCTTCGTGGGCTAATAGGAATAGATAATCAAGCCCATCCACTATGCCTTCAAGCCCACCTTTTTTATTGAGCGGCGGATGTAAATCCGCTGGTGCTCGCCCCTCGCCTTTTACTTTTCTTCTCCCAACTCCCAACCCTCTTCCCTCCGGGAAAAGGGCCCTTCGCTTCGCTAGCCCGGGCTTCTATCCTTCACCATTTTTATTTAATGCCCTTAAGCCCACCATTTTTTATTAAGCGGCGGATGTAAATCCGCTGGTGCTCACCCTGTTCCTTTTTCTTATTCTTTCTTTTCCTTACCGTTTATTTGGGTCAGCTTGTTTAAAGACAGAGTAGTTGCGATGGGGAAGCCCCACTGCAACTCCTCCATTTGAACCTTTGGATCTTGAAGAACAAAAGGGGTCAGGTCTCTTTTTCGGCAGTGAGTCTGAACCAAGAACAGAATATATTAAGTGCTGAAAAAGAGACCTGACCCCTTTTGTTCAACCTTCCGTGGTTATTCTTGGTCTTATTTCCGTGTTTTTCCGTGTTAATCCGTGGCAAATGCTTATGCCTTTGCTTGTTCTTAATTCCGTGTCTAGGGCTGATTGTAAAGCGGGAATGTATGGGAATTGAACCCACTGGGAGCTTTGTTCAAACCCCCCGATGGTTTTGAAGACCATGGCCAACACCAGTTGTGCAAACACTCCCGAAACCAACTCGATAAGGCATCTATATGCCAGTAGGCTATTATCCATGGAAAAGCTCTACTGTCCAGTTTTGTTGCTCAGAACTGGTAATAATGGCAAACAAAACCGGGGTAGACCGGAATAAACACCTAAGAACAACAGTTTCTCTATCCGTTTTCTAAAAGGGAATTGACAAGCCTGCGTTCAAGGTTCAAAATATAGTAGCCTACCTCATTGATTGGTTTTCCTGCCTGCGCTGGAAAGGTTCCTCAATATGTTTGCTACTTTAGTCAACAAAAATAAATTCATTTGCTCCATTGTATTGACGCTACTTATAGCAGAGTGGTCGTTAGGCCAAACCCTAAGCCAGAAGATTGATGCAGAGGTTGCTAAGCCTATTGCCGATTTTGAAAAGAAAGCTGCACCACTTTGTTCTGATTTAGAGTTCATCCGCAGGGTGACTCTTGACCTAATAGGAACGATCCCCACAGTAGAACAATCCCGAGCATTTGTAAAAAGCACCAATGTAAATAAAAGGTCGGAGTTGGTAGATGCATTATTAGCAAGCCCTGCTCATGCTTGGTATTTCGCAATGGTATTGGATGTTACCTGGATGGAACGCAGGACGGATAAACATGTGCCTTCAGCTAATTGGAAACAGTATTTGCGCGAATCATTGCTTGCAAATAAGCCTTACGATGTGATGGTGAAAGAGATTCTTTCTGCGGATGGAGTGGATGCGAAGATGAGGCCTGCTGCCAAGTTTTATCTTGATAGGGAAGGCGAACCGCATTTGATCACACGGGATATAAGCAGGTTGTTTTTGGGAGTAAATTGGCAGTGTGCACAATGCCATGATCACCCGAGGGTTGAGGATTACAAGCAGGATTTGTATTACGGATTGTTTGCTTTTTTTAATCGGAGTTATGTGTTTACCGATGCGAAGACGAAGCAATCGGTGTTTGCGGAAAAAGGCGAGGGTGATGCGAGTTTTCAATCGGTGTTTGACCCTGCGAAGGTAACAAAATCAAGCGGGCCTAAGTTGTTCATGCGTGCTGCAATTGCAGAGCCCAAGATGGAGAAGGGCAAGGAGTACGAAGTTGCGCCCACGAAAGAAGTGCGTGGGATACCAAAGTTTAGCAGAAGGTCGCAGCTGGCAAACGAGTTGGCACGGGGGGATTTTGCCCCCTTTGCCCGCAATGGTGCCAACCGTCTTTGGGCCCACATGATGGGTAGGGGGATTGTTCATCCGTTGGATTTGGGGCATGGCGACAACCCCGCATCGCATCCGGAGTTATTAGATTTGCTTGCAAAAGAATTTGTGAAGGCGAAGTTCAATCATAAAGAAATACTTGGACAGATTGCAAAAAGTAAAGCGTATCAGAGGTCGAGTCAAGTGCCTAAGGGTTTGCAAGATCCCAAGCCCGAAGAGTATCTTGTGGGGGCGATAAGGCCTTTGTCGGAAGAGCAATTTGCTTATGCGATTTTGCAGGCATCCGGGTTCACCGATGCAGAACGAATGATACTAGGGGCGAAGGTTGAGGAAGCTGCATTACAGGCAAAGTTGGCACCCCAGGCGACTCCAATCATTAATGCGTTGGCAACGCCCGCAGGGCAGGCGCCCGGTTATGAAGCCCGAGTGGAGCAAGCCCTTTATCTTGCAAATAATGGGCAGTTGCAAGGGTTGCTTGCGCCTAGGAAGGGTTCTCTTGCCTTCCGATTGTCTGAAATAAAGGATGCCAAATTATTTGCGGAAGAGTTGTATCTTGGGGTGTTGACCAGAATGCCTACTGAAGATGAAAAGAAGGAAGTGGAAATGTTGCTTGGCAAGAAAGATGTTGATAAAGCTGGTGTGATCAGAGACTTAGTCTGGGCATTAATGACTTCGATTGAATTTCGATTTCAGGTTTGATTTTCTGAAGTAGGAGAATAAGCGATGAATTGTAATTATGCATGTAAGACTGTTGATCATGGAGTATCAAGGCGGGCCTTTTTAGGGGGCGTTGGGGGCTTGGGCCTTGGGGCTTTGGCTAATCCTTTGGCCGCGAAGGGCCTTGCGATTCAGCAGAAAAGAGTGCTTGTTGTATTTTTGGCTGGCGGAGTTAGCCAGTTAGAAACTTGGGACCCGAAGCCAGGCGTGGTGACTGGCGGGCCATTTAGGGCGATCCCAACATCCGTGCCCGGTATCCACATCAGCGAACTTCTGCCTTACACTGCAAGTTGGATGCATAAGCTTGCATTGGTGCGCGGCATCAACACCAAAGAAAACGATCACGGGAAGGGCGCTTACATCATGCAGACAGGTCGCAGGCAGGAACCTGCGAACGAGTACCCGCATTTTGGTTCGGTATGTTCGAAGTTGTTGACGGAAGACAAGAACCCGCTGCCTGGTTATTTGAATATCACTCCTAATGGTTCTGGTGCGCAAAGTTCGAAGGATGCTGCGTATCTTGGGCCTAAGTTTGGTTCGGTGAGCATTAGTGATGGCAAGGCACCCGCCAACTTAGAGAAACCTGCGGGCATCAATTCCGAAGCAGAAATGCAGCGCCATATGCTTAGGCAAAATGCGAACGAAAGATTTTACTCGCGCAGGAAATCTGCGATGACGGAAGCTTACACCCAGACTTATGACCAAGCTCGCATGTTGATGGAGAAGCGTGGGTTGTTTGATATCACTTCAGAATCTGGGAAGCTTGCGGATCGTTATGGTAAACACGATTTCGGCAGGCATTGTTTGTTGTCGCGCAGATTGCTTGAGGGCGGTGCGACCTTTGTAAAAGTGAGCCATACTAATTACGATACGCATCATGAAAACTTTGATTTCCATATTGAACAATTAGGTGAGTTTGATCGAACTTTTGCAACCCTGTTGGAAGATTTGGATATCCGTGGGTTGTTGGATAGCACCTTGGTTGTGGTGATGAGTGAGTTTGGCCGTACCCCTACTATTAATCGTAATTTTGGGCGGGATCACTGGGGCACTGCGTGGTCGGTTGCGATGGGTGGTTGTGGAATTCAAAAGGGAGCAGTGGTTGGAAAAACGAATGCGACCGGCACTGCGGTGGTGGATAGGGAAGTGAATGGCGGGCATTTGTTCCATACTTATCTGAAGGCATTGGGGGTTGATTCGAAGAAGAACTTTTATGTGGACCAGAGGCCGTTGCCCATGGCGGATCCCAAAGCTTCGCCCATCGAGGAAATATTGCTGTGATGCAGAACGATAAAGATGCTAAGAAAGAAGCGCCTAAAACTCCTGAGGTGGTGAAACCTTCACCGCCTCCTGTTTTTCCCGGGTTAGACCCCGCTGCTGCGAGGCAGGCTAAAGAATTCAAGCATACTTCCGCATTGCTTGCTTGCAGGTATGAACCAGCGGGCAAGTTTTTGTTTACTTCCGGGCAGGACAATACTTTACAGCGCTGGGAGATAGAAACCGCCAAGAAAACCGATATGGCGGGGCATTCGAGTTGGGTTCGTGCAATGGTATTTGCTCCCAAGGAAAAGTTGTTGTTCAGTGGCGGTTACGATGGGCAGATCATTTCTTGGAATTATGAATCAGCAGATCCCATTCCGCTTAGGCAGGTTCTTGCGCATCAGGGTTGGATAAGATCTTTGAGTATTGATCCTAGTGGCCAAAAGTTGGCTAGTTGCGGTAATGATGGCAGAATTGCTATTTGGTCTATTCCCGAATTGAAGCCTGTGCAATCGTGGCAGGCCCATGAAAACCATGCGTACCAGGTGGCGTTTCATCCCTCGGGTAAAGAGATAGTATCGGTTGATTTAAAGGGCGTGGTTCGAATCTGGGATCTTACTGGAAAGAAAATCAGAGAGATCGAAGCCAAGGCGCTGCACAAGTATGATACAGTTTTTGGTGCGGATATTGGTGGCGCTCGATCGATGGCGTTTTCAACTGATGGCACAGTATTGGCCCTTGCAGGAATCACCAATGTAACAAACGCCTTTGCAGGGATTGGTAATCCGATCATTTTGCTGGTGGATTGGGCTACTGGAAAGATTACGAAGGAGTTGACCTCGAAAGAGAAGTTTCAAGGTACGATGTGGGGCGTTGCTTGGCATCCTGCAGGTTTTGTTGCGGGCACTGCGGGTGGTAATGGGGGAATGCTTTGGTTTTGGAAACCTGATCAGCCCAATGAATTTGCAGCGATCAAGCTTGCGGATAACTCTCGGGATATTTCAATCGCGCCAGATGGCAAGGCGGTAGCGATCCCATCCTATGGTGGCTTTGCCCGGATTTTTGATATCACACCCAATCTTAATCCACCTAAAGAGGTGCCAAAGGTTCCCCCAGCTAAGAAATAAGTTTTGGGTTAAATAAAAGTGAGAATGAGAAGGCACCCGGCATTGAATCAGTCGGGTGTTTTCATTTTGATCACCCATTCGAATCGTTCTTTCGTGATGGAGTTCCGTCTGACATAGCGAAGTGGGTGTCCATCTTTGCTGGCAAGGGATGCGGTGGTAAAAAAAGGCTGGCCTGATTGTTGATCGGTTGCGAGGTTCTTTGCCATAGATTCCAAAAGATCAAGCACTTGATATTGAGAAGGATCTTGCACGGGGGCAAAGTTCCCATCGATTACTAGAGATGTGGTTTTCTGTTTTCGAACCTTGATGAGTAATTGCCTTTTGAATCCGCCCGGTTCTTTGGCCTCCAGAATTTCGAGATCGTAATCTGTTGGGCCAGAGGTTTTCCAAAGAGAGACGGCCTGGTCGATTTGTTGGCTAGAGAGTTGGATAGAGCGATTGAACACCCAAGGTACGATGATCGCAGTGGTTCCAAGCACCGATAAGATGGCGAAGAACCACAGTGATCGAGGGAAAGATCGGGGCATTAGAATACCCCTGTTTACTTTCGTGTTTGTCTGGCAGAGAAGCTTTCGGGGCTTTCTGCTTTAGAGATTACGACGATGCCGTTTTCTGAAACGGTGAACCCACGCTTGCGATCTTCCTCGATATCGTAGCCAATAACGGTATCCGGTGGCAGTTGCACATTTTTGTCGATGATGGCCCTGCGGATTCTGGAATGCCTGCCTACATTGACACCTTCGAAGAGGATGCAATCATCGACCGTGGCGTAACTATTTACACGCACGCCCGAGGAAAGAATGCTGCGTGATACACTGCCTCCACTGATGATGCTACCTTGGCAGACGATGCTATCGTGAGCTTCGCCTCTGCGACTTTGGCCTCTGGTTCCTTCGTCGTTAAAGACGAATTTTGGTGGTGGGAACTGAGGCTGAAATGTCCGGATGGGCCATTCGGTATCGTAAAGATTAAGCACGGGATCGATACCAACGAGATCCATATTTGCTTGATAATAAGCATCGAGAGTACCAACATCACGCCAATAGGGGACGGACTTTTTGTTTTTGTCCTGAAAGAGAAATGCGTGAACATTAAGCTTGGAGATAATGTTAGGAATAATATTTTTCCCAAAGTCGTGGGAACTATTTTTACGGACTGCATCTTCAAAGAGAAGTTCAAACAATGATGCTGCGGTAAAAACATAGATACCCATCGAGGCGAGTGAGAAGCCGGGATTACCGACAATTTCCGGTGGATGCTCAGGTTTTTCGACAAAGGTGGTGATTCGATCATTGGCATCGACATCCAGAACACCAAATTGGTTGGCTTCACCAACGGGAACTGGAATGCAGCCAATGGTGAGATCGGATCCTCTTTCGATATGGAGGCGAATCATTTCGCTGTAGTCCATTTTGTAGATATGGTCTGCTGCAAGAATGACGATATATTTTGGGTTTGCTTTTTCGATGACATAAATGTTTTGGTAGATGGCATCTGCGGTGCCCTTGTACCAGTGTTCGTCAATTCGTTGTTGTGGGGGAAGTACTTCGACATACTCATCGAGTTGGGGGCTTAGGAAATTCCAGCCTAGGTTTAAATGCCTGTCGAGGCTTCGAGCTTTGTATTGTGTGAGTACTAGGATTTTACGAAGGTTGCTGTTGAGGCAGTTCGAAAGTGGGAAATCGATGATACGGTAAAGTCCGCCAAAAGGAACTGCAGGTTTTGCACGGTCTCTGGTGAGGGGTTCGAGTCGGGTGCCTTTGCCGCCTGCAAGTATTAGGGTTAGTACATCACGCAAGATAAATCCCCTTTAAAATCTTATTTGTAATCATCATAATACTGTAACAGTTTTGCAGCATGATGCTTTGCGGAAAATCTGCTTTCGGCTGATTCTCTGGCATTATGTGCGATTTCAGAGCCTCTTGCGGGATCGTCAAGCAGTAGTCTGATTCTTTTGGCAAGCTCTGCGCATTCTCCTGGCGCATAAAGCACCGCAGTTTTTCCGTCTTCAACCAATTCCGCCATGCCTTCCGTCTTTGATACGACCAAGGGCCTGCCTAAAAGCATTGCTTCTAGGGTGGAGTAATAACCTCCGGGTGTAAGGTTGGTTACAAGAATAATAGAGGCGTTTTCAAGCCAGGGTTCTTGGTAATCGACCTGCCCACGAAAGTCGATTTTATCTTTTGTCATCAGGGCTCTGCGAAAGGAATGAAGGCTTTGCAAATTGGCCCCGGTGCCATTGAGACACAATTTTATTTCGGGTTTGACATAGTGAAGAATATCCATGCTCCAAAGGGCATCACGATGGTTGAAGTCATTATTAAAAGGGCCTGAAGAAAATAAATAAGGAGTTTCAGATAAAGGTGCGAGAGATTTGGGCGCAGCTTGAAGCGAGATACCAGGTGGAAGATGCGCCAACTTAGATACTGGAATACCTAGAGTTTGAAGTCTATTTTTCGAAGCTAGAGTAAGGCAGAATATTTTGCGTACCTTTGCAAGTAATATTTTACGCAATGCGTTGGGTCGAAACCCAGTTTTCGGAAGGCCCGATAAAAATGATTTTGCAAGGAAGGAAGGCGAGGCAAGCCCAAGGGCGTCTAAAGCTTTTAGGCTGATCACATGGAGGAAATCGCTGGGTATTTGCTGCAGCCATTTTCTTAATTGGAATAAAGCCTTGATATCCCAAAGGCCTTTGCTATCGAAATGGGAAACCATTGCGCCTGTATTTGCGAGTAAAGAAGACCATGGGGCTTCTCGGCCTAGAACACCAACTGCAACCGTGTAATTCATGGATCGAAGTTCAGTTACGCAAGCCAGCAGTTGTCTGGAATGGCCACTGTATTCGGTGCTATCAATGAAGAATGTAAAGGCGGGCAAAGGTAATCCAATCTGCAAATAAAAGCAGGGAAGTTAGGACAAATCCCCGATGAAGGGGAGGTTGCGATATTCATCGTTATAGTCTAACCCATAACCCACCACAAATTTATCAGGTATTTCGAAACCACAGTAATCCGGCTCGATTGGGTGTTCTTGCCTACCTATTTTACGCAGCAGAACCGCAGTTCGAATGTTTTTACAGCCCTTTTCCTTTAAATAGGTGCTTAGTTTGCTAAGGGTATTGCCCGAATCTAAAATGTCGTCTACGAGAAGGATATTACGGCCTTGGATGTCGGGAAGCATCGAGGAATCGATGTTAAGATCGCCTGGCACGGTGGTTTCACCTCGATAACTGCTGGCGCGAACAAAGCAAATGCGTACGGGAAGATTAAGATGGCGAACCAGATCGGATACGAAAATGAGGGCGCCTGTAAGAACAGCAACCACGGTGATGGGTTGGCCATTAAATTCTGCTGAGATAAGTTTGGCGATTTCTGTGACTCGTTTTTTAATTGTTTCTTCGTCGATTAGGGTTTTCACAAAAGCTCCAATAAACTAGAGGCTGAAATATAAGCAGATAAAGTTAAAGCAATTTCCCTGAGGGCCTAATCCCCCTGTTTTACCTTTCTTTGGTTATTATGACTAGACTGGTCTTGCACGATTTCTAGAAAGCGTTGTAAATCCTAGTAGTGAAATAGTTTCGAAGGTCTGACAAGGAGCAAGGATGGCGATCCTCGAGGTGCGCGGGCTAGTCAAGTACTATGGCAGCCGCAAAGTGGTTGACGGGGTTACCTTTCAAGTGGATGTTGGGGAGGTCGTGGGTTTATTAGGGCCTAACGGCGCCGGGAAAACCACGAGTTTCCGCATGACCACGGGGCAGGTTACGCCCAATGGTGGGAAAGTTATTTTCGCAGGTAAAGATGTGACTCATCTGCCAATGTTTGGTCGTGCCCGATTGGGTATGGGCTATTTGGCGCAGGAAACCAGTGTTTTTAGAAAACTGACGGTTGAACAAAATGTGATGGCGATTTTGGAAATCATGCCAAAGCATCGTGTTCTTGGCCGTAAGTTGACTCGTGCGGAGTGCCTTGAGCGCACTGAAAAAGTTCTGGATAAATTCGGGCTTACGCATTTGAGGAAAAATAATGCTGCGAGATTGTCAGGCGGAGAGAAAAGAAGGCTGGAAATAGCCCGTTGTTTGGCATGTGATCCGCTTTTGATCCTTTTAGATGAACCTTTTACGGGTATTGATCCCCAAACCATCGAAGACATTCAGCATATTGTGCTCGATTTGAAAAAGCAGGGGATTGGTATTTTAGTTACCGATCATAGGGTTCGTGAAATTTTATCAATCACGGATAGAAGTTATTTGATCAAAGGTGGAACGGTGCGTACGCATGGTGCCCCTCAGGATTTGATTCGCGATCCGATAGCAATTCAAGAATATCTAGGTAATAGCTTTAATAATGATTCAATCGGCTTGCCTACTACGGTAATTCCATCGCGTGAAACTATGGGCCTAAGGCCCCCATCAACCCCATTGGTGCAAGAGAAGCCAGTTGATCAAACACAGGGTGTTCAAAAGTTGATAGAACGCGAGAAAGTTTTAGAGTTATTGGTGCAGTTTGCTTCGGGGTCTGATAGAGCAGGGGAAGAATTGCAGCGCTATGGCATTAGTGCGGTTCCCTTTTTGCTGGATGCCCTTGAAAGGCGCGATTCAGAATTACGCAGAAGGGTGCATGGATTGCTCGAGCAAATAGCCCGTGGGCCTATTCCTTTTGATCCTTTCGCACCAGAAGCCCAGCGAAGGCAGCAACTGAGCGGCTTAAGAGATTCTTTTACGAAGCTGGCAGGCTAAGATGACCATAGAATTCAAGAATCTTATTTCCCAATATATTCATGGCGGTTATTTATTGAGGCAAGCGGTTGCTCACATGCCCCTTGAGCATTTATTGGCCCGGCCCATTGAGGGAAAATGGTCCACTCTTGAGGTGGTATGCCATATTGCAGATTTTGAGCCAGTTTTCGCTGATCGTATGAAAAGAGTCATTGCTTTGGAAAATCCCCAGCTATTGGGTGCGGATGAAAATCTTTTTTTAAAATCATTATCGTATCATCAACGAAATATTAGCGAGGAATTGGCTTTGATTGATTTGGTTCGTTCGCAGATGGCAAGAATTTTGAATGGCTTGCCTGATTCTGCCTGGGGGAGAGTGGGTATTCATAGCGAAAAAGGCCCTGTTTCCTTACATAATCTGCTCGAAAAAGCCATTGGCCATGTTACACATCATCTGCCTTTTATTGAGCAAAAAAAGAAGTATTTGGCATCGAATTAGCTGCCAATAAAGGTGCAGAATAAAGATTAAGTCCGGTTTAAAAGCAGCTCCTTACTAATGAATTTAGATTAAATTAAAAAACAATCTTTCCTTGGCTTGACAAGGTTTTAAACTTTCCTAATAATTCCTAACATCATCAGGTTTGAGATTAGTTGCTTTTGATTAAAAGATGATGTCAAGCCCAAGAGAGTAAGTGTTTAAATAGGCTTGTGAAATAAGGCAGGGTGGATCGGCTTTATTCTCATGAACTTCGGTATTCAGGTAGTTTAACCTGCATAAGGTTTTTTGTTAACCATGAGTTCTTTTATTTTTGTCTCCTTAAGTTTGAAGAGGGTTGTGTGATGACTAGTAAATTGCTTTCGTTAAAAGATCTGGTGGCCTTGAAACTTGGCATCACTGGTATTGTGGATCAAGTTCATGAAGACGCCTTTGTTTTGCCAACCTTGCGGGATGATGATGACGATGATTTTGATGATGACGATGACGATGACGATGACGATGACGATGACGATGACGATGACGATGACGATGACGATGACGATGACGATGAAATCGACGATGAAGATTTTGATGACGAAGATCTTGATGAAGATTTTGATGATGAAGATCTTGATGAAGATTTTGATGAAGATTTTGATGATGAAGACGACGATGATGATGACGATGATGATGATGACGACGATGACGACGACGATGATGATGACGATGATGATGATGATGATGATGACGATGATTAATAAATAATGCTGTGTTTTTGAATCAATTTAAGCAGGGTGAGCATTAATAATGTTCCCCTGCTTTTTTAATTGTGGAAGTCTTTGCAGAATGAGATCTATGCGTTATAATCAAATTGATTAAGAAACTGTGAGTCTTTGTTTGATTTAGTTTATTGCTTGATGGGAGCCCAAAATGGATCAATCTGAAAATAATCCCAGCGAGGAATCGAATCTTCCTGATTCAGCAAAATCGCAGAAAGCTGCCTTGCTTGTACAAAATCAGGCAGACTTCGAACTTGAATTTTATCAATCAATTTTAAAAGTGAACCCCGATTATGTGGATGTGCTTAGGGTGTTGGGCAACCTGCTTACCTTAAAAGGTAAATATGCAGAAGGCTTGGCGATTGATAAAAGATTGGTTAGGCTTCGCCCTGCAGATGCCTTGGCACATTATAATCTTGCGTGTAGTTACTCGCTTTTGAAAAGAATTGAAATGTCACTTAAAACATTGCGACTTGCTGTCCAGCTTGGTTATTCGGATTTCCGCTACATGAAAGAAGATACCGATCTCGAATCCATCCGCCATGATCCTCGTTTCAGACAATTGATCAAAGACGGTGAAGGTCGATAGTTCGCTAATATGGTTCATTTCCTTCAAAAATAAAAATAACCTTAAATGAGGCAGTTAAGGTAAGGCCGTTGAGATACAGAAATAATATTTCTGTTAACTTAGGGGTTATTACGCCTAATTTTCGATAAATCGGCCTTGAGCTTTAATTCTTCATCTCGCTATATACCCCCCTCTAGAGCAGTCAAGAACCAAGTTTCATGTAGGGAACTTTTTAAGGACAGTTTTGGTTTATTCCAAGGAAGGAAATTTTAATGTCTCAATCTAATCGGCCTATCGTTGGTATTAATATGGATCTTCATTACCCACAAAAAAATAGGCAGGGGCAGCTTCGTTTAGCCAGTGGTTATTGCGACCGAATTCTTGAAGCTGGTGCGCTTCCTGTCGTAATGCCTGCATTTACTAAAGATGCCGATTTGGATGCTTTCCTTTCCATGGTTGACGGCATGGTGATGACAGGCGGAGCGGATATGGATCCCCGCAGGAATAATCAGTCGATGCATCCATCTATTCGGATGATTCCTGAAAGGCGAGAAGATTCAGACAGGCTTTTGGTTCGCAAATTGGTTGAAATGAAGAAACCCCTTTTGGGTATTGGTTTGGGCATGCAGCAAATCAATGTGGCACTCGGTGGCAATTTGTTTTTGCACCTTCCTGAAGAGTTGCCCAAAGCATTGCCTCATTTTGATACTTCGGATGATTTTCATCGTCATCTTGCCTTAATCAAGGCTGACACCTATTTGATGGAAATTTATGGTGGTGAAGAAATGCGAGTAAACAGCAATCACCATCAGGCGGTAAAGAAGCTTGGGGACGGGTTGCGTGTTTGTGCGGTTGCTCCGGATGGAGTTATCGAAGCGATTGAATACATGGATCCATCGTGGTTCTGCATTGGGGTTCAATGGCATCCTCAATCAGATAATGCGACTGCGCTTGATACCCAGCTTTTTGAATGTTTCGTGCAGGCTTGTGCAGGCGGGTATGTCGAGCGAGAAGTAGAACTCGCAGCCTGATTTATTCTTAAAGGTGATGCATGATTCGAACTATACTTGGATTGCACGCTGGGGCTGGAGAGCACGGCGTGCATTCCGTTTTAATTGATATCCCAGATCAAATGGGTTTGATTCGCCCTGTTTTTCGCATGGGTATGTATCAAGCTTTTCCGCTTGAGGTTTGTCGTTGGCTTGCCAAGGCTGGCGATAAGCCTTCACGGGAGTCGAGATATTTTGATAACGCCTGCAAGATTATTGCAGATCAGTTTTCCACGCTTGCTTTGTCGACAATTAAAGAAGCGAATTTAAAAGAAGAGTCAATATTTGCAGTAGGTTGTGATTCTTCATTGGGTGCGATGGAGGGTTCGCGAAGGTTTTTGGCATTTCGGGGATGGGGACCGGGGCAGGATATTTCTCAGACCACTGGGTTGAGTGTGGTTTCTATTAATTCGGATGGCGATGCGGGCAGGTCTTCAAGTTTTGATCCGGTATTTTCGTATCCTGGGGCATCGATATTTGCGCAGGGTAACGAACCCGTGTTAATGATTCATCTTGGTGGTGTGATAAAAATTTCAGCCTTTGCACCTGGTTTGCCATCCCTCACTTTTCAGGGTGGGCCATGTGCTTCGCTTTTTGAATTGATTTTTAATACGGAAAGCACTGCTCTCTTGGGCGTAGATTTCCTTTCCAAGAGAGCGGTGCAGGGAAAAATGCAGCAACCGCTTTTGGATAAATGGTCTGGTTTAGCCATGCGTTGCATGCCTTTTGGCAAATCGAAGAGCCGGGCTGATTGCGCTTTATTTCTTGAAGAAATTCAGTCTGGGTATAAAGATCATGATGCAGAAGATTTGCTTTGCTCAGCACATCACTTCGTGATTGAGTTAATAAAAAACCAGATGGAAAAAGTTCCAGCAGAGTATAAGGGTGGTAGATATATCATAACTGGTTCACATGCAAGAAATGGTTTTCTGCGTCATCTTTTAGGGTTAGCTCTAGCGGATAAAAAGTTAGAGATTGCAGATTCATGCGGTATCCCTGCGCCCTCTTGGGATTCTTTTTCTAGGGCCTTGGTTGCAACTTACGCCTTGGATGGGGTTAATCCACTTGCTGGAAACTCACGAACCACGATTCGACCGTTGGCTTCATTTTATCCCGGGTCAAATGCTTCTTGGGGAAAATGCCTACGCTGGATGGAAAGGCACTCCCGTCAAGCCGGTTGATGGTTTAAGATTTCAATTGAAAGATGCATTTGCAGATGTTTCATAACCAGCGTAAGTTCTAGAGGTTGCACACCATTTATGTCTTCACCCAGAAAACTTAAACTGCTATTTACCGCAGACCTTCATTGGGGAATTGCCAAGGGAATGGCTGCAAACAATGCGTTATATGAAGCTATAAAAGAAAACACTCCCGATGTTCTTGTTCTTGCGGGTGATATAGGGCATGCAGAAAACTTTGATGTTTGTCTCGATAAATTCGCTTCTTTAAATTGCATCAAGGTTTTGGTGCCTGGCAATCATGATATATGGGTTTCAAACGATGATGAGCGGGGTAATTCTTGGGAGGTATACACGCAGCATCTTCCAAAGTTGGCGCAGAAATATGGGTTTCATTATCTTGACCAAGCTCCTTTGCATTTTCCAGAGTGGAAGCTTTCTCTAGTAGGTAATATTAATTGGTATGATTATTCCTGGAGTGAGGCTGCAATGAGCGCTTTATTTCCGGAAGAGGTTCATAGGTTAAATAGCAAGCGATTTTTGCGTGGGCAGCATAACGATTTTAATTTCATTCGCTGGCAACATGATGATAAATCGTTTACCAAAAAAATCGTTGCAGAGTTAGCTGAACATTTGCAACAAGCTTCTAATCTTGGGCATCAGATTATTGTCGTCACCCATCATCCCGCATGCAGGGCGATAAGTTTCCCCATGCCTGATTCTGTTCCTACAATTGATTCTCTGCTTTGGGAAGCAATGGGAGGCAATCAGCTTTTGGAAGAAGAATTGATGAAATATAAGAGTTCTATCGCATATTTATTCAGTGGGCACACGCATCGAGAAAGAAAAGAAGACTGGGAGGGGATGCATGCCTACAATATCGGAGGGGATTATCATTACAAAAGGCAACTTGAATTATCCTGGCCCGATCAGACAGTGATTGCGCGCGAGTTTCTTTCTCCATCTGATCTAGCTTGATTCTTTTTCCCTGTTTAATTGATTGTTGATGAATGGCTAATTTTAAAAATATCATGACCATTTGTTGTCACGACCTGCTGGATCAGGTGCGCGACCGCAGAACTTTATTCATGATCATCATATTGCCCCTTGTGCTTTATCCCCTTGCGGGCGAATTAATTGTAAACCTTGCGGTTGGTCAGCAGTTGCGCCCTAAAAATATCACGGTTATTAATCCCCCAGTTGTGTTGGACAATGCTGCTTCGCAATTTAATTCCAAGCTTCTCATTACTTTTGCCTCTCAGCTTGCTGCAATTCCTACTTTTAATTCTTCGCCTGTAGTTACTGCTGGAGTAATGGCGTTTATCCTAAGCGGGCAAGATCAGGCTCCTCCCTTGTTTGTGATCGAAAATGGAAAATTAAGAATAGGTCCGGAGTATCTCAAAGATGATGCCCTTGCACTTTTGGCAAACTGGGATCAGAAAAGCCTGGATAGTTCAGTTCTTCTAGATCCTCAAATGTTGGAGCAAGCCGCACAAAAGTTAATTAGTGATGGCGCTGATGCGGTGTTGGTATTCCCTGAAAAGTTTGCCCAAAGAGTTGAGCAGGGGGAAACAGTGCCGATTGTTCTTTTCTTAAATGAAAAAGATGACTCGATCAAATTGATGGAAGGCCAGTTGCGTGGTTTGATTTCCAGATGGGGGGCCAAATTGCGCTCTGCCCGTTTTCTTGCTCATGGTTTGACTCCTAATTTTCATCAAGTGATTGAAGTGGTCGAGCCTGATTCGAGTAAAACAGGCGCAGGGCTTTCCCGCAATTCCATTCAAAAAGAAATCACTGGGGCAATCAAAAGAATTCTTCCATTGATGTTGGTCATGTGGGCTCTTGTAGGCGCACTTTATCCTGCGATTGATCTTTGTGCCGGTGAAAAAGAGCGTGGGACAATGGAGACCCTTCTTATAAGTGCGGCTTCAAGGCAGGAAATTGTTTATGGAAAATTTCTGGCAATTTGGACTTTTAGTACCGCTACCGCATTGCTCAACATTATTACGATGGGCCTGACCGCTACTCATTTAGCAATGACGTACATGAACATCGGGGTGTTTAATCCGTTGCTATTGTTTTGGGCGGTTCTTTTACTGCTGCCTTTGGGTGCATTTTTTAGTGCACTCAGCCTTGCAATCGGCGCATACGCCCGCAGTAGTAGAGAGGGCCAGTATTATTTGATGCCTCTCGTGATGATGACATTGCCTTTGGTTTTAATTACCCTTGCCCCGGGAACCAAGCTTGATCTTCCCACTTGTTTTATCCCTATCACGGGGATTTCGATTTTGCTTCAAGAACTGATGGATAGTTCTAATTATGATTTAAAGCATATGGTTTATCTTGTTTTAGTACTGGCTGCAACAGCGAGTTACGCTTATCTCGCGCTGCAATGGGCAGTCAGGCAATTTAATCGAGAAGAAGTTTTGTTCAGGGAGGCTGAACAGTTTCATTGGCCTTCGATTTTCAAATCACTTATTCCATCACGAAAAACCCTAAGTGGTGTTGGCACTGCTGTAATCGCATACTTTTTGGTGCTTCTTTTTATACATCTGCCTAAAGAATATTGGGGCAGATTGAGAGTTGATCCTGCAGTTGCTGGAATTATCCCCATCGGGCTTTTGTTGTTATTCTGGATGAAGAACCCAGGTCAGTTGATTGCTTGGAGAACCCCTGGTTGGGCGGGTATTTTGATAGCTATGGTTGTTGGTTTCGCATTGATCCCTGTGATGGCGCAATTAAGTTTATTGGATGGAAAAGCAGAGGTGTTTAAAAATCTGTTTGATCAATTGCAGAAAGGGAATCTAGGTGCGCAGGGTTCTGTTAGCTTAGGGCCCATTGTAATATTGAGTTTTTTGATTCTTCCTTTGATTGTGAACGAGTTTGTATTCAGAGGCTTTTTACTTGGGAATATCAAAGCTTCTACCGGAATGGTTGAAGCATGTGGAATGACTGCCTTGCTGTTTGCAGCTCAATCCTTCCAGCCTGTCCGATTTCTTCCCGATCTTGTTTCGGGATTCTTTTTTGCACTTCTTGTGTTGCGATTTAATTCCCTTTGGGTTGCTATCATTGCACATCTTGCAAGTGCATTGCCTGCGCTTGTTGGGTTTCTTTCCCTATCTGGTTTACAGGGCTTTAATGTTGATTTTCAATCCATGCAGAATGCTTGGTTGTTATATGGCATGGTGACTGCCTTTGCTGTTTTGATCTTGCTAGCTTCAGCGGTTTTTCTGATCTGGCCTGAAATTCTTCTTGTTAGAATCAACAAAATTAAAACTCAGATTCAGGCAGGCAGTCTTTCTGATTAGTGACACAACAACCAATTGGGAATATTTTAATATTCCTTGATACCCCATCTCGATGAACTAAAGAAAAAAGCATCACTCCGATGGTTGCTTCATTAAACATTGCCAGAGAAGAGATCAGCTCGAACCGGGGTTATCATCTAAATTGTCGAACAGCGTAGGGCTAGGAGGTGGAGCGGGGCGTTTGATCCGTTTCGGCCGTTTCGTTGTTCCCTTTTTTCGCGAACCGTGTGTCAGATAAACTGCTTTTGTAGCCATTTTTGCTTCGGCTGTCTTGCGGATGCCATATAGTTGGTCGGTCATTTTCTTAGCCCGCTCAGCGAATGGAACAACCCGGGAAGGGTAACCCGGGAGTAATTCGTCATTCAGAATTTGTTCCGCAGTTAGTGCTTTTAGCTCGGGTAGCCAACGCTTTACAAACTTGCAGTCGGCGTCCCAATCGGCCAGTTGCTTGGCGGGGTTGTATACACGGATGGCGTTCCACCCGACGACTCCGGCCTGCATTTGCAATTGGTTCAGGTGAATACCGGGGTCATAATCTCGGAAGACCCGAGCAAGGTGGGGGTGAATAAGTCGCCAATCGAGATGAAGCACATGGCACGCAAAACTCACTACCATCGCCCGCATGCGAAAATTGACGAACCCTGTAGCGGCAAGGCATCTCATCACCGCATCCACCAGAGGGTAACCAGTGCAGCCCTCACGCCAAGCTGTATGCAGTTGCTCATCATTTTCGTAGGGCGTATCCCTATAGCATGGGTGGAGGCTGCGGAACTCCAAATCAGGTTCTGACTCGAGCCTTTGGGTGAAATGATCTCGCCAGTGCAAGCGGCTTAAAAATGCGTTGAGGCTTTGCTTCCATCTTGAGGAAAGAGGATCATTAGGATCGAGGTCGGCGAGGCGAGATCTAACTGCATGCCATATTTGCCTTGCAGTGATAGTGCCCCATGCTAGGTGTACGCTCAGCCGCGAGCCTGCCGTGAAAGCTGTGTTCGGTGAGCTTATGCCTCCACGATACCATCGACTCCGGGCGGTGAGAAAATCAGTCAATGTGGTTCTTGCATCAGTCTCACTCACAGGCTGCCAAAGGCGATTGGTGGTGAACTGAGGCAGCTTAGGAAATGCTGTTTTTGCAGCCATAGCGCGAAGTTCTTCTGGTTGGGAAATGCGAGGAATCTGCATCGGTTGAATATCGGCAATTCGCGATCTCCACAATTGTTGTAGTTTGTCCCGGTTCACTCCACCTCTTTTCACGCTCGATTGTGGGAATTCGCGATATGTTATTCCTCTATCAAGACACCATTTAGCGACTGCTCGGTCGCGCAGGAAGGTTATGCTGTTGCCTATCTCTTCGTGGGAAAAAAGATAGGTGAAAGGAATGCGTTCATACAACTTAGTTAACTTTTCAATTACTTCGCCATGTGCGATTACAATATCATAACCCATTTTTCTTAGGCCTTGACGAAGCCCGTTTATAGCTTGCCACTGAGCTTGGATATGCATGTCGGAGGAGTCGTTGGCAGTTAGCACCGATGGTTCGAAACAGAAGAAGGGCAGAGCGTTGAGATGGAGTCGGTCGGCTTCTACCAGACAGGCGTTGTCGTTTAGCCTGGCATCCCGTTTCACCCAAATCACTGCAGTAGCTTTTGTCACTGGTGCTTCCTCTTTGGCGAACTTGGCCGGTGGCCCAGCACTTGTATGGCAACTTTCTCCCAATAGCGTGAGAAGCGTTTAGGTTCAAGTGGGTACCCTGTTAATGTGCTCCGAGGGTGGACTAATACCCGAAACTTTAAGCGCAATTGATCGGCGGTTTCTATCACCCATGGGTTGGGGTGCTCGGAAATATGGATTGTTGTGGCACCCAATTTGTTGGCAAGTGTTGTAAGCCTTTCCACTGGATCTCCAACAAGAGTAACTTTGGTAGAGTTTGGTAAGTTTTTAAACAAGTCGTCGATACCGTCAGCAACAAAATTTAAGCGGTGGAAGGCCCAGGGCTCGGCTTGCAACGCGGGTTTGTTGAATACGAATCCTACCGCAGCGTTGGGGTTTTTTGCCACGCACTCATCGGCCCACGACATCGAAGCATCATGCACCCAGACCAGATCATTAGCGGGGGGTAGCGAAGCTATATCCTCGGGGATATCATGACTTGCTGGTTGTGTGTTATTTGTAACTGCAGCCTTGTCTGCAACTTTTGAAACGAATGGCGCAGTCGAACCCGCGAATAAGCGATGCTGAAGTGTGGGGTAATCTGCATCGAAAGGACATTTAACCTTGCACGAGTTGCACCATTTCCCTCTACTGAAGTTAGCGATGTTATCTTTGTTCATGAAGTACGGCTTGCTGGCAAATGTGCCTTCCACCCATTGCCAACTTGATGAGTTGCTGGCGATGTCGCCATCGTAAAGATGTTGGCGAAACAACTTTGCGCCCTCTTGCCAACGCACCCCACGGAAGTGGCATAGGTATGCTGCGAACCAAAGGCGGGCATGATTGTGCAGGTAACCTTGAACGAAAAGATCGCTAAGCATTCCATCAATACACGGCAGGCCAGTATCACCGTTTAATACATCAAGCGGGATTCGGGATGATCGGGCAACGCCATGCTTGGGTTCTTCCAAGTCCTCGTTAATTCCGTGGCCGTACCAAGTTAGTACTTTTTCGAAGAAGTCACGCCAAGCCAATTGACGAAAGAATTCTTCAAGGCGCGCTGGATCGTTCGGGTACTTTGAACGCAGGTGATCCCGCACCTCTATTAAAGAAAGCATACCATGCCGTATGTAAGGGGAAAGCTGGGAGACAGTGCCTTCGATATGATTACGAGTACGCCCGTAGGATGACGGATCGTACGCGTTAAGTTTGCGGAGTGCCTCGGTTCGGCCGCCTGGCAAATTGTGAGGTTTTGGGCTATCCAGAAAACACCCATTCAAACGCTCAAATAAGGTGTCTCGTTGATTGCGTTGATCGTAATTCATATCAGCTTGTTGGTCGTTTCTCGTTTAGGAATAGTAATCAAATTATTAATAATAACCGTATTAATTCAGGATACGTAACTTCCTTTCGCAGGCATACCTTCAAGATAGCTCGGATGCAAAAAATTTTCTTGGTGCAACTATTAAGTTCTGCAGTTTTCTTGATCTACATTGTCCAAGCAGGCTGCTAATCCTTGACCTTAGCTCTTTTTTAGCAGATCATAAGTTCTGCCTTCCCGGTTATGATTATTTTACGAATCAAATTCATTCCGGAATCTTATGATGCCACGCATGTTTGCCTTTACTTTATTTCTTTGGAACTTAGCCAATGCTGCAATTGCTTCTGATGCTTTAATTTTAAAGCACTATGAAGTAAATGCTCAAAATCTTGCAGAGCTTTATCAGCAGTTTCATTCACAACCCGAGCTTTCAGGTAAGGAGGTTCTTACTTCTAAAAGGCTTGCAAACGCTTTGAAAAATGCGGGCTGCGAAGTTCATGAAGGTATTGGTGGCCATGGTGTGGTCGGGGTTTTAAAGAATGGCAAAGGCCGAGTTCTTATGATCAGGGCGGATATGGATGCCCTTCCTCTTATCGAAAAAACCGGTCTCCCTTATGCCAGCAAAGTTCAAGTGCGAGATGATAACGGGAATTTGGTCGGGGTGATGCATGCTTGTGGCCATGATATCAATATCACCTGTCTTGCGGGGGTGGCTTCGGTTCTTGCAAAGATGAAAGATCAATGGCAGGGAACCATTCTTTTCGTTGGCCAACCTGCGGAGGAAACAGGCAAGGGCGCCCGGGCCATGCTTGTTGATGGGTTGTTTACTAAATTTCCCAAGCCTGATCTTGCGCTTGCACTTCATTGCGATGGCAGGTTTCCCTCTGGCCATATTAATTACAGAGCAGGGCCCATGCAAGCGAATGTAGATTCGGTTGAAATTATCATCAAGGGTAAAGGTGGGCATGGTGCATCCCCCGATAAGGCAATCGATCCCATTGTGATCGCTGCTCGGGTTGTTCGAGATTTGCAATTGATTATCAGTCGAGAGCGCGACCCATTAGATCCCGCTGTAATTACGGTTGGTTCAATTCATGGTGGGACAAAACATAATATTATTCCTGCTGAAGTAAAATTAGAATTGACGGTAAGGACCGTGCGTACTGCTTCGCGAATTAATATTTTGAGTGCCATCGAGCGAGTGGCGAAGGCTGCATCGCTTGGCGCGGGTGCACCAGAACCGGTTGTTAGATTGAACGCATCTGAATTCATTCCAGAGTTGATCAACGATGTTGAATTAACCACGAAAACCGTGAAGGTTTTTGAATCGCTTTTGGGTAAAGATAAAGTTCTCGAACGCCCGATGAGCCTAGGCGGTGAAGATTTCAGCCAGTTTGTTCGGGCAGGTGTGCCTGGCTTTTATTATTTCCTTGGGTCTGCAGATCCTAATGCAGTAGCTATTGCCAAACAAGGGGGCAAGCCCTTAGCAGTTACCCATTCAGATTCTTACTTTCCAGATTACGCAACTGTAATAAAAACAGGTGTACGAACCATGGGTGCCGCTGTACTTTTTCACCTCGCAGATAAATAAAAGGATGAGGATTATGCCATTGAATGATCTTTCTTTGTTAAGCAGGCGTAACGTGATGGAACTGGTTGCATTGCAATCTGGATTGCTAGCAACCGGAACAAATGCCTTGGTGTCTGCGCAGAATAATCCACCGCAATACAATCATTTTCCAAGGATGGTTCATGATTATCTGGGCAGGCGGGTTCGAGAAAGTGATCGCGCTAATCTTGAAGGTATCAGCAGGCTTCAATCCAAAGAAGACGCGCAAGAGTATGTGCTATCTGTGCGTAAGAAAATCCAATCATGCTTTGGTCTGTTTCCTGCGAAAACTCCTTTGAATGCCAGGGTTACGGGCAAAGTGGAAAGGGATGGCTATACCATCGAGAAAGTGCTTTTTGAAAGCCGTCCTAATTTCCTTGTTAGTGCCAACCTTTATATTCCCAAGGGTAAAAAACATCCAGTGCCCGGCGTGGTTGCTTCTTGTGGGCATTCCAGCAATGGAAAAGCTGCAGATGCCTATCAGGCTTTTTGCCAAGGGCTTGCAATGATGGGGTATGTGGTTCTTATTTTTGATCCGATCGGGCAGGGCGAAAGGGTTCAGTATGGCCATGTTGAAAAAAGTAAACGGCCAAATATTGGTGTGGGCGAACATATGCATGGCGGGAATCAACAACTTTTGGTGGGCGAATTCTTTGGGAGTTGGCGTGCTTGGGATGGTATTCGCGCACTTGATTATTTGCTTACCCGCCCTGAAGTTGATCCAGCCAAGGTTGGTGTAACCGGAAATTCAGGCGGCGGCACCATGACTACTTGGCTTTGTGGCGTGGAACAACGCTGGAATATGGCTGCGCCTGCGTGTTTTGTCACCACCTTCAGGCGTAATTTTGAAAACGAACTCCCTGCAGATTCTGAACAGTGCCCGCCTAAAGTGCTGGCGCTAAACTTAGATCATGCTGATTTTCTTGCTGCGCTTGCACCCAAACCCATTGTTATTCTTGCCAAGGAAAAAGATTTCTTTGATGTTAGGGGCTCTGAGGAAGCATACGAAAAACTTAAGAAGCTATACACTCTTTTGGGTGCGCCTGAGAACATCAAACTTCATACCGGACCAACCGAACATGGGTATTCTGTTGAAAACCGTGAAGCGATGTATCAGTGGTTTAATGGGGTTACGAAAATATCTGATCTGCAAAAAGAACCCAAGGTGGTTGTCGAGAAGGATGAAACACTTTGGTGTACTCCTGAAGGTCAGGTAGCAAAGTTTGGTTCGCGATCGTTGTTTTCGTTTACGGATCAGAAGGCGAAGTCCTTGGTGGGGGCAAGTAAAAAGGGCGTTGCTGAGTTGACCACCCGCATCAAATCTGTTTTGAAAATGCCCAAGGGTAATTCCAAACCCGATTACCGGATTTTGCGCAGTATTCGGGATAAAGACTTCCCCAAACCCATTGCCAATGTTTATGCAATTGAAACTGAGCCTGAAGTTTTTGCCTTGGTATACAGGCTTTCAGATAAGGCCCATGATTCTAGGCCGCCTAAAATTACCAAGCGTGCGGTCCTTTATATTGCGCATCATTCCTCTGCTGATGAATTGCGCAAGGAACCTTTCATTCGCGATCTTTTGAAAGCTGAACCTGAGTCTGAATTTTTTACGTGTGATGTTCGTGGCATAGGCGAATCCAGACCTGATACTTGTGGCGTCAACCAATTTCTTGTGCCCTATGGCAATGATTATTTCAATGCGGTTCATTCCCTGATGCTTGATTCACCCTTGCTTGGGCAGAAGGTTTTAGATGTGATGGGTGCTTTAGATTGGCTTAAAGGAAATGGCTTTACGGAAGTGCATCTTACTGCAAAGGGATGGGGAACCCTGCCCGCCCTTTTTGCAGCAATGCTTACTCCTAAAATCAAACAGGTCACCTTAAAGAACGCATTGAGTTCCTATAAAGAGCTTGCGTGCTCTGAATGCTATGATTGGCCTTTGTCATCCATGCTGCCCAATGTTTTAGATTCTTTTGATCTACCTGAATGCTATGCGCAACTGGGTGGAAAATTAAAGCTTATTGATCCCGCTGGCGCAATGCTTAATCTCGTAACTAAGTAGTATTGAGGAGATTTGTGATGTTTAGAATAAATGCTTTTGGAATTGCTTTGTGGCTTTTTACAGTGCTCATGAGCCAAGCGATTGCGTGGGCTGGCGATGAGCATTTGATGATCCCCATGCGGGATGGGAAAAAGCTTTCAGCGTATCTTTTTGCTCCAGAAGGGAAGGGCCCTTGGCCTGTGCTTTATGAACAAAGGTATGCCGATATCAAATCTCCTGCGGTTCGAAAAAGTTACGAAAAACTGATCAATGCAGGGTATGTGGTCGTGGTGCAAAATTTTCGTGGCAGCCATCTTTCCGAAGGAACTTGGGTTGGTTATAGAGCGTTGGGGTGGGGCGAGCTAAAGGATGGTTATGATACGGTGGAATGGTTAGCAAAGCAGCCTTTTAGTACTGGTAAAATCGGAACGCTTGGTAGTTCGCAGGCTGGTTTTGCACAGAATTTTCTCGCTGTTACGCAACCTCCTCATCTTGTTTGCCAGTATATGATCGATACGGGCCTTAGCCTTTTTCATGAAGGTTACAGAATTGGTGGCACTACCCGACCTACCCGATTCAAAACTATGAACACGGTTCCAGGAAACCCTGAAGATAACATGCAGTTGCTTAAAGAATGGTTCAAACATCCCACTTATGATGCCTATTGGGCGGATGAAGATTGCTCCAAACATTTTCCGAAAATGAATGTGCCCTGCTTCACGGTTGGGAGTTGGTATGATTTTATGTCTGTTGGTTCCATCGATAGTTATGTTGGTCGCCAGCATCAGGGTGGACCTAATTCTAAAGGTACGCAGAAACTTTTGATCGGCCCTTGGTTGCATGGCAGATTCAAGGAAACCAACAAAGCAAACGAGATGGTCTATCCTGACAATGCTAAGTTTTTTATGGATGATCATATGATTCGTTGGTTTGATCATTACTTGAAGGGTGTGGCTAACGGCGTTGAAAAAGATGCTGTGGTCAAATATTATGTGATGGGTGCGGTGGGCGAAAAAGATGCACCAGGTAATGTTTGGAAAGAATCTGCAGACTGGCCTTTAAAGTCTATACCCACTTCCTATTACCTCAGCGCTGGTGGGAAGCTTGGCTTAAATCCCACTACGATTAAATCAAGTAAAACTGATTTTATTGCAGATCCCGTCAAGCCTGCGACTATTCCTGCAAAGGGTTTTCCCGGAGGGATTGATGCCCGAACTTTTGAATCGCACGATCAGGTTAAAACTTTCACTACGGAAATTCTCGATGCGCCTGTTGAGTGGACAGGTAAAGTTCAGGCCGAAATGTTTTTCTCTTCTGATGCCTTGGATACCGACCTTATTGTTAGGGTGAGTGATGTCTACCCAGATGGTAGATCGATGCTCATTATTGATTATATTCGTAGAGTGCGTTACCGCGAAGGCTACGATAAAGAAGTGTTTTTAGAAAAAGGGAAGGTTGTAAAAGTTGCCTTTGATGTTGGATCTTTAAGCATGAAGTTTAATAAAGGGCATAAAATAAGGGTGACTATTGCAAGTACTGGTGCCCCTTTTTATGAACCCAACCCCAACACCGGCGAACCTTTGGGCGTTGATTTTCCCGCTAACGCTAAGATCGCAAATAATTCTATCCATCATGAGATTGGGTTCCAATCAAAAATCATTGCGCCACTGATCAAGTGATTTAGATTTCTACTTGGTTGACATGAAGCATCGCAGGTGCGAAACTTGGTTCGCATACCCATAGGTTTTAGTTGATCATTCCGGAGTTTAAGATGTATTCCAATAATCGATCGGATTTCTTCTTTTTTACCACTGCTAATTCTATTGCTTGCAGATGGGCCCCTGTCGTTTTATTGGCATTGATGGTGGGTGCCTGGTGCGAGGGCCAAGCTCCTTCGATTCCTAACCCTTCCAATGTTTTGAAGGGGCATACCGAAACCATTTACTCTCTGGTATTCAGCCCCAACGGCAAACAAATTGTTACGGGTAGCTTTGATAAAACCGTCAAAATTTGGGATGCCAACACGGGTAAAGAAATCCGAACACTTACCGGCCCCCAAGGCCATAAGCAAATGGTTCTTAATGTTGCAGTTAGCCCCGATGGCTCGCTTATTGCTTCCGGTAGTTCAGACAATACCGCCAACATTTGGGATTATCCTATGTCTGATCCACTTAAAAAATGGGCACTCGGCGAGGCGGTTCATTCCACAGTGTCCACACCCGATGGGACTAAAGCTGCTGCGGGTCTTAAAGATGGTAGCATTCGCTTGTGGAAAATCGCAGATCCTAAAGAAGTTTTCAAAGATCCTGTTGTTTTGAAAGGGCATCAAGGCCCTGTTACTTCCCTGGCCTTTGTTAACAACGGCTTGCAGCTTGTTTCTGGTGGTACCGATGGTACCCTGCGCACTTGGAATGTCGCTGATGGCAAAGCTGGCCTAGTTATTGGTGCACATGTTGGTTCTGTGACTTCCGTCCTTTCTAAAGATGGCGGCGCAGTTTCTTCTGGGGAAGATGGCTCCATCAAATCTTGGAACCTGCTTACAAAAGAATCTTCCTCCAATGATAAAAAACACGCTTCACCTGTGGTTGCATTTGCAATTTCCAACGATGGCTCGATGATTGCAACCGCATCCAAGGATGCCTTGATTAAAATTAATTCGGGTGAAGGCTTTAAAACTTCCCGCGATATTGACACCAAGTTTGCAGGCCTTAACAAAATCTCTTTGAGTTCTGATAAGAAGTGGGTTGTTGCAGGTAATGATAAAGGTGTTGCTAATGTTTGGTCGGTTGCAGAGGGAAAATTAATTTCCAGTAAAGTTGTTCATCCCGAAGGTATTGCTGCTTTAGAATTTGCCCCCCAATCCAGCCAATTCATGTCTTTGGGAAAAACAGGAGTAATGAAAATCTGGCAGGTTCCCGCAACTGCTTCAACTGCCCCTTCACCTTTGCAAGAAGTTCCTCTAGTCGGTGTTTCAAGCCAAGATGGTAAAAAATGGATGTGGGCAGGTGCGGGTAAACAAATCCGAATGAATGGCCTCGGTGCCACGGTTCAACCTGTAAACATTGGCGGTGTGCTTAAGGACACTCCCTTGGCGATTTTGCCAGGCGATGGCGACAAATCAGCTTATGTTGGGTTTGCAGATGGCAGCATATTGCTGCAAAATGCGGAGAAGAAAGATGTGCTGATTCAAGCTCATAAAACCAAGCTCTCTGCGTTTGCCAACCCATCTGGAATGATTTTAACTGCAGGCGATGATGGTTTTGTTCGTAGTTGGAAAACCATACCTTCCTTAAGCAAGGCAGGAACTGCAGAGCCCGGCCCCAGTGCTGTTTTTGTCGAAGCCTTTTCTAAAAACCTCTGGATGATTCTTCCCGATGGCTCAATTAAAACAGGCAATGCCATCGGCTCAACCGACAAAGGTAAAGTGATTCCCAAGCCTGCAACACCGTTTAATGTTGCAAGCTTTTCGCATGATGCACAAGTGATGGTTCTTGCAAATAATGATACGGTGCAGATCATCAAAACTGATACCAAGAAGGAAACTAGGCCGCCTGTAAAACTACCTGCCCCTGTGCGGAGTTTGGTTGTTAGAAATGATGGTAAACAAATCGTTGCTGGGTTGGTTGATGGTAAAATTGCGGTGCTGGAATCTGAGGGTAAAGATGAACCAAAGCTAGTTCCTGTTCATGTAGGCGAAGTCGTAAAACTCGAGTTTTCTCCCGCAGGGTTGCTTTCGTTGGGCGCAGATAAAACCCTGAAGTTAAGTAAGGCTTCCGACTTTACTCCAATTGCCTCTGCTCCTCTTGATGCTCCATTAAATAAGATTCGTATTTCTCCTCAGGGTAAAAAAATCCTGCTCGCAATGGCGGATAAATCCATTCGCATTCTTGATGCTAACGATTTGAAAACTCTTGCAAAGCTTCCTTTGTTTGGGAATCCTCTATCCCTTGCGTTTGATAACGAAGAGAAAAAGATTTTAACTGCAATCGAAGGCTATGGCTTGGCATTGTTTTTATCCGATGGCACGACTTTGGAATACATGCCAATGGTTGATCCTATCTTGGAAGTGGCTTGGTCTTCAGATAATGCCAAGGCTTTAGCTGTGGTTAAAGATAAAGGTGTATTTAGCTGGTCCCCTAATTCTAGTTGGTCGGTGCGTGTTGCTGCTCCCATCAATGTGATCGCACCTTTAATTAACAAAGATGTTTCCGTTTTGGGTTGCGAGGATGGCAAGCTCATTCTTGTGAAAAATGCAGATGGCAAACTCATATCCGAGAAAAACTCTCTTGGTGTACCTGTGAAGTTTATCAAGTCTTCAAAGGATGGATCAACGGTTGCAGTCATTGGCAAAGATGGCAAAACTGTTTTTCTTGCTGTTGCTGATCTTGCTCAGGATATTTATAAACCTTTGGCCGAGTGGAATGTTGGTCCGGTTACTTCTTTTGAATTGGCTCAGGATGGCAAACAGGCTGCAATGGTTCTTGAAAAAGAAACTGCCGAATCAGCAAGGGTTTATGATGTTTCGTTGGGTAAAGAGGTATTTAGAATCGCAGGCGAGCAGGCTAAGAACCTTCAGTTCTTGCAGGAACCCCGATCCCTCATGGTTGTGGGTAAAGATTCTATTTCATCCCATGATATTGGTGTTGTGAAAATGTTGGATGTTGGAACGAATCCAGTGAAAACTGCAGTTTATGGCGCTGCGGATAATATCATTTGGTCTTTCGGCGAAGATAAAATTCCCCACAAGTGGGATGTTAACACCGCTAAGGAAACCCTTAAACATAAAGCATTGGCAGTTGATGCTTTGAATGATGTTGTGTTATCAAGGGATGGCACAAGATGCGCTGTTACCAGTGGCAAGAATGTTCGTGTATGGCAAACAGAAGATGGCAAAGACTTATGGGTCTTGGGGCATCCTAAAGATGTTACCAAGGTTGCTTTTTCACCAGATAAAACCAAGCTTGTCACCACATGCATGGATGGCATTGCCCGATCCTGGGATCTTTTGTTGGGTAGGGAACAGCAGTTCTTTGAGGGGGCAGGGTTCGCAGGTGGCGTAGCATTCGGCCAGAATGGTACTTCAATTCATGCGGTGGGAACCGATGGTTCTCTTTATCTTCATAACCTTGCGATCACCAAAGTTTTAGTTACGGGGTTCCCGGTTCGTAGTTTTGCATTTGGTCAAGGTGCCCAAATTGTTTGGGCTGCTTGCGATGACAAAATTCTCCGCTCTTGGAACTTTGGTTCGAACATGCTTGATAAAACTATCGAAGCAGGGGGCAATGCCTTGCGTGTTGTTGCACTTTCTCCTAACGGTCAGGTGATTGCAACGGGCGGGTTAGATCCTGAGGTTCGATTTTTTCAAGCCAGCGATCTTAAACTTATTGGCACTATCAAACTTCCTGGTGTTGTTAAAACCATTACCTTTGCTAAGGATCAACTTGTTGCAGTGGGTACTGAAGATGGATCCATCCAGATGCTTCAGGTTCCGTTTAACCAAGGTCAACCCTTGGCCCCTGATTTTGGTAGTGTTGTTCAGACCCTTAATCTAGGTAGTATTCCCAATGCCATTTCTTTTTCCAAGGAAGGCAAAGTTCTTTTTAGTGCTGATGCCGCAGGTAATTTTAGTGAGTGGAAGATCGCAGGCGATGCTCCTCAAAAATCTTTCGGTCATCCGAACTTTGTCGATGCAGTGGCTTTTGATCCTAAGGGCCTTTTACTTGCCACTGGTTGCCATGATGGCAAAGTCAGGCTCTTTGATATTGCCAAGGGTAATTTGGTAAAAGAAATTGATGCCCATACCAAAGCCGAGCCTTCACCTGTTTATAGTGTGCTTTGGGCAAACGATGGCAAACGATTGATTTCTTGTTCGATGCAGGGTTCGATCAAGGCGTGGGATGTTCCTTCAGGGGCCATGGCTTACGAAATCAAAGCATACAAAGAAAAAGAGGCAGATAACGGCCATAAAGAGGGTGTTTTCTCACTCGCAATCAGTCCTGATCAAACCATTCTTGCAACTGCGGGCGGGGATCGCGTGATTAAACTTTGGAATTTGCAAGATGGAAAGTTTATTCGCAATCTGGTTAACAAGGGGCTTCCTAATTCTGATAAAGAACCAGCTTCTCATCCAGGCTGGATTTATTCTGTCCGGTTCACTCCTGATGGCAAGCAATTGCTTGCAGTTGGCGGAGCGCCAAAAGGCAAGGGCGTACTTACGCAATGGAGGCCTGCTGATGGTTCGCTTGTTGCAGCGCACGAGAATTCTACGGGAGTATTGTATTCCTTAAGTATTAATCCTGATGTGTTAAGTATTGCAACTTCTGCTGGTACAGGGAAACCCGGAACAGAATTCAATCAGGGCCTCGTCATCAAACTCCCTGGATTGAAGTAAGTCTTAGCAGATTAATTTACTGGTATGGATGGCGCCTAAATTGTGGTGGCGATCTTAGAATAAAATTTGTGGCCGATGCTGTCCGTAGGCCAATACGAAAGGCAATATGCATATCACACAGCGGTTTAGTTTTGTTCTTGTTTGTTTACCCCTCCTGATTACAGCGCTGCTAAATGCTGCAGAGTCAGTGGATAATCCTCCTGCAAAGCGGACTCCCATAAGCACACATGTGCTGAATACGGCCAGCGGCAAGCCAGCCGCAGGGGTAGCGGTCGTGTTACAGTACCAAGCGGGGAAGACTTGGGAGGAATTGGGTCGGAGTTTAACCGATCTACAGGGACGGGCTGCGGATTTGTACCTATCTAAGAAGCCGCTTCAGATGGGAACTTACCGGCTGGTTTATGAGACGGGTGTGTATTTCAAGGGTCAGGGAGCCAAGACTTTCTTTCCGCAGGTGGAGATCATCTTCGAGGTCGAAAAAACAGACGAGCACTACCATGTGCCCTTGTTGTTAAGCCCTTTTGGATATTCCACATATCGCGGTAGTTGATAAGTTGGCTGAACCTTTTTAATTTTCTAGTCTGCGATTAAACCGACGCTTTGTTTCACCAAAGCTTGGAACTCTTTTTCAGGCCAGGCTTTGTCGATTTCTATCCAGCGCTGTGCAACTTTATTCATCGTTTCCTGTGCGGAGCCATTCGGGCTATTGAGAAAGGTTTTTACTTCTTCAACAAGAATGGTGCGTCGTTTCTGGTAGCCAGGCAAACGGCTGCACAATGCGGGATTTTTAATGTCGATGTGGGAAAGATTTGCCCGGATCGTTTCGCGCAGGCTTGCTGTTCGTTGCGAATCCAAACCAAAGGCATCAAGTCTTATTTTGTCAAGTTGTGAATAGCGGGTGTAACCTGCAATAGTAGGTTCAACACAAATGCGTTCCGCAATTTCAGGGCTTGAAAGCTCTATCAAGAACTTGAAGGCTAATTCCTTTGATACGGATTTTGCATTGACGCAACCAAGGTTACTGGAAGTGCCTAGGTAGGGTATTTTATTGCCTATGGGTAATGGTCTGAATTCGGTAGAAGAGCCTGGGTAATAACCATCGGAGCCGGGTATGGAGCAAATGTTGAATTTATCTTTCAAAGCTGGGTTGCTTTGGGTTTTGTAGACTAGGCTTGCATTTGCAATGGTAAGGGCAGCGTTGCCTTGTAGAAAGGTATCGCCCGATTCTATCTCGGGAGAGTTTGCCCGGAATTTTTGTAATAGTTTGTATTTCTCTAAGCTTTTGACAAATCCGGTGGTGTTGATCAATGGTTTACCAGTTCGAAAATCATACTGAAACGAAAATACTGCGTTTTCGATTTCTGGAGTTATTTTTTCGGAGGGGCTGACGGGTTGCCTGGTGTAGCCAGCAGCAAAACTCAAGAAATCTTTCTCGAAATCTTCTTCAGAGGAAGATAAACCGGGCAGGCTTTTGCCTGAATTGAAATTAGCTTCAGAAAAATACTGTGCGATTTTATGATAATCTGACCAAGAGTTAGGTTGTTTCAGAGGGGTGTTGAATTTTGCTTTAAAACCATTTTGGTGGATAGGGTTGTTGAATAAATCATCTCGATAGAGGCAAACTCGGGCTTCTCCAGCAAGTGGGAGGGCAACTATTTTTCGTTGCCAAATCAAAAGTTTTTCACGATAGAGGGGTAATAAGTCGGACCAATTGATTTTGTCGCCTGGTTCTTGAATTGAATCTGCAAAGAATGCTAAAAGATTGGCTTGGGAGAATTCCCCAATTTCCTCAGGTTTGATAATCCAGATATCGGCTTTTATTTGTTCTGAATCGGGTGATTTTCCTGAACTGCGGGTAATAATTTTTAGATCTGCGCCAAGTCTGTTTGAAACTACAAAACCTTGGGCTTTTATCATCTCTTGGGCTATGCCTTCAGGGCATGCGATTACGAGGGTAGGCTTATTAGCGGGGATTTCTGCTTTTGTGGCGTTTTTTTTGCCAGTACAGCCTGAAGATGCGAGCAGGCACAGGAGCATTATTAAAACACTGGGTGAATTTCTTTGCATTGTTAAACTCTCTTTCCTTAAAATAGATAATCATTTTATGAGATGTTATGCAATGATGTAGCATGATTATAAGATGATGATCGAATTATGACATTTGGCTTAAGAGGTTTTTGTAATGAAAATCAGTCTGGTTGTTTTGACTGCGGGTAAAATGATGGGTAAAGAAATTTCCATAACTGCTGCAGAATTTCGAATTGGTAAAGATCCTTCATGCCAGCTAAAGCCTGCTTCCGGAGTTTCGGACAAGCACTGCGCTTTCTTGGTAAAACAAGGGAAACTTTTTCTTGTAGATTTGGGAAGTGCTGAAGGTACTTTTGTAAATGACAGCAAAATATCTGCAGAAGTCGAACTAAAACCAAAAGATAAAGTGAAAGTTGGCCCTTTGCTTTTTGAAGTTAAGATTGAAGCAGCAGCGCCCGCCGCAAAGCCTGCAGTCGCAGCGCCCGCCGCAAAGCCTGCCGTGACAGCACCCGCCGCAAAGCCCGCGGTTGTGGCACCGGCAGCAAAACTAGTAGAAAAAGTTGAGCCAAAAAAATCATCGGGTGATGATGATGATTTGGATGATTTGTTGTTTGATGATGATGATAAAGCACCTAGTGGTACGAAGCCATCGTGGAAAGATGCGATACCCGAGGCAGGTGCGGAAAAAGATGCAGGTGGATCAGCTTCTGAGGGTGGGGCTAAGCCTGAAGAAAAACCAAAGCCTGCAGCAAATACTTCTGATGCAGCGGCAGCATTATTTGCAAAATTCCGGTTAAAAAAGTAGTATATGGCAAAAGAAAAGCTGGAAACAATACTTCCCAAGCCGTCTCTTTTGCCTGCTTCTAAAAAGCTTTTAGGAAAAGCTTTGTTGTTCTGGTTTGGGGAACGAAAACGAGACCTTCCCTGGAGAAAAACCAGAGATCCATTCGCAATATGGGTTAGTGAGATCATGTTGCAGCAGACTCAAGTTGCAACGGTGATACCGTATTTCGAACGTTTTTTACAGTCGTTTCCCACGGTAGATGCGCTTGCTGCTGCAGATGAGCAGGAAGTATTGAAGCTTTGGCAGGGCCTTGGTTATTACAGGCGCGCAAGGCACATGCACCAAGCCGCTAAAATGATCATCGCAGATTATGCAGGGATTTTCCCTAATACCCCTGAAGCTCTTTCTTGTTTACCTGGTTTGGGTCGGTACACTCGCAACGCAGTTTTATCCCAGGCTTTTGATACTAGGTTGCCAATACTTGAAGCTAACACCAAGCGTGTGTTGGCCAGGCTTTTCGCATTAGTACACGATGTGGATTCCTCTTTGGGAAATAAGTTCCTTTGGGAGGCTGCAGAGGAAATATTGCCTGAAAGAGATATCGGAGAATTTAATCAAGCCATGATGGAAGTGGGGTCTTTGGTTTGCACGGTGACTAACCCCAAGTGCAATTCGTGTCCTCTTTCCCCTTTTTGCATTGCCAAGCGAAGCGATCTTGTACCAGAGTTACCTATCAAGAAGAAAAAAGTTGTGGTGACACAGGTGCAAGAATTGGCCACGGTGTTGGTCAACAAGAAGAGGATTCTATTGGGTAAAAGGCCTGTTGGGCAACGCTGGGCGGGTTTATGGGAAGTGCCCCATGATACCCCAGAGGAAGGCGAGACCGAAGCCAAAGCGTTGGAACTTATTTCTCGGAAGTACGCATCTTTGGTTTCTAAAAATTTTCGTGAGTTAGGCCAAGTGATTCATCCGGTGACACGATTTAAAATAACGGTAAGAGTTTTTATGGGTGAGGTTTCGGGTAAAGGGGCCTCTGATTATTACGAAGAGTTGGCTTGGGTTTCTTTAAGTGAGTTAGATAAGTACCCGAAAAGTTCGCCACAATCTAAAGTGATTGCAATGGCACTAAAAGCATTACCGTAAAAAATAAGTGAGTGCGGATCATAAAAAGGGGACAAAATGAATAGTAAGTATTGGGTGGTTGGGATGCTGTTGTTAGCAGGTTGTGCTGAGGAGCCGAAGGTTTTGACTGTTGGGGTGCGGGTTGGAAACATTGCGCCGGAAATCAAGGCGGAAGATGCTTCGGGTGTGAAAATGGAATTGAGTCAGTACAGGGGTAAGGTGGTGCTGTTAAGTTTTTGGGCATCTTGGTGCGGGCCATGCAAAGAGCTTTTGCCTTACGAAAAACAGTTGGTCAAGCAATTTGAAGGCAAGCCTTTTGTTTTACTGGGTGTTAATTCGGACATAGATAAAAATGCGTTGGTGAAAGCCCAGCAGCAGTTTGGCATGACATGGCCTTCATTCTGGGATGGGTTGGGCAGTATTAATCGGGAATGGGATATCGAATTTCTTCCCATGCTTATTCTGATTGATGAGCGGGGAATTATCCGTTTCAATTCGAAAACCATCATGGATGACATTACTTCTTTTAAAGATCTAGCGGATAAGATGGAGCGGGAAATTCAAAAAGTATTGAATAAAGTTGTGGTAGGAAAAAAATGATGGAGCGCCTTTCGGGATAGGCGCTCCATCTTGCGGGAATGATTTGTTATTGGACAATCTATTTGATTAAGAATTCAATGCTCACATTGTTTTCTGCAATTTCGGGCATGCTGAACAAGGTTTTTGCCAAGTCTTCCTGCTTGCTTCCTTGGGCTACATCGATCAAAAGCACTCTAGAGCCATCTGGTTTTTCAATTACTTGAATTGATGAAGCTTTTTTGCCACAAGCTTGCTCAATCTGTTTTTTTAGCGCTATCAAAGCCATTTGCTTATTAGCCTTAGGAGCAGATGTATCTTCTTCGGAATCAAAAGTAATCGATCCTGTTGCAACACTGGGCTTTGTGGAGGATTCCACTTTTTTACTTGCAGTAGTTGCGGGCACGGTTTTACTTTTTTCATTTGAAACAGTAGCGGCTTGGATTTCTGGTTTCGCAATCACTTTTGCAGTGTTAGGGGTTGGTTCTTTTTTCACCAAAGCTTGTGATGCTACAGATGTGCTTTGTTTGACCTCTGCTATTTTATCTTGTTTTGCTGCAGGCTTACTTGCACTCATGGTTGCTTTTTCAGTAAACATTTTTTCATTGGTGACGGGCTTAGCCTGGGTTCTTATTGCAAGATAGGGCCTGTTATATTCGCCATCTTTATCTGAGTTTGTAGCATATCGGGCAGGGATTTTTTCTGGAAGTAAAGGTTTTTTGGTTTCAGGTGCGGGAGCATCCACTTTCACTGAGGGAAAACCAAGCATATCGGATTTTACAATCGCAGAACCGATTGGATCATGAGCTGGTATGAATGTCCGGGCTGCGGATTTTGTAACGGTGTCCACTTTGCCTTTTATGGTTTCATTTTCAACTAATACCTTGGGTGCAATTTGTTCTTTTACTTTTGGCTCAACTAGTTCTTTTTTATCTGTAAGCTTTGGCAATTCTTTCTTCGGTGTAACTGGTGTAGTTTGCTTTACTACGGGAATGTCTTTTTTAATTATCGGTGTAACTGGTGTAGCTTGATTTACTACGGGAATGTCTTTTTTAATTACCGGAGTAGAGGCAGTTGTTTCAGGTTTTTCTGATTTCTTGTTTAGGTTCGGGAAGCTTGGGAAAACTTCTGTTTTTTCTTTGGTCGTGCTGGTTGTTTTAGCTTCAACTGTTTTGGCGACTGGTTTTGCTTTATCTTCAGTTGGGGCAATTTTTGCAGTGCTTGCTGCAGGTTTTAAAGATTCCTTCTTTTGAATTTGTTCACCCTTCTTCGAGTTCCAATCCTGTGGAAGTTTGGGTATAGAGAATACATCCACTGGTTTTTCTGGAGTGGGTAAAGGCTTGGCAACGGGCGTTACTGGAACCAGACTTTCTGGAAGAATCTGAGGCCTTTGATCTTTGCTGTTATTCGTTTTTGCTGATTGAACGATATTTTGCGTAGGAACAATTGTCGGCGCAATTTTATCTGCAGGCTTCGTTGATACGATCGCTTGGGTGATTTCTTTGCTGGTTGTTGTAGTTGGCGTTAATTGAATTGCCTGGGTGGGAGTTGTGGTTTGATCTTTGCCTACAATCCACTTGGTGCCATCTTTATTTACCATCGTCACTGTTTCTTTTCCCATACGCATGGGTTGAACGGTCATTTTGTTGACGACTCTTTGACAACCTGTAACTTTACGAAGTCGTTTGCTGATTTCGAGTTTGTCTTCGAGGGTAACTACGGGGCCGGATACTATGATCGAACCATCTGCAGAAACAGCGGTTGATAATTTTGGGTATGCGGTTTGAAATTCGCTACTAACCACTTTATTGGTGTTTGCCTGAAGTGTTTCCACTGGAACTTTTGTGGTTTTGTTAAAAGAAACGGGCCAGATTTTGATTTCACTAACCACTTTGCAAGTTGTAAGTCTGCTTGCAAGGGCAACAGCATTATTGGCAACAGTGTTATTGTTCACATTCCCAATGAGAATCATTTTGCCGTTTTTAACTGAAGGAGAGATATCCGTTGTAGAAATCAAGGGATCAGCGATGAATTCAATATGAATGCGCATAGATTCTGCAAGGGCGATAGAATCTTCAGGTTTATTTTCTGTAGCAGATTTTCCTGCAGCAGGCTTTCCAGAGGCGATGATAACGCCAGGCTTGGTTTGTTCTGCTGCATTTGTTAAACCAGTTACAGAAAACCCTGTTAGGATTCCGAAAGCACTCAAAGTTAAAAGTCTTTGCGCTGATAATTTCCATTGCTTGCGCATGATGTCTGTCTCTCCAAAAGTTCGCTGATTTCGAATCCTAGGTTTAGTATCCAGCCAGATCTTTGGTGAAAGATTTCTGGAGTTCAGGGGTTCCTGCATAAAGATGCAAGTGATCCTTGTCGATGTACACAACTTGAATTCTGGGTCGCTTAATTTTCACAGGAAACGGATACCCGGATTCAATGACTTCGGTGTAATAGATGGTGGCTTTCCAATGGCAGTGATGAAGTTGTGCGGGGCCAACTAGTGGGAAGAATCTTGGTGGATCAATTTTATCCACAAGCCTTTCGGTCACAATTTGAATATCATCCCTGTGCTCTTCATACACATAAGGGAAGCCTCGTGCCATGTGTGGCATAGCCCTGATGACTTGTGCATCGTCTGGTGCATCTTCGCAAAGAGGAGGCGCAGCGCCTTCTTTGATTGGAGGCAAAATCGGTGTTCGGTGATCATTCTTATGGGTATACTTTTCTTCCATTCGTTCGGTAACCCAAGGGGGTACAGGCGTTGGTGTGAATATCCCCATGGAAAAGGGCATGCAGCCTGTAACGCTTAAAGATAAGGCAGCGATTAACCCGCCTACAATGTGTTTTTTTCTGGTTTTCATATCGGACACCTTTCTACAACTTAAACGCACCCGGGTTTCCCGTTCCCGCTTAAAACCATTTCTCTTCAATCGAGGTAATGGCATGGAGTATCTGCAAGGTTTTTATCGACGTAACGAAAGTGTCAACTTTAACGATTGCATCAAAGATTCGTGTTTTAAGTTTTATCCATGTGAAGATGGGGGGTATAATGCTGAATAGGAAGTTCAAATTTCAATGTTTTACCCTGGTCGAACCTTATGAACCATTTATTGTTAAAGTTTCAGGACACACAAAACCAGATCAGGGAGCTACGATCTTTTGGTCCTGCGCCAATACTTTTGGTTTTTCTCAGGCATTTGGGCTGAGTGCTTTGCAGAGCCCATCTGGGCGATATCCGTGATCAATACCCATTGTTCAAAGATATTAATGCGACAGTTGTCGCAATCACTTTTTCTTCACCCGCCGAGGCGTTTAAACTCGCTCAAGAGTTGAATCTGCCATTCCCCTTGGTAAGCGATTCGCAAAAAGAAGCTTACAAGGTTTTTGAATTGGGCTCTGCCCAGTGGAAGGATTTTCTGTTACCTAAAGTGCTGTGGACGTTTATGGGAAGAATATTTACTGGATGGCTACCATCCTTGGGCTATTCCAAGGATGACTTATTTCAATTAGGTGGGGATTTCGTAGTGGATGCAAAAGGTGAAGTGGTATATGCGTTTAAATCTTCATCGCCTGCCGACCGCCCAACGATCCAGTTTTTGCTGGATCAATTGCAAAAGGCGCGGGCTAGTGAGAACTAATCATCATTTTCATCATCGATGATTTCGATACCATGCTCTTCGAGCAGGGTCAATAATTTGTCGAGTCGTTCGGGGTCGGACTTTTCTTTTGTAACAGCATTAAACACTTGCTGAAAAGTAACAAATCCTTTGCTTTCACCAATTTCAAGCAAACTCTTAAGCGTTTCTTGCGTGGTACTCATTGCCAACTCCATTTGGAAAAGGATTTCTACCTTTAAAATCCATTCAATTATTGTAACTGCAATCAAGTGATTGTGCTAGTGTCATAACTAAAATTACTTAAAATCATTAAGATTTTGTGGTTGCTATAGCTTGACGTGTTCTCGTAATTATCATGGATGAAAGAATGAAAAACGCAAATCATGGCCCCATCTGTAAAACTTTTTTGTTTCCTGCTTCGTCTTATGAGTGTGAACCATGAAGCGCCCCAGCATCATCGAGGATGGAAGTGCACCATTGAAGTTGGATAGTAATCAATCCAATAGTGAGCGGTTATTGGCAACCTTTAATCAAATAAGGGATGAACTGACCAGTACCCTTTGGTTTATTCTTGGGAATAAAGACGATGCCCAAGATATCGCTCAAGATGCGTTCCTACGGTGCTGGAAAAAACAAGATTCCCTGCCTGATGTTCTAAATCTAAAAGCTTGGATTTTCAAAGTGGCAATCAATGCCGCCAAGGATCTGCGTAAAAGCGCATGGAAGCGAAAAACACGAACAATGCCCGAAGAGGATGTGATGATGTATAAAAGTGCTGTTTCCCCATTGGAATCGCTCCAAGAAAATGAAATGGTCGCGCAATTGCGCACCGCTCTAATGGATCTCCGCCCCGAAGAAAAAGAAGTTTTTCTGCTTAGGCAAAATGCTGAAATGACGTACGAGCAAATTGCTGAAACTGCAAACCGACCCGTAGGCACTATCAAAACGCAGATGCGATCTGCGCTGCAAAAACTAAAGGTGGCCCTTTCCTGATTTTTAATCCTTATTAGCGGTCAACAAATTATTTGCCGGAGATTTCTAAAATGTGGAACTGTAGTAATACCGAAGACAAACTGTTCGAATATCTTTATGGCTTGCTGGATGATCAGGATCAATCCTTGCTTTCTTCCCATTGCACAGAGTGCGTGGTATGTGGCGAAAAGCTAAAGAAGGCCTTGTTGCAAAAAGAGATTCTGGTGAAAGCTTCGAAGGCACAATTCCCCGAAGTTAAATTTACTCCGCCTAAAGATGTTGCGAAAGAATTACAGCAAGCAAAAATACTTCAGTACGGTGCATCTGCGGTCCCCGGTATGCAGAATGCCCGGATCTGGATGTGGGCGGTTGCTTCATTCCTTACGCTTGGTATTGGAGTGCCTGCAGGCATTGGTATTTATGATTTCATAGGCAATTCCATGGTGGTCGAGCATCATCAGCAATATGCCGCCAGAGTTCAATCCAACTTTAATGTAAAATCCAAAGCGGTGGTGCAATTGCAGAATGAAGGTATGGCCAAGGCAAATCAAGCCATCGAAGAAGTTCAAAAAAAGCAACTTAAAGTATTGGTAACAGGGCCAGCGACCTTGCAACCCGGGGCCCCTAACAGTTATCAGATTCTTACGCAGGATAATTTGAGCAGGCCTGTCGAGGCTCGGGTTGAAGCTTTCGTTGAAGATAAAGCAAACCCAGGCACCAGATTTCCTGTCGCATCCCAACTTACTAGGCAGGGGCAATTGCAGATTGTTGTACCCCCAGATTTGCCGCTTAGGGCTGGAAGTAATCCCACGCTTATCGTTTCTGCAAAAAGGGAATCAGGCGCACAGCTTGAAATCAAGGAGGGCTTGCAGCTTGCTTCTGCTGTTTATGTTGCGCATCTTTCAACTGATAAACCGATGTATCAGCCTGGCGAAACCGTTTATTTTCGTGCCTTGGTTTTAGAGCGCTTCAGCTTAAGGCCGCCCTACGAAGATTTTGCGCTCAACTTTGTTTTAACAACACCCACACAGGAACAAAAGTTCGTTGGGCAGGGTGGTGGTGGCCTTTCACGCCCAGATAAACCGGCAGAGCTAATCAAAGGCCCCGATGGTAAGCCTTTGAAAGGCGTTGGTTCAGGTGCTTTCTTGATTGACCCGACTGCGCCCGGTGGTGAATACATCCTTACGGTTAAGGATCAGTCAGGCAGGTTCCCTGATCAAGTTCGTAAATTTATTGTTAACAGATATCAAAAATCAAATATTAATAAAGAACTTGATTTTAATCGTAGGTCTTACGGGCCAGGCGATGAAGTTATCGCCAACTGCAAGGCAGCTTCTTCTGATGGTAAGCCCTTGTCGGGTAAGCCAGTGCTTGCTTCCATTAATTTGGATGGCGTGCAAATAGGTGTGGATGGCAACCCAAATGCTGATCAGGTTCGTTTCCAAACAGACTCATCCGGAAGAGTTGCATTGAAGTTTAAGTTGCCTGCAGTTATTCAAAAAGGTCAGGCTAGTATTTCTGTGGTGTTTGATGATGGTGGTAATACGGAAACCTTGGTGAAGCCTGTTCCTATTGTTGTTAACAAACTGGACATGGAGTTTTTCCCTGAGGGTGGCGACTTGATTCAAGGAATTAAAAGCAGAATCTATTTTCAGGCTAGAACACCTTTGGGCAAGCCAGCAGATGTGGTTGCCTCTGTTTTTGAAAACGGGGTTGAGATTTTGAATCAGGTTAAAACCCTGACCGATGAAAAAGAGCCCGGCATTAATCAGGGGTTGGGAAAGTTTGAGCTAACTCCAAAAAAAGACGCCAGTTATGAAGTTAAAATCATCAGTCCGATAGGTATGGCGGGTAGCTTTAAATTGCCTGCTGCTAAAGATGCAGGAACCGTTTTGCGTGTGGTAGATAACATTGTAAAGCCCGGTCAACCCCTTAAGGTTGAAGTGAATTCAACCATTAAATCTCGCCTGATGGTGGGCGTGTATTGCAGGGGGCGGTTGTTGGAATCCATCTATTTGGATCAAGGCAAGACTTCTGCAGATATTAATCTTTCTGATCCGATTGGTGGAGTTTGCAGGGTGACTGTTTTTGAAGAACGCCTTGCGGTTCCCGGCACTAGAACGCTAATTCCTGTTGCAGAAAGGCTCTTTTTTAGAACCCCTGTGGAATCACTCAAAATCAAGTTACTCCCTGATCAAGCCAGTTATGTTCCAGGGCAGAAGGTAAAATTAAAAATCGAGACCTCTAATGAACTTAGCAAATTGGCCTCTTCAGTAATCATGCTTGGGGTTGTCGATAAAAGCGTGCTAACCATGGCGGACGAAAAAACCGCACGCACAATGCCCACCCATTTTCTTCTCACCACTGAAATTCGTAAATCGCAGGATCTTGAATACACCGATGTTTTGCTAGGCGAGCATCCAAGGGCATCCGAGGCTTTAGATTTGTTGCTTGGTTCGCAGGGTTGGCGCCGCTTTGCTGAACAGGACCCTTCGAAATTTCGACAAATGCACAAGGAAGAAGCAGACAATTTGCTTGTTACCATTGGGCAGTCCTCCACCCAGTCTAAAGATCTTGCAATGGAACCGGTGGACAAAATTTTTGCCGAGTATCAGAAAAAAATAAACGATGCACAGGCTGAAGCTGATAAAGCGCTTCAAGCCAAGAACGCAGCAGAGCCTTCGCCCGCGGTATTGCTTGCGATCAGCAAATTAAATGCTTGGAAGAGCTTCTTTGAAAACTTGAAGCAAAACCTTTTTAAAATGGTTGGCGCTTTGATCCTTTTGCTTGCTGCTGGCCTTGGGATTAATGGGCTGATTTATAGTAGAAAGGGCAGGATTGCTCTAGGGTTTGGTATTAGTGTAATGGGGCTTGCATTGATGTTTTTGCCTTTGGGAATGATTAAGGATGGCGGGCAATTTGCAATGCAAAATGGGCCAGCCCCAGCTATGGATGCAGGTGCCGTGCCTGTTGCTGCAATGATGATGGAACTTCCTCAGATGGATGCAGCTAAAGAGATGGCAGCCATGCCTTTGCCCTTAGCAATGAAGGCTGACAATATTGTGGGCGGTTTAAATGTGCAAAATCAAGCACCTGGCATTGCTGCGAATTTCGGAGCCAAGCCTGGAATGATGGCTGCGAAAAATCGTAATTTGAATGAGGATAAAAAGCTTTTTGCTAACGAAGGTATTGCTGATAGAAGAGGCTTTGCTAACAATCAAGAGCGCAAAAATATCCAGCAACAAGCTGTGAATGGTGTAGATGGCCAGTTAATGCAGCAAGAGCAGCTACTGCGGTTAGAGAAAAACGCCTTAGGAAGGCCTGCTGCGGCGGCAGCACCAATGCGACAATTACGGGCGCAAGTACTGATGTCGCCTATGGTGGTTCGCGAATATGCCCATGAAAGAACGCAAGGCGAAAGGCCTGAGCTTCGCACTGATTTTTCTGAAACCCTTTGCTGGAAGCCCTTCATCATCACTGAGGATGGTAAAGCAGAGGCTGTTTTTGATTTAAGTGATTCCGTTACAAGTTTTACCGCAACTGCTTTTGCACACACCTTGGATGGTAGACTCGGATCTGCGAAGATCGTTTTGGAATCTCGCCTTCCACTTGTGTTACAACCCAAGATTCCTTTGGAAATCTCTGCGGGTGATGAAGTGATAGTTCCGCTTGCAATCACAAGTAATTCTTCCGAAAAGAGAACTGCAAACATTAACCTCGAACGATTCGAAGGGTTCAAGCTTTTGCAGGGCCAAGAAAACTTAACCCTTGAACTCCAGCCTAATCAAACTTTGCGAAAGCTTTACAAATTCAAGCCTGAGATCGTCGATGGCGAGATCGCCCTTGGATTTAATGGGAAAGTAGAAGGGTTTGCTCAAGATGCCATCAGGCAGACCATCAAGGTTTCGTCTTCTGGGTTTCCTGTAGCGGATGCTTATTCGGATACTCTTGAAGGCACGATGGTTTCGAAAATCAAATTGCCCGAATCGATTATTCCTGGAACTTTGAAGGTAAGTGCAAGGGTTTATCCATCCGTGCTTGCAGATCTTCAGAAGGGTTTAGAGGGAATGCTTAGGGAACCCCATGGTTGTTTTGAGCAAACCTCCACCACCAATTATCCGAATCTTCTGGTGCTGGATTATTTGCGAGAGAGCAATCAGAATAATCCTGAGATTGAAAAACGAGCGTTGGCTCTTCTTGAAAATGGGTATGCCAAACTCACTGCGTTTGAATGCATGAATGCGCAGAATAAGAAACAGGGATACGAATGGTTTGGTGGCACCGCGCCTGCCCATGAAGCGTTGACCGCTTATGGATTGTTGCAGTTCCGTGATATGAGCAGGGTGATGAACGTGGATCAGAACATGATTAAGCGCACGCAGGATTACATCATGGAGCAACGGGATGGAAACGGTGGCTTTAAACGCAATCCGCGGGCATTGGATTCTTTCGGTAGGGCTCCTGATGATATTACCAACGCTTATATTGTTTGGTCTTTGACCGAGAGTGGTAAAAGCGATAACGTTTCCAAAGAGCTTTCTTCCCTTAAAGAGAAAGCGGAGAAGTCCAACGATCCGTATTTCCTTGCTTTGGTTGCCAACGCACTTCTTAACCGGGATGATCGTACCACTGCATTAGTTCTGCTTAAAAAGGTGGTTGCAGTGCAGAAGGAAGATGGGCATTTGGTTGCTGAAAAAACAAGTATTACTGGGTCAGGGGGAGTTAGTTTGGAAGTTGAAACGACAGCGCTGGCAATATTAGCTCTATTAAAAGCCAACGATCCACAGTTTAATCTTCCTGTTCGTAAAGCTATTACTTGGGTTGGCAAGCAAAGAAATGGCAGTGGCGCTTTTGGTTCAACACAATCAACCATTTTAGCGTTGAAGGCCCTTATCGCTTTCACCAAGGCCAACAAGAAAACTGCAGAGGCGGGTGAAGTCCGCTTGTTCTTGGGAAGTGAAGAAATGGCCAAGGTTGTTTTTGCTGCGGGAGCAACCGAGGTGATGGAGCTTAAGCTTCCTAATCCTGAAAAGAATTTTAAGCTGGTTGAGAATGCTCTTCGATTGGAAGTTACTGGTAAAAATATTTTTCCCGCAACTATAAGTTGGACTTACAACACCCTTAAGCCCGTAGGCGAAGGGAAGCTGCCTCTTGGTATTGAAACCAAGCTTAGTGCTGAAAAAGCCAATGAAGGGGATACTCTGCAACTAAAGGTTAAGGTGAGGAATAATGAAAAGAAGGGGCAGGGCATGGCGGTGGCAGTTGTTGGATTGCCTGCGGGGCTATCGTTGCCTGAGGATTTCAAACAATTAAAGCAGATGTGTTTGGTTCCGGAAGATGGCTCGAGATCTTCACTCAGTGCGTTTGAAGTTTTGGGCCGAGAGTTGGTTCTCTATTGGCGAGATTTGGCCCCCGAGCAGAATATCGAATTGAATCTCGATTTGATTTCTAGAGTACCTGGGAATTATAGCGGACAGGCCTCTCGTGCATACCTTTATTACAATCCGGAGCTTAAGCATTGGGTTGAACCATTGAAGGTGGCAATAACTCCGAAGGATTAAATGAAGAGCTTGAAGATGCGATCTCAATGTGAAATGTTGTAATTCTGTGAATAATTATTGTTAGTTTTTGGGTGCATTCTTCGATGAAGTCATTTCTTCTTCGAATCCTGCACTCTTTCTTTTTGACTTACCCAAGTTAACTTCGTAAATAATGAGTTATAGCTGTAAAGGAATATTTCCTTTTAGGGACTGAGTTGGACTCGGTTAGTAAGAGCTAAACGCTTAAGAAACATAGGGGTTATGATATTATGAGCACGAAGTATGTTTATTATTTTGGTGGAACCAGTTCTGACGGCCGTTCAGACATGAAAAACTTGCTTGGTGGGAAGGGTGCCAATCTTGCAGAAATGTGCAATATTGGACTTCCTGTACCTGCAGGTTTTACCATTACCACAGAAGTCTGTACTTATTTTTACGATAACAATCGTCAGTACCCAGAAGCTCTTCGGGCTCAAATTGAAGAAGCTCTTAAGAAAACCGAAGACGAGATGGGTGCCAAGTTTGGTGATCCAGAAAACCCCCTTCTCGTTTCTTGCCGTAGCGGTGCCAGGGTTTCCATGCCCGGTATGATGGATACCGTTTTGAATATTGGTCTTAATGAACAAACCCTTAAGGGGTTGATCAAGAAAACCGGTAACGAGCGTTTTGCTTGGGATAGTTACCGTAGATTTGTGCAGATGTATGGTGATGTGGTGTTGGGTATGAAGCCACAAACCAAGGAAGATGAAGATCCATTCGAACTTCTTTTGCACAAAATGAAGAAGAAAAAAGGCGTGCACCTTGATAACGAATTAGACACCGATGATTTGAAAAAATTAGTCAAGCAGTTTAAGAAAGCCGTTCTTGAAAGAACGGGCAAAGACTTCCCAGATGATCCAATGGAACAAATGCTCGAAGCTGTTGGCGCAGTTTTCCAATCTTGGGGTAATGATCGTGCGGTGGTTTACCGCAGGCAGTACAACTACCCACACACTTGGGGCACCGCTGCAAACATTTGCTCGATGGTGTTTGGAAATATGGGCGATGACTGCGCTACAGGCGTTGCATTTACCCGTGATCCTGCCACTGGCGAAAAGGTTTTCTATGGCGAATACCTTATCAACGCTCAGGGCGAAGATGTGGTTGCGGGCATTCGTACCCCCAACAAAATTGCTGAACTTAAAATCGCAATGCCTGAAGTTTACCAACAGCTTGACGATATTCGTAACAAGTTGGAAAAACATTATCGTGATGTTCAAGACATCGAATTCACGGTTCAAAAGGGCAAGCTTTGGATGCTTCAGACCCGCAATGGCAAGCGTACCGGCTTTGCTGGTGTTCGCTTTGCTGTTGATATGGTTCACGAAGGTCTGATTTCTAAGGAAGAAGCAATTTCTGCTGGCCGTATTCCCCCTGACGATTTGAATCAGCTTCTTCAGCCAATCTTTGATCCAGAAGCCAAGCGCAAAGCTGTTGAAGAAGGCCGCTTGCTTGCTACCGGCATCAATGCTGGCCCAGGCGCTGCAACAGGTAAAATTAAGTTCTATGCTGATGATGCTGAAGCCTATGTAAATAGCTTTAGTCGCGATGCCAATGGCAAGCTTCCTGAAGATGCTCAAGTTGTACTTGTTCGTCAGGAAACCAGCCCTGAGGATATTCGCGGTATGCAGGTTGCAACCGGGATTCTAACTGCCTTTGGTGGTGCTTCCAGCCATGCTGCTTTAGTTAGTCGCCAAATGGGCAAGGTTTGTATCGTAGGTTGTGGCGATCTTAAGATCGATTACAAGAAGCGAACTGTAACTGCGGGTGGCAAAACCTTGAAGGAAGGCGATTGGATTGCGATCGATGGTTTTTCCGGCGAAGTGATGGAAGGCAAAGTTGCAACCAAACCTAGCGAAGTCGTTCAAGTTTTGATTTCGAAGACCATGAAACCTGAAGAATCCAAGGTTTACCAACAGTTTGCTGAGCTGATGAGTTGGGCTGATGATGTGCGAAAGTTGAAAGTTCGCACCAATGCAGATCAACCAGATCAAGCTGCTGCAGCGATTGCCTTCGGTGCGGAAGGCATCGGGCTATGCCGAACCGAGCATATGTTCTTCGATCATATCTTGCCAATGCGCGAGATGATCCTTTCCAGCAATACGGAACAACGAAAAGCAGCTTTGGAAAAGCTTTTGGAATTCCAAAGAAGCGATTTCGCAGGCATCTTCAGAGCCATGAAGGGCAAGCCTGTTACCATCCGAACTTTGGACCCACCACTTCATGAATTCCTTCCTACGCTTGATCAAAAAGATAAGCAGAAGGAAGTTGCCAAGATGATTGGTGTTAGCCCCAAATCGATTGAGAAGCGCATCAAGGAACTGCATGAGTTAAACCCCATGCTTGGTTTCCGTGGTTGCAGGTTGGGCAATGTGTTCCCCGAAATCACTGAAATGCAAGCTCGTGCGATTATCGAAGCTGCTTGTGATGTTGCCAAGGAAGGAATTGCTGTTGAGCCTGAAATCATGATTCCTCTTGTTGGTTTCCTCCCTGAACTTAAAGCTCAGGTTAAATTGGTTCATGCCATTGCTGAAAAGGTGTTTGCTGAAAAAGGCACCAGAGTTAAATACCTTGTTGGTACGATGATCGAGTTGCCCCGCGCTTGCGTGGCTGCTGCGGAAATCGCAACCGAAGCTGAGTTCTTCAGCTTTGGTACCAACGATCTTACCCAGACTACTTTGGGTATCAGCCGCGATGATTACGGCAGCTTTATACGCCATTACATCGAAAATGATCTTGTGAAGAAAGATCCTTTCCAAGTGATTGACTTCGATGGCGTTGGAGCGCTGATGAAAATTGGTGTTGAAAAAGGCCGATCCGTGAAGCCTGATTTGAAGATTGGTATTTGCGGCGAGCATGGTGGCGAACCTGATTCGGTGAAATTCTGTCATCGTCTTGGCTTGAACTATGTGAGTTGTAGCCCATTCCGTGTACCAATCGCTCGGTTGGCTGCGGCTCAGGCTGTGCTTGAGGAAAAGAACAAGAAGTAATACGTTGGTTTTCTAGTTTGTTCAATGCAAAGAGGCCTATTTCTTTAATGAATAGGCCTCTTTCTTGTTTACAAAATAGTTTGGCTTATATAGGATTTATGAAGATTCATTCATTTTCTTATTTTTTTGTGGTGAAACAATGTCAATTTATGTTAAGGAAAAGCGACTTAATCGGGGTTTTACCCTGATTGAACTCTTGGTGGTGATCGCAATCATCGCGATATTGATTGGGTTATTATTGCCTGCAGTGCAGAAAGTGCGCGAGGCATCTACTCGAGCGCAATGCGCCAACAATCTTAAGCAAATGGGTATTGCTGCCCATGCTCATCATAATACCTTCAATGTTTTGCCTTCGGCGGGCATCGGTTGGACAGATGCCGTCCCCGAATTCATGGGTGTTGGCAATCCCATAGGTGGGCCTGGTCAAAAAGCGGGTGCACTTTATCAAATGCTTCCCTATTTAGAATATGAGTCAACTTATAGAGGTAATGGCGGCACAACTGTACCTGAATGCCAGATAAATGCTATTAAGGCTGTAATCAAAATTTATTTCTGCCCAAGTAGAAGGCCTCCTAAAGAGTTACCACCTACAGGAAGTTGGTATGGCCCACCTGGTACCTATGCCCATGGACCAACCGATTATGCTGCTTCAAGTAACAATACCACTGCCCTGGATGGTACTAATGGGGCGATTGCTTTTGGATATACGGGGCTTAGGTTTGCTCAGATTAGTGATGGCACCAGCAATACTCTGATGTTTGGTGAAAAACGGATGGATATTACTAATATTGGTTCCTATCAAAGTGATGATAACGAAGGTTATACTTGTGGGTGGGATCATGACGCTGCTCGTTTGACTAATACTTTGCCCCTTCCCGATGGCAGGCTTGGTACCAATGCAGGGGGTAATATTTTTGGTTCGTCTCATTCTGGTGGGGCCAATTTTGTAATGGTTGATGGCTCTGTTAAGTTCATTAGTTACAATCTCACCCCGGCCACATTTCTGGCTTTAGGAACTGTTGGGAAAGGCGAAGTCAATAATGATTACTAAATACACCAAGCACGCTTTATTTGCATTAATGGTTGTTGTTTTGGCAGGATGTGGTGGCGAAACAAAAGCTAAAACTTTTAAAGTTAGCGGGAAAATCCACTCGGGTGGCAACCCTATCACGGGCTTGCCCCCGGGTGACCGCCCAATGGTAAAGTTTGAAGCCAGTGGAACTCAGGAAACTTCTTTTGCCAAGGTTAGCGATGATGGGTCTTTTTTAGCTGATTTGCCCGCGGGAAATTACAAGGTTACAGGTAGTGCAGGCTTTATGGCAAATACCGAAAAAAAAGGCCCCGGGATGGTATCCAAGGACCTTAAAGTTGAAGCTGATGTTTCTAATCTAGATATCGATGTTGCTAGTAAATCCAATAAAAAGTGATCCTTTATACAGGGGCTTTTTCTGCTGCTTGAAATCCACAGCCATTGTGCGCACCATCGCAAAATGGCTTGTTTTTTGATGCGCCACATCTGCACAATGCAATGGTTTCTTTTCCTGCTGGAATGGTGAAAGGTTTGCCATCATGGTCAACCACTTGAACAGGTGCTTTGATCACGAAGGGCCCATTATCTCTGCAACGAATCACGATTGGTTCTGACATATTGAAAAACTCCATCTGAAGGTAATTGGTTAAAGAACTAATGTTATCCTATTGAATTAATCTGCGTAGAAGTCATCACGGGTCGGCCTTGCTGCGAATTTCCAAGAGATTCTTTTTCCTACATAATCGAGGAATGACTGTCTGAATTCCATCGGGGATTGATCAGTTGAGGTAACTTGCATTCTGGATTCTTTTGGATATTGGCAGGTGAAATTGCGCGAAGGTTGCGATTCATCTGGATTTTTAAGATCAAGCAAACTAATGTTGATATCCGCTCTCCCACGATAAAGCGTGCCGCCGCTGCCGAGTTCGTAAATACCCAAAGAGTTGATTTCAAGGTAAATCACATAGTCAGCTTTAAAGTGCTTACCGATTTCTGCAGGGTCGCGCTCTGCCCAGTCGGAGTGTTTGCTTTTATATTCTTCAACTTTGCGATTGGGAACAACCGAAAGTTTGTCGCCATTGATGTTGGCTAATGACTTGAGGTTTTTTTCGACGGTGTAACCTATTTCGCGATCGGAATTAATCAGTTCGGGGCGGAGATCCAGTTTGCCATAGGTAAGGATGACAACTTTCTTTTCAGCTTTTTTATCTTTGGATGCCAGCGATTGTAGTTCTGCCTCGTGTTTTGGATCATCCATTAAGAGGAAATTAACCATAGTGAAAGGATTGCAACCTGCAATGCTGAATGCCAGCATCATAAGGGCTAAGCTGCGCCAAAAGGTTTTCAAGATAATCATCGAAGGCTCCTTGCAACCGGCAAAGAGCCGGTCGATTTATTTCCAATAAGCGGGGGCGATAATAATCCCCCAGCGCAATAATGCAATACCAACAAACAAAGCAAGAACAACAAGGCCGGTCAACTCAATGGATCGGATAAACAAAGTTTTTCCAAACCATAAACTCGCCAATCCCCATGGCAGAAGAAGCATCAAGAAGAAGGCCAGAGCTGATCCCACAGGATTGGCAGCAAGCGCATTTTCAAGGTCTCCTCTAACCATCAGGGCAAAGCTTGTGGTCATACCACAAGAAGGACAGGGCTTGCCCGTTAGAATCATAAAGTTGCAAGGGGGAAACCCAAGCTGTTCGTGCGTTCCCATTTGCAGCGCACTACCATCTGATCCATAAGGATTAAGCCAGGCAGCGATGCCAAAGATCGCACTGATGCCAAGTACTAATCCAACTAGCGCAGTTCGAAGCCAAGTATCTAAAGGCCTACTAGGCAACTGTGTGCGTTTAGAACGATCAGATTCCCTACCTTGGTTGGTGCTCATAACGATGTGATTGCCAATGTGCAATAGCAGATGGAAAAGGGGTTAAGCAACTTTGTTCATTTTACCAAGAAGGATGGATTCCGCCTCTGCTGTGGCCCGGTCTAGTTCATTTTGAACACGGGTTAGGTGTTCTTCCAGGTTATCTTTGTCAATGTCGGGAGGGATATAGATTTCCGGGGTGGTCACCAAAACAATCTTGCTAAAGGGGTTGGGGATGGCAAATTTATCCCAGCTTTTAGCACGTTTAACAGAGCTGTAGGCAAACCCCATGGGAATGATGGGAAGGCCTGATTTTGCTGCGAGGTAAATTACCCCTTGCTGGATAACGCCTCTGGGGCCTTTGGGGCCGTCCGGAGTGATAGCTATATGCCCATCTTTACTTAATTTAACCATGTTTCTTATGGCTTCTATTCCGCCCCGGGTGCTGGAACCGCGAACTAGGCTGAATCCCAAATGTTTGCAAGCTTGTGCAATCATTTCGCCATCGGAATGGTTGCTTATAAGAACGCTGATATTCGGTTTGCCATACTGGTAAGCGGGCATCAAAAGGTTTTCATGCCAGAAGATGTAAATATAACGCCCTTGAAAGTTGGGCTGATTTGGGTCGAAGTTCTTACCCAAGGGGTGGTAATGAAAATTGATAGTGCTGATCCATGATCGCACAAAGCAAGCGATGGTGAAGCCAATGGTCTTTAAAAGAAAGGGACTTTTTATTTTCATCCGAAGCCTCGGCACAACGAAGTCTATTAGCAGTCGGGCCATTCACCCTGAAAAACCTCGACTGCTGGCCCAGTCATAAAAACATGATTATCAGTTTTAGACCAGTCCAGTCTGAGGTCTCCGCCCCTTAAATGGGCAATAATAGATCTATTTGTTCTGCCGGTGAGCACCCCAGCGACTGCAACCGCACAAGCCCCAGTACCACAGGCCAAGGTTTCCCCAGACCCCCTCTCCCATACCCGCATGGTGATTTCGCCAGGATTATCTACCCGAACAAATTCAACATTCGTCCTTCGAGGAAAGGCGGAATGCTTTTCAACCTTCGGGCCAATACCCAGCACCATTTCATTGGTGATTTCTTTAACAAAGGTGATGCAATGTGGATTACCCATCGAGACACAAGTTACTTTTAATTCCACCCCATCAATAACAAGTGGAACTTCTAAAGGAGGCGTACCTAAAAGTGTCGTGGGAATGTTTTCTGCAATCAGAATTGGTTCCCCCATATCCACTCTTACTTGATGGCATTTGCCACCCGCTGTTTCCAATTCCAGCTTCAGAACCCCTCTGCCTGTCTCGATTGCGAGGGATGTTTTTTTCGCTATACCGTGATCGTAGACAAACTTGGCAACACATCGAACCCCATTGCCACACATTTCGGATTCGCTGCCATCGTTGTTAAACATGCGCATTCGGGCATCTGCTTTATCAGAAGGGCAGATAAGAATGAGCCCATCGCCACCCACACCAAAATTGCGATCGCTGATTTTCGTTGCTAATGATGCGATATCACTGGGCAAAGGCTGCCTAATGCAATCAACATAAACATAATCGTTGCCTATTCCCTGCATTTTTACGAAACGCATAACGAAATTCCTCTATTCCCATTCGATGGTTGCAGGTGGTTTGCTGCTGATATCGTAAACAACTCGGTTGACGCCTTTAACCTGATTGATGATTCTGGTGGAAATGGTTGCAAGCAGCTCATAGGGCAAATGGGACCAGTCTGCAGTCATAAAGTCATCAGTTTCAACAGCTCTGACTGCGATCACATTTTCGTAAGTTCTGCCATCACCCATCACACCCACCGTTTGCACAGGCAGCAACACGGTGAACGCCTGGCTGGTTTTTTTGTACCATCCGGATTTCTTCAGTTCTTCAAGCAGAACGGTGTCTGCCTGCCGAAGTATTTCAAGTCTGGTTTTGTTGATGGCCCCAATGCAACGAACAGCCAAGCCTGGGCCAGGGAAAGGATGGCGCCAAACGGAGCCCTCAGGTAACCCGAGTTCAAGCCCAAGCCTTCGAACTTCGTCTTTAAATAAATCCTTCAAAGGTTCTACAAGATCAAACCCTAGCTTTGCGGGAAGCCCGCCAACATTATGGTGCGTTTTAATCGTAGCGGCAGGGCCGTCTACTGTTCCGCCGCTTTCAATAACATCTGGGTACAGTGTGCCTTGGGCCAGAAATTTAGCATCTTTAATGTGTTTAGCTTCATCCTTGAATACATCGATGAAGACATGGCCTATGATTTTGCGCTTTTGCTGTGGATCAGTAATGCCATCGAGTGCGGTTAAAAAACGATCCGAGGCATCAACTACATGAAGGTCTGCGTTGAAATTGTCGCGGAAGGTTTTACGAACCATGTCTGATTCACCCTGCCTTAGCAAGCCGTTATCCACAAAAATGCAAGCCACCTGCTTACCAATGGCTTTAACAAGAAGTGCCGCAACCACGGAGGAATCAACACCGCCTGAAAGACCGCAAATAACACGATGATTACCAATGGTTTTACGCAGGTTAATGATTGTCTCATCGAGGAAGCTGCCTATTTTCCAAAGCCCTTCGCAACCGCAAATCTCATGGAGGAAGTTCTTCAATATCTCGGTTCCCTGAGGCGTATGGCTAACTTCAGGATGAAACTGCAATCCGTAAACGGGAAGGGTTTTATGCTTGGCAGCAGCCATCGGGCAGGTTTCAGTCGATGCCAAGGGAATGAAATCTTGGGTGTTGTGATCTACCTGGTCACCATGGCTCATCCAGACGGTGATTTCAGATGGGATATTTTTGAACATGCCCTCAGAAGATTTAGTGTTACAGATGGCTTTGCCGAATTCTCGTGATGGGGCGCGCTTGACATCGGTGCCCAAAGATTTGCAGGCAAGCTGCATACCGTAGCAAATTCCAAGCACGGGAATTCCGAGTTTGAAGATTTCAGGGTCACACTTTGGTGCGCCATCTTCATAAACGCTGGCAGGGCCACCGCTCAGAATTATCCCTTTTGGGTTAAGTTCTTTGATGCGCTTTGCAGAAATATCGTTGCGAACAATTTGGCAAAATACGTTCAACTCTCGCACTCTGCGAGCGATAAGTTGCCCATACTGAGATCCAAAATCAAGGATTAAAACTGATTCGCGAATTTTGATGTCTGCCATGAAATCTCTCATTATTTTAAAAAGTTAATTTTATTGAGCTTTACCGAAAGGGTAATGAAATAAGTGGGAAATAATGGAAAGTATTTGATTAACTCTTCCCTAATTCTTTGGAACGCAAGGATGCAGCAACAACAGCATCGATGAAAGCCCCGCGGACGCCTTTGTTTTCGAGGGCATGAATACCCGCAATGGTGGTGCCTCCAGGGCTAGCAACCATATCTTTAAGCTGGCCGGTATGTAGGCCCGTTTCCAGCACCATTTTGGCCGCGCCCAGCACGGTTTGGGCAGCTAGGGAGGTCGCTAAATCACGAGGTAAACCCGCTTTTACGCCACCATCGCTCAATGCTTCGATTACTAGATAAATAAACGCCGGGCCGCTGCCGCTTAGCCCCGTAACTGCATCCAATTGAGATTCGGGCACATGGAAGGCTTTTCCAATCGCACCAAAAAGTTGGGCGGCTAATTCCCTGTCGCCTGGCTTTACCCCGGTTCCACAGGCAAATGCGGTTGCAGAAGCCATTACCAAAGCCGGTGTGTTAGGCATAACACGAATTAGCCGTGTGCTTCCTGTTCCTTGGGCTAAAGTTTCAAGATTAATGCCCGCAGCAATGGAAATAATCAAATGATCTGGCGTTAGCAGGGGTTTGATTTCTGCAAGCAGTGTTGCCATGGCTTGCGGTTTGACTGCAAGGATAATGGTTTTGCATTTGAGGAGAACATCTTTGCTTCCTGAGGCGGTTTTGATGCCTGAGGCTGTGGTAAAAGCAGCGCAAGCCTCTGCAGAAACATCGGTTGCAAGGCAATCCGCGGCATTGGCAAGGCCAGCATCTTTCCAGCCAACTGCCAGAGCGGTAGCCATTTTTCCTGCACCTAAAAAACCTATTCCCATGATTCAAATCTCCAGCACTTGGGTAAAAACCAAAGAATCATTGTATTTCTTTCCAGCCTTTTACGCAATGAAGCTGGAATTGGTTCCTTTAAAACCTTATAACAGGTAAGCTGAACATTCTTTTTTATGGTCATAGGAGGCTTGCGATGGCAAGTGCAGACAGTAATTCGATTTCGCAACGCAGTGGTTGGTCCAGTTTGCTGGATTTGACCCCATACCACTGGTTTGTATTCATCATCTGCTGCCTGGCTTGGGATCTGGATTGCATGGATCAGCAGCTTTTTGTGCTCGCTCGAGTCCCAGCAGTCATGGAGCTTTATGGTAAGCCCGATGGAATGGATGCCAACAAGATTTCGGATAATGTGAAACTTTACGCCACCTATTCCACTTCAATCTTCCTTGTAGGTTGGGCCATTGGCGGGTTGGGCTTTGGTGTGATGGGCGATCGCAGAGGTCGCGTTAAAACTTTGATGACCACCATATTAATTTATTCTGTTTTTACAGGATTAAGCTCATTCTCGGTTGGAATCTACGATTTCATGTTCTATCGGTTTTTAACCGGGATGGGGGTGGGCGGCGTATTTGGAGTCGCAGTTTCATTATTGGCGGAAACGGTACCGCCCCACGCAAGGCCTTTTGCTCTTGGTTTGTTACAGGCTTCGAGCGTGTTTGGAAACTGTGCAGCAGCGCTAATTTCAATTTACCTAGGGAGCTTGCAACAAGCGAAGTTCTTCGAAGGGATGGTGTTCCTAGGTTTTAATGTAACACCTTGGAGGATCATGTTTATCATCGGGGTGATTCCAGCCATACTTACAATTTTAATTCAAGGGCGTATGAAAGAGCCTACCAAGTGGCTCGAGGCCAAAGCCCGGGGAGTTAAGGCTGGTTCCTTTGCAGAATTATTCGGCCAGAAACCCTGGGGCAAGCATGCCATACTTGGGTTACTGCTTGCGTTTGCTGGTGTGGTGGGCTTATGGGGCATAGGTTTTTTTGCGGTCGATCTCACGGGTACGGTTTTTACCAAGCAATTTGAAAAGGATGCCATCGCGTTAGGAAAAACAGGTGATGATTTAAAATCCTATGTTGCAGGAAATCGGGCCTTTTGGGGAGGCATCACATCATTAGTGCAAAATATGGGTGCATTCTTTGGGATTTATGGCTTCACTTGGATAACCAGTTATCTTGGTAGAAGAACTACCTTTGCACTTTTCTTCATCGCTGCTGCATTAAGCACCGCAATGGTTTTCATGAAACTTACCGAGTTCAATCAAATATTCTGGATGGTTCCCATCATGGGCTTTTGTCAGTTGGCCCTTTTTGGGGGCTATGCGATTTACTTCCCCGAATTGTTCCCTACGAACTTGCGTAGTACCGGTATTTCCTTCTGCTATAACTTCGGAAGGCTGGTTGCAGCGGGCGGTCCCGTTGTTCTAGGCATGTTAACCACTATCGTATTTACCAGAGAAAAAGGTTTTGAAGAACCTTTCCGCTATGCTGGTTTTGCAATGTGCTCTGTCTTTTTACTTGGCTTGATCGCTTTGCCTTTCCTTCCGGAAACCAAGGGCAAACCACTGCCCGAGTAATAGAATAACTTCTTAGCATCTAACTTGGAGAAGATAAAATGTCTGTAGCTACACCGGATTGGGTTGCGCGCCATGATGCCAAACTTGTTGCCAGCGAGAATGGTAAATCTTGGATGCTTTTCTTTGGTGATGAATTAACCTATTTGATCTCCTTGATTCCCTCGAAGGGTAAGCATGGGGTAAAGATAATGCAAACCATCAATGGCAAACAATTGCCATGCGATAAAATATTTGATACTGCAGATGAAGCCTGCCTTGGCGGATTAGATGTCTTCCGGGCAAAAGTTGGCTGGTAACCTTTTACTCACCCCTTCCCTCAAATATCGTTATGAGCAGCGGATGTAAATCCGCTGGTGCTAGCCCCGTGTCTTTTTCTTTTGCTATCTTTCTCTTTTACTTTCTTTTATTTGCTTTTTCCTCCCCCAACTCCGAACCCTCTTATCAATGCCCTCAAGCCCACCCACTGCGCTGGGTGGGTCTACCTTATTTCTTATAATTCAAAAACAAGAGACCCATGGAATGCAGTCCATGGGCTTTTATTTCCCCCAACCTCCACCGGTGCTTTTGCTACTTTCGTTTTATTAAGCGGCGGATGTAAATCCGCTGGTGCTCACCCTACACCTTTTTCTTATTCTTTCTTTTACTTTCCATTGATTGATATGGGTTTGTTTAAAGACAGAGGAGTTGCGATGGGGAAGCCCCACTAGCAACTACTCCATTTGAACCTTTAGATTTTACACCTTAAGGATGAGTACAACCGTCGCTCACGCATCCGGCTCTGAATGCAGTGTTTTCCTTCCGTGCAATTCCGTGGCAAATGCTTCTGCTTATTCTTCTTTTCGTGAAATTCTGAGACTCATTTTCTGCCCGCCATGCGACTTAACGAAATATTTTCAAAAATAAATAATTCTATACATTTCGTCAACAAATTGGATTTGTACGCTAAAAACAGCGTGTTTTTGGATACCAACATTAAGGGAACATTAAGACAACATTAAGGGAACATTAAGATAACATTAAGAGAACATTAACTTTATTAAGATTCTACTTTTTATCTTTTTTCCTCTTGCTTCCAGAGGCTTATGCCGAATAGAATATTTGGTATAAATTTGCTCATTCGTTATTAAACAGTCTCGCTCTCTGTATTATTAACTAACTCGCTGGATTACCGCTTAGGGTATTATTTGCCAGCTTAAAACTTTTGAAAGGTTTCTGCACTATGTCATTAAAATTTTTCAGTAAGATTTTCAACCTTGATTTGACAAAGAAAACTTCTGGCAAAGGCAGATTGCGTAAACTCGAACTCTTAAATTTAGAATCTAGAATTACCCCTGCTACCATTACGGTGACCACCCTTTCTGATCTTTCAGTGCACACGGGTGTATCGCTTCGTGATGCTATCACCACTGCCAATAGCACGATCGACAATGATAACATTGTGTTCGATTCATCGCTCTTTACGGGCGGGCCTGGGGTTATCACCTTGTCGGGAAGCGCATTACCAACCATTGCAAACAATGGTTCTTTGAGCATTGCTGGGCCAGGTTCAGCCACGCTCACCATTAGCGGTGATGATGGGAATGCAGCTCGCAACTTCAACATTTTTATTGTTGGTTCCAGTGCTAATTTCACCGTTTCAGGGATGACTATTTCCGGGGCTAAAACTACTGGCAGTGGTGGCGCCTTTAAAAGCAATGGTGGTATTCTTACGGTAACCGATGCGATCATCACCAATAACTTTGCAAATGATGGCGCTGGTATTTATGGAAACTCGGGCACTCTAACAGTTTCTAATTCTTCCATAACAGGCAATACCTCAGCCAGTACCGGTGGTGGTATTTTCAACTTTGGCAGATATGGTAATTCCGGACCGGTGAATATCACCAACACCACCATTTCTGGCAACAAAGCCAATAATGGCGGTGGTATTTCTAACACTGCACCATCCATCACCATCACCGGGTCTACTATTACGGGCAATACTGCTACCAGCAACGGTGGTGGTATTAACAATGATGGCAGATACGGCAACGCTGGCCCCATGACCATCACCAACACCACTATTTCTGGTAATAATGCCACCGGGCTTGGCGGTGGGGTTAACAACGTAGGTGTGATTACGATTACAGGTTCCACAATTGCCAATAACAATGCGGGTAATAGTGGCGGTGGTATTCGAAACGATAGCAGATATGGTGTGAGTTCACCCACATTTAGCATTGACAACACCAGCATATTAAACAACACCTCCAAGGGTTCAGGTGGTGCTATAAGTAATGGTGGCCCGCTAACAATCAATAATTCAAATATATCTGGAAATAGCGCAATCAATAATGGTGGCGGTATTCAAAACGATAGCCGTTACGGTAATAGCGGAACTTTTACAGTTACAAACACAACCATTTCGAAAAACATCACCTCCAGCAGCGGTGGTGGTGTTTTTACTTCTGGTCCATTAGCCTTCTCCAATACCACTATCTCAGGCAATGCAGCTAATAGTAATGGCGGTGGGATATGGAATGATAGTCGGTATGGTAATGGCGGTACCCAGACCCTGACCAATGTTACCATCGCAAGTAATTCCGCCAATAGTGGTGGTGCGTTTTATAATAATGGTGGCAAAGTCAGTATCTACAACTCCATCCTTGCAGACAGCACCAAGGGGGTTGATTTTGCTGGAGCCCAACCTACCAATTCCTCTGATAATATAATCACCTCCGGCACCATGAACGGTTCCACCAAAGTAACTTCCGCACAGCTTAATCTTGGGCTATTGCAAAACAATGGCGGGTCCACGCCCACCATGGCCTTGGGTGCTGGCAGTGCTGCAATCGGTACCGGCAATGCAACTATTAGCAACGCCTCACCTGTCAATGGGCTTGATCAACGAGGGTACAATCGTACCACTTCCGATGTTGGTGCTTTTTCTGCTGGCATTGCTGTAACAACCACCGCTGACACTGTGGATGCAACAGATAATCTAACTTCCTTAAGGGAAGCTATCACACTAGCCAACACCACCCCTGGGAATGATAATATTAGCTTCCTGTTTCCTACTGGAAGCGCACCCTACACCATCACCCTTAGCTCTGCACTTCCCGCTATTGTTAGTGCAAACACGGTTGTTGGGGCAGGCACCGCTGGCACCCTTAACATCAACGGCCTAGGTGCATCCAACCTTATCATTGATGCCAACAAAGGTAACTTTAGTATTTTCTCTATCGATGCAGGTGGTAATTTAAGCATCTCTGGCGTGACTGTTACCGGAGCGAATTCTTCTGGTAATGGTGGCGCATTTAATAATCAAGGTACGCTCGCCATCTCAAGTTCCACTCTTTCTAGCAATACTGGAAATGATGGCGCCGCAATTCGAAACGATGGCACACTTACCGTTTCAAATTTAGAGTTTTCCAACAACAGTGCTAATAATCGTGCTGGTGCAATTTACAATACTGGCACTGCTACCGTTACATCATCCAGCTTTAATACTAACACCTCAGGAAATCAAGGTGGAGCAATCTTCAACGATGGCACTCTTACCATTTCATTATCAGGTTTTTCAACAAATAGCACTGGAAATAATGGTGGAGCAATATGCCAGTTCTCTGGCAGCAGTATACTTTCCATCACGGATTCCACCTTCTCAGGCAATATTTCAAATGATGGTGGTGCAATTCGCAGTGATGGCACACTTACTCTTTCGAATTCCACGCTGACTTCGAATGTTGCAACCAACAACGGTGGTGGGCTTTTCAATCTTGGTACTGCCAAAATTACGAATTCAACTTTTTATGGAAACACAGCCAACAGTCTTGGTGGCGCTATACGCACCGGCGGTATCATCGAACTTTCAAGTTCCACTTTTTCTGCCAACTCTGCTGGAACTGGCGGAGCCATTCAGAATTTCGACTTCACTCCCAATGTTAATACCTCGCTTAAAATTGCCAACACCATCATCGCTAACAGTACCAACGGTGGTGATTATGCTGGTGATGGCGCAGTTGGCCTGCTTGGTTCTGCGACTGCAGCAAATAACCTAATAACACAAGGATCTTTTGCCTGGGCGACCACAAAAACTTCCTCAGAAATCAACCTTGGTGCTCTAAAAAATAATGGCGGCTCTACCTTCACCATGGCGGTTGTTGATGGCAGTGCTGCGGTAAGTACTGGTAGTGCCTCGGTAAGCAATGCTTCCCCCGTAAATGGATTAGATCAGCGTGGCGTACAACGATCTTCCACCACGCCGACCATTGGTGCTTATGAATTCGTTCCGGTTAACCCATCAGTCACTCAAAGTGCTGTTGCCCTTGCGCCCAACTCTCCCACGATCAATATCAATGGTTCCGGCTTTTCTACTACCCCCAACAAAAACACGGTCACTTTCAGTAACGGTGCTGCTGGTACAGTAACTGCTGCAACTGCAACCCAATTGACCGTCACTTTTACAACCCAACCCACCAGCACTGGGAATCTAACAGCAATCGTCTTTACCAGCGGCATTAGTTACACGGTTAGCAGTGGTGCTTCTGTTCAGGTTGCTACTGTTCCTGAAGTAGTTACGGTAACCACTTTGGCAGACACCGAAGATGCTACGGACAATTTACTTTCATTGCGTGAAGCAATTACCGCAGCTAATGCAACAAGTTCAAGTGAATTTATTGTGTTTGATTCATCCCTCTTTACGGGTGGGCCTGGAATTATCACCTTAGCCGGAAGCGCATTACCAACGATTGCAAACAATGGCTTGTTGGGTATTGCTGGGCCAGGTTCAGCCACACTTACCATTAGCGGTGATAATGGGAATGCAGCACGCAACTTCAACATTTTCAATATTGGTTCCAGTGCTGATTTCACTGTTTCAGGGGTAACGATTTCCGGATCTCAAACCACAGGCAATGGTGGTGCCTTAAATAGCAATGCTGGTATTCTTACGGTAACTGATGCGATCATCACCAATAACTTTGCAAATGAAGGCGCAGGTATTTATGGAAACTCTGGCACTCTAACCGTTTCCAATACTTCGATAACAGGTAATACCTCAACCGGCAACGGTGGCGGTATCTTCAACTTTGGCAGATATGGTAATTCCGGACCGGTAAAGATTACCAACACCACCATTTCCGGCAATAAAGCCAATAATGGCGCAGGTATCAGCAATACTGCACCATCCATCACCATCACCGGGTCTACTATTACGGGCAATACTGCTACCAGCAACGGTGGTGGTATTAACAATGATGGCAGGTACGGTATTGCTGGCCCTATGACCATCACCAACACCACTATTTCTGGTAATACAGCTACTAACGGAGTTGGCGGTGGGATTAACAGCAACGGAACAATGACCATCTCCACTTCAACCATTTCTGGCAATACTGCTAATAACAGCGGTGGTGGTATCCATAACGATAGCAGGTATGGCGGAACGTTCACTTTTAACATTAGTGATTCCCAGGTCACCAACAACTCTACCAAAAATGTAGGTGGTGGTATTAATACTGCCGGCAATTCAACCATCACTAATGCAATTATTTCTGGCAACTCGGCCACCAATCAGGGCGGCGGGATTAACAGCAATGGAACTCTTTCCATCTCCACTTCTACAGTTTCTGGCAATACTTCTAATAGCAGCGGCGGTGCTATAAATAACTCTGGCACTTTAACTGCCACTAATACAACAATTTCTGGCAACAAAGCCAACAGTCAGGGTGGTGGCATTAACAGCGGTGGAACACTTACTGTTTCGAATTCAACCATTTCAAACAATACTGCGAATGACAATGGCGGCGGCATAAATAACTCGGGCAATATAACCATTTCGAATTCAACCATTTCTGGCAACAAAGCCAACACTCAGGGTGGTGGTATCCGAAACGATAGCAGATATGGTGGTAACTTCCTTTTCACCGTCACTAATTCAACTATCTCCGGTAACTCCGCAGGCAGCGAAGGTGGTGGTGTTAGAAATGGTGGACCATTGGCATTCTCCAATACCACTATCTCAGGCAATTCCTCCGGCACTAATGGTGGTGGGATATGGAATGACAGTCGGTATGGTAATGGTGGTACCCAGACCCTGACCAATGTTACCATTGCAGCTAATTCCGCCAATAGTGGTGGTGCTTTTTATAATAATGGTGGCACAGTCAATATCTACAACTCTATCCTTGCAGACAGCACCAAGGGGGATGATTTTGGTGGAACACAACCTACCAACTCCTCTGATAACATCATCACCTCCGGCACCATGAACGGTTCCACCAAAGTAACTTCTGCGCAACTCAACCTTGGGCAATTGCAAAACAATGGCGGGTCCACTTTTACCATCGCTTTGGGTATTGGAAGTGCTGCAATCGGCACCGGCAATGCAACTATTAGCAATGCCTCACCTATCAACGGGCTTGATCAACGAGGGTACAATCGTACCACTCCCGATGTTGGTGCTTTTTCCGCAGGCATTGCTGTAACCACCACCGCTGACATTGTGGATCCTACAGATAATCTAACTTCTTTAAGGGAGGCTATTACACTAGCTAACACCACCCCTGGGAATGATAATATTAGCTTCTTGTTTCCTACTGGAAGCGCACCCTATACCATCACCCTTAGCTCTGCCCTACCTACCATTGTTAGCGCAAGCACTGTTGTTGGTGCAGGAACCGCTGGCACCCTTAACATCAACGGACTAGGTGCTTCCAACCTTATTATTGATGCCAACAAAGGTAACTTTAGTATTTTCTCTATCGCGTCTGGGGGCAATCTAAGCATCGAAGATGTGACTGTTACCGGAGCGAATTATTCTGGCAATGGCGGCGCATTCAATAATCAAGGTACGCTCGCCATCTCAAGTTCCACCCTGTCTGGCAATACTGGAAATGATGGCGCCGCGATCTATAACATTGGAACGCTCTCCGTCACCAGCTCTACAATCTCTGGCAATACTGCTAGCAACGGCGGCGCAATTAGCAACTCTGGCACTCTCTCCGTCACCAGCTCTACCCTCTCCAGCAATACTGCTAACAACGGCGGTGGCATCACTAACTCTGGCACCATCTCCGTCACCAATTCTACCCTCTCAAGCAATACTGCTAACAACGGCGGTGGCATCACTAACTCTGGCACCATCTCCGTCACCAATTCTACCCTCTCAAGCAATACTGCAGTAGGAGGTTTCGGCGGCGGCATCTTCAACTTAGGCGGTAACCTCACCGTCTCCAATTCTACCATTTCGGATAATACTTCCTTCAACGGCGGCGGCATCCTCAACACCGGAGCCGGAACTGGAACCGTCTTCAATTCCACTTTCTCTGGCAATTCTGCAACCACCAATGGCGGCGCCATCTTCAATGACACCACCCTTACCGTCACCAGTTCCACCCTCTCTGGTAATTCTGCAACATCCGGCGGCGGCGTCTTCAACGATAACGCCGGCGCCATTAATATTGCAAACACCATCATCGCTAACAGCAGCAGCGGAGGTGATTTTGCTGGAACTGGCACAGTTAGCCTGCTTGGTTCTGCGACTGCAGCAAACAACCTTGTAACACAAGGATCCTTTGCTTGGGCAACTACAAAAACTTCCGCAGAAATCAACCTTGGAGTTCTTCAAAATAATGGCGGACCTACCTTTACCATGGCGGTTGGTACGGGCAGTGCTGCGGTAAGTACCGCAAATGCCGCGATAACCAATGCTTCTCCTGTAAATGGATTAGATCAGCGTGGCGTACAACGATCCTCCACCACACCAACCATTGGCGCCTTTGAGTTTTACCCCGCCACGCAAGTTACCCTTACCACCACCGCAGCGGGTAGTGTAAGTGGCTCAGCATTCACCACCCAACCTGTTATCACCATCCTGGATTCCCTTGGTAATCCCGTTAACACCACCGCTTCCGTTACCATGACGGTAAGTGGCGGCGATGGTAGCGCTACAACCTTGGGAACTACAACGGTTAATGCAGTAAACGGCGTGGCCACCTTCACAAATGTTGGTATCACCGGAACCGTTGGAACCTCGTACACCCTTACTTTTGCTTCCTCTGGATTAACCTCTGCAACCCAAAGTATTACGGTTGTACTTGCAGCGAACACACCAGCCTTTGGCACACCAACTGCAACTGCAGATGGCTTCACTGTGCAGATTAGTAACTACGATGCTAACTTCACTTACGGTGCAACTACTACCGCTGGATCCGTATCGATTGATGGTTTAGGTTTGGTAACAGTAACAGGGGTATCACCAAATACCTCTTCTACCGCAACCATAACGACTACTCAAACTGGCTACGTAAATGGCTCTGCCCCAGTTACTGCAACTTCTTTAAATGCAGCGAACACACCAGCCTTTGGCACGCCAACTGCAACCGCAGATGGATTCACCGTGCAGATCAGTAACTACAGCAGTGCCTTCAACTATAGTGGAATCGCCACTGCAAACGGCACCGTAGCAATTTCCAACACCGGTTTGGTAACGGTCAGCGGAGTAGCAGCAAATACTTCTTCCACTGCAACCATAACCACTACTCAAACTGGCTTCGCTAATGGCTCTGCCCCAGTGGTTGCTACTTCCCTACTTGCTGCCAACACACCAGCCTTTGACACAGCTACGCCAACCCCAGATGGCTACACCGTTCAAATCACTAACTACAACGGAGCCTTCACTTATAGTGGAACCGCAACTGCTGGTTCAGTATCCATTAATGGCTCAGGTTTAGTAACGGTCACAGGATTACAACCAAACACCTCTTCCACTGCTACCATTACCACCACCCAAACTGGGTTCGCAAATGGCTCTGCCCCAGTGGTTGCGACTTCGCTAGCCCCAATAGCGCCGTTGGTCACATCAACGCCAACAACTTCTTCTACTGGCCAATCCACCACAGTTACTCTTTACGACCCTGTTACCAATGAACCCACGGGAAGCGTAGCCCCTTTCCCAGGATTCACGGGAACTATCAGCGTTACATCGGGTGACTTCAACACTGATGGGATTGCAGACATCATCGCAGGTGCAGGCCTTGGCGGTGGCCCTGCTATTGCTGTCCTTGATTCCCAAACTGGCGAAGTCATGGAATCTTTCTTCGCTTTCGATCCAGCTTTCACCGGCGGTGTTAATGTTGCGGTTTACGATGTGAACAACGATGGAATTCTCGACATCATTGCAGCAGCAGGCGCAGGCGGTGGCCCAGAAGTTCGTATCTTCAATGGTGATGGCCTTACCATTCTTCGATCCTTTTATGCCTATGCTGTAGATTTTAGCGGGGGCGTTAGCGTTGCTACCATCGACCTTAATAATGATGGTATCCTCGACATAGTTACCGGTGCAGGGGCTGGCGGCGCCCCCCATGTTAAAGTCTTCGATGGCGCTACCAACGCAATCATCAGCCAATGGTTTGCCTACCCTGTAACCTTTACTGGCGGCGTCTTCGTCGCTGTAGGCGATATCAGCAACGATGGCAACATCGAATTAGTCACAGGCGCTGGCCAAGGCGGCTCACCCGTCGTTGCAGTTTGGGATCCTAATACCGGCGCTTTGCTTGCCCAGTTCTATGCCTATGCAGAAGACTTTACCGGCGGCGCTCGTGTTGGGGTTTACGATGGCAATGGCGATGGAGTTCTTGATTTAATTACCGGCGCAGGCCCAGGCGGGGCTCCCGAAGTAAAAGGCTTTAACTTCCCAGAGCTGGATCTGCTGTTCTCCTTCTACAGCGGCGACCCTTCCAACACCGGTGGCGTTTACCTCAGCTAACGACTAAGCGACTTTCAAACAACCTTTCCCCATCCACCTCTTTAGAAGTGGGTGGGGTTTTCTTTTATCTCTAATTTCTTACATTTACGCTTTCGCTCTGCTCTTTTTCTTTCTTTTTCTTCCCCCAACTCCCAACCCTCTTCCCTCCGGGAAAAGGGCCCTTCGCTTCGCTAGCCCGAGTTTCTATCCTCCACCACTTTTATTAAATGCCTTTAAGCCCACCCACTGCGCTGGGTGGGTCGCTTCTTTTTACTTACCATTTATTTGCGTCAGCTTGTTTAAAGACAGAGGAGTTGCGATGGGGAAGCCCCACTGCAACTCCTCCATTTGAACCTTTGGATCTTGCACCTACATGATGAGCACAACCGTCGCTAATTATTCTTCTGCTTCTTTCCGTGTAATTCCGTGTTAATCCGTGGCAAATCTTATGCTTCTTCTTGTTCTTCCTTCCGTGGCTAATCATCTGCTTTTGCAGCTTTATGAGTAAACCGGTGCTCCAAGAAAATGTGGGAAGGGCGCGGGGTGCAATTATCCCAGATCAATCCAATCGCCTGGATTGGGCACCAAAGCGTTCACACCAGTCTGTGCTTTAACCTCTTTTGCCCATGCGTGAGCATCTTGTTTGATCATGTCGAAAGTATTGTAATGCATAGGTATCACCTTTTTAGGCATGAGAAAACCTACCGCTTTGATCGCATCTTCGGGGCCCATGGTGTAGTTGTCGCCTATGGGCAACGCTGCTAAGTCGATCCCTTCCTCACCAATTAATTTCATATCCCCAAACAGGCCCGTATCTGCAGCATCATAAAAACAATATTTGTCGTTGAAGCGAATCAGGAAGCCACAGGGGTTTCCGCCGTTACTTCCATCGGGCAACATTGAACCATGAAAAGCGAGAGTGAGTTTTACTTTTCCAAAGGGGAATTGAAACGCTCCGCCATGCTGCATCCCATGAGCTTTAACCCCTTTGGATTCCATCCACCCACTGATTTCGTAATTGCAAATGACGGTTGAATTACAGCGCTTTGCAATTTCGATGGTGTCGCCCACATGGTCGCCATGGCCATGCGAAACAAGAATGAAGTCCGCTTTTAGATCAGCAGCTTTGTGTGAGGCGGCGGGATTACCAGTAAGAAAAGGATCGATAAGGATTTTGTGGGAGTTAGATTCGATGTAGAAACAAGAATGCCCGAGCCATTGAATTTTGGTTGTCATAAGCCTGAATACCTTAATTAAGAGAAGGGGGAGGGCGTTTGATCTATCCCAAAGCACCTCTTTTACCCCAGTCAGCAGAAGTATAATCGGAGTCGCCTTCGCAGGGAAAGTGAAACCCGTTACAATTAATACTAGTTTACGGAAAGAACCAGCAAAGGATGGGAATGGATTCTTCACAAGCGAAAAAAGAAAAGCCAGTCAGGAAGTTGAATCAGCGGTTGTGGAAGTTGTTTCGTCTGGGGTGGAAAACCATCGCAGGGGGGATGTTACTTTTAGCTGTAGTGTTGTTGAGTGCGAAATTTCTGTTGGCAATCGGGTTGTTACGCCCTTGGTTAGATAAGACTGCAAGTGACATTGCGGATTTTCAGATACGGGTGAATGAGTGCGACCTTGGTGTATTTGGCACCACATGCATTCGCAAAATCGATGTATTTGAGACTGATATAAAGAAGCTTGAGCCTTGGTTGAAAATTGGCTCGTTGGAGACCGATGTTTCGCTGTTGCGCTTGATAGCAGGGCAGGTGGTACCAGAATCGGTGGTGGTTCATAACGCTTCGGTGACATTGCACTTCGATGATAAAGGGGATTTGCAGACGAAGCTTCCCAAAAGCAAAAATAATACTCCCCCTAAAATGCCCAGGCTCTTTTTGAAAAATGCAGACTTCTGTCTTAAGCAGGATGGCAGGCCTCCTTTGATCATCAAGGGAATTGAGGGTGAAGCATGGCGGGATGAAAGGAAGGATTTGATATTTGTCGCAACATTAACGGACGAAATCTGGGGGAGTTGGAACCTTCGTGCAAGAGTAGAACCGGGCGATGGCGACTCCGAACTAAATCTGAATACGCTGGAGGTTTCGTTATCGAGGAACTTGCTGGAAAGTTTGCCTTTTGTGCCGAAGGTTACATGGGAGCATGTGAAATTAAGTGGGTTGACCTCGGTGATGATGGATCTATTTTTTGATGGGAAGAAAGATAGCGTAGATTACAAAATTGGGCTCGAGCCTAAAAAAACTTCGGTAAACATTCCGATTATCAACTTGGATGCTGTAGATGCCCAAGGGAAGGTTGACATCGATAATGGTTTGGTGAAAATACGTGAGGTTCAGGGCCGTGCTGCCAATGGTATAATCGAATTGATCAAGGCGGAATTAGATTTTCGCACCGATAATTATCAGATGGATTATGATTTAAAAATCAAAGAGATGCGGATACAAGATTTGCCTGATGGCTGGGGTCTAAGGGATAAAAAGGGCAATTCATTTGTGCAGGGTGTGGTTGCGGGTTGGGCCAAGTTGAAATTTCTGCATGACCCTGTGAAGGGGATGCAAACTTCAGGTTCGGGCCTAGGGTTAATCGAGCAAGCCAAGCTTTTGGGGTTTTCTGCAAAGCCTATTCCGTTGGAGCTTAAATCGGATGGCGCAGGGTTCAAGCTTGCGCCTTTGCCTGCCAAGCCAGGGCTTTTGCCTGCAGTTCCTAAAACCGAAAAGCCCCCGCCCAAGCTTCAAAGTAACAACTCTCTTTTCTTTCAGACTGAAGTTCATTTGGAAGATATTCCCGCTCGGGATTTTTTTGCAACGCTCGGCGCCAAAGCCCCGGATGGAATAGCGGGCAAATTAAAAATTGATTTGCAAGTTGGGTTCCCGTTCGAAAAAGTTCATGATTATGAATCCTATCTTGGGCAGGCCCGGGTCGAGTTTAAAAACATGCTACTGTCTGGCATTCCTGTTTCAGATTTTCAAGCGGATGCCCAGATGCAAAATGGCGAGATTATACTATCTGAATTGGTAGCAAAGCTCGGGGCGGAAGGGGATTCTTCCAAGGGGAAAATTGCACCAGGTGAAATCATCGCAGCGGGCAGAATAGATATACGTGAAAAGGGGATAGTCCACCTACGGTCGCAGGCGTCTTCTGTACCGATGGGGCTTTTTTCGATCTGGATGCCTGAACTTGGTAAACAAACTTCCAGCACTATTTCCTTTGGCTTGGATGCGAAAACTAATGTTGCAAAAGTGCTTGATCTTTCAGCTTGGGAGGCTGGTTCCCTTTTTCGGATTGATAATTTTTTCTTCAGGGAGTTATTGTTTCCCACAATTGAGGGAAGGCTCAATCTTTTTCAAGGCAGGTTGGAAGGCTCTGATCTGGTTACCTCTTGTCAGGTTGGGAAACTTTCGGGCCAAGCCACACTTCACCTAAATCATTCCATGCCCTTTCAATGCAAACTAAATGTTAAATCCCTGGACTCTAGTAAAGTGTACCTTCTGTTCAGCAAGGACAAGTTTTTTTTTGATCCCAATGGCTTTGGCGAGGTTGAGTCTATTGCTTCAGGTACTTTTTCACCCTTCGATTGGAAATCTTCCGGAAAGCTCCTTTACGACAAGTTAACTCTGGGCAGATTCTTGTTAGAAAAAAATCATGTTGAATGGCGAATTGATCCTAACAAGCTTGTGTTTAATGATGCGGGCGGAAATATCATGGGCGGAAGGTGGAGCGCAGATGCTGAAATACCTCTCGCCTCTCTTAGTACTGGAAATATCAAATTAAACATCCAAGATATTGATGCAGGTTTATTGGCCCGAACTGCAACGGAAAAAGAGCTCCCCATTAAAGGAAAGTTAGGCGGAATCATCCAAACCAACTTCTCTGCCCAAGATAATAATGGCGAGAGAGAAGTCCTTTTCGCTGCAGATCTTAACTCCTCTGGGTATGAAATTCTAGGGATCCCACTAAGGCAGACCAAAGCCTTTATCAACTGGAAACGTGGTTCCCTGCAGGGGAATGTGAATACTGAATTCGCAGAAGGGCATGGGAAATTAGATTTTAATCTCAGTTCGGGTTCCAAGGCGAAAATGACCGGGAACTTGAATATCAATGGTATCAAAATGCGCCAACTTCTTGTTGCTATGGATGCAAATGATCAATTAAGAAGACTGGATGCGGTTTGCAATTTAGATTTGCCCTACGAGATGAATGTCGACAATCTTCAACTTTCTGCAAATGGGAAACTCGTACTAAACAGAGTCAGCCATTCGAATTATTTGCTAAGTGATTTGTTGCAGGGGAATGTGGTGGTTGAAAAGAACGGGATTACCATCAAGGATATCGCGGGAAATCTGGCCGATGGGCAATTACGCGGCATAGCAGTGCTTAATTTGGAAAATATGGAAAGCAGTTTTTATAAAGGCACGCTTAATCACGCAGAGATGGCAAAACTGTTTGCTCCCTGGATGGCAAACCTTAAACCCTCCGGGAAGTTGGATACAAGATTCAGCGGAAAACTCGGACGGGAAATAACTGCGAACGGCGAAGCGTTTGCAATCGGGTTAAAGTTTTATGGGGCAGAGTTCGGTGATTGGAGGTCGCCTTATGATTACTCTGTTGCTCCTTCGAGAGGGGCAGGGAATTTTGTAATGCGCGACATTTCCGGATCCGTTGCGGGTGGCAAGGTGTATGGCGCAACCGAATACCGCTGGGGAGTGGGTAATGCTCTTTCAGGAAACCTCCGCTTTCAGTCGCTGGAAATGAAGGCGCTACAGGCGCAGTTTAGTGATACCCGATCGCCCGGGTCTGGAACGGTGCAGGGGAAACTTGTTTTTGCAGGCAAGGATGTTAAATCTTTGGATAATATTACTGCCAACCTCGAGGGTACCCTTACTCATAGTAGGGCGCAGGGTATTCCTATCGTGAGGGATTTGGTTCCTTTCCTGCCTGTTGCTGCGACCGGGACTTTTTTTGATAAGGGCGAATTAAAAGCCCGTATGGATCGTGGCATCATTCGTATTCAAAGGCTTGCCCTTTCCAATGCTTTGGTTATGGTTTTGATCGAAGGAAATATTTCTTCCCAAGGGCAGATGGATCTTGAAGCTACCGCAAGAACGGGCAGCCTTTCTGTCCTTCCCGAGGGGATGCGAAACTTGGGTTTAAAAATGCCAGCTATTGGCGCAGTCCCCCTTGAGGTTATTTCCCAAGCGACAGGCGCACTTGCAGCAGGTATTTTGCATTATAAAATCACTGGGAATTATAAGAACCCCATTGTTAAGAGCGTGCCACTTACCCTACTTACAGAAGAATCCCTGCGCTTTTTCTTTGGAAGGCTCACACCAGCCGGTCAGTAATTATTTTCGTACTTCTCCTCTTGCAAGCAATTTTATTTCTGGTAAATGGCCCTACATGTGGGGTATTAGTTGTTAAACTGGAAGAAATAAGTCGAACAGGCATGAATATCAAACAGGGGTTAATCTTTAAACTGATTTGGATCATTGGGATGCTGGCGCCCGTAAGTGGTTGCCAAAGCCCCATGTCGATCTTTTCTGTTTGCCAAGATGGAAACACTTTGCTTGATTCTGCCCGTAGCATGAAAAACACGGTTACCGAAATTCCAGAAGTCCCCAGAGAATTAGATAAAGGCTTAACTTCATCTTTAACTGCGGAACCAGGTGATGTTTTGCTGGTTCAACCTGCGGACCTTGATTCACCAATCCGACTTCCCGGTGATCAGCCTGTATTGCAGGATGGGACTATAAGTTTAGGTAAATATGGCCGTCTGCCGGTTGCAGGAAGAACCCTTGATGAAATCGAATCGATGGTTAAGGCGCAAATAAGTTCTGTTGTTAAAGATGCAGGCCCCATCACTATTAGATTGGTAAATAGACAAAGCAAAGTTTTTTATGTGGTAGGCGAAGTGAATGCTCCAGGAACTTTCCCTCTTACAGGTCGTGAAACGGTTCTTGATGCCATCTTGCAGGCAGGCGGTTTAAACGATAAAGCTTCCCGAACAAATATCGTGGTTGCAAGGCCGACCCCTCCGGGTAGTTGTCGGATCGTGCTTCCAGTTTGTTTCAAAGAAATTGTGCAATTGGGCGATACAACCACGAATTATCAGCTTGCGCCTGGGGACCGGGTGTTCATCCCTGCCAAGGATTTCTGGAAAGATAAATCCCCGATTGCTAAAGGGCCTAACCCTTTGTGCTGTAAGGATCAGGAAGCTTGCAAGATTCCGAAGGTGAAAAATTGGGTGGGTGAAGCCCCACCTCTAGATCAAAAACCGATTGAAGAAAAATCGATTTCTCCCATATCCCAGAAGTAGCCCTAAAGTACCTGCATCTATTAACAACTTTCCTAATTGATTTTGCTATCTTTTCAGGAAAAGCTGGCTTTTTAGTTCCAGCTTCTGTTAAAATAATGATGTGGAGATTAGTCCCAAAATTAAAGGAAAATTCAATGAACTATGATTCTAGTATGCAGGAAATGACTTTCGCAGGCTCTGCTAGGCTCACCTTTATTAAAAAAACATACGCACACTTGGCTGGTGCGATACTGGCATTTGTTGCACTTGAAGCCGTTCTTTTGCGAACCATAACTGAACAACAGATCATGTCGGTTTTTGGTGGTTCGTCTTGGTCGCTCTTGATTGTGATGCTTGCCTTCTGGGGCGCTAGTTATGTTGCTACCATGTTGGCCCAGTCTGATTCTGCCCCCGCTATCCAATATTTGGGACTTGGCCTGTATGTGGTTGCAGAAAGTTTAATTTTCCTGCCTATTCTTTATGTCGCAACCCATTACATGAAAGATCCTAACCTGATTCCCGCAGCAGGCGCTCTTACGCTTTGCGTTTTTGCAGGCCTAACTATTTCCGTGTTTGTAACCGGTAAGGATTATTCTTTTCTGGCCCCTGCCCTTTCAGTGGGAAGCATGCTGATTTTTGGTCTGATCATTTGTTCGCTGATCTTTGGTTTTTCATTGGGGCTTATCTTTTCTTTCGCGATGGTGGGATTCATGAGTGCATACATTCTTTATGAAACCTCGCAGGTCATGTTGACTTTCCCTACGAACAAGCATGTTGCAGCTGCTTTAATGTTGTTTTCCTCGGTCGCAACCCTATTCTTTTATATCTTGAGAATCCTCATGGCTTTCAATAGCCGTGATTAGTCTCGGGTTATCGTAATAAGTATTAAAAGCCTCCCAGATTAACATTTGGGGGGCTTTTTTTATATGATACTATCACCTTTCCTCCGAACAACCTGCCAATTCACACGGTGCAGATCCTAATAAATCCATCGGATCTTAATTATTTTGTTGTGTTATATTAAAAATACCGATACCTTTAATAATTAACGTTGTTTAATTAATAGTTAATTTTCATGCCAGCCTTGATTGAATTCCTGCCTTTTGAATTTATTATTAATTAGGAAGAATCGTCATGAAATCGTGCTACCAATGGAAACAGATTTTTGCTGTTTGCGTGGTTGTGCTATTTGGTTTGCATGGCACAGCCCGTGCCGAAGTTCAACTTCCTGATGGCACCGTAATTAAAACAGTCGACTTCGAAAAACATATCGTAGGGCTCTTTGGCCGATCTGGCTGTAACCTTGGTTCCTGCCATGGTTCCTTTCAAGGTAAAAACGGTTTTAGGCTTTCCCTTTTTGGCTATGAAGCTGAAAAAGATGGCATTTCCGTAAGCAGGGAAATGAATGGCAGGCGCATCGATTTAAATAACCCCGATAATAGTCTTTTGCTTTTAAAAGCCATGGGCTTGACCGAGCACGCAGGTGGCAAAAAGTTTTCTGCAGGCTCTTGGCAGCACAAGTTGATCAAGGATTGGATCGTTCAAGGCGCCCCGCTAACCAAAGGTAGTGGAGAGATCAAATCCCTTGATGTCACCCCTAAAGAAATCCCCTTTAATAAGCTAGGCGAAAAGATCAATCTTAAGGTGATGGTATCCTTTGCAGATGGTACCAGTGAAAATATCACTGCCCTTAGCGAATTTCGAACCTTGGACGATGGCGTTGCTGAAGTCAGTCCCTCCGGGTTAGTTACCAGCAATCGCGCAGGAGACACTTCGATTATTGTTGCTTACCGAGGCACGGTATTTCCAGTCCGCGCCATGGTTCCGCTGGATGTAAAGCCTGGCTATAAGTACCCGAGTGTGCCTGAAGTTAATTACATCGATAAACTTGTTTTTTCGAAGTTGAAGAGGCTCAATATCGAACCAAGCGGCCTGTCAGGCGATGCAGAGTTTTTGCGCAGAATCACGATTGATGTGATAGGCACCTTGCCCAGCCCTAATGATATTCGTGCATTTGTTGCGGATAAAGATACCAACAAACGAACCAAAAAAATTGATGAACTGTTGAAGCACCCAATGCATGCGGCTTTGTGGGCAACGAAATTTAGCGATATTACTGGTAACAATACCGATGCTATCGAAAACCCCCAGAACCTTAGGGTAAAAAAAAGCCAAATGTGGCATGATTGGCTGAGGAAGCGCGTTGCTGAAAACATGACCTACGACAAAATCGTGGAAGGTGTACTTTGTGCAACCAGCAGGGATGGCGATACGCCCGAAGACTATTTAGTTAAAGTCAATAAACTCGATGAAGAATTGACCAAAGGTTTTGTAGAATCTTATGCAGGAAAACCCACATTGGATTTGTTCTGGCGTAAACAAGGCGCAGTAACTTTAGACCAGTGGGGCGAAAAAACTGCTGCAGCTTTCATGGGCGTTCGTCTCGAATGTGCCCAATGCCATAAACACCCCTTTGATCGCTGGACCCAAGCCGATTATCGTTCCTATGCAAATGTATTCACACAGTTGGCCTATGGCGCTTCCCCCGAAGCTAAAAAGTTGATTGATGCTGAAAATGCAGAACGCAAGAAGAACGCAACAGGAACAAACAACAATAATATTAGCATCGTCAAAGAGGTTTATTTAACTTCTGTGGTCGCAGGCAAGGGCGGGGCCAAGGGGCTAACCCATCCCGAAACGAATCTTCCATTGGTGCCCAAGGCTTTGGGTGGCCCTGAAATTAAGATGGAAGCAGGCGTTGATGCCCGCAGGAAGTTGTTTGAATGGTTGAAAACACCTGATAACCCTTACTTTGCACGAAGCTTTGTCAATCGTGTTTGGGGTCATTACTTTGGCGTCGGTATTGTGGATCCGCTCGATGATTTTTCAATCGCCAACCCCCCTTCAAATCCAGCTTTGCTAGACGCATTGGCTAAGGATTTTATCGACAGTGGCTTTGATATCCGTAAGCTCGAAAGAAATATCCTGCTTTCCCGGGTTTATAACCTGACTCATGTTCCCAATGAAACGAACCGTCTTGATGACAACAACTATTCCCACTGTTTTATTCGACCAATGATGGCGGAAGTGGTAGTGGATGTGCTTTGTGCAGCAACAGGTATGGTAGAAAACTTTGGTGCGGAAGCTCCTAAGAGTGCCAGAGCTATTGAAGTTGGAGCTAGCAGGGTTAACTCTAGCATTAGTTATGCTTTCCGGATTTTTGGCCGCCCACCTCGTACCGCAGCTTGCGATTGCGAAAGATCCATGGAACCAGCACTACCCCAGAAATTATACCTGATGGCTGATACGAACCTGCAAATCAAGGTTGAATCGCAAGGCAACATGATCAAGAAAATACTTTCAGAAAACTCTGATGACCAAAAAGCACTCGAAGAAATGTTTCTTTCAACTTTAAGTAGGTTGCCTAACGATCGCGAAAAGAAACACTTTGAAGAATACCGTGCTAAAAGCATGGATAGAAAAACGGCGTTTGTCGACACCCTCTGGGCGTTGTTGAACACCAAGGAGTTTATTTTTAATCATTAAGATTTTGTCGGCTTGCTAATCACAAGCAAAGTTCCAAGTTTGCCCTGGGAACTATAGGCAGAATGAAACTTAAGGGCACCAAAGGATTTATCATGGCTGCTAATTTTGCTTCAGATTGCGAAGGGTTTAACCGCCGTAACTTCTTAAGAATTGGCGCAGGCGCAGGACTTCTTGGCCTTAGCCTTCCTGAAATCTTAAAACTAGAAGCCCAATCCGCTGCTAAAAGAAATGGCGTTTCATCTTCCAAAAAAGCTGATTCCATTATCATGGTCTGGCTCGCTGGCGGACCTGCTACCATTGATATGTGGGATCTAAAGCCTGATGCCCCTGAAGGCATTCGTGGCGAATTCAAGCCGATCAATACCTCTGCTGCTGGAATTCAAATCAGCGAGCATTTGCCCAAGATGGCTAAAGTCGTAGATAAAACCACTATCGTTCGCTCTATTTATCACTCTATTCCTTCCCATGGCCCTGCAACGGTGTTCATGACTACCGGAAACAAGCCAACCCCAGCGCTTCAATACCCTTCAATGGGTTCGCTCGTAAGTAAACTTGCCAAGGGTGAAGAAGGTGTACCTTCCTATGTTTCATTCTCGGATATCCGTGGAGGCACCGCAGGTTCCTCTGGTTACCTCGGCACCGCTTATAATCCTTTCCTTGTTGAAGGTAACGCAGGTGGCGAAGGCAAAGGTAAAGCAACGCTAAAGGTTCGAGGAATCCAACTTCCTACCGACTTTACCTTGGATGAATTGAATAACCGCGACAAATTGCTCGCTGGCTTTGATTCAACCTTCCGCGAAGTAGATAAAAAAGCAGACCTTATCCAAGGCTTTGATGCGTTCCATCAACAAGCTCTTGATATCCTTCGTTCTGACAAAACCCGCAAGGCTTTTGATCTGACTCAGGAAAAACCTGAAACCAGGGCTCGCTATGGCGCTGATAACTTTGGCCAAAGCGCACTTGCTGCAAGGCGACTTGTAGAATCTGGCGTTCGCTTTGTAACCATTAGCATTGGTGGTTGGGATACCCACAACAAAACCTTCGAATCACATTCGAAGAAGCTGCAACCCACCTTGGATAACACTCTCTCAGCGCTTATTTCTGATCTTTCTGATCGCGGAATGCTAGACCGAACTATGGTTTATTGTGCGGGCGAATTCGGCCGTACTCCTAAGGTTAACAAAAATGTTGGCCGTGATCACTGGGCCAGATCTATGGCTGTGGTCCTTGCAGGTGGCGGGTTCAAGCGCGGTTATGCTCATGGCACCACCGATGGCCAAGGCATGGCTGCTGCAACGGATCCTTGCCTTCCTGATGATGTGTCATCGACGATTTTTGCTAACCTTGGAATCGATCCTAAGACCGAGCTTAATTCTTCAACAGGCAGGCCAATCCAGTTGTTCCGCGAAGGAACCGTTGTCGATAAATTGCTTGCATAATTGGAATTTAAACCAAAGGCCCCCAGCTAATCCCTGGGGGTTTTTTATTGCCTTTAGAAAGGGCAAAGTAATCAAGATGCAAAATATGGACGCATGTTTGGTTTTATGCGATCATAACTAATATGTTAATTTTCTGTTGCAGGGGTGAGCTATGTTTAATCGATACATGATTTTGGTGGTCCTGTTTTTTCTAGTTGTAAATAACGAAGCCAGTTCAATTCAGATCAGCCAGCCATCGATTTCCGAAATGATTAAAGCATTAGGGGATTCCTCGTTTGAAGTTCGGGAAAAAGCAGAAAAAGATTTGGGATTAGCGGGTGAACCCGCGTTAGAGCAATTACGCAAGGAAAGAAAAAGCGAAGACCCTGAAATCAGGCGAAGGGTCGAGACTCTGATCAAGAAAATTGAGATCGAATCAGATAACAAAAAGCTGATTGATCCAAAGAAAATTACCATGAAGCATTCGGATATCCCCGTTACAGAAGTGATAGCAGATTTGGTGAAGCAATCGGGGTATCGGATCGTGTTGGAAGATAAAAGCCGTGCGTTGGAATCAAAAAAGATCAGCGTGGAAATGAAGGAAGCTACTTTTTGGGAGGCGCTTGAAACAATATCCATGAAGGCAAACTTGGTGGAAGTTGCAGGCCTGCAGGGGGCAGCGGGGAATCCAATTAGGGTTGAATTCCCGAAGCCGAATGTATTTCCGAGAGCTGTACCAAAACTGGTGCCTCCACCAATGCCTCCAAAAGAAGTGGAAGAACCAAAGAAGGGTGTAAAAAATGATGTGGGGCCACAGGCTATCAGGGTTTTATTTGTACCTCAGGAAAAAGCTCAGCCAGTTGCGCCTCCTGCAGTTTTGCCCCAACCTTTATTGCCTCCCGGAATTGGGCAGGTCTTTGGGCAGATTGCAATAGGGATGGACCAAGCACCTGCCGGACGGGGCAAAGAAAATATGATCATTCTTAAAGAAGGAAAATTCGATTTATTACCAACAGATAACCGGTCTGCTTACAGAATTCGCTTGTTAAAAACTCCTGAAACAGTTTTTGGAAAACCTGATGATAAGCATATCCTTATTGGGTTGGAAGTTACTCCCGAACCCCGGTTTAAATTGCAGGAAATCACCGGAGTAAAAATCACGAAAGCAGTTGATGAATCTGGTCAGATATTGGAGCAAGATACCAATATTTCGCGCAATGATATCCTTGCCCCGCCTATGCCAGGTAGGATTATCGCACGGCCTATTCAAGCATTAGGTCAGGAGGGAAAAGCAGGTGCGGTTGATTCTAAAGTGCCGATTCATTTTCTTAAGGCACAAAAAGAATCCAAAAGCATTCAGATGCTTGAAGGAAAGCTTGTACTGCAAGTTTTTGACGATTCAAAACCTATCCTTGAAATAACGAATATCGAGAAGGAAGTGGGGAAGAAGATTGAAGGAAGATCAGGTGCATGGCTTAAAATTAATGAGTGTGGCAAAGATGCTAAAGGCTTTCACTCTCTGCGCATTGAATATGATATTCCGGCTGATGCGGTTGCTGCAAATGCTCAAAATAATCGGATCCAATTAGGGAACATCGGGGTTCAGAATAATATCATCATTCAGAATGGCCAATTTAATATTTTGGGAGGGGCAGCGCTTGCAAATCTGGGCGGGTTTAAAATACTTGATGTAGAGGGCAAAGCTTTGACCCCCAATTCTTCTTCCACCAGCATGCAGGTTGGGCCGGGTGGTACCAAACGAAGTATAAATGTCACTTATCCTGCAAACTCGAAGGCGCCTTCTAAAATCATATACGAAGGCGGAACTCCAATCGCTGTTGAAGTACCTTTCAGTTTAAAGCTGGTTCCTCTGCAGTAATTTTTTACTGGGGAAGATTTTCGGTTGGTTTGATGCGGTCGCCATGCGCCTGCCTCATCAGTACCCGATTGATTACCTGAAGAAATGCAACAGCACTGGCTTCAATAACATCGGTGCTCACAGCCCTGCCATTAAGTACCTTGCCTTCAAATAATGCTTCGATTTGAGCTTCGCCTTGAGCATCTTCCCCGACGGTGACATTTCTCAGGCGATAATCTTTCAGGGTAACATTCACGCCTGTAAGTTTTGAAATAACTTTGAAAACTGCATCTACAGGGCCGTCCCCAATGCAAGCGTCTCTAACAATATGGCCATCTTTATGCCAAAGAGCAACAACAGCGGAAGGAATGGTTCCTGTGCCAGCGTTGCAAGTAACGGCTTCCAAAGTCCAAATGGTGGGATCGGAATGGATTTTTGCTTCGGCAAGTGCTTCGATATCTGCATCGTAGATGACTTTTTTACGGTCAGCGAGAATTTTGAAATCGTCGAAGAGTCTTTGGAACTGGGCTTCATCAAGGTGATAGCCTAATTCTTGTACTCTTTGCTTTAGGGCGTGCCTGCCACTGTGTTTGCCAAGCACCAGATCGGTTTGAGCCAAGCCGATATCAACTGGGTTCATGATTTCGTAAGTGGATCGTTCTTTGAGCATCCCATCTTGATGAATGCCTGCCTCATGGGCGAATGCGTTTTGCCCAACGATTGCTTTGTTGCGTTGTACTTGAATTCCCGTTACATGGGAGACAAGCTTACTGGTGGAGAATATTTTTTTGGTGTTAATGTTGGTTTCCAGCTTGAAGTAGTCCTGACGGGTTTTAATAGCCATCACAACTTCTTCAAGGGCGCAGTTTCCAGCGCGTTCACCAATACCATTGATGGTGCATTCGATTTGTCGGGCACCTTCCAAAACTGCAGCAAGGCTATTTGCAACGGCAAGGCCGAGATCATCATGGCAATGCACACTCAGGATCGCTTTATCAATACCCCGCACATTTTTTTTCAGGTGAGCAATCACCTTAGCGTATTGTTCGGGCATGGCATAGCCCACGGTATCGGGAATATTAATCGTTGTAGCGCCAGCCTCGATTGCTTTTTCAACCACTTCCGTAAGGAAATCGAGTTCGGTACGAGCAGCGTCTTCGGGGCTAAATTCTACATCATTCAAGAAGCTTTTAGCTCTTTTAATACCATCGACGGCCCTGCGTACGATTTCTTCTTTGGCCATGCGTAGTTTGAATTCACGATGAATGGCGCTAGTTGCAAGGAAAACATGGATGCGAGGTTTGGGGTTATCTTTGAGAGCTTCCCAAGCGCGATCGATATCAGGGTTATTGCAACGGGCGAGGCCGCAGATAATCGGGCCATGAATCTGCCTGGCGATTTCCCGGACGGATTCGAAATCCCCAGGAGATGCAATCGGGAACCCAGCTTCGATGACATCGACACCTAGGTCGCGAAGAGCCATACCCACTTCAAGTTTCTCAGCGAGGTTCATGCTAGCGCCGGGCGATTGCTCGCCATCGCGAAGCGTGGTGTCAAAAATGATGATCTTATCTTGGCTCATAAAAAACTCCCGACAAAAAAAAAACCGGAACCTTTTGGCTCCGGGGTTATCATTCTCGTTTAGCTTGTCATCAATTTCGAGAAAAATCCCCGGTTCATCCCGCAAGGGGAAGAATAAGGAGAAGCTCAAGAGGTAGTAATTTTCGACTCATAGTTAGATATTATAATAGGGTTAAAACCTGATTCATGCAAGCTTTATGGTTGTTATTGGGATACATTTACCAAATTTTGGTTCCAATTACCCGGTTGACTCTTCTTAAAATCTATGAGATGTTAGAAAAGTAGTCGATAAACCCACCTTCTTTCCTGATGATTTGCAGGAGTTAATAATGAATATCCGAGAACAGCGCCGCAGTTTTATTAAGAAAAGTTCTGCACTTGCAGCAGGCTTGATGGTTGCTCCGGGAATCATCAGAGCGCAGGAAACTAAGCCAAAGCTTAACATCGGTTTGATCGGGTTATCTGGGAAAGGCGCATCGAATCTAGCGGGGGTTCTAACTGAAAATATCGTTGCCCTTTGTGATGTGGATGAAAACAACGCTGTTAAGGCAAGAAGTGCCCATCCTAATGCTAAGTTTTTCCAAGACTATCGAAAATTGATCGACCTCAAAGAGCTTGATGCTATCGTGGTTAGCACCCCAGACCATGTGCATGCCGTGCAAGCCATAGCTGTGATGCAATCTGGCAGACCTGTTTATTGCGAAAAGCCTTTGGCCCATTCGGTGCTAGAGGTTCGAAAGATGGTGAAAATCGCAAATGAAAAAGGGCTAGTCACCCAAATGGGAACGCAAATTCATGCGGGAAATAATTACCGCAGAGTGGTTGAAATTATACAAGCAGGCGTATTGGGTGAAATCAGTAGAGTTCAGGTATGGGTCAATTCTCTTCCCAATATTCGAACCCTTTCCAAGACCCCGGTAACAGTGCCTGCCGGTTTTGATTACGATCTTTGGCTTGGGCCTGTTGCCCACCGGCCTTATGATCCTGCCTTTACCCACTTCAACTGGAGATATTTCTGGGAGTTTGGTGGCGGAGTGTTTGCAGACATGGCATGCCATTACATGGATCTTGTGCATTGGTCTCTTGATTTGCGAAAACCCCTCACGGTTGAGGCTGTTTCAAAAAGGATTCAAGCAGGTGATCAAACTGTTCCAGATCTTGTCAAAGCGGATTATAACTATCCTATGAGGGGTAAAAAGCCTGCGGTGCATCTTACTTGGTATAATGGCGTAAAAGGGCCGGGCTGGGATCATGTGGAGCCTTACCACGGTTTTGCTTCAGGAATTCTTTTCGAAGGAACCAAAGGCCAGTTGATCGCTGATTACTCGAAGTATAAACTTCTGCCTGAAGATAAGTTTAAAGGCTTTACCGCACCACCTGCCACCATTCCTAATTCAATAGGCCATCATCAGGAATGGGTTGATGCGATAAAAAATAAGAAAGTGACCACTTGTAATTTTGATTACAGTGGGGCGCTTGCTGAAACCGTTTTGCTGGGTAATGTCTCGCTTCGCAGTGGCGCGAAAATAAGTTGGGATGATGCCAAAGGCACTACCGGAAACAAAGACGCAGACAAATTCCTGTTCAGGGAATATCGAAAAGGTTGGACATTGTGATTCTTGGAAATCACTAGTTGAAAAAGAAATGGATGGTTTTGACGAGAAACACATTTAAGATAAGAACCGAGATGATGGAGGTAACAACGCCTTGGGTTGCAGCTTTGCCTACGCCTTCGGTTCCGCCTTCGGTTTCCATGCCGTAGTAGCAACCCGAGATTCCAATTGCGAGCCCGAAAACGAAGGTTTTTCCCAAGGCGGGCAGGGATTCTCGTAAGGTTAGTACTCTTAGCACTTCGTTTTGATATTGGGAAAAACTCATCGAACCGGTAAGTGATTCCGTTATAAATCCAGAGTAAATCGCCAAGTATGCGGTGAACACGGTAAGAATTGGAAGCGAGATTACACATGCTAAAATTCTGGGTGCTATCAACCCTTGCATCGGTCTAATGCCCAAAAGCGTAAGGGCGTCAATTTGTTCGGTTTGTTTCATTGAACCAATTTCCGCAGCCAGGCTTGAGCCCGATCTTCCTGCAAGAATTAGTGCCGAACATAATGGCGCAAATTCAACTACCACAGCCAGCGCCAAGGCTTGGGGCAGGTATGCCATTGCCGATGGGCCTGCGACATTTACCAAAGCATCGCGCAAATGAATCCATACTACGACTCCGATTGCCAGCCCTGCAACAATTGCCAAGGGAAGGGCGCCAATCAAGGTTTTGTAAGTTTGGCGAATTAATTCCTGCGGAGTTTTGAACGCAAACGGAAGTTGATAAACAGCTTCCAAGGTGAACATTATCCCGTGGCCTATTTGGATCAAACTTTGCATTTAAAGCCTTTCAAGATTTCCTGGCGGTAAAGGTCCAGTGCCTGTTGGAAGACTGAATTACGGTGCATGCATCAAAGCCAAATAGTTTTACCATTTCGCGAACTTCCGTAAGAGATAGCGAAGCGTGAAGCGAATCTGTAAACAGTTGTTTTTGTTTAGGCGTGGCATCGCCTGCATGCAGATTGACAATGTTGTGAAGTTCGACCATGGAAAAGGGGCGAAGTAAATCACGGATAAATAACAACCCATCTTTTTTGGTGACCCGAATCATTTCCTTAAAGCATTCAAGAGGATTTGGAATGTGATGGATGATGCTGTTGGAAATAACTTGGTCAAAAGATTCATCAGAGTAGGGCATTTTTTTTGAATCAACTTGAACTAGCGTGATGGAATCTTCTAGACGGGCAGTTTGGATATTTTTATTTCCTAGTGTTAGCATTGATTCTGCGAGGTCGATTGCGGTAATCTTTAGGCCAATGTTGCGTTTGCACATTGCTATGGGGATTTGGGCGGTGCCTGTGCCAACATCGAGAATCCGAACGCCATCGTTTAGATTCCTTGCAGCAAAAAAATCGTTGCAAAAGACTTCGTTCACTTGGCTATGATCCATGGAGTCGTATTCGAAAGCTTCCTCGAGGGTATCCATCACTTCTGGTTCTAAAATTCGGTGCAGGTTTGTCATTATGGGTGATGCGTGTGATTGAGGATAAGGACGCAATGTAGTTTAAGGTAGAAAGCTTTGGGAGTAAATAAGGGGGCATAAAAAAACCCCGCTAATACATTTAACTGCGTTAGCGGGGCCGGAACAGAGAAGAGGCCAAGGGTATAAGTTAAACTTTTGGGGCTCGTTCTGTCAATGATTTAAAAAAATAATGCGACGATTTTTGAGTGTACTCTTGTTCAGGCATGCATAATAATTGATACAATCAATTTAGATTGAAAGTGGCGATAATATTTATTAAGGGCGAGTTTTCCAACGATAGGTTGCACCTGCAGTGCATTCTTTTATAATAAAATATAGTGATCTAGCGCAATTTAGGCGCATTCGATTTTTATTGGGACTGCCATGTTTGATGGTTTACGAAAAGGGTTGGCCGCAGCTTTAAAAACCCTGCGTGGAAAAGGGCGCCTTTCTGAGGCAAACATCCGCGAGGCGATGGAAGCTATCCGCATCGTTCTTCTCGATGCCGATGTTAACTTCACCGCTGCGGAAAACTTTATTAATCGAATCACTGAAAAATCAATCGGCCAAGAAGTTCTTCGCAGCTTAGACCCTAGCGAACAAATAGTAAAATTCGTTTACGATGAACTTGTCTTGCTCATGGGGCCTGTGGATACCGCAATTCCTTTCGCCAAGGATCGGCCCACGATTATCATGCTTTGTGGCCTTCAAGGGCAGGGAAAAACTACCACTGCGGGCAAACTGGCGCTGACACTTAAAGGCAAAGGCCGCAAGCCATTATTGGTTGCAGCAGATCTTCAAAGGCCTGCCGCTGTCGAGCAATTACGCGTTTTAGGCGAGCAGATTCAGGTTCCTGTTTATTCCGAAGTTGCGGAACCGGGCAAGCCTGTTCCTACTCCTGTAGAAGTTTGCGTTAATGCAATCGCTTACGCTAAGCGAACCCTTATTGATACTGTAATTCTTGATACTGCAGGCCGATTGCATATCGCTGAAATGCCCATGGATGAACTTAAGCAGATCGATAAACTCGCTAAACCAGATCAAGTTTATCTTGTATGCGATGCTATGACTGGTCAAGATGCAGTCAATAGTGCAGCAGCATTCAACGAGGCTTTAGAATTAAATGGCGTGATCCTTACCAAGCTTGATGGCGATGCCCGGGGTGGTGCAGCCTTATCTATCAAGGAGGTTACCAAGGTCCCGATCAAGTTTATCGGGGTTGGTGAAAAACTTGACAAGTTGGAAGAGTTTCGGCCTGAAGGCATGGCGCAGAGGATTTTGGGCCAAGGCGATATCATGTCTTTGGTGGAAAAAGTCAGTAAAGTTCAGTCCGATATTTCCAAGGAAGAATTGGAAGAGCAACAGAAGAAATTGCGCGAAGGCGACTTCAATTTAAACGATTTTAGAAAACAATTTGAACAAATTGCCAAAATGGGGTCGATGAAGGACCTGATCGGTTCCATGCCAGGAATGGCGGATATGGTTCCTGCAGGGGAAGACCCCGAAGCTGCGTTTAGAAGAATCAAAGGAATGTTGGATTCCATGACCCGGGAAGAACGGGCCAATCCGGATGTTTTAGACCAAAATCGAAGGCGTAGAGTTGCTGCGGGTAGCGGGACGCAACCCCATGATGTGAAACAGTTTCTGAATCAATTCGAGCAAGTTCGCAACTTAATGCGGGCCATGTCGAAGATGAGTGTTTGGGAAAGAATTAAGATGGTTTCGGGGATGGGTAAGATGGGTGCTTTTCAGCCCGGCGCAAAACTTAAGACAAAGGGCGATACAGGTCATAGAAAAACACCTAAGGAACGGGCCAAAGAAAGAAAAAATAATAAAAAACGCTAGTTTCTTAAAATGAATGAAGAAAGGTAGTGGGTTTCTGCCTCAATCTTTCATAAAATAAAAAATTGGCATACCTTTGGAAAGGAAGAAGCATGGCAGTTAGCATTAGAATGAAACAGTTTGGCAGACATGGCAGGCATTTTTACCGCATTGTTGCCATTGATAAACGCAGGGCACGCGATGGCGATGTTCTGGAAATTTTAGGCACCTACGATCCTTCGGTTAAAATCAAGGAATCACGGGTTATCCTTAAACCTACAAGAATCAAGTATTGGTTGAGCGTTGGCGCACAACCTTCTGATCACGTTGCAATCTTTCTCGAAAAGTACATGGAAAAATTCGAGAAGGCTGAGGCAGCAGCAAGTTCTGGTTCCTAATACCCATGCGGTTTGATGTGCTGACCTTGTTTCCTGATTTATTTCAAGGATATCTGTCTCAGAGCCTTTTGAAATTGGCGATCCAGACAGAAAAGGTTTCCATCAACCTCTGGAATATTAGAGATTGGGCCAAGGGCAAACACTCAAAAGTGGATGACAGGCCATTTGGTGGCGGGCCCGGAATGGTCATGATGCCCGAGCCGATTTTTGATTGTGTTGAAGAGGTGCGCTCGAAGGTCGTTGATGATCCTGGTTTATTGGTGATGCTTACTCCCGCTGGAAAAAAGCTTAACCAAAAACTTGTGGAAGAACTTTCTGGACATAACAGGATTTTGCTGTTATGTGGCAGATACGAAGGCTTCGATGAGAGAATCAGGATTGGCCTGAAGCCTCGCGAAATTTCGATAGGTGACTTCATATGCAATGGCGGTGAAGTCCCTGCAATGGTTTTGATCGATAGTGTGATTCGTTTGGTGCCCGGCGTTTTGGGTGATCCCGAAAGCCTTACCGAAGAAACTCATAACGATCCAGGTGTAGTCGAATATCCCCAGTATACCCGTCCTCGGGTTTTCAGGGGCGCTGAAGTGCCAGAAGTTTTGTTGGGTGGCAACCATGCCGCAATTGCTTCTTGGCGCGCTGAACAGTCTAGGTTACGAAGTCAGGGTTTGATTCAATAAAACTTTGTTTGCGAAGGAATTTTATCATGAAAAACCGCCTCCTCCAGATCGTCGAAGACATGGCAAAAAAGCATGTCGCAGATCTTTCTGAAAAATCAGATTTCAAACGATCTATGCCAGCTTTTGAAGTCGGTGATACCGTTGATGTTCACTTTCGGATTTTGGAAGGCCAAAAAGAACGCATCCAAGTTTTCAACGGTCTTGTCATCAGCCAGCGAGGCTATGGCATGGGTGAAATGTTCACCGTTCGCAGAATTGTTCAGGGCGAAGGTGTTGAACGAACTTTCCCTGTAGTTTCCCCACGAGTTGCCAAGGTTGAAGTTAAGAAAACTGGCAAGGTTCGCAGGGCGAAACTTTATTACATGCGCGATAGGGTTGGTAAGGCTACCCGCCTTAAAGAACGCAAGGCCCATGTTCCCAAAGCTAAAACCAAGTAATTCATATTCATTGTAATTCGCATGCCCATGCGATTTCTAGAATGGATGCTACCTTGGCGGAAATGGCTAGGCAATAAGTCCGAGGGTATTGCTGCCAAGGTTCTTGTTTCTAAAGGATATATTATCCTAGCAAGAAACTGGAGTTGCAAGTTAGGCGAACTTGATATTGTTGCCCGGTTTAAAGATACTGTAGTTTTTGTTGAAGTTCGATCCAAATCTTGCGACCATACTGTGGTTGCTGCAGAGTCGGTGGGCCGGGATAAACAAATCAAGCTTTCGAGAGCAGCAGCGGCTTTTATTCGGGCCCATAAGCTTCAGGGTAATTCTTTCAGGTTTGATGTTATTGCAGTCGCTTGGAAAAAGAACTCTTCAACTCCTGATTTAGCACACCATGAAAATGCCTTCGAGTTTATTTCCTGAATCCTTGTCAATTTAACTTAAGAGGCCTTTTTGAAATCCTCTGCACAACAACTTGAATTGATTAAAAACGGCACCGACCAAATTACTCCAGCCGATGAGTTCCTTCGCAAACTCGATCGCTCTATCTCACTCAATAAGCCCCTTCGTGTTAAGTATGGCATTGATCCCACTGGCATTGATGTTCACCTCGGCCATACTGTTCCACTGCGAAAATTAAAACTCTTCCAAGATCTCGGACACCAAGCCGTTCTTATCATTGGAAATTACACTGCATTGGTTGGCGACCCCAGTGGCAGGGATCAGGCCAGGCAACGGCTTACCGAAGAGCAGGTTGCTAAAAATGCCCTCGATTATCTCGTCCAAGTTGGGAAGGTTATTGATCTTTCCAAAACTGAAGTTCGTTATAATGGTGAATGGTTTTCGAAATATCGGTTCCTAGATGTTCTTTCTCTTGCGGGCACCACCACCATTCAACGAATGCTTGAGCGAGACGACTTCACTAAGCGCTATAAAGCAGGCACCCCTATTTATCTTCATGAATGCCTTTATCCTCTCATGCAAGGGCATGATAGCGTCGAGGTTCGGGCCGATGTTGAACTCGGGGGCAGCGAACAACTTTTTAGCCTCATGGCTGCTCGCGATCTGCAAAAAAATGCGGGGCAAGAACCCCAAGTTTGCATTACTCTTCCTATCCTTCGCGGTTTGGATGGTACCAAACGCATGGGCAAAAGCCTTGGTAATTATGTTGGCGTTGGCGATTCTTCCTACGATCAATTTGCCAAGATCATGAGCATACCCGATGAACTTATGAAGGAATGGTTTGAGCTTCTTACCAACCTGTTTTCTACTCAGATCAGCGATCTTCTTGATGCTTCCAAAACCCACCCGCTTGAAGCCAAGAAAACTCTGGGTAAGAATATTGTTGGTTTTTACCATGGCGAAAGTGTTGCTAACGAAGCTGCAGAGGAATGGGTTAAACGCTTTTCGCAACGGCAAGATCCTACCGATATCCCAGTGGTTGTTTTGAATGCTACACAGCTTGCAGGCTGCACCGTAACTAAGTTGCTTGTATTCCTTGATTTTGCCAAAAGCAATAATGATGCACGAAGATTAATCCAAGGCGGTGGCGTTACGGTTGGCCCTGATAAAACTAAAATCATTGATCCGAATCAGGTCATCACTATTGAGGGCGAACTAATCGTTCGAGTTGGCGCACGCAGGGTAGTTCGTGCAAAGGCTGAATGATTTAAAAGGGGCTTACTTTGCCTACTCCCATTAAGCCTACTTGGCCAATAAGCAATAATTTGACACCCCTTGAGCCGGGCACCGTTCATATTTGGTCTTTTCATACCTCCAGGCCTTCTAAAGAAGTCGAATTATTATCAAAGTTATTGCATAAAGACGAAATAAATCGTGCCATGCGTATGCGTTCACTCGAAGTTCGCGAGCAGGCGATTGTTGGCAGGGCAGTGCTTCGCATTTTTCTTGCAGGGTATTTGGGCTGCGAGCCCCAAGCCGTCATTTTTGCAAGTACAGGCATGGGTAAGCCTATTCTTGCAAACCATCAGGGCCTTTATTTTAATCTTTCTCATTCGCATGGCTTAGGATTAATCGCCCTTTCGAATTCTGTGGAAATTGGCGTCGATGTCGAAAAAGTCAGGCTGATCGAGAATAGCTTATTTCTTGCTGAACGATTCTTTTCACCTTGGGAATCCCATACCCTTTCCCAGCAATCAGTCCCCGAGATGCAATCCATCTTCTTTCAAGCTTGGACTCGAAAAGAAGCATTTTTAAAGGCTAATGGTCATGGTTTAGGGTTTGGGCTAGATCGCGTTGAAGTATCTTTGGGGCGCAATGAAACCCCTAGGATCAGATTTGTTGATGGCTGCCCCAACGAGGCTGGCCGTTGGACTGTTTTACATCTTGAACCGGGCATGGGATTCATGGGGGCTGCTGCTTTTTTGGCTACTCAGAATATCCAATCCCTTACTTGGCATTGGGACGGTAAAGAGAATCTTAAAATGATCTAAAGGAACACCTTGGGCAACTGCCGTTTATTGAATATAATAGTTTTTTGTATGCCCTTGTAGCTCAGTTGGATAGAGCAACGGATTTCTAATCCGTCGGTCACTGGTTCGAATCCAGTCAGGGGCATTTTTTTTTTGAGCATTCCAGAATTCATCCCCATCTTAATGCTCTCTTAACCTTACTTCGATTATAGTGTTAACTACGATCGAATTACTTTGTAAATTTTAGAGGCCTATCATGCAGAAATATCTTGCTGGAATTGCAACCCTTGGACTGCTTTGTTTCATGGGATTAAGTGTTTGGTCCCAACCTCAGGATGGCAAGGGCGGGCCCGGAAAAGACGGCGGCAAAGATTTTAAAAAAGGCCCTGGTGGTGATAAAAAAGGACCACCCATGGGTTTTGAACTTGGCAAGGTTCTACCACCCCATATCGCAGACACTCTTGAACTTTCAGTAGAGCAGTTAAAACAAATTGCTGACCTTGAAAAAGATGTTAAAGCCAAGCTCACCAAGATTCTCACCGCGGGCCAAGTCAAAAAAGCGGAGGCATCTAAAGGCCTTGGCAAAATGGAAGGCAAAGATGGTAAAGATGCTAAGGGCAGAGACGGCAAAGATAAAGGTAAGGATGGTGCTGCACCCGATAAAAAGAGTTCCCAGCCTAGGCCTGGCATGGATTCCAAACTCCAGAAGCCTGCCCAAATCCAATGGTTTGCTTCTTTGGATGGAGGTTTGAAAGAAGCCCAACGAACCGGGCTTCCTATTTTGCTTCTTTCTGCTGCACCTCATTGCGCTGGCGTTTCTGGCACTTGGTGACCCGGGAAATCCGAGATGGACAAGAGTTTCTTGTCTGATCCCGATGTAATTGCTGCTTCTAGAAAATTTATCTGTATTCGCCTTCTTAGCTATGAAAATAAAGAGGAAGCTGCGTTTTTAAAAACCTTCAATGTGGGCCGAAATGGAGATGTGGAAAATACCGTTTTCTGTATCCTCTCGCCTGATGCCAAGCAGCGGCTTTCTCGTGCTTCCCGAGGCACCGGCCAAGTCTATGGAAATCCTAAAAACATGGCAAAAAGCATGGCCGAAGTTGCGCTAAAGTACCCTGGTGTGTCGTCAGAGGGCGAAAAGATTTCTGCTGTTCCCTATGTTGCTGATTTGCGTTTGGCTTTAAATGTTGCCGGGTGTGACAAACAACCACTTGTAATTGTTAATCCGGATGCAAACGGTGATGCCTTGGAACTTGAAAAAAAGATATCCGCTATTGCTTGGTCGAGTGAATTTCTGGGCAAGTTTATTTATGTGAAAGTCAGGGATCAAAAAGAATTAGAATTGGTAGATGGAGCTGAAAAGGAATCGCAGATCTTGGTGGTTCAGCCTGATAACTTCGGGGTGAAGGGCGAGGTGCTGTTCCAAACAGGTGATGTTTCAACATTACAGTTAAAAGAAACATTGAGCCAAGGGATGGCCAAAGGTAAATGGCCCGAGTTAAGTTTTTGGAATCATGTGCAGCAAGGGCATCAAAAAGGGGTCTTTTGGGAAACCAAATTGCCAGTAACTGATAAGCAAGAGTTAAGTGCCCGCGAACGGGCCCGCGCAAAAAATACCAGTAAATAAGCTTGTTGGTGAAAACCTTATGCGAATACTTGTTGTTGAAGATGAACCAGATTTGTTGCGCACTATTGCCAAGGCTTTGCGTGAAAACGGCTATGCAGTGGATGAAGCAATGGATGGTAGCGAGGGCCTTTCTTGCGCTGCAATCAGTAGATATGATGCGATTATTTTGGATATGATGATGCCCGTGATGGATGGGCCTCAATTTCTAGCTAAGTTTAGAAAATTGTATAGAACCCCAGTCTTAATTTTGAGTGCCCTTGATACGGTTGCAAACAGGGTTGATGGGCTGAACCTTGGTGCAGATGATTACCTGACCAAGCCCTTTGCAATGGTCGAGCTTTTTGCAAGGCTGCAGGCTTTGATCAGGCGTTCTTTGGGTACAGATGATAACATTGTCACCATTCAGGGCGTTACCATAAATTTTGGTTCAAAGCTTGTTAATGTGGGTAGACGCAAAGTTGAACTTACTGCCAAGGAGTTTGCAATCATCGAACTCTTGATCCTGAAAAAGAACAGAGTGATGAGCCGTTCTGATATCTATGAACATGTTTATGATGCTAACGAAGATTCAATGAGTAATTTGGTGGATGTTCATATTTCGAATATCAGGAAAAAACTCGGAGTAGATATCATTGAAACAAGGCGTGGCTTGGGATACATCATCAGTGTTTAAATCCCTGCGCTGGAAACTACAGTTCTTTTATTCTACCCTGCTGGCCACGGTTATCATTTGCAGTGGATCCGTTTATTATTATCAGATATGGGTTTCAACCTTTGCGGGGGTCGATCGCGGGCTTGAAGCTGCAGCATTGTATCTCGATGTGACACTCCGTTCTTTTCCCCCGCCCATTCAGCAGGGGCTTGAAGCACCCCCCATGCTACCTCCACCTTTAAGGCCAGACGGAACCGCCCCGCCGCCGCATAGGCCCCGCCGTTCCAGAGAACAGTTCCTTGAAGAACTTCGCTTGCCTCAAGAGTTGAACATCCCTGGTATAAATAATCCTAGAGATCAACCCTATTTTATGGTGATGACCGCCAATGATATGTTGCTCAAAAAAGAATTCTTGCCCTCTGGCTATTCTGAGGCGACTAGCTTGGCGGGGCAGTTTTATCCCAGACCTACTTTGATAATGCTGAAAAACAACCTCAGGGAAGTTCGGATGATCGGCCCAGGTGGTTCTAAAATAATTGTTGGAAAATCTCTTCGACTCGAAACCATTCAATTGCGAAACATTGCCATTCAATTCATTGCGATCGGCCTTGCTTTTCTTGTTTTGGGTGTTGGGATCTCTTTTGCAATCGCTTTTAGAATGGTGCGCCCTATTACTCAAATGTCTGCTACCGCAGAGCTCCTATCCGAAAAAGATCTGAGCAAACGGCTTGACCTTAATCATTTCGATTCAGAGTTGGCAGGGTTGGGGGAAGTGTTGAACCGATTGTTTTCTCGACTGGATGCTTCTTTTTCAAGACAAAGGCAGTTTACCGCAGATGCCTCTCATGAACTTCGTACCCCACTCACTGTAATCCGGTCCGCTTCTGAACTTGCACTTTCTCAACCACGAACTCCCGAAGAATATCAAGAAACCATCGAGGTCTCTCTCAAAGCTGCTGAACGGATGACTAATTTGGTAAATGGGTTACTTGCGCTTGCACGGCTTGACTCTTCTAACGCAGACTTCCATTTAACGCAAATTAATTTAAGTGATCTTGCCTCCGAATCTGTAAGCCTATTAGGGGCGATTGCTTCAGAAAAACAGATCAGCTTGGTTTCTGATTTGCACGCTGTTCAAATTTTTGGCAACCCTGAAAGCCTTTCTCGAATGATCGATAATTTGATCAATAATGCCATAATTTATAATAAGCCTGGTGGCAAAGTTTTTATTAAACTTAGCAAAAGTGATAATAAAGCTGTGTTGGAAATTAAGGACACCGGGGTGGGGATTTCTGAAGAGCATCTCCCTTTTATTTTTGAAAGGTTTTATCGTGTAGATAAAGCCAGGTCTCGCTTTTCTGGTGGGAGCGGCTTAGGTCTTGCCATTTGCAAAGGCGTAATAGAAAAACATAACGGAACCATCACGGTTCAAAGTGTTCTTGGTGAGGGCACTACTTTTCAAATTAAATTGCCTATTTGGAATTATTCGAATTAATATGGGCTGGGTATTAGTCAAATTACCATCCATGTGATTCCTAGGATTTTCGTATACGGAGCCTCGGATGGGCTTTGTGATAAGTTTTTACCGGCCTATTCATAAAAAAATACTACTCCCTTGAACCGCTCCTTTCAAAGTGGTTTTTTAAGTGTCGGCAGGCCCATCAGCAGCAAAAACATCCACATATTGAACTTGCGTAAAAATACTAATCCAAGGTAAAAAGCAGTGTAATTTAATTGGTTTAGGGTGTTGTTCGAATGCGAATCTTGGTTAATTATCTTCCTGCCTTGAAACAGCGCAGCGGTGTAGGCCATTACACTGCTGAACTTTGTGCTGCTTTACAATCATTGCAACACCCCCTGGAATTAGATTTGTTCCCTCACCCTTCTTGGGAACCGCTAATCAAGGGAGCAATGGCTAAACTGAAGCCTAGTAAACCAAGTGTGGCTGTTAAATCGCAACAGGAAAATAATTCTGCAACTTCGATTATCAAAAATCAGATTAAAAGCATTGCGAGAAACGGCTTGGATTATTTGTTTGCAGATCGGGTACGTCGGATTGGTTGCGATTTATACCACGAACCCAATTTCCTGCCCTTTGATGTCGATGCCCCAACTATTTCAACCATTCATGATCTTTCTGTTATTCGTTATCCGCAATGGCACCCTAAGGATCGGGTTCACGAATTTGAAAAACGATTTGAAAAAGCAATTTCTAATTGCACCCATTTTCTCACCGATTTAGAGTTTGTGAAACAAGAACTGATTTCCCAATTCAATGTCCCCAGCGAAAAAATAACTGCAACTCCTTTGGGAATCCGTTCGGGGCTTTCCCCTTTGCCCATTCCCGAAGCCAGGGCTATTCTTAAAGAATTAAACCTCCCCCAAAAGTATTTCCTCCATTTGGGCACCATCGAACCTAGAAAGAATCTTCTTTTCTTGATGCAGGTTTATTGTGATCTTCCATTGCGGGTTCGCGAACAATACCCCTTGTTGCTGGTCGGGGGATGGGGTTGGAATGCAGAAAAAGAAGCGGCCTTTTATCAAGAAACAGCTAAGCACCATAATGTAATTCTTCCCGGATACATCCCAGAAGAAAAAATCTCCGCAGTTTATAATTGTGCCCGTGCACTGCTCGCCCCTTCGCATTACGAAGGCTTTGGCCTTCCCCCGGTTGAAATGATGGCGTGTGGCGGTGCGGTTCTTGCATCTAAAATCGGGGCCCATCAAGAAGTTTGCGGCACAACTGCTTCCTATTTTCACCCCGAAGATAAAGATGCTTGGCGTGATGCCCTTTTGCAAATTGCATGGGATGATGAATGGCATAGAGCCCTACGCAAAGGTGCAGTTGAAAAGGCTGCCCGTTTTTCTTGGCATCAATGTGCGTTGGATACTTATTGCGCCTATGAAAAAGTGTTGAGAATCAACGCAAACTCTGCCTTGATACCACCTGCTTTTAAGGAAGCTTGCTGATTCTACTTCGGTTGGATTTGATAAACAGTCATCACATAAGCACGCATATCGCTGCGATAAGTTGTCGGCCCAGAAACTTCCACCCGTTGATTTAAAAATACATCCAAGTTCTGCCCAGGTGCAGGTACCAAGTAGATCAACGGTCTGCCTTGCTGTGATTCAATGTAATACGATGGCTCGTAACTTTGTGGCCTGCCTGCTTTACGAAGAAAACCAGGCCCCACTCCTGAACCAGATCCAGAGTTGATCGATTTCACAGGCGTTGGGGTTGGACCGTTCGATTGAGGTACTGTGTTTGCTGTGGGAGCTGATGCGATAGGCGCTGTTGGTGCATTGTTTTGGGAGTTCGATACCGCTTGAACCAAGGCCTTGTTGGTTAGCTTGGGTTGCCCGGGTGCACATGCCTGTACCGTATTTGTTTTTCCCTTTGATGCGCAATCGCGTAACCAGACTGCTCTGCCGTAAGCTTGGCTTGCAAACATCGGCTGGCTACATGCGAAATCCTGTCCGATTTGCGTGTATAACCTTATTGCTTCAGTTGATTGGCCCGCTGTTTCAGCACTTATCGCTTGGCTCCAGCGTTGATTTGCATCACAATTCGGCACAGCGGAATTTGCATTTACAACCGTATTTGAACTTACAGGATTCCGAGGCGCTGCGGGCACTATTGCTGGTACAGGATTAGCTTGAACGGCTTGTTTTCCTATCGCTTCGCATCGGATATAGCGTAACTCATTTTCCGGTGGCACGATTGGTATCCAGTTTTCTTTGCCATCAGATTGCTCTGCCCCAAGAGATTTTACCTGGCTTCCCCTTGCTAATCTTGCGCTTTCAAGAGTTGGTTTAGTGTTTAATACCGCACTGCCAATGTATACAGGGATTTTGTTGCCATCATTTGTTTGTACAAGATAGTTTGGTTGATTCGGAACTATTCGCTGTAGGTATTTGCTTTGAACCCAAGAAAAAGATCCATCCGGTGGGCGGATCGCCAACCAACCGTCCGTACGCTCTTGCACCACGGTTATAACATCGCCTGCTTTTAGATTATTGGTGCCATAAAGTTTTGAATCACTTCCCGGCCCAGATCGAACCTCTGCATTGGGAAGGATAATTCGTGCAGTAAACGGTGCCGTAGTGTTGCCTGGCCCTGCTGTGGGCCCGGGTTGGTTTGAAATCAGAATGAGAAGGGATAAAAATCCGTACATGTTCTTTCGCTCTTAAACTAAAAATTCTCACATCTCTTTATCGACCTTTAGCTTGCCTTCTCTGCAACTGATATGATGGAAACACAGCCCGTTTTGTCGAAATTATTAAGTTTTAGTTTAACAAAAAGTCTCTTTTCTTTGCTCCACCACCTATGTTCTCTCCGCTCCATATTCTCAGCGAGCTTTGGGGCTTTGCTGTGCCTTTGCGAAATTTTGATGATTTTTTAATTTTCTAGGTAATGATATCCGCCAAAAGATGTTTATAATGCCTTTTGATTGATTAAAAATATCTTCCAGACAAGGAATCTTGCGATGGGTAATCCTACTAAATTGGCCTCTTGGAAAGCTCTTGAAAGTCATAAGAAGGAAATGGAAAATGTGCAAATGAGGGATCTCTTTGCTGCTGATCCTGCTCGCTTCGATAAGTTTCACCTTCAATTCCAAACCATTCTTCTCGACTACTCTAAAAATCGTATTACCGAAAAAACCATGGCCCTTCTTTTTGAACTCGCACGAGAAGCCAATGTTCATGGCGTAGCCAAGCAAATGTTCAATGGCGAAAAAATTAACACTACCGAAGATCGTGCTGTTTTGCACATCGCTTTGCGTAATCGTTCCAATAGACCAATTATGGTTGACGGCAAAGATGTCATGCCCGAAGTAAATGCCGTGCTTGCTCATATGAAAGAGTTCAGCAACGCTGTTCGCTCTGGTGCTTGGAAAGGTTACACAGGTAAAACCATTACCGATGTTGTTAATATCGGCATTGGTGGTTCCGACCTCGGCCCTGTCATGGTTACTGAAGCCCTCAAGCCTTATTCAAAGCGCGATCTTCATGTGCATTTTGTTTCCAATATTGATGGCACCCATATCTCGGAAACTCTTAAAAACCTTTCTCCCGAAACAACTTTATTCATCATTGCTTCCAAAACTTTTACCACCCAGGAAACCATCACCAATGCTCTTTCCGCTAAGGAATGGTTCTTGAAGACCGCCAAGGATGCTGCTCATGTTGCAAAGCACTTTGTTGCGCTTTCCACCAATTCGGTTGAAGTTTCTAAGTTTGGGATTGATACCAAAAATATGTTCGGATTCTGGGATTGGGTTGGCGGGCGTTATTCCTTCTGGTCTGCTATCGGCCTTTCCATCGTTCTTTCTATTGGCATGGATAATTTCGAAGAACTACTTATGGGTGGCCATCTCGTTGATGAATACTTCCTCAACACTCCTCTTGAACAAAATATTCCTGTCATCATGGGCCTAGTAGGCGTTTGGTATAATAACTTTTTTGGTGCTCAAACCCACGCCATTCTTCCTTATGATCAGTACATGCATCGTTTCAGCGCCTATTTCCAACAAGGCGATATGGAATCAGATGGTAAAAGCGTTACCAAAGATGGCGAAACTTGCACTTGGTCCACTGGCCCAGTTATCTGGGGCGAACCTGGTACCAATGGTCAACATGCTTTTTACCAACTCATTCATCAGGGAACTAAATTGATACCTTGCGATTTCATCGCTCCAATCGAAACCCACAATCCCCTTGGCGAACATCATCCAATTCTTCTTTCCAACTTCTTTGCTCAACCCGAAGCCTTGATGAAGGGCAAGAATGAAGCAGAAGTTCGCAAGGAACTAGGTGATTCCAAGCTTTCAAAGGAAGACCTTGAAAAGCTTGTGCCACAGAAAATGTTTCAAGGCAACAAGCCTACCAACTCTTTCTTCATGCAGAAGCTTACCCCCAGAACACTCGGTTCCTTGGTAGCGATGTACGAACATAAGATCTTTACCCAAGGCGTTATCTGGGGCATTAATAGCTTTGATCAGTGGGGCGTTGAACTTGGCAAACAACTTGCCAAAGCTATTCTTCCCGAACTTGCGGGCGATAAGGTTATTGCCAGCCATGATTCTTCTACAAATGGTTTGATAAACCATTACAAGAAAAATCGGGCAGCAAAGTAACTCAACTGTTTTTTTTAGCAAATGATTGAACCTTGATGGGGGTGGCTTGTGCTTGGTCCGATATTTGATCGTGAATGGTACATCCTGCCCCGCAGGCCCAGTCATTTTCCTACACGCGTTGCCTACCTTGGTGTTTTGTGGGTCATTGCTGTTACCGCATGGCTTTCTACAGGCCTTTGGCAAAAGCCCGCAACTCTTGGCGAAACCGCTAGGCTTGGGCCTCTCTTATTCCAAATCCTTTGCCTTGTGCAACTGACTTTCCTGCTTTTCTTCAGCGCGCTTTCTTCCGCTAGTGCTGTCTCTCTCGAAAAAGATCGTAGAACTTTTATTCTCCTTCTCATCACCGACTTGCGCGATTACGAAATCGTTCTGGGTAAAATCTTTGGCAGTCTTCTGCCTATTGTCTTTCTGCTTGCTGGCTCTGCTCCTGTTCTGGCATCACTATTGCTTTTGGGAGGCATTGCTCCTTTTCAGGTCGGACAAGCTCTGGTTATTCTTGCCGCAACTTCCTTGGTTTCTGGAGCAGTCGGTGGATTGGTTGCCCTTTGGCGCGAGAAAACTTTTCAAGCGCTTGCTCTTACTACCCTTATCCTCGTCCTTTATCTTGGCCTTGTTCGTGCTGTTGCTTTCATCCCTGGTATCGGTCAGGAGCAATCTTTCTTTATCCAAGAACGACTCGATCCTTTTCTTGCACTTGGCACCGTGCTCGATCCGCTCTCTGCATCTGATTCTGGTTTAAGCGCACCCTATTCCTATGCGCTTTTAATGATTCTTTTTTCTCTGATGTTAAATGCTTGGGGCATGTTTAAGCTTCGCGATTGGAACCCCAGTGGCGAACCCCTAATGCAACGCGAAGCGCCTGAAGATGCAGGGCTAGAAGAAAAAAACCGGGCTTCCGCTCATGCTGCACCAGGAATCACCCGCAGTGTTCAGGGTAATCCCATTCTTTGGCGTGAAATTTATACCCGAGCCTATGGCAGAAAGCCTATCCTTATTAAACTCGCTTACGCTTTTGCTCTAGTTCTGATTTGCTTTGCTGCGCTTAGACCCATTTTTCTTGATCAAGAAAAAGCTGCATTCTTCGCAGCCTATGGCTTGCTTCCCGTTACAGTTTTAAGCCTTCTTTTAGTTTCTGCTCAGGCTGCAACCTCAATCACTTCAGAACGCGATACTGGTGCACTTGATCTTCTTTTAGTTACAGATCTAACCCCTCAGGAATTTATTTTTGGTAAACTCGGGGGCATTCTTTACAACACTAAGGAATACATTATTCCACCTTTCTTGCTTGCAGCTTTTTATGCATGGAATGGATTCCTTGCAACTCCCCCTGCTAATCAGCCACAACTTTCTGCATCTATGAATTTGGTTTCTTTTCTATGTCTTGTTGCTGGTTTTGCAGTGTTGCAATTTTTTGCCATGGTGCTTGGGGTTCATGTCTCACTTCGAAATCAAAACAGTAGGATCGCAATCTTAAACACGCTTGGCACGATTTTCTTTCTTACCGCGGGCACACTTATTACTATCTCTTTGATTTTGATTAACGGGAAATTCGAATATCAGTGGGCAAGTTTCATCTTCTTTTTAGCTGCTGGCATTGGCGGCCTTTGGTGGGTTCTCAATGGCGACAGGCCTTCACCTGCACTTACTTTAGCTAGTTGGCTTTGCCCTTTGAGTGTTTTTTACGGCATTGCCAACGCATTGGTAGCGAAGCCTGGCTCGCAGGAATCTGCGGATCCAGTTTTATCGTTCCTAGTTTTGGGGGGCGCATTTGGTTTCGCTTTGGCAGCTATGTTAGTTCCACTTTTGAGTGAATTTGACATTGCTTTGGGTCGAACGAGTGGCGGCGCAGATTAATTCCTGATCATTAGGTTAATGAAATTTCTTACTTTGGTCGATAATACCTAAGTGATTTCTGTTATTTCATTTAGAAGTAATATCTTTCCTATTTTCAATACTTGCCAAGCATGGGGGTAAAGAGATAATAACGATGTAACAGAATAAGCCCCGATAGCTCAGTTGGTAGAGCAGCTGACTCTTAATCAGCTTGTCGTAGGTTCGATCCCTACTCGGGGCACTTCACTTCCTAGCAGTCAATATTCGAATTTTGGGGAAGGGTTAACTAAAATCTTGAAGTTGCTGGAACTTTCGATTCATTAAGATTATTTCCCATGTCGATTCTAGGGTTCCCTATTACGAGACTAAATTCCGGAAACGTCATGTTAAAAGCCCTAAGGAATAAAACTTGAAGGTTTACCTAGCCTTATCAGATTTCATCAAGGTTATTGAACTGGATCCTAAAAATTTTGTAGCGCACAACACAGCGAGTGGTCCTAGCACCAGGGCGGTTATTACTGTGATGAGGTATTTCATGGTTGTTTAATCTCCACAACAACCGTCAGATTTCCAGGCTTCGCATCGAATTGAACGGGGTTGGATTTGATTTCGAGTGGGCGTCCGTTGACGGTGGCCCGTAAGACTTCTGCGGATGAGAATGGAAGTGTGATGGTCGCTGGCACTGGAGAATCCGCCTGTAATTCAAAGTAGCGGTCCTTCTGTCTCCATTCGACCTTGATCACTTTGCCTTTGGGAAGAGGGACTGCTCCCTTCGCCCATGAAAGCCCGCACAGTTGAGGACGGATGTCGGCTTTGACATACCCGGGTTCTGCAGGGGTTATTCCCAAGACACGTTGCGATAAGTTGATCAGCGGTGCGGAAATCCACCCGTGACTGAGAGTGCCACCACGCCCGTGTTCGGAAACGGTTTTGGATTCAGGTCGGATAGGCCATTGGAGCATCTGCGGAAGCCCAAGCTCCGCAAAAAGCCCGGCGCGATCCATGGCAGGAAGAGTGAAATAACCAAAATATGCACTCACATTTAATTCTTTCTGCGCAGAAAACAGTGTCTTGAAAATCCCGGCGCGCCGCTCGGATGGCGCCAATCCATAAAGGATGGCCAGGATATTCACATGCGGCGAAAAGGTTTCGATCTGGGTGTCTTCCGGTAGCCACTTGTGGGGCTTTACGGCACTAATGAAGGGCTTGCCATCGCGGTAAAGGCCCTTTTCAGGATTCCAGAGTTCCTTTTCAAAAGCGGCGCTCGTTTCCCGGTGCAGTCGCGCATACTGCTCTGCTCTTTGCGAGTCCCCGACCAGTTGCGCCACCCGCCGGCCATCCTCCAGCGCGCGGCAGAAGAGCGCCGTCATATAGCCCATGCCTATCACCGCCGGGGGATGATGACAGTTAATGCCCGCAACATCTTTGAAATCCATGAACATGTAATCCGGGGCATTGGACAGCAATCCGGAGGTTCCCCGATAACTCTTGAATTGATCCAGCAACTTGTTCACGAAAGGGGACAACTCCCGCACGAGTTCCTGGTCACCCGTGTGCTGGTAGTATTCGACCAGCATCTGCAACCAGTACAACTGGTAGCTGGTATGGAACATTTGATACCCGCTGCCATCCATTATCCATGCGATTTTGCGCAGGTCCTGCCGGACCAGGGCGGGTGCGTGAAACGCCTGCCAGTTGGCGACCGATTGCACCAGGTAATCTCCCGTATCGCCCAGAGCCTCCTGGTTATTGGGCGAATCAAGGTGATAGGTCTGCATACAGCCCTGCACGCTGCGCCGATTTGCCTCCCACAAACGGGTAAGCTTATCGTCACTGCAGGCAAACGAGCCTCGATACTCGACGGGCTGGGACACGAAGTGGGCCTGGATCTCCTCGATCTCTACGGGCTCCTTGACACCCGTCACCACGACATTGAGCATGGTAAAACTGGCATAGGATGGGGTCTCATAAACGAGCGAACCTCCCTTGAGCAGAATACTGGAACTGCGTCTCCCGCCGTTCCTGTCCTCTTCATGTGGCCTGATCGTAATCGTCGCCCCCGCCCCGCCCTTGCACCGCAGACTGTAGAAGGCGCTGAGCACCCGGTCGAACTGCACCGTAAATGACCCGTCCGTTTTCAGCACAATGGGACGTTTCTCTGCAAAACTCTTCGCCGCCAGAACCGCGCCTCCTTTTTCGTACAGAATAGCTGCGGCTGACCAAACTGCCTCCATCCGGGGTGGAATTTCACTGACCTGCATCGGACCGTGGTCCGATTCGATCGGCGCAGCCGGCAACCACCTGGCATTATCAAACCCGATTTCCTTCCAACCCTCCTGTTCCTTGGCCGCATCGAAGCGGAATGTGCTTTCTTCCTTGAGCGGGGTTCCTGCGTCGTTGTGCGGTGTAAACTTTCCTTCGCTAAACTCAGTCAAGGCGGAGGATGGCCAGGTGGCGTCGGAGCAAATCTTTACTGTTTTCCCTCCTTCAACCAAGGCTTCCGCCTGAAAGAAGAACCCATTCTTAACATTAGGTTTTCCAACGAAGAAGAGCCATGACCAAACGCTGGAAAACACCTCAGCAGCCACGACATTCTTGCCAGCCTTAAAATAAGGGGTGAGGTCGCGAGCATCGGCGAGCCACCGATGTGTCCAGAGATGGCTCTTGGTGGCCACATCGTGGCCAATATCGTCCGGACCGCGGGAAACGAGCTGGCCGTTCACATAAAGCCGGTAACCGCAGTGGGCGCTGACCCAGGCGGTAACACGGCGCGGAGCCGCATCAAAAGTAACCTCTTTGCGAAAACCTGCTGTAGCCGGGTTGTTTGTGGGCAGCCAAATCCATTGCGCGTCCCAGCTCTGAGGTTTCGGCACGCCCCGAGGATTAAATTCAAATCCCGGAGCTTCGACTCCCGCCTCGGTGACCCGGGTGGAAATTCCCGGATAACTGATTGGCCCGTATGGATTGGGAGCAAGAGGCGCGGCCTGCGCGGTGGCTCCGAGTAAGCATACCACTAGAATCTTTATTTTAGATATCATTTTTTAGAAACTCTTTCTTAAAACTAATGGCTCAACATGCCCGCCGGAATAGCCTGCTTCTCCAGGCCAGGGCCCGAGATCTTAAGTCCCGGCTTGTTGCCCCTGTAGTAACGGTCTTCCAAACCATACACCACGTCACCACGCAGAGTGGTTGTCTGCTGGTTGATGTATAACACCCTGAACGCATGCTTGCCGGTCTTGAGCGAAATCGACCAGTTCCCAAAATTATGGGGCTGGGTCGCCGGATACCACTCCCTGCCATCCACGAACAGGCGCAGGTCATACCCGGCATGAATCGTTGGATTCACGAACTCCGGCGGAGCATGAATGGTATAAAGTCCTTCCTTTGCAATGTTGAGATAACCGGTATAAATGAATGCGTATCCCATATTGGTGTTCGCTAAGCCGGTATCAAACAAGTCAGGACACGTTCCATTCTTCACTGGTTTCAGGACTTCCAGGTTAAAGACTGAAATCGGCCAACTTCCGTCATCTTCGTAATAGGTGTAGGCAAGACCCGGCTTAATCGAACCAACCTTGGCCGCATCCCACAGGGTGTCCTTTGTGAACATCGCCCGGGCAACAGCCGTCACCCGCGTTCCATCCGAGGTTGGCGGAATCACCGTCACACCCTTGCGGAACGCCCGCGCCTTCACAACCGTCGTCTCCTTGATGGTGAACGGATTTTTGTAGATTGGTGAATTCATCATCGGATCTGATCCATCCAGCGTGTAGAGAATCTGCACTCCGGGCTCATCGTGTGTCATTGAGATCTGCGCTTCACCGGCAAACCGGTCGGCATCAGGCTTGATCACTGGCAGAGTCAATGGACGGTAGATAGGCACGCAACCGCTGATCTCTTTTCCATTATAACTGAACTCGAAATCGCTGGACGGAATTGTATTCTTCGCACCATTCACCGCGATTTCCGTACAGCCCAGCGCAATACCGGATTTCTGTCCGTCCGGCATGGTTGTCAGGAACAGTCCTTCCCCCTTCATGGTGATACCATCAATCCCTATGAGCTGTCCGTCCGCCTGTGCCGTCTGATACACCACAAGGCCGCCACCCGGCACATTCGCCGAGAACCCAATGGCTCCTTCCGGTCCATTCACCGGTTTGACATCCGACAGATCCGGTGCCACCGCGCCGTTCTCGAATTTCCGTGGATACAACAGACTCACGAGCGTGCGATTATTCTTCCCTTCGAGTTTGCAGGCCAAGCCATCCATCTTAAGCGGTTCTTCAGAAAACAGACTCATTGTCAGGTTGACCGAATCAGGGCTTGATGCCCGGTAGGTCTGTTGCGTCTGGTCGAAGGTAATATCCTCCCGCCTGAACCCGGGATAGTTCTTACCTTCAACACTCTTTGGGTCGGGACAATAGAACGGCCACTGCCATTGGTACTTGTGCGGCGTCGATCCCGCCATCCGGTCAGTAATGACCCATACGCCCAGCTTGCGGGCAAAGAGAATCTCACGCCGGTGAGCCACGTCATTGATAAAGCGGACAGGCTCAAACCTGCGCGCAAACGGACCCGAGTACACACCTTCGCAGAAATCGAACGACTCCGAATTGTGCCACCGGGATTTCAGCGGTGTCCGGTAGGCATTGGACCCGTTTACTTTACCGTACAACGGCGTATAGAGATCTTTTATCATCGCCCCCGGATAGCAGGATTGAGCTTCGGCGTTCCCGATTTGATTGCTGTCATCCACCTGAACCGGCGAACCACCGCTGAGCAGCAGGTTCCGGCCATAAGCGTAGAGCAGCACACTATTGTTGTCACCACCGATGGACGAGGGAACCGGTCGCGTACTGGCCATATAGAGCCACTGATCCTGCTGGGTCCAACCCGACCGGACCAGGTGATAGCCGCCGAAAGGGAAGAAATCCGATGTGTAATTCGGCACCCCGGCTTTCCCATCTCCAAAAATCGTCGAAATGATTTTTACATGGTTCGGCTCGGTGAACGCGTCCGGTACTGATTTCCTCACATAGTGATTGGTGTCGATAAACACATCTTTTTCCGGCCTCAGCGGGTTCCATTTCGGATAGGCTCCATTCGCCCACAGTTCACCGATAATGAAATGCATCTGGTCCTGCATTATGCCGTACAGCCACTGGTTCCACCAGGGCTCTTTCACCCATGACGGAGCGAGCGGAGATGCTTTTATCGCATCAGACGTCGTCTTGAAATACATGGGGTTGGCCTTATTATAATTCCGGGAATCCATAACGTCACAGCCATCAGGCATGATCGACAGCATTGGCAATCCCTCCAAGTCCCGCACATAATTCCGCACCAGGTAGTCGGACGACTTAAATTCCGGAAAGCTCAACGCAATTCGCAGATTGTTCCAGGAATCGAACATGATCCGGCGTGCCGTCGAGTAACTACGCCCGTACTGAAGAGCATCAGCCATGTATTCCATTTGCATTCGGTTCAACAGCCGGATCAGCGTTGATGCCGGTATGGCCTTCACCAGTTCGGGTGTCTCCCTTGCCATGTAGGCGAGGTTGCCAAAAAGACCGTCAATAAAGTATTCGATGTTGTTGAGATCTTTAGTGGGATTGAACCCGCAGCGCATGACATCGCGACGCCAGTTCATGCAGACGTCATCCATATACTCGAGCCATTTATCCCAGTATTTTGCATCCTTGGTCTCGATATACTTGACCAGAAGCGCGGTGAGGAAATGCGGTCGGCCGCAGACTGCGGAGAAAAAGCTCCGGTCGTATGGGTTATGCGGATATCCCAGCGGCATATTGTCGGGTGACCAGGTCCAATTTGCCCGACCCGGCTGACCAAACTCGAACCTTATCTCGCCTTTCTTGTTCCGATTCTTCGCGGAGTTCATAACATCGTAACAATCCTGTGCGCACTTGACTGTCGGAGGAGTCGGGAAATCAAAAAAGCCGAACACGGTCACTCCGTTCATCAAATCCTCGGCAGTATGGAGATAGGCCTTTTCGAACGGAATCGGTGGCTTACGCGGCCGCACCGCAAAATTTTTCTTCTCGTCAGGATCCAGCTTGCCGAGTCGATCTACGAAAAAATCGCGATACCCGTTCATGGCTTCCTCATAGTCACCCTTTGTGACCGCGCTTCGTACCGTCTCCGGCACCCTGCCGAGATCGACCAGCGCAAAAAACGTCTGTCCCAACTGTTTCAGATTTTCCTTGGAGTTCCGTTCTGCAAACGCATTCACACGGGCATCGAGATCCGATGGCGCGGGAGATTTGACTTCTTTCTTGAAGTTCGGCATCCACTTCGCCGGGTCACCCACATTTGCAAACATAACGGTCGCAAATACAAAAAGGGAAAGTAAGGAAAGTCCGATTTTCATATAGATTTTCAATTTCATATTATCTTCCATTTTTTTTCAAGTGCTTATCTGCAAACGTAAGATGTTGCTGCCAGTCCTCTCGCGTAACGTCATGCCCCCCTGGCCGCATGAAGTAACCTACCTGACCGCTGAGCGGCTGCGGCCACTCGCCCGTCGGCAGGCCATCGGTGCCAAGCAGACGAAACACTGGGTTTGCCGCACGCGCTGAAGCGAACTCGCCCTCGGGATCCGCGAGTTTGTCATCCTGGGCGCTGGCAATGAAGACAGGGCGCGGGGCGACGAGCGCGATCACTTGATGCTGATCCCAAGGCAGGCTGGTGTCCTGGTTGTTGTAGCGGCGAAAATTCGCCGCGAACCAATGCGGAAAAACCGTGTTCAGCCGCGTGATGTTTTCGCCGACGCCACGATGAAACAACTTCGCACCGCCCGCGCCGGATTGATGGCTCAACACCAGTGCGAAACGCTCATCTTTCGCGCCCGCCCACAAAGCAGCCTTGCCCAGCCGAGACCAGCCAAATACCGCCACACGGCTCGCGCTAACGTCCTCATCAGTGACAAGGTAATCCAGCGCGCGGCTCAATCCCCAGGCCCACGCGCCGATGGTTGCGAAGTTGTCGCCGCGCCCCTGCAGCTTCGGATACAGGCCATGCAGCCCGCTTTTCCAATCATGTGGCGTATCTGGAGCGATGTCGCCGCGATACACCGTTGCGAGGCCATAGCCACGCGCGAGAATCTCCTCCACCGGCCACTGCTTCGCATTAATACCGCGGCAGGCCCCGGTGGCGCGGTGATCCTTGACGCCGGAGAGGTCCACGTACGAATTCCTGCCTGACTCCATCCAGCTCTGCGTGATGCGAATGCCTGGGTCCGCATGAACCGCGTGATTGCCCCAGAAGTTCAGGCCCAGAATCATGGGCACGGGCTTGGGCGCATCGTTCGGCAAATAAAGGAGCAGGTCCATCTGGGGGCCGTCAGCTTTGCCATTGAAAAAGACCCTCACCTGGCGGCGCGTCGCCTTGCCACCGAGCGCACGGGCCTCGTTGTCGACCACCTGGAAGGTCATAGCCTGCGGCTTCGGCGGCATCTGGCCGTACATCTCACGCGTGAGAAATTGAATAAGCTCCGGTCGGCGCTCGCCGCGCCATTGCCCGGCATCCGTGATCGGAGTGCCATCGGCCATGAGCAGGGGATCGGGCAGCGTCACGGCCTGCGCCATCACTGTCAATGCACCCACCAAACCTAGTGCCATGGCTATTCCTAGTATTCTTTTCATGTCTCACCTCTGGGGATAAAGTTAAACTCTTTTATCATCTGAATCTAATTTACCAAACCCATATCTAAAAACACCATTTAACAGCCTTACCCACCAACTATTTCCTTCACCCACACCAGCCCTCCCTTTACAATCCACCCATGAACAATCACCGCCAAATTTGGAATGAGTTCTGCATCACTCATAACATCGCTACCACTAAGGTGCCGTTGTTTGACACTTCATCTGGCCTTACTGTTGAGGCAGAGCTGAAAAGCGTTTTTTGTTGAAGCCCTAAGATGTAGAATCTTATTCGGGTAGGCTAGCGCGCGAGTGTTTAATGATATGATCGTAAGGCTGGCAACACAGCCTCCTGCTTACATTTCTAAATCAAACCCTAGATTTATCTGCGAGATATGCGGACCAATTTCCCTACTACTCCTGCAGGGCAACTCCACACGCTTTTGCTAATCAAGTGATTTAAAATCCTAAATGAATTCGCTTTTTGGAACATGTGCATTTAATAACAAATTCAGTAGGGTTTTCATAAGCAGCGGCAAAGTTGAATTTCTATTTTCTGGCAGCTAATTACTTGTTGATACTTACTTCTATCGATAATATTGATTCCAAGCGTTTTTACTTTCACTGGGCAAGGATATTGGTAAGACGCAAGAGGAGTTTCAACATGCACCAAACAATAAAGATATGGCTCATTGGGGCAACATTATTGATAATTTGTTTCAGCTTGTTTGCTCTTCCCTCCCTTGCACAGACCAACCCCTTGCAACTCATGGTGACAGAAGAGGGTGGAAAGGCAACGAGTTTAAAGGATCTTTCCGCCGGTAAAGAATTCATGGTGGTACTGATTCTGGGTGCTGACTGCCCCTTGTCAAAAAAGGCGTTAACCGAGGCTGCTGAGGATATTTTGAAAGCCAGTCCAGATGGGCGGGTAGGCATTATGGGTTTGCTGGTTGCACGGGATGATGATGATGATATCAAGCGGCTTAAAAAAGAATTCAATGTAACCTTCCCGCTCTATTTGGATCGGGAAAACTTGGTAGCTGCAAAAATAGGTGTGAAGGTTGTCCCAACTGCAATATTGTTAAACAAGGATGGCGAAATTCTTTATCAAGGTCGGATCAACGACCGGGTGGAGCAATTGGGAAAGCGTTCCTCTGCACGCCGCCACGATTTGTTTGAGGCGTTAAAGGATGTACTTGAGGGAAATCCTGTCCGAGTGGCTAAAACCGAGGCGGTAGGCTGCCCCGTGGAAATACGAAGGCCAAAGCCTGATGCCAACAGCAAAGTTGAATACTACCGCGACATCCAGCCATTTCTTTACAGTCATTGCGTGGTGTGTCATCAGGATAAAAGTGTGGCACCCTTTTCGCTGGCCACTTATGAAGATGCAACACTCTGGATGGACACAGCCATCGGCCTAATCGAGAAGAAAACAATGCCCCCAGGTCAGGCAGAATCGGACTTTGCAATGGAAAGTCTTATCCCTAATCCGACATCCATTGAGATAGATATGCTTCGTAAATGGGTGGCTGATGGTATGCCCCGGGGGCCACTTCCAGCCAAACCCCTTGAGCTACCCACCACCGATCCAGAGGCAAAGGAACTTGGCAAGCCGGATTTGGTTCTCAAACAATCCGCCCCGATGACACTGGCACCGATAGGTGACGATGTGTACCGTTTTTTAGTATTCAAATTGAACCTAAAGGAGGAATTGAAAATTCGGGCGATACGACTTGTACCCGGTAACATAAAAGTAGTACACCATTCCTTGATGTTTTTCGGAGATGCCGCCAACCTCGCTGAGACCTCTGCTGACAAGAACCTTATTAATTTTGGTTTATTTCCAGGTGATAAAGGGCCTGGTTATGGCCAGGGGCCAATGCTGGCAAAATACTTGAAGCTTGATAACAAATCCACTCGCTATTCATTTGAAATGATTGGAGGCTATGCACCAGGCAGCGGTTCTTACAGGGCTCCCAAAGGATTCTCCTGGACCATTCCCCCAAACTCCGACTTGGTGGTGCAAATGCACTATCACCGTACTGGTAAAGTGGAGACAGACCTTTCAACAATAGAACTGCACTTTGCCAAGGGGGATATCAATCCGACCATGGAGTACCGTGCCTCCAATATAAATGACGAGGGTTTTCTGGTCATGCCTCCGAATCAACGCAAGCATACTAGTTTTGATTGGCCGGTGGAGGAAGACTGCCAGATAGTAAGTATTTCACCGCATGGCCATTATACTACCCTTTCACAAACACTCACGCTGAAGCGCCCCGATGGTACCCGCCAGACCTTAGTTCATGTGCCTGTGTATGACTTTAACTGGCAAAAGTTGTACACATTTCGCGAGCCTGTACCCGTTCCTAAAGGCAGCAAGATCAATGTTTCATCTTTTATGGACAACACCAGCGGTAACCCACACAACCCGAACAAGCCACCAAAGGCTATTTTCATGGGCGAAAAAACCACAGATGAAATGGTTTTTCCATTCATAGCACTGACTGTCCATAAAAACTCCCAATGGAATCTGAAAAGGGCTTTACACAGTGGTTACAAGAATGGCAGCATCGCCGATTACTTGCGTCATGGATTTGGCTTTGAAAGCCCTAGTGACGAAGCTACCCCAGGTAAAAATAAAAAAGTAAAGCAACCATGAACGAAAAAACTAGCAATATTATAGTCCCTTGGGCCTTGGGAAATGGAATGCCCGAAGAGCCTGCAAGCTTTAAACTTGTGGATTTATTTGCGGCCAAGAATGAAATCTTTATTGGCCGCAGTCCGGAAAACGATATCTGGTTAAATCACCCTGCGGTATCCAGAATTCATGCATCTTTGCGCCAAAAACCCGATGGTAGCCTGTTGGTAAGAGACTTGGAAAGCACCCATGGTGTGATAATAAATGATACCCCCGTGGATGGTGAAGCCGTCTGGAACCCCGAAACAACTCTTAATCTGGGTCCTAAATCATTATGGTTGGGTAAAGACAATGTTATTACTGTGACTAGGCGCGGATCGCCAAACCTAGAAGCAAAAGACCTTACGGTAATTGTTCCAAATCGTAAAAAGCCGATTTTGGATCATGTATCCTTTACTTTTAAACCTGGCCAATTCGTATGTGTACTAGGCCCCAGCGGGGCGGGAAAGACAACACTCGTGCGATGCATGCAAGGCCTCCAGTTCACGAGCGGGGGAAGTTTGCTTTTTGGTGGGCATCCAATTTTATCGAATCCAACTATTTTGAACGGGCTTGTTGGTTATGCACCCCAAAAAATGTCGCTCCACGAAACCTTGACAGTGCGTCAGGTTGTATGGTTTGCTGCAAAACTCCGGCTACCCACTGACACTTCTTCTGCCGAAATCGAAAATTATGTCGATACCGCTCTGAAGTCCATGGCTATAGAGTCTCTTGCTGATCAACGGGTATCCTCAATTTCTGGAGGGGAACTCAAGCGAGTTGAACTGGCTTCGGAACTTGTTGTCGACCCATCCATCCTTCTGGTAGACGAAGCGACCAGCAGCTTGGACCCTGCCTCGGAGGCCCGGGTCATGGATGTTCTTGCCAATACAGCTAAACAAGGCAAACTCGTTCTGTGTATCACCCATCATCTGGACAACATATACAAGGCCGATGCGATTATTATCCTTGCAGATGGAAAAGTGGTTTACCATGGTCCACCCGGAGGAGCCTGCGCACACTTTGGGGTGGAACACTTGGCCGATGCCTTTGTTCGACTGGAAGACGAGGGGGCCGAAAAGTGGGCTCTTTTGGACTCCCAATCGCCTGAAGAAACCGTCCTTGCTGTTAGGGAACTTCCACCCAAGCGTAGCATTACGGCACGGTTTTGGGAAACCATGCGACAAGCCGGCATACTAACTAAGCGGGAATTTGCTGCCACTTTAAGCGACCGCCGTTACCTTTTTTTGGCAATGCTTATGCCTGCACTTTTTGCCTTGATATTGATTGGGTGCCATTGGAATGTTAATTTTTCGTCAACCATTATGCTGACCCGTGACCTCAACGATGATGAGAAAAGCTCATTCAAGTTTTTCTGGCCGGTATTATTTGATGCAGCAAAAAGTGATGGCCTCGATGAAGAAAGCCTTAACTTTCAGGCTCAACTGGGTTTCCTGTTGGGAAAAAAACCTGCCATGCGCAAAAGTTTAGCCAGCGAAGACCTTAACCAGATCATTCAAGGTGCCATAGACGGTACAAAAACTATTTTCCCAGACAAAATCATCAAGAATCCCCTTATTACTTTCAAGTATCTTTCCGTCCAAGTAATGGGCATTTCGTTTATGGGTATGCTGTTGGGTTTAACTTTGATGGTTCGGGATGGAGCCATCTTTCCAAGGGAAAAGGCCGCAGGTGTGTTACCTCTTGCATACCTTGCCTCAAAGATGACAATTATCATTCTGGCCACCGGATTCCAAACACTTATTTTCGACGGAATTCTTGAATCACTTTTCCATGTCAGGCAAATGGTCAACGGACTCGAGCTAACCCCGGCAGAATATCGAATCAGCTTTATCTCTATGTTAATCGTCCACTGGTTCGCTGCACTTGGCTGTGCATGTCTAGGTGTGGTGCTTGGGGCTTTGACCTTCAAGCCTGACCGCGCGATTATCCTATTAGGAGCTATGATGCTACCCCAGTTAACCCTTGGCACCGCTATGTCACTTGCGACAACCTCCATTCCCAGAACGATTGCCTACTTTATATCACCCACTTATTGGGGACTTCGCGCCAGCCAGATCTCACCCATGGAAAACGGGATGGTAACTTTACCGACCTACATGAGAATTTTTGGCGATAGTTTCATCCAGTCGGTGCCCCTAGCGCTGGCGGGAATGACCGCGCAAATCATTCTTTACCTGTTTCTAGCATGGTGGATGCTTCGCTTCAGGCGACCAGAATCGGCGTGAGGCTTCACAGGAAAAAGCACTATCATGGCATCAGGAAATCCCAACGAAAACGGTGACTCTGCTTCGCCTCAGAGAATCAATGTCGACAAAACAAGAAGGCATGACCTAGATGCGCTACGGGCCGGGGCCATGCTTCTAGGGGTCTGCTTACATGCCATGATTGCCTATTCGGGAATAGCATGGATTATAATGGACAACCGGCAAAACCATATTTTTCAACTAGTAATAGAGCTTATTCATGGTTTTCGGATGCCGTTGTTTTTTTTGATCAGTGGTTTTTTTACTGCCATGCTTGCCTGTCGCCAAGGCTCTGGCGGTATGCTTAAAAATCGGGCTGCGCGAATTCTGATACCTTTTGTAATCAGTATTATAACTATTATTCCTTTGGAAAAAGTAATAGGAATATTTGCGTTAACTGCCAACGCCAGCCATCCGCAAGATCCGATATTCAAGGCAATCCATCAGGGTGACAGTAAGCAGGTGCTGAATCTTTTGGAAAAAGGCCCAAATGCATTATTGGAGGAACCTGAAAAACGCATGCGTTTTACTCCTCTGAACTATGCGGTCCTTTGTGAATCGGAACCGATCATGAAGCTGCTGCTACAGCGTGGCGCAAACCCGATGGCGAGCAACCGAAACGGTTATAACTCGCTTTACATGGCGGTATTACTCGGCCGAGAGGACTTGCTAAAGCTTCTAATAGAAAACGGAGGCGACCCATTCCTTGCCACTGGTTCATCTAAATCTGCTTGGATGGCTACCCAACAACCTTACGATGAAACTCGTACGATTATATTCATTTCTAAAGGTAAGTTTCCAGAAGACATGACGGTTCTCGAGAATGGCCGCCAGGCTGTGATTGAGTATCTGAAAAGATTTTCCTTAGACCAATACGGAACCCCAATCCCACCGGAGCAAACCTCCCGACCCAAACATATTCAAGGTATGCCAAGTTGGGTGCAATGGTATTTTGATTGGCTCTCGTCTGACCAAATCGCGGTGGATATCGCAGGCCAGAAAATCAACCTCCTTCAAGATGCATCCCTTGACCACTTATGGTTTCTTTGGTTTCTTTGGTGGTTATGCGTGCTGCATTACATTCTAGATTGTTTATCCCGTCCTATCGGCCCGGGAGCAACAGAAAAAACAAATCTTATTTACCCTGGGTTGATGGTAGCCTTTGTCTTGACCTGTTGCATGCAGGCATGGATGGGCCTGGATTATTCCCCGAAGCTTTTAAACTTTCCAGTGGGGCCAGACTTTTCTCCAGGGCTAATCCCCAAACCCCATGTTTTTTTGTACTACGCCGTGTTCTTCTTTTTCGGAAGCTGGTACTTCCGGTTGGGGGATAACCAATGTTTTCTTGGCAGACATTGGCGCTGGGCGCTACCAATGGCGATGCTGGTTTTGTTTCCATTGGTATTGGCGACAAAGGATGAGAGGTTACCAAATATCCTGCTTCAATCGCTTTACACCTGGCTGATGGTGCTTGGCTCTATCGGTCTGGCACACTATTTGTTTCAAAGGGAAAGCAAGGTTTTCCGTTATGTGGCTGATTCTTCATACTGGCTTTATCTGACCCATATTCCACCGGTATTGTTAATGCAGTGGCTATTACTTTTTCTGCCAGTCCCGGCATTGGTGAAATTTACTGTAGGGTTTCTAATCACCATGCTGATACTTCTTGCTAGCTACGAATTATTGGTGAGGCACACTGTGATTGGTCGAATCCTAAATGGCAAAAAAAAGTAAATACCTTTTCTGAACCGAGAGAACAACACTCGTTTATCAGCGGATGCTTAAGCACTTTGGTTTAGGGTTGTATCCTTTTTCTGGCTGGGTTCGTTGGCAGAATCACTTGCTTGCACGAAAAATCGTTTTGCCTTCCTTAATCGTTTCAATGACCTTGATATCTTTGATCTCCATGGGGTTGATGGTCAACGGGTTTCTGTCAAGAATAACCAAGTCAGCGAGTTTTCCAATTTCGAGCGAGCCTTTGCTTGTTTCTTCCTTGTACATGTAAGCGCAGTCGATCGTGATTGCCTTAAGAGCCTGTAGCGGGCTGATCCGTTCATCGGGGCCGATAACTTCGCCACCACGAGAGATGCGATTCACCGCCGACCAAATCACGAACATCTGGTCGATGGGGGATACATTAAAATCGGTATGGTTTTGGCATCGGATACCCATGGCGAGAGCAGATTTCATTGGGCTTAGGAAATACGCCTGTGTTTTGCCGCGGTTCTTGATGTGTGCTTCACCGAAGTAGTAGCAGTGTTCGGTGAAGAAGGATGCCATGATGTTGTAATCTACGTACTTCTGAAGCTGGTCTTTGCGAACAAACTGAGAATGGATGATGGTGGTCCGGAGGTCGGCGGTGCGGTCTTTCGCATTGCTTTGGTGGGCGTCCAAAAACATATCTATCGCTGCATCTCCGTTGCAATGAATAAGCAGTTGCAACTTGTTGTTGTAAATTAACCTGACGAAGTCGTGGAGTTGTGCCTTCGAGAACATTGGTTCGCCCGCCCAGTTTTTTTCTCCCCCCGGGCCTCCGGTAAGGTATGGCTTAGTGAAATAGGCCGTTCTGCCTTGGGGTGATCCATCGGCGGTAATTTTGATGCCTGCGAGCTTTAGCCGGCTTGTATACTTCCCAAATGTTTCTGGCGGATTGGTTTTCAAAATCGCCTTGGCCTCAGTGATGAAGGGGTAGGCGGCAATATCGATAAATAATAACCCGTTCTTGGCGGCCTTCTGAAGAAGTGCGATATCGCTTGCAGAAGTAGCGCCTTCCTGTGCGGTGGTAAGCCCTGCTGCAGCATAGATCATCTGCCCTTCTTTGAATTGAGACAATAATTCTTCTTCCTTAGGCATCGGCATGTTCGTGAAAATTGGCACCCAAGCGGCTTCCATGAGCAGGCCTTCAGGCTCCATGGTACCCGGTTTGCGGTTGATCACCCCACCTTTTGGAGTTGGGGTGTCTTTAGTTATCTTAAATTTCTTGAGGGCAGCGGAATTGCAAACAGCTCCATGAAGCGATACATGCTGGACAAAAACTGGATGATCTGGAAAAGCAATGTCAAGATCAGCAGCGGTCATTTCGCGTTTGTCTTCGATCTCGTCGCCATCGTAGCCATAGCCGATGATAAACTCGCCTTTTGGTATCTTGAATTGCTGCTGGCATTTTTTTAGCGCGGCGATAATATCCTTGATCGATTTCCCTGGGCCAGCGGGTGGGGCGAAACAGTTTGCCTGCTTTGATAATTGAAGGCTGTTGATGAAATGACTATGTCCATCTAGGAACCCCGGCACAAGCGTTTTGCCATCGAGGTCGATCATCTTTGTGGAATCGCCCTTGAGTTTTAGTACATCTGCCTTAGTGCTTACAGCAATGATCTTGCCATCTTTTATTGCTAGTGCTTCGACTCTTGGGTTTTTGTCGTCTACGGTGATGATGTGCCCTCCGTGATAAATGGCATCTGCAGAGGGTTGAGCGGTTGCGGTCGTTGCGAGGATTGTCGTGGCGACCAAGTTGAGGATGAGTGTAGTCAATCGCATGAGTTGACTTGTAAAAGAAACATTTGGGTAAGATGGGTAATGACGGGATAAAGGTTTCATCAAACAGGTTTCCTTTGTGGCAGAAACTGTAAAAGCTGTTGACCGATCTTAGGGGAACCTTGAATCCCAATCAAAACTATTTTTTGTAAGAGAATACGATCATCCCGAGATTTTTTTTCTGAAACCCAAGTGATTGCAATCTTTTTGCTCGTTTTATTTCAAAATGAAAAGTGCCTTGACATGAAAAAACATGCAGTGTATAACATGAATAATTATTCAGGTATTTGTTTGCACATTTGTTTTTTCGTGAAAGAAAGGTGGTCCTTTATGTTGGTCTTAACAAGGAAGGTGGGAGAGGAATTTGTAATTGATGGCAATATTCTTGTGAAAATAATTAAAATCAGTGGCAAAAAGGTTCGTATCGGTATTCAGGCCCCTGAAAAAATTCCTGTTCATAGGGGTGAGATTAAAAATCCCCGCAAAGCTTTTTCCTACGCATACTCGCTTCAAACTGTGGGGTAAACCTTACGAAGTGGTTCGCTCTTGTTGTTGTTCTTATTTGGTTTTTGGAATGGTTTTTTTACCAAGAAAGGTTCAAAAATGTCAAAAAACATCTTGTTTTATCTTAAAGAGATCGAAAGAAATGTCAGGAATCATAATCATTTGATCTTAAGTGTGAATTTGGATGATTCTTGGTGGTTCAATGCGTTAGATGATTCGGCAGCATATAAAATTAAAGCCAATATGCAAAATCTTGCCGACAAACCTTTTATAACATTGGTTGTTATCAGCACAAAACCCTCAAATATGCTTTTTAAGGAATTCGGATTAAGGGAACTGGTGTATGCGGGAAATTGCGGCCTAGACATTCTTTACCATGGTTCACTGTCGGTGAATCATGATTCCCTAAGTAAAAATGGGGTGATAGCTGATTTTTATCATGAACTTTGTGCCCTGATATCAGGGTTTCAAGATTTAGTTTTAACCAACAAGTATAATTCTGTTCAAGTGAGGCTTCGAGATAACAACTCTAGTTTCCCAGAAATGTTCATGGTTGAGATGCGGAGAATTCTTGCTAAGTACCCCAATATTTCAATGGTTCAGTCTCGCAAAATACTTGAGTTTACACTCGTTGGTTTTTTTCAAAAAGGTTCTACTCATTCAATAATCCAAAAATTTCTAGGGAAGTCGAATACCCTTGATTTGTACATTGGAAATCATTTTGTAAACAATAGGAAAAAGACTGGAAATATTGGCATACTGGCTGTTTCGTTGGGAAAAACCAAGCAATCTTTTTCAGACTATCACCTTGATGACGTGGAAGACTTGCTGATCTTTTTAAACTGGCTTAATGAGGCTGATTGCGTGAATTACTTTGTTCCTGCATATTCAGAAGCCCAACTTAATTAAGGGGATTTCAGAAGAGGATAGTTTTTTAACAATAAAGCTTTTGCGTAACTAGTTTGATTTTTAATAAAAAATCCGTGTAAAATACAAGAAGAATTGGTTTTTGTTTTGGATTGTAAACTTGAGAGGGAAATTTTTATGAAGACCAGACAATTAGAATCCCTTGACTCCAAGCTTAACTTAAAATTGAGGGAACCCCGGGCAACCACCTGGACATTCCTTAGCAATCATGCACATGTTTTGATAGTGCTTGCCAAAGAACCTGAAATATTACTTAGGGATGTTGCAGATCTTGTTGGAATAACAGAACGAGCTGTTCAAAAAATTGTGGCAGATTTAGAGAAGAGTGGGTTCTTTAAAAAGGAAAAGATCGGCAGGTGCAACCGCTACAACCTCAACACGAAAATACCCCTGAGGCATCCTCTTGAAGCTCACAAGCAGATCGGGGAGCTTTTAAGTATTTTCATTTAGTAAAATCGCCTGTTTTACAAAATCCAATAATTTTAGTTTTGCAGCGCAAAGGAAATTTAATGCAAAATCATGGGCGTGTAAATTATCTGATGCGATTAAATTCGATTTTGATGTTTGAAAAAGGCGATATTTTTAAGGTTGCTATTTTTGCTTTTGCTGTAGCGGTGCTTTCTCTTGTTATTCCAATCGCAGTGGAAAATTTGGTGAACACTGCTGCTTTCGGAGTCTTGCTTTGGCCTTTGCTTGTGATCGAAGGAATACTCTGCATATGTCTGGCACTTGCAGCTTCTATCAAGGCCATGCAGGTTTACCTTGTAGAGATAATGCAAAGAAGATTATTTGTTAATACGGTCGATAAATTAAGTGCGCATTTTCCTTACGTAAATCTTGATGAAATGGATAATCATCTGGGTTCATCAATTGCGTACAGATTTCTTGAAATCAGCACTCTTCAAAAATCGATGGCTTCTTTGCTCTTAGATGCATTGGGAATTATTATTTCAGCTATAGTGGGCATGGTAGTTTTGGCTTTTTATCATCCTTTTCTTCTGGGTTTTGACTTATTCTTGATTAGTGTTTGCAGCACGCTTTTTTTGCTGCTCGGTTGGGGTGGAGTTGGGTCTAGTATAAAAGAATCTCATGAAAAATATGAAATGGCAGACTGGTTAGAAAGTTTACTTGGAAGTCCGAAAGCAATCAGGTTGCATGCAGATGCAAATTTTCCAGCCCAAAAATCTAACTTGCTTTTGTTTAATTATCTTTCATCCAGAAAAAGTCATTTTCAGGTTGTATGGCGGCAGACTTTATTTTCTTTGGGATTGCAAGTTGTAGCCAATGCATTGTTACTAGGGTTGGGGGGATGGTTGGTAATTAATCGCCAACTCACACTTGGGCAGCTTGTCGCCGGTGAAATTATTGTAACTCTAATTGTTGCCTCACTTGCAAAATTCGGGAAGTATGCGGAAATCTTTTACGATTTGATAACTTCTGCTGAAAAACTTGGAATGCTTTCAGATTTACCTGTACAGAAGAAGGGTGGAAGCGAACTTAAGAAAACCCTGGCAGGAATCGATGTTCGTATAATTCAACCAGTTTCAAAGCAAGATAAACAAATTTCAGTTAAGGATTTACATTTTTTGCACTCTGAAAGGGCGGCAATTCTTGGGCCGGATGCAAATTCGTTGTTCGAGATGATTAGTGGTTTAAGGTCTCCGAAGAATATTCATATTGAATTAGATGGAATTGATGTGCGTGGAATAGCCATGCATAATTTAGATGGCCAGATAGGCTTGATTTCCACCCCGGAAATATTTCCCGGAACTCTTTTTCAAAATATCTCCCTAGGCAGGAAATTCGTTGGCGATGTTGAGGTTCGTGAGGCACTTGATAAAGTGGGATTTCTCAAAAAAGCCATGTCCATGCCTTATGGTTTGGAAAGTGTAATTGGAAAAGGCAGTTTGGTAATTACACCTCAGGAAGAAATTCTTGTGACTATCGCAAGAGTAATTGCTGGAAAGCCAAGATTATTGTTGGTGGACAAAATTGTGGATTTATTGGATTTCGATTCAAGAAATCGAATCCTTACAGAATTAGTAAATCCACTTTCAACATGGACTTTGCTGGTGTCAAGCAACAATCCGGAAGTGATTGCCTCTTTTGAACGCAAAGAAGAAATAATATTTCTGAAACACTAAACGGGAATATAAAGAGGTGCATAAATATGCAGAGTGATAAGAATTTAAATCGAATAAATTTTCACGATGAAATTTTTAGGTTTACGAAGACACCAAAATTAGCTGTTTTTTTGGGTTGGTTGATGATCATTTCTTTTTTAATCCTTCCATTTGTGCTTTTAATGGTTCCTTGGCAACAAACAGTTAAAGGCCGTGGGCAAATTGTTGCCTTTGCCCCTACTGAAAGAAAAAGGGTAATTACGGCAACAGTGACAGGACAGATAAGAAAGTGGCATGTGGTTGAGGGGTCCAAAGTTAAGATTGGTGATGCGATTGCTGATATTGACGATAATGACACGGGATTATCTGGCCGATTGGAGTCTCAAAGGGATTTTCTCTTAAGTAGACGCAAGGCAGCGGAAGAGGAAGTTGCAGAGCAGGGCAGAACTGTACAGGCTCAGGAAAGATCCATGAATGCAGCAATACGCGGGGCGAAGGCAAATTATGATGCAGCCCTACTACAGATTGATGTTACAAAAGAATCTGGTAAGAACTCGGAATTTGCGTATGGTTTTGAAAAGCGCCGTTATGAAATGTTCGAAAAACTCTACAAGGATCGGCAGTTTGGTGGATTGGAATCAGAATTGAACCGTGATGAGGCAAAAATGCGGGCTGATAGGTCTGCAACCGAATTAAAGAGGGCTGAGGTTGAGGTTAAAAAAGCAGAGGCCACCCTTATAAACAACGATGCCTTGGTTTTTCAGGCAGAAGCTACTTGGTTGTCTAATATCGCAGTCACCAGGGCAAATAAAAGCAAGGCAGAACAAAATATTTTTACGATTGAAAGGGAAATTCAGGAAATAGATTGCAGGATTGAAAGATTCAAAGCCCGCTTTGTGAAATCCCCCTGTAATGGAATTATACACACAGTTACAGAAAATGTTGGGGAAGGGGGAATTTTTGTCAAGGAAGGTGATGAACTCGCAATCATTGTTCCCGATACCACAGACAGGGTGGTTGAGATTTTAATTGATGGAACGGATGCTCCTCTTGTGGCATCACACCTTAAGGAAAATGGCAAAGGGCCACATGTCCGTTTGCAGTTTGAAGGATGGCCCGCCTTGCAAATGGCAGGTTGGCCTTCCTTGGCAATAGGTACTTTTGGAGGCAGGGTCAGGCAGCTCGACCCATCTGATGACGGTTATGGTCGTTTTAGAATTATCGTGGAACCTGAGTCCATGTTTGATGAGGATCAGTGGCCAGAAAATACTTTTCTGCGACAGGGAAACCAAGTAGTGGGATGGGTTTTTTTGAACAAAGTGAAGCTAGGTTATGAATTGTGGCGCCAATTCAATGGGTTTCCTCCGGAATTGATGCCAAAGGCTGATGAAAATAAAGATAAGCCGAAGCCTCCGAAAGTGAAGGCTTAATATGTGTTTTCTCACTCGTTTAAAATTTCGTTTTCTATTTTTGCTGCTGGTACTTCCCGGTTGTATTGCGCCAATTCATAATCCGGATTTGTCAGCTAATAACACCTTTGAACAATTTTCAACCGTTCAAGATAATGTGAAAAAGCCTGTTAAATTTCCTGATGAAAAGGCAACCGCCTTAAAATACTACTCAATCGAATCTTCCCAGATTCAATTAGTCAAATTGGAGAGCCAGCTTCCTCAGCCTACTCTCGAGGGAGGTGCTTTGAAAAGGGACGTAAATCCAATAACTCCCCCTAGCACTTTACCTGAAATAGAGGGCACTCCCATAAGCAAAGGCGGACCACTAACCCTTCAGGAGGTTTTGGATTCCTTAGAGGAAAACTATCCGTTATTAAGGGCCATCGAACAAGAAAGAATTCTTGCAGGCGGCAGGTTGTTAAGTTCTATGGGTGCCTTTGATTTAAATCTGACTGCTTCGGGCAATAGCCAAGATCCCGCCACGTACAACAATTATCGATCCAATCTTGGTTTGAACCAGCTTCTGCCCTTTGGGGGCATTGGTACTTTTGCAGGCTATAGGACTGGCTTTGGTGAATTTCCTACTTATTATCTGGATCAGAAAACCGCAGAGGGCGGTGAATTTAGGGCAGGGGTAAACGTTCCTCTTTTGCGTGACAGAAATATTGACCGGGTAAGAGCGGGTCTTCAACAGGCTAGAATCGACACACAAATAGCTGAACCAGTTATTGAAAGACAACGGTTGGATTTTCAACGGGCTGCAGCGAGAACTTACTGGGGCTGGGTTGGTGCGGGACAGCGATTTAAAATATCCGAAAGGCTGGTAAAACTTGCCGTCGAGCGTGATGCCCAACTCAAAGCCAAGGTGGAGGCAGGGCCCACTGCAAATATTGAAAGGGTTGATAACCAGCAGAATATTGCATTTAGAAACGGCCTGCTTGTGCAAGCGCAGCGGGCTTTCCAGCAAGCAACCATTGATCTTTCGTTATTTCTAAGAGATCCTTCGGGTACACCTACTCTTGCGGGTTTGGAAAGGCTCCCTATGTTTCCTAACGAAATCAAGCAGATGGAGTTGGATCGCTTTGATGAATATGTGAAAATTGCACTTGATCAAAGGCCTGAACCCCAAAGGTTGCGGCTTCAAAAGGAGCGCGTTACTGTGGATCTTCGACTTGCGGAAAATCAGAACATGGCAAGTATGAATGCGACCATTACAGGTGCGCAGGATCTTGGTTATGGCAAAAGCTCGCTCTCGGGCCCCAATGGTCTTGACAGATCTTCGCTTAATGCCGGACTTGCTTTGGGGTTGCCAATTCAACAGCGCGAGGCAAGGGGTAAAATTGTGGTAGGGAAGGCTCAATTGGCACAACTAAACCAGCAGTTAAGGCATACCGAAGATCAGGTAAGGTCTGAAGTGCAGGATAATTACTCGGCCTTAGAGAGGGCCTTTGAATTTTATCAACAGGCGAAAAAGCGGGTGGAACTGGCCAAGGTTGTTGCCAGTGCCGAACGTGAACAATTGTTGCTGGGAAGAAGCGATGTTCTAAGGGTTACATTGCGGGAACAAGCAGCATTCGAGGCCGAGATTTTTGAAATAGGTGCCCAGCAGGATTTTTTCAGGGCCCAGGCAGAATTTAAAATAGCTTTGGGGTTATCTGCCAAAGAGGAAATAGTCTTGGAGAAAAATAAAAAACCGCCACAATAACGCCAGTCTGACAACCATACTTACACAGTACAAAGAATCTGGCTTACTGTGCTTGCCGAAGTGCCGAGCCCCTCAATTTTCTTCGCCTTATTTTGTATTATTGCCCCCAAGGGTTTAAGTAATTTAGCATCTTCAGTACGTTTTATTCTTCATTGCCAAACAATGGTGGTTGTCCGGTAGATTCTAAAACGCTGAACCATAAGTCACCATACGGATCAACCTGATGTCGGCTCCTTACAGCAAGGGGGATGGGCAGTAACACAAATCTGCCGTGCCATCGGCTAACGACCACATCGGTGAATCCTGCCATGGCTGCATGAACCGCATTGTGAGCAAGCCGAAGGCAATAAACGCTGTCAAAAGAATTGGCTTTAACAGATCTGATGCTGTAGCTTGGGTCAAAATATTTGAGATTGAGTTCAAGATTTTCGGATAGAAAAGATTTGGTGATTCGATCGCGCAGATAGGTTCCTATATCACCAAGTTTTTGATTGCCCGAGGCATCGGTACCGAGTTCGTTTGAAATCATATATTCCTGACCAGCGCCCTCTGCAACAACAACGACAGCATGCCCAGCTTTTTTTACTCGCTCAAGCAGCCATTTTAAAAATCCTTTTTCTCCTTCCAGTGGGTATGAGATTTCGGGGATCATGACAAAGTTGGCATCGTTATGTGCCAGTGCGGCATAGCAAACAATAAAGCCGCTGTGCCTGCCCATAAGCTTTACCAAGCCCACTCCGTTGGGGGAAGCTTTGGCCTCTACATGAGCTGCCCGAATCACTTCAGCGGCTTCTGAAAACGCTGTTTGAAATCCAAAACTTTGATCGATGAAAGATATATCGTTATCGATGGTCTTGGGTATTCCAATTATGGAAATTTTTGATTTACGACGGGATATTTCTGCACTAATCCCATGCCCGCCTCTAAGTGTGCCATCTCCGCCAATCACGAAGAGCATATTAATTCCCATTCGTTCTAGGCAATCGACAATCTCAACTGGATCTTGACTACCTCGAGAAGAGCCAAGAATGGTGCCACCTTGTTCGTTGATCTGGCTGACATATTGTGGGGTAAGATCGATTACGGGCCTGCCATACTTAGGAATAAAACCTTGATAGCCATTGCAGAAACCATGAATTTTTTTAACGCCGTAAAGGAAGTGAAGCTCCATTACCAATCCGCGGATGACATCGTTGAAACCCGGGCAAAGGCCACCACAGGTTACAATTCCAGCCCGGGTTTTAGATGGATCGAAGAAGATTTTTCTACGGGGGCCTGCCGGAGTGAATCCAGGAACTCGGGCGATGGGATGTTCAGCGAGTGCAGATGCTGTGTCATCGAATAAAACACGATCGTTTTCTTCAACATTGTAAGGGCTTGTTTTACGCCTTGCCAGAATGTGAACGATGGGTGAATCAATGCGACAAGGCCCAAGCGTTTCAACTTCTGTTTCATCGTAAGTAACGAGAGAACTAATCTGTTGGCTAGAAGTATCATCGGAATGAATATTTTTGTCATGCATCATGTTAAGTTCGGATGTTTGTAAAATAATGGTACAAGCTCCGTGGAGGAAATTTTGAATCAGTAACCTATTAGTAGCAAAGATCGTGCCAACCTTTTTTAGCTGTTTAGGGCGTTCTGTGCCCAACAAACATACAAAAAGCAAAGCCGACTGCCTTTAAAATAGGCAATCGGCTTAATGCGTTAACTAAACTTGGAACGATCTTTTCTAATTAGCTTTGTTGATTTTTAGATCACGAGCTTTGGTAAAATCTGCGATGGCAGCTTCGGTTTTACCCAATGACTTCAAGACAATACCACGGTTGTAATATGCCGTAGCTAGGTTGGGGTTTAATTCTATCGCCTTGGTGTAATCTGCGATTGCTTCGGGATATTTTTTCTGCTCATCATAACCAAGCCCGCGATTGCCAAAGGCCGTTGCTTGCTTAGGGTTTATCTCTATTGCCTTGGTGAAATCTGCAATAGCTTCTGCGATTTTGTTTTGTTTGTGTAGGGCAGAACCCCGGTTGATTAATGCATCAACATCCTTGGGGTCTAATTCTATTGCTTTGGTGTAGTCTGCAGCAGCTTCAGCATATTTGTTTATATCATCATTAGCGACCCCACGATTGAAGTAAGCTTTTGATGATTTTGGGTCTGCAGCGATTGCCTTGGTGAAGTCTGCAATTGCTTCAGGGAGTTTGTTTTGGTTGTAAGCAACTATACCCCTACCGCTAAAAGCGTCGGCCATCTTCGGATCAAGCTCAGTTGCTTTGGTGAAATCTGCGATCGCCTCGGGATACTTTTTGAGTTCGGTTTGTACGACTCCGCGTTGATTATAGGCGACTGCATCTTTAGGGTCTGCAGCGATGGCTTTGTTGAAATCCGCAAGTGCTTCGGGATATTTATTCTGTCCGGAGGAAAGAATACCTCGATTAACCAAGGGGGCGGACATCTTGGGATCTATTTCGATTGCTTTGTTGAAATCCGCAAGTGCCTCTGGGTTTTTATTTAGTTTAAGTGAAGAAATTCCACGGTTGGCATAGGCATCTGCAAGCTTGGGATCTAGGGTTATTGCTTTGGTGAAGTCTGCAATTGCTTCGGGGTATTTATTTTGGTTGTTTGCGACAATGCCTCGGCCGATATATGCGGTTGCCATCTTGGCATCAAGTTCGATCGCTTTATTATAATTGATGATCGCATTGGGAAAGTCCTTCTTTTTGAGTGCTTCAGCGCCTTTGGTGAAGGCATCGATTGCAGCTTTGTTAGCTGCGGGGGCTTGAGCCATTACCGAGAAAGATGCAACCATAAAAATCGAGACACAAAGACCGAAAACTCTTTTCATAAATCACCATTAATTAGCAAAGGTTTGTTAATCTGTATGTAGGTTAGGGCAGATTGAAAGTGAAATAAAGGAAAAAATAGTTCTGCTAATATTTCAATTAACCACTTAGTTCTACGCCCCTGGTTTCACTTGGCAAGGCGGAAGCCTCGTACGCTAGTCCCAACCGAGGCCAGATCCAGATTGCGATTGGAAGACCGTGAGTTGGAAGAATTAAGAACGCAGGTTCCGCCCCTTACAATTCGGTATTCGCCATTGGCTGGCCCTGTTGGGTCAGTAACAGAATTTGTTGGGTAGGCTTTAAACCAATCATTGCACCACTCGTTCACATTGCCATGCATGTCGTAAAGGCCAAAATTATTAGGTTTATACGTGCCGACTTTTACGGGGGTATAAATGTTTGATGCGGCATGATTTGCATCGGGTGGTTTAAGTTCATTACCAAAGGAGAAGGCTGTTGTTGTGCCTGCCCTGCACGCATATTCCCACTCGGCTTCGGAAGGCAAACGGAATTCACTCTTGGTTTTTTCGTTTAACTTTTTGAGAAACTTTTGGCAATCATTCCAAGAAACATCGATGACAGGGAGCATGGGGCCTTTGTCGCCTGAACTGGGATTATTACCCATGATTGCTTCCCATTGGGATTGAGTAACTTCGTATTTGCCCATAAAAAAAGGTTTGGTGAGGGTCACTTCGTGTTGGATTTCGTTGGGTGAATGGCCTGGTTCAGAGGTGGCAGACCCCATGATGAATTTACCCGCTGGGATTAAAGCCAATTCGATTTTTACCCCAGCGCCTAGATCGATAACTTCTTCTTTGGGAGTTTGTGCCAATCCTATGAAAGGTGAAACTAAACATAGGGTAATACAGAAAAAAGAAAGAGTTCGCATGCTGCACCAGTAATGGAGGGTTTCAATCAATAGCCTAAAAGTCAGATTAAAGCAGTTCGATAAGGGAAGGAAGTAAAAAAGAGCCTTGATCTTTTGAATGTTGTTTATGGTAAGGTTAATACCTGAACAATCTTTAATTTAAAGGATAAAAGATTATGACAGTAATGCGGAAAATGTTTCTAGCTGCGATCGCTTTTTTTCTTTTTGGTGGAATGTTATTTGCTGAAGAGAAGTTCGGTGTGAAAGCTAATTTTGAAGGCGCATCGGTAACTGTTCTGGAAATCAACGATAAGGAAAGAAGCATCAGTTTTATGCCAGGGGGTGACCCGATGCGAGGTTGGCCCTGCTGGTGGTACTTCCGCGTAACCGGGGTTATGCCCGGTGAAACAATAATTTTGAAACTTAAAGGTTCAACTGCAACGGTAATGAAACCGGGTTCCCCATTAAGTAAACCATTGGCATCTTTATGGGCTATGCCAATGCGGGCGACTTATTCGGTTGATAACGCTGCATGGAAGCATACCGAAAAAGGTGTGCGAGATAATGAGTGGATGATTTACAAGATCAAACCTGAGGCTGAAACATTTATGGTTGCATGGGGGCCTCCATATACCCCTAAAGATGCAGAGAAATTCATGCACAATCTTAGCCAGAAGTGTCCACAGGCTAAAGCAACGGAGCTTTGTCGTTCTTTGGGAAATCGAACAGTGCCAATGTTGCATGTGAAAGAGGGCGATCTGGTTGAGAAGAAAAGATTTGGCGTCTGGGTTCAGGCTAGGCAACACGCTTGGGAAAGTGGATCGAGTTGGGTGGCACAGGGGTTTGCTGAGTGGGTAGTAAGCGATCACCCTGATGCTATTTGGCTCAGGAATCATGCTGAGATTTTTATTGTGCCGATCATGGATATAGATAACACCGCCACCGGTAATGGTGGCAAAGATGCGTTTCCTCAGGATCATAATCGTGATTGGTCGAGGGAGCCCCATTGGAAAGAAACAGCGGCAGCACAACGCATGATCGAAAAGTTGGTGAAAGAAGATCGCATGGATGTTTTTCTGGATCTCCATAACCCAGGGCCAGGGGATCCGACTTTTTTCTTTACCCTGCCTGATGATCAATTAAACAAGATAGCGATACCGCTGCGCAATCGGTTTATTGAATTAACTTATTCGAGAGTTAGTAAGATCAACCCGCCTTTTCTGATGAATGATAAACCTAAGCCTGCGGGGTTAGGATATACACCCAAGTGGCAAGAGATGAGTGCCAATTGGGTTAGTATGAAAGGCAACCCGCATACGGTTAGTTTATGTTTGGAGACTAGTTGGGATACGCCAAGTAGTACCATCGAGGGTTATCGGAAAGTTGGAGCAAGCCTAGGCGTAGGACTTAAGGATTATCTTAATGAACGCCCTTTGAAGCCTTAATTGCTCTCACAATTTATGAGCGCTGATTGTTTTGTTTCCATCGCAATTGTAGGGAAAAAGCTTAAGGGCCAATGGTTTGGGCGATACGGAAACCCAGATCATTGCTCTGATAATTGGGCGCACCACTATTGCGTAGCGCAGATCGAACACTGGAAGCTTTGACACAAAAAGAACCTCCGCGCATCACACGGTCTTTGCCATTAGCCGGCCCCTGTGGATCTGTTGTTGGCCCTTTGGGATAAACGCCATACCAATCATTGCACCATTCGGAAACATTGCCATGCATATCGTATAGGCCAAAAGCATTGGGTTCATAACTTCCCACAGCGACAGGCTTGCGAATTTTATAATCGCAATTGGCATCTACGGTGGTGATTCTGTCTCCAAAGGAGAAGGGGGTATTCGTTCCAGCTCTGCACGAAAATTCCCATTCCGCTTCGGTGGGCAGGCGGAAACAATCTTCGGAATCTGCGTTAAGGTTGTTGATAAACTTTTGGCAATCATCCCATGAAACATTCGTAACAGGTAGGTCGTGCCCTTTAATTTTGCTTGGGTTGTACCCCATCACCACTTCCCATTGTGCTTGTGTAATCTGGTGCTTGCCGAGATAGAAAGGTTTGGAGATGGTTGCTTCGTATTGGGTTTCATCATCGTTGTGATCTTCATCAGAGGGATCGGATCCCATTTGAAATTTACCTGCAAGGATTAAAACGAGTTGAAGAGTAATGCCTTTGCCCAGATCGATCGATTCCTCTTTGGCCCCTTTGGTTTTTCTTTTTTTTGATGGTGTTGTTTTTTGTGCCATGGCAAGGTCTTTATCACTTAGAGCTTTGTAAGCTGCAGCACGGTTAATGTAGGCCTTTGTGTCGTTTGGGTTTAAATTTATGGCTTTTGTAAAAGCAGCAATCGCTTCGTGCAAATCTTTTGTTTGCATTGATTCTGCATTTTCATTTGCAGTTGTTGTTCCATTGGATTTTGGGGGAGTATTTGGTTTGTTTTTGAACAGGTATTCATCGTGGTCTTTTCGTAGCGCAGTATCTGAAAGGATGCGAAGAGCTTGATTAAGCTTTTTCATCATTGCTTCTGCAATAGGATCACCTAAGTTTCGGTCAGGATGATATCGCATTGCAAGTTTGTTGAATGCAGATTTAATTGCTGAAAGATCGGCGTTGGTTTCGATTTCAAGTATTTCGTAATGATTGATGAATGTCATGAATGTTTGGATGTCTTGTTAATTGTGAATCATTGAGTATGTTTTAGCGGAAGTGAAGGTAATAAGCAAAGAACAAAACCCGAAGCATATTTAAGACTTTTGCCCACCATTGAACCCATCACAATAGTTGGAAAAACCAAGTGTTTTCTAGGTGATTTGCAAACATTTGTTTGAGATAATCATTTTCAATGTATTATTTTTACCCACCGCCTTGGGCAGGTTGCATCTAAGGTCGAATTCTTTTTGCGGAACCATGATAATGAATCCCAGATTACTTCTTTTGTTGTTAGCGTGCTTGATTATTTCTCCCAATGCTTTTGCCCAATATCCCGTATGGCAGCAATCTGGTTCCTTTTATATTTTAACCACGCCCGAAGGGGCCAACCTTCCCTCAACAGCTAAACTTGCGGACTTCCCCCTGCTTGTAAGGTTGGACAAAGATTTTTTCAACTTCAGTAAAGCCCGGCCTATGGGAGAGGATTTGCGGTTTTCTTCCGCAGACGGCAAACCCCTTAAATATCAGATTGAACAATGGGATGGGGCCAACGGTTTTGCAAACATTTGGGTTCGAGTGCCTCTAATTCAAGGCAATCAAAAGCAACGCATCAACCTTCATTGGGGAAACACTAATTGCGAAAGTGAATCAGATGGCAAGGCAGTGTTCAATGAATCGAATGGTTATGCTGCTGTGATGCATATGAGCGAAAAGATGGAAGATTCCACTGGTTCCCTAACGCTTAAAGATCAGGGAACCTCTGATGCATTAGGGATGGTTGGCAGGGGGAGACATTTGGCTGGCAAACAGGGATTGTTCCTAGGAGAGAATATCGCCTCGTTTCCCGTGGGGGCCAATGGCAGTAGTACCGAGGCTTGGTTCAGAGCAGAAAAACCCAACGTTACAGTTGTAGCTTGGGGCAAAGAGCAAAGACCGGGCAAAGTGATGATGAATGTTTTAAGCCCACCACGTGTAGCTATTCAGTGTTACTTTGCCGATGTTGATGCCAAGAGCGGTATTGCAATGGATCGCTGGGTGCATGTGGTTCACACGTATGAAAAAGGGGATTCCCGGGTTTATGTGGATGGCGTTTTAGATGGGAATACCAAGCCTATTTTGGATGTTCCTACGCCTGCACGCATGTGGATTGGTGGTTGGTACAACAACTATAACTTTGTGGGCGATGTGGATGAAGTTCGGATTTCTAAAGTTGCTCGCTCTGCAGACTGGATCAAATTGCAGTACGAGAATCAGAAACCCATGCAAACGGTAACAGGGTTACTTTTGGAGAAGGGCGATGCATTTTCAGTTTCGAAGAAAGAACTCACAATCAATGAAGGAAAAAGCGAAGTTATAACTGCAGAGGTAAAAGGCGCACAGAAACTGTATTGGATTTTGAAGCGAGATGGAATTGATACTGTTGTTGCTGTTGATAGGCTTGGATTTAACTTTGAAGCCCCAAGAATAACTCAAGATGCTAAGCAAACTCTTCAATTAAAAGCGATCTTCCCTAATGAGATCAAGACGGTTGATATTCCAATTACGATTGCAGAGGATATTCCAGAACCCGTTTTTGTATTAAAGGCTCCTTTACAATGGGATGGCAGAGAAACCATCGAGGTTGTTCCAACCATTTCAAATCAATCCGAAATGACTGCCAAGGGTGCGAGTAAAGTTAACTATCGCTGGAGTGTTTCAGGTCTTGCAGTAATCAAGGAAGTAGCTGGCGATAAATTAATCCTCAAGCGTGCACAGAACAGTGGAAAAATGACTGTTACATTAGCAATGAATAATGGCGGTGCGCAGACGACCAAGTCGGTTACTGTGGAAGTGAAGGAACCTAAAAAAGATCCTTGGGTTCAGCGAGTTTCTTCCAAGGAAGAGCGGCCTGTGGATAATCAGTTCTATGGCAGGGATGATAAAAACGAAGGAACGCTGTTTTGTAATGGAACGATTTCCGGGCCCACTGGGGAACTTGTTCTGAAAGTTTTTGCTGATGAAAAAATTTATAAGACTGAAACTCAAAAGCCCGGTGTTGGAGGGACTTATGCCTTTACCGTAAAGTTAATGCCCGGCTTAATTAAATATCGCATGGAACTTATAACCAAAAAAGATGGTAAAGAGGTTGTCGTGCATAAGGCGAATAATCTAATTTGTGGCGATGCCTATTTGATTCAAGGGCAATCCAACGCAGTTGCTACAGATATTGGTAAGGAAGATCCTGAGTTTAGTAGCGAATGGATTCGAAGCTTTGGAAGTACCTCTACGAGCCCTGATGGCTCCAGATTGAAATATTGGGGCAATGCGATTCATCGTGGTCGTAAAAACGAAAATGCCCAGATTGGATATTGGGGCATGGAGCTTGGCAGAAGATTGGTGGAAGCTCACAAAGTCCCCATCTGCTTTATTAATGGCGCAGTAGGTGGCACCCGCATTGATATGCACCAGCGCAACCAAATGAATCCCGAAGATAGTACCACCATTTATGGCAGATTGCTTTGGCGTGTGAAAGAAGCTGGGCTTACCCATGCGATCAAGGCTGTGATATGGCATCAAGGCGAAAACGATCAGGGCGCGGATGGCCCGACAGGTGGGTATGGTTGGGAAACTTATCTTCAATACTTTGTTGATCTTTCCGCTTCTTGGAAAAGTGATTTTCCCAATATCCAAAATTATTATCTGTTTCAGATTTGGCCCAAGTCTTGTTCGATGGGGGTTGCGGGTTCGGATAATATGCTTCGGGAAATTCAGCGAACTCTTCCCAGATACTTTTCAAACATGGGTGTTATGTCTACCTTGGGAATCAATCCTCCAGGTGGTTGTCATTTTCCTCCTGCTGGCTACGCAGAGTTTGCCCGCATGATCTGCCCTTTGCTTGAAAGAGATCTTTATGGCAAGAATTCCTTGGTTTCAATCACGCCTCCTAATCTTGAAACTGCAAGTTACTTTAATGCAGAGAAGACTGAAATTACCCTGAAGTTTGATCAAGCTGTTGTCTGGTCAGATTCGTTAGTGAGTGAGTTTTATCTTGATGGAGCGCCAGGCAATATTGCATCGGGAAGTGTTTCGAATAATACCCTTACGCTTAAGTTGAAAAACCCCTCTCAAGCAAAGAAGATCATGTACCTTGATAGCAAGGCTTGGAACGGGAAGAATCTTTTGTTGGGTGCGAATGGTATTGCAGCACTTACTTTTTGTGATGTGCCTCTATTTTCTAAACCATAATTTTTATAAGAGGTTTATAAAATGCGAACACTTTTGCTTGCTTTAATTGGATGCATGATGATTGCTGGTGCTCTTGGCGCCCAAAGCACTCAATTACCAGTACCGGTGCGGATTGATTCGGGCGTCAGCGGACATATTCATCCCGCACTTTGTATTTCCAAAAAAGGAACGCTTGTCGGGGTTTATTGTAAAAGTGAATACAAGCCTTATTTAATCACTCGTTCCTTAGACATGGGAAAAACTTGGTCGAAGCCCGTACTTTTTCCACATACTACTGAGACTCAGGTTTATCCCGGTTCCCTCACCACACTTTCCGATGGCAGACTCGTTCATGCCTGGAATGTATGGTTCAATGTGGATGATAAAAAGAAATCTCGACATGTCGCTTTTTCTGTCAGCGATGATGATGGTATCACTTGGAGCAAACCAAAAAACATCAACAAGAACAAAGATGTTAAAATTGAAAGCGTGATTCGTCACCCCATTGTGGAGCTTGCCAAGGACAAATGGTTGCTACCCTTAATGGATAGAACGGTTTTGTTCAACCCAACCACAGGGGAAGAAAGTACCTTTGGCGATGGCAGGAATCATGGGTTGGTTCCCATAGTTAAAACCCCTAAAAGCACACTAATCAGCGGCAAGGGGATGCGTTCAACCGATGAAGGTAAAACCTGGATTGAGGTAAAAACTTTTCCAGATGTTTCTACTCAAGGTTGGCGCCATCAGATGATCTGCTTAGAGAATGGATTATTGTTGGCATCGCAAATTGTTGGCCCTGGCGTGGGGGGCGATGTGATTAATTACCTTGTTTCAAAGGATGATGGTAAAACTTGGCTCATGGATAAACCCATTGAGTTTTACAACCCCAACAGGCCTATTGGTGGCAGAGCGTGCCCAAGATCTGTGCTGCTTGATGCACAAACCCTCGGTACAATTTTTTACGATACCGATGCAAAACAAGCAGGCGGTTCAGGTGTGTTTTTTCGAACCATGCCTATCTCGCTATTAATAAATTAAAGAGTTTCTGCTTTTGCAATTCAGTTTCGTCGATGGCTTTAATTTGAGGATAATTATGTTTAGTAATTCATACTGCAGGAATATTTTAATTGGCTTATCCTTCTTAGCTTTTATTGCTGAATCTTGCCTTGGTGCAGATGCTTTGCCAACCTTGCAACAGCAATTGATCAAGGAAGACATTTCAAATCTATCACGCGACGCCAGGGAAAAAGGGAACGCTTCCCGAGGGGCCTTGGTTTTTTACAGGCAGGATATGGCCTGTACTCGTTGTCATTCGGTTGGGGATGATAATAATAAGTATGGCCCAGATCTTACCAAATTAGGGAAGGATGCTACGGATACGTATCTTGTGGAATCCATGATTCTGCCTTCCAAGGTAATTAAGAAAGGTTTTGAAACGGTGGTCATCACCACCAAGGCAGGGAAAATCATATCGGGGCTTTTGGCAGAAGATAAAAGTGATGCGGTTGTCATCCGTGATAACGCAGTAGATGGCAAACTGATCACGATTTCGAAAAAAGAAATTGAAGAGCGAAGTGATAAGGGGCCTTCATTAATGCCCGATGGCTTAATTAATGTTCTTAGTGGCAGACAAGAGTTCTTGGACATGGCTCGGTTTTTGATGGAGGTGGCTGAAAAGGGGCCTGAGTATGCAAAACAAATGCGCCCAGCTTCTTCTCTCTTTGCGGCTCTTCCCGTTCCTGAATATGAAAAAGATATTGATCATGCTGGCTTCTTGAAATCGATTGATGCGAAAAGTTTCAAAAGGGGTGAAGCCATTTATTTGCGAGTGTGCGCCAACTGTCATGGTACCAAAGATCAAGTCGGTTCCATGCCTACTTCGTTAAGGTTTGCAGAGGGCAAGTTTAAAAACGGCTCAGATCCTTTTCGCATGTATCAAACTTTGACACATGGTTATGCGGTTATGACTCCTCAGGCTTGGATGGTTCCAGAGCAGAAGTATGATGTGATTCATTACATCCGGGAAGCTTTTTTAAAGCCTTACAATCCAGAACAGTATGCAAAGGTTGACGATAACTACCTTGCAGCGTTACCCAAGGGTTCCACTCGCGGACCCAAACCTTCCAACATTGAACCATGGGTGATGATGAATTATGGCCCTAGTTTAATGTTAACTTTAGAAGTTGGTGATAAAGGCAATTTTGCCTACAAGGGGATTGCATTGCGGTTGGATAATGGCCCCGGGGGGATCACCCGGGGAAGGCATTGGATGATGTTTGATCACGATACCATGCGCATGGCTGCAGCATGGGAGGGTGAAGGGTTCATGGATTATAATGGGATCAATTTCAATGGTAGGCACCAGGTGCATCCAAGGGTGGTGGGGAATGTGAAGTTCGCAAACCCTGTGGGGCCTGGTTGGGCTAATCCAGAAACAGGATCGTTTGAAGATCCTCGGTTCAAGGGGCGTGATGGCAAACCTTATGGCCCATTACCAAATACCTGGTCCAAGTATTTGGGCATGTACCATTATGGTAGTCAATCCATTATTTCCTATAGCGTGGGCGATACTAAAATTCTGGAGATGCCTGCCTACGAAATCGCTTCCTCTGGCAAGGTTGTTTACACCCGCAATTTAAATGTAGGGAAGTCCTCCCGCGATTTAATCATGAGGGTTGCACCTCTGGGAACACCTTGTGCCATCGTGGCAGCCAATGCCAAGCTTTTGGAAAAAGATGGTTATACTTTGCTGCAAATTCCAGCATCGAACACGCCCCAACTTATTAAAGTTTTGCAATCCGATGGCCCTTTGGATCTCTTACAAGCGTTTGCCAAAGGGGCTACTAGCGCAGTTTCGTTAGAACCTTTTATGCAAGGTGGGCCGAAGCGTTGGCCAGATTTAATTAAAGCTCAGGCGGTTGTTGGATCTAATGATCAAGCTTTTGCAATCGATGTGTTGAATCATCCGATGAACAACCCATGGAATTGCCAGATGAGGCTAACGGGTTTTGATTTTTATGCAGATGCAAAAAGGGCTGCGGTTTGCACCTGGGATGGCGATGTCTGGATCGTGGATGGTTTGAATGCGATTGAAAAGGGCCTTACTTGGAGAAGAATCGCCTCCGGATTATTTCAGCCACTTGGGCTTAAGTTGTTGAACGATGTTGTTCATGTTACCTGCAGGGATCAGCTTGTAATCTTGCGTGATCTTAACGGCGATGGCGAAACAGATTTCTACGAATGCTTTAATAATGATCATCAGGTGACTCAGCATTTTCATGAATTTGCGATGGGTTTGCAGATTGATGCCGAGGGCAACTTCTATTATGCCAAGGCTGCATGCCATGCGCTTAAAGCTGTGGTTCCTCATCATGGAACACTATTGAAGGTAAGCAAGGATGGTTCGAAGACAGAAATTTTGGCCACTGGTTTCAGAGCGCCCAACGGCGTGTGCCTAAACCCCGATGGCACTTTCTTCCTGACGGATCAAGAGGGTTTTTGGATGCCCAAGAACCGCATCAATCTTGTAGAGAAGGGTAGCTATCACGGAAATTTCTGGGGCTATCACGATGTTATAGATTCATCCGATGCAGCAATGAAAAATCCACTCTGCTGGATCACCAATGAGTTTGATCGGTCACCTTCTGAATTGGTTTGGGTTACGGGAAATGGTTGGGGGCCGCTTAAGGGTTCACTTTTAAATTTCTCCTATGGTTACGGGAAAGTTTATGTTGTACCTCATGAAAAAGTTAATGGCGAATGGCAGGGCGGAATGTGCGCATTGCCTTTGCCTCAATTCCCCACCGGGGTTTCGCGGGGTAGATTCAATCCTGAAGATGGTCAGCTTTATTGTTGTGGTATGTTTGCTTGGGCTGGTAATCAAACTGCTCCTGGCGGGTTCTACCGCATTCGTTATACAGGTAAACCTGTTCAAGTCCCTGTTGAGTTGCATGCAATGAAGAAAGGGGTTTCGATTAAGTTAAGCGGAGAAGTTGATTCGAAGTCTGCCACTAACCCAGAGAATTATGCTGTCAAGATCTGGGGGCTTAAACGCAGCGAGAAATACGGTTCAAAGCATATTGATGAGAGAACGCTCAAAGTTACTTCAGCAAAGTTGTCTGCAGATAATAAGACCATTGAATTACAAATCGAAGGCATCGAGCCTACTTGGGGGATGGAAATCAAGTATTCTTTGGTCGCTGCAGATGGGCAGAAGTTTAGCAGTGTGATACACAATTCGATTTTCCGGCTTGCTGATTAAAGCATAAACAGCAAGACGGATTTTGAATGAGGCTAAGCTTAAACCAGTTCGGGCATGGGTTGCGCGTTATCTTCGACTAGGAATTGCGGCCTGCCGTTGATATCGGTTAAGGTTACCTCGTTCGTATTGATACCAAGGTTATGGTAAAGGGTGGAGTAAAGTTCGCCAAACTTAACGGGGCGCTGTGTTGCTTCTCCACCGATGCGATCTGTGGCGCCAATCACTTGACCCATTTTCATACCGCCCCCTGCAACTAATGCGCAGTTGACTTGAGGCCAGTGATCGCGGCCTACGATATTGCTAATTTTGGGTGTACGGCCGAATTCACCCATGATGACGACGCTGCAATCTTTATCCATGCCGCGTTGGTGAAGATCTTCAATCAGTGCGCTGACACATTTATCAAAAATTGGGAAGTCTTCTTTTTCGCGTACAAAGATGGTGTTGTTGTCTCGGCCTTCGGCTTTCATTCCACCATGCCAATCCCATTTGCTATAGTTAAGGGTAACAACTCGAGCGCCTGCTTCGATAAGCCTGCGTGCGATTAGCATGCTTTGTGGAACTCGGGGTGCGCCATTACCATCGATGAATTTAGTCGGGTCGCCTGTGCCATAGCGTTCGACGGTTTTGGGGTGTTCCTTCGATAAATCTAGCGCATCTGCAAGACGCGACGATGTCAGCAAACCAAACGCTTGTTCGTTGAAGGTGTCCATGCCATTGAGCATACCCTTTGCGTCGACATCCCTGCGCATGTGATCAAAGCTGCGCAAAAGATTTTTTCTTTCAGAAAGGCCGTCGAGGGTGACCCCTTGAAGGATCATATCTTTTCGGGAAGGGCCCATAGGGCGAAAAGGAGTGTAGGAAGATCCGAGGAAGCCTGGACCGGGTTCGTTGTAGGGGCCGTGGGTGCAGGTGTAGCACATGCTGATGAAGGGTGGAGTCGCCTGATCAACAGGGCCCTGAATTTTTGCTACGGTGGATCCGAATTGGGGCCATCCACCTGCTGGGGTCATTTTTTTAGGATGGTGCCCGTTGAAAACTTGAATCGCATCATGCCCATCTTGGTTGCCAACGATGGATCTGATGATGGTTAATTTATCCATCATCCCAGCAAGGAGAGGGAAAGCTTCGCAGATTTTGATGCCATTGACATTGGTTGCGATTGGTTTCCAAGGCCCAGCGATTTCTTTTGGGGCGTCAGGTTTTAGATCGAACATATCTTGATGGGGCGGGCCACCAACAAGGTAAATTAGGATTACTGATTTTTGCGAAGACTTAATTCCTGCCTTGGCTTCGGCTTGCAATAATTGTGGTAATGTAAATCCAGCGGCACCAAACGCGCCTATTTTAAGAAAACTTCGTCTTGCGAGCTTATGGTGGGATTGGATTGGCATTATAAGTCTGCTCCAAAAAACGCAAAGAATCATCAGGCGGGTTTAGAATCTTATCTCATAAATATATCGTATGTTGAAGGCCGAAAGAATTAAAAATCGTAAAAGATACAGTCTTTTTTTATCATTGGCCCTGATTTTACTCGCATAATGTATGTTTATCTCAAAATAACCACCCTTTTTGCTTTTGTTCGATCCTTATTGCTATTAACTTAATTGTTCCTTCCTTTGTATTGAGAGATACTCTTCATGCTTAATTTTCATCTTTTTCGCTTCACAGCTTTCCTTGTTTTGGTCCTTTCTTTTGAAACGCTCTTTGCTCAGGAAATTAAACCTGTTCGGGTAGGCATCCTCGGAATTGATAACTATCAGTCTGTTGCTTACACCCAGTTGTTTAACGACCCCAAAGCGACAGGCGATCTCGCTGGCCTGAAAGTGGTTGCGGCTTTTCCCTCGACTCCAAGCATGGATATTCCAGAAAGCGTTGATAGCTTGCCCAAATGGAAAGAGGCACTGAGTAAATACGGTGTAAAAATGGTTGCTTCTGTAGATGAGTTACTTGCAAATTGTGATGTGGTGATGATCATGAGTTTGGATGGGCGCAGGCATCTCGCAGAAGCATCATTGGTTTTGAAAGCTGGGAAACGACTTTATATTGGCCGCCCCATTGCTGCAAATTTTGTAGATGCAGTTTCAATCATCCGCCTTTCTGAACAAACCAAAACCCCCTTCTGGACGAGTTCCCAACATCGATTCAGCCCAGGTTTCATAGGGATGAAAAATCATCCGGAGGTTGGTAATGTTTTGGGTTGCGAAATGTATGGCGGTTGCCCCACGGTACCACACCATTCAGAACTTTACTGGCATGCTCTGCATAGTATTGAAACAATTTACAGCATCATGGGGCCGGGATGTGTGTCGGTATCTTGCACATCAACCCCGATTGCGGAATCCATTACCGGAATTTGGGCAGATGGCAGAGTTGCAACTTATCGAGGCATCAAAAAAGGGGCGATCAAATACAGTGGCACCGTGTTTGGGGAAAAAAGCGTTTCAGTTGCTGGAATTTATGGCCATGGCGTTCCCGTTAAAGGTGTTGTTCCCACCAATGATAAATACATGGGTTATGAGGGGATTGCGATAGAGCTAGCAAAGTTTTTCAAAGGCGCCCCAGTTCCAGTAAGCGCCAATGAGACCATGGAAATCCTTGCGTTTATGGAAGCTGCCCATGAAAGCAAAAGCAAGAACGGTATTCATGTTCAAATTGCAGAGATGATGAAAAAATCGCAAAAGTAAGTGTCCGGGAAAGATCAGACTCCGATATCTTCATTCCAAAGTGTTGGTTTTTCCAGAATGAATTGCTCCATCATTTCGATGCAGCGGTGATCTTGTAGCACCATGGTTTTAACATTTCGGCTCTCGAGAAGTTTCTCGTCACCTATGAAGGTTTTGTTTTCTCCGATGATAACCCTTGGGATTTGATAAAGCCGTATCGCCCCGGTGCACATGGGGCAGGGGGAAAGCGTGGTGTATAAAGTGCATTCGCGATAAACACTCGCAGGCAACCGGCCTGCATTTTCCAAGGCATCCATTTCTCCATGAAGGATTGCGCTGCCTTTTTGTACTCTGCGATTGTGCCCACGCCCGATGATTTTTCCATTGTGTTCGATTACTGAACCGATTGGTATACCGCCTTCAGTTAGGCCTTTTTTTGCTTCATCAATTGCTGCTAGCATGCAGTTCTCTTCGAAGGGCGTAAGTTTCATGACCGTTTCCTCATGGTTTTATTAGTTGCATCCCGCTACCACTACTTTATAATTTAATTGGTTTGATTGAGTAATTATCTCCCCTTTTTACAGGACAAAACATGAATCGTAGAGAGTTTGTTGCTAGCCTTGCTGCCGCAGGCATTGGTTCTAGTATGGCATTTGCCTCACAAAAAAAAGAGCTGTTTGAAATCTCCCTTGCCCAATGGTCGCTTCATAAGGCGATCTTTGGCAAGAAAATGGATGCAGGTGACTTTCCTAAAGTGACTAAGGAAGAGTTTGGCATTAACGCGGTTGAATATGTCAATCAGTTTTATAAAGATAAGAAAAAAGATGATGGGTATGTCAAAGAACTTCGCAAAAAGTGTGACGATCTTAATGTGAAAAGCATTTTGATCATGTGCGATGGCGAAGGCCAGTTGGGTGATGCGGATGAAAAGAAACGCAAGCTCGCAGTCGAAAATCATTACCGCTGGGTTGAATGGGCCAAGACTCTTGGTTGCCATTCCATCAGGGTGAATGCGGGCAGCAGCGGTTCGTACGAAGAGCAGATGAATCGTGCTTCGGATGGCTTACGTATGCTTTCCGAATGGGCAGGGAAGATGCAGATCAATGTGATTGTTGAAAACCACGGTGGTTTATCCAGCAATGGCGCTTGGCTTGCTGCAACCATTAAGAAGGTTGGCCATCCTGGTTGCGGTACACTTCCCGACTTTGGGAATTTTCGTGTAAGCAAAGATGAAGAATACGATCGGTATAAAGGTGTGTTGGAACTGATGCCCTATGCCAAGGGCGTTAGTGCTAAAACCCACGACTTTGATGCAAAGGGTAATGAAACCAAAACTGATTATCGCAAGATGATGAAGATTGTAATGGATGCCAATTACCATGGTTTTGTTGGCATTGAATACGAAGGAAGCAAGTTAAGTGAAGCAGATGGCATTCGAGCAACCAAGAAGTTGTTGGAAACCGTGCGTACGGAATTCGCCAGCTAAGGTGGTTTGTCAATAAAAGAAGGCTTCCCAGATAATATCGGGGAAGCCTTTTTTATTTAAAGTAATGCTTTAGTTGACTATGCCCATAAACCTTACGGGTAGGGGTTGGATTCTATCCTGATCGTAGGTGAACTTCGCAGGGAAACCCATCAAAGTAGGCGGGATAGTGGGATTACCTGTTTTATCTAAGGGGCCAAAAAACCAACTGTAGGAGGCATCTTCAATCTTTTTCCTGCTAAAGGTTCGCAAGGTGTTTTCACCTTTTTTTGTCATTAGCGTGACGTAGTTTTTGACAATATCGTCGTTGGCTTCTTCTAGCAATTTACTTCCCACACTCTTAGATTTGTATTTGAATTCACCAGAGAATTTTTGATCTACATTCGCACTAGCCTTTGTTTTAGGTTCACCTTCTTTTTTATCACGAGTGAAGGTAGGCTTTATAGTCTTCAACATTTTTACCGAAAAATCATCTCTGGTTTTTTCGTCTGTACCTGTGACAAATACCATTTGCACTCTTCTGGACCTGGGCATAGTGATATCCTTAAGCCAAAGAGGGATTTGGGTGGAATAATTCTTGCCTGCAATAGTTGGGCTGATTGAAAGCCAGATTGCTGCAAGTTGCGCACTACCTTCAGGGTCTATAGATGGCATTGCTTTTAGATCAACCTTTTTAGGGCCTGGGGCTTTGAGGTTTAATATACCAGTATTCTGAGGCCTCTCTACCGCTTCGCAGGAAAGTCTGCGCCATTCGCTTGCCATCCATAGCGCCCCAAGAGTTGCCCCTTCTCCTGCACCAATGACAATGATGTTTGAACTGTTTGCTTCGCCATCATCATTTTTAATATCGAGGAAGGATTTGGCTGCAGCGATATCGTTAACAAGGTTTGGATAATAGGCGGAGGTAAATTCACTCGAGTTGATTTTGGCAGGTTTATTTGGCATCTTGGCGCCTGGTAAAATCAAGTTGTGGGGTTGTAGCCAGAAGTTTGGGTTTACGCCAACACTTTTGCCATGCCCACGAAAATCAAAACTTAATACGCTTTGGCCTGTTGCCTGAAGATCAAGTGCTAGTTTTTCCCAGCCGTCTTGCGAACTATCACCGCCTTTCCGGAAAGTGAAATCGTGCAAAAGAATGATGGAAGCGCCATCTTTAGGCTTGGCGCTGGGGTAAAATTTCCCTGAGAGCAATACCCCATCGTGAGTCCGAAAATTGATGGATTCACCTTCAGCCTTGGCGGAAGCAGGAATTGCTAACAAAGTGAAAAAGCTAAGGAGTAGGGTTAGCGAACCAGCTTTTAGTGTGAAGTTTGTCATGTTTGTAACCTTGGTAGGGGCCAGAATAGTATCTACTTAAATATTTCATCTTCCGAAAGAACAGGCAAGAGAAAAGCTGTGTTTTAAGAGGAACTTGCGTAAAAAAAACCGATTATTCGCGAGCGAAGGGGCTTTCGCAGGCGCATAATCGGAATGGTAAGAAAGGTTCCCGGCCTTTCCAAAGCTAAACCCAGCCAGAAATCTCTGAAGGCGATCATCCTGTTGTTCGTTGTTTTCAGGTACGCCATTTCCCAGCAGGGCCAGCCAAATCAAAATGACAATGATTCTCTTTTAGCAGAAAGAGTCATGAAGTTAATATGCCCCAAACTTCATGAACATTGTCAGGCCTAGACAACTATTGATGCAACCTTTCTCAAAAGTGCCAAGGGCCTTTTTCGGGCGCCATGCCCGAACCTATCCTTGCAACTTTGTGCAAAGGTAAATCTAATCAATCAAGGAAGGGGATTACCCGCTACTGTACGATTTACTGAACTTAAAATAATTTGTCCCCAGGGGATTAAGGTGGCGAAAATAGGATAAATAGGGAAAGGTTAGGCTGTAATTTTAGCCTTGTTCATCGGTTTGATAACCACGGTTTGCGTTAGATTTCTCTTCCGCATAGTTTGCTGGTTCAAAATCATGATCGATGTCATCATAATTAGAAACATAGCCGGGTAATTTTGATTTTTCGAGTTCTGCATGAAAGGAATTTAACACAGCCTGTTGAATGTTTTCCCTGCATTCCGGGTTGATGGGGTGGGCAATGTCTGCATGCATTTTCTGCTTGCCATTGGTATCGCGACCCATGCCTCTAAACTCTGCAAGTTTGCATCCACATTGATTACAGAAACGGGCTCGGAGTTGATTTTTGCAAGAACATTTGGTGCAGCGATCCATTAATTTTCGGCTCGGCATAGCCACAAACCAGCCCCGGGTGCCTTCAATAATTTTTAAGTCGCGGATGACAAAAGCATTATCAAAGGTGATGGAGCAGAATGCTTGAAGTTTTTCGTTGTCGTTACCCGATTCCATGAGTTTGATTCGAACTTCCGTGATATTCACAACAACTCTCCTTAATTGTCGCAGGATTTTATTGCCTGCCTGGTGATAAAAGTATGCTGTATAAGATTTCTAGCAGGGCCATGAATGAGAGATTTTGCAACTTCAAGAGCCCGATCATCGTGTTCAAAAAGCGCAAAAATTGCAGACCCGCTACCACATAGTAAGGGCTTTTTAGCCCCAGCCTTCCTTAAGGCTTCGAATAATAACCCAAGTGCAGGCTCTAATTCAAGTGCCGGTTCCTGCAACCTGTTAAATAACCCATCGTTCACTTTGCTCATTTCTGAATCAACAAATGAGCCCTTGGCTTCCGCTTGATCCCTTGGAGAGGTGGGGATTTTTAAACGGGAATAAACACTTGCGGTGGAGAGACCGAAAACAGGCTTTACAACTAAGATACTTAAACCACATCTAAAAGTTGAAGGCAATATTTTTTCACCCCGGCCAGTGCACCAAGCTGCCTTCTTTTGCAGGAAAAATGGCACATCACTGCCTAGCTTTGCAGCTTTTTCTTCCAGTACGTTTTCAGTTAGATTTAGCTTCCAGAGTTGATTCAAAGCGCTAAGGGTGGCAGCTGCATCTGAAGAACCGCCGCCTAATCCTGCCTGCCATGGAATGTGCTTAAATAAACGGATTTCCGCACCCAATGGCTTTTTACTTTCTTCCTGCAGCATGGTTGCAGCACGAACTATCAGATTATTCGGCCCCGTAGATAACTCTTTCGAATCGCACCAAAGCTTGATCGAACCGGTTGGGGCTTCGCGAAATTCTAAAACATCGTGTATCCGCACAGGCACCATGAATGTACTTAATTCATGATAACCATCGGGGCGCTTGCCTGAAATTTCCAAATAGAAATTCAGCTTGGCATTAGCCCATACCTGCAACCCATTTGTAATGGAAACCATGCGCATTTCAAAAGCTGCTTTCATCCTTGAAACCAACCACTTAAGTGCTTCTTACTTTTTGCTTTAATACAAATGGTAAAAAATACCCCAAGTCCTTATTTTGACTTGTCGAATTCTAGTTCTTATTTAGGAAGTTCGTCAAGAGGGGATACAAGATCTCCTTGATGGGTTCTAGATAAAAGCACTACTTGGCAGGAATCATATCCCTGTTTTTTAACCAGCCGACCAACCGGTCTGGCCAACTTGATGTTTCACCCATCTTTGTTGCAAGCCCTACGCCATGCTTGCCTTTTTCATAGATGTGAAGCTCTGCAGGCACTTTGTGTTTTTTCAAAGCTAGGTAGAACAAAATGCTGTTTTCAGGGGGGACACCGGTATCTTCATCGGTGTGAAAAAGAAAAGTAGGTGGGGTTTGTGCGGTTACCCGAGTATGATTGCAAAGGCTTTCCACAAGCTTTGCATCCGCATCTTTGCCCAAAAGGTTATTGCGTGAGCCCATGTGTGCAAAGGGTGGTTCAAAAGTGATAACCGGATAGCAAAGAATTAAAAAATCTGGCCTGCAACTTGCTTTATCGATGGCATCTGTGGCATCGGGGTTGCCAGCATCAAACTGGGTGCCCGCTGTTGATGCAAGGTGCCCACCCGCAGAAAAACCCCAGATTCCGATTTTCTTTGAATCCACCCCATAGCTGGCTGCATTCGCCCTAACCGTTCTTATTGCGCGTTGTGCATCCATTAAGGGTGCGGGATGTCGATACTTTGGCCCAAGTCTGTATTTAACTACAAATGCAGAAATACCCTGAAGATTAAGGAATTCTGCGATCTCTTTCCCTTCATGGCTCATTGCCAATCCGCCATAACCACCACCCGGGCATACTACCACCGCTGTGCCGTTTGCTTTTTCCTTGGCAGGCAAATATAGGGTCAGAGAGGGTTTGTCTTTATCTTCGGTACCCATTGCGCCAGGGGCACCATTAGGCCAAAGCGGGATGGTTTGGGGTTCTGCATGTGTTGCCAGCAGGGCAAAAGTGAGGAAAGTAGGCAGTGAAATCATGATTTTTCCTAAAAAAGACAGAATAGTTGAAATAATATTACTGTAATTACGAAAAATACTATATCTCGAGAAGTAATTCGAGAGATATAATAGGAAGAGTTAGTGATTTGTATTTTTCGGGGGCGATCCGGTTTCGACCGGGCTTACGGAAGTGCAGGTTGCGTGCCGTGGTTGATCAGATGGCCACGTAAATATCTGATCAAACTTAACTGCAGAACCGCAGTTCTCAATGGCTGCTTAATAAAACAGCAGCCGCGCGTCTAGGAGCTTAGCCAGAGAGGTTTTAGCGCGCTAGTTAAATCTGGATCGTGGGGGTTAGAGGTCACGCAAGTGGCTGATACTGAGGGCAACCCCTGCTAGACTTTACACTCGGTTAGCTTGAAGTGGCTTTGCAATTTGAATCCACCAGAGTGAACGCGGCAGAGTAAGACTGCCAAATCAGTTTGCTACGCACGTAGACGCCGGCATGGAAGGGCTTCGGGACCGGGGTTCAATTCCCCGCGCCTCCACTAAACAGAGGGGTCTGGTTATCCAGATCCCTCTGTTTTCATTTTGCAATCTTCCAAAGAAGGCTATCCGAATCAATCACTCACACTTTATCGTTGATTTGCATGAAGTGCAGAAAAACTAGTACTAAAGAATGATCTTGATTATCGAGCTCCGAACAACTGCCCCCAAGGAATGATCCAGGGATAGCTCACGATGATGATGAGAAACACCGAAGAGAAAAGCTACTTCAGTCCTGCATGGTCAAATGCCACCTTCACCATCGAAGCGGTTTAGGAACGGCCTCTGAACCGAAGCCGGATGTTCAGTATGTGCTTGATCCATCATGCCAATTGACTTTGACTCTGGAGAATATGGGTTTCTCAAGAATAGCGTGCTGGTTTGCAATCAATTTCTTAAAATCTGCATTGATTCAATACCTTACGACGGTTAAGTGAGATATTCTGAAGAGTACGCAACAGAATGAAACCGGAAGCTGGGAGGAAACGAAGATGCGAGCAGTCTTGATGTGGGCCGTGGCCGTTTCAGTTGGACTATCCGTCCAGGCCGGTTACGCCCAAACTGATGACAAGTTTGAGCAAACGAAGGCTAAGGCCCCCGCGATCACCTTCTCATTGATTGACATGAACGGCACAATTCACAGCCTCGAACAGAACGACAGCAAGCGAGTTCGGGCGTTTGTCTTCGTCTCAACGGAATGCCCCATCTCTAACGGTTACATCAAGACCCTTAACGAAATCCAGGCCATAATCGCCAAGTCGGGAAAAGTGGCTGAATTATTTGGGGTCGTTTCTGATCCCATGGTGACACGCACTCAGGCATTGAAACACTTTGTCGAGTTCAATGCAGAGTTCCCAATTCTGTTCGATTCATCCGGGCTGCTGGCGCAGGTTTTAAAACCGTCCCACGTCCCAGAAGCGTTCGTGTTGGACCGTGACGGCAAGCTCGCCTACCGGGGAGCCATCGACAATTCTTGGGAGGCCATCGGGCGTCGAAGACTCAAGGCCGAGAAGGAGTTTCTGGCAGACACCATCAAGTTAGCCAGCAACGGCAAGCTCGTAGTCGTCGCAGAAACTAAGCCGGTTGGTTGCCTGTTCGAGATGCCGCCTAAAGGGGGCGAGAAAGCTAAAGTCACCTACACCCGTGATATCGCTCCGATCATTCAGACCCGCTGCCTGAATTGTCACCGTGATGGTCAAGTCGCTCCATTCGCTCTTGCTGACTACGACCAAATCGCCAAGCGTGCGAAGCAGATCGTCTGTGTCACGGAGGACCGAATCATGCCGCCTTGGATTCCCTCACCCGGCCATGACAAGTTCGTGGCCGAACGATGGCTTACGGATAGGGAACTTGAACTCTTCAAGACTTGGGCCGAGACGGGCCGAGCCAAGGGCGATGATGCCGACCTCCCACCAACACCAAAGTTTGCAGAAGGCTGGCAACTCGGCCAACCGGACTTGATCGTTAAGATGGCCGAACCATTCACGATTCCCGCTGGTGGCCCTGACTTACTCCAGAATTTCGTGATTCCCATCGACATCGCCGAGGACAAGCTCGTAGCAGCAATCGAGTTCCACCCAGGCAACAAGCGAGTCGCACATCATGCGGTATTGTTCCTTGATGCAAACGGTGCGGCCCGAAAACTCGATAAAGCTACGCCAGAACCAGGTTACGCTAACTTCGGTGGGCCAGGGTTCTTGCCATCCGGTGCGTTGGGCGGCTGGTCGGTCGGCAACACGCCACGACCGTTGCCGAATGGCATGGGACGATATTTGAAGAAAGGTTCCGATCTCGTTGTCCAGATGCATTACCACCCGACTGGTAAACAAGAAACTGACCAGTCGGAAATCGGCCTGTACTTTGTGAAGAAGCCGGTTGCGGAGTCGCTCAAAGAACCGGCGAAACTTGTCGGAAGCATCTGGATGGCGAACTATGAGATGGACATCGTTGCAGGAGAAAAAGACTATCGCCGATCCACTTCTTACAAGTTGCCCAAGGATGTCATCATGGTCGGGATCGTACCTCATATGCATTTGCTGGGGAAAGCCATGAAAGTAACCGCAACTCTCCCCAACAAGACCGTAAAGACGCTGATCGACATCAAGAACTGGAACTATAACTGGCAGGACGAGTATTACTACGAGCGGCCCTTCAAGCTGCCTGCCGGGACTCGTCTTGATGTGGAGGCTGTCTTTGACAACTCGGATGGCAATCCTTCCAATCCAAGTTCACCGCCGAAGCGAGTGACATGGGGCGAGGGTACGAAAGACGAAATGCTGTTCTGTTTCTTCCTGCTGTCATCCGAGAAGACCGAAGACCTGATTCATGTCGTCTTTGATAACTTGAAACACGACACCAAGCAGCCACGGAAAGCGGTGGAGAAATGACCGTGACGACATTGGCAGCGGTCAAATCACCGACGAACGACATCGAAGAACAACTGCGCCCAAGGAATGATCCAGGGATAGGTCACGATGATGAAGAGAAACGTCGAAGCGATTCCCCAAGGAACTTCGTTGCTACGCTGATTGAGCATACGGGGCATAGCATAAACCAGCAGCCAAAGCGTTTTGTAGATCACTTGAATCAGAAGCAAAGCCGACATTGTTATTGGAAAGAACAACCCTAACACCGACCCAATTAAGATCGCAGTCCACAATGATCCTAGAAGCGTTCGGAACCCTTCGCTTTCAGGGAACTTGCTCTGGCAGGCTAACTGTCCACCCTTTTCGCCGCCAAGCATCGTCATAAGGCCGATTGGGATTAGTATGATGATGTTAAAAATGTAGGCCAAAACCAATGGCATCATTTCGCCCCCTCTTTCTGCACTACCTTGATCGAATCAATCCGTATTCTTCGGTTCATGATTGTTCCCAATTCATCAAATTAATGCTCATTTATAACACATTCGCAAGAGATTCCCAATGAAGTATAGCACTTGAGTAAGTGAAGATTGGGACGATGCAGCCAAAACCATAAAGATGTCTGCCTCTGCGAGTAGAAGGATTCGCAATACAAATTGAATCGGCGTGAAGATCAGTTTGTCATGAGGTTGATGGTGAATGGCAACGCAACCAGCCTTCTTACTATGCCACGGAATGCCTGCACGAAAACAATGCCAAAGCTAATAAGAATGTCCGGTTATAAAATCGCCAGTTGTTCAGATCCCTCTGTTTTCATTTGTGCCAATAACAATTCGTTGCTCTCATAATTCCAATTCGAGAGTTATAAATGGTATCGAACATTTCTGTGAATCGATTCCAAACAATTGTTGGTCGGGCCCCCAGGTTAGCTATTCGTTCTATCTTCAGGCGAAATGGTGGGGCAACTCAGAACTATAGGATTAATTTTTTCATTCATTTTTAAACCCAAAGCAAATCCTTACCCGTGAGAAGTCGGTTGAATTGATTTGGATCGGTATTGCAAATAGCACTTGTTTTAAAGCTTAAGAGGAAATTTTAAAAAGATACAGGGGTTGAGTGCTGAGGTTGATGGAGTTTTAAAATAAGGAGTCTGGGTGGGCGAGATAAAACCATCCTAGTTTGAAATCAGCTGAAAACCATTCTTTACTATTGCTTCCAGCTGAATCAAAGTTATGATACTCGCTTGATTACAGGGATGTATTTCTACTGTTAAATTTCGTTACTGCATGGAGGCAGTTTTGCTATGGCTTCATTATTACCTATTGTTGATCAATCTTTTGTCGCTGCGGTCAAGTACCGTTCCTTGGGATTGGAAGTCAAAGCCGCCAAAATATTTCGCTCTTTAATGCGCTTTCAGGATCTCCCAAGAGTGATGGCAGAACAGACCCAGCTTCACTTGGGTGAAATTGCTCTGAATCAAAAACGGTTCAAACAAGCAGCACGTCATTTATCTGTAGCCCTTTCCTATAATGAAAATAATGCAACCTATCATCTGCTATTGGGTAAAGCGATTGCAGCGGGTGGTAATGGCAATTTGAAACAGGCGATGATTCATTTCAGGGCCTGCCTGAAAAACGACCCAAAAAATGTCAAGGCATTAAGATTCTTAGGTGTCAGTCTGATTCATACCAATAAAGCAATAATTGGAATTGGCTATCTAACGAGAGCCTGCAAATTGCAGCCAAACAATCTTGAACTTTTAAAATTATTGGTCAGGCACCTGCAAGAACAAAATCTGCACGACGAAGCTAGGGCTAGCATAACCAAGGCTTTGTTTCTTAATAACAACAACCCAAAATTCAAATGCTTATGGAATAGCTTTTTGTTTCATGAAGCGAGAATCAGCCAGCAAAATACCAATGATCCCAGCTTAGAACAAAGACAAGTAGTCCTACCATTTCTTAAAGTAGTAACCAAGAAAAAGAACCCACCTGCCAAGGGAAGAAACGATGGCCCTGAATCGTTGCCTACGCCTCATGCAAATCGTTCCAAGTGGAAGAAGAACCAACGCAGGGTGAAGTAAAAACCCAGCGCAGAAGAAGAAGCAAAATAAGATTTAGCCACGGAATAACACGGAAAAAAGGCAGAGAAAAGCTCCGTGCCGCTTCCGTGTAATTCTGTGGCAAATTTTTTTCTTGGTGTTTTGTTCCGTGTTATTCCGTGTTATTCCGTGTAATTCTGTGGCTAGTTTTTTCTTGGTGTCTTGTTCCGTGGCGAAATGACACCACGCTTTTTTATTTAGTTGGCACAGAATTGCAAAATACGAGCAGAATTGCCCGCACCTTTAGTTTCTTTGGCAATCACAAGTTTCAAAGTATGTTTGCCCGGCTTAAGATCTGTGCCGAACATGACAGTGCGTGGGTAATGCAAGCCCTTGCTGTAAGAATGTAATAAATCCACAGGCTTGGGGTCTGAACCATCGATGCTTGCAAGTACGATGCCTGCATCGGGTCCAGCGACGACAAAAGCACCAACTGCGGTTCCTTCAAATTCCAAGCTAATTTCTGCGCCAGCTTCTGAAGCGTAAAGAACTGGAACCGAGGTGAAGCGATCGCGTTTGCCTCCTGGAAGAGATTTCCAATCGGGTACGCCAAGGGTCCAGCCCGATTTAATCGCAGCATTTTTGGGGTCGATGAACCTGCCAGCTTCATAACTAAGTGGGTCCAAGGGTGCGGGTAATTCGTGCGCCTTGGGTGAATCGGTTTTTACCCATGGGTTTTTCCATGCCTCGTTAAAAAGATTGTCGATCATGGTTGCAGCGATTGCATTACCAAAAGGCGCTGGATGCACGCCACCATATTGTTTCCAGGTGAGGGAGTTTGCGGAAATTCTTTCTGCAACTTCTTTAGCAAGGTTAATGGTGGAGACTTTGTAATTCTTGGCAACCGATTCATGGGCCTCGATGGTCAGGGGTGTTTTTCCATCTTGAAGTGTTTTCAGCATACCTTCGTTAACAAAATAAGTAACGATGATATCCATATTTGGGTTGGATTTACGGGCGTGCCTGATGATGCCTTCGAGTCCGCGGATGCAGTCCTTGCGTGAGTGGTGTGCATCTTGATCATCGTTGACTGCAAATTCGATGAAGAACAAGTCGATGGGTTTGGTTAAGACATCGCGTTCGAGTCGAAAAGCACCAGTATTGGAGCAAGTTGAGGAAATACCCGCATCAATGAAAGTAAAGTTGGTTTCAGGGAAACGCTTTTTGAGTTGGTCTGCAACCATCGGGCGATAGCCATTCATTTCGGTAATCGATCCACCCATGAAGGCGACATTGCCCTTTTTGTTTTTAAGGAACTGAATGCGGGAGTTTTCGAGATTACCACGAAATTGAATATTGTTTTCGCCAGCTTGAGAGATGTTGATCCAAGGAGAAATCAGAGCGATGATGAGTGGCAGAAATAATCGTAAGGTTTTCATTGGTAATCCTTGGTTAATGAGTAAGGGCTGGGAAGTAGTTGTTTTAGCGAACCTTTTCTTCGCCTTCAAGTTGGTTGTCTGTCCAATCGGAAACAAACATGTGGCCTGGGTTATGCGTGATAAGGAATGGAATCTTGGAAGTTACCGCAACGGCTTGTGGTGTAACTCCGCAGGCCCAGAAAACTGGGATTTCATTGGGATGAATAGTAACACTTTCGCCATAATCTGGGCGATTGATGTTGCCTATTCCAATTTGGGAAGGATCGCCCAGATGAATTGGGGAGCCATGGGCCCTGGGGAACCGCCCGGTGATACGGGCAGCTTCTAAAGCGAAGTTGGAAGTCATGGGCCGCATGGAAACCACTAATGGACCTTGGAAAACGCCTGCGCTTTTGCACGGTATTTTAGTGCGATACATGGGGACATTTCTGCCTATATCTTCGTGCCTAACGGGGATTCCATTTTCTCTGAGGGCCCTATCGAAAGTAAAGGAGCATCCCAGAAGGAAAGAAACGAGGTCGTCACGCCAGTATTTGGTAATGTTGGTGGGCTCATCGATGATTTTATCTGATTCGTAGACCCTGTATTTTGGGAGGTCGGTGCGCAGGTCTGCATCTTTTGCAATCAATCTGGTTTGTGGCGAACCTTTATCAAGCACTTCGAGGATGGGGCAGGGTTTGGGATTACGCTGGCAGAAAAGTAGAAAGTCGTATGCGAATTCTGCGGGAAGGATTACGAGGTTTGCCTGCACGAAGCCCGGAGCTTGCCCTGCTGTGGGAGCAGTAAAATCACCCGTTCTACATCGTGCCCTTACTTGGCAACCGGTGAGATTTAAGCTCATTCTTTTTCCTCAAGCGATTTCGCAATTGATCCAATAACATTTACATGAATAGACCAATCAATGCCATCAACGGAAGCGATTCTTTGCCCCAATCTTCCATCAACCAAGCTGCCTTGTTGCACCATGATCTCGAGTATCTTCCATTCCGTTGCCGGGTCAAGCGAAGAAAGTGTGGGAAGTCCCACATTTAGTAAAAGGCCAGAGCCAAGGGCGTAGCCGCCCCAATTGCTTACTCCTGCAACGATGAGATAATCTACAGTTGTGGCACAAGCAATTTTGGCACCATTATGGATGTTTGCTGCAATCACGTTCCAGGGGATATTTCCCATGCCTATTTCGTTGCCCCCATCTCCAATGCCTATACGGGTAATGTTGTTTGCAATGCAGAAATTTGCATCGAAGAGGAGGTATATAGGTGCGGTGTAAGAAGTTATATCTTTACCACTCATGGTGAGTATTTTGCCGCGGGAAGATATATCGGTTGAATCAAGAAATGCTCTGATGTTTTGTTCGGGGATGGATGCTGAAAGATGAGAGGGGCCACACTTTTCGATGGCGATAAAATGACTGATATCACCTAACTTCTGCTTAAGTTGCGAGAAGAAACTTTGTGCGTAATCAGCAAGAAATTCGAGAGGTGATTCGATGAGGTGAATCTTATCACTCAAGCCAAGGTATTGGAGGCTTGCTTCCAATGCAGTCATGCAGTTTTTTTCGCAAGTGATGGCAACTTTTCTACCTAGGCTTGCAAGGGTTCGAGCGATTAAAAGTGCACCAAGCGGGCCATCTGTTTCCGGGGCAGGGGGTGTTGCTGAGGGAATATAAAACCCTGTGAAAATTACGACCCCTGTACCTATTGCGAGTGACTCGCAAGCATTTTCGAAATCACCATTGGAACGACTTATAAGATTATCTTCAAGCCTAGCCAGGCCCCGGTCTCCTGCATCTTGTTGTACTGCATGCAGTATATTTTCAAGCTGCGATTTCATGTGGGGACTTTGATCCATGGGCCAAAATGCTTTAGCCATATCTTCGGAAGATCCAACTTCATGTTTATCGTTTCATCTTTGACAGGGTGCTTGAAGGTGATGGCATGTGCATGAAGAGAAATACCGTGAACGAAGTTAAAACTTGAGCCGTATTTTTTATCACCCATCACCGGGTGCCCGCTTGCAGAAAGCTGAATGCGAAGCTGATGCTTTCTCCCCGTCTTCGGGTTGAGCATTAAAAAGGCATGGCCATCGTAGGTTGCAAGGACGGTGTAATGAGTGATGGCTTCCTTGGCAAGGGGGTTGTTCTGATTGGAAACCAGTGCAATTCGTTCTTCATCATCGTTGATAAGGAAATGATGCAGGGTACCACTGCGAGCGTTGGGAATTCCTTCGACAACTGCGAGGTAGGTTTTTTCGACTTGTGTATCGCGGAATTGCTCTGAAAGTCTGGAAGCTGCTTTGCTTGTTTTTGCAAAAATCACAATTCCTGAAACCGGTTGATCAAGTCGATGAACCACTCCCAGAAAAACATTGCCCGGCTTGGCATAACGCTTCTTGATGTACTCCTTGGCATAATCGAAAAGCGAATCGCCTTTAATTTCGCCATGGGCGGTAGGCAGCCCGGTGGGCTTTGAAAGAACGAGAAGATGGTTGTCTTCCAGAAGAATGTCGAAAGCCCATTTATTCACAAGAGTCGCACTTTCAGAAAATTGAAATAATGAGAAAACAGGGTGCTTGGTGCTTGCCTGCAATAACAATTTTATGAGAAAATGAACGATTAATCATGAATAAATCTACTTTTTTAGCTTGGAGAGCTGATGTTTAATCCACGCATATGCATAAAAACAGTTATCGGGTTGATTTTGATTGTTAGCGGAAGCCTTGTAGTTGCGGAAGAAACAAGTCTCAATGGCTACAAAACCGTTACGGAGGCACAAAAGTTCAAGCTAGAAAAATACAGTGCAGATGGGCAGAAAAAGAACTCAGGGAAGCTCGGTTTTCGATTTGATTGGAATAAAGAATTAGGCGCGATGGTTGTGGAAGTTGATAAGGATTCGCCTGCAGACAAGGCTGGGCTGATCAAAGGCGATGTCCTTTCAAAAGTGTTGGGCAATAAAATTCCAGACCTTGAAACCTTGCGCCTATTCCTGATTGAAATTCGCGATGGCGATAAAGTGAAAATTCTTGTAAAGCGAGAAAGCGACTTCAAGGAATTTGAATTGCAGGCAGCCCCTTGGAGCAACCCGCTTGTCAACCAAGCGAAAGTCAAGTTGGGGATATTTTTCACACCTAATAAGAATCAATCCAAGCTCGAGGTTAAAAGTTTATCACCTAACGGGTCTGCTGAAAAAGCTGGCGTCAAAGTAGGCGATACCTTGATCGCAATCGATGGAAAGAAAATCACCCCGCTTACGGGTGTTAGTTCCATTCTTGAAGGCAAAAAGCCTGATGATGTGGTTCGTGTTGTTGTTTCAAGGAATGGAAAAGTTTTGAATCTTGATACTAGGTTAGAATTGGATGCAGCAGATGAAGCGGGGAAAAGCTGGAATGATCTTGATCGCAAGTTATTTAAAAAGCCTGTGTATAAGCTGGCAGTGATTCCGGTAGAGTTTCCCGATCAAAAACTTAATGAGAAAATCAAACTTTCCGATTGGGAGGATGCTCTCTTCAGTACCAAAAAATTTAACGATAAGAATGCGACCGGGCAAAAAGTGTATGGCAGTATGAATGATTTTTATACTGAGCAATCGGATGGTAGTTGCAAAGTTGAGGGGAAGATTTTCACGGCGGTTGCTGTAGAAAAAAAGCGCATGGAATATGCTGCTGGTTCTCCTAGAACAGCAATACTTGATCAAGCCTTAACTTTGGTTCTCGCCCGAGATGGTGAAAAAGCCTTAGAGGGATTTGATGGTGTGTTCTTTTTGTATGCGGGCTCAAGGGCCGCTATCACTAGAGGGAATATTCTCTGGCCTCATAAAGGTTTCTATACGTATAAGGGAAAAAGAATCACTTATTTCGTCTGCCCCGAGGGTGGTGAAAAAATGTTTTCTATTAGTGTGATCGCCCATGAGTTCGGTCATATGCTGGGCTTACCCGATCTTTATGCCCGCCCTGAAGTTCCTGATATGGAGGGCTTGGGTCGGTGGTGCAGCATGTCAAATGGCGAGGGGTTTGACGGGAGGCCCGTGCATTTTAGTGCTTGGTGCAAAGAACAAATGGGATGGACTGTTCCGACCGTGATCGATCCAAGGGTGCAACAAAAGTTGATCCTTTCGCCTATCGAAGGGAAGAACTCGGAGTGTATTAAAATCCCTGTACGACCAGATGGAACTGAATACTTTCTTCTCGAAAATCGTATTAAAAAAGGGTTTGATCAAAACCTTCCCGGAGAAGGATTATTGATATGGCGTGTGGTGGATGGGAAACCAAACCTTGAAGAGTCGCATGGCATCGCTGGCCCTGCAGGCCCAGGCAGGTTTCCAGAATCTGTTCCTTATCCAAGTAAATCCAACCGGGATTTTACTCCCATGACTACGCCGACTAGTAGCCCAGTGAAACAAGGTGGATGGCCTTTGCATATCACGAATATTCAAAGGCTTCCCGATGGTAGGATAGCTTTTCAGATCGGGTACGAGTTTTATTGATCTTCTTCTGGATCTGCGGTCGCGCCCATATCTTCGCGTGCTGCGGGTCCACGATGCATTAGAACGGTGTAGCCCCTAGTTTCTGCACCTTCAACCACATATCCAACTTGGGTCATTAGTTCGACCATTTCGTTTGGTTGTTTGGTCACCATGAAAAAGCTTCCGGTTCGTTTCAGCAATTCGAAGGAACGCTGTATGAAAAGAAGCGCTATGGAGTGGTTTGCAAAATAGGGCGGGTTGGCAAGGGCAATATCGAATGATTGCGGAATCAGATCGGGTCCAGAAACCGATGAGGTTGCAACTGTTTCAAAATTAGTCAAGCCATTGGAAATAGCGTTAAGTTTAGTTAACTCTAATGCGCGCAGGTTGCTGTCAACAAAAGTGATTTTGCCTTCTGGGCCAGTTATCTTGGAAGCGTAAATTCCATTGGTGCCACAACCGCAGCCAAGGTCTACCACATTTTGGCCTGGGCGCAGGCTCATGACTTCGCAAAGAGCGCGTGAGCCCGCATCAAACTGGCCATAGGAGAAAGTTCCTGGGCGGGAAAGAAAACGGAAGGATTCACGCTGATTGATATTGCATTGGAAAGTGACTTCATGCCTTCTGCGTGGCCGCTCTCCCATTTTCTGGGACCAAAGGAATGTGGTTCCTTGTTCCTGATGAATATGTACCTTCTTGTAGATTTTTTTCATCGCTTCTGGAAATAGAGAGTCATTGGGCTGAGCAGACCAAACCAGAAACTGCCCTGAGGCATTGAGGATATGAAAACCCTGCTCGAGGAGATCGGTTTTAAGCTCGCGCTCGCCCGATCTTGCAGGCAGATAAACAGCAGTGGAGAAGTTTGGTCCAAGATCCCATAAATCAGCCTCTACCCGAACCTGTGCAGGAATGTTGGCATCCTTCAGCATTTGTTCCAATCGCTCGGCTTGAAACAAATCCATCTGATAGCAGACTGCTTCTTTATGAGGGCTTGAGTGAAGCAGGTTCACTACATCCGAGGGGGAACCCATAATCACTGCGAAAGGGGGTCTTATCCTTTCGAGCAGGGTCTTAGGCGGATAGATTTTACTTAACGATACGAGTTTCGGCTTTGCCATTTTGTTTCTCTTTTATCAAGAACCGCACGGTTCAATTCGTAATTCTACAAGGGATTGATGCTTACCTGAAGGGGGAAGTATTAGAAGTCCTGAATCGATACCTTTTTGTTGCAAATTAATCGCATCGGTAACGCAGGTATAAGGTTCGATACAAACACTGGTTCTGGAACCCGGCGTAAATACAACCATGTCGCGCCATGAGTTATCGCAATACATGACCATGGCATGTTGTTTTGCACCTTGTACCCGGCCTCTTTCCATCATTCCAAATGCGTTGGCATTAAATGCAGGCAGATCGGTTAAAACATCATCTGCCTGAAAGCCTTTCATTTTCCGAAGCTTGTTGAGATCGCGCGCCGCATCAACGGGAATCTTTCTTCCATCAGGAAGGCATTCATCCAAATGCCAGAAAGATTTTGCACCACATTGCAGGGAACAATCATCAGAAGTAATGCCCGGCGTAAAAGGCAAATTGAAATAAGGATGATAACCCAAACCAAAAGGTAAGGGCTTGCTATCAGGATTAATCACAAGGGCTTCGATCCCAAGGGAGTTTTCTTTGAGCCTGTAGGTTAATTGCAAGATGGCATCGGCAGGCCAGCAAGCAACCGATGCAGGATCATCTTTTGAAATTTGGAACTCCCCAGTGACCCAGGCTGAATTGAGATCCGCACCTTGACTAATAACTCTCCAAGGGTTGCGCACTGCAAAGCCATGGATGTTGTGTTTTTGAATATTATCATTTCGGGGCAGGGAATAAGATTTGCCTTCCCAATTGAAGTGCGCATCTCGAACACGATTCGGGTATGGGAAAAGAACGGGAATACCACTTCGGGTGGGCCTGCCGTCGGGGAAAAGTTCGGGGTCTTTATAAAGGATGTCTAAGTTTCCTTCGGAAGTCGGCACAATCCATGAATAACAGTTAAATCCAAGTGCAGGATAAATGGTTGCACTAGCGCCTTTGGGGCTTTGCAAAGTGATTTGCGTACCATCATGGCTGGTAACATCTTGTCTGATTGCTGAGCTAATTTTAAATGTCATGTTAGAATCCTGATTTAAGTAGATGAAATTATGTTAGAACCTTGCTATAGGATTCCATCAGAAATCGATAAGAATCAAGGAAAAATCATCATGCCAAGGTTAGATTGTGAGAATGCGCTTGATTTTGCAAGGGTGATGTTTATTGCAGCCGGAGTCCCTCCTACCGAGGCCCAAAGGGTCGCAACCAGCCTTGTTGATGCGAATTTGTGTGGTCACGATTCCCACGGCATTATCAGGGTGGTGCAATATATCAAGGCGATTGAAGCCGGGATTTTGAAACCGGGGGCGCCATTTGTAATGCTTTCTGAAACCCCATCCGCAGTAGCAGCCGATGGAGGCTGGAATCTGGGCCAGGTTCAAGCGTATCGTTTATTGGAAAAGCTGATTGCCAAGGCTTCGGTAACCGGGGTGGCTGCGGGTTCATTAAAACAATGCGGGCACATCGGAAGGTTGGGCGAATATGCGGAAGAGGCGGCGCGACACAAGATGGCGTTCCTCGCAACCGTAAATAATCATGGATTTGGTCGTGCTGTTGCTCCACCGGGAGGTAAAGTTGGCAGGATATCCACCAACCCGATTTGCGTTGGCGCACCCACCAACAACAACCCTGTTGTTTTAGACATAGGTACGAGTGTTTGTGCGGAAGGGAAAGTCCGCGTTAATTACAACAAGAAAATACCAACCCCCGAAGGTTGGCTCCTTGATTCCGAAGGAAGGCCCACGACCGATCCGGGAGTTTTGTACAACGACCCCAAGGGCACGATTCTTCCGTTGGGCGGACAGCAATCATACAAGGGCTTTGGGCTAGGATTGCTTATGGATATGTTTGCAGGCGGACTTTCAGGCGCCCAGTGCAGTACACCCGGGGTCGAAAGCAAATCTGCAAATGCTGTTTTCTTTTTGGTGATAGATCCCGCGAAGTTTGCAGGGGTGGAACACTTTTTAAATGAAACCACAAACCTTGCTGCCAATGTGCTTGCCTGCCCAAAAGCAGATGGTGCAACCGGTGATATAATACTGCCAGGCCAATTAGAAGTTACAGAAAAAAGCAAACGAATGAAATCAGGGCTGAGCCTTGATGAGGGTACCTGGTCGCAATTAAAAGAACTGGCGCAGAAGTATAAAGTGTCTCTGCCCGACTCTGTCTCTAACTGAATTTGAAAAGGCTGAATATGAAAAGATGGATTGCTGGTTTGTTGCTGCTGTTGCCTATGCTTTCGCTGTATGCTCAAACATCCGCAGAAAACTTATTGCCTTTGTTAGATGAGCAGAGTTTTTTTCTGGGCAGGATTCAGCCAGGGAAGATTGATATAGCCAGGATCATGATTCCGTTGGTTCAGAAAAAGACGATCCCGGCTGCGGAGGCTGCTGCTCTTGGGTTTTTCTTGAACTTGCAAAAAAGTAGCATCGAGAAGGTGATTGATGAAATTTGGTTTTCTGCTAGTGCGAAGGATGCAGCGACCTATTTTCTTCCTTCCATGATGATCAAAACAAAGCCCGCCGCGAAAACAGAAGATTTGCTAAACTTGCTAAAGAACATACCTTTGCCCATTAATATTCAAACTGCAAGTGGCCAGGTGATCAGAAAAGGGCAAAACTCCATACTGCCTCTTTCTTATATCATTCGTGAAGAAAAGGGTTTTTATCTGTTAGAGCAAGTGGGTGCAGCCAAGGACACAAAAAAAACCAAGCGCACTGATATTGTCCAAGGTTTTGATGCCATGGGTAGCTTGCCTTTTGGTGCGATGCTTTTCCCCTCGAAAGATAACCCTTTGGATCTAGGGAAAATCTTTCCCTCGCTCAAGAAAGCGAATGGAAAAGAGGGTGAAGCTCCGGGAATCTTAAACGGGCTGAAACTTGTAACGCTGGGAATGTATCTCGACCCATGGCGAATCCAAATGGTTATTCAAACCGAGGATAGGGAACTTGCCAATGATGTGCAAAAATCGATTTTAAAAGCTATTCAGGGTATTCCCGACTTGGTGCAGGCACAGGTGGAAGAAGTGGGGAAAGACCCGGTGTTTAAAGCTTTGGCTGCCATGGTTAAATCCGTTTCAATCATGGATGATAAAGTGACGATTGTGATCACAGACTTTGATCCTTATTTTGAAATTGCAGCAAGAATTAATGAACAAAATCAAGCCAAGGCCGCTGCAGCTTCATCCATGAATAAGGTGAAAAACATTGCGACCGCTTTATTGGCATATCACAAAGAGAATGGGAAATTTCCTCCCGCAGCAACACTTTCAAAAGAAGGTAAACCATTACTAAGCTGGCGTGTCCAAATCCTGCCCTACCTTGGGCATAATTTTCTTTACAAACAGTTCAGGCAAAATGAGCCCTGGGATAGTGAGCATAATAAAAAATTCATTCGCAGAATTCCTCCAAGCTTTAGAGAGTCGCAAGAAAACTTGGATAAAGGCACAACACCCTTTCAGGCCCCTGTTGGCATTGCAACACTTTTTACCCCTGGAGGAACGGGGACTAATTCAATTCAAATTATCAATGAACTTTCGAACACTATCATGCTTGTTAAAGTCCCCGAAGATAAAACAGCGATTTGGACTAAGCCCGAAGATTGGGAAATTGATATCAGCCTGCCTGCCAAGGACCTTATAAAAGGCTTTACGAATGCAATAGTTTTTGCATGCGCAGATGGGGAGGTCAAAGCCATTCCTCTTAAAGAAGCCGAGGAAAAAATTAAAAGCATGCTTGTGATTGATGGGAAACCTAAAACCCCCTGAGAAAATCCAAGTTCATCTTTAAGTTTCCGGATTTTTCAGCGAATGATTGAAATGGCACAAGTTTAAATGTAACATAGTGGTATTACATTGTAATCCTGACAGGGTTTGAGCATGTTTTGTCATCAAAAACACCGTTTATTTTACTTGTTCCCGCTTCTTTTGTCGTTTGCCCTTGGGTGCGCCAAAATGCCTGACCCTTGGCTTGAAGTGCCAGGCAAATTAAAGGTTCTAGTCAGCTTTCCACCACTTTATAGCATGGTGAAATCTATCGCAGGCGATCGTGCTGCTGTTATCTCTCTTTGCACCACTACCGGGCCCCACGATTACGCTTTTAATGCCAAAGACACCATCCTTTTGCGTAAGGCAGATCTGTTTTTTTATAACGGCTTAGATCTCGACGACATTTTTGTAGGGCGACTCGCCAAGGATGCTTCGAATCCCAACCTCAAGTTTTCAAACTTAGGTAAAAAGGTTCCTAAGACTCTACGCATTGAATCAAAGGAAGAAAAACCGGGGCACGAAGGCCATAACCATGGCAGTTTCGATCCGCATATCTGGCTTGGTATTCGCCAAAGCCTTCTTATGATCAATGCGATTCGTGATGAATTGAGTTTGCTGGACCCCGAGGCTGCAGAGGAATACAAAAATCGAGCAGCGAGCCTTGCTGCAACTCTTGAAGAAATCCAAAAAGAAGGAAATACTTTATTGGAGGGCAAGAAAAACAAGGTGATAGTTACTTTTCATGAGTCGCTTGGGTATTTTGCGTCTTCTTTTGGGATTGAAATTGCAGGGGTGATACAAAAGGCCCCCGGTGATTCCCCCAATGCTTTGGAGTTGGCGAAAATTGTGCAGTTGTGTGTTGAAAAGAAGCCATCTTTAATCGCAGTAGAGCCCCAATATCCAAGAACCACTTCTGCCAAATTATTGCAGGAAGAGCTTAAGAAAAAAGGGTTTGAAATACCCTTGGTTGAAATAGATCCGCTGGAAACTTGTACTCAGGCGGATCTTGCGCCCAAGTGGTACGAGATAAAATACAAACAAAACCTTGAAGCACTCGCAAAGAATCTGCAATGATCAACAGCCTTTTAACTTTAAAAAATGTTGCTGTAAAGTTAGGCCATCTTGAAGTTTTAAAAGATGTTAATGCTTCGCTGCTTAAAGGGAAAATAACGTCCCTAATCGGGCTTAATGGTTCGGGGAAAAGCACCTTGCTGCGTGCAATTGTAAGAGAAATACCATTCGTGGGAGAATTGCATTTTTATTGCGGGCATGCCCACAAAACCCCTGATCCCAAACATGTTGGTTATGTGCCTCAAAAATTGCGTTTAGAGGCGGGCTTACCCCTTACGGTGCGGGATTTTTTAGCCCTTCCCATGCAGGATGCCCCTATTTTTATGGGCATAAAAAAATCGTTAGAAAGCAAAATGCTCGCAATGCTTGCAAAAGTCGGGTCTTCCCCAAATATGCTGGATAAACCCGTAGACAAGCTTTCTGGTGGGGAATTACAACGCCTTCTTTTAGCCTTAGCTATGGAGCCTAGTCCTGAACTGCTATTACTGGATGAGCCAGCTGCAGGAATCGACTTCCAAGATCAGGATAAGTTTTATGCTTTGTTAAAAGAGTTGAACAAAAAAACAGGTGTTACGATATTACTAGTTTCCCATGATTTGGGGCTGGTCCAGGATTATGCTGACCAAGTTTGGTGCTTACATAAAGGCGTAATTGCAGGAATTGGAGCCCCGAGCGAGGTTTTAGGGAAAGAAAACTTGCAAAAGTTGTTTGGGAGTGGCTTGAAAATAGGGTAAAAACTCGTGAATTAGAACTCTAAAAGCTCATCTTGGGCTAAATTTAATTGAAATATTTTGCCATCTCCGATCCTTCCGGTGCGAGCAGCTTTAGAAATTTTTTCTGCAACTTCATTAACCCGTTCATCTTCCACCGTTACGGTAATTTCAACCTTGGGAATAAAAGCCATATTATATTCGCTGCCTTGATAGCGGTCTAAATAGCCTTTTTGCCTGCTAAAACCCTTCGCTTCTCGCACGATTACTGAATTTAAACCAAGATTTTGAATTGCTTCCAGCACGGTTTCTGCACAAAAAGGCCGCACGACTACGGTTAGCTGTTTCATGATTTGCTAAGCCTCTTTTTTCTGTCTATTAATTTTCATGTATGAAAGTTAAAATAATCTCTTGGTAGTTTAGCCTGCAAACGCTATTCTACCAATGGGTGATTAAACCCACCACTACCCGGTAGTGTAATGGTAGCACAAGAAATTTTGGTTTTCTTTGTCTAGGTTCGAGTCCTAGCCGGGTAGTTTCTTTTTGGTATCGGTGCAGTAATGGATAAAAACACAATAGATTGGCGCTGGATTCCGCGTTACTATAGAAAAGTTGATGATAAGGCCTCTCATGTCGATGTGGTGTATTGGTATTTTGGATTAGAAACGGTTTTTATTGTGGTGATGGGTTTTGTCTTTTATTTTACCACTATAAAAGATGGTTTCCTTAAAAAGAGCCAAATGGATAACCAAGTCGAATCTCTTTGTAAATCAATCGAATATCAAATCCAACAACCTGCAAAATAATTTGTAACTTCAGCCTTGATGATTCAGATCAATTTTCGGATATTTGCGCTTAGGCCAAAACATCTTTTCTCATTATTCAATGGAATGATTCCCATGATTAGTCCAATCAACCGCAATGCTGTAAAGATTATGGGTATGGTTTTAGCATTGTTAATGTGTGGGCAATTTTCGCTGGCTCAGGCCCCTGCAAAAACAGGCAAAGATGCAGAAACATTAAAAGCTGCCAATGCCATATTTGATAATGTAAAGCATGAAAAACTTCCCAATGGTTTGAATGTATATTTAAAGCCCATCCCAGGTGCGCCAACTGTGACCACCATGGTTGCATATAAAGTGGGTTCCGCAGATGAAAACCTGGATCAAACGGGCCTTTCTCATTACCTCGAACATTTGATGTTTAAGGGAACTGAAAAGTTAATGCCTGGTGATATTGATCGCTTTACGCTTCGTAATGGTGGCGCTAATAACGCATACACTTCTGAAGATTGTACAGTCTACCATTTTGATTTTTCTGCAGATCGTTGGGAGCAAGCTCTTGCAATCGAAGCGGACAGGATGCGGAATCTACAGATTGATGATAAGCACGAATTTCAGCAGGAAAAAGGTGCGGTGATAGAAGAGTTGAAGCGTAACGAAGATGGCCCCTGGGATCTGGAATATAAGGCAATTATGCCAAAGATTTTTGGCGCAAATGCTCCGTATGGCCATCCTGTGATCGGGCAGGCTGAACATGTAAAAGCTTCCACTGCTTTGACAATCAAGGCGCATTACGACCTTTGGTACCATCCATCCAATGCTTCTTTAGTGATATGTGGTGGATTCGATCCTGCCCAAGCCATGGCTCGGGTTAAGGAATTATTTGGAAACATCCCTGCTGGAGAATTGCCTGCAAGAAAAGTTAATATCCCAATAAAAAGAGAGGGCCAGACCCGCATTGAAATGAAGTCTAAGTTTGAAGTAGCTAGGCTTTTAATTGCCTTTAATACCGTTGAAATGGTGGATGAAGATGCGCCCGCACTTAGCGTTCTTGAAGCAGTGCTTTCTGATGGTAAAATTAGCAGATTTTATCGCAAATTTATCGAAGGTGAAGAATTAGCCTCGGTTGCTGCAGCTGAAAGCTCCACCGGGCGCTATCCCGGTTGGTTCGGAATTCAGATGGAACTTATGCAGGGAAAAGATGGAGCCAAGCTTGAAAAAATGATTTTTGACGAACTCGATAAACTTGCAACCGAACTTGTTTCTGAGGAAGAGCTTGAAAGAATTAGACAGAAGATTTTGGCGGGTGCAGTTTTTTCGCGTGAAAGTGTTCACGGGTTGGCAGATGTAATCTCACGAACGGTTGTAGTTGCAGACCTTGAGTATTTAAAATCCTACCTATCAAAACTGTTAGCGGTATCGCCTGCAGATATACAAAGGGTCGCCAAGAAATATCTGGTAAAGGATAAGTCTGTTGTGCTTTGGTCGATTCCTGAAAAGGGCGCTAAGACTTCTTCTAACCATAAACCAGAAAAAAATAGAAGGCTCTTCAGACAGAAAGAGCAGGCAGCGGTAACTCCGTTTTCGCTTACCAAAGCAAAAAGGATCGAGCTTCCTAGTGGAACTATTCTTCTCTTGATGCCCGATTCCAAGGTTCCTGTTTTGGTTGCCAACATTGCCATTCGGGAAAGTAAAGGGTACGAAACCCTTGAAAAACAAGGGGTTGCAAGCATGACGGGTTCCCTGCTTGATGAAGGTATCCCAGGCCTTGATGGCCCACAACTTGCCTTGAAAATTGAAGGAGTCGGCGGCGAATTGGAATTCGATGAATCTGGTGGCGCACTTAAAGTTATGTCCCATCATGGAAAAATGGGCATAGATCTCCTTCTGAATTGCATGAGATCCCCGACTTTTCCCAAAGAGGCTTTTGAACGCAATAAAGAACAAACGTTATCTTCGTTGCAAGATCTGGAATCGCAGGCCAATTTTCTTGCCAAGCGAGAGTTTCTTAAGGAAGTTTATGGGGATCATCCTCGTGGCAGATCTTCCATTGGGACTATCAAAAGCGTTAAAGCACTTACGAATGAGGATTGCATTGCGTTTCACAAACTTTGCTATCATCCTGCTAATTTGATTATTTCGGTGGTTGGGGATTTTGATCCTATTGAAGTTGAAGCGCAGATTCGCGAGGGATTAAAAGGCTGGCCTGTATCTGAAGCTGCGAAAATTAATTTCCCCAAAGTCACAATGCCCGAAAAGTTTACTCAAAAAATAATCTCGAACCCAGAAGCTGTTCAGATGCAGTTTTACATGGGGCATGTTGGTATTCGTAGAAACGATCCAGATTACTTTAAGCTTTTGGTGATGGATTATATTCTGGGAACCGGACCTGGGTTTACCGACAGGCTTTCTGCAAGGTTGCGTGATCGCGAGGGACTTGCCTACACCGTTAATGCAAATATCACCAGTACTGCAGATATCGAACCAGGCGTTTTTACTTGTTACATTGGTACCGATGCTGGTAATTTTGACAGGGTAAAAAAGGAGTTTCTCGAAGAACTTGAACGCATCCGAACCACCAATCCTGAAGATGCTGAACTTGCTGATGCCAAGAATTATCTGCTAGGTAGTCTGGCTTTCCGCTTTACCACCAATGCTGCAATTGCTAGCCAGTTGTTAATGACCGAAAGGCTTGGGGTTGGATTGGATTACCTCGATAAATTTCGCAAGGAAGTTAGTGCGGTAACGGGGGACGATATCAAAGCGGTGGCATTCAAGCATATACAAACAGATAAATTACTTCTGCTTGCAGTCGGTGCAATTGATCAAACAGGAAAACTTTTGCCCAAAAAATAAGTGTCAATCCAAGTCGGAAAATAAATCTCTTGCAGGTGGTAAAAGGCACTCTGGGGAATCGTTAGCAACTTTGTTAACCAAGGTTCTTACTTCTTTTAATTGTAGAAACCCTGAAGGGGCTGGTTGAAGCAGTGCTAGGATATCCGCTGCGTGGCCCTCTTCGTGATTGAGCCAGGTTTTCCAACTTCCCCGTGGAATTATCAAAGGCATGCGTTCATGAAGTTCGTTCATGTCTTGATTGGCAGCAGTTGTGATGATTGAAAAGGTCTCGGTGGTTTCTTCGCCAAGATGGGTGTTGGATTCCCAAATACCGCCAAAACCAAGAAGGCTTTGATCTTTAGGGCTGATGAAAAAGGGCTTTTTGCTTTTCCCGGTAGTCTTCCATTCGTAAAATCCGTTTGCAGGGATGATCCCGCGCCTTTTGTTAAAGGCAGATTTGAAAGAAGGTTTTTCTGTAATCGTTTCAGCGCGAGCATTGATCATTTTTCCAGCCATGCTTTTATCCTTAGCCCAGGCAGGGATCAACCCCCAGGAAAGATAAGAGGGGCTTAAATTTCCGCCCGTTCCTCCCTTGATAAACAGGCATGATTGGCTGGGCGCAAGGTTGTAGCGGGCTGAAAATCCCGGGAATAAGCTTATTCCAAGAAACAATTCCAGCATGGTTTTGTCAGCATATAATGCGAATCTGCCACACATCGTGTACCCCGGGGATAAATCACCCCTTTTCAAATGTTATAATTGTTTCATATTAATCTATGCAGGCAGTTGTTTGATTGTAAATATCTGCCATTAAATATTATTCAGACAAGGGGTAAGCCAATGAGCGAATCTACAAAAAAAATGGAATTCAAAACGGAATTAAAACAGCTCCTCTACTTGATCACGCATTCTCTTTACTCGAATAAAGAAATTTTTCTTCGAGAATTAATTAGTAACGCAGGCGATGCCATCAATAAGATCCGGTTTGATTCTTTAGATCAGCAAGATGATCTTGAAGGGAATAAAGATTGGAAGATAAAAATAATAATCAATAAGGAATTGGGAACTCTTACGCTTTCAGACAATGGGATTGGTATGTCGCGGGAAGCGGTGATTGAAAATTTGGGAACCATTGCCCGCTCGGGTACTAAAAACTTTCTCGATCGAATCAAAGGTCAGGAAGGAAAAACGAAACCCGAACTCATCGGGCAATTTGGCGTTGGGTTTTATTCCGCTTTCATGGTTGCAGATAAAGTTGAAGTTTTATCTCGCATGGCTGGGAAAGCAGAGGATGGCATTTGTTGGATTTCCGATGGGCAGGGCGAATTCACCATCGAATCTAAACCGAAAGCTGAACGCGGAACTGATGTTATTCTTTATTTGAAAGAGGCAGATAAGGATTTCTTGGAGAGTTTCAAAATCCGCTCCATCATCAGGAAGTTTTCTGACTTTATCGAGCATCCTATTGTTCTTGAAGTTGTGGGCGAAACAAAAGATCCTGAAGAAAAAGACGAAGTGCTCAACTCTCAAAAAGCATTATGGCTTCGCAATAAATCCGAAGTTACCCAGGAAGAGTACGACACTTTTTACAAGCAAATCAGCAATGATTTTCAGGAACCTGCGAAAGTAATTCATTACACTGCAGAGGGTATGAATGAATTTCGGGTGCTATTATTCATTCCACCAAGCCTGCCTATGGAGTTTCAATTTGGGGATGTTAAGATCGGCCCTCGATTGTATGTGCAACGCGTTTTGATTATGGATAATTGCGAGCAACTTTTGCCCTCGTATTTAAGATTTGTCAAAGGTGTGGTGGATTGTGCTGACCTACCATTGAATATATCGCGTGAAATATTGCAGCAAAATCCCGTGCTGGAAAGGATTCGCAAGGATGTAGTAGGAAGTATTCTAAAAGCTTTGAAAGACATGAAGAAATCAGAGCCAGAGAAATACCTTAAGTTTTTTGCAGAAATGGGTTCCATATTGAAGGAAGGGCTGCGCGTCGATTTCGAAAATCGCGAAAAAGTTGCAGACCTGTTACTTTTTAACTCTTGGAAAACAAGCGCAGATAAAACCATCACCTTGGAAGAGTATGTTTCAGCAATGCCAGAAGGGCAGACGGAAATCTACTATCTTGCAGGCGAAAGTCGCGCCCAAGTCGAATTCTCGCCCTTGCTCGAATCGTATAAATCCAAGCAGCAGGATGTATTGTTGCTTTTAGATCCCATCGATGAGTTTTCTCTGCCGTACTTACAAGATTACAAGGGTAAAAAACTGAAGGGCATCGATCGGGTTGATAGCAGCAAATCGGATTCCGATGCAGAAATACTGGAGGCTACCAAAAGCCGTTTTGCCGGTTTTGTTGAACACTTAAAAGCCAAGCTTGGTGTTGTTTCTGATGTTAAATTAACATCGAGGTTGAAGGAAAGCCCTGTGGTACTGGTTTCAGAGTCGGGCGGTTTTTCTGCAAGTCAGGAAAGGTTTTTGAAGAAAATAGGGAAGGCGCAGGAAGGGATGGAATCGAAGAGGGTTCTTGAAATTAATCCTGAGCATTCGCTGGTGCTAAAGCTTCGAGATTTGTATGAAGAAAAAGCAGATTCGCCTAAATTGCAGGCGGGTATCGAAACCTTGTACGATCTTGCATTGCTTGCAGAAGGCTCTAAAGTGCAAGATCTCGGAAGCTTCATGAAAAGAGTTCAGGAAGCGGTGCTTAAAGGTTTGTAAAAGGCTTTCCGGTTCTTAAGATTGCTTTTTCATAAAATTGAAAGTGGTTGTGTTGCCTAAAAGCAATTATTTGCGGGGCCTTTTTTAATGAAGACTAATCCCACTCGGGTTTATTTGATGCGCCATGCTGAAACCAGTGTCCCTGGTGTTTTTCATGGTGCTGAATCCGATATTGGGCTAAGTGATCGTGGAATTGAACAAGCCAAAGCTGCTGGTCGTTTTTTTCAAAACCTCAAACCAACCAAGCTGATTTCTTCAGGTATGGTAAGGGCGCTAACTACTGCTTCTGAAATAGCATCCGCCTGCAATCTTGAAATTGAAGTTTTCAAGAATTTGCATGAGAGAAAAGTAGGCACACTTTCGGGCACGGTAAATAATTTGCCTGATGGCCCTTGGAGGCAGACTTTATCCCGCTGGCTGAATGGCGAAACAGGTTTTGCTCCCGAGGGCGCTGAATCCTTGGACCAAATGATTGCTAGAATTCTTCCTGTTTGGAACGAAATTACCAGTAAATATGCGGGCGAAACCGTTGTGATAGTCGCCCATGGCGCAGTTCTCAAAGTGCTTTTATTAACCATTTTGCAGGAGTGGTGTATCGCTGATTGGGATAAATTTGGTGTAATTCCTAATGTGGGTATCACGGAATTGGTCTTTAATCAGCATTGGGAATCTAAACGGTTGAATGAGGTTCCCCACGGTGCGCCAGAACCTGCCGGATTTGTATTAAACGGTTAATCTGACTTCTTGCATGGATGGCTTGAAGTTCATCCCTAGGAAAGGGTGCTTGTGCAATTTAGACTTTCAATTCTGATGTTTTTGCAGTTTGCTTTGCCAGGGGCCATGTTACCTCTCTACAGTATGCGCCTTAAAGAGTTAGGTTTTACTCCGATGGAGTTGGCAATATGCTGTGCGACGCATGGAGTAGGTGCCTTGCTTGCACCTTTGGGCGCACAACTTGCAGACCGCTATTTTGCAGCAGAGAAATGCGTTGCGGTCTTCAGCCTGCTAAGCAGTTTGTTTTTAATTGGTTTGGCATACGCTGAAAGTTTGTATTTAGTTTGTTTACTGACCCTTTTTTTCTGGTTGCTTACCGTTCCTATGATGGTGCTTTGCAGTACCATTTGTTTTATTCATTTGAAAGATCCTGAAAGAGAGTTTGGGGTTGTTCGTTTATCGGGCACTATAGGCTGGATGTTGCCTGGATGGATTTTATTAGCGCTTATAAGTATCTTTCCCAACAATAATTTAGAAGGGCAGGCAAGTGAGCAATTTATCATTGGAAGTATTTTTGGTTTTCTTGTAGCTGTTTATGCATTGACCTTGCCTACTACGCCTCCAAGCCCCAGTAAGGTTGATAAATTTGCTCCGCTGGGTGCCTTGAAATTGCTCCGAGGTTGGCCCTTTGCAACGTATTGCCTTTGCACCCTTGGTGTTTGTATCACCATGCCCTTCACCACCCAAGCTACTCCATTGCTTTTGGAATATTTGGGAATTGTTCAGCCTTGGCTTAGTCCTACGCTAACCATATCGCAGGTTTCAGAAGTGATATCCCTTTTTTTACTGCCCATGTTTCTTCTTAGATTGGGGCTTAGAGGCAGCATGCTGTTTGGATTAATCTGCTGGACTATTGCCCTATATGTTCTTTCCGTTGGTCAGCCTGTGGGATTGGTGGTTCCCTCCCTTGCCTTGAACGGATTGAGTGTTACTTGTTTTTTGGTAACTGGTCAGGTGTATGTGAATATGCAGGCGAAGGGCGATCTGAAAGCCAGTGTTCAATCGCTTCTTACCTTTGTGCAAGGAATAGGTTTGGTTTTAGGGCACATTATGGTTGGATTGTTGCGTTCGAGCAGTCTGAATGCCTCGAACATGCGCGAGGAATTAGTGCTGGCGTTTCAAGTTGCAGCAGTGATTAACGGGATGCTTTGTGTGATTTTTTATTGTTGTTTTAGGCCAGTGTTTGGCAAGAAGTCTATGGTCGAAGTTAAATAAAAAAGGGAAGGCATTCGAGCCTTCCCTTTAAGGTTTTGAAAGGAATTACTAAGCTAGCAATTCCTTGATTGGGTTTGCGCCCTTTTCAACAATGCGGATAGGTCTTCCAATTGGTGTTTGAACTTGCTTCGTGTAATCGATTCCAAGAACACTGCAAGCGGTGGACATAAAATCAATCGTACTGATTGGGCGTTCTTCGACTGTTGCGCCTTGTTTGTCGGTCTTGCCAATGACTTGGCCACCCTTAATACCACCGCCAACCATAACGCTAGTCCAAGCTTTTGGATAATGATCACGGCCTGGTTTGGTACCGCGTTGGTTGATTTTAGGTGTTCTACCAAAATCACCCATCCAAACGATAAGGGTGCTATCAAGCAAACCACGCTGGTTAAGATCGCTGATCAAGGTAGACATACCCGCATCTACTTGTGCAGAAAGAGATTTAACGCGTTCGAAATTGTTTTCGTGGGTATCCCAGCCGCCAAGGTTAACTTCAACGAAACGAACACCGGTTTCAATAAGTCTTCGAGCAAGAATGCAACCTTCGCCAAACTTGCCTGAACCGTATTCAGAACGAAGGTTTGCGGGTTCCCCACTGATATCGAAAGCCTTGGCTTGGGCTGACTTCATCATGGTTACAGCGCGTTGGTAGGTAGTCTGATGAGCGACCCCTGCTTCGGATGAATAATCTTTAAGGAAGGCTTTTTCCATTTCATTCAAGAGGGATACTCTGGAATTAAACTGGTTATCCCCGACTAAAGCATTGAGGTTGGAAACGCCCTTGCTAGCATCCGTGATAGCTAGTGGCTGGTGTTTGGAACCAAGGTAACCAGATCCATAAGACCTGCCGCCGTTAATGGTAACAAAATTAGGAATAGGCAAAGCAGGGTTGCCAGTTTCCATGGAAGCGATTGAGCCAAGGCTAGGGTAGGTTAAACCGCCTTGACCTTCTTTGTAGCCTGTATGAAGGAAATAAGAGGCCCTAGCATGAGCTCCTTCGCCAGTGCTCATACCGCGAAGGAGGGCGGATTTGTGCATCCATTTGGCAAATTTGGGAAAGTGCTCGCTAATTTGAATACCACTTACATTGGTTGCAATGGGCTTGAATTCGCCTGCACCATCAGAATCGGGTTTTAGATCGAAGGTGTCTTTATGGCTTGGGCCACCGCTCATGTACAAAAGGATACACGATTTGTGTTTTGCCTGAGTTTCGGCAGCGTGCCCTGCAAGAACATTCATCCAGCCCGAAGCAGAGATGCCGCCAACGCCCATGGCGCCCAACTTCATGAAGTCTCTACGATATAAACCGCCCATCATTTCATTATTCATATTGGCATCCTTGGAAAAGTAACAGAGTAACTTTTAGTGGTTAAGAGTAAATTCACTCGTATTTAGTAAAACCCAAAGCATATCTCCCAGCCCCTTGTTTTTGTCAGTGGCTTGGGAAAGAAAGTTGGTCATGCGCGATGATTCTTCATCGGTAGGCATGCGATTTAGCACAGAAAGGTAAACCTTTTCGATTGCAGTTTTTGTATCTGCGTTTTTATCAACTAGCCTTTGAATGATGTTGGCAGAATTCATTTGTGGAGAATTCATCAGGCGTAAAATCTGAGGAATACCTGTTTCATAACTAAGGGCAGAGGTTCCTTCTTCTGGTTGAAAAAAGGCTACAAACTGCGATCGAGCGCCTTTGGGTTGATTCTTTTCAGCTTTGACCTTTCCAATTTTTTGATCTGCTTTACTTGCTGCGCCAAGTACGGTAGTCAAGCTATCGAACAATTGTTCAGGCGTCATGTTTTTGATCGGCATGCGAGCCAACAAAGCAATATCTGTTTCTTTGTTTGAAGCATTGGGTTTGCTACTTCTTTGGTAAGTTTCGCTATTGCAGATCGAACGGATTAAAAATTTAAGATCAAAGTTTGAGGCGGAAAACTGGGTAGCCAAGGTTTCTAAAAGTTCGGGGTGTGTTGCAGGATTCCCATCATGCATATCGTCGATAGGGTCTACAAGGCCTTTGCCGAAATACTGAGCCCATACTCGGTTTACCATTGCTTTACTGAAGAATGGGTTGGTTTTAGAGGTCAACCAGTTTGCAAGTACAGGTCTGTAAGGTTCAGCAGTGTTTAGGGTTGCTTCGCCAGATGCCAGAAACTTTGCAGGAACAAACTTCGCAGCTTCGGGCAGGGTCTTTTTATTCTTGTTGATCCCTTTGCCCTCGGTAACGGTAGGGGAGGATGTGTCTTTTCCACCGGGCGGCTTGGCTTGTACTTTCATGAAGAATGCTGCCAATCCCCAATAATCGTTTTGCTTCCAATCAACGAAAGGATGGTCGTGGCATTGAGCGCATTGGAGTTGTACACCGAGAAACAGTTTGCTGACGGAGTCGGTCATTTTGTCGACAGAAGCATTGGAGATGAAATAAGTGATGGATCCATTTTCATCTTGGGGCCCGGTAGAGGTTAACAACTCCTTGGTTATTTGATCCCACCCGGTGTTCACATTAAAATGTTTTTCCAGCCAAAGGACCAGGGGTTCGGTTTGAACTCTGCGGTTATCGGAAATTCTGGGCAGTAGAAGTGATTGCCAAATGTCTGCCATATGCTTACCAAATTCATCATCTGCAAGCAGATCGTCTACCAATTTTACCCTTTTGTCAGGGGTGGTGTTTTCAAGGAATGATTTGGTTTCAGACGAGGTGGGAATTCTGCCAATGATATCTAGGTAAGCACGCCTTTGAAATTCAGCATCGGTACTTTTTGCTGAAGGGGTTACTTTTTCTTCATTGATTTTTTTTATTATTTCAGCATCGATTATGGCTGATAGAACCTTGCTTTCAATCAAAGGTTTTGCGGTAACGGGCTTGGCAGAGGTTTTGACAAGCTTCTTTTCCTGCCTCTTCTCTTGCTTGCTTTGGGGCTTAGTATCTTTTTCATCTGGGGTAGCTGCATCAGCAATTTCAATAATTGCGAAGACCAAGGCTAGGGCTAGTAATTTTGAGGCTATTGTTTTTCGATCTAACATAATGAATCCTATTGCAAAATACACGGCAGGATTTACGGTAAGATATCTATTAAACCCTATTTTTGGTGTTATGTTTCGCTAAAGTATTCGTTTTTTCAAGATATTTTGTGAGAGCCATCATTTTTTGTAAGTCTATATTAAATAGTTACTTGTGTCTTTTGTTTTGGTCGGATATTTGTTTGCAAAGGGAGAAAAAATGAGTTTTTAAGGGTTCGGGAACCGAATCTAGTGCCCGGTTGCCTTCGGGGGTCTTTAAACAGTTAATAAGTGCTTCAAAAAATGGGATGGCAGTAGCAATCAGGTTTGCAGAGTTAAGCGGGTGGGGTTTGGCCTGTGGTTCTTGAGGTTGAGTCCAGATTTTGGCCTGATCTAGGAATTCTTGCCCTAGGCTGGAAGTTAACTCGATTTCGTCCTCGGTTTTACCAAATAGATTTTCGAATAGTTGGTTTTTCTTCTGAAGAGATACCAGAACTTTCTCTTCAATACTTGCTTGCATAATAAATTGGAAGGATTGCACGGGTTTTTTTTGCCCCATGCGGTGGATTCGAGCCATGCGTTGTTTTAAAACAGCGGGGTTCCAGGGGGTGTCTAAATTAAAAAGAGTGTCTGCAAATTGCAGGTTCAATCCTGTGCTACCTGTATCGGTGCTCAGGAAAATCATAGTATCTGGATCGTCTCTGAATTGTTTGACAATATTCGCCCTAGAAACCCCAGGCAGTTGCCCGTGTAAAAAAACATAGCCTAACGAGTTTTTCTTGAGCATGTTTTCTATAGAAATGAGAAACTCTTTTGATTCACAAAAAACCACAATCTTTTTTGTGCCAGATAAGATCAGGTCTTTTAGTCGAATCATCAATTCAGTTATTTTAGGCGAGTCCATTGGGCTGGTTTTATCATCTGCCAAGGATGCGCAGTTGCAAATCAACCTTAATCGGGCCAGAATTTTTAACAAGCGGGTGCGGTCTATTTGGGTAAGGTTTTTTCTTGCAACTAGTTTTGCTAATTGCTCCATAGTTTCGGTATGTAATTTTTGTTGGGTTGTTGATAATTCGAGATGGATGGGTGTGTCAACTTTTTCAGGCAGATCCTGAAGTATTTTGTCACGCGATCTTCGCAGTAAAATAGGCTTTAGCTTTTCCCGAACTTGATCCAAGTTGCGGTATCCAATTGTTTTACCTGCAGTATCAATTATGCGATGATCCTCAAGGAATTGAAACGCGGGGCCAAGTCTTCGGGCGTCCACAAATTCAACAATGCTGTAAAGTTCTTCAAGGCGGTTTTCGAGTGGAGTTCCTGTAAGAACAAAGGCAAATTTGCTTTTTAGTTTTTTTACTTCCCGGGTGGTTTCAGCTTCCCAGTTTTTAATTCTTTGTGCCTCATCCAAAATAACGAGGTCAGGTTCCCATGCATTAAGTTTAAGAAGGTCATTTTTCACAATGTCGTAGTTTACAATCCGGTAAAAAGTGGGCGTGCTGTAGGCGTTTTCTCTTTCTTTTTCAGAACCATCAATTACCTGTACCTGCCTAGAAGTGAATTTTCTGATTTCCTCGACCCATTGGAATTTAAGTGAAGCGGGAGTTACTACTAAAACGCGTTCCAAATTGCGTTCCCGTGCCATTAATTCAACTGCTGCCATCGCTTGAATCGTTTTTCCCAAACCCATGTCGTCTGCGAGAATACATCTAGATCGATGCGCAAGAAATAATGCGCCTTCGACCTGATATGGTAGTAGTTCGGTTTGCAGTAGCTTGGGGTGCCATTGGTCGTTTGCATAAAGAGTGCGAAGTTCATTTTCCCTGCGGGCCATTTTGTGAGATTCAAGCTCATCGTTGATGAAGTCTAACGCATCCGAATAAACAGTGATTTCTTCCGGGTTTTTTTCAACCTGCCTCATTAGTTCTGCAAGATCTGCATTTGGCTTTATATCGCCATTGGAGTCGAAATAGGTTTGACCAAGGGCAATCAATGCAGGGGAAGGGCGGTGGGGAAGGAGAATTGCGAGGCGAAGTTTTGTATCGTACCGGACGATGATTTCAGGCCGGGTGACTTGGGCGTGTTTTCGCTTCGGTAAACCTTGTGCATTTTTTTGTAGGACATCAAGAACTGCTTCAATGTGCTTGCAGGATCCAAGGGTATTGGTTTTAAAGTCAGGGCATTCGCAGAAGTTCTCTCCGGTGTTAAACCCCCGGATGCTGACTCTGTAAGCTGTATTTTTAGGATTGTTGATTACACGATAATCACTGAAAACTTTGTTTCTACCAAGGTTCTCAATGCGAAAAAGCGACTGTGCAGCCCGTTGCCGCCTTAAATCAAGCTGTTCTTCTCGTAACATCAGTGGGCACCTATGGAATTTTAATCAGAACTTATTCTAGCCTGAAATCTAGTTCTGGGGTGTAAATAAGTTGCTGTGCCCCGGAAGCTTAGTAAATTAGAAGCATGTTGAATTGCTATTCCCTAGGTGAGAAGAACATTGACACAAAATCCTAATCACGCAATTGACAAAGTTCGGGTCAACCTCGGAGTCAGAAGTTATGATATTCTGATCGGGCAGGGCATACTTACCAATTTGCCTTCGCTATTCCCGAATGTTGCCCAGGCGACTTCCCTTTTTGTTGTTTGCGATGAACATGTGCAAGCGGATGCCGCCCTTGTTGCGAAGGGTTTTCAAAACCAAAACATTAATGTGACTATTGCGGTTCTTCCCTCCGGGGAAAATCAAAAGTGCCTTGAAAGTGCTGCAAAACTTTTTGATCAGCTTGTGAATATCCATGCTGATCGAAAGACGATGGTGCTTGCTTTGGGGGGTGGCGTGGTAGGGGATTTAGCAGGTTTTGTGGCTGCTACTTTTAACCGGGGCCTTAATCTTTTCATGGTGCCCACAACGCTGCTTTCGATGGTGGACAGTTCCGTAGGCGGGAAAACCGGGATTAATCATCCCAAGGGGAAAAACCTAATCGGGGCTTTTCATCAACCTGCTGGCGTAGCTATCGACATTGATGTTTTAAGATCGCTACCTGATCGCGAATATCGTAGCGGGCTTGCAGAAATCGTGAAGTACGGAATGATAATGGATGCAGAATTGTTCGCTTTTCTCGAAGCAAACGCTGCAGGCATTCTTGCACGAAAACCCGAGTTGTTGATGCATATCATCAGGCGATCATGCGAATGCAAGGCGCAAGTTGTTTCGCAGGATGAAAGGGAAGAAACTGGCCTGCGGGCAATACTTAACTTCGGCCATACCTTTGCCCATGCCTTCGAAACCATCGGCGGGTATGGCTCATGGTTGCATGGTGAAGCGGTTGCTGCAGGTATGGTATGTGCTAATAAAGTTTCTCTTAAGCGGGGCTTGATTGATGCAGATACAGCAAACAGGATGGTGGTTTTGCTGAAAGCTTTTAAACTGCCCACTGAACCCCCAGAATTATCATCTGCTGCACTTTTAGAAGTGATGAGGAACGATAAAAAATCGGTCCGAGGCAGTCTACGATTCATTCTCGCAACTAAGCTTGGTGCAGTTGCTTTGTTTGATGATGTTACCGAAGAGAATGTTAAAGGAGTTTTGTCACCACTAATCTGAAAGGTTCGCAACGCCCATGTATGAACCCTCTGACGAAGAATTAAAACCTTGGCTATTGTTAAACTTGGTGCCCGGCCTCGGTCCCAGACTTACTAAAGCCTTAATTGAAAAGTTTATTACCCCCGAATCAGTTATTTGTGCAAGTGTGCAAGCACTATCAGAGATTCCACATCTTGGTTTTACTACCGCAACCAAGCTTTACGATTCATTTAAAAAGTTTAATCCCGATCAAGAGCTTGCCTCGATGCGTGCCCATGGTATCAAGGCATTGTTAATGAATAAGCCTGATTATCCAGACTCTCTCAAAACCATCTGGGATCCACCCTCGGTACTTTATTTGAAAGGCGAGATCTTGCCCGGGGATGGAAAAGCTGTTGCGATTGTAGGCTCAAGATCGTGTACCGAGTATGGAAAAAAGATGGCAAGGAGATTGGCCAAAGGGTTGGCAATGGCGGGGTATACTATTGTGAGTGGGTTGGCGCGGGGAATTGATGGTGAAGCGCATCGTGGAGCTTTGGAAGCAGGGGGTAGAACAATAGCAGTGCTGGCAGGTGGGCTATCGAAGATTTACCCACCGGAGCACGCTGGTATTGCAATGGAAATCATCAAATCTGGCGCCATTGTTTCCGAGGCCACCGTTTTACAAGCCCCACTTCCGGGGATGTTTCCAGCGCGTAATCGCATTATTAGTGGAATGAGTAAAGCTATTATCCTCGTGGAGGCTGCAGAAAAAAGTGGAGCATTGGTGACGGCAGTTCATGCCTCTGAACAAGGCAGGCCTGTGCTTGCTGTGCCTGGAAATGTTGAATCGTCTGCCAGCGGTGGCACCAATTCCTTGATAAGAAAAGGTGCAATTTTAATTCGGGATGTAGATGATGTTTTGCAAGAGTTAAAAGATTGGGCCCCCTCTTTTACCCAGAAGCTATTACCCGGTATCTCGCCTGAGGTTACTCCCCTATCGGTACCTGAAAATCTTGATGAAGCAGAAATGAAGATTTGGCAGGCTCTGGCAAATAGTGAATGCAATATGGATGAACTCATTCGCACAAGCGGGCAAAACGCAGGGGTTGTTGCAGGGAAGTTGTTGGGAATGGAAATGAAGCGCATCATTAAAAGGCTGCCCGGAAGTAGATTTGCCATTTGTTAAAAAACTTTTGTATCTTTCACTATATCCCCTTAGAATCACTTTTCTGGTTGTGATTTCTTTCTCTTTTATTTGAGGATCAAGCATGAGATTTTTATCCCGTTCTATCATCAAGCCAATAGCGGCTTCGTTGATGGCCACTTTGCTTTCGAGTTCGGTGGCTTTGGCCCAAAAAGAATTTAAAAGCGGCATTGAATGGCCCGAACCCAAGGTTGTGACTCCTGGAAGCGCTGAGGTTGCGCCTTCTGATGCCATTATTCTTTTCGATGGCAAGGACCTTTCCCAATGGAAGAATGGCGAGAATTGGATTATCAAGGATGGCGCTGCTACTGCAAATAAATCCGGTATTTCTACCAAGCAGGCCTTTGGTGATGCACAAGTTCACCTTGAGTGGGCTTCTCCTGAAAAAGTTGAAGGTACAGGCCAAGGCAGAGGTAACAGCGGTATTTATCTGATGGGTAAATACGAAGTTCAAATTCTTGATTCGTTCGTTAATAAGACTTATTTCGATGGCCAAGCTGGTTCCATTTACAAGCAGTATCCACCTTTGGTCAACGCCTGCAGGAAGCCTGGCGAATGGCAGACCTACGATATTATTTTTAATGCTCCACGATTTGACAAAGAGGGTAAGGTTTCAAAGCCCGGGCATATCACTGTTTTGCATAACGGTGTGCTGGTACAAAATCATTCGGAGTTGCAAGGCGGAACCATGTATGATCGCCCTCCAGAATACAAAGCGCATGCTGATAAGTTGCCCTTTGAAATTCAGTTTCATGGCAACCCAGTTAAGTTTCGCAATATCTGGGTTAGGGAATTTAAGGAACTCCTGCCCCCAGAAAAGGCCAGTGTAGCCAACAAGCTTAAAGAATTGAACAAGTCGCAAGAGCCAAAGAAATAAAAGGGCTGTTAAATAAAAGAACCCCGGTGGAGATTATCCATCGGGGTTCTTTTTTTGCTATTAACTCTTACTTGATGAAGAGCATTTCGCGATAGGTTGGCAATGGCCAGTGATCATCTGCAACCATGGTTTCAAGCTTATCGGATACGATTCGAAGCTTGACGATGTTTGCAAGAACATGATCCCGCGCATGAGTTGCATGAGCAAGATCATCGCCTTCTGGATGATCGCCAACAGCCTTTTCCAGATGAGCAATTGCTTTCTGGAAATCGGTGATGGTGGCGGTAAGAGTTTTGAGAAACTCGAGCTGGGCGCTGTTATCTACCCCTGCAGCTTTGGTCGCATTTACCGAAGTTGCTACTTCGCCTTGGTAGCGAATAGCCGCTGGTAAAATCATACCCTTTGCCATCAGTAAGGCGGTTTTGCCCTCGATTTTGATGGTTTTTACATAGCTCTCGCAAAGAATGACATAGCGGCTCTGCAATTCTTTTTCAGTATAAACCTTATACTTGGTGAAAAGGTCGATGCTGTCTTTGCGGATAATGACGGGAAGCGCATCGATGGTCGTGCGAAGATTTGGCAAACCTCGTTTCTCTGCTTCTTTGTGCCATTCATCGGAATAACCATCACCATTGAAGAGAACTTTTTTGCTTTCCTTGATGATGCCAAGAAGAACTTCCTGAATGGATTTGTGGAAATCTTTTCCAGCTTTGGCGCTCTTTTCAAGTTCGGTAGCAATAAAGTCAAGCGATTCTGCAACGATGGTGTTGAGCACGCTGTTGGGGCCAGAAACCGACTGGGAGGAACCAACTGCACGGAACTCAAACTTGTTACCAGTGAAGGCAAAAGGGCTGGTTCTATTGCGGTCGCCTGCATCGCGTGGCAACTTTGGTAGAACGGTAACGCCGATCTCCATTTCCCCGCCTCGCTTGGTGGATTTTGCACCACCTTTTTCAAGCTGATCGATAATATCTTGAAGCTGATCACCCAAGAAAATTGAAATGATTGCAGGAGGTGCTTCGTTTGCACCCAATCGGTGATCGTTCGCAGCGCCACTTACTACTACTCTGAGCAGTTCTGGGTACTTTGCTACAGCCCTAATTACCCCAGCACAGAAAACAAGGAACTGTGCGTTTTCGTGAGGAGTTTCACCAGGGTTAAGCAGATTTTCGCCCGTATCGGTGGACATCGACCAGTTGTTGTGCTTGCCCGATCCATTGATACCTGCGAAGGGTTTTTCATGGAAAAGGCATGCCATGCCGTACTTGGAAGCAGTTTTACGGAGGATTTCCATAAGCAAGTTTTGATGATCGGTAGCTAGATTCGAATCTTCGAAAATAGGTGCGATTTCATACTGGCTAGGTGCAACTTCGTTATGTCTGGTCTTTACAGGAACGCCAAGCTTGAACAATTGGGCTTCGCAATCTGCCATGTAAGCGATTACTCGCTCAGGAATGTGGCCAAAGTATTGGTCTTCCATTTCCTGACCTTTAGGAGAAGCTGCACCAACCAAGGTTCTACCAGTGTGAAGCAAGTCGGGCCTTGCAAGGTAGAAGCTACGGTCGATAAGGAAATATTCCTGTTCAGGGCCAACAGTGGTGAATACCTTTTTCGCATCTTTGTTGCCGAAGAGACGAAGAATACGCAGAGCTTGATGGGAAAGAACTTCCATCGATTTTAGCAAAGGAGCTTTTTTGTCGAGGATGTCACCAGTCCAACTAAGAAAAACCGTAGGGATAACGAGAGTTGCGCCATTGGGGCTTTCCAAGATGTAAGCAGGGCTGGTTGGATCCCAACCGGTATAGCCACGCGCTTCAAAGGTAGCACGAATACCGCCGGAGGGGAAGGAACTGGCGTCAGGTTCGCCTTTGACGAGTTCTTTTCCGCTGAATTCAACCATGGCTTTTCCCGAGCCATCTACATTAAGAAAGCTGTCGTGTTTTTCTGCGGTCAGGCCGGTCATTGGTTGGAAAATATGGGTGTAGTGGGTTGCGCCTTTTTCGATGGCCCAATCCTTCATTGCGCTTGCAACGCTATCAGCAATTGTTGGGTCTAAAGAAATACCTTGTTTGATAGTTTTTTGGAGTGCTTTAAAGATAGGCTTTGGAAGTCGTTCGCGCTGAACTTCTTCGTTAAATACATTGCACCCAAAAAGGTCTTTTAAGGGTGTTTCATGAAAGTCTAATCTTTCAAGAACATGTTTGGAATTGGCAATCGCTTGAATAGCTTGTGAACGGATATTGTTTGAACTCATGATAAAAATCCTCAAATCCAGTTAAAAAACACACTCGCGGAAAGTCGCTCCAGTCATTGGTATTTTGAAGGCCGCGTTTTCCTTCCCATACCGACCGGAACTTGGAGAGGTTGCTTATAAATCGTAATATAGCGCAAACTCGTAAGGGTGGGGCCTCATTCTTATTGCCTCCACTTCTTGCTCGCGCTTGTATTGAATCCAAGTACGGATTACATCTTCCGTAAATACATCCCCTTGTAAAAGAAATTCATGATCTCTTTCCAAATTATTCAAAGATTCTTCCAAAGAGCTTGGTGTGCCTGGAAGCTTTAATCTCTCTTCTGGCCCAAGGTCGTAAATGTTCCTGTCCATCGGTTCGCCGGGATGAATCTTGTTTTTGATTCCATCTAGCATTGCCATCAGCATGCCTGCAAATGCAAGATATGGATTGCTTGAACCATCTGGGCAGCGATATTCAATCCGCTTCGAATTTGCCTTATGGGAATGAACCGGAATACGAATAGCAGCAGAGCGATTTCGACTGCTGTATGCCAATCGCGTGGGAGCATCATACCCAGGTACCAAGCGCTTATAACTATTCGTGGTAGAATTTGTAATTGCGCACAAGGACGGGGCATGTCTGAGTAATCCGCCAATGGCGTACATTGCAGTATCGCTTAGCCCTGCGTAACCTGTGCCGCCAAAAAGGTTTTTCCCACCCTTCCAAAGCGAACAATGTACATGCAATCCGCTACCATGATCTTGGAATAAAGGCTTGGGCATGAATGTCGCAGATTTGTTGTGTTTGCGTGCAACATTTTTCACAATGTATTTGTACTTCAAAACGCTATCAGCCATTTCAACCAAGGTGGAAAAGCGAATGTCAATTTCGCCCTGTCCCGCAGTAGAACCTTCATGATGATGCGATTCAATTTCGATGCCACAATCAAGCATGGTGAGCATCATTTCGCTGCGTAAATCATGGCTAGAATCGGAAGGCGGGCAATGCAGGTAGCCTTCTTTGTAGCGAATTTTATGACCTAAATTTGGGTCTTCTTTACGGCCTGTATTCCAAGCACCTTCGGAACTTTCAATGAAGTAATATCCACTATGCTCATTTTGATTGAATCGGATGTCATCGAAAACAAAAAACTCAATTTTAGGGCCAAAATAAGCTGCGTCACAAATCCCCGAGGCCTTCATGTAATTGGTGGCTTTACGGGCGACATTTCTAGGGTCGCGGGTGTAATCTTCCCGGGTTAGAGGGTCTTGTATATTGCATATCATGATTAAGGTCTTGTCCTTGGCAAAAGGATCAAGAAATGCCGTTTCTGGAACCGGCATCACCACCATGTCGGATTCATTTATGGTTTGCCAGCCCCTCATGCTGGCGCCATCGAATCCTAATCCTTCTTCAAAGGTGGATTCACGCAATGCGGAGGCGGGAATGGTAAAATGTTTCCAAAGCCCTGGAAAATCCATGAATCGTAAATCTATTGCTCGCACTTCTTTTTCACGGATGTGAGCTAAGATTTCGCGGGGAGTCACAGAGAAAAACTCCAATTAAGGATGGCTGCTGGATGCCAACCCTAGTTTGCTTCGGGAGAGAAGAGGAACCTACTAGTATGTTATTACTGATTTGCCTTAAAGGCAAACAAAACCCACTTTTAATAATATTATCACCCCGGGAAACAGTTTTTGCGAAAATCTCGACTTTCGGTAGGGTACCAATTCAAGCTTCTAAATAAGTTCTTGACAGTCCGTTTTTTTATCATGATGATCCGGAGTATTGCATCCCGCACTCAAGGTTTTTAAAATAACGATGGCTAGAAACATAGAAATCAAAGCTAAAATAGAGCGAATTGAAGCTTTGGTTCCTATCATAGCTTCGCTCGCAGATACCGGGCCTTTTGATTTGCCCCACCATGATACTTTCTTTAATTGCCCTTTGGGTAAACTAAAGCTTCGAGCATTCTCGGCTAATGCAGGGGAATTAATCTATTATCAGCGCCCCGAATTAAATGGGCCTAAATTATCGATTTACCAAATTTCACCCACCACCGACCCCGATTCCCTTCGAAATACACTTGCATCGGCTTATGGAATCTTAGGCACTGTGAGAAAGCGTCGTACACTCTACCTTCTCGGTAATACTCGGATTCATTTGGATCATGTTGATACCTTGGGCGATTTTCTTGAACTTGAAGTAGTTTTGGCCGAGAACCAAACCATTAGTTCAGGCGAAAGTTTTGCCCTAGAATTAATTGCAAAGCTTGGCATCTTGCCTAATCAACTTATCCCTACTTCTTATCTTGAGTTGTTGCATAAATCCTAAGCAATCAAGAATATGAAATGCTGAAATAAAGCTAATCTTTAACTTTGGTATTATCTAAAATGTGAACTTGTTTCATTTGCGCAGATCCATCTGGTGCGAGGTAGACTTCTGCAACCAGTTTCTTTTCTCTGATTGCTTGTTCGTAAATCAGGCCTTTGCCTTCTTGTAGATAAAAGGATTCAATTCCAAATTCGATTCTGTTGCTGGAGTTTAACTTTCCCCTTAGATATCTTCCCTTAGTTGGAGGCGTACTACCAAAAAAGACGCCTTTGTAAATGTCTTCCTTGAGGTTAAATTTAAGGGTTACATAAACATCAATGCTTTTCTGATTAAAATTAGTCTTGGTTTTGTAAGATTTAATTCTTTCATCAATCAATGTAACATCTTCGGGAAGCCTGGAAAATTCATACCCAAGTGTAATGTAATCTCCCCGCATCATATCGCGTGGGTCTACGGGGATGACTTCAAAACGTACTCGATCTGAAGTAATCCGGGGGACAAGGCCCTTCCCGCTTAAACCCGAAAGGATGACCAATTGAAAAACAAATGCAGTGAAGATAGCCAACCCTATTTTTGCAGGATCCTTCCATGGGGGTAGAATCGGTGTGTTGGTGTCAGTTGACATGCAAGGCAACCTTTCTTTGACGCCAGAAAAATGCCAGCCCAATAAGTGCAAGCGAACTTAGGAAGAATAGAAGGGCAGCTCCTAGCATGCCACCAACATTTCCAAAAAGATCAAAGTACCTTACAATCGTCCATAATAAAAAGGTCGACACTCCAAGAAAGAATTTTGCAGATGAATTGGTTTTTAGCCCTTCATCCATCATTACTGCTGAGTAACCGAGCATCGAGATATTTGCAATTATAAACATTGCGAATGAGCATTCTGAACCAAAGTAATAGATTATCGCAGGCATCAAGCTAAACTGTGCCAGGATCGTAAATGCCAAAATCATCTCTTTAAATGAGATAGGCTTATAGTTGGTTTTTGAAAGTACAGATTTAAAATAGACAATCAGAACAGTAATCCCAATTAAGAACATGAATAGGCCATCCACGGTTGCATAGCCATGGTTATGCTCGGGTTTAATTCTTTCAGTGATTTCTTTTTGAAAAGAATAAAAGCTGATAATACAAAGCATAGGCCAAGTTGCAAGCAAGCCGATTTGATGGCAAGCAAAAATCAGCTTTTCTTTAGTTTTGATTACCATTCCCGCTAGCCAGTATAAAGCGAAAAGGGCACCTAGCAGGGGCACATCAAGGCTTTGAAAATTCCAAGCAATCCATAAACTCAAGCACCAGCATGCGAAACCAATCAAATGCAGCGCCATTGTTGTGGGGCAGTTTTTCAGGTATGCCCAAATGAAACCGGGAAATAGTAAAAGGGGCATAAGGTAAGCTGCAGAGGGAAGGTGCGTATCTCTTCCAAAAAGTAACCAAGTTGAATTAAAATTAGCATCCGCTTCAGCAAAACACCAGATGATTTCCAAAACGACAACTAAAAACCAAAGTAGCGATGATTGGCCAAGAAATGCCAAAGGGATTGATCCCAAGGCCCACCAATAAAAACCATCAGGATAATTGGCGTTAAGATTAAATATTTGCGCGATAAGCCATATTCCCGAACCATAACTGATGCAACTAAGCAAACTGAATACTTCGGAAAGAACGTTGTTTTTCCAGCGAAACCGCGAGACCAGAGTTAAGCATTGAAATGATATGGTGATGCCGAATATTATGCCTAGCTTTGCGATGTAATTGAGTATTTCCCAGTTGTAACCAATTAATAAAAGAAGTGCGGCGCCTGCAAGTATCGATGCCGCGCTGATTAAGGTATAGAAAGCTGTAGATTTTTTTTGTTCTGAATCAGCTAAGGAATCATATTGGGAAATGATGGAGTTCAACTGGGTTTCTGAGATTGTACCTTCAGACTTCCAGTAATCTGCTTCGGTTTTTAGCCAATCCATCATGTGTTGAGATATCTGTTTTTTCATTGGCTCTATCTATTAAAAAATCAGGAGAGGTTCGTCCCTATCTGCAATGATTCCAAGGCAATAATCCTGCCTTTGGGGGTTAATCTAAGAACCTTGTTTTCTTGTGATGCGCAGAAAGATTCGACAGCTTCAAAAGCCACGGAACGAGCTTCGTACTCATCCCAACGAAGATGAAGATGGAGGCTTTCAATGTTGCATTCTTCCTGTTCCCTTATTGTACCCTCATGATGGGTGAGATGTACCAGTAAAAGAGCAAGCTTGAATTTTCGGTCTCTAATCTTTGCGCGCTGCCAGACTGAGAATAATCCTCTTTCCGGGGCAAAGAAAAATGTCAGCCCAAATAAAATTCCAGCAACAGTGGCCATTGAGCCAGCAATCGACGCATCAAGAAAATGGGCAAGCCAGTATCCTAGTACTGCACAAAGCATCCCGATAATGCAGCTCAATACCAGCATGATTGATAACTTGTCGGTTAATAAATATGCTGTTGCAGCAGGTGCAGCCATTAACGCGACTACAAGAATAGAGCCAACAGCATCAAAGGATGCAACCGCAGTGGTTGAAACAGAAAGCACCAGGCCAAGGTGGATCCAGTAAGGATTAAAACCAATGGCTTTGCTAAATGCCGGGTCAAAAGTTGAGACTTTCAGTTCCTTGAAAAATAAGATTATGAGCCCAATGTTGACAATGATAATCGCTATCATCAGGGCGAGTGATTTTGGACCAAAATCATATCCTCCGAATTCGAGTCTTCGTGAGGGCAGTGGGGTTAATGCGATCTTTCCCACAAGCACTGCGTCCATATCTAGATGAACATTTTTCGAATAAATTGAAATCAGAAGTACTGCAATGCTGAATAATGCAGGGAAAACTAAGCCTATCGCTGCATCTTCGCGAACCACCCCGGTTTTTTGCAAACTTTCAACCAGCAAAACGGTGAATACACCTGCTGTAGTTGCGCCAACCAACAACCAAGGCGATGCCATGTCTCCTGTTAGGAAAAAAGCAATCACGATTCCAATAAGAACCGTATGGCTGATTGCATCACTTAGCAGAGACATGCGCCTAAGAACAAGAAACACACCGCATAGAGAGCATGCGACAGATGTTGCCATGGCAAGCAATTGGATTTCGAGTTGAGCTTGTGTCATTTAAGGGGTGCTCCCATGTGGGATGTTTTTTCATTCAAGTATTCTGCACCCTTAGAAGTAGGAATATAAAGGCCTTTGTCCACTTCAGAAACCAAACCCATTTCCAATAATTTATGCACGCTTCTGGGAACACCTGAAGGGTTCGAACTGATCCCCTTTAGCATAGCCATACTGTGACCATTTTGTTTCCCGCTGTGTTCTCTTGCAAGGTTTAAAAGATTTGAAAGGACGGAATCGAGTTGGAGAACTTTGCTGTCGCGCCAATGTTTGAACTGAAGCCAAACGATTCCCCGTGCGGGTGCAAACAAGATGGATAAAAACACAATGAAAGTAATGAACAAGACAATTACCGGGCCAGTGGGAATACTTGTTTTTCCAATGTTGCTTAAGATAGCACCAGCGATACCGGAAAATGCGCCGAAAAAGCCTGCTAAGATCGCCATGATTTCAAGCTTGTTTGTCCATTGCCTAGCAGCCACAGCGGGTGCAACTAGCAATGCACTCATTAAAACGACACCCACGGTTTCTAAACCTGCAACGATAACCATCACCAATAATAAGGAAAGTAAGATATCGATAAAGAAAACAGGAAAGCCAAGGCTTTGGGCAAAAGATCGATCAAAGCAAACCAGTTGGAAGTGTTTCCAGAAAATGAAAACAGTAATAAGGCATGGGATTGCAATTGCAGCAAGAAGCCAAACATCACGATCTAAAAGTGTTGCAGCTTGGCCGAATAAAAAGCGTGCGAGCCCGGCCTGAGCGGCGTCTGGCCGTCGTTGGACCCAAGTAAGAAGCATCAGGCCAAAACCAAAAAATACTGAAAGGGTGATTGCCAATGCGCTATCTTCTTTGACTCTGCTAAACCTGCTGATACCAAGAATGACCATGGCGGCGATGGTGCCTGAAATAGCAGCACCCAGCATTAGGGCCCAGGATTCTTTACTGTTGAAAAGAAGGAATGCGAGGATGAGACCGGGCAGGCAGGCATGTGAGATTGCGTCGCCCATAAGGCTTTGCTTTCTTAAAACAGCAAAGGTGCCAAGGGTTCCGCATAAAAAGCCCAACAGCGCAGTTCCAGCAACAACGCTTCCCAAGCCAGGAACTGAAAGCGATTCAAACAATCGTTATTCTCCCAAGGAAACTCTAGAGCCAAATGCGAGCTTTAAGTTTGTTTCGGTGAAAACTTCGGAAACGGGCCCCGCTGCAATTTTTCGCACATTCAACAAAACCACCCAGTCGAAATAATCTTTCACTGTTTGCAAGTCATGATGAACCACCAAAGCCGTGGCTCCTTGATTCCTTAATTCTCTTAAAAGTTCTACGATAGATTGTTCAGTGGTAGAATCCACTCCTTGAAAAGGTTCGTCCATGAGATAAATTTCTGCATGTTGAACGAGAGCTCGGGCCAAAAATACCCGCTGTTGCTGCCCGCCTGAAAGTTGACTGATCTGCCTGTGAGCAAGTTCGAGCATTCCAACTTTTTCGAGAGCTTCTTTAGTAAGTTTTTTTTCTTTGATCCCGGGGCGCCTGAGCCATCCTAATTTCCCGTAGGTACCCATCTGAACCACATCAAAAACCGTGGCAGGAAAATCCCAATCAACACTGCCACGCTGAGGCACATACGCTATTTTTTTGATCCCTTGATCAATCTCAAGTCCGAGTATTTTTGCAGAGCCTGCAACTGGCTTCAGCAATCCTAGGATGGATTTGATTAGAGTTGTTTTCCCTGCGCCATTCGGCCCTACAATTCCGACCAATGCCCCTTGAGGTATCTCCAAATCGATGTCCCAAAGCACTGGTTTATCTTTGTAACTCACCGTAAGATCGTTGATCTCTAATGCGAATTCCAGTTTTTTATCATTTAGCCCAGTCATGAAACATCCTGTTTTTAAGGAACCAAAGCTTTGAGTATCGTATCTATGTTGTGCTTGACCATGCCTTCATAAGTGCCTGCGGGTGAATTTTTAGGGCCCAATGCATCAGAAAATAATTCCCCACCAGAAGACAATACAAAGTTAGGATCGAGTAAGGCTGCAACCTCTTTTAGCTTTTCAAGATTTTTGCGAGGCACGGAACTTTCTACAAAAAAAGCCCGCACTTTGTTTTTCACCATGAATGTAGCCAGAGATCCAATCTCTCCGCTGTTGGCTTCTGCGACCGTATTGATCCCTTGTACACCTCGAACCTGAAAGGCATATGCGTTTCCAAAATAACCAAACGCGTCATGGGCTGTGATCAAAACTCGCTGTTCCTTAGGGATTTTTTCTGATTGTTGTCTTACGTACTTGTGGAGATCGTTAAGCGTAGCTAAATAATTTGTTTTGTTTGTGTTATAAACGCCACTGTTTTCTGGGTCGATTTCAATTAACTTCGCACTTACAAATTCCAAGCACTTTATCCACAATTCAACATCAAACCAAATGTGTGGATCGGGGGTGTTGGTTTGAGTTTCTTTTCGAATATCAGAAGGCCTCAATCCATCAGCGATCGCAAAGACATGCTTTTTCTTGGATGATTCCTCAAAGATATCCGCCATTTTTCCTTCGAGATGGATGCCGTTGTAAAAAACAACATCGGCGTCCATAAGCCTTGAAACATCGCTTTCTCTGGGTTCGTACGAATGTGGATCGATGCCCGGTCCCATGAGTGATTCCACCAAAACCCTGCCCTTGCCTGCGTTAGTAAGCAGGTCTGCAATCATGGTGGTTGTTGCAACCACTTTGATTTGCCGATTTCCAAGATAAAGCTTATTGCCCGTCGCCTGTTTGCAACCCGTTGCCAGCAGTAGGGAAAGTCCAAGTACTATCTTGTAAAAAGTGTTCATAAATTTAACCAAGTTGTAATAATGAAAACTGATCTTAATCGAGACTGTGCAGAATAGCAGCTAAATAAACGAGCTAAATTTTAAGAGGCGAAAAAAGAAGAGAACTTCATTCGCTTTCATTTTCTTCATGAAAGTCTTCAGGATAATCATGGCCTTGAAGTTTATATCGCTCACCAAACCAACGGCCTAAGTCAATCCGTTTGCACCGGAGGCTGCAAAAAGGAAAGTCGGGCCATTCACTTCTGGCCTGAAAATTCATGGCGGTATCACAAATCGGGCATTTGACTTGGGTCATATCAGTCCTTCTTGGGGGAAGGCTTGGGAGTTGTGGGTTTAGATTCCTTTGCACTGCTTTTGCTATCAGTCGATGGTTTTGGAGTAGAATCTGTTTTTGCCGCCGTTTCAGCTTTTGCACTGCTTTCTTTATCTGCACTTGCGGAGCTTTTGTAAGAATCACTGCGGTAATCGGTTTCGTAAAAGCCAGATCCTTTGAAAAGAATTGCAGACCCGGTTCCGAAGAGTCTTCGAAGTTTTGATTTCTTGCACTTAGGGCATTTTTTTAACACCTTCTCCGAAAAAGATTGAAACTCTTCGAAAGCATGGTTGCAGGCATCGCATTCATATTCATATGTTGGCATTTTATTGCTCCAATTAATTCCAAAGAACCACTAATCTGCCTGGGATGATACCGAAACGCTCGCTGGGCGAATCACTCGGTCATGCAGTGTATAGCCATTTTCAAGAACTTGAACCACAGTGGAAACAGGTAAATCTTTGGACGGAACTTGCATTACCGCTTGATGAAGATTCGGGTTGAAGAGGGTTCCCTCGGCTTGGATGCGTTGAATGCCATGGCGTTTAAAAACATCCAGAACTTGCGCTAAAACCATGCTGACTCCCTGTACCATGGGGTCGTTGGCGCCACTTTGTTTGGACGCCTGTAATGCCCGGTCAAGGTTATCCATGGCGGGTAAAATGTCTGCAGCGAATTGGAAGTGGGCAAAGCGTCTTTCGTTTGCCTGATCTCTTAGAATGCGCTTCTGATAATTTTCAAAGTCTGCTCTGGTGGATTTTACAAGCGTGAGATATTCGTCTTTTTTTTTCTCAGATTCAAGGAGTTGTTCCTTCAAGGTTTCAACTTCTGAAATGATAGGCGGTTCAGAATAATCATGGTTGAATTCGTTATCAGGATCAATGTTTTCATTCGTCATGGTTGTTTTTCCTAGTTGCAAAAATGAGATTAATCTTCATTGTTATTCCTTGGAAGAGTCGGCTTCTGATTGTACAAAAAGGCTTTTAAGCTTTTCAAGGAAACTTTTTCGATGAGGGGAAATGTGTTTATGGTCGAGTTCTGATAACTCCCTAAGCAACTCTTCCTGCCGTTTTGTAAGATTTTTTGGCGTTTCTAAGCGAACATGAAGCACCAAATCGCCTGTCCGTGTTCCCCTCAAAGAAGGCATGCCTTTGCCTGGTACTTTCGCTTCTTCGCCACTTTGTATCCCTGCAGGCAACTTGAACTTTATTTTTTTTCCATCAAGAGATGGGATTTCGATTTCGCCACCTAATGCAGCCTGACTGAAAGTAATAGGTACTTCGCAGTGTAAATCAGCACCGTTGCGAAGGAAAAACGAATGTTTCTTAACTTTGATTTGTACATAAAGGTCGCCAGGCGGGCCACCATTACGCGAAGCTTCACCAGAGCCGGTGTGGCGGATATTTACACCGTCATCAACTCCGGGTGGAATAATAAGAACTAATTCTTCGTGTTCTTGAATCAGGCCTGCGCCTCGGCAATTAGTACAAGGGTTTGGAATGGTGGCGCCTTTGCCCCCACAACCCGAACAAGTTTGCTGGATTCGGAAAAAGCCATTTCCTTGAATGACAACACCTTTGCCATCGCATCGCTTGCATCGTACAGGCGCGGAACCTGCTTTACAGCCATTACCGCCGCAGCTTTTGCACGTGACATCCCGTGGGATTTTTACTTTCTTTTCGACACCCTTCATAGCATCGATCAAATCAATTTCAACTCCGAGATGAAAATCATTTCCTGCTTGAGGGCCTCGTCTGCCTTTGCCCTTGCCTGCACCACCAAACACTCCACCGAACAGATCACCAAATAAATCCATCACCGAATCAGCATTGCCAAAATCGGGCATTGACATGCCGTCCATGCCTGCATGGCCGTACCGGTCATAACGTTGTCTTTTTTCTGGGTCACGCAGAACTTCATAAGCTTCAGCGGCTTCTTTGAAAAGAACCTCGGCATCTGCATTGCCAACATTCCTATCTGGATGATATTGCATTGCAAGTTTGCGATAAGAAACTTTAATGGAATCAGCGTCAGCACTTTTAGAAAGGCTAAGGACTTCATAATAGCAGCGTTTAGTTGCCATGCATTTCCCGGTAGTTCAACTAGAAAGGGACAAAATACTATTTATAAACAAACGCGGGCCCAAACAAGCTGGACCCGCGTGAGAAACCAAAGGAGATGAGGGAACCGAAATTACCTCACAGCTCCAGAAACCTTACCTGTAGAACTTTCCTCGTCAATCTTTGTAATCATGACTTCGGTGGTAAGCATCAGGCCAGCGATGCTTGCCGCATTCTGCAGGGCAGATTTTGTAACGCGGGTGGGGTCGATAATGCCTTCTTTGAACATATCGACATACTCACCAGTATTGGCATTATAGCCGAAATTTGGCTTTGCATCTCGGGAAAGAATTTCTGCAGCAACAACTGCACCATCTACACCAGAGTTTTGAGCAATAATGCGGATCGGTTTTTCAAGGGCTCGGGTAATGATTTCTGCACCTAAGCGTTCATCACCTTTAAGCTTTTCCGATACTTTTTCAGAAACAGCGATGCAACGAAGAAGGGCGGTGCCACCACCAGGAACAATGCCATCAGCAACAGCGGCGCGGGTTGCGTGAAGAGCATCTTCAACGCGACCTTTAGTCTGCTTCATTTCGGCTTCGGTGGTTCCACCAACCCGAACAATAGCAACACCACCGGTAAGCTTAGCAAGGCGTTCGCTGAACTTTTCTTTATCGTATTCGCTTTCGGTCTGGCCCATTTGAGCACGAATTTGTTCGATACGCTTTTGAATAGCAGCTTTATCGCCCTTGCCACTAATGATAGTGCAGTTTTCGCGTTCAATGCGAACCATCTTAGCATTACCAAGCATTTCGAGTTCAACACTCTCAAGGGTAATTCCAAGATCTTCGCTGATGAATTGGCCGCCTGTAAGAACAGCGATATCACCAAGCATAGCTTTGCGACGATCACCAAAGCCAGGAGCTTTAACTGCGCAAACATTCAAAATGCCGCGTAGTTTGTTGATAACCAGAGCTGCCAACGCTTCAGATTCAACATCTTCAGCAATGATAAGCAAAGGCTTGCCTGTTGCTGATGCTTTTTCAAGCAGAGGCAACAAGTCCCGTACATTATTCACTTTCTTTTCGTAAATGAGAATGATCGGGTCTTCAAGTTCGCAGGTCATGTCTTCGGTATTGATGAAGTAAGGCGAAACATAGCCTTTATCAAACTGCATCCCTTCGACAAAGTCGAGGGTGGTTTCGGCAGTTTTACCTTCTTCAACCGTGATCACGCCATCTTTACCCACTTTTTCGAAAGCATCAGCCATAAGTTGCCCAATGACCATGTCATTGTTGGCGCTGATAGCAGCAACCTGAGCAAGTTCAGCGGAGGATTTCATGGGCTTGGAAATTTCGTTGAGGTTCTCAACAACGGCAGCGACTGCTTTATCAATACCGCGCCTGATAGCCATTGGATTGGCACCAGCGGTGATATTGCGCAAGCCTTCCTGATAAATGGAAAGTGCAAGAATAGTGGCAGTTGTAGTACCATCTCCTGCAATGTCACTGGTTTTTTGAGCCACAGCATTGACGAGCTTGGCACCCATGTTTTCAAAAGGATCAGCAAGGTCGATTTCCTTACTGACAGTCACGCCATCTTTGGTGACCGTGGGGCCTCCAAAGCTTTTGTCGAGGATGACGTTTCTACCTGTGGGCCCAAGAGTGATGCCTACGGCATGGGCCAGTTTTTCAGCGCCTGCAAGAAGTTTCTTACGGGCATCATCGGTATAAAGAAGTTGCTTAGCCATTTATGAAAATCTCCCTTAGCGGATGTACGAATTTACTTGGTAATCTTTGCAAGAATATCGCTTTCGCGAAGTATCTTAATTTCTTTGCCATCAACTTCGATATCACTGCCAGCGTAGCGACCGTAAACAACTTCATCGCCTTTGCTGACCGAAACAGGTGTCCGTTGGCCATCTTCACGAAGATTGCCTGGTCCAACTGCTAGAACTCGTCCTCGTTGGGGTTTTTGTCTTGCAGCATCGGGAAGTAAAATCCCGCCTGCACTCTTGTCTTCAGCTTCTAAAGGCTGAACTACGACCCTGTCGTCGAGGGGTCGAACTTTCAAATCAACATCTTTGTCTTTGGCCATGTTTACTTCCTTCATACAAAATTATGGTTAATGATTTAAGGTAATACAAAAGTCATAGGGCAACTTACATCATGCCACCCATGCCACCCATGCCACCCATGCCACCCATGCCACCCATGCCACCCATGCCACCCATGCCCATATCACCACCACCACCATGATGATGGTCATGATGATCACCGCCTGCACCCTTGGGTTCAGGAATATCTGCGATCATGGTTTCGGTGGTAAGCAGCAAACAAGCTACGCTAACACCATTTTGCAATGCACTTCGTGTCACTTTGACTGGGTCGACAATGCCTGCTTTACGCATATCGCAATAGACACCTTTATCTGCATCAAAGCCAAAGTTCTTTTCTTTAGATTTGTTGATGTTGTGAACAACAACAGAGCCATCAAGGCCTGCGTTTTCAGCAATCATCTTGCAGGGCATTTCCATTACGGTGCGCAGAAGATTCAAGCCAATCGTTTCTACTTCGCAATCGAACTTAAGGTTATCAAGGCATTTGCGTGCCTGAAGAAGGGCAACGCCACCGCCAGGAACAATGCCTTCTGCAAGTGCAGCTCTGGTAGCATGCAATGCATCTTCGTAAAGCGCCTTGCGTTCTTTCATTTCGGTTTCGGTTGCAGCACCCACTTTAAGTTGAGCCACGCCGCCTGCAAGCTTTGCAAGTCTTTCCTGAAGCTTTTCACGATCATAATCACTGTCAGTCTTGGCGATTTCCTTACGGATCATTTCGCAGCGACCTTCAATGGTTTTCTTATCGCCAGCACCTTCAGTGATGGTGGTGTTTTCAGCATCGATTTTAATTTTCTTGGCTCGTCCAAGATCAGAAAGTTCGATTTGTTCAAGAGGAACGCCTAGATCTTTGAAAATAGCTTTGCCTTTGGTAAGCGCAGCGATGTCCTCAAGAATAGCTTTCCTGCGATCGCCATAGCCTGGGGCTTTGACTGCAGAAATATTAAGCACACCCTTAAGCTTGTTAAGAACCAAGGTTGCAAGAGCTTCGCCATCAATGTCTTCAGCAATGATGAGCAATGGTTCTTTTTTCTTGGAAATAGCTTCGAGGAGTGGAATCAAAGATTTAGCAGAGCTAATCTTTTCTTCGTAGATAAGAATGTAAGGATTATCGAGATCACAAGTCATGTTGTCATGATTGGTGACGAAGTGGGGTGAAAGATACCCACGATCGAATTGCATACCTTGAACAACGACTACTTCGGTTTCAGTAATCTTGCCTTCTTCAATGGTGATAACACCATTGGTTGCGCCAACTTTGCTCATCGCTTCAGCAAGTTTTTTGCCGATTTCAGAGTTGTTGTTGGAAGCAATGGTTGCAACTTCGGTGATTTCTTTGTTGTCTTTGGAGTCGATTTTTTCAGCCATCTTGGCCAATTGTTCGACAACTTTATCCACACCCTTTTGAACGCCACGGGTGATTGCCATTGGGTGGTGCCCAGCAGCAAGATATTTAAGGCCTTCTCTGAAAACAGCTTCAGCAATTACAGTTGCGGTGGTGGTACCATCGCCTGCAACATTGCTGGTTTTGCTGGCGGCTTCCTTAATAAGTTGAGCCCCCATGTTTTCGAAAGGATCTTGAAGTTCGATTTCTTCTGCAACAGTAACACCGTCTTTGGTTACTGTTGGGCTGCCCCAACCTTTGTCGATAACAGCATTTCGGCCACGGGGCCCAAGGGTGCATCGGACTGCCCGAGCAAGTTTGCTAGCGCCAGCTAGCATTTTTTGACGCGCTTCATCAGCATAAGTCAGTTGTTTAGAACCCATCCACATACTCCTTTAACCACGAAACTATTGAATGCTTTTCATTTGCCATCTTGCCGGTTACAAACCGGATTTATGATTCTAAAATTCATTCAGACCGATTAAGGTCTTTTAGCGAATGAGCAATTAGATTAGCAAAGGTTATGCCATGAAATTGAATGTGTGTAAGTTGTTGATTTATATAGGTTTGTGGAGTTTGTCTGGGAAGGGGGAGGAATAATAACTGTCAGAGTGGCAGACTTGGCAATTAGAAGACGGCATTTTTGTCATATCAAGCAACCTTAATTTACTAGACTGTTGGAACAGGACTCTTAATCTTCCCAAAGGCATGTTTTTCATGAACCGACCTGAACCTAGTGTAAATTTAAATCTATCCCGCAATATCTTGCTTGCGATTGGCTTATTCAATATCTGCTTTTATTCATTTGTTTTAAAAACCGTGGATGAGTCCATCACAAAAATGTTGGTTGCTCAAAACAATGCCATGGAACCAGAAAAAAAAATGACTGAGGTAGAACTTGAATCAAAGAGACAATTAGTTATCGCCAATGCTAAAAATAACAGTAAGGTCAGTATTGGCGCAGGCATCGGAATTGTAATCTTGGCGTTTTTTATACCGTTAGCACCCAGTGGATTAGCCGTTATAGCTTTAGGTTTATTTTTAATTACCCTTGGCTATCAGGCGTATCTTGGTTTTGAGGTTTTTACCGAGGGGATTTTAATCAAGGTCGTATGTGTTTTTGCGTTCTTCCAAAGTGTGCGTTTCTCGCTTGAATACGAGCTAAGAAATGTACCTAAAATAAAAAAGCACCAGATTCAGTTTCCTGAACCTGATGCTTAATTAATTAAATAAGAAGCTAAGACTTAAGCATGCCTACTTGCTTGGCATAAGCGAAAATCCCGCCTGCATTCAGGATGGGGGCTATCTCGCCTAATGGATTAAGTGGGTAGATTTCTTTGGTGGTCAAGTTGTGCAATTTGCAGTTCAACACATCCAGTTTCAATTCATCGCCTGTACAGACTTTGTCGCATAATCTATCGCTGCATTCAAAAGGGACTAAATAGCCGCCATTGACTGCATTTCGGAAGAAAATACGAGCATAGAATTCTGCAATCACGACTTTAATACCAGCAGCATCAAGTGCCACGGGGGCGTGTTCGCGGGAAGAGCCGCACCCAAAGTTTTTACCTGCAATGATAAAAGTGTAAGGCGAAACAAACTCATCATCGGTATGAAAAGGAATATTGCCCTTGGGCAAGCCAGATTGTGCTGGTGGGACGCTACTGAGGGCGTATTTACCAAACTGCTTGTATTCTTCAGGAATCGCAGGATTAAAGGTAAGATATTCTGCGGGAATAATTTGATCGGTATCGACATTATCCCCTAAAACATAAGCTTTGCCTGTGATTTCGTTTGGAATTTTACTCATGCTAAGTACTCCCTAGGGTCGGTGATCATACCTGTAATAGCGCTGGCAGCGACGGTAAGTGGGCTGGCCAGAAAAACTTCAGCTTCCTTGTGGCCCATTCTGCCTGGGAAATTGCGATTTGTTGTACTGATACATCGAATGGCTTGATTCAGCCTGCCAAAAGTATCGCTGGGCCCACCAAGGCAAGCCGCACAAGAGGCCTCGCCCATTTTTGCGCCTGAATCCAAGAAGATTTGTTCGAGCGTTTTGCCATGCATCTTTTCGGTTTTAAGACCCTTGGCAACTTCAGTAGTGGCAGGCACTACAAAGGTGTCAATCTTTACCGAATGCCCATGCATAATTTTAGCAGCGGCACGGAAGTCGGTCATTTTTCCGCCTGTACAAGAGCCGATGTATGCCCGATCAAGCTTTGTACCTTTTACTTCGCTTACAAAAGCTTTGTTATCTGGGCTATGTGGCTTGGCCACTACCGGTTGCAGTTTGCTTATGTCGTAAACCTTTTCATAAATAAACTTCGCACCGGGATCGGTGTAAACAGGGGAGTATGGAACTTTGTGCTTGTTTTTAGAATCGATGAAATCGAGTGTGACTTTATCTGGCGCAATAACGCCATTTTTGCCACCTGCTTCAATCACCATATTACAAAGGGTCATGCGCTCTTCCATATTCAGAGCAAAAACCCCGGGGCCATCAAACTCCATTGCCTTGTAGGTGGCACCATCGCAGCCGATATCTCCAATAACTGCAAGAATAAGGTCTTTAGCCATTAAATATGGGGGTAAAGTGCCTTCGAAAACAAAGCGCATTGTTGGCGGTACTTTAAGCCAAAGGCTGCCAGTACCCATGACAAAGCCTGCGTCTGTATTACCAATGCCGGTGGCAAACTCTCCGAATGCCCCAGCGGTGCAGGTATGGCTATCGGTGCCCAGCAATACTTCGCCTGGGCGGGTATGGCCTTCTTCAGGTAAGGCGATATGGCAAACGCCTTTGTAGCTTTCAGTGCCAACATCGTAATAATAAGGCAGGTTTTGCTCTTTGGAAAACTCCCTCAAGACATCGATGTTACGATTGGCCATCTTGTCTGCGGTAAAAATATAGTGATCGGGGATAATAACGATTTTTTTGGGATCCCAGACTTTGGCAGCTTTTCCAAAATGTTTTTTAAATACCCCTATGGTGCCCGGGCCACAAACATCGTGGGTCATTAAAATATCGACATCAATCCAAATATTTTGCCCAGGCTCTACAGAATCAGTTTTTGCGTGTTTTGCTAGGATTTTCTCGGTCAGGGTCATGGCTGGCATGGTTGCGCCTCCGTTAGGTTAACTAAGTGTAATTCTTAGTATAGTTGTAATGGGCCGTTGGGCATGGTGCGAGGGCAAAAGTTTTTACCACTTTTCCATATTATAGATGGAAAGAAGGCCTGAGTATAATCGTGTTATCTTTATTCTTTTTAATTGGGTGGCGAATCAATGGCTTTGAATACTACTAAAAAAGCAGTGGTCTTGCTCAGTGGCGGGCTTGATTCCACCACGACCTTGGCGGTTGCCCTAAAAGAAGGGTACGAATGCCATGCCTTGACCATTAATTATCAGCAAAGGCATCATGCTGAAATCGAAGCTGCAAAAAGAGTTGCCTCGCAATTGCGAGTCTTCGATCATAAGGTTATTGACTTAGATTTAAGGGCATTTGGCGGCTCAGCTTTGACTTCTGAGGAGGCAGTTCCTAAAAATCGTTCCCAAGCATCCATGGCTTGCGAAATTCCCGTCACCTATGTTCCAGCAAGGAATACGGTTTTTCTTTCCATTGCACTGGCTTGGGCCGAAAGCCTAAATGCCTTTGATATTTTTCTTGGGGTAAATGCAGTTGACTATTCTGGGTACCCCGATTGCAGACCAGATTTTATTCGATCCTTCGAAATTCTTGCTAATCTTGCCACCAAAGCGGGGGTCGAAAAAACAGGAAAATTTAAAATTCATGTCCCTCTGATCGTTCTTTCCAAAAAAGAAATCATCAAATTGGGCCATGATCTTAATTTGGATTTCTCCCTGACCCATACCTGCTATGATCCAAAAAACAATGGCAAATCATGCGGTTTGTGTGATGCCTGTATTCTAAGACTTGAAGGATTCAAAGAAGCTGGCCTTATCGATCCTATTTCTTACGATAGAGTGGGATTATGAAAATATCTGAAATTTTTTATTCGATCCAAGGAGAAGGCATTCTCAATGGGGTTCCCTCGGCGTTTGTTCGCACCACGGGTTGTAACTTGCGCTGCGTTTTTTGCGATTCCCCCCAAACATCTTGGAACCCAGAAGGCGAAACCCTTTCTCTCGATGATATTGTCGCCAAAACCAATCTCTTCAATACCAAGCATGTGGTGATCACGGGCGGGGAACCTTTCCTTCACCACGACCTTAATGATCTTTGCAGGAAATATAAAGAACTTGGATACCACATTACTTTGGAAACCGCTGGTACGCTTTTTCTAAAAGTTGAATGCAATCTTTTAAGTATCAGCCCGAAGCTATCTAATTCAACTCCTCATCACAGGGAGAACGGCAAATACAAATTGAGGCATGATGAAATCCGTTTGCAACCCGATGTTGTTAGAAAACTAATTGATATTGCTGATTATCAATTAAAGTTCGTGATTGACTCTCCTAAGGACACCACGGAGGTGCGTGAATTCCTTAAATCTTTGGGGAAAATCGAAAAATCGAAGGTGCTTTTAATGCCTCAGGGAATCACCCGCGAAGACTTGGACAAAAAATCCAAATGGTTGGTTGAGCTTTGTAAAGAAGAAGGATTTCGCTACTGCCCTAGATTGCATATCGATTTATATGGCAACACATTGGGCACTTAGCATTAAGAAATTTGTGCGCGCTTCAGATGCCAAGAGGTTTCTTTTTCATAGGTTCGAGCGATGCGCAGAAGTTTCTCTTCGGAAAAAGGTGCGCCTAATAGTTGCAGCCCAATCGGAAGGTTTTTCGAATTGAAACCGCAAGGAATGCTGATGCCTGGGATCCCAGCTAAATTGCAACTAATTGTATAAATGTCGGACAGATACATAGAAAGTGGATCTGAGCTTTTTTCGCCTACTTTGAAGGCGCAGGTTGGTGAAGTTGGTCCTGCTATTACATCGCAATCTGCAAAGGCTTTGTCGAAATCATCCCGAATTAACCTTCGAACTTTTAATGCCTTTAAATAAAACGCATCTATGTAGCCACTCGATAGCGAATAGTTGCCTAGTAAAATGCGCCTTTTAACCTCAGATCCAAAACCTTCTCCTCGACTTTTGCAGTACATGTCGATGAGATTGCTGTGATCTTTTGATCGGTGTCCATAATGCACACCATCGTAACGGGCCAAATTGCTGGATGCTTCAGCAGTTGCGACAAGATAATAAGTTGCAATCGCATAAGTGCTATGTGGCAGTGAAATTTCTTTGATTGTTGCGCCTCTGCTTTTAAGAACATCAAGCGCTTCTCTTACCGATTTTTCGACTTCTGCATCCAACCCACCAGCAAAATATTCTCGCGCTACCCCGATGGTGAAGGGCTTTAATGGAATCTCTAGATTTGCAGTGTAATCGGGCACTTCGTTTGCAGTGCAAGTGCTATCGCGATCGTCTTTTCCTGCAATCACATTTAACAAAAGAGCGGTATCAGTTACATCATGGCTGAAGGTTCCAATTTGATCCAGCGAGCTGGCGTATGCCACCAAACCGTAACGGGAAACCCTGCCATAGGTGGGCTTTAATCCAACGATTCCGCATAAACTTGCGGGCTGACGAATCGAACCACCAGTGTCTGAACCCAATGAAATTGGCGCTTCGCAAGCAGCAACAGCCGCGGCTGAACCACCACTCGAACCGCCAGGAATGCAGTCAAGATTCCATGGGTTTCGTGTGGTTTGGTATGCACTATTTTCCGTTGATGATCCCATTGCGAATTCATCAAGGTTGGTTTTTCCAAGAATCACGGCATCGGCTTGATGAAGCTTTTCGGTTACATGGGCATCGTAGGGCGGGACGAAGTGTTCCAGCATTTTGCTGCCACAGGTTGTGGTAATTCCTTTGGTGCAAATGTTATCTTTGACCGCGATAGGAACGCCAGCAAGAGTGCCAAGTTTTTCGCCTTTGGCTCGCCTTGAATCGATGGATCGAGCGGTTGCCAATGCTGCTTCTTCGTTCACGAGTAAAAAGCTTTTTACTTTGGGATCTTTAGCTTTGATTGCTTCTAGAAAAGCTTTGGTGATGGTTTCTGCGTTGGATTCACCTTTTGCTTGAATTTGGATAAGCTCTGCAGCGGTTTTTTCAGTCAATTTGCTTGTTGAAGTAGACATTTCTGGCCTGTTGCAAAGTTAAATTGGATGTCAAATTCTTCGAAGGAAAATGATTATTCTAATATCGCAGGCACACCATAAAAGTTCCCCTGACGATCGGGGGCGTTTGCAAGTGCCTCGTTTACATTGAGTGATTCTTTTAATACATCTTCACGGAAAACATTGGAAACATCTAGCGCATGGGCTAAAGGTTCAACATTATCCGTGTTAACTTCTTGAAGTTGATTGATGTAGTTTAAAATAGAGCTTAATTGCGTAGATGCAGCAATTAGCTCTTCTGGTTTAAGCTCTAACCTTGAAAGGTGAGCAATCCATTTAATCTCATCTGCGGTAATCGCCAAGGGAAACTCCCTAGAAGATACGATTAAACCATGCCGGCTTGGATTTGGAAGGGACGCTTCTTAACAGGGCGTTGGATTCTTCCGGACCGAATGCATTGAACGCAAACGGTAAGGCGTTGAACCGAGCCACCCACTTGGCATTGAATCGTTTGCAGATTTGGGCTGTGCAAGCGCTTGGATTTGCCTGTTACCTTACGGCCGATACCGCCGAGGTATTTTGCTTTACCTCGGTAAGTGTAGGTGTTGCCTTGGCCCGCTCTTTTTCCGCAAACATCGCATTTATAAGACATTGTCCCAGCCCCTTCGGGAAAAATTAATCGATTATCGCCTTAAGCTTTTCATTCTACGATTTAAAATCCAACAGGCAATATATTCAGTAATTTCTTGCCTTCTTCTTTGTCTTTTAGCTTTTCTACCTCGTTTTTACTATTTCAACCTCCTGCAAAACTTAAGGATACTGTCTTTTTGTACACTAATCTTTTGCAAGGGAGTAAGGGGAAGTCTCACGATTGCCTTTTGCACCGGTAATTCGGTTTAAAACTTATTGAAAAAGCTGAAATCTTTAAATTTGAACGAAAATACACTAGGAATACCGTTTGTAGTGAATTAATATTGAATTTTAAAGAATACTCTGGTTTTTGAAATTCTCTGGAACGCCCCCCGTGAGTCCTAAACAGCAGAAACAAATTAATTCAATGCGGATGAACGCATCTGCTCAACTTTCTGGTTCTCAAAATCGGGTTATCGAAATTCCCCCTGGTGAATATTGGATTGGGGATTCTGCAAGTTTGAGTTCATCACCTCGCATTAGTCATCGAAATGAAAATTCCTTTTGGATCGATGCAGAACCAATGACTTGGAATCTTTTTGAAGAAAGTGTTTCAGCAGGTGTAATTGATATTCGGAAAGTAACTTCGCCATCGTTTGCAAGTATTGCTGGAAATCCTCCCTCGATTGATGGCCTATGTCGCTATCTTTTGGATCTTGCCAAAAATCCAGTAACTTCACTCCTTCGCAATGGCGCAAAATTATCTGAAAAGCCGTTATGTGGCCTTCCCTTTGAACTGGCTAATCAGGTTTGTAATTACTTTCATGCACGGTTGCCCACTGAATTTGAATGGGAAATAGCAATGCGTGATTGGAGGTTGGTTCCTAATTTAAATAATTTAGAATTATCCAATAGAAATTCAGTTAAAGAGGTTTATCGATCTTCGTTCGGATGTGTTGCCTATGCTGGGAAAGTTCAAGAATGGACTTCTTCGCAGTGGACGCCTCGTTACTGGTCGGGGAAAGAATCTGAATCAGTTGGATTCTCCACAACAAACCTTCCTGATGAAGTTTCCGCAAGAGGTTGTTCTAGTGTTCAAACTCCAAGCCTTACTGACAGAGTACGTGCATCAATTTCTAGTTTTGAGATTCCAAGAATTTTTCGTCGAGTTTGGGCAGAAAAAAGTCTTGTCCCAACAACTAATTAGGTAGTTAATATGAATCAAGAAATACCCCAAAGTTTAAAACAATTTAAAGAGCGCCCTCCTCAACCATTGCAAAAAAATGAAAGTGCCATTTGTCCGCATTGTTGGTTTGAGTTTCTTCCCAAGGATGCGTTTTTTATTGCTGAACATCCCGATTTAAGTGCAGAAGGTGATCCCGTCCTTGGAAAAACTGAAAAGCTGCGTATTCCACCAACCGAGGTAAAAGTTGACTCTAAAGGTAGATTTGAGGACCCCAAAGGGTGGCCTGTGGTGGATAGGGCCTGCCCGCGCTGTCATTTGCAAGTCCCTTTTGAATTGCTTGAAAAACGTCCTATATTTCTTTCGGTTGCGGGACCAAATGCTGGAGGTAAGACTTATTTTCTTACGGTATTACTTCATGTCCTGCGGCATCAGTTAGCTGCAAATTTCGATCGATCTTTAGACTATTCCGATAGTCATGAACTAAAAGCTTTTACTGATTTGGAAGATAAATTATTTAATCAGGGAGCTGATAAATGGACTTATCTTGAAAGAACTGGCACTGGGGGGGCTGTTTTTAACACCGTTAAACTTGATGGTCATGATGTTTCTCTGCCAAAACCATTTTTGTTTTCGATGAATCCAACTTCAACCAGTGTGGAAGAGGGGTCTAAGAAAAATGATTTGTTTCAGACTTTTGCGCTTTACGACAATGCCGGTGAATTATTTGAATTGGGTGGAGGGCGTGATTCGACTTTTAGGGCGATCGAGCATCTTGGTGTTGCCGATGCAATTATGTTTGCCTTCGACCCACTTCAAGACGAAAAAACTCAATCAAAATTGATCGAAAACGGAAACAAGGATGTTGGCCTTAAAACCCTTTTTGATCAAAAAACATTCGTGCCTCAGGACAAGATGCTCCTAAGCGTAATTACAAATGCGAAACGGCTTAGGAATCTTACCAATTCGAAAAAAATAAATATCCCACTACTTGTTTGTGTGCAGAAATTTGATGTTTGGAGAAAATTGCTTCCAGCATGGGCGAGAATTGATAGTAGTTCCATAGAGTTTATTAAAGCAGATGATACTTCTGGATTAGATATTGCAGAATTGAATAGCAATTCCTTGTTAATTAGGGCTTTCATTAACGATATTAGCCCTTCTTTTGTAACCATGGCAGAGGCCAATTTTACTTCTATCCGTTTTTTTTCTGTGAGTTCATTTGGATGTTCTCCAGTTCTTGGGCTAGAAGGTTTAATTGTTGTACGGTCGGGGAACTTGCAGCCATTTCGGGTGACAGATCCGATTTTGTGGTTTATGCGAAGATTAGGATTAATTCGAGCTGCAATTAAAAAAAATCAATGTTCAAATGTCGCAGAAGTAGTTTCGAAAGATAGCGAAGGCTTTGTGGTTAAATTTCCTGATTCTGGAAAGCGTATAAAACTTGATTGGGAGTATGCAGGGTTGCTTGTGCAAGATCCATGGAATGGAGAGGATGTGGCAATTCCAACTCAAAGCCAAATCATGAGTGATTAAAATAGGAGTTGATGTTTTAAGACTGTTCTTGTTTTAAATTCCTTTGAAATTAATATGCATTTGGAGTGGGTAGATGGCTGAAAAAAAAGTTTCTGTGAATATTTTTGAGGTCGTCTATACCGCTGCAAATAAGTTGTTGGCGGGTGGTCACGGTTTAGGAATTGTCGCAGCAACTAGATCTATGCCCAATGATTTTGAAAAAACACTTAGTGTATTAAGGTCGTACACTTTTCCGCAATTATTGAAAGATAAACTTTCTGGAAAGATTGGTGAGAGATTCATCTTTATGCCTATAACGCATAAAGATGTGGAATATCTCACCTTTTCAAGGCTTTCAGATTCTACCAGTCCGCCATACCTTAGCAGAACAACCATTATTGCTCACCATTTAGCAACCCCGGGTAAAGAATTAAAAAGTGGAAAAATGAATGCAGGCGATTTGGTGGCATGGACTGGAGGCTTGCAAGGCTATGATTCTAAATTTGATTTTATCAAGGGGTGGGATGCGGATCCAGAAGAGTTGAACCCGACAGCATTTTTCAGAAATACCCAAAACCCGTTGTCAGCGGAAAACTTGCTGAAAGAGATGGGGATTGAAAATAACCTACAATCAAAGCTTAAAGATGCTTTGGCTGAGGTGGCAAATCGTCTGTTTGATTTTGATGAAACTAAGAAAACGGCTGTTTTAATTATTCCCTATGATTGGCAAACATATGTGCCAAGGTTGTTGACAATTATTCTGTTTCTTCTCCCAAACGGTATTCAGAATTATTTAGTCGCAGTATCTCAAGTGTGGGATAAGGCTGACCTTAATTTTGATGCAGGTTTGGTTTTTACCTATCCTGATGCGCCATATATAGCGACAATGCAAAGTGGGCATAATAAAAACAAGGTTGAAATATTTGATCTAGCCAAGCTTCAATCAATTGCAAGTAACACAGGCCTATCGCCAGCAACTGATAAAATTTACAAACAATATGCCTTGGAGTATTGGAATTCTGAAAAACCAGATTACATAAATTTAATTCCAATTATTTTTAACCACTTAGACCCACTATGCGTACGAAAAGACGATGTTTTTGCTTTGAAGCGATCTATTGATGATTTGTATGCTAAATATTCTGATGAAAAACTTACTATTTCAGAGAAATTGGGGGGCGTAATTGAGAAATTAAAAGTCTTTCAGTCTGATGTTACTGTACGAAATAGCCTAGTAAAATATTTAAATATTTTTGTAAATTATGCAGTTAAAAACGTATTAGAAAATTTGAAATTTAAAGAAAGATGTGATGCTCTTCTCGAAATCTGGAAGTATGTAGAAATAATCGCTCTAAAACCGGATGAAATTACGAAAGTATTAGAAAGTAATTATAAAGCCATCTTTGATAATTTTGAAGATATCCTTAAAAATTCTTCATCTGCTTTTGCTGGGGCGTGTATTAATGTAAATCGAAATCTTGAAATTGTAAAGATTTTCGAAAATAGGAAGGTGCCCCTTGGTTCGATTCTTGAGGCAATTGAAATTGAAGTATTCAACAGTCGCAGGGTGAATGAAAATATTACAAGGAAAAATGAAATATCAAATTTTGAGAAATATCTTCTCGATGTCGCTTCCAATTGGTTTGTCCTTGGACCGAGCATAATTACTCCTGCGTGGAATCGAATTAAAAAAGGTGGCAGAGAAAAAGATAATCCATGTTATTTTTCAAAAGCGATTATAAATTTGCAACTAGATCATTATTTAGCTGCAGTAAAAGTTGTAGAAACTAATCTTTAAACTGGGATAAAAAGCATTAATAAATTGGAGCAGTCTTTAAAGTAATTCTTAATTTCAAGGAAAGGAAGCAAAATGAGTGGACCTAGGGATGAAATGATTCGTAACCGGAAAAAAGAACGGGTGGCCGAAGAGAATCGTAGGCTCCAACGCGAGAGGGAGGCCTTGGCCCTAAAGCAAGAAATGGAAAAGTTGCGAATAGAAGAAGAAAGAAAACAAAAGGAAGCCGCTCTTGCCTTAAAGCAAGAAATGGAAAAGTTGCGATTAGAAGAGGAAAAAAAACAAAGAGAATTAAAACAAAAGGAGCTTGATAAACAAAAAGCTATGGCTGTTTTAATTGCTTCGATAATGGGATCTTTTGAAGCCCGTTGGCGAAGTTTTATTACTTTAGCAGAGAATCGCTTTTCGCTTTTGGTGCTTGAAGGGAAGTTTCAAAAAATACAGCAAATGGCTATAATTACTAAAGAAAATATTGCCTTGGAAAAAGCTATTGCGGCGTTGGAAGGCGAGATGGCCAATCATCTTTATGTGGTATCAACATTTGCACAAACCGAAGTAGAAGCGAGATCGATTTCTGCGAATTTAAAAGCATGCAAAGCGGTCCACACTTTTTGTTATGAGTTGGAATCCCAGTGGGATGCAAGGCATAAATCAATTATTTCAAAGGTTCAAATTAGGGGGGTGGGGCCAGAACAATCAACTGCTGACCTTAGGGTTTTGATTGAGGAAGGTAATAACTTAATTGAACAAGCTTTGAAGCACGAAGCCGAATCTGAATCTCGATTTAGTCTTTTACAGGCAACCATTGAATCATTAAAGAGCATCGGTTTTTCTTCAGTAGACCCAGTATTTGAGGACGAAAGTAACCCATTGAGTGCTGTGGTGCTTACTGCAATGAGAGGTTCGGAAAAAATTTACCTTTCTGTTCCTCCGGGTGGAGTTGTTCAATCAAAATTTGGTGGGTTTCCAGGTGAAACTTGTGCTGAAACATTTGAAAAGTATTTGGAAAAACTTAAAGAAAAAGGTTTTGAATGTGAGCCAACCAACCCTGGTCTTCGAGATGAGCCAAATCTGATTCGCAAGGGTTCCAAAGATTTGCCTCATAATAATTCGCAGCAAAGGAATGTATGATGAGCAACAAATGGAGGTCAAACCTACGGGATGCGATTTTGCTAGACCCTCTGTTGTTGGTGCATGGAAATTGCAAGGATCTATTTTTGTTACACCAAGATCAACGATCAAAACTTCCTACCCTAATTGCAGATTCTCCAGCGGTAACAATCGAATTGATGCTGGCCCTTGAGCTTGAAGCCATGGGTTTAGATGCGATTGTAGTTTATGATCCCATTTCTGGACTACGGGTCATGCGGGGGAGCATGCAACCCATTGTTGAAAGGCTTTTATCTGGGCAACCCGCCAATCCCAGTCCCCCGAAAAAGCAAGAGGCCAAATCTGGGGTTTCACTTCCGCGGGCCCAAACTAATCAACATGATGCAGAAGCATGGATGGCCCCGCTAGACATTAAATATGGACCTTTCGATTTTTTAAAAGTCGTTCATGATAGTTTGTTTAACGACCCTAATGTTCGGGTTGGGGTAATTTGCTTGTTTGTTGATCGTTATTTGCCCTTTTCAGAGCGTCAAGACTCTCCCGAGAGACAAATTTCGTTAGTTATCCAAAAAGCAGCAATGAAGGTCTGGTCACAAAATGTAAAATCGCAGGTTGGATCACGCCTTATCCTTGTTTTTGATGTTGAAGGGCAGGTTCCGCAGGAGTTGAATACCTTATTTCCTTTTGCGCGTTCACTGTTAGTGCCGCCCCCTACCATTGAGGATCGAGATGCATTCTTTCGAGATTTTTATCAATTATTTGATAATGGAAATGAGGCCCCGGTCAACCTTTCAAAGGATGCTGATCAACGGAAGCTTGCTGCACAACTTTCAGATGGGCTGAAGATGCAAGATTTATTTAGCCTAGCAATTCTTTCGCATAGTGAGCATTTGGGAATTAGTCCAAAGCAGCTACCTTTACTTTTGTCTCGCTTCAAGTTTGGAACTCGTGAAAATGCCTGGGCCAATGTAAGTACATCTGCCCTTTTAGAAGCGGCGCAACGATTAACTGTTCGGGTCAAAGGTCAGCAAGAAATTATCAATGAGATAGTGCCAGTGCTTATCCGAGCGAAACTTGGCATGACAGATCTGGCAGGGAAAGTCACATCTGCAAAGCCACGCGGTGTTTTCTTCTTTGTCGGGCCTACAGGAGTTGGCAAAACAGAACTTAGCAAAGCAATTGCAGAATTAATATTTGGTGATGAACAATCATTGTTGCGGTTTGATATGAGTGAATATTCAGAAGAGCATCAGCAAGCCAGGCTTGTAGGCGCCCCTCCTGGGTATGTTGGTTTTGATCAAGGTGGGCAATTAACGAACGCAATCAGCGAGAAGCCATTTAGCGTGGTGCTTTTTGATGAGATCGAGAAGGCTCATGGCCGAATTCTTGACAAGTTTCTTCAGATTCTTGACGATGGTCGACTTACCGATGGCATGGGAAAAACAGTTTATTTCACAGAATCGATTATTATTTTTACATCGAACTTGGGTTCCCGGTCCCCTGTTGCTGGCTCTAACGATGGCAAAGTTGGTTTGCCAGTGCCTTCAAATTCTAGGGGTATCGCTAGTACCTCGGGCAATTGCAATTATCTTAGGGGTTTGGAGTATCCCGAACTTTGTGATCATTTTCGTGAGGCAGTAAAGCATTTCTTTGTAGAGAAGCTTGGGCGGCCCGAAATTTTAAATCGTATCGGGGAAGAAAACATTCTTGTTTTTAGATTTCTTACCGATGATGGAGCAAAAATTGAAATTCTGGAACAGCAAATTAAAAACATGCAGTTGGTATTGCAAGAGCGACATCATGTTAAAATTTATTGCACGCAGGCTTTTAAGAAGTTGCTTATGGTTCACCAGAGCGGCTTTGACAGGAATGGCGCAAGAGGTGTTAGAAACTTATTGAATCGATTTGTTTTGAATCATTTGGCACCAGATTTGTTAGTCCGTGGAGATCAACTTCGCGGGAAAACGCTGAGAATTGATTACTTTGTGGATGCAGCGCAAATCGCTTCAGAACCTTTTAATGTATCTAATTTGAATTATACGTGGATTGACCAATGAAATTAGATTTAACATTCATGCCCATGGAGAATTCAAAACCTTTGGTCATTGGTGGTCAGCCTTTTTCTGATTATGCTCAACAGAGTAAAAGTTTAAGTTTGGCATCATTCGAGCCTAAATCATTTGTTGCAGGCCCTGGTGTACGATTTGTTATTTGGGTTGCAGGGTGCCACCGAAGATGCCCCGGTTGTTCACAGCCCGAGTATTTATCATTTGAGTCAGGTCGCCTAGTTTTGATCGAAGAATTATGGGCTAAGATCCGTAGCGAATCTAGTATTGATGGGGTATGTTTCTCTGGTGGTGAACCATTCGAACATATTAAACCGCTTGCTGCACTTGCAAGAATGGTGCATGATTCAGGCCTTTCAGTTGTATCTTATACCGGGTATCGTTTAGAGGCTTTACAAGCCGACCGCAACAAATTTGGCGAATTGCTTGATGAGGTTGATCTGCTGATCGATGGCGAGTTTCGGCAAGAAGAACCTGGGCATCATCGTTGGCGCGGGAGTGCAAATCAGCGTTTGCACTGTCTTAGTGATCGTATTTTATTGCCTGAAATTACCCAACCAATTCGAGAAATGCAAATTACCTTTGATGCATCAGGATCTGAAATGCGATTCAGCGGTATCGGTACCCAAAATGTAGCTGATCAACTTCGAATGGCGCTAGCAGCCAAGGGGTTTCAAATGGATCCAAAATCACCCATAAGTCGCAAAAAGTAACTTGAGAAGTTGAAATTCTATGAACCCTCAATTTAAAATTCGTTGTGTTGGTCGGAACAATTCCGGTTTATCAGAAACACTAGATATTGAAATAAGCACTTTAAATTCTTCGCGTAAAAGAGTCTTCATAATTCTTGATTTATCTGATTCTTGCATTCAGGTGTTCGAGCATTTGCGAAAACTGCAACCCCTATGGAGGGAGTTGCCTTCAAATTGGTTAGGGAGCTTTTTAGCTCTTGGGGGAGGAGAAGTGTTGCCTGATGAAGGCGCTTCTTATTCTGCCGGCGATCTTGAAAATATAGTTTGTGAGTTAGAAAATTCACCAGAGCGCCAAAAATGGGAAAGGGCAGGGCAAAGCCGGGGAAGTACCATCCATTTTTCATTAAAAGTAGTTGAAAATATATCTCGGATTGAGTCACAGCTAGGAGAAGGGAAGGCGGAGGAAAAATTGGTATTTGTTTTAACGGATGGTGAACTTCTTGACGCAGATCCGATTATATTACCACCTCACATAAGCGTTATAGGTGTGCAACTTCCAACAGCCAGTGGTAGGCAACCTCGTTGGGACAAGGTTCTACCTGGATCTAAGATTTTCTTGCAAAATAGTTCCGAATTATTTGAGGAGACCCGCCAACTAGTTTCGCCTGAAAATCAGATGTGTGAAATAAAGGCAAAGTTCCCTTTTTCTTTAGCTTCTGACTTTTCTGAGGGAAGTCTCCAGAAACAAAATGATACCAGTTTAAATTGGGATTTTAGAAAGGGGTCACTGGTTATAACGATTCCTAACTCAGTGGTAAATGATTCAAATGCGCATATCGAATGTTTGTTAAAAAATGGTGAATCGGTTCAACTGCCACTTTTGATTGGTAAAGTTATAACTGAGCCTAATCAAAAACTATCCACAATAGCTGGGGGTGACCTTGCTGCCATTCATGATGAAAACCTTGTGTTAGCCCTACAAAAACACTTTCAAGAAAAAGCTGGTTTAAAGCAAAAATGGGATATTGAATTTGTTCAGAAAATCTTGAATGCAATTGGAGGCCAATTAGTTTCTTCTTTTGGAAAAACTGGTTTTGATGCATTTTTTGCAGTTTTTGTCGAGCATGCTAGTTTTAAATCAGTTCCGCAAGATAATAAAACCCTTGTAATAGGAAAACTTTGTAAGGGCGGTCCTAGTCTGGTTTTTTTTAACGAATTAAAGCAGATTCCGCTCGACCCTGGCTTTGCTTCTCTTAAACCATTTGAGATCAAATATAATTTACTAGAGGCTAGATGGTGTACCATTAAAAATGGTGATACAAATTATCTAGATCCAAAAGGCAGTGTTTGTCTTAATGACGAATTTATAGATGTGGAAGGACGGGCATGCGTTGCATTTTATTCTGGCCCATTAGATCCTATCTTTTGTGAATAAAGCTATTGTAAATTGAAGAATTAGGGTTTGCGGTTGGAACTTATTTTAAATCTTTTGGTAAAGCAAACAAAGTTAAGGATCAGCATTAGCTTAAATGTAAATTGCGAATTTACGAGATTAAGGTTGCGCCTGTATTTCCTTTGGTATCAATTCTAACGAAAATAGGGATCCAATAGCTTTGGAGATTGGGGAAAGATGGAAAACCTCTTGCGTTATGCCTTTTTGCTTTAGACAATACTAATGTAAGCAAATCACCCGTATTAAGCATGGGGAATTCGTTGATTTCTCGTGTTTTTGAAGAAAGTTTTCGGAGATTACATAAGCCATGGCAAAAGAAAAAAAAGATAGCGACCCAGAATTTCTCCTTCCCAAAGAAGAAGGCGCAATCGAAATCCCTGAACCTTTTGAGGATAATGATTCCACCATTGCCATGAGTGGGTCTGATTTGGAAAAAGCGGAAGCTTTGGATCCCCCAGAAGTTGAAGTCGATATGTTTGAAGAAATTGCAGAAGAGCCTTTTGAAAATACACTTTCTGCAGATGCCAGCGACTTTTCTGCCTTGGATGAAATCGAAAATACCAAGCAACCTGAAATTAAGAAAACCATGTTGGCCAGAGATTCTGATATCGAAGATGCGTTAGATGACTCGGGTTTTAATATTCCAGAATTTGGTTCTGAATCTTCTTCAAGCGAAGTTATTTCGATTGCAAACGGAAATGATGCTGAAGAAGAAGTGCAGGCACCAAGCCCCAAGAAAACCCAGTTGGCTTCTAAGCAATCAAAACATACACAATTTGCTCCTGCTGGTTCCGAAATTGATTCTGAGCTAGACGGTAACGAGGAAGTTCAAGCCGAATCAACCGCATCTGCAGATAATTATAATTCTGAAGAACCAATTGAAGAAGACGTTGAAGGCGCCACTACCGCATTTGATCCGGTCCAGGCAACGAATCAAACTTCTGATGAGGATGATTTCGATAAATACATTGATCCAGACATGAATCAACCTGATTTAAATACTGAGAAAGTAATTGACGAAAAAGAAGTTAGAGAAGCGAGAACAAAAGCTATAGAAGCAAAAGAGGAGGCTGAAGAAGCGAGAGCAGAAGCTGAAGAAGCGAGAGTAGAAGCTGAAAAAGCACTAAATGATGCGGGTCCAATCGATCCAAATGGATATTCGCTCGAGGGGTCAAAAATCGAGAAGGCCGACGAATTAAAAAATAAAGCAGACAAATTGCAAAATAAAGCTGACAGATTAGAGGAAAAGGCTGATAGTTTGGAAAAAAAAGCTAGGCAATTAGAATCAGAATTTAGCCAACAACAAGTATTGCAATTGCAGAAAGAAAAAGTGGGATTGCACGAACAAAATTCGGTACTGCAAAAAAAGCTTGATGAACTTCCTCCCCCAAGTACTTGGGGGGGTACGTTAATAAAGACGATGGTGGGAACCATTCTTGGTGCAGGCATTTTTGGCGGCTTATATGAGTTTGGGATCGAAATCCCCCAAGAGTTTCGCATGAATAAAAGCGAAGCAGTTATCGCTCTTGAAAATGGCAAAAAGAAAGCTGAATCTGATGCCAAATCTAAGGCCGAGGAAGTTGCCAAAACCAAAGAAGAAGCAGCAAAAGCTGACGAAGATAACAAAACCAAAGAAAAAGTATTTCTTGCCAAGCATGAAGCTGAGTTGAAGAAGGCTGCTGATGATAAAAAAGCAGCACTCGAAGAAGCAGATAAGAACTACAAGGCTGAGCTTGTGGTTGCAGATAAAAAGCTGGCAGAGCAAAAAATAGAAGCTGATAAAACGCTGAAAGAAACCATGGTTGCAGCGGATAAGAAGATCAAGGAAACCGAGGATACAGCCAAAAAAGAAATCGCAGAAGAAAAGAAAGCGACTGAGAAAAAACTTACCGAAGCTGATACCAAGCTTGCAATGTTGAAGGATGAAAAAACAAAAGTAGAAGTCTCCCTTAAGAAATCTGAAGACTTTGTCGGAGCTATTGGAACAGAACTTTCTCAGGCTAATTTGGTGAAAGATAAATCCAACCCGACGAATGTTGTGGATGGCTTGAAAAAAGGGATGGAAATCATCCAGAGCAAAGATCCCCAAGGGATGATTCGTGGGTTGCAAACGAAACTGGTTGATGACACCACCAAGTTCACCAAGCAAATCGAAGTGGTAGACAAGAAATTAAAGGAAAGTCGGCAGCCTGGAGAGATGCTTGATTACTGGCGCACTTTGATGGAGAAAAAAGGCCAGGGAGAATTGGAAAAGAAAGCTACCGAAGATGTTGAAAAAGTGATGGTGGATGCTGCGGCTAATCCTGAATTAAAGGCCCGCGCCGAAGTTCTTAAGGGGATCACCCTTAGAAACCAAGGTAAGTACGTCGAAGCAAAGGCTTTGCTTGAAAAAGGTAAAGCAGCTTTAAATGCAGGAGATATTGCTTGGAAACTTCAAGCTGATGTTGCGCTTAAAGAGGCAAACGATCCCGTCTCCCATTTTGTTGAGCTAAGTGAAAAACAAGAGTCTATGAATCAAATTGTTGAGTCGGTAAACTCGCTAAGCAAGGCAATTGAACTTTCAGCTCAGTTCAGCCCCAAGCGAAGGTCAGAACTTCTAGCAGATCGTTGCTTGATGGAAATTGAACGTGCCCAGGTTAGAGGCAAGGGCAAGGTACAACTGAATGACCCTTCGCTTTTGGCAGCAGCCAAGGATGCGGATGAAGCGGTCTTATCAAAGACTGCACTTGGGTACTATGCAAAGGGAAGAGTAGCTGAGGTGCGTGGCGAAATTATCGATGCGATTGATTTTTATCGCAAAGCTGTAAATGAAAATAAGGCATTGGATGCGCAGGGTATCGTTTATCGAATCGCTCTTGCAAGGTTATTAAATTCAGTTTTGCCTACTAACATCAAGCCTAAAGAAGCAGATGGTGAAAAGGTTGGCGTTCTCGAAAAAAAGGAGCCTGAAATGCTGACAAACTTATTTGCATTATTGCTTACTGGGTTTTATTTCCAACAGCCAGAAATTGTGTTTCCACCTGAAAGCCCCAAAATAAGCCCTAAGGAATCTCGGAAGCTTGCGGATGAGATTCTTGCCTCACCCGATGCTCCTTTTGATGCCAAGGCACAGGCTTATGCAATCAAAGGTTTGCCCACGAAGGCGATCAGGGAATATGTCATTGGGCTTCGTGAAAAAATTGGGCCCATTCATTTCGAAAACCTCATGAAAATAATCGAAGATCATCCTAGCTTGACGAATCATAATTTAGGCAATCAAGCCAACCCTGTTGAAGCTGAACGCTTTTACGCTACAGGCATGGCGCTTTATTTTAACAAGCGATATTTAGAAGCTGAAAAAGCATTCATGGCGGCAGTTGAAAATGAAAGACAAGATGCCCGCTATCAATATTACTTGGGGCTTTCTCGCTTGGCGCAAAATAAGGCTGAGGCTGCAGAGGCTTTTGAAGCTGCTTCCAAATATGAAAAACTTGGCAGGCCTTCTAGAGCTGCCGTTAGCACTTCGCTTGAAAGAGTGCAGGGGCCACAAAGGCAGGTTTTAAACACCTACCGAAATAATCCCAACCGTTAATTCTTTTTAGGTTTCTTGATTTTGGGTCGGAAGAATGGGTCGCTTAAACCTTCAAATTCTTCCTTCCCCTTGCCTTCGGGGAAGAATAGCTCCTCCCATTGGGCTGTTTCATCTGGCGTAAGCTCGATGGGTTTCATGGGAATATGAAGTTCTTCCTTAGGCTTGCTGTTGTCTCTTAAATGAAACTCTAAATCTAAGCATCCAACTTGCAGGCAGCCTTTTTTCTCTGCGGCTTTTATCAGCCTTTTATCATCAGATACCACCACTAAAGCTTTAGGGAATCTTTCCTCCAACAATGCTGCTTCAATGTAGCTGTCTGCATCAGATCCTGTGGTAAAAACCACGGCTATCTCAGGGTACTTATTTGCCTTTTTCGGCCCTGCTATTCCTCTTTTCGCATCGTATACAATCGTGATTTCATGGTTAGCACTAGGATTATCTTTAAGTAGTTCGTGCAGATGTTTTAACAGCCAATTCCTTTCAAGTTCCAATACCCCAGGTGGAACTGAATCACTTAGTTTCCTTACCGCTCGTAAAAGGTTATAACCATCAATTAGATAATGCATTGGCTATACTTTCTAAGATAATACTTGTTGTAACTATTTACATTAATAACCAATGGAAAACGATAATGGTTAAAAATATTCTCCTTTTTGATATTGATGGAACTTTGCTTTCAAGCGCTGGGGCAGGGAAAGATGCCTTGGAAAAAGGTATGTCTTCCAAATTTGGCATTGATCATATTGTTGATGGCTTAAGCCTTAGTGGGCGTACTGATAAAGGTATTCTGCACGATTTGCTCAGGCTTCATGGAATTGAGCATACCAATGCTTCGTATGAAACGATGATGAAAGCATACTTAGCGCATCTTCCTGAGTGCCTTAAAAGTGTACAAGGAAAGATTTTGCCTGGTATCAAAACAATGCTTGAGGATTTGAAAACCCGAGAGGATTGTGCGGTGGGGCTTCTTACGGGAAATCTTCGTGCTGGAGCCAAACTAAAACTGAGTCACTTTGGAATCTTCGAACATTTTGAATTTGGAGGATTCGGCGATCATCACCTTGATAGGGATGATGTTGCGCGGGAAGCTTTGGGCGAAATCCATACAAGATTTGGCAAGGATTTTGCCACTTCAAAAATTTGGGTGCTTGGCGATACTCCTCTGGATATTAAGTGTGCCCGAGCGATTAATGCCAAGGTTCTAGCAGTTGCAACGGGTTGGCATACTAGTAAAGAATTAGAATCCCATGAGCCAGATTTGTTATTTGAAGATTTAACCCATACTCACGATGTACTTGACCGGATGCTTACTTGAAAAGTGTGTACATTTGAAGTTTTGCTCAATTATTTTCGTTTTTTTACCATTGCAGTTGGTGCGTAAAACCGTCAGGATAATAGTTATTGAGGTCTATTGAAACATAGGGGATTAATTATGCTGAGCAGAATCATTGCCTTGGCTGTTTTCTTTATTACCACTGCAGCAATTCATGCTGATTATTATTTGATTAGGGTGGATTTAACTAAACCATTGGAAAAAGCAGCAGCAGGAGGACCTGGTGCAGGCCTTCCCATGCCAGGTGCGATATCACCGCCGGCCCCAATGCCAATTGGCCCGATGCCCGGAAGTCCGATGGGAAGCCCGATGCCCGGTGGTGGCCCAGGCGCTATTAGGCCTCCCCGCCCTGCTGCTGGCGATCCTAGTTTATCCGGTGGAATTTTAGGGCAAGGTGAATTCTCACTCAATTCTAGATTTGTTTTTACAGTGGTCGAACTTAATAAGAGGGTTCCGGTTACCCAACTTCCTTATGTTATTGTGGATCAGAATAACAAAATTACTCAGCAAGGCGCTGCTTCAGGGCAACCCAATCCTGCACAACCAGGTGCTGCTCCCGGTGGACAACCGGCTACACAAGATGCTGATCTAAGGCTTGGCCATTGGCAACGGTTCGACCACCCTTGGAATGGCAAAACTATGCCTTTGGTTACTACGGATAAAGCTGGCGCTATAACAGGCGAATATTTTGTCCCAAATAGTTCTATGCAATTTGTGCAGATTATTTCGGATGAGTCTGTGAAAGGGAAAGCGGTTGCACTACCTTCCCTCAGTAAAATTTTTACAGATAGGTCGGTAGCTTTAAAAGACAAAAAAGGTGTAAAGGATGTAGTTGAAAAGGTTGGAATATTTGCTCTTGAGCACGGTATGACTAAAGAGTTTACCGACACTATGGATACGCTAGTCAAGGAAGGTAAAGGTAAGTCTGCCATGCTTGATTCGTACGCAAAGACGAAAAAAGCAACCCAAGAAAAATGCGCTAACGACCCAGCTTTTGCTAGCCTTTCTACAAGTTTTGCGGGGTTTAATCAGGAAAAATCAGATCACTTTGAGGTGATTCACGATGGGCTTCCAAGCGATCCAGAAGTGAAATTGTGGATTGCGCAGTTAGAAAAGAATTACACAACATTTTTCATGTGGTTTTCGTTGAATGGCACCCAGATTGAATTACCAAAAACAAAGCTTTCGGTTGTAATTACAACCAAGCCTGATGTTTACAACGAAATGCACCTGGCGTTGCTTGGTACCAAAGCCAAAGCCCAAGGTTTTATGCTGCCAAGGGAAAAACTACTTGTATTGTGCACCAAAAGGCTTGATCCCATTTCTGAAATGCTTGGCCTTACAATGAAAGAGTGGGCAACCAAGGGTTACGACTTTAACCAACTCCTTCTTGGGAAATTTGGCCAAGGCAACCCTCCAGCCGCTCAAATCTTGGAGGTGTCTTATTCCGGTGCTTTAGCTGTTCTAAATCGTGCTTTGGATCAAGAAACAGTTTGGAACACCATTGGAAACTTTGGAACCTTACAGCTCTTTTATGCCACCAAAACTCTTCCTGCTAATGTTGTGTTGCCAAAATGGTTTTCCGAGGGCTTGGCGGGGGTGTTTGAAACTCCCCATTGTTCTCCTTGGATGTCGTTTGGTAGTGCCAATTCTTATCATTTGCCAGTATTCAGGCAGATTTATAAAAGCAAAAGAAATCCCATTGAGTTTGAAGCGATTCTAAATAGGTTGATGGCGAATACCAAGATGCAAAACCTTTCCCCCCAAGCTGGGCAAGAACAGTTCAACACCGAAGCATGGGCCCTAGTTTATTTTCTAGTCAAAAAAAAGCAAAAAGCCTTCATGGATTTTTGTAAAGATTTTGAGATGTTTCCCAAGGATGTGGTGTTAAGCCAAAGTTTGGTTACAGCAAAATTTAACAAGCATTTCTTGGCTGCTGATTCTAGTGATATGAAAAAAGCTCAGACAACATTTCTCCTTGAATGGATTGACTTTATCTTTACCGAAAATCTTGAAGGGGAAAAGTTCTTTGTAGATCTTCGTCGAATTCAAAGCGAAATGCTTAAAACCCAAGACTTATCTGTTGCCGAAGATCCCACTGAAAATATGGTTCTTCGACTTTTGCTGGAAGGCGGCGTTGAAACAGGCGGAGTTCCCGGCACAATACTTCCACCCGGAAGTAGATAAGCACTTTAAACCCTTGAGCTATCTTCTTTATGATGTGCTTATTGGGCCCAGTTTTTGACTGCATCCCAATAAGCCTTTTCTACTCTTCTCGTGATAGGACCAGGCTTGCCATCGCCTATAACCTTTTTATCCACCGCAACAACTGGTAGTACACCCGAGGTTGTCCCGGTAATAAATAATTCAGATATCTGCCCAAGTTGCTCCATGTGTAATGACTTTTCTTTGATTGGAATCCCATTGTTAGCGATTAGATTTACTAGATGATTGCGAGTAATACCCGGGAGGATTAATTCGCTGCTAGGGCTTGTGTATATAGTCCCATCCAAAACTCCAAACAAGCTCGAGTGCGCAGATTCTGTGATGGTGCCATCTTTTAAATAAAACAGCACTTCTTGGCAACCTGCTTCTTTCGATTCTTGAATTGCCAAAACATTTGCAAGTAGGTTGGTGGATTTGATGTCGCAGTGATCCCAGCGGATGTCTGGGCGTGAAAGCAGGTGGATTCCCTTTTCACGCATTTCTGCATAAGGATCATTGAACTCTTGAACAAAAAGGAATTCAAAGGGTTTTACATCTTTTGGGAAGGCATGGCTCCTTGGAGCGGCTCCCCTCGTGATTTGAATATAAACGATTGCGTTTTTAAATTTTCCTTCTGCAATGGTTTCGTAAACTCTTGCAGCAAGGGATACAAGATCAACACCTTGGATCCGGATAAGGTTCAAGCTTCGTTCAAGCCTTATAAAATGTTCTTCTTCAAGCCACATTTTGCCATGATTTACCCACATTACTTCGTAAACAGCATCGCCGAAAAGAAACCCCCTGTCTAATGCGGGGATTTTGGCTTCTGAAAGCGGGGTTATTTCACCATTGATATTTGCTAAGGCAAAAGGTGGTTGTTGAGGTGTGTTCACTATCTAAAACTCCTATGAAATCTTAAGTGGCAGGCGGATAGAAAACTTGGTTCCTTTCCCCGGTTCACTTAGAGCCTCAATAGTGCCCCCGTGAGCTTCAATGATTTTTTTTGTAGTCGGGAGTCCTAGGCCTGTGCCGCCAGGCCGTGTGGAATAAAAAGGTTTAAATATCTTTTCCAATGCTTCAGCGGAAATACCTTTGCCAGTATCAATCAGGTTGAGCGTGAGATTTTCAGGGGATATGATTGCCTGAATTGTGACTTCACCGCCCTTGGGCATGGCTTGTTCCGCATTCAAAAGCAAATTAAGTAATGCTTGTTTGAAGATTTCGCTGTCGAGAAAAACTGGGGGAAGGTCTGAAGGCAAATAGCGATTGACTTTGATGTTAGAATTGCGTGCCATGGGCCCAAAGAAATCGATAAGTTCTTCAAGAACTTCTAAAAGATCGCATGGTTGTAGGTTTAATTGTTCGATGCGAGAGAAGCGGAGAAAGTCGTTGGAAACTTCTACCAGCCGTTCACATTCGTTCTGAAGTCGCTGAACTCGTTCAAAGGCCCTGCGTTCTCGTTGTGTTTGAGGATCATTAAAATCCTCTGCAAGCAACTGAAGGTTGAGGCCAAAGGTGCTAAGGTGGTTTTTGATTTCATGAATGAACCCACCTGCGAGTTCCGCAAGTTCTGTGTAGGGATCACTCATTCAAAGCTCCTGGTAAGGGCCCAAAAACTGGGCCCTCAGATTCCAGATTAATAAAGGATAAAACAATTCTGCGACTAATCGCGATGGTCGTTGTGACCTCTGCGATTGTCATGATGGCGCCTGCCGCCATGATCCCCGCCACGATCGCCGCCGCGATGTCCACCCGAACCACCACCGCTTTCAGGGCGATCACCGCGATCACCGCCACGGTCGCCACCGCGATCCCCGCCACGGTCGCCACCGCGATCCCCGCCACGGTCGCCACCGCGATCCCCGCCACGGTCGCCACCGCGATCACCACCACGGTCGCCGCCGCGATCACCACCACGGTCGCCGCCGCGATCACCACCACGGTCGCCGCCGCGATCACCACCACGATGACCACCACGATCACCACCACGGTCGCCACCGCGATCACCACCATTGTCCCCTTGTGGCCTTTGTTGTTGAACTTCAGGTTGGGGGTTAGGGTTGCGTTCGCGAAGGATTACTTTTCGGGAAAGTTTAATACGGTCATGTTCATCAATAGCAATGACTTTGACTTCGATAATATCGCCAACCTTGCAAACTTCTTCAACCTTGCTGATGAATTTGTCTTCAAGTTCGCTGATATGGCAAAGGCCATCGCGTCCGGGAAGGATTTCAATAAAGGCACCGAAGTCCTTGATTGAAGAAACCTTTCCTTCATAGATTTTGCCAATTTTAACTTCTTCGGTGATAGCTTCAACTTTTGCTTTTGCAGCTTCAGCACCTTTGGAGTCGCTATGGGAGATGAAAACAGTACCATCATCCTTGATATCAATTTTAGCGCCAGTGGATTCTTGGATGCCTTTGATGTTTTTGCCACCGGGTCCGATGAGGGCACCGATTTTTTCAGGATTGATTTTTACGGTAAGAAGTCTAGGAGCAAAGGCACTGATAGTGGCCCTTGGTTGTCGTAAAGAAGCAAGCATGGTTCGCAGAATGTCTCGACGGGCAACGCGAGCTTGTTCAAGGGTGTCCTTGATAATGTCTGCGCCAATGCCATCAATTTTTAGATCAAGTTGGATTGCGGTAATACCAATACCGGTACCAGCGACCTTGAAATCCATGTCGCCATAATGATCTTCATCACCCATGATGTCGGTAAGGAGCGAGTATTGGTCTTTTTCCTTAACGAGGCCGATGGAAATACCAGCAACAGGGTTGGTGATAGGGACGCCAGCGTCCATAAGTGCCAAAGTGCCACCGCAAACCGAAGCCATGCTGGAAGATCCATTGGATTCCATAATGTCGGAAACTAGCCTAATTGTGTAGGGGAAAGCTTCAACAGTAGGAAGCACAGCTTGTAGGCTGCGTTCCGCAAGTGCGCCGTGGCCAATTTCTCTTCGACCGGGGCCGCGGTTAGGTTTGCATTCGCCAACACTAAAAGGAGGGAAGTTGTAATCGAGCATGAACTTTTTGGTGATTTCATCAGTGATGCCATCAACGCGTTGTTCATCGCTTGAAGTACCAAGAACGGTAGTAACAAGAGCCTGAGTCTCGCCTCGTTGGAATAACGCAGAACCATGGGTTCTAGGAAGAAGGCTTACTTCGCAATAAAGAGCGCGAACTTGGCGCAAATCACGGCCATCAATACGCTTGCCTGCAAGAATCAGGTCGCGCACAATTCGTTCTTCAAGCCAGCCAAGAGCAGCAGAAACTTGAGCAGGTGTGTGTGCTGGTTTTGCTTCGCCTTCGGGAAGGTACTTTTTCTTGATTTCGTCTTTGATTTCTTTAACCGCAGCAGAGCGTTCTGCCTTGCCAGTAGTTTGTTTCCTACGAGCAAATTCATCGTAGAATTTGGTTTTGAATTCATCATTCAAAGGATTGACAGGGGCAGCTTTTGGAAGTTCCTTGGTTGCAAGGCCCATTGCTTTTCTTAATTCGTGGATCAAGTCCACAATGATTTTGATTTGCTCATGAGCAAACATGATCCCTTCGTAGACTTGGTCTTCGGGGATTTCCTTGGCGAAACCTTCGATCATGGTGATGGCATCTTTCGTGCCTGCCACGATTAGATCTAAATCGCTTTCTTGAACTTGAGCATAGGTAGGGAAAACAATAAGTTCGCCAGCAACCTTGGCGATGCGAATCGAGCCAGTGGGTTGCAGGAAAGGAATCTGGGAAATATGAAGAGCAGCGCTTGAGCCGATCATCGCAAGCACATCTGGATCGAAATCGCGATCGCAAGAAAGGGTGCTAGCCATGATCTGAACTTCGCGCATGTAGTCGGTGGGGAAAAGGGGCCTGATGGGCCTGTCGATCAAGCGGGAAGTAAGGATTTCTTTGGTAGTTGGTCTGCCTTCACGCTTCATGAACCCGCCAGGGAATTTACCAGCGGCATAAGTTTTTTCGCGGTAATCTACAACGAGGGGGAAATAATCTTTGGTTGATTCAGCGGAGCCTTCCACAACGGTGGAGAGTGTCATAGTATCTGCATAACGAACGATAACTGCACCATGAGCTTGTTTGGCGAGTTTTCCTGTTTCAAGGATAAGAGTGTGGGCGCCCAATTGTTTTTCTACACGAATTGCCTGCATATAAATAAAACCTCCAACATTTTCACTTGGCGAAAGCCAACAATAAAAATGTATTAAGCGGAACTAGAACAGAGTTTATGAGGAAATTGCTGGTGAAAATAGAATTGAGAATCCTTCGAGAGAAGGAAACTTTCGGCTTTTTCTTCAGATTACAAAACCTACTATCCAACTTGCATGTTCCCTAACAAAATTCCTGACCAAGGGAACAACCGGAAAATGAACAGCTTTACCTGAATTCCCCAATGGAATTAAAGTGGTCTTAATAACTAGACTACTTGGCCTACTTTATTTGCGAAGGCCCAGGCTGCCGATCAATGTGGTGTAGCTTTCGTGATCCTTACTTCGCAAGTAGGAAAGCAATCCAGACCGCTTGCTGACCATCATCAACAAACCGCGGCGACTGGCATGATCCTTCTTGTGGCTGCGCAGGTGCTCGTGTAGCTCGTTGATCCGTTGGGTCAACAAAGCAATTTGGACTTCCGGTGACCCGGTATCCGTCGCCTTGCGGCAATACTTTTCAATGAGCTGAGACTTGCGTTCCTTAGTGATCGACATATAGTTCTCCACCGACCTCCGTCAGGCTAACATAAGCCTTTCTTGGTCCATAAACCTATTGCGTAAACTAGAATATTATCATTACAGGAGTTGAAATCAATAGTGAAAGCGTTTAATTTAAATAAAAAGCCCGGCTGGGTTAGCAGTCGGGCTTCTTTTTTAATAACCAGTTCCGAATTACTTGGCTTTCTTTTCGCCAACTTTGATTTCGGTTACTTCGTCTTTGTCATTGGTGATTACAACGGCAGGAACGCCTTTTTCACCAATTTTGCCAAGCTTCTTAGCTATTGCATCATCAACTTTGGCATCTTTAGCGATTTTCAGGGTCTTTTCTTCCTTCTTAACTTTGATGGTAAGACTGGTGCCAGCTTCGTACTTGGTGATTGCACCCTTGTGTTCGCCAGCAATTACACCAAAAGCAACAAAAACAACTGCAGCAGCAGCTACAAACATACTACGAAACATAATGAAATACTCCCATTTAACAAACAAAGCCTTACCTTGGAACACTCCCAAGGCTGGTGATTTCAGGGCTTACTCGCCCCAATTTAAGTCACCATAATTATTAAACCCTTAAACAAGGCAAAGGTTTCCTAGTTATTTAATAATTTTGCAGTTTTTTATTAAAGCTCAAGCTTAAAGTTTACTTTATTTCACAAATATCGAAATATGATAAGTAGATTAAAACTTTCCTTACGAAGTTCTTATGAACCTAGTTTAACTGCCCATTTTGCTGCCGACACCAAGCTGCTTTCGTCTGCCATGCCTTTCCAAGCGATGTCGTAAGCCGTGCCATGGGCAACACTGCTTCGAATAATCGGCAAACCAGCAGTAATGTTGACAGCTCTGCGTTGGCCTAGAAGTTTTAATGCGATGTGGCCTTGATCGTGGTACATGGCAACCACGCCATCAAATTCCCCCTGGCTTGCTCTTAAAAATAAAGTGTCAGAAGGGATTGGCCCTGAAACAGTCATCCCTTGTTGCTTGCAAAGAATTGCTGCAGGTTGGATTATCGTTTGCTCCTCGTTACCAAAGAGCCCACCATCGCTACCGTGTGGGTTGAGTGCAGCAATCGCAATGCGAGGTGTGCGGCCTAAAACTTTAGTAAGTAAATTATTTAAGAGTTGAGCCCTAGCGACAATTCTTTCGATGCTAAGTTCATCGAAGACATTTCTCAATGCAAGGTGCAGTGTCACATGGGCCACTGCCAATTCTGGAAGTGCCAAAATCATTACGTGCTCTTTAGCTTTGGTTCTGGATGCCAATATTTCGGTGTGTCCTGGGTAATCGAGCCCCGCAAGATGTAATCCTTCTTTGTGGAGTGGCGCGGTAACTATCGCACCAGCTCGTTTTTCAAGTGCCCAATCAATCGCTTGGATTAAATAATCATGGGCTGCCTTGCCCGCAGAGGCGTTTATATCGCATATTTTAACAGTAGATAAATCTGCTGTATTTATTTTGGTGCAACTTATAAGATTTGGTTGTGGCGTGGCCTGCTCTGGTTCGTTGATGGTCTGAACTTTTGTGTTTTTGTTGAGTAAATGAATTGCTTTTTCTAGCCATACCGGATCACCCACCACCACTGGGTCGCAAAAAGCAAGAATTTCGTCCCAGGCCTTTACAATGATTTCGGGGCCTACCCCAGCGACATCACCCATAGTGATTAGGATTCTGGCTTTTTTGTTACTAGATTGGGTCATTGATTTGTTCCTTGAAATGGGTTTATTTCGAGCAAAGCATAGCAAGTAATCTTTCCATAAGTGTTTTAGGAGGGATTTGGCTGCCCCCTTTCATTCCTGTATCTGTTTCAATGAGCCAGGTTAAAACCTTATTGATTTTTTTGCGTCCAATTTTTCGAAGTTGAGCCTCAGCGCTAGCTTTCGTGAAACTGAAAAAACCAGCTTTTTCTAATGCGAAAGCCATGGGCTTGTCTTGCATTGCAAATCTTCCTGCGTAGGCCAACTTTCGGAGGTGTGAACTAAATGCCCCAAGAAGCTTCATGGGTTCTTCGCCTTGCTCGAATAACTCAAATAATAATTGAAACGCTGCCCTTTGGTTTCCTTGTCCAATATGATCAAACAGCACCCATACCTTTTCAACATGCCCTTGGCCAACCAGCATATCAACATCCTTGGCGTTTATTTTTGGATTCTCTGCAGCATAACAAGCGAGCTTGGCGATTTCTTGATCGAGTCTGCCTAAGTCGGGGCCAATTAGTTCTACCAGTAGGTTTGCAGCATCGTTTGCGAGTGGTTTATCATGAACGTTTTTTCCTTGTGCAATGCACCATGCGACAAGGGTTTCTTTTCGGGAGGGCGCTTCACAAGTAATTAAAGCTTCCTTGGCAAGCATTTTTGATAATTTGGTGTTGGAAGGCCAGGAAGAAGTTTCAAGGATGAGAATGCCATTGGAACTAGGTGCCTGAAAATATTTTTCGAGGGCTGGTCTGTTTTTGCTTACAAAATCATCCGCCTGTTCAACCCATGCGAGCCTTTTGCCACCAAAGAATGAAAGCGTAGTTAGCTCTTCCCTTACTTCCGCAAACGATGTCTTATCCCCCACGAACGAGGCCAAACCGAGGTCTTCGTTACCAGCAAGAATTTGATGTTTTAATGCTTTTCCTGCTTTTCTGTGGAGGTAGTCTTCGGAACCAGTGATTACATAAACTGGTTGCAATTGAAGTTTCGCCTGATCTTTTAAGAACTGTTCAACTTCCATTAAATTCCCCAACTGAATATCGGTTCATGATATTCATGCTACTTTGTGGCGTGGGAAAATCGAGGCTATTTTGGTCGAACTGGATTTGTTGGGAAAGTCGGCATTCCTTCAGAACCAAGCCCAGGGAAAGAAGTTGGGCTTGCAGGTGCACTACCATTGTTACTTGGAATAGTGCTGGAAGGTGTATTTGGAAAAGAAGAAGCTGGTTTTGGCGCTGGTACTGCAGGGATATCTTGATTGATAGGGCTTGCAGGGGGAGTATAGCCACCACTGCCAATTGGTGAAACGTCCACGCCGGTGACTCTGGCTTTAGGTGTGGATAAATCAACTTTCACTGCACCAGTAGTTTCAGCAGATCCAATATTTCCTGCAAGATCTGAGGCTTCAACCCTGATAAAAAATTGATAAGGCAACCCTTCGCCTGGCATACGCCATACATATCTTCCAGTATTAGGCAGATTTGGGACAGCTACAACCCAAGGGCCTTCGGGTGTTTTTGCATAAGAAATATTTACAGGATTTGGCCCTAAGTACTTATCAGAAGCAGTCCATGTTACGCTGAGGTTTCCTTGATCGATGCCCCGGCCAACATCAACACCAATGAGTTTAACCAAAGGTTTTGTTTCATCAACTTCAACCCAGAATTGCGGAAGATCACCAGATTTTGGTGGATGTTCTCCTAGATCTACCCCACTTCGGGCAACAAGAGTAAAACCATAACGGCCTTCTTCGGGTACATCAACAATGCACGGAGGAAGTTTGGGCGCATCCTGATCATACTTACGCCATACTTTGCCGCCATCGCGAGTTACATAAACTTCCACTCGGGAAATATCTGAAGGTCCTACATCATCGATTTTATAATTAAGCTGGAACCGCCTGCTCTTAACCATGGATATATTGCTTTTGCCCGATCCATTTTCCTGCGTTGTGCTTCCAGCCCTTGTTCCATTTGGTTGAATCACGATAGAACTTTCACCAAAGTTTCCGCATTTATCTCTAACCGTTAGATGTACTTCAATATTTCCAGAAGTACCAGGGTTCCAAACATGCTGCCCCTGAGCAATTTGTTGGGCAGATAAAGGCACCCAATCCTTGCCATCAGAATTCCGAAATTCCAGCCTCATGCTGGAAAGATCCAAAGTTTCATCGCGGAGATCCCAATCAATCGAAGCGGAGCCATCTTTGAAAACGCCCCGAAGAATAACCGAAGGTGGGGTACTATCGATGCAAACTTTTAAGGAAGGCTGGGCGATGTTGATATTTGCGGGGACCATTCTTCCATCGATTTCCTGGCTTTGTACGGAGAACCAATACCAGCCATCTTTTTGGGCTCGGAAAAGAAATTGCTTTTGGGTAGGAAGAGCGGTGCCTACATGGGCATAAGTTTTACCAAAATCTTCAGAAACATGAAGGAGGATTTTCTGAATCTTGGAGTCAGCGGGGTTGGAAGAAAACGGAATGATAAAAGAAGCATCTCTGGAATAATAGGTGTCTGTGGGCGGTGCAGCATTGATAAGCGACGTGCAAATAATGCAATAAAACGCCAGCAAACTAGCGGAAGCGGAGGAGCCAGTAATTTTCCGCAAAAGGGCCATTATCATGTCCATGGTAAAGAAAGCGTTTGTTCTGACACTGTCAGAAATAACGGCTTCCTTTAATATCGACATATATGCTAAAAATCTTAAGGAATTAGTAAAAGAAGGGTTGCATAAACGAAATCGTAAGTAAATGGCCTAAAAACACGCTAAACGGCCGAGCGCTTGAATGGTCCTATTCCGTAACGATCAATCAAGTTTTTGATAAATGCAGGTGGTACAAAAGATAATACCAAAGTTATCATGCACAAGCTGAAAGTGGTTAATCCCATCAATAGTCCAATTCCAGTATGAAGCATGATCGAGCCACAAATCATGATCCACTTCAATTTGTGATTCCAAACTAAAAAGGGAAAAGAAGTTTCAAGCACAATGGTGTAAACGCACCCTGTAGTCATGACGACTTCCCAAAGCACTTTATGCTTTGTAAGGAAAACCAGCAATGATGTGTAAAAAGGTATATGCATGGGATTAAAAGAATAGTTAGCTAAAACTCCCCAAAGAGCAGTCCCATTCCACCAGGAAGAGCCTTGAAGTTTTGAGGTTGCTGCAGCAAGGTAAATGATGCAGAAATGAATCTGAATCATTCGGGTAACGAAATTGGAAAGGATCAAAGGTTTAGGGGGTTCATTCCATTTGGGGTCGCCCGCTTTTTTTCTGCGCAGTTTTTGAAAATAATGATCAAGCGAATAAATCTCTCCACCCGGTGCAATGATCATGTAAAAAAGCAGAATGATTATCATCGCATCCATTCCGAAAAGTCCGGATGGCGCCCTATGGATATAAGCTAATGCCCCTATCCATGAAATAATCGCACTAGTTCTAGAAAACAAACCCACAGCCATGAAAAAATTCGCAGCTAAGAAACCAAGGTGAAAAGCCCAAATCCAAAGAGGATTTGTCGCATGATAAAAAACAGACCAACTAAGATTTGATTTCGTGATTTCAATCGTGTTTTCAGACCACTCAGGTGCCATTACATACATTGGCGTATCTTTTCTGAAATGATCCGCAAGGCCCTGATTGACTATCCCTTCGGGGCCAACAAAAGCTAATAATTCAAAACTGTAGCACAAAGTGATATAAAAAATTAAACACCCGGTTATAAGGCGAATTAACCCAATGGTATTAGGTGCAACAGGCGTAAACCAAAACCTGTCGAATTGTTCAAGCCAACCTTGTGAATCTTCCAAGTTGGCCTTACTTTGATTTCCATTGGCAGACGAAGCAGCAGGCCGATCAAAAACAGAATGTTTTCCAGTGCTCATTAGTTGCCGCCTTCCTTTGCAGGCACGATTTTTACATCTCCAGCATGAATATCAAGAGAATGGTTCAATACTGAGGGTTCATTAGGATTAGCGTTACGTGTTATGGGAAGTAAGAAATACAAAAAGGCATCATTGGGATCTATGAGATTGCCATTTTTGTCAAAGCTTCCCATGAAATAAGGGTAGTACAAGGTTGGATCCAAGGCGTTCTCCCCTCGAGACATATCTGTGGGGGTAATGATGCTATGAGTGACCCTGTAAATTTTAATGTTATCTATGTTGATGCTAGGTTTATCTGCGGGATGAGCGAATTTTTTGGTTAGATAGAGGGCATAGGATGCGAGCATTCTTTTTGAATAATCTGCTGGTTCCTTAAACATATAAGATTGCGACATTGATCTGTTAAGTGGGGTGATTTGTGGTTGATTAGCCAAACCCGCAAGATTCCGCCTTTGGAGTTTCTCTTCCCAATTTTCTGGAGCCTGACTACTTGCAACATTCGTGCTTTCTGTGACCGAAAGCATGCGCTGATAATGCATTTGAATTGGGCTTTCAGTTCGATTGGGTATTTTAAACCAGCGAAAAGTACCATCTTCATATTGGATCTTAGACCAAAGTAGAACGGGTGGCCCAGGTTCCGGAGAATAAAAGTGGTAAGCATTATTCAAATAAGCAAAAGTTAAATAATGCCTGAAATAGTATGCCCAAAGATTGGTAGCAAGCCAAGAAGCCGGGGCATTGGGTGGCTCGATTGAAGTAACTGCTGTGATGATGCTCGCAAAATGAAATAACACAAAACAGATAGCGGTGGTTTTTTTAGCCAAGAGAGGCAACAAAACGAAGATTCCCAAAAATAATGAGACTGCGGTAAAAATCGAACCTGCCAGAATAAGGGAGTCCCAACTCGGATCCATGGAATTGGTTATAATCAAAAGTGCCAAGGATAAACCAAAAGTCGTAAGGGATAGAGTGCCGTTCGAGGTTTCATCATGAAGCCTTTGAGAGAGGGCAATGCTAAAAGCAGCAAGTGCAAGAATAAACCCAAAAACTAAAAGGTTAACCCTTAAAGTTACAAGATCTGGGAAAAGGGAATTTAAGCCGAGTGCCAAAAGCGCCAAAGTGATAGCAGTGGCTACCCAATAAGTGGGTTTTTGAAGTAAATTCATAAATAGGACCTCCATCTCCATATTAGACAATTCGTCATTATAATGTAAATACCTAAATCAAGTCAGCGTTTCTTTATAACCAATACAAGAATGGCATCACAAAAGTCCTAATAATTGAAAAAGCCTAACCATTTTGCAAAACTCAAACTAGGGACGAAAATCAGGCACAATTAGTGGTCTTTTGTACACAAAAGGGTGAAAAGGCAGAATAATTCTAGAAAGTGGCAAATAAATTGTTAACCTAGTACCCGTAACACTTTGCCTAAATCTAAAAATTGCTACAATCAGAAAAATCGTCAAAATCTACCTATTTTTCTTGCCATTCACTTTTTAGCCTTCTAACATCTCCAAATCGATATGCATCGATACTGCCAACTCTTGGAATGGAATCCAAACGGTTATCAATTGATTATCAAAGGCTTGCTCCTTCAAGAAGGGGTAGTTTGTTTTTTTGTTCCAGGGATTGTTAAATAGCGTTTCAGGGAAGAAACCTAGTCTGGAATTGTTTTGGAAGATCTTTGAAATAAGGTCTTTTGTTTTTCAGGAGGTTTTGATGATTAGTTTTATTCTTGCAATAGGTTTGGGTCAAGCAGTTGCGGGTGCTGAGTGCGCAGGTGGCGTATGCTCCGCTTCGAGCTCTTCTTCGGTCGCAAGTTCTTGCGCATCGGGCAATTGTTCCGCTTCATCAAGTGGCAAATTGTTCCGTAGAGGCAGGTCAAGCGGTGGTTCTGTAGCAATGGTTCCTTCCACTCCAGTTTCTACCATGGAAAAAAAGACCGCAGAAGCACCTGCGGAAGTAGAATCCTCTGATTCTTCCAACTCCCGTAGGAAATCACTTTTTAGCTTCCGTCGATAATAACGTTTTGTTCTGCCATGGATTAACAACCCAAAGTAGAACAAACAATCTATACAAAGAGATAACCCTTACCAGCAAGGGTTATCTTTTTTGAGTTTGAGAACTTTGCCAAAATCTGAATGCTTCCGGGAAATCCGTGGTGATTCCATCGACTCCCAGATATTGAAGCTTTTCCCATTCAGTGGGATTATTGGCTGTCCAAGGTAATATCTTGAATTGATTCCTATGCATTTCAAGAATGATGTCTTTATTTAAAGTGTCAAATTTCGGGCAGAATAACGAAGCACCCGTGTCGATCATTTCTCGAATTATATCCACTTGGATTGTTCCATCTACGAGCAAGCCTAGAGTGCAATCAGGTAAAAGCTTTTTAGCCTGCTTTAAAATAGTATGATCAAAAGATCTTAGGACGATGCGGTCCTCTGATTTTCTATCGCCTATTTGTTTCTTGATAATGTGTAGAATAATTTCGCTTTTACACTCTAGATAAGGAAGCTGTTTTATTTCCAAATCAAAGAAAAGTAAGGCAGCCGCTTTTTGCTGTGCAATCGTTTTTCCACAGGTCTTTCCTTCTTTGCCCGCATAGAAATCGACAAAATCAAAGAATTGATCCAAAGTGGGTGGCGCCCAGCAATTCAATTTGTGCTGCTTGCAGTAAATCGCAGAGAGCGGGCCGATAGTAAATTCTTGTAGGGGGAATCTTTCGTTTATCGATGGAACATTTTTGAAAACAGCTTGCAATGCTTGAAGATTAAACTCGTTGATCTGGAAATTGTGCTTCGATTGTGGCAGTGAAAAAAAATGGTCATGAAACAATACCACTTGCTCGTCAGCACAAAGATGCAGATCGGTTTCGATCGAATCCACTAAACAATCGATAGCAAATTCGATAGAGGAAAATGTATTTTCAGGCCTGTTTCCCCTTGCGCCACGATGGCCTTGCAAATGCAGTTGCATGGTTTGTCTCTATTCGAGGTCTGGGTTTTGCAAAGGTTGAAAATCAACCACTTCAAGGCTGACCGATGTAAAGCCGTTCCATTCATTAAGCTTGGGTGTAAAAGCTAAGGAGATAGCTCCGCCATTTGACATTAGTTCTTCTTTTCTTTTACCCATGCGAAAAGCAATGGCCCAAAGTTTAACCCCAGCTTGTGAAACTTGGAAACGAAGGTGCAGGCCATCCGTGCCAACAAGAGTAGGCTCTTTTTCGACAGTAAGATTTGTTGCGAGGTAGATTGGTTTTTTATTTCCCATGCCGTAGGGCTCTAGCTGATCGAGTTCCTTTACCAAAGAATGAGTCAAAGCGGATAAGGGTACCTCTGCATCCAAAATCAACTTGGCAGGCTTGATCCCGGTGGGGTATTTTTCTTTTACAAGTTGGCAAAGCTTTTGACGAAGTAAGGGTATTTTATCTTTTTCAATTTGTAGACCCGCTGCAGCGGCATGCCCCCCCGCACGCACTACAAGCGATTCGCATTCGGCAAGAAGTTCATGAAGTTTGACCATGCCGCCAGATCTTCCAGAACCAGACCAAATGGTTGGGGATACTTGGAGAGGTTCGTCTTCGGTTGAAGTATCTGAAGTTGTAGAAGAGGTAACAGGGGGGGCTAGAACGATGCAGGGTTTGCCAAATTCTTCGGTAAGTCTGCCAGCAACCACTCCGACAATGCCAGGATGCCATGTGGTTCCTGCGAGAACTAGGAAAGGATCATGCAGGAATTCTTCGGATTCTGCAAGTTCCTTGGCTTCAGTAAGAATTTGCCTTTCAATTTTTTGTCGTTGTTTGTTTTGATCAGAAAGGAAAAGTGCTATTTCTCTTGCTTGATCCATGCGGTTGGTGATCAAGAGGTCAACCACAAGTTGTGCGCATCCAATTCTGCCTGCTGCATTTAACTTAGGAGCTAAATTGAACCCGATATCAGTAGAATTCAGTTTTCTTTTTTCGTTGAGGTTACTTTCCTTGACCATTGCCTGAAGTCCAAAGTTGGCAGACTTTGTGAGCCTTTCCAAACCGCTGCGTACTAGAATTCGATTTTCATCAAGTAAAGGTACAACATCAGCAACAATGCCAAGAGAGGCTAGGCTGATGGCCTCGACCAAGAAATCTCTGAGGAAACCTTCAACTTTGGAATTTCCGCTATGGAGTACAGCAATCATCCATGCAAGCTTTAATGCTACCGCAGAACCCGAAAGCTCGCCGAAAGGGTAGGTGCCCCCAGGCAGGCGCGGATGAACGACCGCAGCCGCTTCGGGAATCGTGGCCTTCATTTCATGATGGTCGGTGATAATCAATTCAATGTTTAAGGATTTAGCTATTTTCGCTTCTTCGATGCTTGCAATCCCACAATCGACAGTAATGACTTGCTGAACGCCAGAGCGGGCGAGAGATTGAAGCGCGTTGGAATTCAGCCCGTAGCCCTCTTCAAGACGCTTCGGAACATAGAATCTTGGGTTTCCTCCAAGAATGCGAAGTAACCTAATAAGGATAGCGGTCCCGGAAATGCCATCTGCATCATAATCCCCGTAGACACAAATAACCTTGCCAGTTTTTAAAGCTTGCAAAATGAGTGTTGCAGCATCTAAAGCGCCAGGCAAAAGAGCTGGATCGTGTAACCCTTTTAAAACAGGGTTAAGAAAGCGAAATGCGTTTTCAGGCGAATCAATGCCACGATTAATAAGAAGCTGTGCAATAACAGGCGATATCTTGGCTTTTTTTGCAAGGCTTGTACAAAGTTCGGTATCGTGCGCCAGCAAAACCCATTTCTTTGAAGCGGACAAAAAGCACTTCCTTTTAAAATCGAAGTTATAAATGCAAAGTAAAAGGTGACACGTTTCTTCATCGTGTGCCTTACTTCATTGTAAGGGAGTTTAACTATTTGGCAGTTATTAACAAGGATGTAATCGTATCTTGCCTAAACTCGCCAATCAGAATCATCCTAATTATGCGCAAGCTCGATCAAAATAATGCCGATAAAAAGCAATAGGTGATAGTTAATGTAAACCCTAAAGAAACGAAGAAGGAAAGAGATGATTCGATTTACTTATTATGCCTTTTTGTCACTTTGCATATTGTCTGGGATCTTTTACGGTAATTAAATTACGAGCGAGTTCCAATTCGTAAAATCAATCAAATTTAAGATAGAGTGTTTGGGCAATTCATTTCGCTGCTAAGAAAAATCACCTCACCAATAAAAGTGAATGCCTAACGCCTAAAACGATTGTGAGTAAATCGTAAGATAGGTAATTAAACCCATTTTGAGATAAAACATAGAGCAAAAAGCATGGCTTTAGTTCGATGTAGCCAAAAAGCAAAAAGCCGAACCAAATCCTAAGCATCTACTATCTTGTATGACTCTAGGGCTAAAAGCCAACGCTTGAATTTTTCATAAGTCTAATCCCATTATTTGATTAGGGCAAAAACTCTGGTCAAAAGTGGAGCATAAATTGTCATAAAAAGAGTAAGAGCAAAATGCTAAAAAAAGTGAGAGTGGGTTGAATGAGTAGTATTAAAGGTTTTTAACTAGGCGTTTGGTAAATCTAGGTAGGAAAAGTAAGGGGTATACACAGAAGATAGGGGGCAAAAAGTTTTTGGGAAACTTATTCAAGCCGGGAAAGATTGGGTGCCGAAAGAATAGTTGTGAAGTGCAAGATCTAAGTTTTTAGAGACATAAACGAGGATCTTCACTTTGAGAGACGGAAGAGGAACAGGGCAGGCAGAGGCCCACAAGCTCGGTCGGGATTGTCTCGCTGGGATGGGGCTTGTTGCTAATAAATATGTCTCTATATGGAGGTGTTGATTCGTGAACGCTGCTTTTTTACTTTTGACCACAGCATGGGTTGCTGGTGCTGACGCTGCTCCTGCAGCTGCACCTGCTGTTACTTCTACAAGCTCTTGTGATAGCGCATGCTGCGACAAGCCAAGCTTGCTAGACAAACTTCGCGCAAAATTTGCGAAAGATTGTTGCGACGCACCAAAGTGCGAAGCTCCTAAGGTAGTGAAGTGCGAAAAGAAAGCTGACCCATGCGATCCATGCAAGGTAAGCATTCTTGACAAACTTCGCGCCAAGCTGCACAAAAATGATTGCGACGCACCAAAGTGCGAAGCTCCTAAGGTAGTGAAGTGCGAAAAGAAAGCTGACCCATGCGATCCATGCAAGGTAAGCATTCTTGACAAGCTTCGTGCCAAGTTGGCGAAAGATTGCTGCGACGCACCAAAGTGCGAAGCTCCTAAGGTAGTGAAAGTTGAAAAGAAAGCTGAAGCATGTGACCCATGCAAAGTAAGCCTTCTTGACAAACTTCGCGCCAAGTTAGCGAAAGATTGCTGCGACGCACCGAAGTGCGAAGCTCCTAAGGTAGTGAAGTGCGAAAAGCAAGCTGACCCATGCGACCCATGCAAGGTAAGCCTTCTTGACAAACTTCGTGCCAAGTTGCACAAGAATGATTGCTGCGAAGTAGTTGCCCCAGAGAGCGCTCCTAAAGCAGCTCCTAAGGGTGCCGAAAAACTGCCAGCAGGTAAATCTGCTAGTATCGTTCCTGTGCCCACTATCTCAGAAGTAAATGCTTTCTAAATTAGAAAGATACTTCCAGGTGTGTGATGGGCAGGTTTGTTCATGAAAATGAACATTAATGTTGGGCGGAGTTGGTTTTAATAAATCAAACTGTCCTCAGCCTGGTAATCCTGATAATCCTCAACCGCTGGGCCCCGCAAAGAAATTTGCGGGGCTTCTTTTTTTATCTTTTGTTATTCCAATCCGCATTAGCAAAACGAAGCTCGACAAAATGTTGTATTCGTGCCTGCTCTTCAGGCGACCACTTCCAAGATTTAAAACCCCAATCTAAAGCATGCCGACATTCATTAACAATAGTTTCAGCTAGTTTTTCTGGGCAAAGCTTTATCCCTGAAAGTTCAAGTATCCCAGGCAACGAAGGGGTGTAAATGCTTTGGGCAAGTAAGATTCCCCCATGCTGGATTACACTTCTTTTCTTTTTTCGCTGTGCACTCCCCACAACCTTATGCTTCTTGATAATAAGATCTTGTGGCGCGTGATGATGAAAACAAAGCAGGTTGGTGGGATCATTTCGCAGCTCGGGCAGATTGATTTCAGGAAGTGACACTCCTAAAAGCAATAAAGCCTTCTGAATGATAAGGTGCATCTTTTCCTGCCAAAGAGTTGATTTCTGTCCAGCAATTTCTAATGGTAAGCCCAAGGCGTAGGTTAGTTCATGGTGATGGACCAGAGCTTCGCCCCCAGTAGCCCTTCGGACCCAAGGCAGCATTTTTAATTCTTGTGAATTCGATAAAAGAGAAGAGGGTTGAAAGTAGCCCAGACTAACGGTGGGTTCGGTCCAAGTGTAAAAACGAAGCGAGCAAATACCTTCTTCTGCAAGTTCAAGCAATAACTCGTCCGAGGCCATTGCAAATGGCCCTAAATTACACTCCAAAGGCAAAAGCCTGCACTCAATCAACTGAAATACCTGAAAATGTTTACTTCTTCCAGCGCAGCAAGGGTTCCTTAGCAGCTTTCACTTCATCTGGTCTACTGATATCCAGAGTGTGAGGTGCGTCATGAAGGAAATCTGCATCCTCATCCCGGATCTTAATCAAAGTTTTAGCAAAGTGATCAAGAGTTTCTTTACTCTCAGTTTCAGTAGGCTCCATCATCATTGCTTCTGAAACTACTAAAGGAAAATAAACCGTAGGAGCATGATACCCGTAATCCAGCAAGCGCTTGCCTATATCCATAGCGCTAATTTTTTTGTCTCTTCGAAGGGTTCTGGCACTTGCTACAAATTCATGCATGCACCTGTCACCATGTGGAACATCAAAGGCATCTTTGACAAGGCTGAGAAGATAATTGGCATTCAATACGGCATTTTGACTGACTTGTTTGAGCCCATCGGGCCCAAGTGTGCGGATGTAGAAATACCCGCGGAGTAGAATGCCGACATTTCCGAAGAAGCTTCGAACTCTGCCAATCGTTTTTGGACGATCGTAATCGAGTTTAAATCCCTCGTTTGTCTTAATAACTAATGGTGCAGGAAGAAAGGGTATCAATTGTTTTCTCACAGCGATAGGTCCGGAACCAGGGCCACCTGCGCCGTGGGGCCCAGTGAATGTTTTGTGTACATTGTAGTGCATCATGTCGGCACCAAAATCACCCGGTCTAGTGATACCAAGAATGGCATTCATATTTGCACCATCAAGGTAGACCAAGCCGCCTGCTTTGTGGATCAGGTCGGTGATCTGTACGATTTGCTCATCAAAAAGACCCAGAGTGTTTGGGTTGGTGATCATGAATACTGCAGTTTGCGAGTCGATTTTGGAAATAAGATCGTCCATGTCGACCCTACCACGCGCATTACTTTTAATGGTGATGGTGTCGAAGCCAGCAATTGCAGCGCTAGCGGGGTTGGTTCCATGTGCACTATCAGGGATAAGGACTTTGGTGCGTTTTTCTTTTTTGTCGCGGAAGTAAGCGGCTGCAACTAATAGCGCTGTTAGTTCGCCTTGGGCCCCTGCTGCAGGTTGCAGTGAGACACCATCAAGCCCTGCTATTTCGGCAAGATAATTTTGCATCTCCCATAATATTTCAAGCATGCCTTGGCAGGTTTGATCATCTTGAAGAGGGTGGACATGTGCCAACCCACTCAAAGATCCAAGCCGTTCATGGCGCTTGGGATTATATTTCATGGTGCAACTTCCTAGCGGATAAAAGTTGCAATCAATGGCCATGTTTTTGGTGGATAAATTAACGAAGTGTCTGACGATATCGATTTCTGCCATCTCAGGTAAATGAGTCGGATCATTGCTGAGATATTTTTTGTCGAGAAGTTCAGCGGAAGTCTTGGTGGGGACATCGCAATCGGGAAGAAGATGGCATCTTCTGCCTTTGTGACTGATTTCAAAAAGCAAACCGGTAGACTGAGACTTATCCATAATACCCTCGAGAATAATACTTGGAGTTTTGAAATTATCAGGATTTAAAAGCTTTAGACTTTTCCTGAGAAGAAGCAGCAGTGACAGCAGCGCCAAAAGCCGCAGCATAGTTTTCAAGCTCTGAACGAGTTCGTTTTTCGGTCACAGCGATGGTCATAACATTGGCTAAATCTTTAGACCAACGGCCTTGAGATAAACCTGCCAGAATGCCATCCTCAATCAGCGAGTTGATAACAAATTGGGCGTTGCAAGGAAGTTCGATGGTGAATTCTTTAAAGAAAGGGAGATTGAATTTAGGTTTGACCCCGGGGATTTTACAGAGGAGATCCATAAGGAAGTGAGCTTTTCGGAAGCATAGTTCTGCAGTTTCAGTAAGGCCCTTGGGCCCGATGGCGGCAAGAAAAACCGCGGCTCTCAAGGCAAAAAGTCCTTGGTTGGTGCATATGTTGCTTGTGGCTTTTTCTCTACGTATATGCTGTTCGCGAGTTTGTAGGGTAAGTACCCAACATCGTTTGCCCTTGCGATCTACCGTTTGGCCAACCAGTCTGCCCGGGATTTTTCTTACAAAGGCTTCTTTGCAAGAAAGTAATCCAAGGTAAGGCCCACCATAGATCATTGGGTTACCCAAGCACTGCCCTTCAGCTACTGCTATATCAGCATCGTATTCGCCTGGCTTTTTTAAAATGCCAAGGCTGATGGGGTCGTAGGCGACAATAAAAAGTGCACCCTTTGAATGAACAAGTTTTGCAATCTCTTCAACTTCTTCAAGGTTGCCGAAAAAATTCGGATGCTGAACAATAACGCAGCTAACTGTTTCATCAAGTTTGGTTGCAAGGTCATTCAGGCAAAGCTTTCCTTCAGGGCATGCAACTGTAACCACGGAGGGTTCTAGATTTGCAAGGTAAGTGGTGAAGGAGAGCCTATATTCTGGGTGAACTGATTCTGCAACCAGAACTTTACCCATTCTTCCTGTGACCGACATTGCCATTAAGATGGCTTCTGCAAGGCCGGACCCAGCCTCATAAAGGCTGGAATTTGAGATATCCATCGCAGTTAGCTGCGAAATCATAGTCTGAAATTCGTAAAAAGCCTGCAAGCTTCCTTGACTGGCCTCTGCCTGATACGGGGTATATGCGGTATAGAATTCACTTCGGGAAGCGATCATATCCACAACTGCGGGAATGAAGTGATCGTAACTCCCACCACCAAGGAAACAAACTGCACTGTCTGCAGAGAGATTAGAATTAGCAAGGCGGTCAATATGCCTTGTAAGCTCAATTTCGGTTAGAGCTTTGGGGATATCAAGGGGCCGTTTCAGCCTTACTGATTCAGGTATGTTGCTGAATAAATCATCAATGCTCGAGGCACCAATACTTTTGAGCATATCATTTTTATCATCAGGCGTATTAAGAAGATAAGGCACGATCCAACTCCTTCAAATTGTGCTAATTAAAATTCTTGCAGAAAGATACTAATGGGATTCAGAGGCAATCTGCTTTTCATAAGCTGCATGATTCATCAAATGATCCAAATTAGGCTTGCCGGCCATTTTGATTTTAACAAGCCAGCCTTTGCCATAGGGATCCTTGGAAATTGTTGAAGGGTCTAATACCAATTTATCATTGATCTCAATGATTTCGCCTTCAACTGGGGCGTATATATCACTAACCGCTTTTACTGACTCGATTTCACCAAAACTATCACCTTTTAATGCGGGATCACCAACATCGGGCATATCGATGTAAATTACATCAGTAAGAAGGTCGACAGCAAATTTTGTAAGCCCAACTGTACAAATGTTGCCTTCAATAGAGGCCCACTCATGGGTTTTTGCGTATCGGAGTTTAATCGGATCCATAGTAAATACTCCCTGAAGCACTTTCGCTTCTATCTAATATAAATAAGCAACCAAACAGCTACTTTCCAAATCCCAAGATGACAAACATAGTCATCAAGTTGTTTTTCGCTTGTAAAAAGGTAAAGGAACCACTTTGCAAGGTTCGAATTTACCACGAATATCGATATCTAAATCGGTACCAACGGCAGATAGACTAGCAGGAACATAAGCCATTGCAATGGGTTTATTAAAGGTGGGGGAAAAAGTACCACTGGTAACTTTACCCAAAGCCGTACCGTTTTTTGTGACGGGATATAATTCTCGAGGAATTCGTTTTCCAGGAAGTTCAAGGCCAACGCGAACTTTACCGGATGGAGTATTTTTTTCTTTTACCAAAGCTTCCTTGCCAATGAATTCGCCTTTATCAAATTTAACCGCCCATCCTAATCCCGCTTCCAAAGGATTAGTGTTTTCATCGATTTCATGTCCATAAAGAGGCATGCCTGCTTCAAGCCTGAGAGTATCTCTGCACCCTAATCCGCAAGGTTTGCAGCCCATTGCCACTAGCTTTTCCCAAACTTTGATTTCTTCGCCCTTGGGTAGAATGATTTCGATGCCATCTTCGCCGGTATAACCTGTTCTGCTTATAAGGCTGGGTACATCCATTGTTTTGGAATCAAAGCTGAAGTAGTACCCCAACTTGAAGGGGTCATCAGATATAAGCTGTTTGGCAAGAGCGATGGCATTTGGCCCTTGAACCGCAATCATGCTAGTAGAAAGAGTTTGATCATCAATTTTGACATTAAGAGATCTTACATTGTTTAAAAGCCAAGATACGATCTTGAGGCGATTTGAAGCATTAACGACTAAGAGGAAATCTGAGCCATGCTGATAAACCAGGATGTCATCAAGAATGGTGCCTTTTTCATTGCAAACGAGATTGTATCGAACCTGCCCAGGTTTAAGATTGGCACAGTTGTTGGTACAGATCATCTGAAGAAAACTTGTGGCATCTGGGCCGTGAATTTTAAGCCTGCCCATATGGCCAATATCAAAAATCCCGGAGTCATTGCGAACTGCAGTGTGCTCATCAACAATGGTTGTGTATTGGACGGGCATATCCCAGCTGCCAAAATCAACCATGCGTGCCCCATTCGAAGAATGCCAAGAATGAAGCGCTGTCTCTAATGCCATGAAGCCTCTGCAAAGGTAAGTGAAAGGGCGTTGCCAAAAGAAAATAGCAGCTGGCATTGCCCTTGGTATTCTAACACAATTGAAACATTAAAACTTTTCGAGGCAACTATCAAGCTAGTTCCGAGGGAGCAGGAAAACTCTTGCAAAGTTCCTTGATCTCTCCATGAATCTTCGCCTGCAAGTTCTTATCATCGGGGCTTTCTAAGATATCGCAAATCCAATGTGCAATTCGCTTCATTTCGAGTTCCTTCATGCCTCTGGTAGTCAAGGCGGGCGTTCCAATTCGGATGCCTGAAGGATCAAGTGGCTTCCTCGTGTCGTAAGGGATGCCATTGCGGTTGATCGTAATTCCTGCTGCGTCAAGTGACTTTTCAGCAATTTTGCCGCTTAATCCCTTATGGTTTACATCGACAAGCATCATGTGATTGTCGGTGCCACCTGAAATTATCCGATGCCCGCGCCCCATGATTTCATGGGCCACAGTTCGGGCATTGGCAACAATTTGCGAGGCATAAGCTTTAAAAGCAGGTTGCATCGCTTCATTAAAAATAATAGCTTTTGCAGCAATCACGTGCATTAGCGGCCCACCCTGCATACCAGGGAAAACTGCCTGATTGAGCTTGTCTGCCCATTGTTTCTTGCACATTGCAAGCCCGCTTCTGGGCCCGCGCAATGTCTTGTGAGTAGTGGTGGTTACAAAATCTGCCCATGGTACAGGTGAAGGATGTTGGTCGCCTGCCACCAATCCTGCGATGTGTGCCATATCCACCATGAAAATCGATTTGTTATCGTTGGCAATCTCTGCAAACTTTGCAAAATCAATCACTCGGGAGTAAGCACTAGCTCCTGCTAGTACCATTTTTGGCTTATGCTCTTTTGCCAATCTTGCTACTTCATCATAATCAATCCTGCCATCATCTTGCTTAACCCCATAAGGAATGATCTTGTAGAGCTTGCCCGAAAAATTCAAATGCATTCCATGGGTGAGATGCCCACCATGGGCTAGATTCATGCCAAGAATTGTATCGCCAGGTTGCAGGCAGGAAAAGTAAACCGCCATGTTAGCGCTGGCGCCAGCATGAGGTTGTACATTGGCATGTTCAGCACCAAAAAGCTTGCAAGCTCTGCTAATTGCAAGAGATTCGGCCTCATCCACAAACTCGCATCCGCCGTAGTATCTTTTACCTGGATACCCTTCAGCATACTTGTTGGTAAGAACCGAACCCTGAGCCGCCATGATCGCAGGGCTTGTGTAATTTTCGGAGGCAATCATTTCCAGACCTTCTTGCTGTCTGGTTTTTTCGTGAAGGATTGCTTTCCATACTTCTGGGTCTGCTTTTTCGATCAGGTTCATAGTTCTCTCCATTTGTTTCAATTATGATAGTCCACAACAGTAGTTAAAAAGAAATACCCTTACTAGCCAGTTCTTTTTCAAGATTCATTTCTGCATGATAAACAATTCCGTCCCAACCACAATCCTTGGCTGTTTGAATGTTGGCATGAAGGTCATCAACAAATAAGCAATCCGCAGGCTGGGTGTTAGTTTTCTCATTGAGGATGTCATAGATTTTTCGGGTAGGTTTTCTGCAGCGCACTTCATGTGACAAAATCAATGAATCGAAATGGGTCAGCACCTCGTTAAATTGGGCAAGAAAGCGCTTCGCATGGAACCAATTGGTGTTGCTCAACAAAACCAGCCTGTGAGATTTTGCCAAATGAGGGATTATGTTGCAAACCGCGTCGTTGGCTGTGAACATATCGCTGAATGCGTGGTCAAATTCGTGATCTGGGCAGTTGATATGTAGTGAGTCGCGTATGGTTTTTCGATATTGCTCTGGCGAAATATTGCCCTTTTCAAGCTCATTTTCAGTAGTTTCGTCGAATAAAACTCTTCTGATCGTATCAATGTTTTTGTTGCAATGCTGGGCCATCTGCCCAGCAGCTTTTAGATGGCTGAACATGCCGATTACATTGCCGAAATCAAAAACTAAAACTTTATTACCCATTAGGGAAGATTATCCGAGCTTAAAAAAATGACAACCCAATAATAGGATGAAAAGATTGCAAGTGTTTCGTTAGGTTGAAATTTGTTGCAAATCAGAAGGTAAGTTCCTTTAAAATCAAGTTGGTTATCAGAAGAGTTTAAGGCTGGAATTGTTGTTGAATAGGTTTATAAAGTTTGACTTAAATTAAAGAGGCCCTCAGCAAAACATAATGAATCTCTTGCTAGGAACCGTTTTTCAGTGTAAAGGTATAGCTTAATATAGGTTAGGAAATTGCGGGGCCTACAAGTTAAGGAGATGTTTGATGGAATCAAAACAATTGCGCGGAAAAATTTACGACGACATCACCCAATGCGTGGGCGACACTCCTCTCATAAGAATGCGTAGAGTGGTGGGCGATGCAAAAGCAACTGTTGCTGCCAAGTTGGAAAATTTTAACCCTCTGTGGTCGGTCAAGGATCGTATTGCTGTGCATATGATCAATACTGCAGAAAAAGAGGGTAAAATAAAGGAAGGCACGGTAATTATTGAACCTACTAGTGGGAATACTGGTATTGGCTTGGCATTTACTTGTGCAGCGCGGGGCTACAAATTAATTGTAACCATGCCTGAAACCATGAGCTTGGAACGAAGGCGACTTCTTAAAGCTTTTGGGGCAGAAATTGTGCTTACTGTCGGTGAAAAAGGGATGAGTGGTGCAGTTGCCAAAGCTGAGGAATTAATTGCTAATACCCCGAATTCCTTCATGCCACAGCAATTCATGAACCCAAATAATCCAGATACCCATCGCAAAACAACCGCAGAAGAAATTTGGCGCGATACTGATGGGAAAATTGATATTTTAGTTTCGGGCGTAGGCACTGGGGGTACGATTACCGGGATAAGCGAAGTTATTAAAGCCCGAAAACCTTCGTTTAAAGCAATTGCGGTTGAACCTTCTTCGAGCCCCGTGATTACTCAAAGAATGAAGGGCGATGATATTAAACCAGGCAGACATAAAATCCAAGGCATTGGTGCAGGGTTTATTCCTGGAGTTTTAAATCTAAGTATCATTGATGAAGTGATTTTGGTTAATGATGAAGACTCTTTTAATATGACCCGAAGAATGGCCAAAGAAGAAGGTTTTCTGTGTGGTATTAGTTGCGGAGCAGCCGCATTTGCTGCTGTTCAGGTGGCGCACCGCCCAGAAAACGCAGGCAAATTGATCGTGGTGGTACTGCCCGACCTTGGTGAAAGATACTTAAGTACACCTCTTTTCCCAGAATAGCCCCTTTTCGTTGTTTCTACTTATTACCAGAGAGGATTAATACTTCCTCTCTGGTTCAATTCCTTGCTTTTTCTATAATAAATTACTGTTGGCAGGCGACGAAGATGAAAAAATGCTTTTCATCCGCACTGTCAGGCTTTTTTATCGCTGTTTCCTTCAAAATTATCGCTAGCAGTAGGATAAGTTAAACGGTTCATCGAAGGAACTGCTTTGGAGTTTGGTCATATCCATGGTAAATCGAAATCTTTTACGACAGTATGATTTGTCAGATTCTGAATTAGACAACGAGTTGGCCGAAGCCTTTAGTAGGCCTGAAACCGGCGGAGATGTTGAAAACTGGTTGCTCGACGACCAACAAGAATTTGAATCCAATAAAGTTATCAAAGGCCGTATTGCCCGTATCGAAGGTGATGATGTTGTTATTGACATCGGCTACAAAAGCGAAGGTGTAATCCCGCTTAACGAATGGTTTGATGAAGCTACGGGCGAAATCGTTATGCCCAAAGCTGGCGAAGATGTTCAAGTCCTTCTTGAATCCGTTGAAGATGAAACAGGCAACATTCTCCTTAGCTATCGCAAAGCAAAGCGTCAAAAAGAATGGGAAATGATTATCTCCAAGCACAAAGAAGGAGATGTCATCATCGGTTTGGTCACCAAGAAAATCAAGGGTGGCTTGCTGGTAAACATTGGCGTCAATGTGTTCCTTCCAGCCTCGCAAGTTGATATTCGCAGACCCCCTGATATCGGTGACTACATCAACCGCAGTATCGAGTGCAAAATCCTCAAAATTGATGAAGCGCGTCGCAATATCGTCGTCAGCAGGCGTAAATTGCTAGAAGATCAACGCGAAGACCTCAAGAAAAAGTTGCTCTCAGAAATCGAGCCCAATCAAGTTCGCAAGGGTGTTGTCAAGAATATTGCAGACTTCGGCGCATTCGTCGATCTCGGCGGTATCGATGGCTTGTTGCACATCACCGATATGACTTGGGGCCGTGTCAGCAATCCTCACGAAATTGTTCATATCGATCAGCAGCTTGAGGTTTATGTTATTTCTGTGGATAAAGATCGCGAAAAAATCGCTCTTGGTCTTAAACAGAAATCCCAAAGCCCTTGGGCCAGCGTTGCTGATAAATACCCTATTGCCAGCCGCCACAATGGCGAAGTTGTCAATGTAATGAGCTATGGTGCTTTCGTTAAACTTGAATCAGGCATCGAAGGCCTTGTTCATATCAGCGAAATGAGCTGGACCAAGAGAATCAACCATCCTAACGAAATGGTATCGATTGGCGACCAGATTGAAGTTCAAGTTCTGAACATCAACAAAGATAAACAAGAGATTTCTCTTGGTATGAAGCAGGTTCAGAACAATCCTTGGGACAAAGTTGCAGAGAGATATCCTCCAGGCACCATTGTTTCAGGAGCTGTTCGCAACCTTACCAATTATGGTGCTTTCATCGAAATCGAAGAAGGTATCGATGGCTTGTTGCACGTAACCGACATGAGTTGGGTTCGCAAAGTCACCCATCCAAGTGAAGTTGTGAATAAAGGCGATGCAGTCACCTGCGTTGTTTTAAATGTTGATCAGGAAAGAAAGCGAATTGCTCTTGGCCTGAAACAAATGAACAACGATCCTTGGGAAGGTGATATCCCAGGCCGATACAAAGCAGGCGAACTTCGTAAGGGTAAAGTTACCAAACTCACTAATTTTGGTGTGTTTGTTGAACTTGAACCCGGTCTCGAAGGCCTACTGCATATTTCCGAGCTTTCCGATGATAAAATCGAAAGCCCAGAGGAAATTGTAAAGGTTGGGGACGATATCGAAGTTCGAGTTCTTCGCGTTGATGCAGCAGATCGTAAGATCGGCCTTTCCCGTAGAAAATTGAACGAGCCTTATGTGGAAGAAACTGAAGAAACTGCTGAAGATGATTCCAATAAGCCACAAAGAGAGCTTCGAGGCGGAACCGGCTCTGCTGGTGCGGGCAATTTGATTAACATGCCCGAATCCGAACCTGATCAACAATAAGGGTTATTCCTTTTATATTAACCGCTCCGGGGATTTATTCTCGGAGCGGTTATTTTTTTGTTCCGATTGTGACGGTTATCCCTTATCATTTAATTATTCCTGTCTTGCGTGTTTGGTAGCTTACAAGGGTTAGTTCCTTATTGATATCGCTTTGACAACTTCAGCCTTGTTAGACTGGTAACACCTTTTCAGTGATGCGTTCTTCAGGTCGATAATTATCTTAAGCGAAGGCGCGGTAGTTTTATCATGCTGCTGATTTTTTCAACATCATTAATAACATTACCTTGCTTTCGTAAAATGTAAGTAACGATCATTGAACTTTAGCGACCTAGTAACCACCGGAAAACACCATGACTCGACCAAGTCGCCCACGCACTGAAGCAGTTCAATCTCCCTTAGAAACTTATCTAAAGGAAATTAACGAAACCGCTCTTCTTAATGCAGATGAGGAAAAGCAACTTGCTTATCGAATTGAAAAAGGCGATGCAGAGGCCAGAGACCGTATGGTTCGGGCCAACCTTAGGTTAGTCGTTAATATTTCCCGAAGCTATACCGGGAAAGGCCTTGCACTACAAGACCTTATTGAAGAAGGCAACCTCGGGCTTTTAAGGGCTGTTGAAGGCTTTGACCCCACAATGAACACCCGCTTTAGTACCTATGCTAGCTATTGGATTAAACAATCCATAAAACGGGCTTTGGTGAATACCGCAAAAACCATTCGAGTTCCTGCTTACATGGTTGAACTTCTTGCCAAATGGCGCAGAGCCAATGCCATTCTCCATGATACCCTTGGTAGGGCCCCCTCCCATGAAGAAATTGCAGCAAGCTTGGATTTACCCAAAAAGAAACTCAATATCATCAAGAAAGCCATCAAGGTTTACCATTCTGCTCCTCAACCAGAACAATCCGATAGCGGCTGGTCTCTGGAAGAAATGATCATGGATTCAAACAGCAAATCCCCTGATAACGAAATGGTGGAGGCTGATGATTTGGTTCATGTCAAAGATTTGCTAGGAAAAATGGACCCACGTGAAGCAATCGTTCTTAAAATGCGTTTCGGGCTCGATGATGAAGAACCTAAAACCCTAAAAGAAATTGGTGAAAGTTTAGGCCTTACCAGAGAACGCGTTCGACAAATTGAAAGCGAAGCTCTCGAAAAACTTGGCGTCAGTATGGGCGTTAATTCTTAATTTAGGTAAAAAGGGCAATGAAAGTTGCCCTTTTTTGCACCTCTCGGCATTCTTTACATTGTAATTCAATCATTTTTACCGGTTATCTCCCGGCCTTTACTGGCCGATAAGGATTATGAGGAAGATTATTCCTTTGTAATTTGGGGAGATGATGCGTTACTTCATAATTGCTTATTTCTTTTTAATCATTTTGTTGGCAGGCATCCCTTTAGTTGCCTTGGCTGATACCTCTAATTCTGATTCACTTGCAGAATTGCATTGGCGAGCCGGCCAAAAATCTTTAGATGCAGGCGACCCGGTAAATGCTCTTCGTTCGTTTAGGCAATCCCTTTCAATTAATCCTGACTCTGCTAAAACGCATCTTTCGATGGCGGCGGCTTGCCTAGCTCAGGGGAACGATTCCATTGCTGCTATTCACCTAAAAATTAGTCTCGAGCTTGAACCTAGTAATGTAATTGTAAGGCAGAATTATGCGGACCTTCTCTTGAGGATGAATCAGCTTGAAGAAGCAAGGGATCAATTTAACTTGTTCATCAAAGATACCCAGCAATTTGGGGAACAAGCTAATCGGCATATGATTCATGCCCATAGCAGATTGATGGCAATTTCAGAGCAATTGGGCGATGTTTATGAAGAGCATTTGAACCGCGGTATAGGTTTGTACTTGCTGGCTTTGGAGAAAACGAAAAAAGATCAGCAGGAAGTACCTAATGATCAAAACTTGGAAGCGTTGCTGTTTCGCGCAGCAGGAGAACTGACCCAAGCCCGTTTGACTCGAAATGATCAAATCCGGCCTTGCTGGTATCTTTACCTAGTTTGGAACAAATTGGCTTGTTCACAACCCGCGCAGCGATGGTATCGAATTACAGCCCAAGATGCCTCGGTGGAATGTTTAACCCCCAAGGAATTTCAAGACTTCCATCTTGTCAGAAAATTCGCTGAATCAGACCATATTCGAAAATAATTCCAACATTTTTCGCTATAAAGTGTTATTATCGCAGATGATTTCTTTTAATTTGAGTTGTCGCTGCTTAGGGAATTATTCATGTTTTTATCCATTAGATTGATCAAAGCTCTTGGGTTTTTTGCCTTGGTAATACCAATGTTTGCCTTGGCGCAGCCTATTCCTTTGGAAGATGTTTTAAAGGAAAGATCTACAAGCTCAGAAATTTTCAACAAGACCCTGCGTGGCGAGGTTCCTTTCGATCCTAAAAATCCTGCTCATATGAAAGCTGTGGATGTTAATGCACGATTTTTTGTCTACAGGGTGACTAGGCCGGAAATTCAATCAGATCCTGGTAAAATGGATTCCATTTTCAAAGAGTTTGAAAGCGTTTTAAGGCAACTTAAAACTAAAGCTGATAACCCTTTTAACACTAGCTTCCTTGAAAAAATCCTTGAGAAAACCAAGGAAATAATCCCCAATACTTCCATCAGCGCACGCATTAATGCTGTTCGCATGCAAGCAATGTGTCCAGCAGAAATAGCCAACTGCGATCTTGCTGGCCAGAAAATTCTTCCTGAGCAATTCATGGAATCCTTCATTGCCGTATTACAAAAATCCCCCGATGATGGCATGAAGCTTTATGCATTAAAAGGTATACGCGACACCTACAAGGTAATCCGCCCAATGGCATTGGTTAAGAAAGCTAGCAGTAGGGTCACTTTGAGCCCCGCATTAGAAGTTAAAGTTGCTGAAACTTTGGCACAGCTAATTGAAACGCCTATTGTTTACCCAGCAGGAACTGCTCCCGAAATCGTCGAAGGTTACAGGGTTTTAAGGCGTGAAGCATTGAAAGCTCTTGCCCAATCAAGGGCCCCAATTTCAGGAGAAAAAGGGAGAACAGCCTTTATTCTCGCTAAATTCGCCAATGGTTCAGATATCAAACCTGAACCTAGGTTAGATGAAAGGGCCGAGGCTGCAATTGGTCTGCTTAATCTTCGCCGTCAAGATCCGGATGCAAGCGAATACAATATGGAAGCAGCTTTATACCAATTCAGTTCGTTTCTCATCGATTATTTCCAGCGATTTAATTCCCGCAATGACTCCGATGCGGAAAAGTTGTTCCCTTGGAAGTACTATGCTGCAAGAATTACTGATGCCCTTGATGAGCTTAATAAAGAAGTGAAAAACTTTCCGTACGTAGTCGAAATGATTCAGAAAATCGGACTCGGGCTCAGCGATATGGAAAAACTTGACAAAGCAGCGGTCCCCCAACTTGCTACTTTTGTGCAATCCAAAGCACCTGCAAGTTTATTGATCTATAAAAAGATTCCCGGAACAGAAGTGAAGCTTCACGGAAATTAGCTCATGAAGTCATAGGTGGGTGTTTTAAAAGGATATTTTCAACCAGTTTGATATCTTTCTCGTCAACGCCTTCGCGCCTTTGATACCTGCGCTTTAGGCTGTCAAGAACATGAAGCCACATTACCCGGTCAGCTATAAGGCCTTTGGTCCATTCGCCTCGTTTTTTAAATTTGAATTTGAAGGTCCAGACCCCTGCAAATCTTTCAGCGCTTATGTAACGTTTCTCGCCCGTCTCGGGGTCGATGTCGTGCCATTTGATTTCTATCATCGGGAAAGCCTCTTTACTATTTTCTTAATTGTTGAAGAAGCTTGCTGAAATCTTCGGGTAAAGCCATGTTCCAGTGCATTGGTTCGCCCGATATGGGATGAATGAAACCTAGTTCTGCAGCATGTAGTGCTAGCCTGGGGAACCCACTGCCATCGGGCAAGATACTGCCATTTACTGTGGTTCGGTAAACTTTTTCCCCGCAAACGGGAGAACCTTTTTCTGCCAGATGAATTCTGATTTGATGAGTACGGCCCGTTTCAAGTTGGCACCCAACAAGAGTAAAAGCTTGGAATTTTTCGACTATGTGTACATGGGTGACTGCTTTTTTCCCGGGTTGGGAAAATGGCGCACTTCCTCTTCGGCCATCGCCTCGGTCGCGAACCAAGATAGATTCAATGGATTGAGGCGCAATGGTGCCCGGTATTAATGCCAAGTATTTTCTTTCAACCGAATGATTAAAGAATTGCATTCCTAGGCCACGCTCTGCATCCGCAGTGCGGGCGAAGACCAGCAAGCCGCTAGTTTCTTTGTCTAGCCGTTGAACCACACGAAGCCTAGAAGATTTGCTTTTCGCCGCTTTTTTTGTCAAAAAACCTATTTGCTTGGTGACCAGATCTTCCAAGGTTGGGCTAAGAGATTTTCGCGATTCTTTCCAAGTTCGTTCTGCTGGGTGTCTGACGGAATTTACACCGGGTGGTTTTTCCACTACGACTAGGTGCTCATCAAGGAACCTAATCGTTATTTCTTGCTTATCCGATGCTTTGCCATCTGGTTTTACCAGTAGTTCAACATCTTCAGCAGTGCGGACTCTTCTTGCAGGGTCAAGGCATACATCATTGCTGATTTTAATATGCCCTTGGGCGATTAATTTTTTTATCCTTGACCAGCTTAGCTCAGGCTTAAGATTGCGAACAATAGTTGCAAGGGTTGCACCTTCGTTTTCAGGTTGCACCTTATGTTGAATATTTTTGGAAATGGTCATTATCTAGCTCTCTCGCCTTTTCTTTACTGACGCTCTACCTGGGCGGTAACCTTTGTTTTGTTTGTTTGCAGGATTGTTTGCGGGGGCATGATAGTACTCGCCCTCAAGGGTGTTATTTGCCTTGGCGATTCGGGATTCAAACGCTTCTTTTGGAGGATTTGCAGGGATCAGTGCATCACAAGAATTTCCAATCAAATCTGTTCTACCTGCAGCTTCAAGGGCTTTTCTTACTTCGAAGTAGTTTTCTGGTTTGAAAAACTGCAGTAGTGCTCTTTGCATTTTTCTATCACGAATGTTTTTTGCTATGTACACTTCTTCGCCCGTCATCGGGTCAATCCCTGTGTAGTACATGCAGGTAGCTATATCGAAAGGGGCAGGGATGAAATCCTGTACCTGATCTGGTTTATAGCCATTGCGTTTTAAAAATAGGGCCAATCCGATCATCGAATGTAAATCAGACCCTGGGTGGCTGGCGATGTAATAAGGGACGAGATATTGTTTGGGCTTGCCCGCTTTTTGTGAAGCTTTTTTGAACCCATCGGAAAAGGTTTTGAAGTTGTCGTGTGCTGGTTTTTTCATCAGCTTTAAAACATTCTCGTCCGCGGCTTCGGGTGCAACTTTTAAATGCCCCCCCACATGATGAGCCGTTAACTCTTCCAAGTATTGTGGAGATAGTTGTGCTAAATCCATGCGAATTCCGCTGGCAACCAGAACCTTTCGGATGCCTGGTATTTCTCGTGCCTTTTGCATCAGCTTGATGATCGGCCCGTGGTCGGTACCCAATAATTTACAAATGGTTGGATGTACACACGATAGCCTTTTGCATTTCGCTTCCACTTCAGGGCGGGTGCAACGCATTTTGTACATGTTTGCGGTCGGGCCACCAATATCGCTTACTATTCCGTTGAATGATTCATCTTTGCCCATTTTTCCCAGTTCTAGGAGTACTGATTCTTCAGACCTAGACTGAATTATTCGCCCTTGATGTGCCGTGATGGAACAAAAAGTGCAACCCCCAAAGCAACCCCGCATGATGGTAACAGAATCTTTGATCATTTCGTGCGCAGGGATTTTCTCTTTGTAACTCGGATGTGCTTTTCGAGTGTAAGCAAATCCGTATATCCGATCCATCTCTGCTGTAGAAATTGGAAATGCAGGAGGCGTTGCAACGATTGCTTGATTGTCGTGGTACTGGATCAGGGTTTTAGCGTTAAACGGGTTGGTATTTAGATGGATGGTTTTTGTCGCTTGTACAAAAGCAAGCTTGTCTGTCTTAACCATTTCAAAGTTGGGTAGGACTTCAAAGCCAACTTGTGCCTTGATACCATTTTCGTCTTTGATTAAAAACTTTTCTGCGATCAAATGCTCTTGGCCTACAGGTGGAGTTTCTTTTGCACCCAGTGCGAATGCGATTCCACGCATGTCGCGTAATTGTTGGACACTTTCGCCTGCTGCTAATCGTTGGGCCATTTCGACAATTGTGTTTTCGCCCATTCCATAAGCGACGATGTCGGCTTTGCAATCTAAGAGAATGGATTTTCGTACGGTATCGCTCCAGTAGTCGTAATGAGCCAATCTTCGTAAAGAGGCTTCAACGCCACCTGCGATAACTGGCACCCCCGGGAAAGCTTCTCGAGCGCGATGGCAATAAGGTAAAGTCGCGCGGTCGGGTCGAAGCCCGATATTTCCACCTGGGGAATAAGCATCATCATTACGGACTTTTTTATTTGCGGTGTAGTGGTTGATTAGTGAATCAAGATTGCCAGCACTGATCGCAAAGAATAATTTGGGTCTACCAAATTGGCGCCAAGGCTCGACCGATTTCCAATCGGGTTGACTGAGCATTGCAACTTTGAATCCTGCATATTCCAAACTGCGTGCAAGGATGGCCATTGCGAAGCTAGGATGGTCAATGTAGGCATCGCCCGTTACAAAAACGATATCAACTTCAGACCAACCCCGGGCCTTCATTTCTTCAAAGGTAGTAGGGCAGAGGGGGGCGCTATTATCCGCAGATAAAGGTAGTTCGAATCGGTTTTTTTTTGTTTTAGTGCTGTCTTGCATTAAAATCCGCACCATTGATGTTTTTAAGGTTATTATCTCACCTTAGAACATTATAGGTGGTTATCTGGAAATTACCTCTCCCGGCGAGGTTTCTGTTTTAGAATTGCTTTTATCTTGTAATGCAAAGTCCAAAGGTAACGATTGAAGGAGGTCCAATAGGTCTTTTTCATGAACAAGTGCGTTAGCTTCTGAAATTGTGACCCATTTTCGCAATCTTTGTCGGTGTTCGGGATAAACTTCTGCAACACTAGAAACCTGCATTAAAAACACCGTAACAAGATAGGAGAGCCCGGATTTTGAGTAGCGATAGGACCCTAAAGGGTTATTGTTTAGTTTACCCGTTAAACCTGCCTCTTCCCAGGCTTCGAGAAGTGCAGTTTCGGCTGCTGTTTTTCCTTTGGATATAGAACCTTTGGGAATTACCCACCTTTTACCACTTTTTGAGGTTACAAGGCAAACATTGCCTTCAAAATACGGAATAGATGCCGCTTGCAACAACGAGGGAGAGTTGAAATTATCTGCCATGACAAGTGTTCCATCCGTGGAAATTAATACGCTATTTATAAAGGCGTATTTGGGCCAGTCAAGTTAAACTTGCGAAAATTAACCATAACCTCACATCTCTCTGCTCAAAATAATAAATAGATTTTAATCTTTGTCGGTTAGGGTAAATTAGGAGGAAGTAGGTTTTACATCTATGGTTCTTAAAGATCGATAGCAACATGAAAAACAACGATAATATTTTGCTAGTGGAAGACGAGCCGGGTGTTTTGCAGACATTTGCTGAATGGTTGCAATCCTCAGGGTTTGATATCAATATTTATCAGGCTAGGGATGCAGAAACGGCACTTAAAATTGCAGCAGAATCTCAAGTCGATCTTGCAATCCTTGACTGGAATTTAGGTACGGGGTTAAACGGCCTTGATTTACTTGAAGACCTTTTTGTTTTTCAACCCGATATTGTTGCGATTCTTGTCACAGGATATGCCAATCAGGCTACCCCTTTGCATGCAATGCGAATAGGTGTGCGCGATTATCTTGATAAAAGCCAGGATCTGACTCGGGAAAAATTTCTTGATGCAGTCTTGAAGCAATTGCAAAAACTTCGACCCCTTAAAAATCAAAGAATGTTTCAAAAGAAACTTGAATCTTTTAAGGATATGGTCGCTCGCTCTTTAGAATTGCTTGACGCCAATAGCGCTTTTAAAAATGAAAACACCCTCGATGCTACGTGTAATAAAATAATTCAAACAGCATTTGAATTTTTCCCCATGAAGAATGCCTCGGTGTATCAAATCAATGCGGGCGGCTTTATTCCCAATAATGGTTGCCCCGTGATTACCTACAATGGGGAAAGGTTTACTTCTTCCAATGTGGATTTTAGTTCCAGCCTAGCTTCTGCGGTTTGCAATCAAAATTCAACCATTCCACTTCGTGTTGATCTCTCTAAAAATGTGAATCAAGAATTATTTGTCATACATCCCTTTGAAGCCAACGCTCAAACCGCTTTGTTCCTGCCTCTCGTCTATGATTCCCAATTGATCGCTATTCTTGAATTTGTCGACACTCAAGAATCTGCCCTAATCAAGTGGGAAAAATTAACTGGTATTTATGCCGAATTGCTTGCTAAATCAATGGGTCACGATAAGGCGAGAACCCATCTTCTTCTTATTATGGAAAAAGCGTTAAAACTTTCAGACTCGTTGAGTCCCTTAGAAATTAGTAGTCAAAGCCTAGGGGATAATATTAATAATGCAATTGCTGAAACTGGTATTCCACCCGAAGAAATCGAGTTTTTAAATCAAGTCCGAGCTTTGCAGAATCGCTTTGGAAAAAGTGTCCTAACCTCAAGTACTGAACTCTTGAAAACTGTTGAAAAAATGCTCCTTGCATCTTTTGGGGAGGCTTCCAAGTGACCGAGGGGCAGCCTTCCTTTGATTTTTTTAAAGCCTTGCAAAATCTGATTAAGCTCGGCTTTCGAGATGGATTGCTTGGTAATCCACTTGCGGATGGGAGTGGTGTAAACATTGCTTTGATTGATACCGGGGTAAATGTAGCCAAGTTGCAAAGAAAATTTGATGGCAAGGGTGTTAAATTTAAACCCATCACAAACGCATTGTTTAAACCCAATGGAGTAATTGATTATTCTTCCATCGCTCCCCCGGTTCTGCCTCATGGAACAGTGGTTGCAGATATTCTTTTAAACCATGCTCCCCAGGCCCAATTGTATTCTGCAAATGTTTTTGAATTTCGATCCTTTACCGAACTTGATTTGCTGCTTCATGCAATTCATGTTGCAATCCATGATTGGAAATGCAAGGTTATCAATCTTTCGCTTGGCTTGCCCGAAGAAAGGTTGCAGCAACCTTGGCGTAGATTGCAGTTTTTAAATGCGCTTGAAGACGCCTATCGGAATGATGTTCTTGTTTTTGCTGCAGGAAATAATGATCACCCATTAACCCGCAGTTTTCCTGCAGTGTTTGAATCCTCACTTTTTTCTGTCAACAAGAAGTTGTTGGACGGGATGCTAAAGTTTAAATATTTTCCTCAGGCAGGGCTCGAATTTTTAGGGCACGGCTACGCAGATCTTGCGCCCATTGGTTCAGATCTTGAAACATCTTGGGCCACTGCCCACCTTGCTGGTGCTGCTGCTAAAATTGTTTCTTTATGCCCCACGATAAAACCTTTTGAGATGAAATCGATACTCTATTGGGTTTCGCGCGAATGGTATGGTCAATCAGGTTGCAATTCCTAATTCAGTCATTCTTCGATAAAGCGAACTAAGTGCTATTTTTAGTTTTTTAGCTGCTTCTCGTTTGTCGCTATTTTGATTTAGTATTAGCTCGATATGTGTTTTTTCAAACCTTTTTACTGCTTCATCTAATCCATCGATTAAAACGAATTCACCTATTGCTGGGGCCAAGCCAGGTGGTAGATCTGTAGGTGTAATTAAGGGCCCATCAGAAAGAATGACCGCTCGTTGCAATACATTTTCAAGTTCGCGTACATTTCCTTTCCAGGGGCAAGCCATTAATATTTGCATCGCTTCATGATTCACACCGGTAAATCTTTTGCCCATTGCTTTTGCGTGCTTATCCAAAAGATATTCCACAAGTTCCGGGATATCTTCCATTCGGTTTCGAAGTGGCGGAATTGTGATTGCTACAACATTTAAACGATAGTACAAATCTTCACGAAACCGGCCAGCCTCGACTTCTTTTTGTAAATCTTTATTGGTGGCGGCGAGAATCCTTGCTTCTACAGTGATGGGTTCGTTGGCTCCTACAGGGAGTATTTCTTTTAATTCAATTGCGCGTAAAAGTTTAGCCTGGGTTGCAAGGGGAAGTTCTGCAATCTCATCAAGGAAAACGGTGCCTTTGCCTGCATGCATAAAGACACCGTTTTGATCTTTATCTGCACCAGTGAATGCGCCTTTTTTATGACCAAACAATTGATTTTCCAGTAAATCGTGCGGAATAGCTGCGCAATTCATTGCCAGAAATCTGCTCGGAGAATCTTTTATATTGGTTGAGGCTTGGTTTGCTCCATCATGGATTACCCGTGCCAGCAATTCCTTGCCCGTGCCACTTTCGCCTGTTAATAATACCGTCGATCTTGTTGGCGCAACTTTGTTTGCCAATTCAATGGTTTGGCGCATTGCTTGGCTTTTACCAATGAGTTTGGTTTCAGGGTAGATGCGATTGAGTTCTTTTCTCAACCATTGGTTTTCAAGTGCCAGCCTTTTTTGTTCGAGTAATCTTTTTATCTTCTCTGACAACTCCGCAAGGATTACAGGTTTGATAAGGTAATCTTGGGCACCACGCTTGAATGCTTCAACTGCATTTTCAACAGTAGCATAAGCCGTGATCATCACGACAAATACTTCAGGGCTTATTCGTTGAAGTTCCTGTAAAAATGCGATGCCATCCATCCCTGGTAGTTGTAAATCACAAAGGCATAATTCAAATCTTGTGTTTGTCGCCAACTTGATACCTTCTTCGCCACTACTTGCGCAAATCACTTTGAATCCCTCCTGATTCAGGAATTCTGTGAGAGTTTCGCGGATCAGTGGTTCATCATCAATGACAAGAATGTTTGGGAGTGATTCTTTTGCACCGGGGTGATTCTTTTTTAATTCAGTCATGGGGCACCTTGGTTGGTTCGATTGAAAGTGCAAAATTGGTTGAGGGAATAGTTGCGCTAAAAAGTGATCCGCCTTCGGGTTTTTGGTTATAGCGAATCATTCCTTGGTGTTCCTCGATTATTTTTTGTGATACAAAAAGGCCTAGCCCGGTCCCATGTTTTTTAGTAGTGAAAAAAGGAAGAAATAGTTTTTTAACATCATTTTCTGCGACTCCGGGACCGTTATCGCTTACTTGAAAAATAACGGAGTCACCTTCAACGGCGATCCCAACCTCAATAATACCGCCTGTTCCCGCAGCATCAATGGCGTTTAAAATAAGGTTTAGAATTACCTGTACCAATTGGTCATGAATTCCGTTGATGGTTGGCAGGTTTTGAGGGACAGGAAGCAAACTAACCTTACCTCTGGTCCTTTTGTAATATTTTGCAATATTCATTGCTTCTTCAATGACTGGTAAAGGTTTGATTTTTTTTCGTTCGAGATTAGCAGGTCTAGAAAAATCCATAACTTCTCGAAGAGTATCGCGTATCCGTATTAGTTGGCCACTCATTAGGTCAAGTTTTTCTCTTGTGTAATCATCGAGTTCTTTTTTTTGAAGAATTTGCACCATAGAGGAAATAGAGGTGAGTGGGTTGCCAACCTCATGGGCGATTCCTGCTGCTAACAGTCCAAACGCAGCCATTTTTTCCTGCTGTAATACTTGTGCTTGTGCTTCCTGTAACTGCTTTGACCTTTCAGCAATTCTTGCTTCAAGCTCGGATTGGTTTTTTAATAACTCCTGATTTAAAACTTCCAGAGAGGAACTGGTTCTTCTTAGAAGCGAGGTTAAGGATGTTGATGCCCATGCCAGCCAACCCATGACAATCATGGTTAGTGAGATGAACAGTTTACTTTGTGAATTATCATTCAAAAGGAAGACTAAGGTAGTGTAACTGATGCAATGAAAAGTAAAGCAAAGCGCAGTCACAATCCAAGAATATCGCAATGCGCAACATAAAATTGAAAGGAAATAATAATAACGGAAAGTGCTGGAAAGCCCTTCTTCATAGTAGCAAAGTAGGCCGATGAAAAGCGATTCCATAGCTGCGATAAACAAAGGGTAATCGGCTAAGAAAACTTTTTTTTTCCAACTGAAGTAAGTGTCGAAAAGTGTGTACCCAACCCCGATGGCAAGGATTCCGTTTAATAAACCCCTGCGGTCCCCGCTCATATCTGTTGCATTAACTAAAAAGTAGCCTATTAAAACCCCAAACCATCGGATTTTTACTACGATGGCTTCGGCATCAAGATCCCATGGGTTTGGGGCGTTTTTGTTTTCCATGTAATTCATGATAGGCCCATTGTAAAGATTTTCATCTTGGGGCCCATGAGTCAAGAATTTGGGAAGGATGTTTTTCTTCCGATTGAATAATAAGTGAAACCAACTGAGGAAAGAACTTTAGGTTCGTATAGATTTCGCCCGTCAAAAATGACGTTTTCTTTAAGCATTCCTGCCATGAATTGAAAATTTGGATTCCGAAACTCCTGCCATTCTGTAACGATAGCTAGGGCATTTGCGCCTTGAAGGGCATCATAAGGCTTGCTGCAATAAGAAAGCTTATCACCATAAATCGCCTTAACATTGGGCATTGCTTCCGGATCATGAACTTGAACCTTAGCGCCTGCATTAAGAAGGGCGTCGATTAGCACCAATGCGGGGGCCTCCCTGATATCATCGGTACGGGGTTTAAAGGCCAATCCCCAGATTCCAAAAGTTAAGCCCTTGATGTTTCCTTTGAAATGATCATGGATTTTTGAAAAAAGAAGCTCCTTCTGAAGTTCATTTACCACATCAATTGCAGCAAGCATGGTGGGTGCAATTCCGATTTCATTTGCCATGTGTATTAATGCACGAATATCTTTTGGGAAACAACTGCCGCCATATCCCGCGCCCGGAAACAGGAATTGAAATCCAATTCTGATGTCATGCCCAATCCCTCTGCGGACATCATTAATATCCCCGCCCATCTTTTCGCAGATGTTTGACATCTCATTAATAAAGCTGATTTTGGTGGCAAGCATCGCGTTGGCTGCATACTTTGTCATTTCTGCACTTTCAGGCGACATAATTAATAAAGGGCGTTCAGTTCTTAAAAAAGGTGCATATAACTCTTTAAAAATTTCGGACAGTTCCGGAGAGCGAATTCCTATGACCACCCTGTCTGGTTTGGTACAATCTTCGATTGCAGCCCCTTCCTTAAGGAATTCAGGATTGCTGCAAATGTGGATGGGGAATTTGCTGTTCGCATTTACAATGTCTTGAACTTTTTTATTGGTGCCTACTGGAACAGTGCTTTTTATGATTATAATTTTGGTTTTGTTTGCAGCAAGTGCGATAGATTTAGCAACAGCAAAAACAGTGGAAAGATCGGCAGCTCCTGTTTCACTTTGTGGGGTGCCTACAGCAATGAATACCAAATCACTTGCTTGGATGCCTTTTTGTAAATCTGTTGTGAATACAAGTCGGCCGTCCCGGGAATTACGATGTACCATTTCCAACAGGCCAGGCTCATAGATAGGAATCTTCCCTTTTTCCAAGACCGCAATTTTTGCTTCATCCTTGTCGATGCATATGACTTCGTTCCCGCTATCTGCAAAACAAGTACCAGTAACCAAGCCAACATAACCAGTTCCAACTACAGCAATTTTCATTTTTATTCCTTAGGGTTTTGCAATTGAGCGGCAATAACCTGACGCCAATAGTTCAAAGTGTCGGTAAGAGTTTCTTCAAGAGAAAAGGCCGGTTCCCAAGAAATAGTTTTGTTAAGTTTATCGATGCCGACAAGCAATTCAAAATCTTGAGCAGAAGAGGATGGTTCTTCTTCAATTATTAAGTTGGGCTTATTTGAAAAAGAAACGAGCATTTTTAAAGCATCAGAAATACGAGTGTTTTTACCAGAACCAATGTTATAAGCTTCGCCTGGTATTCCATGCTTCATCAGGCCCGCATAAGCTCTTACCGTGTCCCGCACATCGGTGAGATCTCGGAAAGCAGATAGTGAACCTGTTTTAATGACAGGCTTTTTTCCTAAGAGTTCTATTTCAGCAATTTGTTTGGAAAAACTTGCAATTGCAAAATCAATCGATTGCCTTGGCCCGATGTGATTAAAAGGCCGTGCACGAATTATTTCGATCTTGTCGTTTACCCAAACTTGATAGCTCAAAAGATCGGCGGCAGCTTTGCTAGATGCATATGGGCTTTGGGGCATTAACTCTGAAGATTCGGTTTTAATTTCTTTGTCGTATCTAGCTGATCCATAAATTAAACCAGACCCAGCGAAAAGAACCTTTGCCTTAATGCCTGATTTTTTGATGGCATCATAAAGAGTCTGTGGGGCGTTCAGATTACCCAACCAGGCTTCATGTTGATTTACAAAAGATTTTCCCGTCTGGGCAAATCCAGCTAGGTGGTAGATGTGTGTTGGATTGATTGTTTTTAAAAGTAAAGCCAGTTGGGTCGAATCTTGAAAATTGCTGGTATGCAGTGGGATATTATGAAGATTTTCAGGGCAAGTTTTAGGCCATTTACCAGACCTACTAATCCCATGGGTTTCCCCAGCGAACCCCTGAAGATGTTCTGCAAGATACGAACCAGCAAATCCGGTAATTCCAGTAATAAGAACCGTACTGCTATCAAGTTTTTTGTTATCGGTGCCCATATTGCTTTTGATAGTACGAAAGATAATCACCTGTGCGAATGGAATTAATCCAATCAGTGTTAGCAAGATACCATTCTACAGTGTGCTTTAAACCCTCTTCGAAAATAACCGTTGGCGCCCAACCTAATTCTTTTTCTGCTTTAGAACAATCAATTGCGTATCGTTTGTCGTGGCCTGGCCTATCTTTAACATAGCGAATTAAAGAGTGGGGTTTTTGCAGATTGTTTAGGAGTGCATGCGTTAACTCAAGGTTCGTTCGTTCGCTTTTTCCGCCTAGGTTATAAACTTCACCTACACGGCCTTTTCGTAGTACAGCAAGAATGCCTGAACAATGATCATTTACATGAATCCAATCACGCACATTTAAACCATCCCCGTACACCGGGACTTGTTCATTTCGTTGCAGATTGCTGATGAAAAGTGGAATCAGCTTTTCAGGGAATTGATAAGGCCCATAATTGTTGGAGCAGCGTGTGGTCATTGCAGGAAAACCAAAGGTATGCACATAGCTGCGAACAATGAGATCTGAAGAGGCCTTGCTTGCGGAATAAGGACTGTTCGGTGCAAGGGGGGTATCTTCGGTGAAAAAACCCGTATCACCCAAGCTGCCATATACTTCATCTGTTGAAACATGGACAAATCTTTTGATGTTGTGGGCTCTTGCAGAATCTAAAAGTACTTGGGTGCCAACAATATTGCTGCGAATGAAAGGGCCAGAATCTAAAATGCTTCGATCAACATGACTTTCTGCAGCAAAATGTACTATCGAAGAAACTCCGTCCTTTAGGACTGCGTCAACATCTTGCTTATTGGCAATGTCGCCCTTAACGAATTTTAGCCTGGGATTCTTTTCCAAATCTTTAAGATTGGCAAGATTGCCAGCATAGGTGAGAAGATCAAAGTTGATTACTTCAACCGTGGGCTCTTTTTCTAGAATCATGCGAATGAAATTGCTGCCAATAAATCCGCAACCACCTGTTACAACTAACTTTTCCATGAACAATCCTTTATGTGTGCCAAAAGTAATAGATATGAAGTAACTTTTTTCGAGGGTGTTTGGGAAGATCATTTTTCGATTTGATTTTAAAAAGAATCGATGAATATTAAGGAATATTCTCTTTAGACTTGACATAATCCTTAACTGGATTTAACTTTAAGTCACTTGGCGGTGGAAATATCTTTATTCCTTGCCGTACAATTTCAGGAGTGGTAACCGTGACTAAAAAAGAAATCGTAAAGCAGATTTCTGACAAAATCGGTTTGACACAGTTAAAGACCAAAGACATCGTACAACAAACTTTTGATGCGATTGTGGATGCTCTTTTAGAGATGGGGCGCATTGAATTAAGGAATTTTGGCGTTTTTGAAGTTAAACAGCGAAAAGCTAGAAAAGCAAGAAATCCAAGGACCGGCGAACGGGTTGATGTGCCTCCTAAATACGTTGTAACTTTTAAACCCGGTAAAGAGATGGAAGAAAGAGTCAAAAAACTCACCAGCATACCCGTTAATCTTGATGGCGAGGGGCTTATCTTGGGAGATATTGACGAAGTTACTAAGCCCGGGCCATCTTTGTAATACCCCATTCTAATTTTTTTATTCCTAAACCACCATAAACCTAAAGCCCCCAGAGCCCCCATCTCTCCTTTTCGTTAAATCCATTATCATTCCTTATTTTCCTCTCAAGCTTAAAATCATTACATCCGATATATCATTCAGGTTTAGTTGAGTTCCCAGTTATTTTCCTGCTAGGGCAACAAACCTTTAGATCTTTTTGATAGATCTTGAATGCTTGAAGGGATTTAATCATGAGCCGTATTTTTTTGTTCTCTGCAGTTGGCTTGGCTATCCTATGCAACACTGGTTGCTTGATTAATGCTTATTCTTCTGATCCTAGCATGCGTATAAAAGCTTTGATTAATCAATCTGAAGATCTTAGGCAGATCGAACAGGAATGGTCCAGAATTTGGTTCACGGATCATCCTTCCCACCTTACAAACGAACGAGTGGATGGCGGTTTGCAGTAAACCGATTTTTAATTATAAACGATTCAACCCGACTCTTAATCTTTAGGAGCCGGGTTATTGTTTATACTTGAACCGTTTATCTCATCACCCGTGAAATGCAAATAAAAACCTTCTGGCTTTATAATCTTTGAAAAATCAATTTCGATAAGATTCGATCCGGGATTAAGATCTAAATCAAAAGTGCAATTAGTAATTGATTTTTTGATTTGTTGCTCCGTTTTTAGGACACTGTTGATTCTTAATTCGAAGGAATCATGAGAGGTAATGGTTACTACGGATTTAGATTGGTTATTCGAGTTTAAATAGAATTGAAAGGAGAGTTGTCCCGAGGTTCCCTGACTGTACTTCTGTAAATCGAAAAAACCATCATTTCTTGCAGCGATCAAAACGCTTTTGGAATCATCCAAACCTTTATTTATCTTGATTTGACCAGCATAAGATGCGCCCGAAAAGGTTTTGCTATTTGTGGGGGCTTTAAGGAAAAAAACCAAATCCAACAACTCTCTATAACTCAGTCCGCTGGTAAGGTTGTTATGCATGGCGGAAACTTTAAGAGGGGTTAAAGAAGCAATTTCATTTTTACTGAAAGTCGATATTGTTCCAGTTGCGTCTGCCAACAAGATCTCATTTTGTGCAGATCTGATTTTTACCCCTATGGAAGTTTTGCCGGTTTTTGTTTTAAGTTCGAAAGTGATATGGGCTGGATTTATTTCGTACGCAGGATCTAGCAGCGAACGGATTATTTTTGCTGTTTCAATTTTTTGGATAAAAGCTAAATCCGGGCCTATCGTGGTATTGTTTTTGTTTATTGCATGGCAAATGATGCAAGATTGATTGTTGGCATTTAGAAAAGTTTCTTTTCCTCTTTCGAGGCTTGCAGAAGATTTCATAGATGCTTCAAAAAGCTGTAATTGTGAAAGGTTGTTGTCCGCTAAAAGGGCTTTTTTAAGTAGCAGGCTGTTTAAATCTTTTCCTTCGGCGGATTTAAGACCAAACTTTTTTAGGCACTCGGATATGGCAGGCAATAAATTGGGGTCACATTTTCCAGAATCGAAGTATGCAAATAGAACTTTCGCACCTGAAGGGTTTTTTTCTAATAATTGCAAAGCTTCACTTTTTAAAGTGTCAGGGAACAAAACCGAACTAAGCAGGTTTTGAATACTTTCAGAGGCTTTATCAGGGTCAATTGCAAATAAGGCCTGTAATGCTGTTTGCCTTACTTTCAAGCTTTCTCTTTGGGACCTAGTGCCGCTTAAAATATTGATGATTACAGGAATAGATTCCTTGGTTTTTAGAGATGCGAGGGTTTCTAAAAGGGGGATCTTCTCTTCGTCTTGAATTTCTTGACTACTTATCCGTGAATTAAGTTTTTTTGAATACGAACTAATGTTGGCGTTTTTGATCATACCAATGCAGGCTATTTTGGTTTTGATGTCTGCATCTTCTAGGCAGGCATCCAAAAATTTTTCCCACTCTTTAAACGATGCATTAGGGAAACAGCTTAAAGACTCTAGTAAAGCAATTTTGATCGGCGCTTCCATGGTTGGTTGCTTAAAACAATAAAGAGCGAGTTGAGAAAGAATGGCATCGGGTATTTGTTTTTGGTTTTTAAGACTTTTTAGTAAATCGACTATCTCAGAATCACTTATGTTTTGATTTTCAAGCCATGCAAGGGTTCCTTCTAATGCGGGGGTAGTGCGCATCATTGTTTGGACTTCTAGAATTTTTCTGATGTCTTTTTTTACGCCTGTATCACCAACTGCGAGTATTCGTTCCATGCCATTTTTGCCTGTTAATTCCAAGGCGCGAGCAAAAACCTCAAGCATTCGAATATCTGATCCCTCATAAAATAATATGGAGTTGACTAGACTTTCTGCGGATCCGGGAGCATTGTTTTTTCCCATAGCCAGTGTGATTGCATTTCTGAGTTCGGGCGTATCAGATCCCAGATGCTTAAGTAGAACATTGAAAATTGAATCGCTACCAGGAGAGGCAAACCGGCACAAATATTGTGTTGCCAGAAGTTGAAGGTTGGGGTCTCCATCTGCAAGTATGTTTTCGCATATTGATTGAACTTCTTTATCCCAGAAATGGGCGAGAGTTTCTAAAGCGCGCAGTTTTGGTTCTGAAGCTTTATCCTCATTATTAAGGAGTTTTACTAACGGCTCAACGGCATCTCTGCCTTTCCGAATTAGAGCATTTCTAGACGCGATTTTTATGAAGTTTTCTTCTGAATCTAGAAGTGCGATTAAATCACCAACTGATTTTTCATCAAACGAAGAAAAAGAATCTAAGCTTCTGAGAGCGATTTCAGGATCAGTGGAAGTTCCTTGCCACCGGATTCTTAAAATTCTTCCACCTACTCCTAATCCTTCAGTTTCGGTAGAGCACCCTTGATCCACAATATAGAGTGCGCCATCAGGCCCTTGTGTTATTTGAGAAGGGAAAAACTTCGGATCGGTAGAACTTAGGAAAGGGAAATATTCGCTGGAAAGGAAGGTGCTTTTGTCTTTGGCAGGAAAGACACCAAGGATTTCATGGGAGAGACCATCTGCAACAAGAAATAGGTTTTTAAATTTTTGAGGCAACTTGTTATCGGTATAGGCATGGGATGAAGTTGCATGAACTTTAGGCAAATTGATGACAGAGTAAGGAGCATCATCCCCCTCCATTAAAATCCTGAAAAGGTCTGGATCGCAACAATTGGAGCGGTGTGCAAGATGCCAGCCGAAATCGAATCCTTCCGTTAAGTGCAGGAGTCGAGCGCCTGCAGGTTTTGCACCTGAAGATATTTGATCATCGACTGAAAATAAGTTGCCTTGTAAATCGAAGGAAAGATTCCCCTGAGCTTGGCGAATGCCGGTCGAATAGAGCTCAAGGTTTTTGCCCTCTGGTTTGCAACGAGCGATACCACCGGTGCGTAGGACGGGTATTTTTTTACCATCGGTGCCTTCAAGGAGGGAATCGCCAGGAGGGAAATGAAAATAAAGCCAGCCATCTGGACCAAAGGTAAGCGCATTAACTTGATATTCATTAAAGCCTGCGATGCCTTTAATGATGATTTCGGATTTCATCTCAAGTCCGCCATCAGGCTTGATTTTATAGCGTAGAATGGATCCCGAATCTGCAAGGTAAATAAAAGAATCATGTGTAACAAAAGCAGATGGGGAAAAAGGTTCAAGTAGGGTGATGGGGGATTCCCAAAGCCCAGTAGTTTTGTTGATAGAAAGGGCTTTAATTTTGTCGGATATGTTTTTTTTTAAAACAGTTCCTTCTTTTAATCCCCCTATAGGCCAAGAGGAGGCTTTCAGTTTTTTGGTAAAATTTGGGCTTCGTTCTAAGACAAAGACTTTGCCATCGTCTGAAAAAGAAATTGATGAGGGGTTAACGATGTTTGGGTTTTGCGCAACAACTTCGACTTTAAATCCTTCAAGAACTGCGATGCCTTTAAGTGCCGGATTAAATTCCCCTTGATCGATCATGTTTGATTTTAATTTTTTGCTGGCTTGTGCTAAAACTATTGATTCAAAGGGGTTAAACCCGATGAAAAGCAAAATAAGTAAAACAAGAATGATTTTGTACATATTTAGGCACCCGGAGTAGTGTTAAATGCCATTAGCTGGAATTATGAGAACTGTTTTTATTTCGTTATTGCTGAGAATTCGAAGTTTCGATTGTTCATTTGTGTTGGATTTGCTGGAAGCGTAAAAAAGATCTTCAATTGAGTCGGTCCAAATGTTGTTGAAGGAAAGAATGCGGTCACCTTTTTTAAGTCCTGCTTTTGCCATTACGCTGTTAGGAACAACGGAAATAATATCCAACCCTTCCGCGGTATCAGTTTCAAGCTTTTGAACTTCGAACCCCCAAACACCTTTGGAACATAAAGTCTCGCGGGTTTTATTGTTAGCCATAAGGCGATCCATCATGGCTTTGACAGTATCTTGAGGGAGGTATCCGTTGGGGGCAAAAGCGATGGACGAATTTTTGTAGTCAATGGTTAATTTGTATCGTGAGTAGGTTGAGAATCCAATGATACCTTCGATGGGGCCAAAGAATTTAGACAGGACTTTGATTGTTGGATGATCCATGACAATTACAGAATTGTTTTTGGTTTTTAAATTGCCGAGTTCAAGTGATTCAATGTTGGCTTGCCCGCCTGCGCCAAACAGGGCGAACCCTAGCGAAGGTTTTATCACCTTGGCTTCGGTCGCAATCTTGCTGCTGATGAGTGTGACAGGAGCGCCCGTATCAAATAACAGTCGATAAGGGCCTTTGTCGTTAACCTTTACGGATACAACGATATGGCCTGTTTTCAAGATTTCCAAAGGAACATGAACAGGTTCTTGCGCGCTTACTGTGGAGCAGAGAAGTAAATAGAGAATGCTTGATTGTAAACCCAAGCGATTTATGAAAGGCATGGTTACAACCCTTTCCTAGGCGTAAGTTCCAATGCGAGGATTTGTTTTTTTCGAATGATCTCGATTTGGATTTTTTTATTTTCTGGCGTTGATCGATACATTTTTGAAAGATCATCTAAGGAAGTTATTTCCGCATCATTATATTTAAGGATTAGGTCGCCCTTTTGGATGCTAACCTTGTATGCAGGGCTATCTTTTAGCACATCGATAACCATCAAGGGTTTTGAATCTGGATCGATAATAATGCCTAATGATCCACGGAGAACGGGGGGTGTATCTTGTTTTTTTCCTGTTAATGCGCCAATTGTTTTCATGAAAGAACCAAGAGCATCAAGGCTTGATCCGGAGTTTTTTCCTGAAACTCCAAGGGGGAATCTAGGTTTGAAATCTAGGGGCGTCCAAGTCATGGTATCCTTGGCGACATCAATTTCTATTTTGTGTTTTGCGAGTAAATCGTAGCCAATGAGTCCATGAATTTCTAATCCGCCAAGAGCCATTCCATTCATTCCAACAAGTTGGAAAGGGGTTTCGAGCTTGACGCGCAGGTTTTCAAAGAGAAGTCCGCCTTCAAGAAGGAATTTATCGAGAACGCACCAGCCGTTTTCATCAGATTTCAGCCCGAGTGATTTGCCTGGTTCAGCAGCAAAAAAAGTGACAGGTGCACCCGTATCAAGGATGAAGTTGAAAGGGCCTTTGTTGTTAATTTTCGCTCTGACAATTAAATGGCTGGATTTGTTGATGCGGAAAGGGATATGAACAGGCAATGCTTGGTCCGCAGCTTCCATGCTCAAGATAGGTAAAAGAGCAATAAAAAAAGCGATCCAAGCCTTGCGAATGAAGAGCATCAAAGAAGTACTTTCTTCTAATTACTTGATTGGAGAATAGTCAGTAGGGTTTAAGAAAACCGACTCAACTTTTTTGACCAGCTTGCCATTTTTTTCAGAAGCATCTCTTGCAGAATTCCAAACAGGATCAGCGCGGAAGCCTTTCCAAGAGGCGTCAGCAGCTTCTTTGCTTGGGTAAGCAAGGATGTAAACCATCATATCTTCAGCTTTGGTTTTGTCGGTAGGTTTCCAAAAGCCAATGATGGTGATACCATGTTTTTCAAAAAGTTTGCATGTGTGATCACGAAATCTAGCATGAAGGGCGTCCATTTTGCCTGGTTCAGCGTAGTAGGTTCGCATTTCGAAAATTCGCTCGGTCTTGGATGCATTCACAGTTTTAGCCTCTTGTGCACTAATTGAAGAAACGCCTGAAATAGTAATTGTGGTTAAGATTGCCAAAAAAACAATTGTCCGGTTCTTAAAGCTTGCGATCATGTGTGAATCCTTGTTAAAAAAGTTACTTGACGGGTTTACCAATGCAAAAAAGATGGTCTTTGCCTCGAATGTAAAGCTTGTCATTAGCTACAGCCGGGGTAGAGAAAACAGGTTCTCCCAAAGAGTTTTTGTTGATCATTTTGAAACTACCTTCAGCCTGAAAAATATAAACATCGCCATTTTCGCCAATAGCAAAAATATTGTTATCGATCATCAGTGGAGAAGCAGTAACGGGGCTGTCAAGCCTTTCGCTCCATAATTCTTTGCCACTGACAGCAAGGTTGCACATGGCCATTCCTTTGTCGGTAACACTAAAAATGAATTCTTGTTTGGAGATCATGGAAGGGACATAAGGAAACGACTTGCGGTTTTCCCAAAGAAGGTTGGTTGGTGTAACATCACCTTTGCCGCCAAGTTTGACAGCGATAAGGTGCCTGTCTCCTGCTCCATCGCCACTGCAAGCCACAATAACGCCAGAGGTAACAACGGGTGAAGCAACAGTGCGCAGCGGCATTTTTGAGAAGCTCCAAGTGTAGGTCCAGTTTTCGAGGCCTTTATCTGCATCATAGCTGGTGATGCCCGCAGAGGTAGCGACGAGGAGTTCCAAATTTCCGTTTTCAAGAGTGTTAAACAAAGGGGTAGAATAACAAGCTCTGAATGCTTTTCTCGGGATATCCCAAAGGGTTTTTCCTGTTTTGGAATCAAAGGCAAGAAGTTGCGCAGTGCCATCTTGGTCGTTATTAAAAATCACTTTGTTGCCGTGAACGATGGGGCTATGTCCTGGACCATGTTGGCTATTGAAGGCACCGAGATCTTTTTTCCAAACTTCTGCCCCTTTGAAATCATGAGCATACAATACGATGTTTTTGCCATCCCAGATGATGTTGTAAACCCTTTCACCATCGGTTGCAGGGGTGCAGGAGGCTAACGAGTTTTTAATATGTGTTTTAGCGACACTGGCATTGAAAGACTTTTTCCAAAGGAGTTTTCCGGATTCGGAGTCGATACATTGGAGGAATCGTTTGCTGCCATCGGGGAGGGAAGAATGCAGAAAAAGATGGTTGCCCCAGATGACCGGTGCAGAGTTTCCGACATCAGCAAGGGGTAATTTCCAGAGGATATTTTCGGTGTTGGAGAATTTGAGGGGAATGTTTTTGGAGTCTGAAATTCCGGTGCCATTGGGGCCTCGAAATCTGGACCAGTTATTTGCTTCGGCAAAACTAAGTGCGGGTGAAATCAGAACTAAAAAAGTAAAGAAAATCATGCGCATTGGGATAAACTCCGAATTAGTCAAGTATGGCTTTATCAGATCGACCTTCATTATAACATCCCGAATTTCAAAGAACAAAGGTTTGAATCTTGTTAATTCAAGGATTCTTTTTGTTTTTTTTGAAGCCTAGGTGGCCAAATTAGGAAGGTTAATAGAACCAGACAACCGAATGCGATGTGCATTCTCTCGAAATAAACATGAGGAATATCTGGGTAGAAAAGAATTCGGTTGGCAAGTTGAGGAATGAAAGGGGCTTCAGAAACATCCTGCCCCGCTTCGGCGCGTAGGTTTCGTTCCCAAACGGTAAGGGGGCATTCGACATCAAGCATGCCCTCTGCTGCGACTATACCGATGCAAATTAGGTGGATGATTCTAAAAACAAAGGATCTGGCCCATGTTTTTTTGAAGATAATACCAACTAAAATTGCAAGCTGGCCAAGTACCACAAATGCAACAAAGGCAAGATGGATTATGACCAGCGCATCTGCAAGAAAGGAATAATACATGAGTTTAGAATAGCACCGGTTTGCCTAGTTTTCTGCGAATTACGCTGAATTGCCCCATGTGCATCAAGGTATGGTTAGAGCAAAGGAGCAAAAGTTTTCCGAGCGTGGGGGCCTTTGCTGCAAGCCTTCCTACGGTTGGTTTATCTAGGTCTGCATCTTTAAGCTTTCGTAAAGCTGTAAGAGTAGCCAATCGAGATTCTTCCATCATCTTTAGATATTGGGCCTTGGTTAAAAATCCTGCATGGCTCTGTTTCGTAGTGGAATCACGGCTATGGGTTGCTTCGAATTCTGGAGTTAGAATTGGGTAGGTAACATCAGGAAGATTATTAAGAGTCATTCTTTCAGCAGAAATCAAATGCCCTATCTGCCAAGCTATATGATTAGCGCCTTCGACCGGACAAACCAGCAAGTCAGCATCAGATAAATCAGAAAGGAACATGGAAAGCATTTGCCCGGTGGATTCCAAAGTCGAAGCTGTAATTTCAATTGCGTTCATTGCATTTCCTCTTAGGTTGAAAGTTAGAAAAGAATCATAGCATGAAATCTAAGAAATCAAAGTGTCCAATTCCAAGAATACATTTCTTCAAGTTGTGTGTGCTCGGTAAGGTTAAATTGCAAAGGTGTAACGGTAATAAATCGATCTCTAAGGGCAGCGGTGTCGGTTTCTGGGTTTGGATTAGGGCAGTTGAAATCGGCACCTAACCAGAAATATGTTCTGCCTCTGGGATCGGTGCGTTTATCAAAGCACTCTTCATAAGTAGAGGTGTTTTGAGGTGCAACACGAACTCCAAGAACCGGTCCATTTTCAAGGCTGGGAATGTTGACATTAAACAAGGCGCCTGGTGCGGGCTTTTTGTTGATTATTTGTTCTACGATTTGCCTCGCCAAACCTGCACCCGTGTTAAAATCCAGAGGCCTAGGCTTAGTGTATTCCAATGAACAAGCAATACTGGTGATACCAAAAAAAGCGCCTTCAATTGCAGCAGCAACCGTTCCAGAATAAAGCACATTAATACCGGCGTTAGAGCCAGCGTTCAACCCGCTTACGATAAGGTCGGGCCGATAGCCGAGGAGTTCTCTCAAAGCGAGTTTAACACAATCAGCAGGCCTGCCTTCGACGGCCCAGCCAATGCGAGACATTTTTTCGTCGTAGATTTCTTGAACCACAATCGGGTTGTTAAGTGTTACCGAATGGCCCGTAGCACTTTGTTCGGTAGCTGGTGCAACAACCTCGACAGTTCCAATTTTTTGCAGTTCTAAGCGCAAAGCCCTAAGGCCTGGAGCATAAATGCCATCATCGTTAGTCAGCAGGATTCGCATTGTCTTTGGGTTCCTTTTCTGTTTCAAAGGCGGACTCTATTTCATTTTCCAGTTTTTTATGCCTTAGTACATGGTGATAATGTTGGGCAAAGCGATGTGCTTCATCCCTTACATATTGCAGCAAGCGCAACGCAGATGAATGCCTGCCTAATCGGATGGGTTCAGAATCTCCTGGGCGGAAGATCTCTTCATCTTTCTTTGCAAGTGAAATCAGGCATGGAGGTTCGATACCCAAAAGCTTAAAAGCATCTAATGCGGCGTTAAGCTGGCCTTTGCCCCCATCGATGAGAATGACATCAGGGAATATTTCTTCGGAATCGCGTTGTTTTCTGAAGCGCCTGAAAACCACTTCTCGAATGGAAGCGTAATCATCAATGCCTTGGACGGATTTAATCCGAAATTTTCTATAACCCGGCTTAAAAGGTAAACCATCGAGGAAGCGCACAAGCGATGCCACCGTCTCGGTTCCCCCCAGATGAGCAATATCAATGCCTTCAACAGTTCTGGGGGTTGTAGCTAGCCCAAGAATTTTTTTTAATCCATTGAGGCCTTTTTTTGGATCGATAGGAAAGGCCCCCGGCTGTACATCGCGTTTATTATTGCCTCGATCTTCAAGCTTTTCCAAGGATAGGATTTCATCTCGGATTCGTGCTGCTTTTTCAAACAAAAGTTCTTTGCTTGCTGCTTCCATCTCTTTGCGCATTTTTCTAAGAAGTTTCTTTTTACGCCCTTCCAGTACATGAATCAATGATTTGATCTGGGCACGATATTCTTCTTTGGTCACTCTGAAATTGCAAGGTGCGGTGCATTGCCTAATGCTGTGAAGCAGACAGGGGCGGAACCAGCGCCATCGATTCTCATCGGATTTAATATCGAGACTACAAGTTCGAAATTTAAATACTCGTTGCAGTATTAGAAGAGCGTGTTTGAGCGCCTTGGAATTGGTGAATGGGCCATAAAGCCTGACTCCCTTCCTGCGAGGCGAGCGTGTAAATTCGACCCGGGGAAATTCTTCGCGCACCCTTATTTGTAAATAGGGAAAGGTTCTTCCATCTTTTAACGCAGCATTGAACCGGGGCTGAATATCTTTGATTAGCCTAGCTTCAAGAAGAAGAGCATCCACTTCGGTTTCGGCCTGCAGGAATTCGATTTCTTCAATCAAGGGCACGAGGTTCTGGGTTCGGGGGTCTTCAGCAGCAGCTTTGGTGAAGTAGTGCGATGCCCTGTTACGGAGATTCTTAGCTTTGCCTATGTAGAGAACGACACCCTTGCCGTCCTTCATGATGTAAACACCAGGGGAGGTAGGGAATGTTTTGACTTTTTCGGAAGGAGGCAGGCTGTTTTCCATCTAACCCCAGTCCAGAAGAAAAATAGGGCAAATTTACCGGGGGACAATCCGGTCTTTGCCAATCATGGGCCGTAACACTTCTGGAATGATAACAGATCCATCCGCCTGCTGGTTGTTTTCTAAGATTGCAACGATTGCCCTCGTAACCGCAACAGCAGTGCCATTGAGCGTGTAGGCGAAGCGAGTACCTTTTTTACCTTGTGATTTGCTACGAATATTTAATCTTCGTGATTGGTAATCAGTGCAGTTGGAAGTGCTGGTAACTTCGCCATAATCCCCGTCCTTACCTCTGCCAGGCATCCAAGCTTCGAGGTCGTATTTTCGGTATGCTGGGCCGCCCAAATCACCCGTGCAGGTGTCGATAACCCTGTAGCAAAGGCCGAGGCCTTGGAATATTTTTTCTTCGATACGAAGAATGTCGAGGTGAATATCTTCAGCTTGTTCAGGGGTGCAGAAGGCAAACATTTCGACTTTGGTGAATTGATGAACCCTGTATAAACCCCTGGTATCTTTTCCGGGAGCACCAGCTTCGGTACGGAAGCAGTGGGAGAGCCCCGCATAGCGCAAAGGCATGTTGGCTTCATCAAGAACTTGATCGCGGTGCATGCCTCCGAGGGTGATTTCTGCGGTGGCAACAAGGCAAAGATCGGTATCAGCGATGGTGTAAACTTGGCGTTTTTCAGGGTCTGGATCCCGCGGAATAAAACCGATTCCTTCAAGAACTTCAACTCTAGCAAGATCTGGAGTAATTACGGGGATGAAGCCTTCTTGAACCAGAGTGTTCATTGCGTATTGAACAAGTGCAAGTTCTAGCAAAGCACCTTCGTTTTTGAGGTAATAAAATTTCTGGCCCGCTACAGAAGCGCCTGCTTCGAAGTCTGCAAGTTGCAATGAATCACAAAGCGCAACATGATCTTTTGGGGTGAAGTCGAATTTTCTTGGCTGACCCCAGTGTTTGATTTCTTTGTTATCTTCAGCAAGCAGGCCAACCGGCGCATCTGGATGAGTCATATTGGGGATGATATTCAGAACGGATTTCAGATTGCTTTCGATTTCTCTCGCTTGTGCTTCCATTGCATTTGCTTGCTCGCGAAGAGATTTACCTTCGCCAACCAATTGTTGTTTTATAGTTGGGTCTTTTTCTTTGGGGATGAGTTTGGACAACTCATTTTGTTTTTGTTGGATGGCCTGAATGTTGGAGAGTAATTTTTTTCGTTCGTCATCGATAACAATAACTTTATCTACATCCGCAACAAGGTTGCGGTTTTTGCAATTTGATTTGACCGCCTCAAGATTGGCACGAATAAAAGCAGCATCAAGCATGAGAAGTCAGGCCTCCAAAAAACAGAAAGAGAGCTAAAACAAGGGTGTTTATTAGGGCCTTTTTTCCATTGGCGTGTAGGGTTGATCATTCTTGCCTACAAAGATTTGTTCTGGGCGGAAGATGCGGTTGTTTTTCAATTGTTCGAGCCAGTGCGCAGTCCATCCAGCGACCCGTGAAATTGCAAAAATAGGAGTGAACAAATCGCGTGGTATTCCCATGCTTTGGTAAACAATCCCTGAATAGAAATCCACGTTCGGGAAGATGCCTTTAGGCCCTAAAATACCTGTAGCAATCCTCTCGATTTCAACCGCAAGGTTGTAGATTTCAGGCTTGCTGGTTTCCGCAAACATGTGCTCTGCAAGTTCCTGCAGCACTGTTGCCCTCGGATCTTTGACTTTATAAACACGATGCCCAAAACCCATGATTTTCTTTTTGTGCAACACCGCATCTTCAAGCCAACCTTTGGCTTTTTCTGCAGTGCCTATTTCTTCAAGCATATCAAGAACTTCTTCATTGGCGCCACCGTGAAGCGGCCCTGCAAGAGTGCCTATCGCTGAATTTACCACGGTGAATGGGTTTGCTAAGGTTGAACCCGTAACCCGACTACTAAAAGTTGATGCATTCATCGTATGTTCTGCATGAACAATCAGGCAGGCATCAATCACTTTAGTAATCGAAGGAGAAGGCTCTTCTTCAGTAAGCATGTAATAGAAATTTGCAGCATGGCCTAAATCATCTCGGGGTGGAATGGCCTCATCACCACGCCTGAGCCTATGAAAGGCAGCAACAATCGTTGGAAGTTTTGCAATTAACCTGATGACAGCTTCCCAATTTTTTTCAGGATCAGTTCGATCTTTCGTAGGGTAGAACATGCCACATGCTGCAACCCCAGCTTGCAATGCATCCATGGGATGCCCAGATTCGGGAAGGCATTTGAGCAGATCGATGATTTTGTATTTTAATCTGCGATGAACCCGCAGTTGGCTGTCGAAGGTGGCAAGTTGCTTTTGCGTAGGTAGCTCACCTTTAAGAAGGAGCCATGATGTTTCTTCAAAGGAACTTTCCTTGGCAAGGGTTTCGACAGCGATCCCCCGGTACTCAAGTCGAGCTCTTTTGCCATCAATAAAGCTAATTGCAGATTCCGCAACTGGCACATCAGCCAATCCGGGACGGTATTCGGGTTCCGCCATGGTAAGGCCCCAATTTATTAGGGTGATTCGAAGTATTGATGCATATTTTGCACCACAGTTAGTATAGAAAACTTAGAATAAAAGTGGGGTACATGGCTGTATTATTGCCATAAGTGTATGTTGATTAAGGTTTTAAGTTGGTTGTAATAGTGCGTTCTTAAATAAAAAAGCAGAAATTTAGGAAGAGCTTAAGGAGATTCATTGCAAGCTAGATCAGTCTACTTAGAATAAAAACATGTCTACCAACAATATTTCGCTTGATGTGATTTCAACACCCATCAAGCCTGCGCTGCTTTCTCTATCGCCCCCAAGCCTTAAAGCTTGGATCATGGAAAAACAACAACCTGCACACCGATTGGTGCAAATCCAGCAATGGTTGCTCTTAAAACGATGCATGGCTTTTTCCGATATGAGTGATTTACCCAAATCGTTAAGAGATGACCTCGCGAATACTTTTGCATTATATTCTGAAGAAATTGAAGTTCATAAAATTGCAGAGGATGATACTCGAAAATTAATACTAAAGCTTCAGGATGGTAACCGGATTGAATGTGTGTTGATGAAAGAGGAGAGTCGGAGAACTGTTTGCGTAAGCACCCAAGTGGGTTGCGCCATGGGTTGTGTTTTTTGTGCCAGTGGAATTGATGGCGTTGTGAGAAATTTGAAGGCTTATGAAATCCTTGAGCAGATGATTCTAGCACGGAACTTATTGCCTGAGACCGAAAGGCTGAGCCATGTTGTCATCATGGGCATGGGCGAACCGATGGCAAATCTCGATAACTTGCTCGAGGCCCTTGAAACCGCATGTTCCCCCAAGGGGCTTGGATTGAGCGCAAGGCATATTACAATTTCCACGGTTGGGCTTCCTGTAAAAATAAAACAATTGGCCGATACAGGAAAGCAGTATCATCTTGCAGTTTCTCTGCATGCACCAAATGACGAAATTAGATCTAAGATTGTGCCAACTAACTCTAAGATTGGTATTTATGAAGTTCTTGATGCTGCGGATTATTTTCAAGAAGTTACAGGCAGACAGGTGACTTTTGAATACATATTGTTGGGCGGGATTAATGATCAGAATGATCATGCGCAAGAACTTGCATCATTGCTTAGGAAAAGAAAAGCACATGTAAACCTGATTCCGTTTAATCGCGTTCAGGGATTGCCTTTCCTGAAGCCGGAACAAGAAGCTGTCCAGGAGTTTGTTAGGATTTTAAAGGCGTCTGGGCAAACTGTTACAGTTCGAAAACGTAAGGGTGCCGATATCGATGCAGCTTGTGGCCAATTGCGTAGAGCAAGCGAGCAAAAGATTAAAGACTGATTAAAGCTGCAAATAACCTTTTAAAGTTCACTTCGTTAAGTGTTATAATAATTCAAATATCAAAGTTTTTAATGCAAGGCACTAATCTAGGAGATTATGTTGACTGCAATTGGCCAATCAAGTGCCCAATATGCTTTACGCGACCCAGACATCAGATTGATGCTGAGGGTTCGTGCTGATGAAGCAGGTGCATTTGAACAATTGGTGCTTTTGTTTCAACAAAGGCTTGTGGTAATCATGAAGCCGATGGTGGGAAGCAGAGAAGAAGCAGAGGATCTTGCGCAGGAAGCATTTCTTAGGATTTACAAATCGCGTAAGAACTATCATCCGAAAGCGAAATTTAGTACTTGGCTTTTTACTATTGCCAATAATCTTGCATTGAACAGCATCCGTTCTAAAAAGCGGCGGCCTCAAGTCTCTTATCTTACTTCAGAATCAGGCCAGCAGCAGCAGGTAGGGATTGATCAGCGCCTGCCTGAAAAGCAGAGTCAACCCGAGATCCACCTTCATAATGTTGAACTTGCAGATGTCATTACAAAGGCGTTAGATGGGTTGAATGAGCGGCAAAGAATGGCAGTTGTTTTGAATAAATACGAAGACATGAATTATGCCGATATTGCAGTGGTTATGGGGCTAACGCCAAAAGCAGTGAAATCGCTTTTAAGTAGAGCAAGGGTTAATCTGCGTGAGGTATTAAAAAAATACATTTACATGGATGGCGCCGCGCCAGAGAATTGCGAACTATAGTTTTAAGGATTTTAAAGACATGAATGAACCAGAGAACTCCGATGATTCGCTGGAAAAAGAAGAACTATATTCTTCTTACTTGGATGGTGAGTTGACGGAAGAGGAAGCTCGGGAGTTTGAAGCCAAGTTAGCCTCAAGCCCTGAGGAACGTGCCAATTTTCAAGCCATGAAAAAAACTTGGGAGATGCTTGATTATCTTCCTAAGCCCGATGTAACCATGGCGTTTACTGCAAAAACCATGAAAAAAATGCAGGCGTTAAGTAGTCCAACTGTCGCAATAAAAGAGTATTCATACGGGGACAGAGGATTGTTGATCGCTGCAGGATTGTTGGTTTTATTTGCAGGCGGCTTTGGACTTGGTTCATTATCTTTTAATGACACAAGCAGGGTAGATGCAGAGTTGGTAAATAATCTGCGACTCTACGAAAATAAAAATCTATACGAGCAAATCGAAAACATTGAGTTTCTGAAAAAACTGGATGCACCGGATTTGTTTGGTCAGGAACCCTCTGGCTTGTGAAAGAGAACAAAAATGAACTTCATGAAACTGTCTTTAATTTTGCTGATGATGGCATCTTTCATTACCTTGGGGAAACCCGCGGGGATTTTTGCCGATGCCCGCGATGAGCAAGAACAAAAATACCAAAGCCTTCTTAAAAAGCTGAAGGCCTCGCAGGAGCATTACAACCAATTGGTGAAGAATTACGAATCATTTCAAGCATTACCCCAGGAAAAACAAAAGAAACTTAAAGATCTTGATGGCGCCATTTATCAACTGATCAAGAGCTATGATTCTTTCCAGACATTGGGAAAGGAAAAACAGATTGCCCAAAAGAAAACAGCGGGTAAGTTGGATTCTCAGGAAGCTGGAAGGCTACTTGAAGTTTTTCAGAAGTTTGGGGCGTGGTATGAAGCTTTGGATCTAAAGGAAAAAGATAGGCTAGCAAAAGCATCTTATCCTGATGAGCGCATTGCTGAGATTAAAAAGATTTTGACAAGCCAATGGATATCGCGCCTGCCTAAGGTTGATTCTGATGCATTGCTTAAGTTGGATGAACCGATGCGTGCGATTCAAATAGTGAAGATGAAAAAGGAAGAGCAGATAAGATTTGCGCAATCATTTGACAAGAAGAAAAAAGTTGGATTGTATTCGGAGGAAACGCAAAAGTTTATTACCCAAATCAAGCAACAGCTTAGTAGCGAACAATTGGAAAAACTTGGTAAGTTGGAGGGTAAAAAAGGTGCGTTTGTAAAAATGATTCTGGATTTCACTGAAGATAATCCACCTTTGCCATTAAACAAAATGGGGGTCAAATATCTATCGTCTAAAGACCTTCCGCCTGAGGTTTCAGCGCGGTTGAAAAGCCTGAAACAAACAGGGGTTTATAAATCGTTTGAATTAATAAAAATCGAAAAGAAGTGGCCCGCGTTTGCCCGTGGGGTGACAGAAATTATTAGAAGAAGCGACCCTGCATTTAATTATGAATTCGGTGCATGTAAATTTGAAGACTTGCCCGAAGATGTAAGGGTAGTGGTTAACGAATTGCTTCAGATGTTGCAGGATGATGAAATGGTTAAACTTCAGGCAGTAGAAGGTAAATGGCCAGATTACCCGTTGATGTTAAGGGATCTGGCCAGAGTTCATTTGGTGATTATACCGGGCATTTCCATCCCCCCGGAATTATTGCAATTAAAACCGGGGAAGGGGCCAGTGATGTTACGCTGAAACTTAGCCCCTAGCGTTAAGCTTAATAGCAGAGTTATCCGCGACATTAACCCAAACATGAACATGGGGGCTGCCTCTAAAATACCAAACAAAAGAGGGGCCTTCCAAACGCCAGTTATCCCAAACACCATCTTTGCCGATATCGCCCTGTTGATAAAAACTTAAATTGCAGCTATCTAAACCGCCTTGTTTTTCCAAGCAGGCCATCGCTTCATTTTGATCATCCATTCTGAAGGGTTCGATCAATTCGCTTAGAACACCCTGCAGTTCTTTTTTCTGGGTGGAATCCAGCTTATTGACTGCGATCCCGGAGAATTTACCTTCCTTGCCTTTGAATTCAACTGCAGATTCAGGAGGAGTTTTTTTAACCAATGCGGTTTTTCTTTGGTCTTCGCTTAGAAGTTGATAAACCTTGTTTGCCTTCAAGGCTTGAGGCCAGAAGATATTTCCTTTGTGGTCAGCCCCTTCGTTAAAAGTATCAGCGGCATGCCCGTAAAAAATGGGGCCACCAAAAGCCACACTGTCTTCAGAGTTACCATCAGCTCGGAGAGTCATGTGCCTGCCGGTCATGACAAATTCGAATTTTCCAGAACCAGGTTTGCCGAAGATTGCGATGCTTTGGTCGGCACCCCATTCTTTGCCATTGGTGTCGTCTTTAAGCTGTTTAAGGAATTTGGAATACCACTCAGGGTTGACGAGGCCTTTGAAAATATCGTGAATGATGTCTTGTTGCTTTTTAGAATAATATTCGCTGCGAATATGTGGCTTGGTAATCTGCCAGTTATTGGAGACGAAGGTTCGCAACAAGCCTCTGTCAGCGTCTTTATGATCCCAATCGAAGCAGATTTCTTTTTTTTGCGCATCGGTGAGGGATTCGTATAAGCCCTTGACTGCAGTTTCATCAGTCTTGGAAGAATCTGGCGCTGCGGCTTGGGTAAATTGATTGCCAGATGCAGCGGTTGCAATTCCAATAGCAGATACACTTTTGATGAAGTCTCTGCGGTTAAGGGGGTTTGAATCGGGGGAGTTAGAATTTGAAAAAATCGGGTCACTCATGGAATGCTCCTGTTTATAGGTGGGAAGAGGACTAATTTGATAGTAACCCAAACGTGAGAAAATAACAAAGAACAATCCTAGATCACGCAGGATTATTTGGGCTGGAAGGGGGCTTTCCTTTTCCGGACTTAATATAGGCTTCCCTGCCTCTTACATAATCTTCGGAATGCAATATTTCCAAATTTGCAGAGCCACTTTCGATGCATTGAGCATGTATTTGCTTAAGGAAGGGAACACACCATCCACAGCCACTTCCAGCGCCTGCGCATTCAGAAAGCATACTTGCGACTTTGGGCTTTTCGTGCCGTATAAAGCTTAAAATTTTCCTTTTGCTTACATGGAAGCAATAACAGACTTTAGCATCGATTTCCATCTGACGGTTCCTTTTAAACTGTTTCTTCTGTGTAATTTAACATGAATTGTGAAAATACCAAACATAGGATTGGGCAAATGCTATTGCAGGTAAGTTAAAACTTGTTATTTCGAAAAACAATTGGGTGAAGATTTTGGGAAATGATTGTAAAATTTGTCAGGAATCTTAGTGAAAGATTGCTTAAAGAATTTGTTTAATGTAATAGTAATGTTGCTGATAAGCGATGTTTTTTGCGTATCGTCAGTCTATTCTCAGCAGCCAATGCCATTACAGCCCTCTCCGTTACAGCCAATGCCATTACAACCATCGCCATTACAGCAAGCGGTACCGCCCCCGCCACCACAGCCTCTTTTGGGCGCGCCAATTCCTGCCCCTAATTCTGTTCCATCTGCCCCTGGGGTACTCAACGATCCTGTTCGTTCGCCATTAGACCCTATGAATGTAGATAGTTTACCGCCAACGCTTTTTCCCCAAACCCCTGTATTTGTGGATAATCTTACAAGAGACAAAAGTATTTATGGTTCGGTAAAAGATGACCCTGCAATATTTATTAATGTGGATTTTGGTGGTGTATTGCCCAATCTTACCAATCAGCTTCAATCTTCTGTTACGTATCAGAATGGCCGTGTGGTAAACGTCAATCTTCCTTCTGCCACTTTGGATTGGGCATTTCAACCGCATTTAGAATTAGGTTATAGGTTGGCAGGAGAACAGGGCGGATTTGCAGTATCATGGCGCGGATTTTCTTCTTCCGGAAGTTCGAGTGAACCAATCAATAAGCTTCCAGCAACTGTAAATACAGAAGTAAGTTTTAACATTGGTGATATTGATTATATTGCCCCGATGTTTCAACCCTTTAACAAGTTTGATGTGTTCTTTCGGATTGGTACGAGGATTGGTGGAATCTACTTTTCAACGACTCAGGAAAACAAGTTTGAAAACTTTTCGGAAACAAACTACATGTTTGGTGGTGGTCCGCATTTTGCAATAGAAACCCACAAAAGATTTGAAAGAATACCTGGTTTCTCGCACTTTGCCATAGTTGACGGAACAGTACTCATAGGTCAAACAAGTCAGAACTTTTCGGCCACGCAAGGGCCATTTTCTGCAACCAGTAGTCAGTTTGTTATCCAATCCATTCCTGCAGTAACTTTTCAAACAGGCTTTAGCTACACTCCAATCCGGGCTTCGAATACCAAGTTTTCTGTTGGTTATCAGCTTGAGCAATGGTGGAACATTGCCAATGTAAATGAATCAAAGGGGCAGTTGGGCGATAACGGTTTCTTCCTACGATGTCAGGTCGATTTCTAAATTATCGGGAAATCGAAGCGGAACTTCTTCCCCTTTATCGAAATCAAAATTTGGAAGTCCTTTGTCATAATCCCTTGGCAGAATCGAAACGATTAAGTGAGTTTTTTAACAAACGAGGTAAATCGATCATAACTGTTTCAATAGCACGGGTTTTGGCGCAATCGGAGGTTACTTCTCCAATTTTCAGGGGATCCAGACCAGATCAATTGGATTTAACCTTAAAAGCTGCCGATTTTGCACTTGAATAAGAACAAAAGGGTTTTTGGAACCTTGCTTGGTATAATTTGCCAAGACCAGCAACCCCGCCGGGCTAAAAAAGTAAAGTTAGTACTTGAAGATATTCTTGTTTCAAGGGATACTAAAGTTGTGATTCTTGCTTGTACTATGTTTGTCTCATGCCGACTGATTTTTCTTAAGCACCGTTTTTTATGGAGATCGAATAATGTTAGTAATTCCATCTATGCCTGGTAAAGATACTTGTGATGGGATAACAAGAAGAGAAATCCTCCGTGTTGGTGGTAGTGCAACCCTTGGCATCAGCCTTGCGGATATTTTTCGTTTGCAGAAGGCAAGTGCAGCAAGCAGCCAATCAGGCGGCCCAGGATTTGGTAAAGCAAAAAGTGTAATCCTTGTTTACTTGCAAGGTGGCCCTAGTCATCTCGACCTTTGGGACCCTAAAGAAAATGTTCCTGATAATGTGCGAAGCGTTTTCAAAGCTATCGATACTAAAATTCCAGGCGTAAAGTACACCGAATTACTACCTAAGCTTGCACAAGTGAATGATAAATTCACCATGATCCGCTCCATGAGCTATACGCCAGTTGGCTTGTTTAATCATACCGCTGCAATTTATCAAATGTTGACAGGCTATACCGCAGACAAAGTCAGCCCTTCCGGTCAATTAGAACCGCCAACCCCAAAAGATTTCCCGAATGTTGGCTCTAACGTTGTAAGAATCAAGCCCCCTGTAAAACCTATGCTACCGTTTGTAATGCTTCCTAGACCATTGCAAGAAAGCAATGTTGTAGGCAAGGGTGGCACCGCTGGTTTTCTTGGCCGAGCCTATGATCCATACCTGCTCTATCCCGCAGGTGATGACATGGATATGACCAAAATGGATCGCATTAAAATTGATGATTTGAAACTTCGTGAAGAAACAAATGCCCAAAGGCTTGAACGCAGGGCTAGCCTTCGCGAATCAATCAACAAGGGCTTGCCTGCTTTGGAAGAAGCTACCTCCAAGTATGCACTTGATGATTATTATGGTAAAGCACTTAGCTTGGTTATTTCTGGAAATGCCAGAAAAGCTTTTGAACTTGCCCAAGAACCAAAAGCCCTGCGCGAACGCTATGGCATGAATACCTTTGGCCAAAGCTGTTTATTAGCTCGTAGGTTGATTGAAGCTGGTACGAAGTTTGTTGAAATTAACTGGCCCAAAGTAGCAAACTCTGACAACCATTCATGGGATGTACATGTTGGCCTTTCCAAACGCATGAAGGATCAAGCTGCGCCAATGCTTGATTCCGGCCTTACTACTCTCATCGCAGATTTGGACGAAAGAGGTTTGCTCGCAGAAACCCTAGTAATTGCTGTGGGTGAATTTGGTAGAAGCCCCCAACGCGGGGTTTCGACTTCCGGAAATCAGAATAATGATGATGGGCGTGATCACTGGCCCTACTGCTACACTGCAGTTGTTGCAGGAGCGGGCGTTAAGCGTGGTTTGGTTTATGGCAAGTCTGACAAGACTGCCTCTGCCCCAGTGGATAACCCTGTTCATCCGCGCGAATTATTGGCAACCCTTTATCATAGTGTTGGTATTGATCCAAACACTATTGTTTATAACCACTTGAACCAGCCAAGGGAACTAGTCCAAGGTGACCCCGTTACCGGGATTCTCTCGTAGTATAATATTGAAAACGATGGTATTTCGACCGGTTGCTTCATGCGCCGGTCGTTTTCTTTTTTAAGGCCCTTCATGGATCGTTCACCTAAACAAAGATGCGAATGGCTTGAGCAGCAATTGCAAGTATCCTTTCCCGAAGAGATACTATTGTTTTGGGATTTTGCAAGATCGCTCCGCCCCTTAGAGCCACTAAGTGCGCTCGAAGATTCCTTGGGGATTTATCTTGTAGGCGCTTTTGAAGTTCTCTCCGGGAAATTCGATACCTATTCCGGCGAGATTCCGATTTCACTTCATTGGAGATATGGTCTCGACCCACCAGAGTTTTTTACGTTGTTTGCACGAGGGGAAGAACGCTGGCATGCAGGTTATTACATCGATGCTCCTGCGGGTAAAAGTTATTGCGTAACTTCTTATTCTGCAAATGATGGATTGCAGTTTAATTTTGATGGCAGGAGCTTGTTTTCTGCTGTTGAAAGATACCTAGACGATAAGGAATTGATCAATGATGAAGATGATGTCGTACTGACAGGGGCGGAGTTAGAAGAAAATAAAAAAGCATGCGATAAAGTTCGGAAAGCTTTACTGAAGTATCAACCATTAGCGAAAAAAATCCAAGTAGGCAGACGTAATGTTGTAGAAAAAACAATTGATGGTGTGGGCGTGGTTGCCGCCGAAAATGCTGTAGGAGAAATTGATAAGTCCATCAAGAAGAAAATACCCTACATGGTTTGGTCTGATACTGAATACGAGAAAGTTATGCAGGAAGCCATTCGATTGCAGGCATTGGGGAAAGCTGCAACCGCATTGAAGCTTGCAAAAGATTTATGGCAGGTGGGCGATGAACATCGAATGCGGAAAGCTGCATCAGTAATGGTTGAGGCATATAAAAAATTAGCCAGGCTTCCCTTTGATAAAATCTTGGGGGAACACCTGGCATATTTAAATCGTGAATGGCTGGACATCCTAGATGCCAGCAGTTGAAACTAGTTAATCTTTAAAAGTTCAACTTCAAAAATCAAGTCAGCGTTTGGAGGAATAACCCCGCCTGCACCGCGTGCGCCATAACCAAGATCAGGAGGAATGGTCAGTTTGCGTTTTTCGCCAATTTTCATGCCTGCAACGCCTTCATCCCAGCCCTTAATAACCATCCCAGCGCCCAAACCGAATACAAATGGCTCGCCACGATCAACGCTACTGTCAAACTTTTTACCATTGCTCTTCAGCCAACCTGTGTAATGCACGGTCACTTTTTTTCCAGCCTTGGCTTCATCGCCAGTGCCTTCTTTAAGTACTTCATATTCCAAACCAGAAGCAGTTTTCATCGTCTTTCCTTTTTTTGTTTCCTGAGCGAAGCCATTGCTCAATGTTGTAAGGGCAAAAAATACCACAAGAGCAGCCATGCTCTGAGTTCGAAGAATCATGATTTTTCCTTTCTAGAAAAAGTAATGCCAAATGGCTAATAAAATATATCTAACAGGAGTTAGGATTTGGGCCAAGAGGAAAGTATTAACCTACCTTAAAAAAGTAGTAAGAGGCCAGTAGGTAACCAACGGAGATAATGATGACTCTAAGCATTTTTCTCGGTATTTTCTGGCTAAAAGTACCGCCCAAATATCCCCCAATGATGGAGAAAAAAGCCATCCCCCCTGCGAATTTCCAGTCCATGGGGGCATCGATGCAAAAAACGATGGCAGCCACGCAATTGATGGCGAATGCCAGTACGTTTTTTAGGCCATTAACCCGAAAAATGTCTGGAATACCCATGAATGAAAGAGATGCAATCATCAGGATTCCAATACCTGCCCCAAAATATCCACCATATATTGCAACCAAAAACTGAAATAGAACCAATCCCAATATGGTAAATAAACTCTTCGAGGGATTGCCTTCCCCTTCAAGTTCTGAAGTTTTAGGCTTGGAAATCATGGGCTGAATTAAAAACAAGGTGGATGCTAACAATAGTAGCCAAGGTACCAATACGCGGAAGTGTTCCGGAAATCTGGTGACCATCAAGGCACCTATTATGCCTCCCGCGATGCTGGGCGGGATTAAAATCAGTAGCCAAGTTTTAATGCCTTTTAGGTGTGCCCTGCTTCCCCAAGCGCCTGCAAGTGAACCCGGAAAAAGCCCGACCGTGCTCGTGGTATTGGCCATTACTTCGGTGCCAAGCGAGTACACAAGAGCGGGGAAAGTAAGCAAAGTACCTCCGCCCGCAATTGAATTAACAAACCCGGCAGCAAGAGCTGCAAGCGCACAAATCAGATATTCAACCCAGTGTTCCAAGGCTCACTCGTTCTTGTTTATGATTCCCAATGAACTGTGACACCAAGATATTCATCTTTGTTTTTCAACAGCCCATCGTAAGCCGAAGTAAGCTCGGTGGGTTTGATTTTATGAGTGATAAGCCCATTTAGATTTAATCTGCCGTTTGCTAGTGCTGCCAGCAGCCAATTCTGTGCCTTGTGAATGTTCCAATTGCCATTCAGGCGAATATGTGCTGGTTCAAACAGCATGTTGCCATGCGCCCCGCAAACCTCAATGTAGCGGCGATGAAGGTCATCATAAAAGTTGACATCGGTGGCTTTGCCTCTGGGGCTTCCTACCACGATAACTTGGCCTGCATCGCAAGCGAGAGACATGGCTTGAGGAACAGCATCTGGAATTCCGGTGGCATCAACGACAATTTCCGCACCAGTGCCAAGTATTTTACGAAGTTGTTCTTTGATTGGGCCGTTAGCAGGGTCAATGACGGCATCAGCGCCAGCTGCAAGAGCTGCTTTACGCCTCATGGGAACCGCATCGATACCAATTACAGGGTTAGCCCCCGCAGCCATCAAGCAGCGCAGGGAAAATTGCCCAATAATACCAAGCCCCAAAACCGCAGCACTTCTACCTAAGGTTAGCCCAGCACGAATGGAAGCGCCCATGCCATACCTTGAAATACAAGCCACAGCAGCTTTTTCGAAGTCGAGATTCTCAGGTAATTTCCACCATTTGCCCCGTTCATGGGTAGTGCTTAGAAGCTCATGGGAAGCATGATTGCCGGGGAAACTAACCCGGTCACCTTCTTTTAAACCTGTAATATTTTTGCCTACTTTTAGAACTATGCCTGCAGCGGAATAACCAGGTCTGAAAGGGAACTTCCAGTCAGGCATGCTGGGGTCTTTAAGCCATTGATGGGAACCGGTGTAAACAGCCAGTTCTGTTCCTGCGCTGATGGCAGAAACCTTGGTTTCAACAAGGAATTGGTCAGGGGAAGGATCGGAAATTTCAACTTCCCGAAGGCCGGTTTTGTGTGGTTCAAGAATAACTGCTTGAATAGCTTTCATGTTTTGTTCCTTTCAAAAAACAGTATGAAAAGATCCTAGGGATAAAATGGTTCCGTGTCATGTCAATTCTTCCCCCAACTTTCTCCCAAAGATTCCTATAATATAGTTTGGAAGAGAGCATGCTTAATCAGGAACAAATTCATGATCTGGGAAATTGAAATACGACCAAAAGACTCTGACCTTGAAAAATGCAGAGTAAACAAGGATTTTCACCTTCTAACCCCGGGTGCAAAAGCCAAAGACCCCATTACTTCTGCATCTAAGGGGTTGCTTGTTTCGGGTGAAATTAGTTCCGAGCAGATTCAAAAATTAGTTACAGAACTTTTGGTAGATTCCGTGGTAGAAAGCGGAACCATAAATAAGCTGGGAAATTTGCCTGTTGGCGAAGGTACCAATGATCCCTGCCTTGCAACGGTGCTCTTAAAACCCGGTGTCATGGATCCTACCGCATTAAGCATTATCCAAGCTGGGCAAGATTTAAAGGTGCCTGTAGTTTCCGTTCGCAGTTTCCGCAGGTATTTTGGAGCCCCCCTTGCTTCCAATGAAAAAGAGATTTTATTTCGAAGGGTTCTTGCGAATGATGCGATTGAAATGGTGGTGGAAGGCCCCATTAATCAAAAACACATCGCAGAGGGCGCCCCATATGCATTTAATAAGATCGTGGTACCCATTCGGGATTTAAAACCCGAGGAACTTGAAAAACTTAGTAAGCAGATGAGCCTTTCTTTGAATCGTGAAGAAATGCTCACGATTCAAGAGCATTACCGTAAAGTGGCCAAAGATCCAAACGATATTGAATTAGAGACTATCGCTCAAACTTGGTCTGAACATTGTTCGCATAAAACCCTTAAGGGCCGGGTTGATTTCGAAGGCAAGATTTATCAGAACTTACTTAAAGAAACTATTTTTGAAGCCACTCGTTTCCTTCGAGAAAAAGCAGGCAAGGATGATTGGTGCGTCAGTGTTTTTGAAGATAATGCTGGCGTCATCAAGTTCGATGAAAACTTCCACCTTTGCTTTAAGGTGGAAACCCATAACCGACCCTCTGCGATAGAACCCTACGGTGGCGCCAACACAGGTATCGGTGGTGTTATCCGCGACCCAATGGGCACAGGCCTAGGTGCAAAACCTGTTTGTAATACCGATATATTTTGCTTTGCCCCGCCTGATACTCTTGCTTCAACTTTGCCTGAAGGTATTTTACACCCGCTTAAAATCATGACCGGTGTTGTTTCTGGCGTTCGTGATTATGGAAATCGCATGGGCATTCCCACTATAAATGGTGCAGTTTGCTTTCATGATCGTTACCTCGGCAACCCGCTGGTTTTTTGCGGCACAGCAGGCCTTATCCCCGTGGATAAAGCAGTTAAAAAACCTTTGGCAGGAGACTTTGTCGTTGCGGTGGGGGGTAGAACTGGCCGTGATGGTATTCATGGCGCAACTTTTTCTTCTGCTGAGTTAAATTCAGATTCAGAAAAGGTGAGTGGTGGCGCGGTCCAGATCGGCAATGCCATCGAAGAAAAAAAAGTTCTCGATGCTATTCTTAAAGCCCGAGACCTCGGCCTTTATAGTTCGATTACTGATTGCGGTGCAGGTGGATTTTCTTCTGCTGTGGGCGAAATGGGAGAACACCTAGGTGCTTCCATTCAATTGGATCAAGCCCCTCTTAAGTACGCAGGCCTTTCTTACACTGAAATCTGGATTTCTGAATCACAGGAAAGAATGATCCTTTCCGTTCCTAAAGAGAACCTTGCAAAGTTGAAAGAAGTTTGCAAATGGGAGGGCGTTGAAGCTGTAGAGCTTGGCGTTTTTGAAAACACTGGTAGGCTCAAACTTTTTTATCAAGGTACTGAAGTTGGCGATATCGACCTTGATTTCCTGCATAACGGCAGACCCAAGCAGGTTCGAAAGGCAGCTTGGAAAATCCCTCCAGAGTCTGCTTCTAATCCTTCGACTCCCATTGATCAAAACCTTGGCGAAACTTTGCTTAAGCTTCTCTCATCTCTCAATATCTGCAGTAAAGAATGGATCATCAGGCAGTATGATCACGAAGTGCAGGGTGGGAGTGTTATTAAACCTCTTGTGGGAATTTTAGAGGAAGGCCCTTCTGATGCCTCTGTGGTTATGCCCGTACTTGGCTCTACCAAGGGCTTTGCTGTTGGCTGTGGCATATTGCCCGATTATGGCGATCTCGATCCTTATGCGATGGCGGCCTGCGCAATCGACGAAGCAGTTAGAAATGTCGTTGCTGTTGGGGCTGATCCTTCCCGCATTGCCATCTTGGATAATTTCTGCTGGGGTAATACTGATAGGCCCGAAGTTCTTGGCTCGCTGGTAATGGCTGCAGAAGCTTGCAAAGATTTTGCGATCATTTATGAGATGCCATTTATCAGCGGTAAAGACAGTCTTAAAAATGAATTCCATGCAAAGGGAAAAAGTATTGTCATCCCTCCCACTTTGCTGATTAGTGCAATTGGTATTGTTCAAGATGTTCGACAGTGCGTTACCATGGATATGAAAAAAGCGGGGAACAAGTTGTTCCTTGTGGGGCGTCTTACTGAAAACATCGGCGGCTCACAGTATGCAAAGGCGCTGCAATTAATAGGCGGCATTGTTCCGAGGCCCGATGCCAAGGAAGCCATTGCAATTCACAAAGCAATGCATGGCGCAATCACTGCTGCAACGGTGCGATCCTGCCATGATGTTAGTGAAGGCGGCTTAGCCGTTACTATTGCAGAAATGGCATTTGCGGGGGGCATTGGTGCAGATATCCATGGATTGAATACTTTGGGGAATATTCCTTTTGCAGCCATGCTGTTTGCGGAACCGCCCACCTGCTATGTGGTTGAAGTTGAGCCTCAAAAAGTAGAACAATTCCAATCCATATTCAAAGGCCTGCCAGTGCATGAAATTGGAACTGCATGTGTAGAAAAACGATTGAGGTTTGTTGGGCCAACAGGGGAATGGGCGCTTTGGGCTTCGCTCGAAGATTTACGAAAGGCTTGGCTTTCCACCCTGAAGTTTTAGCCTTCTAAGGGGCCAAGGTAGCCACCATCTTCTGGATAACCGGCTTCAATAAAGCCTTGAAGGATGATCTGCGCTGCAATCTGGTCGCGCTTTTCCTTGCGCTTCTTCATGTCTAATCCTGCTTCACGCATGATAGAGTTTGCTTCAAAGGTGCTGAATCGCTCATCATAAAAAAATACGGGTAGATTTAAAGTTTGTTTTAACCATTCGCCGTAGGCCCTTGCCTCTTTGGCTTTGTCGCCTTCCCTTCCATCGGAATGGATGGGCAACCCGACTACAATTCCTGTTATTTTTTCATCAAGGACAACGCGTTTAAAGTAAGCTCCATCCGCTTTTTCATTGATTCGATTGCGAGTTTCAAGAGCGAACGAAATTCCAACGGTGGAATCTGCAAATGCCAGCCCCACTCGCTTTTTGCCAAAATCAATCCCAAGCCAGCGTGCCATTATAGGTATAATTCCAATCCTCTTTTTCGCAGGAGGTCTACTAGTTGTTTAACTCCAGCTTCATCTCGCTTATCCGCCACCAGAAGGGCATCGCCATCTCTTACAATGATCAGGTTTTCCACCCCAATGGTCGTTGTTAGATTATTTCGATTATCCGAAACGATAATGCAATTACTTGTTCGGATGCCGCAATGTGAGGCTACTACCGTATTGCCATCGGCATCTTGTGGGTGCAGCCTTTCAAGGGCCTGCCAACTGCCCACATCATCCCATTTGTAAGGCGTTTGAAGAACCATTACCTCTTTTGCGTTTTCCATCACAGCATAGTCAACGCTTATTTTCTCCATGCCTGCGAACTCAGTTTCCAACACCGCTTTACGCTCGGGGGTATCCCAAGCTGCAGCTATTCTTATTGCTGCATCATGCATTGCTGGTTTGTTCTCTTTGAGCGCTGCAAGCACGGTGCTAGCGCGCCAAACAAATATGCCGCTATTCCAAAAGTAGTTTCCTGATGCAAAGAATTGTTGCGCTATTTCAAGCGAAGGCTTTTCTTTGAATGCAGAAACTTTGTAGGCTGTCAGACCTTGCTTTTGAGCTGCTTCCGGGCCCTTTTGAATATACCCGTAACCTACGGATGGGTAGGTGGGAGGGATTCCAAAAGTTAAAAAAGTGTTTGGGCTATCCTTGCAGATTTCATGCGCTGCATGAACTGCCCTGCGAAATTCTTGCACTGGCTCTATGACATGGTCTGCGGGGCTTACCAGCATCACTGCTTCGGGGTCATTTTTTATAATCAAAGCTGCTCCTAAAGCAACACAGGGCGCAGTATCCCGACCCATGGGTTCGCCAATGATGTGATCATTTGCAAGTGCGGGCAGATGCGCTTGTGTTTCTTGGCGGTAAGCTTCTGAGGTAATCACCCACATGCGTTCAGGCGGAACAGCAGCTTCGAGCCTTTCGTAGGCTTGCTGTATGAGAGATCGGTCGCCGCCGAGTTGTAGGAATTGTTTTGGTTTTTTTTGTCTGCTTCGGGGCCAGAACCGGGTGCCGCCGCCGCCTGCCATGATCATTGCATGTAACATCTAAAACTCCTTGGGGTTATCTTGTAATAATAGTGGGAATTTTGCGTGGAAGTTGCCCGGAAGTTTAAGAGATAGCTCTTCAGCGTCCATTGCGAACGAAGGAGATATCTCGATTTCAGGTGTTGTTGAATACGCTGGCATTTTTATCCCAGCTTTTTCCAACCATTGGATAAACAGTTTGCATTGCGCCTGCTTCGCAGTTTCTGGTGAGTCGTCTCCATGGGCATTTTTTAAAGGTGCAAACTCTTCATCTCTTTTCGTCGAAACCAACAACCATCGCTCTGCAAGTGGAAAGATATCAAAGATGAAGCGCTCAAACTTCCAGGCGTTTTCTTTTTCAGGAACAACCTTGCTAAGGTTTGCATCGACATGCGGGACTTTTTTTCGAGCAAGATGAAAAGGTAATGCATCACAGTTGCTAGATACCAGATTTAAAAAATCAACATCGAAGAGGTGGATCGCTGGGTTCCCGGTATCGATGAAAAGTGACCCATCATGCTTTTTTCGGTTCGCCAGTTCTAATGGAAGATCGGAATATTCGATGATTTGGCAGCGTCCATCCACTTGAATAAAGTTTCCAAGTTTATCAGTCGGCGAATCTTTGAGAATCACTTTGCTTGATAATTGAGATCGATGCGAAATGTGGTGCCCAAGGAAAACAGGGTCCGCTATTTGAACCAAAGGGTTGTCTACTTGGAAAAAGAATAAATGTTTGATGCCTTGAGTTTTAAGCTGTTCTAGCAAGCCGGCTTTTTTCAATGCGATCAGAGTGCCACCATGGCCATCAGGGCTGGCGAATACTTTTGCAGGTTCTTCAAAAAGAATTGCACCTGTATTTAGATCAACCGCAGGCATTGTCCCTTGGGTGAAAAAGACGACCTGTTCTTTTTTCAGTCTGAAGAACGCATGCGATGTGAAAAAATTAACGGTTTGATCATGGGTTGCTGGGCTGGTCATGATTAAAAATGGAATATCACGATTGGCTTTTTTTGAAAGGGTTAACACTTTTTCAGAGTGAAGTTCAAACAAGCTTTTTTGCGTTATCGGTGTGATGGGCCAAGTGCCTTTTGGCTGCAATGTTCCCAGCCTGCTTCCTTGACCTCCTGCAACCATAAGGATTGCAACCTCGCCCTTTGCTAATGCTTTTAGCCCTTCGCTTTTTGCTTCGGGTGCGTTCGTGGTTGGGTGTAGTACAGGAACTGAGGCAATTTTTTCAGTTTCAGGTAATCCAAACGGATTGTTTCTCTTATCAAATAGGTTTGCAAGAAATTCCAGATCAATTAATTCTAGTTGGCGTTCGACCAAAAATTGTTCGTGGGGTGAAAGCTTCGCCCAATGGGAAAGTATTCCCACTTGGTTGGCTGATAATAATCTTTGGCGCAAGTCCTGTCGCAAGTCTCGCCCCTCCTGGGCTGAAAATCCAAACTAAAACTCAAATGAAAAACCATCATAGGCCAGATTGACCCCTTTAGGCAACCTCGACTCAACTTCATCGTGATCCATGTCGTGGCAAAGGTGGGTTAAATACGCCTGCTTGGGTTTTAACAGCTTAATTACTTCAAGTGCTTGTTCCAAATTAAAGTGTGCTGGATGGGGTTTATCGCGCAACGCATCTAGAATCAGAATGTCTAAATCTTGCAATAGTTTCATGCTTGTTTCGGGTATGTGGTTCACATCGGTGCAATACGCCATTGCCTTTATCCTAAAGCCCAAAACATCAAAATGGCCATGCACCAAAGGTACAGGTGTGACTAATTCGCCAAGGACATTGATGGGCGAAGTATTAATGCGCTCGAAGGAAAGCTTGGGTACATATGTTTTGCTTTTCCCCGGTTTTACAGAGTCAAAAGCATAGGAAAAAGCAGATCTGATTCGGTCTTCAACATCTTCAGCGCAGTAGAGGGGAACGGGTTGACCCAAAAGATGTTGAATGGGCCTAAGATCATCCAAACCATGCAGATGATCGGCATGATAGTGGGTGAAAAGAACGCTATGAATCGCCCCAATTTTGGCACGCAGTAACTGCAGCCTTAATTCGGGCGGAGTATCGATCAAAATATTCCCGTTAGGAAGTTTGATCAACCCGGCGCAGCGAAACCGGTGATTGCGTGGGTTATCCGAGGTGCAAACTTTGCAATCGCAACCAATCATTGGCACGCCAACAGAAGTGCCAGTACCCAGAAAAGTAAAAGAACGCATACTCATATAGGGTTAGTATATCGAGTATGCGTTCGGTTTATAAACAAATTGATACAGTTTGCTATTTTCCTGAGTCGGCTCCAATGCTGACTGGCTTGTACCCGCCAATCAATTGGAAATACACCAGCAAAATTAGGTATACCGCAGCCATGGTTAGCGGAATATAAGCATCCGCTTTCAGGGTTGCGCGATCGCCATGAGTACTCGCTTCAATGATCGCTTTATCATTTGGTTCAAGCTTGCTAAGTGCGGTGCTTAAATCGCCTTTTTCAGCTTCGATTTTCTTGCGGATTGCTCCAAGCTTATCGTTAGCTTCGCCAAGTTTCTTGCCATCCAAGCCAAAAGCCTCGGTGCTTGCTAGGTTCAAGAATGTACTTGGTTCCTTAGCTTTGTATTCAGCATAAAGCGCAGGGTTGGTCTTTTTAAGTTCTTCCCCTGCAAAGCGATCTTTACAATAGCCAAGGCCTGGGCCACCGATAAGGCCAGCAGAAAGCATACCAATACCACCCATGATCGACATTGCAACCGCACCGGTTTGTGGGTAGCGGTCGCCAACCACTGCAAGCATGGTGGGCCAGAAGAAAGTTTTGCCCACGGCATAAATGCCAAGAGCAACAAGTGCCATGGAGAATGTTTGCATACCACTTGCGAGGTTTAGGCCCAAGCAAGCAAGTCCTGCGCAAACAAGTAGAAGTCCAATGGGTGATAATTTAAGTTTGGTTTCGATAAAATGAGCACAGAAGCGAAGGCCAAACATGATGGAAGAAGTCCAGATGAAGAGGTATTTCCCTTCTTCTGAATTGAACAGGTTGCCTGTGATGTTTTGAATCCAACCATCGGTGCCTAGTTCAACTGCACCAACCATCGCATGAACCACGAAGAGAACAAACAGAAGGAAAGAGCCAATAGAAAAATTAGTCATCACAGAGACAACAATAAGTAGGACGCCACCAATTCCATATCCAATCATTTTGGCATTTTCAGGGTTAAAAGCCTTAAAGATATCGCCAAAGAAAAGGGCAAGAAGGTAACAAGCAACAAGTGAGCCAAGTATACCTACACTGCGGAACATTTCAATAAAGCTAGCGCCTTTTTCTGCAGCTTCGGATTTTGGGAACTTCTGGCCCAAAAACATGAGCGCATAAAGCACGGTTGGTACGAGGTACAAAGCAAGCTGATACTTCCATGGTACTTCCATTTTGTCGTCAAGAATCCAGCCTGCAACCGAGCCTAGAATCATACCTGCGGGCCATGAAGCATGAAGAATGTTGAGGTAATGAGTTCGGTTTTCAGGGAAAAGAGTAGCGACCAAGGGGTTCGCTACAGCTTCGAGTGTTCCATTCGCAAAGGCAAAAATGAACATGCCCCAGAATAGGAAGTTATAAGCGTTTTCAGGAGTGCTTGCGCCGAAAGTAACAAAAGCGGAAATAATATGGCCAACTAATGCGAGGGCAACAAGCTTTCCGTAGCCAACCTTGTCGACGATAACACCACCGATAATAATGCCGAAGCAGAAGCCGCTGAAGCCGCCGCCACCGATTGCACCGAGTTGTGCCCCGGTGAATCCATATTCTTTGCCCCAGTTATCGAAGATGCCGCCTCGGATTGCGAAACCGACGCCAGCGGCTAAAATAGCCATGAAGCCTGCCCATAGCAAACGCATTGCATTTGGGTGTTGATTTGAAACAGATGCACTAGACATAAAGGTTTGCCCTTTGAAATAGGAACACGGGGAGAGTTTCTAAAGCGGTAGCTAAATTCAACATAACTAAGGTTTATGGTGAACAGGCAAGCTTAGTAACTTGTTTTCAATATTTCAGGATAGTAACCAGACTTAGGACCTTGTGTCTAGATAAATTGGGGTTTGCAGGAAGGATTCTATGGTCTAGCGCTTTTTATAACCCGATCTTCCCACCGAAACAAAAGAACTTACCTAGTTTTACATGAGGTGTTCTCCCTTTACTTCCTCTTGTTTTCATTGGGGAAATCGTTATAAGCCGGGTGCATTCGGTTTAAGATGGTTCCTAAATATAGTGGTGAAGTTATGTTGCTAGGAAGATTATTTGCTGTTTTATCAATAATAAGCCTTAGTTTAATTGGTTGTGTTTCCACACCTGTTAAAGAGACTGCAAAAAATTATCCTCCTGCAACTATTTCAAATTCCGCTCGGGCTCAGTCGCCTGAAAATGATTTGTTAGCATCTGCAGATGAGATAAAAGTTGCAGAGGCAGAAGCCATAGCCAAACCCGGACAAAAGAATTTAGGTAGCAATATCGTTGCACTAGTTAATGGTGAAGCGGTTTTGGAAGAAGAAGTTTTGTTGACTCTTAGTCAGGGAGTTGGCGAAGGCGCTAATGAATCTGCAAAAAGAAAAGCTGCGATTAATCAATTGGTGGAAAGAGAAATTGTTATCCAGGATGCCTACACTAGGTTGTCCAAGAATCCACAAGCAAAGAAGTTTTTGGATAAGTTGCAGGAAATGGCAGGCAAGGAGTTTGATCGGTATGTGCGATTGCTCAAGGATCGAAACAAATCATTGAGTGATGAAGAATTCAAGGTGCTTTTGGAATCGCAGGGCATTTCAATTGATTTGCTTCGAAGGCAATCGGAAAGAAACTTTATAGCAATGCAGTATATGCAAACCAGAATCTTACCTAATTTGGATCGCATAGGGCATAAGCAGATTCGTGATTATTACGAGAGCCATCCTGAAGAATTCCAAATTCAAGACAGTGTAGAGTGGAAGGATATCTTCATTAGTTACAGGAATTCTAAATCGCATGAAGAAGCGCGGGAGATAGCCCAAAAAGTAGCCGAAAGGGCGAAGAAGGGTGAAGATTTTGCCAAGCTGAGCAAAGAGTATTGCCATGGGGATGGTGCATTTAGAAATGCAGAGGGGATAGGTAGAAAGAAGGGCGAAATCAAACCAGTTCAAGTTGAAAAGTACCTGTTTGAATTAAAGGACGGAGAAGTTGGTCCGCTGGTAGAATTGCCCACTGGTGTACATGTTATCATGCTGGTTAAACGAGAACATGCAGGGATAAAGGTTTTTGATGAGAAGGTTCAAAAGCAGGTTCGCGATCGCTTGCGAAATGAAGCAGGGCAGTATGAAATGAAGCGCATGCTTTCTGATATGAAACGACAAGCGGTTATCGAATATATTCATGACTAAAAGAGCAACGCCAGCTTAAACTGCATCATGCAGATCAAGCTGGCGTTTTTTTTGACGCACTTTATTTGGATGTGAATGGTATGCCTGCAGTTGCTCTGCTGGGCGCTGGTTTGGATGTTGAAATCATGGAATCATCCTGACCTAGCAATTCTTGCAACCCCTTTTTGAATAACTCGCAGCGTAGTTGGCTGGCATCTCGTTCGCTAGTTCTAACATCTGTTAGGGCTTTAAGTTCATCCCTTTCTTGAACAACTTCCTTATGATGGATTAGTTTCTTTTCTAAAGCAGAGCGATCTTCTTCCAAAGCGCTGATGCGCGATTTCATCTGATCTCTTGTTGATAAAAGAATTTGATGGTCATCTTCCATTTTGGATAGGCGTTCTTCAAGAGTCTTGATTTTTTCTGCTTGAACTTTAGGAGATGGTCCAGGGTTTTGGGCACACCCCCAAATACTAAGAGTTACTGCAATTGCGATTAACAAATTTCGGTTCGAAGGATTCAATTCATTCATGACTATGTCTCCGTTTTGTTTTGAATTAAAAAACCTTTCAGCCATTTCGATGACGATCGAGAGTTGGATGCAAGATTGATAACATAGATATCGGCCGCCCATTCCTCCCAGATGACTTCATTTATCAGGCTTTGCTATACTTCTTGCTTTTGGCAACCGGAGTAATTGGCATAATGCTTAAAGATCGCAAACTTTATCGTTTTAAAGGCTTTTTGCTAATTCTTTGATGGCGGATTTTAAAGTGGCTCTGTCTTTGTTTTTTGAATACTTGATTTCTTCGATTGCCTGCAATGCATTCTCAAGCAGTAATCTTTGGGACGGGGTAAATCCATGGAACTTTGCTGATTCCAGTTCGTTCGATGCAATATCATCAGAATGCTTTAGAGGCTTCGCTCGAAGCAGTGGTTCAAGGCTTACGATGCATTCTTCCAAAGAAAGGGTATCAACTTTTTTCATCCAAGTTTCTAATTCCTTTGCAATATTTAATTCTGATGGAATCAACATGGGCGGTTTTTTTATCAGTCCGAAAACACCCAATGCAATCAAAATTAGCAATCCAATAGCAAACCAAGGCGAAATTCTTTCAATCAGGAGGCCACCATTTTTTTCTGGTGTATCAATTTCCTTGAAAGGAAATAGCTTTTCCGGAAAGAGCCAGTTTTCCCAGACTAGGGTGATATTATTTGCACCAAGCAATGCAGATGCTTCCAGTGTGGGAATATCTATCGCTCCGGTTTTTTTAGCCCGAAGAATAAAGGAAATGGTTTGCACTGTTTTGTCACCGGATGTGGTTTTCAAGGCTTCGCCTGCCGGTAACAATTCCCAATCCTTCTTGTATTTCTCTTCCAAGCTGAATTGAGAAACAACAACCTCTTTTGTGGTTTCGAATTTTAGAAGGATCGAGAAAACCGCACCAGGCAACCTTTCATCCAATAATTTAACTTGAATGGTAGCCTCGACGCCTTCGGGAGATGATAGCGCAGGAACTATGATCGTTTCAGTATTCATCTGAAATAGAAAGCAACCTATCATCGATAATAAAAGCGGAGAAGCTATCATCGTTATTATTAATAACCTTTGAATGTTTGATTGAAATAACTAATTAAGCTTGAAAGATAGGGTTCAGATGTGCTTATGCGAAGAAACCCTGCACCATTACTTTTGCATAATCCCGCCACTTTGTTTTCGTGTTCTGCAAATAGCTGAAGGTATTGATTGCGGAAATCTTTATTTGAACTTTTGACTAAAATTGAACCAGGATTCCAAGGGTTTTTGCAATGAATATCAGGGGAATCCGGGAGAGAGATTTCCCTTGGGTCAAGAATTCGTAACAAGTGCAGATCATGTCTGTTTGCACAAGCACCAAAAAGCACAGGATCTATTGGTTCGTAAAAATCAGATAAAACAAAAACCATGCTTCGAGGGGTTTGCTTTTCAGCAAGAGTTTTCCATAAAGCATTATTTGAGGTCTTCAGTAAAACTTTATCTTTGAGCAGGCTTGCTCCTATCGCTTGGACTTGTTTTTCGCTGTTTGCATGGCTGATGATTCGTTCGACAGTTTTGTCGAATGTAAACAGGGAGAATCTGTTCCCAGAGTTAATCGCTATCCAACCCAGTGCAGTTGCCAACTCTGCAAGTACCTCAAGTTTGGTTGATCCGGTTGTGGAATAATGCATGCTTTCACTAGTGCATGCGAAAATTCGGATCGAAATTTCTTGATCATGCATGAACTTTTTGACTAGGACTTTGCCCGACCGTGAAGAGGATTTCCAGTCAATATGCCTGACTTCGTCGCCCGGTTCGTATTCGCGTAGCTCCACAAAATCCATGCCGCCACAGGGTATTTTGGCTTTCATGGGGCCAGAAGGGCGACCTTCCAACGCCTTGCGTGTACGCAAGAATATTGCTGCCAGAAGCGATCTACTTTTAGAGTCGAGCATAAGTTTTAATCCGGAAAAAACAACATCACTTATTTTAAACCCTCCCACCGTCAGAGGGGAACATAATTTCATAATTTAAGTGTTATTGTGCCTTCTATTTGATATATAAGATCGAATGCATCTCCTAGTTTTTTTAAGTCATTCTGATGAACATGAATAATGCAGATTCACTATAGTTTAAAAAGTTTTGACCCGGGCCAAAAGCATGGGCCAGAGCGGGTAGCATTGCTTGTTGCCAACATTCTTGAAAATGCCGATAAGTGCAAGGCAACCGATGTTTATATCGAACCTTGGGTAGATAAGCTTCAAGCTTGTTTTCGAGTCGACGGTGTAATTTTGCCTTCAACGGAATTGCCAAGAGAGTTGGGCCCAAATATCATCGCCCGTTTAAAGTTTCTCGCAAACTTACTTTCATATAGGCAAGATATCCCCCAAGAAGGCCGTATAACTCAGGTTGATTCGCTGGAAGGGATTGAAGTGCGAGTCAGTACATTTCCGACCATTCATGGTGAAAGAGTAGCGCTCCGACTGTTTCGCCGCGAGAATAGGCAATTCATTTTGGAAGAACTTGGGCTTGAACCCGGAGTGCTTAAAAATCTTAAAGATGCTATTGGCGAGCGCACAGGGGCGATTCTTTTTACAGGTCCGGGCGGGAGTGGTAAAACCACGAGCATTTATTCCTGCTTAAGCCACATTGCTAAAACTGAAAAAACCAGAAGGCATATTGTCACCCTTGAAGATCCCGTAGAACAAATTCTTGAGGGCGTAAGCCAGACGCAAGTGTCACCAAGTACCGGGTTTGATTTTTCTTTGGGTTTGCGGAGTTTGCTAAGGCAGGATCCCGAGGTGATTCTGGTGGGTGAAATGCGAGATCCTGAAACCGCAAGGGTTGCAATTGAAGCTGCACTTTCAGGCCACTTGTTATTTAGCACCTTGCATGCTGGTTCATCTTGCGGAGTTATTTCAAGATTGTTGGAAATGGGGATTGAGCCTTACTTATTGACCAGTTCGCTTCGGTTGATTTTGAACCAAAGATTGTTGCGAAAGAATTGCCCTAAATGTAAAGGTAATGGTTGTGCAGCTTGTAATAATACTGGCTACCAAGGAAGGCTTTTGCTGTTGGAAGCGATGGTGTTAAACGAAGAAATGCGCAGAGCGATTTTAAACCGAGCAGATCGTACAACGCTGGAAGAGATTTTTGTAAACAATGGTGGAATAACCCTTGTAAGCCATGCGATAGCAGCAGTAAAAGCAGGCCTGACCACCAGAGAAGACGTGCTTCGAGTTTTAGGCACTGCTAATTGCGCTACGGTTCTTTACAGTAATCAAGGTGATTGATGAGTATGGATAATACAGAAAAGAAATTTGGTGCCCTGACCCCAGATCAGTTGATTTACCTGAACGAGGAAATTGCAGGTATGGCTCGTGCTGGTTTGCCTTTAGAAGAAGGCCTTGCATCAATAGCCCGGGAAATGTCCCGGGGGAATTTAAAAGAAGCCACTCAGCTTTTGGCGCAAGATCTAAAACAGGGTAAATCACTTCCCGAAGCGATCGCAGCACAGCAGGGCCGAGTGCCGAAATTTTACTCCAGCCTCATGAATGCTGGAATTCGCGGGGGCAACCTTCCCGAGGTGCTTGCCTTGCTTACCACCTATGCACGAAGCCTTTCTGATCTTTCTTCGGTGGTTTATACTGCGTTATTATATCCAATGATGGTTATCTTGATTGCAATATTATTGACCGTGATGATCATGATATTTGTCATGCCGCAGTTCATTTCAATTTTCAACGACTTTGGTATGCGCCTACCTTTTTTTACCCAATTGATTGTTGATGTTTGCCGAAATCCGATACCAACATTGGTAATTCCTTTGGGGGTGATTGGGATATCAGCGATTGGGTTGCGCCTGGTGTTCAATGCAACGGAAGCAGGGCGTTGTAATTGGGCCAGACTGATTTATTCACTTCCAGTATTTGGGATTTTAATTCGCTCTGCAAGGTTGGCTGCTTTTACGGATTTACTTGCTATCTTGGTTGAAAATCAAATGCCATTGCCCGAAGCTTTTGAGTTGGCCGCCCAAGCCGGTTCAGATCCGATTTTGAAAGCAGGTGGTATTCAAATTGCAGAAAAATTGCGTCAGGGCTCTTCCCTTGCGCAGGCGCTTAAAGAATTTAAAATCCTCCCAGAAGTTGTTTCATGGATGGCAGGCATGGGGGAATTAAACGGGAATCTGTCTCAAACATTGAAGAAAGCTGCACAAATGTATGCCAGACAGGTTGCGGTGCGCTCACAAATGGTTCAAAGTATTTTTCCTCCTTTGCTGGTTGTATTGTGTGCGGGATTTATTACCGCAATTTTTGTGTTTGCGGTTTTTCTTCCCCTGATAAATTTGCTTCAAGGATTGAGTAATTAGGGTGCTTTTTTAACTTGAATTTAAGCCCACATGAACCAAAAGAAAACACACACAATCTTGTTTGTCACTCTGATCCTCGCAGGGTTGTTGTTCCCTGTTTTGGTTGTTGTTTCGTTGTGCATTGCCCGCCTACAGTTGCTTGCATTCTATTACGCCATGCTGTTCTTCGCTTTTTCCATTTGGTCTCTGGTTTCCTTTTTTTACTACAGGCATGTCAGGCAGGAAGAGTTTCACAACCTTTTGCAATCAGCTTTTGAATCCGATAAGCCAATCATCCCAATGTTGACAGCCTACCTGCAGGATAGGCCCAAAGGTTACTTTCGCGAATTTATGATTATTTGCTTTCTTTCGTTTATGAACCCAGCTTATTACCTGATTTATTACAAGTTTTGGCGCTTTGATAAAAAAGTTGCGGGATTGATCGAACTATTGCAGCAGGGTTTTTCTTTGACCAAGGCCTTAAGCGTGTACCCCGATTTGGTTTCGCAGGAAGTATTTCTTGCACTTTCTTTAGGTGAAGTCACGGGAAATTTTTCTTCCTGCCTTTCGATTATCGGGCGCTGGCAGAAGGATCTTTTCTGGCTCACTGTTTTACCTCGCATGGCTTACTTGTTTTTTATGGTGATTTCAACATTGAATGTCGCAGTCTTTTTTATGGTTTTTATTGCTCCTAAATTTGAGCGCATTTTTAAAGATTTTGATTACTCCCTTCCTTGGGTAACTCTTCTACTTTTTAAGTTTTTTAATTGGTTGCCTACCTTTGGCCAGAAAGGTAATGTCATCGCTGATTTTGCTCCAGGTGTTTGGATTGTGCTTGTCGTTTTTGTTCCAATTATTGTGGTACTGCCATTTTGGAATATGACCGCTAGATGGTATTTCCCTATTGTTGGTTCCATTTATCGTGTTCACCTGCAGGGTAGTTTTTTGAAAATGATGGGAATCACCTTACAGGGGCAAGTGGTGGTTTCGAAGGCACTAACTTTTCTTGAAGAATCGAAATGTTTTTCCGGGCCTTCCCAAAAACAGTTGGTAAAGCTTAATTCTTCCATCAAATTGGGCCACTCGCTTGAAGATAGTCTTGATGCTTCCGGTTGGTTGCCTAAATCCATGAAACCCTTTGTTCAATCTGCCCAAAAAGTGAACAATCTTCCCTGGGCATTGGAAGAAATCGGAAACCAAAGGTTGCGCCTAGCTTCATTGTTTGCACAGCGCTTCTCTTTGGTTGTCTTTCCCTTATTAATGTTGTTTTTAGGTCTTATCGTTGGCTTTATTGCAATTGCCATGTTCATGCCACTGATAAAAATGATGGTGGAGTTGTCGTGAACATAAAACCAAACAGAATTAAATCAAGGCGAAGGGGTTTTACGCTCGTAGAAATCATAGCTTCGTTTTCTATTTTAGCCATCGTTATGGTGGTGATAGCGCAAACGACTACTTGGTGTTTTCAAGAAAGGCATCGTAACAGCAATGTATTTCTTGGCAATCAGGCGGGCATAAATATCCTTGAGGAGGCCCGCAGCACGCCCTGGGAAAAGCTGGATGAAAAGTGGGCGGAAATGGTGCAGGACACCCGTCGGTATAAATCGTTGCCGCCAGGTTCTGTAATAACGGTAAAGGTTACGCCCTCAAAAGAATTCAAGTTGATCAAGGATGTTGAAGTGGTGGTGCGTTGGGATTACGGGCGGAATTTTGACCCTAAAGAATGCACGCTCACTACTTCGATTGCCCCAAGATCTATTGTGCTACAGGGTGGAAAATGATGTTAGATAAATCCAAAACCAGAAACGCATTCACCCTGATCGAAATGGTTGTTGTGATGGCATTGCTTGGCGTTGTGATGTTGATTGCGACTACGATGATCATGGGCCTGATGTATTTTTCCTCCACGGAAATAAGATTGGCAAATAGGAACATGGAGGTTGCAGCCCTAGCCAACCTTTTTCGAAGCGATGTCCGGGCTGCTTCATCTGCAGTAATAACAACCAACGCGAATAAAATGACGGGTTTAAAATTGGTGCTTCTATCTGGGGGCCAAATTACTTATGAGGTTGAAAATGGTTCGTTCATGCGTATAAGCCTTGAAGGAAAACAGCGCTTGATGGGGGTGTATGATGTTTCATTTCAATTGTTGAATGATGGGTTAATGGTGGAACTTAATTGCCTTGATAAAGCTGATTCCGGAAGAACCAAGGAGCGTACATTAAGTTTCCGTGCCACCCTAGATGGAGCCCGAAAATGATCATCATAAAGGTTTCAAGTAATCAACGAAAAGGTGTTGCGCTTATAACTTGCCTGGTGTTGATGGCGTTGACTTCTGCTTTGTTGGTGTCGGTTGTTGTGCAGGAGCTTTCTACCCGAAAGAAGTTTGAGCAAATCAATCTTGAAACCAAGGTGCAAAATCTTGCGATGTCTGCCCAGGAAATAGTGTTAGGTTTTCTTCTGGAAGATGCGGTGGCAAAAATCCCCCTTACGATGAACCCCATTTCTAGCTCTAAAGTTAGCCTTAAAGTGCAGGAGACAAGCAAGAATTCCTATACGATTGAAATTGATGCAGAGTATACTCCGCAAAATAAAAAGCCTGTCAGTTCTACCCTGTCAGGCTCTTTTTTGATCAAAACGCAAGATGGTAAAAGAGTTGCCCTATCTGTTGGCAAATAACTCTAAGGCTCCTTCTTTACTGAGGCTTATCTTTGCTTTCAGGTCCCTCAACGGTGACCGCCATCACTATTGGTGAGGTTGAGTCTGGGCCTTTAACAAATTCAATATCCGTGATGATTTCAGTGGGCCTTTTGGGACGAACTGCAAGATAGCGGATTTGCTGGCCTCTTAATGCAAATGCAAATGTTGAATCGGGCACATCAATTTTACGGATGTAATCTGCAAAGACCTCGCCATTCTTCAATAAATGATCTTCGGTTTTTCCATCAGCATAATGAAGTCTGACAATCATGGAGACTGAACCCTTTGGGGTTGCAGGGAATCCCCAACCGCTAATCCCACTTAACAAATGGATGGCGCTGGCGGGGCCATTGCATGCAAGTTTAACCTGCTTGGGCATTTTTGGTGGAATGGTGCCGTTGGTTCCATGCAGCATGATCACATTGGGATATTTATTGCCTTGTGGATCAACCAAATTAAAAGGTACGCCCTGGAAAACCTTAGGCTTCCAATCTGGGAATATGAGTCTTTCAACATCTGGTTCTTCACCATGAAACATGCCCTTGGTGCTTACGATGGTTGCAATTTTATCTAGCGGTAGCGGAAGGAACTTGCCTCGTTGTGTAAGGAATTCGAGAAGGTTGACGAGATCGGATTTTGAAAGTTGTTTTTCAAAACCTTCGGGCATGAGCGAACGATCGGATGCTTTGATCTCATCAATATCCTCACGGAGAACGGTTTGTTTTTTTGCTTCGGTATCAATCAGTTCGATGAAGGATTTTGTTTCTGAAGCAAGCATGCCAGTAACTATTTTTCCAGCTTTTGTGGAAACAACATACTGTCGGAAATTCCCTTCAACATCTCGGTTAGGATCCATGATGTGGATGAGTAATTCTTTTTTGGGGTGTGCAGCCATGCCTGTCAAATCTGGGCCGATTTTCACGCCTTCACCCTGATGCTGATGGCATTTGGAGCACTGGTTTTTGTAGACGATTTTACCTGCATTTGATTCCCCGGATTGGGTCGTTGCGAACATGTAATCTTCGATGACTTTTTGCCTGTCAGCGTTTGGCAAACCACCCCCACGGGCAAGTATGACCTTTGCTTTGTCGGTGATTTTCTTGTTACCGGTTTGCAAAAGGGCCTGCTTTTGATCGAGGCTTAATTCGGAGATTCTCAGTTTGTTGTTTTCAAGCGATGCTACCAATGATTCCGTCCAGATGGCTCTGGAAAGAAGAATTCGAATGGCAGTCTGCCTTAGATTTGGGGTCCAATCCGGGAAGCGTTCGACCATTGCATTGCCTGTTTCTGATTGATCAGAAAGTGATACAGCTTCAAGCATTCCCAGCCCGGCTTCAGGGGAGATTTGTGCCGTGATCAGTTCAAGAATGGCTTTTGCAACAGCAGAATCTGAAGAGCCAAATTCACATGCTTGTTTTGCTGAAGAGATTCTTTCTGCGTCGGGGAGTTTGGTATCAGATGCAGCTTTTAAGAAGCCTTGTACGATTGTTTTCGATTGTTCTGCGAGGGATTTGCTGCCCCATTTCTTGCCTAGTTGGGCGAGTTGCCCTCTGGCTGCGATCGGGAGAACTACGAAGAGGTCTTTAAGGGCTTTTTCTGTACGGTCATTTAGTTTGGGAGGTTGGTTTGCGGGCCAGCCTCGTGCCAAGCCTTTGAGTGTGGCAGTTTGAATCAGCGGTTCTGATTGCAGTAAATTTTCAAGGAGGCTGGCAATGCTTTCATCTGGCTTGCCTCGGGCATGATGTTCTGCAACTCTTTCAATAATTGCTAATAACTCGTTAGATGGTGTGGCGTTTTTCTCGGTTACAGAGTTAAGGAATAATACATCATTGGTAGCTGCAGCAGTGGTAACGCCATCAAGCAACCATTTATCCAAGGGGCGCTTAGGTGACTTTAGCAGTTGGGCAATAGCTTTACTTGATAGCTCGGAAGGAGGCATATCTGATAAAGTAAGCAGGGTTGCAAGCTGAACCTGTGCATTGGCATCATCCAGAAGATTTGCCTTGATGATTGCATCAACCGAGCTTGATTTTAAAGGAAGAACTTTCAAGGCATTTAACCTCACGCCAGCAGAGGGGTGGGTAAGTGCATCAAGTGCGACTTTTGTTGCAGGGGATTTTTCTTCTTCGAGGGCGCCTAAGCCTTTTAAAGTCCAAAGCGCATGAATAACGCAAGGAGTTAAGCCTGCCCCATCAATTTTTGTTTCTTTGGCAAGCTCGATAAGGGCGGGGATGGCGTCTTTGCTTTGCTTTTCAATTAAAAGCCTCTGAGCATGTCTGCGCCAGAAAAAGTTGTCATTTCGAAGAGTATCAACAAGCCTGCTGTAATCAGCGGTTGCCAGATTTACAGGGGCGTTGTTTTTGCCGTCTTTGTGCACAAGCCTGTAGATACGGCCATGCTTTTTGTCGCGCAGATTAGTTTCGTAAGCGTTTCCTTTTCCGGTTTTAAATCCAGCAGGTGTGGGATTGTGTTGCACGATAAAATTATACCAATCAATGACCCATACATTTCCATCGGGGCCAACTTCAGCAACGATTGGTGAACTCCATTCGTCATCACTTGCAACTAGATTAAATGCATTGCGTGAGGTGAAGCTTGCGCCTTCAGGAGTGATGGGGAAAGTTGCAACCAAATGCCCTGTAGGCTCGGTTACAAATGCGGTTTTGTTCCAATAATCGGCAGGGTAGTTTCGGGCGGTATAAAGCGCATGGCCTGCAGCGGCAGTAAACTTATCGTGATGATCAACCTGCCTGATTTGCTTAGTAATGGGGTGTATAGGGGCGCTACCTGCAATACCATCGAGAACGCTGCTAGACCAGCCACGAACCTTTTCGTAGTAGCGGTTGGGGATGGGTAGATGCACACTCGGATTGCCATTGGCGGTGGAGCCAAAAAGAATCCCTTCTTCGCTGAACCCGACGCCCCAGGAATTATTGTTGGTGTTGCGGAGGAATTCGATTTTAGAACCATCGGGCTTCATGCGGTAGAACCCGGTACGGAATGATTGTTTTTCATCCCCTACGGTTCCTACAAACCCAGAGTACCCAACCATGCCGTAGATCCAGTTATCCAGACCATAGTTCAGATTGCTAGGCCCAGCGTGGGTATCGCCCGTATTCCAGCCCGTAAAAAGAACTTTGCGCTCATCGGCTATTCCATCGCCATTGGTGTCTTTAAGAAAAAGGGTGTCTGGCGCTTGATGCACAATGACTCCGCCATTGGCAAAAATCAAGCTTGTGGGAATACTAAGTTTGTCTGCAAAGGTTGTGAATTTGTCGGCAACATTGTCGCCATTGGTGTCTTCGCAGATAACGATCTTATCTCTGCCTTGGCCTGAAGGTTGTAGTTCGTTGGGGTAATCAATAGTGAGAGCGACCCATAACCGCCCCCGCTCGTCCCAATTCATAGCGATGGGTTTGCCTTCCAGATCGGGTTCGGATGCGAAGAGTTTAAGTTCGAATCCCTCGGGCATAATGTAGTGTTTTTGCGACTCTTTGGGATCAAGGGGCTTTTGCATTTTGCGGATGTTGTCACCCATTTTGCCCCATTGTTTGTTTGCAGGGTAATAAGGGACATCAGCTTCAACATAATCAAAAGGCTTGAGGTTTTTAGGGAGTTCTGTCATCAGGGTTTGGTCAGAAAAAGCTGGAACTTTAGAGAGGTCGCCATTGGTTGCCCATCGAATACCGCGTTCTAGAAGATTTTGAAATCCTGGGTTGGACCAGGTTCGGGCATCATGTCCCCATGCTGTATAGAAAACTTTACCCTTGCCCTGAGTTCGTACCCAAGTCCAAGGCTCCGATCCTGATGCATCTTTTCTTTCTTCAAGAACAATACGATCCTTGGGGTTATGTTTGGTGTGAACATAGGTTTCATCCCAACTTTCAAAACTTTTGTAATCCTTCATGATTGGGTGGGTGGGAAGAATGTTCTCAACACGGAAAGTACCAGTGCCATGTTTGGAAAATTGAGCACCAACCAAGTCGATGTATTTTTGTGAATTTAAAAAGCAGTAACTAGCGCAATGCAAAGGGATCAGAGCATTGCCTTGTTCAACATAATCAAGCATTGCCTTTTCTTGTTCAGGAGAAAGCTTTGTTAAATTGGCAAAAATAACCAACCCTTGATAGGAGTTGAGAATCTTGGGGGTTAGACTTTCCACTTGGTCTGTGTAAACAAGATCAATACCCTTTGCCGCAAGAACGGGTTGAATCTGCCTAAAGCGGTCGTTGGGTTTATGGTGCCCATTGTCTCCTAAGAATAACAGTTTGATTTTGTTATCCTGCGCCCGGATCCCGGTTTTTATTCCAAGGCCAAACACTACCGCAACAAGAATAGAAACGCTGCAAATAAACTTCTTCATGTTTAAGGCCTTTAATTTGAAAGCTACTGATCCGATATTATTTATAGTGTGAAATCAGGAAGGTTTAATACTTTGCCACCTTGTAATGCGGATTCATGGGCAAGAATACCAACGCAAGTCCAGTTTGCACTTTGAGTGGCATTGGGCCATGGGTCGCGGTTTTCCGCTAAGGCGTTCAAGAATTCGTTGACCATGTGAGGGTGCGAACCGCCATGCCCGCCACCCTGCAAGAATGAAAGATGCCCTGCATCATGAATTTCGGAAGGTAGGGTAAATTTTCTGATGGGCTTGGGAAGCAGGTGTGCAAAATCTGGAACGGTTATCTTGCTCGGGATTTCAGGCTCGGGCTTTTTAGCAGTGTGGATGATGTGTGGTTCGTGTTCTACAAGGCTCCATTCAAAACTTTTCTTTGTGCCATACACATCAAAACTCTCGCGGTATTGCCTTGCTGTATCGTATAAGAATCTCCAGATATGGCATGCGATATCGGAGTCCTTGATTTTGATATGGCAGGATTCAACAGCGAACTTGTTTCCTGATATTTTTTGGATTTCTTCCCTTACGGTGCCCGAACCAAAACAACTTACATTTTCAGCTTTGCCATTAACCAAACCAAGGCATGGGCTGACAACATGGGTTGCGTAGTGCATCGGGATCATTTTCTGCCAGTAGTCTGGCCAGCCATCCATATCTTGGGGATGGGAAGCAGCCATATATTGGATTTTTCCAAGTTCGCCTTTTTGAAACATTTCCTTGATGAAAAGAAATTCGCGTGAGTAAACAACTGTTTCTGCCATCATGTATTTGAGGCCGGTTTTCTTAACCAAATCAACAATGGTTTTGCACTCTTCAACAGTGGTTGCCATCGGTACGGTGCACATAACATGCTTGCCAGCTTTAAGCGCAGCGATGGACATAGGCGCATGATCAGGAATGGGGGAATTGATGTGAACAAAATCTACATTTGGGTCTTTTAAAACATCTTCGTAGTTAGTGAATCGTTTCTCAATTTTGAAGGTGTCGCCTATTTTATTCAGCTTTTCCGTGTTTCGTTGGCAGATGGCGTAAATGTTTCCAAGAGGGTGATTTTGATAGATCGGCATGAATTCTGCACCAAAACCAAGTCCCACCATTGCCACATTCCACTTTTTAGCACTCATACAATCGCCCCTGAAAAACAAATAATTTGTGATGCCGACCTAAAAACGATACCGGCTTTCACTATAGATCGTATGTACTTTTGAATCAATATTTAACTTGTGGCACTACTATTAAAATATTTGTAATTATCTTCAAACTAATGCTGGATTCTTGTTTTAAACTCCATTATCTTAAATGATTCGTAAGGTTGTGTTATTATTGAATGATAGTTCCCGCCTTTTGTTTTGTATTTCACCGGAGTTTGACTATGAGAATCCTTTCGATTTTGCTTGTAGGTTTCGTATTTGCTCTTACTGCTTATTCCGCAGAAGAAACAACTTCAATCTTTAACGGTAAGGATCTTACCGGCTGGGAAGGGAACCCCAAGCTTTGGTCTGTAGAAGATGGCGCCATTACTGGCAAAACAGGCAACGAACCCCACAACAAACTCAAACACAACACTTTTCTGGTTTGGAAAGGTGGCGAGGTCAGTGATTTTGAATTTAAATGTAAGTACAAGATTGTTGGCGGTAACTCTGGTATCCAATATCGCAGCAAGGTAATGGGCCAAGGCGAGTTTGGACCTAGGGTTGGTGGCTACCAAGGTGACTTCGAAGCTGGTGCTACTTTCTCCGGCATTCTTTACGATGAAGGTGGTATTGCTGGTGGCCGAGGTATCATGTGTGGCCGTGGCGAAAAGGTAAAGTGGAACGCAGAAAACAAGAAAGAAGTTGTAGGAAAGACTGAAAAAACTTCTGCAGAGCTTCAAGCTGCTATTAAAAAAGATGATTGGAATGATTTAGTGATCATTGCCAATGGAAATAAACTGGTGCATATGATCAATGGTAATGTGACTGCTGAAATTCTTGATGAATCACCCAAAGCGTTGAAGAGCGGGGTTCTTGCACTTCAAATTCATGTTGGCCCAGTAATGACTGTGCAATTCAAGGAAATAACGCTTAAGAAATTAGCTGGCAGCCCTGTTGAAAAAAAAAACAACTAACTAAACAAGGCAAAAAGAAAGAACTAGAAGATCCCAAGCTGGCGGGCAAAGAACCGCCAGCTACTTCTCCTGCCCAAATCAAAACCCTCAAAGGTTTTAAAGTCGAGCTTCTTCATTCGGTTCCCGCAGCCACACAAGGCTCTTGGGTTTCAATGTGCACCGATCCCAAAGGTCGGCTAATTGTTTCAGATCAGAATGGCGGACTTTTCCGCGTTACACCTCCCCCGGTTGGCGATTCAAAAACTCCTACCCTAGTTGAAAAAATACCTGCTGATATTGGCGAAGCTCAGGGCCTTCTCTGGGCTTTCGACAGCCTTTATGTGATGGTTAATAAAGGTGGTAAGTATGAGCATGGCCTGTATCGGGTGCGTGATACCGATGGTGATGATCAATTAGATCAGGTCACCATGCTACAGAAGTTTTCAGGTGGTGGTGAGCATGGCCCTCATGCCATATTGCTTTCTCCAGATGGTAAAAGCCTGGTTGTAGTTGTTGGCAATCAAACCAAGATGGTTGAATTCAAATCTAGCAAGGTTCCAGTTCGCTGGGGAGAAGATCATCTGCTTCCCCGTATGCCAGATGGCAGGGGATTCATGGCAGGGGTAATGGGGCCAGGCGGAACCATTTACAAGATTGATCCCGATGCGAAAAACTGGGAAATAATGGGAGTTGGATTTCGTAATGAATATGATGCTGCTTTTAACAGACAGGGTGAATTATTTACTTACGATGCTGATATGGAATGGGATTTCAACACGCCTTGGTATCGCCCTACAAGAATCTGCCATGTTACAAGTGGAGCCGAGTTTGGCTGGAGAAATGGTGCGGGGAAATGGCCTGTTCACTATGCAGACAGTCTGCCCCCAGTCGTAGATATCGGGCCAGGTTCTCCCACAGGAGTAACCTTTGGCTACGGTGCCAAGTTTCCTGCGAAGTATCAGGAAGCGTTTTTCGTTTGCGATTGGAGTTACGGCAAAATGTATGCAGTCCATCTTTCGCCTTCGGGAAGTACCTATAAAGCCGAGGTGGAAGAATTTATTTCCGGTTCTCCTTTGCCTTTGACCGATTTAGTTGTGAACCCCAAAGATGGTGCATTGTATTTTGCAATCGGTGGTAGAAAGACAAAATCGGGTCTTTATCGCGTTACTTACACCGGGGAGGAATCCACTGCGCTATCGAAGGGTGGTTCCAAGGGTTCTGAAGATCGTGCGATACGTTTGGGGTTAGAGAAATTTCACGAACCCAATCATCCCGAAGCCGTTGCAAAAGCTTGGGATAATCTTGGCAGCCCTGATCGATTCATTCGGTATGCCGCGAGGGTCGCACTCGAACACCAAGATGTAAAGCTTTGGCAGGATAAAGCACTTACAGAAAAAGATCCCAACAAAGCAATTCCTGCGTTGCTTGCTCTGGTTCGATCCACTTCTTCCGACCCGCAGCATAAAAAAGAAGAAGTTGATCCGAAGTTGAAATCGCAAATCATTGCTGCATTACAGTCCATAGCCTTTGACAAGCTTGATGATACGCGAAAGCTCGACTTTTTAAGAACCATGGGCGTGCTTTTTGTTCGCATGGGCTCACCAGATGAGGCAACAGCCAAAACCCTGGCAACTCAGTTGGATGCTTTTCTTCCCGGGGCTAATAAAACAGTTAATGCTGAACTTTGCCAGATGTTGGTTTATCTGCAATCGCCTACGATTGCGATGAAGGGTGTTGCACTTCTTAAGAATGCAGCAACCCAGGAAGACCAGATGGAAATTGCCCGTGCTTTGCGAATGCTTCGCACTGGTTGGAATCCTGAACTTAAAAAAGATTACTTTTCATGGTTCATCAAGGCGGCTGGTTATAAGGGTGGCATGAGCTTTGGTAATTTTATTGAAAACATCAAGCGCGATGCCTTGGTCATTCTTTCCGATAAAGAAAAAGAAGACCTTAAATCGATTCTTGAAGCTAAGCCTGCCTTGACCGAAATTGCTGCCCCTGCAGTTAAGCGTGACTTCGTCAAGAATTGGAAAATGACTGATCTTTCCACAGACAAGTTGGATGCCAATCTTGCTGGTGGCAGGAACTTTGAAAAAGGTAAACGATTGTTTGCAGAGACCCGATGCGTGGCTTGCCATCGTTACGAAAACGAAGGTGGCGCACAGGGACCTGATCTTACCAACGCAGCAGGAAGATTTAACAAACGCGATCTTCTTGAATCTTTGATTGATCCAAGCAAGGTTATCAGTGATCAATATGCAGGTGTTATTATCAGTACCGATGATGGCAAACTCACCACAGGTCGAATTATCAATCTTGCTGGTAACAACATCATGGTGAATACCGATATGCTTAATCCCACTGCAATAACAGTTGTGGATCATCGCAAGGTTGAAACTATTGTTACCTCCAAGGTTTCCATGATGCCCGCAGGCCTTATTGATACCTTGAAGGAAGACGAAATCTTTGACCTTCTGGCTTATATTCTCTCTCGTGGGAATCCTTCAGGGCCCATGTTTGCTAAATAGGAAAACAGCCATGTACAAACTTGTATCCGTTTGGGTTTTGCTAGGTTTTATTCTGGTTGCAATTTTAGGCGATCGATCAAGATTGCCTGCTGCGCCCGAAGTTCCCAAACCAGATGGATACAAGGAAGTACATCTGAACGGTCATAAGTTCAAGCTTCCCCATGGCTTTGATATCACCCTTTGCGCATCGTCCGATGTGGTGCCAAGACCCATCAGCGCTGCGTTTGATGATCAAGGGCGGTTGTATGTTTCTGATTCCTCAGGTTCGAATGAAAAATCAGATGTGCAGCTTCAGAAAAAGCCCCATCGGATACTAAGGCTGGAAGATAAAGACGCCGATGGCAAGTTCGAGAGTGTCACGGTCTTTGCTGAAAACATGATGTTTCCTGAGGGCACGATGTGGCTTCATGGATCGTTATATGTTGCTGCGCCTCCTTCGATTTGGAAATTAACCGACAAAGATGGCGATGGCACTGCAGAAGATAGGGTGGAATGGTTTCAAGGTAAAACTCTCACAGGTTGCGCCAACGATTTGCATGGCCCTTATGCAGGCCCTGATGGTTTTATTTATTGGTGCAAGGGAGCATTTGCCAAACAGGAATACAAACGATCGGGTTCGTTTCCTTTAACCACCAATGCTTCTCATATCTTTCGATCCAAGCCTGATGGTTCTTCTTTTGAGCATGTGATGACCGGAGGCATGGATAATCCCGTTGATGTTACTTTTACTTCTTCGGGTGAAAGAATTTTTACCACGACTTTTTTTCAAAACCCAGCTAATGGCCTTCGTGATGGATTGATTCATGCTGTTTATGGTGGTATTTACGGGAAAGTTCATGGCGTACTAAATAATCATCCATGGACTTCTCCAGAGGTTATGCCTGTATTAAGTCATCTGGGCGCCGCTGCACCTTGTGGTTTGCATGCCTATGAATCCCATGCGTTTGGCAAAGATTACAAAGACAACTTGTTTTCCTGTTCTTTTAACATGCGGAAAATCACCAGGCATCAACTTGAGTACCAAGGTGCAGGCCTTGCTTCCAAGGATTCAGATTTTCTTGTTTCTGACCAGATCGATTTTCATCCCACAGATGTGATTGAAGATGCTGATGGATCACTTTTAGTGATCGATACAGGTGGTTGGTACAAGTTGTGCTGTCCTACTTCCCAATTGGTGAAACCCGATGTCCGAGGTGCAATTTATCGTATCCGAAAAAAAGATGCTGTAACTGTATCCGATCCTTTTGGAAGCAAAGTTGAGTTTAAAAAGGCCACGGTAGACAAGCTTGCTCAATTGCTTTCTGATGATCGTTTTGTTGTCAGGAAGAAAGCTGCCGATGCACTTGTGCTAAAAGGTGATTCCGCAATTGAAGAAATTTTGAAAGTGAATAACCCTGAAGCGAAAATTGATACAAGAATTGCTGCGGTTTGGGCGCTGTGTAAGCTTGGTTCTCCAAGTGCCTTGCTTGCCTTGAAAAGCAGTTTAACCGATCCTTCAAAGGATGTTAGGATTGCAGCTTTAAATGTTATTTCGCTTCATCGGAGTAGTGCGCATCAAAAAGAAATCCATCCGTTGTTGAAGAATGGCACTCCCCCCGAACAAAGGTTGTCTGCAGAGATAGCAGGCCGTACAAAAGATAAACAAGCTATTCCGTTGATTCTCAGTGTTGCAGAAAAAACAACCGATCGGGTCCTTTCGCATTCCCTTACTTATGCGCTTTATGAAATCCAAGATTTTGATTCTGTTGTTGAGGGCCTTGCAAGTAAGAATCCAAATGTAAGAAAGGTATGCCTTCATGCCTTGGAGATGGGAAAGCCTGAAAAGTTAAAGGTGGAATGGTTATTGCAAGATTTGAATTCGCCTGATAAATCTTTGCGCGATTCTGCATGGTGGTTGGTTTCAAGACATGGAGAATGGGGTAATTCCCTAGCTCCTCATCTACAAACAGCACTTGATAAGACCAAAGAAAATGATCCCGCAATACTCGAATTATTTAATCGGCTGGGAAACTTATCCCAGTATTCACCTTTGATCGCGACCATGCTATCTGATTTGGTGTCGAAGGAAACAACGCGGGGCGCCATTCGGAAAATGGCACTTAGTACCATGGCTTCTTCCGGCGTAAAGGATCCCCCAGAATCGTGGTTGAAATCGATTTCAAATGCCTTGAGTTCTAAAGATAAATCGATGGTGCTGGAATCTTTGAAGGCTCTTAAATTGCTGAAACTTAATCCTGCCAAGTTTGCAATGGTTGCGCAAACTGTCGGGTCGCTTGCTGTTGATGGAAAGAATGAAAGTGATTTAAGGTTGCTAGCTTTTTCGTTGATTCCTGTAGGATTCAAGATCAGCGATGATGACTTTGAACCTTTATTTTTGAAAAACCTTAGTACAGATAAGCCTGTTTCTACAAGAATAACCACCGCTGAAACTTTAGCCAAAGCTAAGTTGTCTTCAGCTCAGTTGGTATCTCTGCTTAAAGTTTTAGAAAAAACAAGCCCTGCAGAATTGGATAGGTTGTTAGATGTTTATGCAGGGTTGACTGATGAAAATATTGGGAAAGGCTTATTGGCAGCGATAAGAAAATCGCCTTCAATCGGTTCGATTCGAGTTGAAACAATCAAGCAAAAGCTTGTGAAGCTTGGGCCGGATGTTCAAAAAGAAATCGACCAATTGCAGGTTGATATCCGGGCACAGGTATCTAAACAGTATGAAAAGTTGGAGGCGATTCTGCCTCTGATTTCGACAGGGGATATCCGAAAGGGCCAGATTGTTTTTCAAAATGCTAAGGCAGCCTGTATTGTATGCCATGCCATCGGATATTTGGGCGGCAAGGTTGGGCCAGACCTCACTAAGATTGGTCAGATTAGAAGTGAGCGTGATTTACTCGAGGCTATTCTTTTTCCAAGCGCAAGCTTTGTGAGAAGTTATGAACCAATAAAAATTGCAACTTCCACCGGGAAGGTTTTTCAAGGAGTGATAAAATCTGAATCGCCAGAGGATATAGTCTTGATAACCGGCCCTGATCAGCAGACTCGCATTCTCAGGGCGGATATTGAAATTATGGAACCGGGCACTGTTTCCGTAATGCCTGCGGGGCTTGATCAGCAATTCACTCCACAGGAACTTGCAGACTTGGTTGCATTTCTCAAAGCTTCAAGATGATGTGTCTTGCTTGAGTTTAACGCGCTGTCCAGCCGCCATCAACGGTAATAAGGCTTCCGGTTGTATAGCTTGAAGCAGCACTGGCAAGATAAAGGGCCGCGCCTTGGATCTCTTTAAGCTCGCCCCACCTTTCTAAAGCGACAGCACCCACGATGAATTTTTTCGTGTTCTCATCATCTTTGATGGGGATGTTCATATCGGTGAGGAATGGCCCGGGGCAGATCGCATTCACGGTGATATTAAACGGTGCAAGTTCCAATGCTAGCGCTCGAGTCATTTGCACCACTGCACCTTTACTAGTTGCATACGGGGTGCGATTGGCCAAACCTACAACACCTAGCGTGCTCGCAAGATTAATAATCCTCCCCGATTTCTGCTTTTTCATGTGGGGGACTACGGCTTTGCTAGGCAGCCATGTACCATCTACATTGGTTTGTTGCACTTTCTTAAAATCTTCGTAAGAAAGTTCATCAATCGGGCCACGAATATTGATGCCTGCATTATTGATTAAAATATCGATGGAGCCGAACTCTTTGATTGTGGTTGCCACTGCTTTTTGCATTTCTTCTTCCGAAGTTACCGTTGCACTGATTGCGATGGCTTTTGTTTTGTATTCTTTAACGATTTTTTCTGCAGCAGCCATCCCTTCTTTTTCGTTTCTGCTGATGATGACGAGGTTTGCCCCTGCAGATGCCAACCCTTCCGCCATGGCAAGGCCCAAACCTTTGGATCCCCCAGTAATAATTGCGGTTTTGTTGGTTAGATCGAAAAGCTTGATTCCAGGAAGCATGATTTTAACTCCAAGATGGTAAGTGTTTTAAGCGAGATTACCGAAGGTATTGGTTCAGGGCAAACTATTTGTTTTTGTTGATTTCGATGCCTAGGATGGTTAGATCATCTGCTGGTCTGCCTGGTTTGCACCAATCTTTTACGTCTTTCATAACTTGCTTGAATGATTTTGGCAACTTTGCATCGATTGATTTGTGTAGACTGTTTTTCAAATTGTCTTTGCCGAAGGATTGCTTTTCTGGATTTACTGCTTCAATGATTCCATCGGAATAAAGTACAAGTCGATCTCCATCTTGAAGCTGTAACTTTTCTTCGGAATATACCGAGTCATCGAAAAGACCAATTGGAATGGCGGGTTTATCAAGTACCGTGGGGTTACCACCTTTTGGCAGATAAATCATGCCTGGGTGCCCTGCTAGGCAGTAAATTAGTTCAAGGGTAGTCAGGTCTAGCACGCAATAAGCGATGGTGAAGAAGTTGTCGCCCATGTTATCCATGGTGAATTTTTGGTTGAGTGAAGCGAGGATTTTCTGGGGCTTTTCGAGTAACTTATTTCCTGCTTCTCCTTGTAACCCTGTGATATGGCGGGAAACAGTCACGGATAAAAGGGCTGCTGGCGCGCCGTGTCCGCTTACATCAAGTACAAAAAAACCAACCTTGCTTGTGCCAATGGGGAATACATGCAGCATATCCCCAGCAAGTTTTTCGTGGGGCTCAAATATCCATGCGAAATTGACTCCGGGAAAGGTTGGCAAATCATCGGGTAATTGCGCTTGTTGTATGGCAGCAGCAGCTTCAAGATCCCTGTTCAATCTGCGATTTGCAGTTTCCAGCTTTTCATTCTTATCACCCAGATTCTGCTTTAGGTCTTCGATTTCTCGAAATGATTTATTTAGCAAGAGATGCGTTTGAATACGGGCAAATGCAATGGGGAAATCAATCGGCTTGGTAATGTAATCGTTCGCTCCAAGTTCCAAAGCCGCAATAATATCTTTTGCCTCGCCCCTGGCAGTCATCATGATGATGGGGAGTTCAAGCGGGGTGAACATGGTTCTGGCTTTTTTTAATACTTCGGCGCCACTGAATTTTGGCATCTTTGCATCAAGTAAAACGAGACTGAAATTATTGCTTCCAATAAGTTCTAGCGCTTTCACCCCGTTTTCAGCTGAAACGACCTGAATCCCCTTCTCCATCAATAATTTTACCAGCGTTTCACGATTCCATGCATTATCATCCACCACAAGAATCATCGCACTTGGTGCAGGTTCTTGCTTGTTTATTGCAAAACTAGGCATTGAAATCGAAGCACTGCTCATATCTTTGAAATTCTTTTACATTTGAAAACAGTTACTGCATTATCGTAACATAATCTGCCATTAAGTTCCATAGGTTGGGAAAATTGGCTTTTGATTCATCACTATTATTGTTTGGCATTATTTTGGTTATTTGAGTAGTATTTAATAGGACCTTGCCTTTATTTTTCATCTAAAATGGTCTGTTGGTAATACTCAAGGAGTGGTTATGTTTTCGGAAATCAGGTTGGGATTGATGTTAACTGGCGCTTTTGTGGTTAGCCATGCAACATTGTTTGCTTTAGAAAAAGAGGTTTTTACCCAGACCCCTGAAGTAATGGCTTCTGTTGAAAATAAAGATGCAACTGCCACTCCGATCGCCAAGACTAAAAATCCTAATGAGTTTGCAAACGGCACCAACCCTTTTTGGATCTGGGGCGCAAATGCCAACACCAAGTATACATTAACCAAGGAATTTGCCTGGACTGGCGGCAAAGCCAAGGTAAAGCTCACCTGCGATAATGTTGTCAAACTAAAAATAAATGGTCAGGATGTAGCCAGTAGTTCGGAATGGCAATCTCCTGTAGAAAAGGAAGTTACCAAGTTTCTCAAGGATGGTAATAATTCGATCGAGGCACAGGTTGAAAATGAAGGTGGGACCGCTGGTTTCGTATTTAAAATGATCCTTACCTCATCGGATGGAAAGTCGACATATGTGGTTTCTGATGATTCTTGGAAAGCTGTTGAAGCCGGTAAGGCTGGGAAGGTCTCTGTTGTTAAAACTGTTGCCAAGTTGGGGGATAGTCCTTGGGGTAACATTTTAACTGGTGAAGGTTCTGCGGGGGCTGTTGCTTCCAATTCTAATTTCAAAGTTCCTGAAGGTTTTCAGGTTGAAAAGCTGTTTACTGTTCCAAAAGATAAACTCGGGTCTTGGGTTTGTCTCACCGTTGACCCTAAAGGCAGAATCATTGCTTCCGACCAAGGGGATAAAGGCCTTTACCGTATTACTGTTCCTGCACCAGGTGTTGCTGGTGATGTCAAAGTTGAAAAGCTTGATGTCAAAATGAGTGCCGCGCAGGGAATGCTTTTTGCGTTTGGCAGCCTGTATGTTTCTGTGAATGGGGGGCAGGGCAGTGGGCTTTATCGCCTTCGCGATACTAATAACGATGATCAATTTGATGAGGTTGTAAAGCTTAAGGCTTTGCGTGGTGGTGGCGAGCATGGCCCTCATGCCCTTAGGTTGTCTCCCGATGGTAAATCTATTTTGGTGGTATGTGGAAACCACACTCTTCCACCCGAAAACTTTAATGCAAGCAGATTGCCAAGCAATTGGGGCGAAGACCATTTGCTTCCAAGGCAGTGGGATGCTAATGGCCATGCTCGCGGTATTCTTGCTCCAGGTGGTTATATTGCCAAGACTGATCCCGATGGAAAAGATTGGGAAATTGTCAGCAGCGGTTACCGCAATCAATATGACATCGCATTGAACGCAGATGGCGAAATGTTTGTCTACGATGCAGATATGGAATGGGATATGGGCATGCCTTGGTATCGCCCGACCCGCGTGAACCATGCTTCTAGTGGCAGTGAACTTGGTTGGAGAAGTGGTACGGGTAAATGGCCTGCCCATTATGTTGATAGTCTTCCAGCGATGGTTGATATCGGGCCCGGTTCCCCAGTGGGCGTTGATTTTGGTTATGGAACAAAGTTCCCTGCGAAGTACCAAAAAGCGCTTTATATTTGTGACTGGACCTTTGGTACCATGTATGCAATTCATATTTCCCCCATGGGTAGTTCCTATAAGGCGGTTAAGGAAGAGTTTGTTTCCCGCACTCCACTTCCTTTGACTGATGTTGTGGCAGGAAAGGATGGGGCACTTTATTTTTCGGTTGGTGGCCGTGGCGCTCAATCTGAATTGTTCCGGGTTACTTATGTAGGAAAAGAATCTACCGCACCTGCTGATCTTCAAGATACAGAAGGTTCTAAAGACCGTGAGACCCGAAAAAAGCTTGAAGCTTTTCATAACCCTGAAAAAGTTTCTGCAGAACAGTTGCAATTCATCCTTTCATACCTTGGCAATGAAGATCGCTTCATTCGCTATGCAGCCAGGGTTGCTCTCGAACATCGAGATCCTAAAACTTGGCAGGACAAAGTTCTTGCTGAAAAATCTCCAGAAGCACTTATCCAAGGAATAGTTGCACTTGCAAGGCAGGCAGACAAAAGTTTGCAAAGTCAGGCACTTAAAGCGCTTGATAACCTTGAATTCTCTTCACTTTCAGAAAATCAAAAACTTGAAATAGTCAGGGCTTATCAACTCGTCTTCATTCGCATGGGCGAACCTGCTAAAGAAGTTGCATCTACACTAGCCGCAAAACTTGATTCTTTCTTCCCATCGAATGATGAGCGATTGAATCGAGATCTTGGTGACCTTCTCGTTTATTTGAAGTCTTCCACCATTGCAGCCAAAATTACGCAATTGCTAATGCAGCCCTCTAAACCAGTCGATGGCAAAGAATTGGAAGAGCTGCTCTTGCGAAATCGTGGTTATGGCGGTGGCATTGCCAAGATGTATTCTAATTTCCCTGACCTTCAGAAAAATTACTATCTGTATTCCCTTCGTAATCTCAAGGAAAATTGGAACATCGATCAGCGCAAGATGTATTTCACCGCACTGAATGACGCACGAACCAGAAGTGGTGGTGCCAGTTATCAGGGCTTTTTGAATAACATCGAAAAAGAAGCTTTCGAAAATGCCACCGATATTGATCGATTGGCAATCGAAGCACTGGGCTTGAAAAAGCCTTATAAAGCGCCAGCATTACCCAAGGCTGCAGGGCCTGGCAGGGAATACAAACTTGCAGAATTAGTCCAGCTTGCTGATGGTAAGTTGGTTAAGCGCGACTTTAAGAACGGCCAGAAAATGTATGCTGCCTCCCGTTGTGTGGTTTGCCATCGTTATAATGGGGATGGTGGAGCTACAGGGCCAGACCTAAGTCAGGTTGCAGGTCGCTTCAGCTTGAAAGATCTTTGCGAATCGATTGTTGAACCCAACAAGGTCATTTCTGACCAGTACAAGGCTTCGATTATTGAAACCAAGAGCGGGAAATTCATCACAGGAAAAGTGGTCAGCGAAAACGCAGAATCGCTCATCGTGGTCACCGATCCTGAAGATTCCAGCAAGGTTCAAGACTTGAAGAAGAAAGATGTGGAGTCGGTTAAAGTTTCCCCAGTTTCTTTGATGCCTCAAGATCTCTTGAAAACCCTCAATGAAAATGAAGTTCTAGACTTGCTTGCTTATTTGCTATCTCGAGGCGACCCATCCCACGTGATGTTTAAAAAGTAGTAGATGGTTACTTATTCCAAGCCCGGGCCCTTACGGGGTTCGGGCTTCTTTTATTTTCCATAGCTTGAAATTCTCATCGGAATACTTTAATTGCAATACCGATTGATCCAAATCAAATTTTGCATTGGTGACAATGTGGTTGATTTTCTTTGCTCTTAATTCATCAAGAAGTTCGGGAGTGTTGTTTTCTGATAATCGCTTTTGCCAATTCTGCGCGAGTAGAAGGCGCTTGTGCCATTCCAACACATCTTCATCTTTGTAGGGAATCGATTTAAAATCAACGAAAAGAGGCGCCTGTGCATAAAGGCGAAATCTTTGCATGTCGATGGGCACGATTCTGGTGTCGGTGGTCTTTTTGCCGATCGGTTTAAAATCGCTTGAAAGAGACCCCCGGGTGGTCGCAGCAAGATTTGGCACATTCACAGGCAGTAGATACAGGTCATCGATTGACTTATGGTTTTTAATATATGCAAGAATTGCATTTTCAGTCTCATTGATGACAAATCCTACTTTGAAAAACGGGATTGCAATTCCCAGTAATGCAAGAATGATAATTGCAGCCATGGCTGGAATCAAAAGCTTGATCCCTGAAATAAAAGGGGGGAATAAGACCAGTGATTCAGAAAGGATGATCATGGTTGCGAGGGGAACAAGAACCGCACTGATTCGCCATGGAAACAATAAGGCTAGCGTATTATTTTCAGTTAAAACCTCCACTATCGTAAGTAAAGCCCCTAGCAAAAACGGGACGAGAATTACCATCACTTCTTTTTGCTTTCTTAAAAGAAATATCGAAAGCAATATCCAAACTATTTGCAGGCATGCAACCCAGTCAAACCATAGCGAAGGCAGACAATGATGAGGGAGTCTGAATTTCACAAGAAATTCCTGAGCTTCCTTAAAGCCTTCGGCTGATGATGGTTGGAAGTTGCTTGCTGCGTAAATGACTGAGGGGGTGACTAATAACAGGGCTAGGAGGCCAATTGTAATGGCTTTTTTTATCTTTCCATCCAGTACAAGATATAGCTGGAAACCAAGGATGATGAAGGCCCCGCTTAATAAATAAGTGGTATGAAGAATTCCTGCTAAGCATGTAAACACCGTTGCAGAAATATGCTTCTCCACCAAAAACAGGCATAGGCCAAGCAGCAGGAAAACACCGAAATTCGAAGGCTGGAACATCGCACCCAAGATGTATTGCCCTGCAACCCCTGCTTGCAAAAACCACGGGTAATCATGGCCGAAAATGCGGTATGATAACCACCGTAATACTGCAGAATTAATAAGGATAAATATTGCACTGAATAACGCGTAATGACCTACATCAAAGGGAACTGCTTTGGCTTTTCGATGAAAAATAATCCAAGCGCAAGAAAGAAAAACCCCTTGCAGTATTGCGTAGTACAAGTAAAAGACGTTTTCGCTAAGCCAGGTGATGCTTACGCAGACTATTTCACTGAATAGAGGGGTTGGGTCGGCAGTGTTTCCTAACCAGTCTTTTTCTAGATAGCCTAATTTTGCTTTGGTGAAGCCATGCAGGAAGTATTGGTTCTGATTAGAGTAATAGAGTGGCGCCTGCGAGTAAGCCATGCAGAATAAAATGATGCCAGCAATGCCAAAACCCAGAGTGCTCGTCTTGTTTAATCCAGATTTGCTTTCCAGGTTTTGGGTCATGGTTTGACAAGTGGTTAAGGTAATTCTTGAATCTTGATGTTTCGGTAATAAACCTCAGCCTTGGAATTACCATGAATTTGAAGGCCTATAAAACCAGAGTTTTCGATGGTTGCATCAGTTTCAGTGTAATCGCAGGTTTTTTTGCCGTTGAGGTACAATTCGATTTTGTTCCCATTTGCGTAAATCTTATAAGTGTTCCAGTCTTCAAGCTTTTCAATTTCTTTGACCAACTTGGGATCAGATTGGACGAGGAACTTTTTTCTTCTGGATTCGTCGTAAAGGCTACCTGAAATAAGATTGCCTTTTTTGTAGCTGCCAATGTCGGCTTGAAAACCGAACATTTCATTGGGTGGATTTTCAATGCGTTTGCTTCTGAATTGAATACCCGCATTGGGGTCGCCATCTTTGCAAACAAGTTTGTAATCGAGTTCGAGGATGAAGTTTTTAAAACTTGATTTGTAAGTGAGGAATTCATTTTTAGGGTTGTTCTCGAAGGATCCTCCAACTATAACTCCATCCTTAACCCGCCAAACTTTTTCATTCCCATCCCACCCTTGGAGAGTTTTTCCATTAAATAGAGCTAGGCTCTTGGTGTTTTCTTGGGAAATTACAAAACTAAGGGCGGTAGTGAATACAACGAGGCAGGGTAGAAATCGCATGGTTATATTTCCTTTCTTGGATCTATTTATGTTAAACCATTCGTAATCTCCATCAGACATTGGGTCAATCATATTCTGTTTAAATCGCAAAAAGCAGCAAATGACTTTAAATTGAATCATGAATTTTCAAATAGTACTATGAATCAGTAAATAGGATTGATTAGAATATCATAATGCGATAGCAATCATTAACCATGGTTTTGGTTGATGCATTTGGAAACGAATATGAATAGCCCCTTTATTTCTTGCAAAGGCCCTGTGCCGAGTGCTAATAAAATTGGCAGGCGTGAATTGCTGCGCTTGGGTTTGGGCGGGTTCACAAGTCTTACTATGCCCGGACTGTTTAACTTGCGAAGCCAAGGCGCAACCGAAAAACATTCTGAAAAAACTGCGATTATTCTTGTTTGGTTGCGGGGCGGTTGCAGTCATTTAGATACCTTTGACCCTAAACCCGATGCCTCTGTAGAGTACCGCGGACCGTTTAAGCAAATTAATACCAATGTGCCTGGTATCCAGTTAACCGAGTTGCTTCCAGGCCTTGCAAGTATCGCGGATAAATACACACTTCTGCGTTCGATTGCCCATTCAGGTGGTGGGCATCCCGCGGGCTCTTTACAAATGCTTTCTGGTGATCCAGATGCGCAGGATAAACCAGGCCCCAAATATCCTGATTGGATGTCGATTGCCAATTACTTGCGATCAGGTGACGCTAAGGGTATCCCTAATTATGTCGCAGTAAATCCTGTAGATCGTTACGACAGTTTTACCATAGCTGGTTCCACCTATTTGGGTGGTGGATATGATGCGTTCAAAATTTTAGGTGATCCAAATAATCCTAAGTTTTCCATACCCAATATTGGGCTCAAGGATGATGCGCAGCGGGATAGGCTTGCGGAACGAATTGGCCTGCGTAAGTCTCTTACCCAGATTTTAAAATCTATTGATGAATCAAGTAATTCCTTGGCAATGGATCAGTTTGAACGGCAGGCGTTGGATATGTTCCTAAGTTCCAAAGCGCAAACGGCTTTTGATCTTTCACTTGAATCCGCGAAAGTCCGGGAACGATATGGCATGAATTCCTGGGGGCAGCAGTGCCTGATGGCTAGGCGTTTGGTGGAATCAGGGGTCGACATCGTTACAACAGAATTTGATGGCCCGCTTTGTGGCAGGGTTGCCAACTGGGATGACCATGCAGTTAATCATCATGTATTTGATGCTTTAAAATACCGTGCCCCATTCTTTGATCAAGCTGTCACCGCCCTTATCGAAGATGTTTATGCACGAGGATTGGATAAGCGTGTGTTGGTTGCAGTTGGCGGCGAATTTGGAAGAACTCCCCGTATTTCCCATGTAGCAAGTAGTGGGGGCGGGATTGCCAGCGCTGCAGCAGGGGTCGTCCAGCCTGGTAGAGATCACTGGCCAAGAGCAGGTTCTTTTCTTTTTGCAGGGGGCGGGATTCAAACCGGGCAAATCATCGGTGCCACCGATAAAAAAGGGGAAGATCCTATTTCGCGCAAGGTTTCTCCCGAAGATTTTCTTGCAACCATTTATCAGCATCTTGGTATTGATTACAAGAATATTACTTTGAAAGATTTCAGTGGCAGGCCAACCCCGATTATAAGATCAGGCGAAGCTATTGCTGAGCTAATCAGATCTTAACCAAAATTTGACACCATGAGTGACCTGTAACCGAAGTTACTCTCCAAGCGAAAGCAGTAATGCGGTAGTTGCCCAACCGGATGCAGCAACAGATATAAACTGATCCTTACCATGGGGGAAACCACTTTCATAGTAGGTTTGAAATGGCTTGCTTCTAGACTTTACAAACCATGACCCATCTTCTTTTCTGGTTTTAATCAAATACTTGATGCCATCTTGAAAAGTCTTGTCTTTATTAGAGAGCATTTCCGTAAGGTGCAACGAAACCAATGCGGTTGCTGTGGCGTAGGGGTCCGAGTCCATGCCTTCTAATTGAGCCCACCCACCATCGGCTTTTTGTTTTGCGATTAACGCTTTTGCGGATTTTTCGATAATGGTTTTATCCGCCTTTAGTTCAGAAAATGCGAGGAGTTGAAATACTTGATCTTCATTTGTTTTTGGCGCAGTATCAAAGATCCAGGCTGCTGATTTCTTTGTTCTTTCTTCAATTTCATTTTTTAATTTTGGGCTCCCCCATACTCTTAAAGCTCGCAGTGCCAAATAATTAGTCGTGAAATGACTTGCTTCAGAAGGCGGACGGCTCGATGTTACTTTCCAATACCCATTTGCAGCCTGATGTTTTAGAAAGTATTTTACCACTGCATCTGTGGTTTCGTTGGGTTTAACCCCTGCTAATTCTAATGTTAAAAGAGTATATCCTGCGGTATCCGCCTCTCCTCCAGTCCCCTTCCCCTCGTTATACTTTTCCTGATTCTTTTTTAGGAACTCTAGGGTGAAATCTGCCTGTTCCTTTATTTCTTCCTTGGGGATTTCAAAGCTTCTTTTGTTAGCTTTTGAAAACGCAAGCATGGGAAAAGCTTGGTTATGACAACCAAAGCAACTTTTCTTTTCGATATGTCCCTTGGCTGCCGCCCTAAGTAAGGTCAGGGATTTTTTAATTTCTTCTTCTTCCGAAGCATGAATTTTTAAAGGGTATGATGCAAACAATATCGAACAAATGAAAGCGATTACAATAATTTGTTTGCCGAGTTTAAACATTGGTATTTATGCCAGAATATTATTGATGATGTTGCCATGCACATTGGTTAATCTTCGCTGAATACCATTGTGATAAAAAGTTAATTGTTCGTGATCGATGCCAAGAATATGTAGTACGGTAGCATGGAAATCGTGCCAAGCAACTGGGTTGCTTGCGACTTTCCAACCAATTGGATCAGATTCACCGTATGTTGTTCCATTTTTTAATCCTGCTCCTGCCATCACGACCGAGAAAGCGTATTTGTTATGATCTCTACCAGTGCCAATGGTTGTGGAGGAAGATTGTGCAAAGGGAGTTCTTCCAAATTCCGTGGTGAATAAAACAAGGGTGTTTTCAAGCATACCCCGTTGTTTAAGATCTAGGATCAATGCTGCAACCGGTTGGTCGATTCTTAAAGCTTCAGCGGAATGGTTTTCTTTTACATTTTCATGAGCATCCCAGCTAGCTCTTGGGCTGCCAGCAATAGGTCCGCCAGAATAGATTTGCACAAAACGAACCCCCCTTTCTAAAAGCCTTCTTGCAAGCAGGCATTTTTGGGCGCAAATAGATGTTGCAGGATTGTTGATTCCATAAAGGTTTTGAATGTGCATTGGCTCATTGCTGATGGAAGTGGCTTCCGGAACGGAAAGCTGAAGTTTAGCTGCCATTTCGTGAGATTTTATTCGTGCGGAAAGATTTGTATCGCCAGGGAATCCTGAAAGATGCGATGCGTTTAATTGATTAAGGAAATCAAGGGAGTCTTTTTCTTCAGCAATGCTCCTAGTCTGAGGAGGGTAAAGGTTTTTAAGTGGCTGATTACCTGATTGAAAAATAACCCCCTGGTGGTTTGCAGGTAAAAAACCATTGGACCAATTTGAAGCACAACCGTTAGGTTCGCCCCTACCATCAGGCAAAACAATAAAAACAGGAAGATTTGCATTCTCAGATCCAAGGCCGTAGGAAATCCAACTTCCCATCGAAGGGAACCCATTTGAATTAAACCCACTGTTTTCAATGAATAATGCGGGTGTGTGGTTTGCAGAATCAGAAACCATGGAACGAATAATGGTAAGGTCATCAGCGCATTTGGCAATATTGGGGAATAACTCAGAAATATAAAGTCCGGAGTTACCTCGTTGTTTAAATTCCCAATCATTTTTTCGGATCAATCCAACTTGATTAAAGAATGTATCCGGGACTTTGTCAGCCACGAGTTTCTTGCCGTGGAATTTTTCGAGTTCTGGTTTGTAATCAAATGAATCGAGGTGTGAAAGTCCGCCAACCAAGGAGATTTGAACGACTCGTTTCGCTCTGGTTTTCTTTGAATTATTTTTTGTCTTTATGTCATTTGCCAAAGACTTCTGGCTTAAAATACTAGCCAAAGCAGTAATGGCAATACTTTGGCTGCCATTACATAGGAAAGATCTTCGGTTATAAAAGTTATTGTACATTTGGGGATTTATTCCAAGGTGAGGAATTCATTGGTGTTTAATATTGCCCTTATTAAAGGTGTTAATCCATGTTTTTCTACAAGGGGCAAGGCCTTAGATTTTTCCGTATCTGAAGGCGGGCGCTGAAGCAGATGATGAAAGACATGGTTAATTTTTTGATAACTGGAAGTTAGTGCTTCAAAATCTGAATGATTTTTCGAATATGATTCTGAAAGATTTTGCGTAAAAGGCCCGTTCCAGAATGCCAACGCTTGGATAGGCGTTGTGGTTTTACTTCTTTTGGGTGCTGCGGAAGAATTGTCGGGGCAGTCAAAACTATCCAGCAATCCTTGATTTGCCCCACGCGGAGTAAAACGATAAATGCTATGTCTGGAAAGGCTAAAGTCTAATTTTTCAAGTGGATTATAATAAGTGGTTCCATTATTTGATTCTGTTTTATAATCGGAAAATCCGGGGCCATACATTTCTTGGTTAAATATACCGCAGGTTTTTAGTGAGGAATCGCGTATTGATTCAGCGTCCAACCTTCTGGGTGCCCAGCGCCAAAGATAGCGATTGTCGAAATCTTTTTTGAGTGAATCAACAGAGGGCTTTGATTCTTGTTGATAGGTACGAGAAAGAACAATGGAACGATGCAGTTGTTTTAACGAATAACCTGAATCAATAAACGATTGGCTTAAATAATCAAGAAGTTCCGGATGGGTTGGTTTGGAACCATTAAAACCGAAATCGCTGGGTGAATCGACAAGGCCATTACCGAAGTGATAGTGCCATATCCTGTTTACAATAACTCTAGTAAATAAAGGGTTAGCTGGGTTCGTGATCCATTTTGCAAGAGTTTCTCTTCGTTCAGGATCAGAAGCGGTAGGAGGAATTGTAGTGGAGTTGCCCTTAAATGAAGGGACAGGAATGTTTCCAGGGAACACTTCGATTCCAGGTTCTGTTACCTGCCCTCGGTTTAGGAATTTTGTAGATGAAGGGGTGGTGGAAATCGCTGAGTAAATAGTTCCGTTTTCTTTCTTGTTAGATAATGACTTCTCATCAGTCTCAAGCTTTGAGATTTCTTCTTTTATTTTTTGTCGAAGTTTGATCTGCTCTTGGTTTAAATTGTTTTTAAGATCATTTTCCGAAATGAAAATCTCAGATTCTTCAAAAAGTTTACTGATATCATTGGCGCTCATTGTTTTATCGAAAACGCGGGCTTTTAAAATCGTTCCTGCAAGTAAGTGGTTTGCACTTGGTGGTTCATGCCTGATGCCAAAAGCAATGATGGCGTTGTTTGCAGGAAATACCGCTGTACCTTTACTTTGGTAGGAACTCCCGTAGAGTTTTCCATTTCGATAAGCTGTGATTTTGCCATCATCCGAATATGTGATTGCGAGATGAACAGGTTTTAAATGCGCTTCGTTTTCCGGCATACCTTTGAATGATTGGGTCCGTTGATAGAAGTTACTGCCTGCCATCCACTTTGCAGATTCTTGTTCAGCAAAAACGATTGAATCAAAAAGAGTCCCATTCGGGGTTTCAACGGTGATCACTCCCCCTCCTTTTTGATCTAAACTGGAAAGGATGACCACCGTCTCTAAAGTTTTTTCTTTAAGATCTGATTTTAATGCGGAGGATCGTGCGACAGAATTCTTTCCATCTAGTTCTAGTCCTTTGGCTGTTAATTTGGCATTCCCTTCAAGTTTAAGGGTTAGGTTTCCCTGAGAATCTTTATCGTTTTTTCGGAAGTCCCATTGGGCAATGGGTTTTGAAATTATGGAATCAGCTTTGGCGCCCATCTTGGCGAGTGCTAATTTTTCGATATCTGCCAATGCTTTATTTAGGTCCGCTTTTCTTTCATTTATTTTTGCAAGTTCTTGGATAATCGACTTATTTGGCATGGGTACGCTGCCCTGCCTGACACCAGAAAGATTAGCAACCATCTGGTAGTAATCATGCTGGCTGATTGGATCGAATTTGTGATCATGGCATCTTGCACAATTGATGGTAAGGCCCAGAAAGGTTTGCCCAATGGAACTTACTAAATCTTCCATTTCGTCTTGTCTGGCTTGTTCTCTTGCATCTGCATTTGCGCCTAATACAGTGTTGTGAATGCCAGCGACCAAAAATCCCATCGCTAAAATTGAATCTGAGGAATCAGGAAAAATACGATCACCTGCAATTTGCATTTGCACAAATTGGTCGTAGGGCATATCGCTGTTTAATGCGTTGATCACCCAGTCGCGGTAGTGCCAAGAATTCAGTCTTGGAGCGTTTCGTTCAAACCCATCCGATTCGCCATAGCGAACGATATCAAGCCAATGTCTTGCCCATTTTTCCCCATAACTTGGCGAAGCAAGAAGCCTATCCACGATTTTACCAAAAGCATCTGGTGATTTATCCGCCAAGAACTTAGTAACTTCTTCTGGGGCTGGGGGCAGGCCGATGAGATCCAGATAAACCCTGCGGATGAGTGTTCTGCGGTCAGCAATCTCGCTTGGTTTAAGATCAAGTTTTTTTAGGCCATCAAAAATAAAGTGGTCTAAAGGCTGTAATGTATGGGTGTTATCAATTGCAGAGGGTAAAGATGGTTGTTGTAAAGGGCGAAGAGACCACCAGTCTTTTCCTGCTCGTTTTGAAGTTGTGGTGCTGAAGATGTCGATTTTGGTAGTAGGATATTTGGCCCCACTTGTAAGCCAGTTTTTTAGATGTGCTGCATTTATTTTGTCTAACGGTTTTTTCGGAGGCATTCGGCTTTCATCAAGTACGTCTTTCATTTGGCCTTTAAAAAAGTTATTAATTTCGATGCCTGGCCCGTTATCACCACCTTTTAAAAGATTTTCTCGTGTTGAAAGATCGAGCCCACCTTTGGGCTTAGTCCCAGAATGGCAGTCCAAGCAGTTTTCAACAATGATTTTCATTGCAACATTATCTGGTGATTCAGCCAAAACAATCATTGAGGTAGATAATAATATTATCAGAGTGCTCAGGTATGGTGGTTGTTTTAACATTATCTAAATCATTCCTTGGATGGGTGTTCCTAGGCTTGCTGGAAGTGTGAATCCATCTGGGCTTAATCTAGTTTCAGGTGCGATTCCTAACATGTGTAATAATGTTGCTGCGAAATCTTCTGGCGATACGGGGTTATCTTTGACATAAGCAGCAGTGGAATCTGAAGAACCATAAATTAAACCTTTTTTTGCTCCTCCGCCTGCAATCATCGCACTGTAGCATTTTGGCCAATGATCTCTTCCGATTGCAGATCCTCCCTTGCTTATTTTCGGAGTTCTGCCAAACTCACCGACTAGAACAACCAATGTGGAATCTAGTAACCCTCTTGTTTCCAGGTCCTCAAGAAGCGCACTGACCGCCTCATCGCAGCGAGGCAGGGCCCAACCTAGGCCGTTCCAGCCGTTATCGAAAATGCTGATCCCTGCATTCCCATGCATGTCCCAAGTTTCCAAACTGACAAATTTTTCTTTGGGTGCAAGTCCAGTCCATGCGACAACCCCAACCGTGCGAACGCCTGACTCGATTAATCTTCTTGCAAGGAGAAGATTTTGGCCCATGGGATGCAGGCCATATTGTTCACGGGTTTTAAGGTTTTCTTGTTCTATGTCAAAAGCTTTTTTAGCTTTGGTTCCTGTGAGTATGTTGAAAGCTTTGTCACGAAATTCGTTGATTGATTGGTGTGATTTGCTTTTGTTTGCAGAAACTTCCATTTGGGAAAGCAGTTTAATGCGATTAGCTAGTTGCTCGGTAGAGAGACCTGCGGATTCAAATGCATTGATTTTGAATCCCGGTATAGAAGGATTTTCGAGATGAGTGTTGCCAATTAATAAAGGGCTATTCCCCATGCCGAGGTATCCACCAGTAAGGTAGGTGTTATCAGGCGGGGCAGCTCCGCCACCAAATTTTTGCAACCAAACATAGGAAGGTATATCGCCTGGGCTAGGTTTTAATTTTGTAACAATCGAACCAAAAGCTGGGGCATTTAAAGGCGGGTTTGATTGCCCCGCAAGCAGCATGCGATTGGCAATGTCATGCACCGGGATGGAATGACTCATAGAACGGATGACGGTGTATTTGTCCGCTTTCGATGCAAGTTTAGGCATGAGCTCGCCTACTCTAAAGCCTGGCAACTTGGTAGCAATGGGTTTGTAGGGGCCTCGGATGCCTTCGGGTGAATCGGGTTTTGGATCCCAAGAATCGAGTTGGCTCAATCCCCCATATTGATAGATAAAAATACACGATTTAGCTTTGACGGGCTTAGTGTTTTGATCTGCATGAAGAATGTTTGGTAGGCTAACTCCCAGAGCAGTTAGTCCCCCAATTTCTAGCAGGTTTCTTCTGCTTATTTTTTTGGCTGGGGATGAATTAAGATTGAACATGATAATAAGACCATGCAAAGGTCTTCCTACCTACTGGTGTGGCTGTTGATATCCTACGCGGATAACCAAATAGATAATTGATTATGAAGCTTTGCGAAAGATTTTGCAATCATTCTGATGAATAAAGCTTGGGATTTTAATCAACTGGGTGAAGGCTTGTAGCAATTAATTGGCCCTAGCTGCAGCTTTAGGTTCAACAACTTCATTGACATAATAAAAATCGATGTAACCGATCATCATTTCTTCCCAAGTTTGTTCGCCCCAGAATACGGGTTTCCACGGAGCAGGATTAGCAGGATTCAACTTTGAATTGTCGAAGTGGGCAATACATTTGATTTTGCTTCCCTTGGGAACTTTCAGAGGTTCTTTGAGCCGATATGTGTTTTGCCAGTTAAAGTCGTATTGGGGAACAGAGAGTATGGTTTCGACTTTGCCATCGGGGTGGTGAAGCTGGTATTCGAAATCCTTACCTCGAAGATGCATATGCGGAAAGAATGAAAGAATTACTGCATCATTTTTTGCAGTGATGGAAGATTCGACCTCGTGATTGAAGGCGAATGGCGGAATAAGGAACATGGAGTTTGCTATGCCATGGGTCTCGATATTTTGTTTTGGTTTTTCTTTGCAGAAAATAAATGCCACTTCAGAACGGTCTTTTTCTTCCTTGCCTGTTGGCGTGTAATGAATCTGCCAGATGATTTCGGAACCTGCGGGAATTCTTCTTCCCATCCCCTGAGGATGAATTACGGGTTCAGCGCCAGGTGCAGTTGCAGCAATCCAAACAGGTCGCTTTCCTTTACCCGGTTCACGGTAAAAAACTATGATATGATGAACCACAGAACGATTGCCCGGCTTAGCCTCAGCGGCCTGCAGCCACATGTCTTCTTTGAAATTGGTTTTAACTCTGAAGTATTTGTAGCCTACGGTTCCTTTGGGTTGAATTGTTACTTCCTCGGGAATCTGAAAAACAATGTCGGGTTTTCCTAATCTCCACCCATCGCTAAAAGCTGGGGGTTTTGGTGCCTTAGCAAGATCGCCTGCAGGCATGCCTGCATCAACCCAGGACGTAATTTGGGCGATTTCTTCAGAGCTTAATTTTCGTTCGTTTGCGAAATGTCCAAAGCGCGTATCAGCATGCCAAGGAGGCATAGTATGAAGGGAAGTTACTTCTTTAATCATCGCACCGTTGTTTTTTGCGTCTTCGTAGGAGAGTAATGAAAAGGGTGCTGCGGTTCCGGGATGATGGCAATCAGCGCAATGCTTGAAAAGGATGCTAGCAATATGCGATTCATAAGTGATTTTGGAACTGATGGATTTAGATAAATGAGTTATCAGACAGCCCGGTGTTTCTGTAAACGCCACGTTTACTTTTTTCAAATTTAAAACTTGATCGATGGAGTTTGCGAGATCATTGATGGTTGGTTTTTCTTTCCTGGCAGTGTTACTGATTTGGTCATCAATTCGCCCTTGGTATTGGATGTTTCTTCGTTGATCAAGAACAAAGGCTTCACTTGATCTTCTGGTTCCAAATAAGCGCAAGGTGATTTGTTCAGCATCACAAACAACAGGGAAGCTGATTTTAAATTCACGCACATGGTTGTTGATTGAATCTTTATTGTCGCCCGAGTTGGCGTAGACCCCGATGAATTGGACTTCGCTTTTTTTGTACTTTTGGCTTAGTTCATTAAGGGTGGGAATGTAGGCATTACTTACGGGGCAATTTGTACTAAGAAAAACAAAGACTAGGCTTTTACTTTCGTTAAAGTCCGAAAGGGATGCTTTTTTATCGTTGGGCAATGGAAGCACGAAGTTGGGGATTTTCCTGCCAATCGAACCGGGTTGTGGATTGTTTGGATCTGCTTTTACTTTCGGGCCATAGGACTGATTTAGTAAAAGCACAGCAGCCAGGATCAAGTGGTTCATGTTTTTAACTCTCATTAATTAACGAATATTAAGTATTACCCCGAAACACCTAGATTATTAAAAGCATCACACTAATAATTGTAGTTTACTTCTGAGCGCTAATTCACCATAACAGATGGAAAGTTTCTCTGAGGACTTTTCGTTACATGAACGCCCGCAGTTATGTCAATCAATAGTCTTAATTCTTAGGGTTTGAGGCGGTACATCTTGTTTCTTTTGGTTAAATAACCATTTAATCATTTCGGGGTCAGAATAAGCGTTGACCCAAGAGTTATGCCCTACTTCCGGGTAAAGAGTTAGTTTCGGATTGCCACCCGCTTTTTTGATTGCTTCGATCATGTTGGTGGAGCGCTGTGGTTTAACCACGGTGTCTTTGCTTCCGTGGAAAGCCCAGATAGGAATTTTAGCAATTATCTGAGCGTCTTTTTCATCTCCGCCTCCGCAAACCGGTACAGCAGCAGCGAATAAATCGGGCTTTCGCGCAATCAAATCCCAGGTGCCATAACCACCCATGGATAGCCCCGTGATATAAATGCGATTTGTATCAATCGGGAACTGAGTCGGCAAAGTGTCGATTAATTTAAGGAGCAGTGTTGCGGGGTCGCTTGGCTTTTCCGGCCTTTGATGAGAATCTGCAGACCAATCAACTTCCGCCCATTTTTTTTCGTTGGGGCATTGTGGCGCAATCAAGAAGCATGGATACGCTTTTCGTGATTCGGGTTTTGCAAAGTCTTTGACACCGTGGACGAGTTGCGCATCGTTGTCTGAACCGCGTTCGCCTGCACCATGAAGAAAAATCACCAAGGGGTATTTAGTTGCTGGTGCAAGGTTATCCGGCGTCATCATCCTGTAAAGTAATTTTTCCTGTCCAGACTCAAAGGTTTCTTTTTTAAGCTGAGTGCGCCAATCCATATTCAGATTTTCCTTGTTGTCTGTGGTAGTCTGTTGTGACAAAAAGCTTGTTACGATCAATGATAGTAGCGCAATATTCATGAGGAGTCTTCTCTATTAAATAAATGGTTACGAAACTGATGTTAACAAAGTATTTCCTTAACCACTCGGGCAGGTTTACCTGCGGTTAGTACCTGAGCTTGTCCATTGTGGAAGTAAACCATTTTCGAATGGTCTAACCCAAAAAGGTGAAGGATGGTTGCTTGGAAATCGTTTGGATTGACGATGTTGACTGCGGCTCGGTGCCCAACTTCGTCGGTTTCGCCATAAGTAATGCCAGGTTTTATACCGCCCCCTGCCAGCCAGATAGAGAAACCTTGCCCGTTATGGTCACGGCCTGCCCGTTCACCAAAATCGCCTTCAACCACGGGAAGCCTGCCAATTTCTCCACCGAAATGAACCAAGGTGGTTTCTAAAAGCCCTCGTTGTTTTAAATCCATTACCAATGCCGCAGCAGGTTGATCCGTTTTTCTGCATATGCTTGAAAGATCTTTTGTAAGGGTGCTGTGGTTATCCCATGGCTGCCCGTTCAAAAACAGTTGAACAAATCTTACCCCTCGTTCAACCAGCCTTCTTGCTATCAGGCATCTTGTGCCGTAAGAACGGGTTTCATTATTATCCAACCCGTATAGTTGGCGGATGTGCTTTGGTTCAGAAGAAAGATCAAAAGCTTCCCTAGCAGAATCCTGCATTGAAGCTGCAAGTTCGTAACTTGAAATCCTGCTTTCAAGTTCAGATTCGCCGGGATGCAACAGGCTGTGGTTTTTATTAAGTTGGCCAAGCAGAGCTAGGTTCCGTTGTTGGGAAATACCTTGCACCTCTTTGGGCGGTTCAAGGTTAAGGATTCTTGGCTCTCTGGGTCTTAGCACAGTTCCCTGATAATAAGCGGGCATAAATCCACTAGACCAGTTGTTGGTTCCATCAACAGGTAGTCCACCCTCATCGGAAAGCACCATGTAGGAAGGAAGATTTTTGGATTCATTGCCCAAGGCGTAAGTCAGCCAACTTCCCATGGTGGGTCTGCCAAGCACGCCAGCAATACCGCCGTGAAAAAAGCGAATTGAAACCTCATGGCCGTTGTGGCCGGTATGCATTGAGCGAATCACGCAAATATCATCCGCAATCATTCCGGTATGTGGTAGGAGTTCGGAAAGTTCAGTACCAGATTGTCCATGCTTTAAGAAATTAAACGGGCTTGCCATGAGCTTTTTGTTGGCCCTTCCTACGAAACTGTAGGTGACATTCCCTGTATATTCTTTACCATGGTTTTTTTGCAGATCTGGCTTTGGGTCGAATAGGTCAACATGGGAGGGGCCACCATGCATGAACATGGAAATCATGGCCTTGGCCCGGGGTTGGAAGTGGGGTTCTTTGGGGGCCATGCCCAGAGGGGAATTTTCGCCTGGTTTTGCTGGCCCATCTGCAGCGAGTAATCCTTCGCGCGCTAGCATATCGGATAGCGCGACTCCGCCTATGCCGCCTGCTAATTGAAACAGCGCTTTTCTTCGTGTGAGCATCATATTATTCCAGGTAAATAAATTCGTTGGATGCCAGTAATTGCTGGCAAAGATCAGTCCACGCCATTTGATTTGGATCTTTGTTTTTAGTTGCGGTATAGGTTGCTTTGCTCTCAGCTAGGAAGTTGGATACCAGCAAAATTTCATTGGTGTTTGGAGGCCGTTGGTACACGATTTTCCAAGCTTGGATGATTAGTGCGTTTGTGTCATTGGGTTGGTTCTTTAATATCAAGGTTGCAAGGTGATTTGACTCATTGCGGATGAATTCGCTGTTCATGAGCGCAAGTGCCTGGGGCGTTCCTGCAGATGGCGTTCGCTTATCGCAGTTGGGTGAAAGGCCTGGGCCATCGAATGTTAACAGAAAGGCGGAGGGCTTATGCCTTCGAACTTGCATGTAAATGGTTTTTCGTGGTGACTCATCAGGATAATGCATGACCCCAGCGAGATCTTCCTTCAGAGGTATGGCTGCCCCATATAAGGCTGGATCCAACCTGTTGTTTACTTTGAGTATTGAATCCCGGATGCTTTCAGCTTCCAATCTTCGAAGGGGGAATCTGCCATAGAGTTGGTTGGTGATATCTACAGAATCTTGTTCCGGGCGATGAATTGAGCTTTGACGATATGTTGCAGAGTTCATGATGAGTTTATGGAAAGCCTTAAGGCTCCAGTTGTTCTTTGGGAGCTGTAATGCCAGCCAGTCAAGTAATTCAGGTTGTGATGGAAGAGTTCCGAGTTTTCCAAATTCGCCTGGAGTTTCGACTATTCCCTGCCCAAAGTGATAGACCCAAATCCGGTTTGCCATCGTTCTGTTGAATTGGGGATGGTTGCCCGAAGTCAGATGTTGGGCGAATGCCAGCCTTCTTCCAGAACTTTCACCTTTATTATTGGTGGGGCAATCCCAGGTTTTTGGTTCATGCACCGTGGCTATTGATAAATCGCCTGGAATGATTTCCTGCAAAGGTTGACGGTAATCGCCCCGATGAAATAGTTTTGTGGCAGGAATTTTATTGGGAACTTCTGACATGATGGCGTAGAAGTCCTCCTTGGGCTTTTCCGCACGCTTGGCATTTATAATTGCTTGCGCCTTCTTTAATTCAGCCATGGCTTTGGGGTCGTATTGGTCGATGATGTCCGCACGGACATTGATCTTAGGGTATTTTTCGAAGAGCTTTTTCTGTTCTGGGGTACGCTTGGCATCAGGAGTTTCAAAGGCTTTTCTAACTGTTTCGTGTAGCTCTGCTGGAATCTTTTGCAATTCTTTATCGAAAATCACTTTGATGGTGCTACTGGTTTCTGCTTGTAATTTACTTGCAAGCTCTTGGGCGGCTTTTTCAATCTGCGCGCTTTTCTCTCTATCAGGCTTGGCCATTAATGCTGCTGTTCTTTCTGCAGGCTTGCGCCATTGCGATGGATTGAACGCAGGTTCAAATATTGCCCGGAATCGGAAATAATCAACCTGACTAATCGGGTCGTACCTGTGATCATGGCACTGTGCGCAACCCACCGACAAACCCAACAATCCCGAACTGATGATCTTAATGGATTCGGTAAAGGTTTGTTCCGCCTCTGCGATTGCCCCACCGCCCGCAGTGATGTCTGGGCCACAACGCAAAAACCCCGTGGCAGCCAAAAGTTCTCTTGCTTGCAGCGAAAGTTCATCCCATGGTTTTGGTGCTAACTCGTCGCCCGCAAGTTGTTCGATGATAAACTGATTGAAGGGTTTGTCGCTGTTAAGTGCACGAATTACATAGTCACGATACTTGTATAGGTGTGGCCTAAGGGAATCATTAGGGGAATCACCCTCGGTATCTGCATAACCTGCAACATCAAGCCAATGTCTGGCCCATCGCTCTCCGTATGCTGGTGATGCAAGAAGTTCATCTATAAGTGTTTCGTAGGCATTTTGTGTTGTATTTTTTTCGAAGCGTTCTACTTGATCAATAGTTGGTGGTAAGCCTGTAAGGTCGAGGTAAGCCCTGCGAATCAGAGTTCGTTTGTCTGCCTCTGGATTAAATCCCAGGTTTTTTTGTTGCAGTTTCGTCAGTATGAATGCATCTAGAGGAGCCAGCTTTTTTTGATTAAGGGCGATATCTGGCACCTTGGGTTCTACAAGTGGTTTAAAGAACCAATAATTACGTTCTTCCTCGGTAATACCAATTCCCAGTGGGAGACTGTCAGGTTCGGGTCTTAATGTTTGGGCACCGGTTTTTATCCATCGTTCAATTAGAGCGATTTTTTCTGCAGGTACCTTCTTTTCGCTTGGCGGCATCTCCCCCGATTTCATTCTTTGTAATAAATGGCTTTGCTCCGGGGCATTTTCTTTTAATGATGATCCGGACTTTCCACCTTTTTGTGCGAATTTTTTCAGCCTTAAATCTAACCCACCCTTTGGTTTTTCTGACGCACCGTGGCAATCAAAACAATAAGCCTTGAATACGGGCCTGATATCTTCTTCAAAAGTAATTCTTGGAGAAGTTTCCGTTCCTAGGACCAAGGCGAAAATAAGAATTTCAAAAGCTGGAAGCATTGGCGTGGTTAACCTAAAGTATGCTTTAATTAATCAAAGTAATTATGTTCTTTAATGGCTAAAAGCGCAACCTTTTAAGGCAGCTTTTGCTATTTTCTTTCATGGCTTAACGATTAGCGGTATTCTTATGCAGTTTGATTGGTCGTAAATTATTCATCGAGGTTTACTATGTTGCAACTTTCTTTCTTGTTGTTACTTGCGTTTTCCCCTGTCGGATTTGAATCTGCTAAATTTACGGGCCCCTGGGATGTTCCCGCCCTGCAAAAGGCAAAAGTTGAACCCTCTTGGGCTGAAAATAGTAATGGGGTTAGGCAAGTCTATTACCCCGGTGAAAACTATAGGGGCAAACCTACTAAGGTCTTCGCCTACTACGGTAAACCTGAAGGGCAGGGGCCTTTTCCTGCCGTACTTTTGGTTCACGGCGGCGGGGGCAAGGCTTTTCCTGATTGGGTTAAACATTGGAATAAACGTGGCTATTGTGCTTTAGCAATGGATTTAGCAGGAAATGGACCCAATGGAAGGCTGCCTGATGGTGGACCTGGTCAAGGTGATGAAGAAAAATTCCAAGATTTCACAACGGATAATCTTAAAGATATGTGGACTTACCACGCCGTTGCTGCGGTTCTTCGTGGTCATACGATGATAGCTTCCTTTCCCGAAGTGGATAGGAATAAAGTTGCAGTTACCGGAATAAGTTGGGGCGGTTATTTAACATGCATCATCGCGGGGTTGGATGATAGATTGAAAGCTGCTATTCCTGTTTATGGTTGCGGCTACCTGCACGAAAACAGTGTTTGGAAGGAAAATCGATTGGATAAAATGGATGCTGCAAGAAAAGAAAAGTGGGTTCATAATTTTGATCCTTCCACTTACTTGCCTAACGTGGCTTGCCCCATCATGTTTATTAATGGCACCAATGATTTTGCATATCCGCTCGACAGTTATAAAAAATGTTATGACCTTGTAAAGGGTGAGAAAACACTTTCAGTGAAGGTTCGAATGCCTCATGGGCATATCTGGACTTTTAAAGAGGTTGACGCTTTTATTGACAGCCATTTGAAGGCAGGCAAAGCTCTTGCTAAAGTTGATGTTTTGGAAATAAAAGATGGCACAGCTTTTGTTAAGGTTTACCCTACCGCGCCGATTAAAAAAGCCATGCTTCATTATGCAACCAATGAAGGGCCTTGGCAAAAACGATTGTGGGAAACTATCCCAGCGACTATTTCAAACGATGTTGTAAGTGCCAAGCTGCCCATGGGTAAACCACTTGTGTATTATATTTCGCTGATTGATGAGCGAGATTTTGAAGTTTCTTCAAACCACCTAACTGTATCTCTGCCAACAGTTAAGTAAGTGAGGGTTTTAACAGTCCAGAGAGATGGGTAAGATTAAAGCTGTTTATCAGATGGTTGTTATGGCTTTCTCCTTGATTAAAGCCTAGGATTTAGCAGAAAACAGTTGCCCTGATTCATTCCCTGTGTTATCGATATAGTGTAGTATTTGTTTCTTCCCGCCTTAGATCCCTCCTAGGGGGCCGTTTTGTTTTCAGCCCTTTGCCTAATTTTGTGTACTTTGACTTCACAACAGGGTGATGTTGTTTACCCGGTTCCAGATTCAATCAGCCTTACCACACCCGGTTCATATGCCACTCTTATAGTGGAAAGCAAAAACAAAAATGGTTTGATTACAGATCTTACCGAAGATGTTTCTGCCCGCATCGAAAATCCTGAAATCGCAATGCTTTTTCAAGGCAGGGTCTATGGGAAAAAAACAGGTACCACTCGTTTACTTGTTGATGTTCAAGGAAAACAATTGGTTGTTCCTGTTAGTTTTAATCCGACTCCCGAAATACCAAACCTAACTTTTTATCACGATATCGAACCGATTCTTTCTCGGCACCAATGTAACTCTTCTGGTTGCCATGGTAAGGCCGAAGGCCAAAATGGATTTAAGCTTTCAGTGTTTGGTTCCGATCCAGACTTTGATTTTGAATCCATATTCCTAGATGGCCGTGGGCGAAGGGTAATGGCTGAGTCGCCTTCAAACAGTTTGTTTGTAAAGAAAATGTCTGGGAAGATTTCGCATGGAGGCGGTGCACGCATCCCTGATAACAATCCTGATTATCAAACGGTGATCGATTGGATTAGCAAAGGCGCACGAAAAAAGAATGATTCAATTCCAGATGTTGTTTCCATCGAAATACAACCGCCCTTCCGAATAATAAAAGGGGGTGCCAAGCAAAGGCTGACTGTTTTTGCAACTTTAAAGGATGGCACACGAAAAGAAGTTACCGCCCATTCCCGATTCTTTTCAAACCATGAAGCTCTTGCCTCGGTGGATATTCATGGCACTGTTTCAACCAACGAGATTCCGGGCGAAGCGGTGATTCTTGTCACCTATCGCAATAAAACCGCTGTATTTAGAGCCATACTTCCCGCTGTTCAACAATACGCCACAGGTAAAAAGTATGCTGATGAAAACTGGATCGATCAGTTGATTCAAACTAAATTAGATACGCTTCGAATCCCTGTGTCTTCTCTTTCTAAGGACGAGGAATTTGCCCGAAGGGTGTTTCTTGATATTGCAGGCACTCTGCCTAATTCTTCAGAGTTGAAAGCTTTTCTTGCTAATAAAAGTGCGGATAAAAGAAGCAAACTTGTTGAAGGTCTTCTTAATAGGCCAACTTATTCCGATTACAGCGCCCTCGTTTGGAGTGACATTCTTCGGGTTGATCGACAAGCTCTTGGTACTAAACAGGCTTATGCTTATTACCGCTGGCTTAAGAATTCGTTCAGTGAAAACAAGCCATTAGATAAGTTGGCATTTGAAATTCTTTCTGCCCAAGGATATTTGGATGAACATCCAGAGGGTTCATTTTATAAAGTGATAAAAAGCCCCGGTGAGCTTTCGAGTTCCTTTGCCCAGATCTTTTTGGGCGTTCGAATTGCCTGTGCTGAATGCCATCACCATCCATTCGATAAATGGACCCAGGCTGATTATTTGGGGATGCAATCTTTTTTTACCGGTGTTCGATACAAAAATGCAGGTAAAAGAGAGATCTTGCTCGGTGATAACACTTCCCCTGGTAGTAATGCCCGTTACAAAGAAAAAGTTTTTGCCCATGCCTTGGGCCAGCCAATTCCCGAGATGCAACCCAAGGGCGATGCCAGGCAATTATTTGCCCAATGGGTGGTGGGCCCTGATAACCAATGGTTTGCAAGGAATGCTGCAAATCGTATTTGGGCTCATTTGTTTGGCCATGGTCTTGTTGAGCCCATTGATGATTTTCGTGATACCAATCCCGCAAGCCACCCCGAACTTCTTGCCAAACTTGCAAATCATCTCATTCAAAACAAATATGATGTCAAAGCACTCATCAAATTAATCACCGCATCTGAAACTTATCAGCGGTCATCTACTCCGATTCCTGGTAATGAATCAGATGAATGGAATTATTCCAGATTTCTGTTGAAGTCAATGCCCGCAGAAGTCTTATTTGATGCCATCTCCCAAACTACCGGGGTGCCAGGCGATTTTGAGGGCTACCCTGCAGGTACCCGCGCAATTCAATTGTGGGATTCCAGATATCAGGATTACTTTTTGAAAGTTCATGGTAGACCATTGCGGGTTTCCTCCTGCTCCTGCGAAAGGCAGAAAGAGCCCGGCATTGCCCAGGTCCTTCACGAACTCAATTCGCCCCAATTACATCGAAAGTTGAGCCATGAACAAGGCAAAATAGCTAGATTGGTTGCAGGCAAATTTTCCCAAAAAGAAATAGTTGATGAGTTGTTCCTTTCTTATTTTTCAAGATTCCCCACCAAGGGTGAGTTTGATCTTGCGACTGAAATTCTTGCAAAGGCAAAAGACGCAGCATCAAAACGCGAAGCATTGGAAGATCTTGCTTGGGGTATGATGAACTCCCTTGAGTTTCTATTTAATCATTAAGAACATGGTGCAAGTATGAATAATAAAAGTTATTGTGATGGCAGAACCAGACGAGATATTTTACGCCTTGGCGTTGCTGGGATTCTTGGGCACTCTTTCTCACTCCCCAATCTTCTCGCCAATGATCAGTCTTCCAAGTCCCAGAAATCGCTCATTTATGTTTTTTTACATGGTGGATTAAGCACAATCGACACGTTCGATATGAAACCCGATGCCCCCGCTGAATATCGGGGTGAGTTTAAACAGGCCGATACCATTGTGCCGGGCATTCGAATCTGTGATCAGTTGCCCGCTATTGGTAAGCAGATGAATAAATTGAGTTTGATTCGCTCCTTTCGGCATAATAATTCTGATCACGGCCCCGCAGATCATTACATGCTTACCGGTTATTTCCCTCAGGCTGGGTTTAACGGTGGCTTAAGCCCTAATAATCACAGGCCTTCGATTGGTTCTATTATTTCCAAGCTTGCTCCTGCTAATCAAGGTGTTCCTCCCTATGTTTGTGTGCCCAAAATGCATTCAAGTTGTGGCCCTGCATACCTCGGCCCCACTGCTTCACCCTTTGTTGTTGAAAGTGATCCCAACTCGCCTTCGTTTCAAGTGCCTGATCTTTCTCCACCAGTTGAAATCCGTGCGAATAGGCTTGATTCTCGAAAACATATACTCGAAAGACTTGATCGCTTTAGGGCCACAGGCGAAATGAAGGCTAATCAAGGTGCCAAGAGCGTTTCCACCTTCCAGCAAAAAGCTTTCGATCTGATGACTTCCCCCGAAACACGAACTGCTTTTCAATTGCAGAAAGAAAAAGATTCTCTCCGTGATGAATATGGCAGAAACACTCTTGGCCAATCCTGCCTACTTGCCAGAAGGTTGGTTGAATCGGGTGTTCGCTGTGTCACCATTGACCATAGTAATTGGGATACCCACGATAATAACTTCAGTACCCTGAAGCAGGATCTTCTTCCTATTTTTGACAGGGCTATCGCTTCTTTGTTCAAGGATTTGACCGAACGGGGAATGCTTGAAAATACACTTGTTGTAGTTACTGGCGAATTTGGACGTACTCCCAAAATTAACAAAAATGCAGGCCGTGATCATTGGGGCCCAGTGTTCACCGTTGCCCTTGGTGGTGGTGGTATCAAAGGCGGTGTTGTAGTTGGGAAAAGCGATGCAAAGGCTGAAAAACCTGCCTCCGATCCCTATGGCCCTGAAGATCTTTTTGCCACTATTTGCCATACGATGGGCATGAATCCTGAGCATGAATTTATCACTCCCGATGGCAGGCCCATCATGGCGGTGAATCAAGGCAGGAAAATTGACCCCTTGTTTTGAAAGTTAAACCATGCCTCTTCTTTTAATCAGATATCTCTTGTTGGCACTTATCTTCGTGGCCATTCCTTCAATGGCTGATGCCAACCCTCCAACGCTTTCATATCTTTTTCCCTCGGGAGGACAGCGTGGGACGGTTGTTCAAGTACGGGTAGGTGGGCTTTTTCTCCATGCTAATTCGCAATTCGAAATTCTTGGTCCAGGCGTTTCCCATAAGGATCCCTTGAAGCGCATTCCTTTCCTTTGGTTTGATGGCCCTCTTTTAACTCTTACCGAATCCCAACAAGCTGAGGATTATCCCAAAGAACTTTCAACACTTGTTCGCATTGATCAAGATGCACCAATTTCTAAAAGGCTTGCTAGGGTTTGGAATTCCGAGGGAGTAAATGGCGGGTGGAAATTTGAACTAGGCGACTTCCCCGAAATCATCGAAAAAGAATCCGAACATTATCACGTTCCAACTTCAATTTCGCTACCAATCACCATCAATGGTAGAATCTATCCCAAAAATGATTTTGATGATTATCAGATAAAACTAAACAAAGGTGAAACCATCAATGCATTTGTTTCTGCTGAAAAGTTTGGTTCACCTCTTGATGCAAGATTAGAGATTTTAAATGCAAAAGGTGAAATCATTGCTGATAATGATGATACTTCTGGTGTAGATCCCGCCCTTGTTTTCACTGCGCCGGTAAGTGATCTTTACCTTGTTCGCATCAGGGAATCTTCTGGCAAGGGTAGCCCAGCACATGTTTACAGGCTTTCTGTTTCAAAAAATTCATACATCAGGTCTGCTTATCCTTTGGGTGCTAAAAAAGATTCCATCACCAAGTTTGAAGTCATTGGTTCTAATCTTAGCCTTCCAACTGTTGAACTTAAGGTCTCTGATCGCGTTGGTTATCAGGCTTTTCCCAATTCTGATCTTTTGATTGATGTTGGTAATGTCACGGAGTATCTTGAAAATTCTACTGGTGTTTATTCTTCTGCCATCGCTGCTTTTCCCTGTGCCATCAATGGTAGAATTCTCAAACTTGATGAAGTTGATTCTTGGGAGTTGAATTTAGAAGCAGGGCAAAAACTTCAATTTGAGTCACGAGGCCTTGCTCTTGGTTCCCCTTGCAGGCCTAAAATTTCTATTGCTGATGCTATGGGTAAAGAATTGGCTTTTGCTGTTTCTACTACAGAACTCGATCCGGTTTTGCTGTTTAATACCTCCGCCAAGGGGAAATATACCTTGCGAATAACCGAAGAAATACCAGGTCGCGCTGGGCCTGCCTTTACTTATCGGATTATGATTCATACTGAAGCCAGCAAAAAAGCCAGCATTACTTTCGTTGAAAATTCAATTACTGTTCTTAGAGGGGCGGAATCCTCAATCAACTTGAAAATTGAACGTCCTCCAGGGTTTGATTCTAAAGTTGATCTGATGTTTGGTCCCTTGCCTCCCGGTGTCTCGGTCATTCCCCCGACCCCATCCTTTGCGAAGGGCGCTAACCATGTTGCAGTTAAAATTAAAGCTAACCCTGAAACTAAAATTGATTCTTTCCTCCTTGGTGTTTCAGCAACCATTCCAGAACAATCACCCATTGTTGCCCATGTACAATCCAAACCTAGTGATTTTTCTATCGATAAAGTTCGGGTTACTGTAGCGCTACCTTGCCCATTTAAAATCGTGGGTGAATACAACATGAAGTGGGGGAGCCGTGGCGGTACCCTTTCCCGTAATTACAAACTTGAGCGCTTGGGTTATGATGGGCCTATTATCGTTGATGTTGCTGATAAGCAAGCTAGACATCTTCAGGGAGTTCATGGCGTACCTAAAGTTATTCCTGCAGGCGCCCTTGAATTTGAATATGCTGTTCAACTCGGACCATGGATGGAAATAGGTCGAACAAGTAGAATATGCGTTGCAGGAATTGCTACGATTAAAGATCAAGGCGTTGATCACATAGTTAGTTACTGCTCTGTTAACCCTAACGAACAAATGATTGCAGTGCTAGAATCAGGTAAACTTGATGTTTCGTCTGCATCGCCTAATATTGGATACGACGCAGGAAAAATTACTTTGATTCATCTCGAAATTTTTCGTGCACCTGGATTAATAGGTGATGTTTCACTTGAAACAGTATTCCCTGATTGGACAGGTATAAAAAATGTTACAACAATCGTTAAAGCAGATACTAATCAAGTCTCGATTGAAGTTCCCATTCCTTTAAATTTAGATGTAGCATTTCCAATTTACATAAATTCTAACTTGAAGCAAACCAACTCATCCCATGAATCAAAGTTAAAACTTGAATTAGTACCTAAAGCGTCATCGCCTAAATGAAAAGTTCATTAAAAGTTTGTTAGTTGAATTATAAAGTAAAAATAGGCCATTCACACTGGTTTTATAAAAGTCAGGCTATAAATCAGACTAAATCAATCCGAACGTTTTTTTAAGTATAAATTAAACCCAGTGCGAATGCCTATATTCATAAATATTATTGTTGCTGTTGTTGGTTTTGTTGAACATTAATGGCATTCAACTCTTTCTCCAACACGCAACTATTTGATTTCTTATTTGTGATGTGTCCTCCTAAAAAATCTTCTTTTTTAAAATCTAAAATCATTGAAGCCAAGCAAGCAATTGGTTTTATTTGCACTCTTGGAATAATAAAGGTATCGATCCATAGTTCTTTGATTGTTCCCCCCTGTTCTTTTTAAACTCTAATGACCGATAATATTATTGGTGCATATAGCGTGCCAATCCTCTGAGTATTTTTATTGATATCCTTTTTTCTGCGGGAATTGGCCTAAAATTGTTCGTTTTTTTATTAAACTTGGAGCGTGGTTTTAAAAGTCTTGCTTAAGAAATAGGCGCACTGCATCTAAACTGTTCAATTGTTCTTGTTCGAATTCTTCATTAACTAACAAATACTCCCCCGGCGTTGTTGGGATTACCGCTATAGAATGAAAAGAGCAGATCCAAAGCGGGGAAGCTGTAGCCGTTTACTTGGGGGCCGCCGCCTGGGCCTGCCCCGGTAAGCAAGTCTGCAATACCATCTCCATTCCCATCGCTAATTCCTACTCTCGCCCCTCCGCCGAAGTTTTCATCATAACCTAAAAATTGATTAAGCAACGCGCCTGTGTAAGGGTCCCAAATTGCTACTACCGGCCCACCGCCTTCACCTGCGCCTGTTGCTACCTCAAATTTTCCATCATTTCCGATATCGCCAACTGCAACAAAAATCCCACCTTTAAAATCTGAAGGATAGGCATACCATTGGCTGATTATTTCAAATGTTTTTCCATCGAACACCTTTACATGCGAACTTCCCCCAGAACCAGTTCCTGTAACTAATTCTGCAAAACCATCCCCATTGGTATCAGTTGCTGCGACACTTACTCCCCCATTAAAGCTTTCTTGATAAGCAAAAAAGGAGCGCAATACTTTTAGGGTTAACCCATCGAAAATTTTAATGTGTGGGCCACCTCCGCTTCCAGCCCCTACTACTATGTCCATGGTTCCATCGATGTTAAAATCAGCTACAGCTACAAAAATGCCCCCTTTAAACGCTGGGTCAAATGCAAAGAATGTTTGTAATACCATGCCTGTTTCGGAATCCATAACCATGATTGCTGGCCCACCCCCAGGCCCCGCAGCTACGAGCGTTTCCATTTTTCCATCATTGTTCATGTCTCCCATTGCGATTCGAAGTTCACCTGAAAACCCGGGAAATGGCGTAACTGAATTTATTTGTTTTCCAGAGTCTTGGTCGATTAAATTTACCGTGCTACTTTCGCCAGTTATAAATGAAGAACTTGATGCAGTCATCATTCGTGGTGGCGTAGGGGTTGGGCTAGGTGCAGGGGTAGGAGTAGGAGCAGGTGCAGGTGCAGGGCTAGGTGCAGGGCTAGGTGCAGGGCTAGGTGCAGGGGTAGGAGCAGGTGCAGGTGCAGGGCTAGGTGTAGGGCTAGGTGCAGGTGCAGTGGTGTCCACGGTGATGGAGAGTTGAGTAGCAGCGGTGTTGTTATTGCCCGCAGTGTCGGTGAAAGTGCTTACAGCGACATTAATAGTAGCGGTGGCAGTGCTGTTAATATTCGGGGTGAAGGTAGCGGTGTAAGAAGTACCAGACCCTGATAGCGTTCCCAGTGTTCCGCCCACTGAAATAATATCAACATCGCTAAAGGTAGAAGAAGCTTCACTGAGAGTGAAGGTGATGGTAGCGGTTTCGCCAATCCTTAAAGATGAAGCTGATGAAGTAATGGTAATGGTGGGTGCAGCGGTATCCACGGTAACAGAGAGTTGACTTGCAGCAGTGTTGGCATTACCAGCGCTATCGGTGAAAGTGCTTGCAGCAACATTAAAGGTAGCGGTGGCAGTGCTGTTAGTATTCGGGGTGAAGGTAGCGGTATAAGAAGTACCAGATCCGGCGAGGGTGCTCAGTGTGCCGCCTACTGAAACGATATCAACATCGCTAAAGGTAGAAGAAGCTTCACTGAGGGTGAAGGTGATGGTAGCGGTCTCACCAATTTTTAAAGCAGTTTTATTTGAAGCAATCGTAATAGTGGGTGCGAGGGTATCGACGGCAACAGAGAGTTGCGTTGCAGCGGTGTTGGCATTACCAGCGGCATCGATGAAAGTGCCCGCAGTAACATTAAAGGTAGCGGTGGTGGTGCTGTTTACACTTGGGGTGAAGGTAGCGCTGTAAGAAGTGCCAGACCCAGTGAATGAAGATAAAAGCCCGCCCACTACGGTAATATCAGATTGGATAAAGTCAGAAGCCACTTCGCTGAGAGTGAAGGTTAAGTTAGCGGTCTCGCCAATTTTCAAAGCGGTTTTATTTGAAGTAATGGTAATGGTTGGTGCAGTGGTATCGACGGCAACAGAGAGTTGCGTTGCAGCGGTGTTATTATTGCCTGCGCCATCGGTGAAGGTGTTAGCTGCGACATTGATGGTAGCGGGTGTTGTGCTGTTGTTGGTAGGGGTAAAGGTAGCGGTGTAAGTTAAACCAGAACCAGAGAAGTTTGAGAGTGCGCCACCAGTAATAGATATATCTGCTTCGATAAAGGTAGAAGAAGATTCACTGAGGGTGAAGGTGATGGTGGCAGTCTGGCCTGACTTCAAAGCAGTTTTATTTGAAGCAATCGTAATCGTAGGCGAAGTGGTGTCGACGGTGATGGAGATTGTATTGGAAGCGGTGTTATTATTGCCCGCAGCATCGGTGAAGGTATTAGCCAAGACATTAATGCTGGCGGTGGCTATGCTGTTTGCACTTGGCGTAAAAGTAGCGGTGTAAGTTACACCAGAGCTAGAGAAGTTTGAGAGTGCTCCACCAGTAATAGATATATCTGCTTCGCTAAAGGTAGAAGAAGATTCACTGAGAGTAAAGGTGATGGTGGCGGTCTCGCCTGACTTTAAAGCAGTTTTATCAGAAGTAATGGTAATGGTTGGTGCAACGGTGTCGACAAGGATCGTGAGCTGAGTTGCAGCGGTGTTGTCGTTGCCTGCGGCATCTGTGAAAGTTGCGGCTGCGACATTGAAGGTAGCGAGTGTGGTGCTACTTGCAGTCGGGGTGAACACTGCGGTGTAAGAAGAGCCAGAACCTGATAGCGTTCCTAATGTTCCACCCACTACGGTGATATCAGCATCGCTAAAGTTTGTGGAAACTTCACTGAGGGTGAAGGTGATGGTAGCAGTCTCGCTAATTTTCAAAGCTGAAGCTGATGAAGTGATGGTAATGGTAGGAGCAGTGGTATCCACAGTGATGGAGATTGTGTTGGACGCTGTGTTGAGATTACCCGCACCATCAGTGAAAGTGCTTGCAGCGAAATTAATAGTAGCGGTGGCAGTGCTGTTAGTATTCGGTGTGAAGGTAGCGGTGTAAGAAGAGCTAGAACCTGATAGCGTTCCTAATGTGCCACCCACTACGGTGATATCAGCATCGCTAAAGTTTGTGGAAACTTCACTGAGTGTGAAAGTGAGGGTAGCGGTCTCACCAATCTTTAAAGCAGTTTTATTAGAAGCGATAGTAATGGTTGGTGCGATGGTATCGATCTGAATCGTGAACTGAGTTGCAGCGGTATTATTGTTGCCTGCGCTATCAGTGAAAGTGCTTGCAGCGACATTAATTGTAGCTGGAGTTGTACTGTTATTAGTGGGGGTGAAAGTAGCGGTGTAAGTTAAACCAGAACCAGAGAAGTTTGAGAGTACTCCACCCGTGGTTATGATATCACTTGCGATAAAGTCAGAAGAAGCTTCACTAAGCGTGAAGGTGATGGTAGCAGTCTCGCCTGACTTTAAAGCTGAAGCTGATGAAGTGATGGTAATGGTAGGAGCAGTGGTATCGACGGTGATGGAGATTGTGTTGGAAGCGGTGTTTAGATTACCTGCGCTATCGGTGAAGGTGCTTGCAGCGACATTAATAGTAGCGGTGGCAGTGCTGTTAGTATTCGGTGTGAAGGTAGCGGTGTAAGAAGTGCCAGACCCAGCGAAGTTTGAGAGTGCGCCATCCGTGGTAATGATATCACTTACAGCAAAATCAGAAGCTGCTTCACTGAGGGTGAAGGTTAAGGTAGCAGTCTCGCCAATCTTCAAAGCTGAAGCTAAAGAGGTAATGGTAACCGTAGGGGCAACGGTATCAATGTTGATCGAAAGCTGGGTTGCAGCGGTGTTGGGATTACCCGCTGCATCGGTGAAGGTGCTAGCTGCAATGTTAATCGTAGCTGTGGTTGTGGTGCTAGCAGATGGAGTGAAGGTAGCGGTGTAAGTTAAACCAGAACCAAAGAAGTTTGAGACTGTGCCGCCATCGACAGTGATACTGGAAGAGATTAATGCCGTCGAAGCTGCTTCACTGAGAGTGAAAGTGAGGGTAGCGGTTTCGCCGGACTTCAAAGCAGTTTTATCAGAAGCAATGGTAATGGTGGGAGCAGCGGTATCAATGTTGATAGAGAGCTGAGGTGCAGCGGTGTTGTTGTTGCCTGCGCCATCGGTGAAGGTGTTAGCCAAGACATTGATGCTAGCGGGTGTAGTACGGTTATTAGTTGGAGTGAAAGTAGCGGTGTAAGTTAAACCAGAACCAACGAAGTTAGAAAGTGCACCACCTACCACAGTAATATTGGAAGAGATTAAGGCCGTCGAAGCTACTTCACTGAGAGCGAATGTTAAGGTAGCAGTCTCGCCAATCCGCAAAGCAGTTTTATCAGAAGTAATAGTAATGGTGGGTGCAGTGGTATCAATGTTGATGGAGAACTGAAGTGCAGCGGTGTTATTGTTACCCGCAGGATCAGTAAAGGTTGCAGCAGCGACATTGAAGGTAGCGGTTGCGGTGCTGGTTGCAGTTGGGGTGAATACTGCGGTGTAAGTTAAACCAGAACCAGCGAAGTTAGAAAGTGCACCACCTACCACAGTGATACTGGAAGAACTTAATGCCGTCGAAGCTGCTTCACTGAGAGTGAATGTTAAGGTAGCGGTTTCTCCAATCCGCAAAGCAGTTTTATCAGAAGTAATAGTAATGGTGGGAGCAGTGGTATCGACCTGGATTGTGAACTGAGTAGCAGCGGTGTTGTTGTTGCCTGCTGCATCGGTGAAGGTATTAGCTAAGACATTGATGGTGGCAGGTGTAGTACTGTTATTAGTTGGAGTGAAAGTAGCGGTGTAAATTAAACCAGAACCAGCGAAGTTAGAAAGTGCTCCACCAGTCACAGTGATATTGGAAGAGATTAATGCCGTCGAAGCTGCTTCACTGAGAGTGAAAGTGAGGGTAGCGGTCTCGCCAATCCGCAAAGCGGTTTTATCAGAAGTAATAGTAATGGTGGGTGCAGTGGTATCAATGTTGATGGAGAGCTGAGTTGCAGCGGTGTTGTTGTTGCCTGCAGCATCAGTAAAGGTTGCAGCAGTCACATTGATATTAGCGGGAGTTGCGCTATTTGCAGTCGGGGTGAACACTGCGGTGTAAGAAGAGCCAGACCCTGATAGCGTTCCTACTGTTCCACCCACAACGGTGATATCAGCATCGCTAAAGTTTGTGGAAACTTCACTGAGAGTGAAGGTTAGTGTAGCGGTCTCGCCAATCCGCAAAGCAGTTTTATCAGAAGCAATGGTAATGGTGGGTGCAGTGGTGTCTGCAAGGGTGATGCTTTGGTTGGCACTGGTTAATCCAGATGAAGCAAAGGTCAGGGTGTAAGCAGTTCCAGAGGTGCCGCTGATTCCAACATCGGTAAATGTGGCGATGCCATTAATTGCATTGATTGTGGCAGAACCAATAATGGTAGCGCCAGTGCTTACAGTCATGATAACTGCCACGTTGCTAGAGGTAACGGTGTTGCCAGCGGCATCTTTAATAGTGATGACAGGTTGGGTGGTGAAGGCTAAACCGCTAGGTGCGCCTGCCGCAGTGGTGGTTATGGATATTTGTGTAGCTGGAGCAGTAACCGTATAGGTTTGGCCGGCGAAGTTGGAAGGGTTGTTCGTGGTGTTCAGGAAAACGCTGATGTTATTGCTGCCTTCGTTGGCGGTCGCAATGTCTGGCTTGGAGTCGCCATTGAAGTCTGCAATGGTCACGGAATAGGGCCTCGTGCCAGTGGTAAAGTTGATTGCGGCTTTAAAAGTTCCATCGCCATTACCTGCAAGTAGGCTGATGGTGTTGATTGGGCTGAAAAAGTTGTTATAGCTGTTTGCAACTGCAAGGTCTATTTTGCCATCGCCATCAAGATCTGCGGCGGCAACAGAAACTGGCTTGGTGCCTGTAGAAGCAGGGGTTGCAGATTGGAATGTTCCGTTGCCATTGCCTAGAAGAATGCTGACATTATTGGACCCGTAGTTGGCCGAGATGAGGTCTTTTTTACCATCGCCATTGACATCGGCAATGATTACGGAAAATGGGTTTGAGCCAGCAGTTAGGGGAATACGTGGTTTAAAAGAACCATCGCCATTGGCGAGAAGAAGGCTTAAGCCACCAAAAAAGTCCGCGGTAGCGAGGTCAAGAAATCCATCACCATTGACATCGCCCATAGCGACGGATTTTGTGCCGCTTCCCGTTTCAGGGTTGGTAGCTGCTATAAAAGTTCCATTGCCATTACCTAGAAGAATGGAAACGGAGTGGCTGCCTTCATTGGCGGTTGCGATATCGAGTTTGCCATCAGAATTAAAATCGCCAAGGATTACCGAGAGAGGGGCGCTCAGGATTGCGACAACAGGCTTGGTAAGGAATTTGCCATCGCCATTGCCGACAAGTACGGAGACGGTGTTGCCGCCTATACCGTCAAAACTGTTGGCGGTGACAAGATCGAGATTGCCATCGTTATTGATGTCGCCGGTCGTAATACCTTGAGGTTCAGTGCCAGTGTTTAAAGGTGTTTGCGGGTTGAAAGTTCCATCGCCAACGCCAAGGAACACTCTGAGTTTATTATTGAAGCGGTTGGCGGTGATAATATCGGTAAAGCCATCAGCGTTGATTTGGCCGGTGGTGATAGCGTGGGGGCCAGAGGATGCACCAGTTGAATAATCGGTTTTTGCAGAGAAGGAAATACCAGAGAGGTTTGTGCCGCCCAAGGGTTGGGAGGTGGAATTTCTAATGGTGTCGTTATCGACAAGGTTTAGGCTGATCGAGCCGGTGCCTGTGATGCCTAAAATCGTGACAGTGTAGGTGGCACCCGAACCTGCAACTGAAATCGAGGTGGAGGCAACTCCTCCGGATGTAGAGGTTGTGAAGTCTGCGGAATCGACGCCAGTGACTGATTCGCTGAATGAAACGGCGTACGAGGCAGAGGTTGAGGCGGCAGTTCCCGCATTCCTGAGAATTGAAGTAACAGATGGGTTTACTGGGGTAATGCGTTCTTCGAGGCCTTCCAGGGAAGGTCGCTTTTTCTTGTTTGTGTATAACTTTTTATGGTTGAATACATGCAGGATTGGCTGCGAGAACAGCCTGAGCCATTGGTTCCACGAGATCATTGGGCGCATTCCATGGGGCAATATGGAAACTAATCTGGTAATAGTGCTTTAAAAATTGTAGCTGTATAAAACGCAATGTAAACAATTAAAAAGATTAATTTAGTAAATAATTAGAAAATATATATTATTTAAATAGAAGCGGTTGGTTTATTAAGATTTGATAGCAAGGAATGGTTCGCCTTCGTTGAGGGTAGGGCGTTCGGGCCTTCCCTTATATTTGTAAACAAGGCCCATGTTATCGAGGCCCATGAGGTGAAGGATGGTTGCATGAAGGTCGTGGACATGGAGTTTGTTTTCGATGGCTCGAAGGCCGAGTTCATCCGTGGCGCCGATGGTTTGGCCGCCTTTGACACCGCCGCCTGCCATCCACATGGTAAAGCCTGTGGGGTTATGATCTCTGCCATCGCCTTTTTCGCTCATGGGGGTTCGGCCGAATTCCCCACCCCATACTACTAAGGTGCTATCTAGAAGTCCGCGTCGTTTTAGATCGATAAGCAGAGCAGCCACGGGTTGATCCATGCCTTTGCAAAGCGATTTATGGTTTTCTTCGAGCTTGCTATGTGCATCCCATTTGCTACCTGCGCCATGATAAATTTGGACAAAGCGAACGCCTCGTTCGACTAGCCTTCTGGAAAGCAGGCAAAGCTTGGCCATGTTTGCGGTATCTTTTTGATCGAAGCCGTAGAGGGCTTTTGTTGCTGCGGATTCGAGAGAAATATCAACAGCTTCAGGGGCCTTGGCTTGCATGCGGAAAGCGAGTTCGTAGCTGTTTAGGCGGGCATCCAATTCGGATTGTTCGGGGTGATTAGCTGCGTACTTTTGGTTGATCAATTTGAGCAGGTCTAATTTGCCTCGTTGTTGGTTTTCAGAAACGCCCTCGGGGGTATTGAGGTTGGGGATGGATTCAATCCCCCCTTGGATTCGAATGCCTTGATACACTGCGGGCATGAAGCCAGCGCTCCAATTTCTAGGGCCGTTGACTACTTGGCCTTGGTTGTCTTGAAGCACAACAAAAGCAGGCAGGTTTTGATTTTCAGTTCCTAGCCCATAAGTAGCCCAGGAGCCCAGCGATGGTCTGCCACCGATGATCGAGCCAGTATTCATTTGGCAAACACCTGCAGAGTGGTTGATACCATCAGCGACACATGAGCGAATAACAGCGATATCATCAAGCATATTTGCGGTATGTGGGATAAGTTCGGAAGCCCAAGTGCCCGCTTTGCCATGCTGTTTCCAAGTTCTGGGGCAGCCTAAAAGTGGCGACCTACTTTCGCCCATGGAAGTGATGACATTACCAAAGCTATCTGGGAGGGGTTTACCTGAAAGCTTGTTGAGCAAGGGTTTGGGATCGAATAAATCGATCTGGCTGGGGCCACCTTCCATGAAAAGGAAGATAACCGATTTAGCTTTGGCGAAATGCTGGGGTATTTTGGAGGAGAGTGGGTTTGAGATGATCGTATTATTAGCAGTGGAGTTTTCTGCCAAGAGGGAGTTGAGGGCAAGTGCCCCAAACCCAGAGCCTGCTTGGGCTAGCCATTGCCTTCGTGAGGAAGGCGAGTTTCGTAAGGTTGAGAAGTTGTGTTTATGTGACATATTTATTTGGCCTTCTAAGTTGATTCGTTGTCTGTTGGATTATTCCACATACAGAAATTCGCTTGAGTTCAAAAGGACTTGGCAAAGATCGATCCAAGCATTGTTTTGAGCATCGGATTTATTAGTCACAGTTTTGCCTGATATTTGAATGTGAAGGCTGTTATCAGAGGCATCTCTAAAAACATCGGGCTTTGATTCAAACTGCCAATAACCAACGGTTTGTTTTCCCAAGCCTTCGCGGGTGAATAAGAGTTGGTCTACCCCCAAAGCGATGTTTGAAAGCCTGATATCATCGATTAGGCCATCAAAATTGCCATTGTTATTGGCATAAACCGAGCCAATGGTCATAGGGAGATTGTTGTTGAACTCGCCTAGGATTGAATGTTCGACTTTGGAAATCAGTAAAGGTTCATCATCGTTGGAAAGGTCTTTGAGGAAAAAGGTGACAAGCCCCTTGGCGGTTTTTGTTGCAGGGGTAAATGCGCATCCGATGTAATAAGGTTTATTGAGAGCGATATGTTGGTCAGAGAAAATTGCTTCCTCTCCTATTTCGCCATTCATCTTTTTTCCAACGACTTGAAGAACCAGTGTTTGAGGTTTTCTGCGGGATTGCTTGCCAGTAATACCCAGCGACCAGCCAGTCTTTTTGATGTCGGGGGTACGGTTGGCAACCAAGGTGCGCACTGCGCCTGTTTCCGCAACGGATTTTGGGAGAGCGAATGTTTCGATAGTGAAACTTGATTTTGGGAAAAGATCGGAATGAGGCACTGTAAGAGAGAGGGAAGAAGCCAGGGATAATTCTGCGGCCTGCCCATCGCGGAAGGGGATCTTTCCAGATGCGAAGGTGGCAGAAGGAGATGCCGCTTTTTTAGGATCGATTCGTTTGGCTTGCAATTCGAGAAACGCGCTTGAGATGTTAGTTTCTTCAGGGTTAGGCGCCCTTGCAAAAGCAAGTTTGTAAGCGAGATTGATTCGTTTTTTAGGGTCGGGCTCTTCTTTGTTAAGCCTCTCCGCAAAGGCCCGTGCGCGAGCCAGCATAAGGGGGCTATTGATGAGTAATAAAGATTGGACGGGGGTGGTTGTGATCTGTCTGCTGGATGCGCTGCTGAACCAATAAGGGGCATCGAAGACATCGAGCAAAGGGTCGCGGTTGTTGCGGATAATTTTGGTATAGATGGATCTACGGGCATCAGCACTTGAAGCACCGGGCCCTCCTGACTGCAACTTGATTTCGCCCGTGGTTGCATAAATTGCATCGCGAATTTGCTCTGCGTCCAGCCTTTTAATAGTGCCGTGCCAAAGATACTTGTTTTCTGGGTCGATCACCCTGTTGGCTTCTAATTCGGGATGATTTGAGCTTTGACGATAGGTTGCAGAAGTAACAATCAGGCGATGAAGTTTCTTCAGGCTAAAATTGTTTTCTGTGAAGTACGATGCAAGCCAATCGAGTAATTCTGGGTGCGAAGGTGGGTCACCCAATTTGCCAAAATCGCTGGCATTGGAAGCAAGGCCTTTGCCGAAATGTTGCTGCCAAATCCTGTTCACCATAACTCTTGAGGTGAGCGGGTTGTTTTTGTCTGCGATCCAATTAGCAAGGGCGGATCTTCTGCCCGAGCTTTTCAAACCATTAGCGGGGGGATTGATCAGGGCGGGTTTTTCATCAAGGATGGTCAGGAACCCTGGTTCGATATTAGTGCTTCCCTTTTTCGGAATAGTTATTTCTGCTGCAATAGGGCCGACATCTTTCACTACCAATGGCCTTGGAAGGGGCGTGGGTTTGAGGTTGTCGTATGCAGATAGCTGTTTCTTTAGCGCGAGGTATTTTTCTTTTTCTTCTTTCTTAATGTGGGTTTCGATCCGTTGGAATTCGTAGAGTGCCTGCCTGTAGGAGAGTTCAGCAAGTTGATGCTCGAAAGTGGTTCTCTCAGAAGGTTTCTTGCGCATCATGGCCTGTATATCTAAGGGGAATCTTGTGATCGCACCTTCTTCCGCCTTAAGGATGGAAGGCTTTTCAATAGCTTCGATTTCTTTCCGCAGCGCTTCGGTTTTGTCTTCCCAGGCCTTTAACTTAGTTTGATATGCTGCTTTTTCTTCCGTCGTGCCTACATCAATGTTTTCTAAGGGCAATACGCCACTAAAGAACGCACGCAATCTGAAATAATCCTTCTGTAAAATAGGATCAAATTTGTGATCATGGCATCTTGCACATTGTAAACCCAAACCCATGAACACATCGCTTGTGGTGTCTGTCAGATCATCAAGAATGATGTTCCATTGGGTGCGCACATCGCGCTGATTATATTCGTAAATCCAATGGCGGAGGTAACCGGTTGCAATAAGGGCATCGGGATTATCTGGAAAAAGTTCGTCGCCAGCAATTTGTTCTTTGATGAAAAGATCGTAGGGTTTATCTGCGTTGAAACTATTCACAACATAGTCGCGGTATAGCCAAGCTTGAGGTCGGTACTCATCGAGTCGATAACCATCGCTTTCAGCGTAGCGGACAAGATCAAGCCAGAACCTTGCTGATCTTTCACCATAATGTTGAGAATTTAAAAGATGGTCAACCATAGATTCGTAAGCGTTGGGGGATTGGTCATTTACGAAACGATCGACCTCAGCAGGAGTGGGTGGTAACCCGATGAGGTCAAAATAAAGCCTTCGGACAAGAATGCGTTTTTCTGCTTCAGGTGCAGGGGTTAGTTTGTTTTGGGAATGTTTTTCGGAGATGAAATGATCGATTCCGTTTTTAGCCCAAGTGCCACCCGTAGATGGAACAGTTTTTTTAATCACAGGTTGGAAGGCCCACCACTTGCGGTCTTCTTCTGTTATTTTACCTGGGGTTCGTTTAGCAGAATTATTTGGGCTGGCAGGCCAGATTGCGCCTTTCTTGATCCATGTCGATATATCGCTGATTTCCTGATCCGATAACTTGCCTTTGGGAGGCATTTTGAATTCTTGATTGGTGTAAGATATAGCTTCAACTAGTTTGCTTTTTTCGGGCTTCCCAACAAAGATTGCAGAACCGGAGTCGCCACCTTCCAGCATCCCCGCAAGGGAATCAAGAACCAAGCCGCCTTTGTTCTTTTTGGATTCATGGCTGTGGCAGGAGAAACATTTTTGCTGAAGAATGGGTTTGATCTTAGTGTTGAAGAGTTCGGCATCGTTGGCAAAAACGCTGGGGTTGCAATTTGTTAGTATTAGGCAAAGCAACAGCCACTTGGCGAAGGTTGAAAGCCTTTTAGTTGATGAGTTTGGCATACTTAGGTAAACCTAAAAAGTTAATTATTCCAATATTCATGATAGTCTAAGCAAATGACTAAATTAATAGAAAAGTCGGAAGTATTTAAGCAGAATTAGCCGGTAGCATCCGTATATTTAGTATTTGGTACAAACGCCAATATTAAAATTTTGGAGCTTTCCTTCTGGAACTAATTCGATTGGTTTTCAAGCTGCTGTTTTTACGCATCTGCTTTTACTTTTTCGATAACGAATTTTTAACGATGAAGTCGACAATGGGTGTGGGGTCGTCCAAGCCATGGGGATGATGGCCAATACCTTTCTTGCGGATAAGAGTTATGTAGCCACCCATTTTTTTATACCGTTCTTCAATCAACCCTGTGTTTTCTTCCCATGGAACGACATCGTCTGCATCACCAAATACATGAAGAAGCGGAACCTTGGCATCAGCAAGGGGTTTCAGATTATCGGTAGGGTTGAATTTGTAATCGAGTGCTTCCATTTCGTTTTTAAAGCCATAGACATCAAGAACAAGTTTCCAATCGCGGGGACTGCCCTTACCTTTGCCTTTACCACCAGGCCAGCTTTTAAAATCGCAAACTGGGGCATCAGCATAAATACATGAAACTTTATTGGGGTTTGCAGCAGCCCAGTTGTAGCAATAAAGCCCGCCTCTGCTTAAACCAACCAATGCAGCTTTGGGGGCAAAACCATATTTGGTTGTAAGTTCGTTGTAAAAAGAATCCCAGTGCTTAACAGCGCGAGGTGCCCCCAGCATATCTTGCACACGCATATAAACGATGTGGAATCCTTTGTCCAAAAGGGCGATATCAGGCGCGGGTTTGTGACCGAAAAATTCGCCATGCCAGACCCAGGGTCTTCCAGTTGCTTCTTTTTTTGGAGTAACCACCAAAACTTGTTTTCCATCAACTTCAAAGTCGTATTTTTTGAATCCGTTCCAGTTTGATTCTTTCCCAGGGAACTTTAAGTCTTCCGCATGTGCAATAGAGGCAAAGAGAAATAACCCTGCAACAAAAGGTAGGCATATATTTCGAAGCATGATCAAAAGTCCCTTGAAATAGTAGGTGTTAAAAGAAAAGGTCGCGTCTTAGAGGTACTTTAAGATGCGACCTGTGAATTGAAAGCAATAATGATGTTACTTATTTTCTGATGCATCCAGATCTTTAAGCTTGATGTTTTTCCAACGCACTTCCATGGTTTCGGTTTTTTTGCCTACACCATGAACTTGCAAAGCTATAAGGCCTTTGGGGGTAACATCGTCTTTAATATCTGCAGCAGGGACGCCGTTGATAAAAGTCTTGATCGAATCACCTTTGCATTCGATCCTGAACTTGTTCCATTCATTGGGTTTGAAGGCTTTGCGCGCAGTTTCATTTTCTTTGAGATCTTTAAGCCACCCCCTGCGGCCTTCATCATAAATGCCAGCAGAATATGCTCTTGCAGAAGGATCGATTTCGACTTGATACCCATGCACCCTTCCTGCTGGAAATTTGAAGGTTTTCCCTTTGATTTCAGCAGTCTTTGCTTCTTCAAATACCTGGCTTCGGATCTGCACACCAGAGTTTAATTCGGGATGAACTTTAAATTCTACTTCTAGGATGAAGTTGCCATAATCCTTGGTGGTGCAAAGAAAAGAGTTGCCGGTATTGGGTACCGAAGATCCAACAATTTCATCATTTTCTATACGATACTTAGCCACGCCGCCTTTTTGAATCCAGCCGGTAAGATCTTTACCATTAAATAGATTAACCCAGCCAGTTTCATCTGCTGCATGAGATAATGATCCCGATGTAACAAGTATGAATAATCCCAGAAATAGCGAGCGTAAAGACCAAGTGCGAATCATCATGGTTTTCCTTTGTAAAGCGGTAAAAAGTACATTGGTAGATTAACAGGTCTGCATGCTGCTGCCAACGATAATATCAGTGATCGGTGGTTGTGACTTGTAGATTAGTTTTTTATAAGAATGCCAGCGATTGCAGCGTTTAAGAGCGTTGCAACAAACCCAACGAAAAGTGCCCTGGCGCCAAGTTTTGCCAGATCGCCTCTGCGTTCGGGTGCCATTGCACCTATGCCGCCCAATTGAATTCCTATCGAGGAAAAGTTGGCGAAACCCGTGAGAGCAAATGCTGTGAGTTCGTACGATCTTTCTGTCATGTATTCGGGCACAGCTTTCCATTCCTTCATTTGCAAGTAAGCGTAATGCTCATTGATTGCAAGCTTTGACCCCAGCAGGCTACCCACCTTTTGAATATCAGCCATTTCGATACCCATAAGGAACGCAGCTGGTGCAAAACACCAGCCAAAAACTTTTCTCAGAGATAAATCATCAGGCCAATTTAATAGCGCTTCGGGGGATAAACCCATGCTAATTAGTATTGGTTTGATTCCCGCAAGCAAAGCATCAAACATGGCTACAAAGGCTATAAAAACAATAAGCATTGCACCAACATTCAAAGCCAGCTTTAGGCCATCGGTAGTTCCTGAAGCAATGGCATCGATTGCATTGACATAAGGTGATTTTTCGGAGTGGGTGTTTACCGTTCCCAGTGTTTCAGGGGTGGAAGTTTCGGGAAGAAAAAGCTTTGCTAGGTAAAGGCTGCAAGGGCAAGCCATCACGCAGGAGGTAAGCACTGCAACGGGGTCTGCACCGTAGTTGATGTAAACAACCATCATTCCGCCTGAGATGTGCGCCATGCCGCTAACCATGAGAGCAAAAAGTTCGGAGTTGGTCATTCGGGGAACATAAGGTTTTACAATAAGAGGTGCCTCGGTCTGACCCATAAAAACATTGGCGGAGACTGAAAGAGTTTCTGCGCCGCTGGTACGCATCAGGTTGACCATAATCCTTGCCAATAGCCTGACGCACTTCTGCAAGATTCCAAAGTGATAAAGCAAGGTGAAGAATGCGGAAACGAACAAAATTGGGGGAAGAGCAACGAATGCGAATTGAAACATGTAGTTTGATTCAAATAATTTGGACCAAGTGCCCCCAATTGCAGGCGGGCGTGCATCTGCAAGATTGCCAAATACAAACTGGGCCCCAGCATCAGAAAACCCAATGAACTTTTTGACTATTCCGCCTACCGAAGATATGATTGTGTAAACCAATTCAACTTTAAGCACCAAAACAGCCAAGATCATTTGCAGGGAAAAGCCCCAGATGATGGTATGCCAGTTTACCGCCCTCAGGTTTTGAGAAAATACAGCGACTAGACCAAAGAAAAAAATTACCCCCGCAACCGATTGGCCCCTTAATCCGATCGTTGATCGTAAAAAGTACGCAGATAACGCAATAACCGTGATTGCGAGAGCGATGCTTATGCGCCATTGCATTGGTGTTCCTAAGGTCTGTTTTTTTTCAAAAGCGTGTGTTTCAACAGATTGCATGAAAGCTCCGGTTCACAAAGACGGATATGATTACCATGCCAGTTTGTTGTGGTGATAAGTAATAAGCAAGTCATAAAAACAAAAAGGCAAGATCATGATTCCGATGGTGAATTCCTCGATTCGCATCTGCCTGTTTGTATGGATAGGGAAAAATGTTTTCTACAAAGGCTGATATAGCGTTCGTTGCCACCGATTTCGACTTGCTTGCCTTGCTGTTCTACCGTCCCATCAGGTGAAACGCGGACCACCATGATGGCTTTTCTACCACAAAAGCAAATGGTTTTAAGTTCATGCAGGTTGTCGGCCCAGGCAAGAAGGGCTGCGCTACCCGGAAAAAGTTCACCACGAAAATCAGTGCGAATTCCATAGCACATCACGGGAATGTTTGATTCGTCCACCAGCCTTGCAAGTTGTTTTACCTGCTCTTTGGTAAGGAATTGGGCCTCGTCGATTAGAATACAGTTAGGCTTCGAAGGTGTGCATTCGTTCCAAAAATCCGTTGTTGGTGTAAACCTACCCGCATCAGCTTTGATGCCAATACGCGAAGCGATCCGCCCCTGCGCTCTGTCATCTAAAAGTGCAGTGAAGAGCATGGTTTTCATGCCCCGCTCTGAATAGTTGTAAGCGACTTGAAGAAGCGCGGTGGATTTGCCCGCATTCATGGTCGAGTAATAAAAGTAAAGCTTTGCCATCCTGAAATAATCCGTTTTTTCTAAAAAGATAAAGCTAATAATAAGCGCCACTTTGTTTATATAATTTTTGCGAAAGCTTTGAAATCATGCAGTCAGGATTTTTTTCATTCCTTCTGTCATCTGTAAATCAATGGTATCTGCACAGTTTGCAACGCTAACTTCGTAACCGCCCTGAGGGTACGCTTCTTTGACTGGGATATACCAAGGCCCGCCATCGCCGTAAGCTGCGGTTGCAACAAAGCGTTTAGGTTGAATTTTTTGAGCTCTTAATTGGTATTCTAAGAACGACTCCGCAGGAAGATGAAGCAGCGATGTTTTGTTTATATGTAGTGCGCTAAGGATTATTGGAATCTTGCTGTTAACACGATCCATCCATGCAAGCCTCATGGCAGGTCTGATGCGGTTGGCAGGCTGATTCTTCTTGTTTTCTAAAAGTGTTGTTTCACTTTCTATCGTAAACAACGGGTTAACAGAGGCTAAAAGGTCGTGAGTCTTCCATGAAATGCCAGTGATAGGTTCTGGCTTCAAGTTTTTTTCAGAAGCTGTAATACCCTCGTAAATTCGCTGAGTAAGTTCCACCCGGGCTTCAGGGGAACCATTGTTGTACTTGCCCGCAGAAATGTTCCCCGATGCACCTGTAAAGTAAATATGGGTGCAGTTTGGGTCCTCTTTTTGCTTTTGCTTTCTGGCCAACCCTACAAAGTCGCTGCTTACATTTCCCTGCCCATAATGGCTCATGGGGTGGGTGGCATAGTAATGGCACGCCAAAATTCTTTTCTCGCCATCATAGAACGCAACGGTTTTTAACATCGGATCGATCAAGCCTTCAGGCAACGCAATCAATTCCGGATCTTTGCATGCGCTGCCTCGCATCTTGGTTATTTTTCCATTAGGGCCAATCGCAACCCTTCTGTTTGATGCTACTTTTTGAACTTTACTCTCGCCCTGCGCAATATGAGTAAGGGGCCTCGCCCTGGGTATAGCTTCTTTAATAGCCTGAGTCGCTTTGTTAAGGCAGGCATTGAAAAAATCCATCTGTACGATAATAAGAGCATCGTTTTGTTTTGCGACCAATTTTTCTGCATCGATGCAAACAAAAGGCGCATCATGCTGGTGCACACACTGTACAGCAACCCGATCAGGGGTCGTTCCTGCAGCCTGCGCCAATGCTGTTCGCCATGCAACATGGGCGCTATTAAGAATCCCCGTCCAATCCACTGCGCAAACTACCACGGGTTTATCGAGTCCTGAGATTACATAGCCAATTGCTTCAAGATTATCGCTTACAGATTTAACAGGAGTAATCCATCCGCCACATAAAGGGTGCCCCGTTGGCGGGGTAACATCAAATCGGAAAGGTGCGATTTTAAACGTAGGCTGGTTCGGCGCTTGATTAGATGCGAATGCTTCTTGTGCCAAAGTTGAGCCAGCAATTGCAGTTGTAATTGCAGTTTTTTTTAGGAATGATCTTCGTGTGTTGGTGTGATTACTCATGTCTTTACCTCAAAAAAAGCAGAAAATACTTGCTTCAAAGACACTGTTTAAAAAAGAAGGCATCCAAAAACACTGAGGAATTTGAATGCCTTTATAAGTTGAACACTTCCTTTAATTATTAAGGAAGTTGTTTGATATGCATGTTGCGGAAATGGATTTCAGATCCTTCCGATTGAAATCCAATTGGTCCGCTAGTTAAAACTGTCTCACCTTCGCTGATAAGCTTACCGTTGACTTTAACAACGATTTTCCCATCGCCTGAGCAAGTGATTTCGGTTTTGCTCCACTGTCCCATGGGCTTGAGAACTGACTTTAAAGTCGCCTCATCGAATTTGTTGTTTTTGACATCGTCTTTGCCAAGGCCCATCATGAACAATTTTCCATGGTCATAATAACGGCCTTGGGGTTCGATACATTTAGGCCAGATTTTAAGAGGTTCCTGAATATGAACTAAGCAACCAGAATTACTTTTTTCGGCACTACCTTCAGGATAGCGCCATTCGTAGGTGATGACATAATTCTTGTAAGACTTTTCGGTATAGAAAAAGGCCTGAGGTTTTCCAGTGCAGATGATGGCAGCATCTTTGACCAACCAAGTCTTTGCGGGATCAGAATCTTTAGGGGCTTTGGGGTCGAAGAAAAACTTGAAGCCTTCCATGTTCTTGCCATTGAACAAAGGTGCAAAGCCATCTGTGTCTGCTGCAGCAAGTGAACTTACAAGCACAAGGCCCAGAGCAAGCGCAAAGAAGCGCATTGCGATCGATTTTTGAAACATGATAAAAATGTTCCTTTCATAAAGGTGGGAGGATGAACCAAGACGAATTGTAATGGTTGTTAAAAGTCATGCAAACAATATTTAGGTGATTATCTTCAAAGAATCAATGAGGATGGAGTTGAAATGCACATAAGGATTTCTGCTGATAATGGTAAGAGGAGAAATGTCGCTTACTTTTTGATTTTAAAAGATGCTGCCAAGATAAATTCTGAGAGTTGTTGTTTCATATTTTTAGTGCAACATGCTGCTATAAGTGAGATCATTAAATGCAACTTCTTTTTGTTGTGTTTTCATTCCATTAAAGTAAGTGCAGAGAAACTTTCTCATGTTTACTAAGTGCTTTTTGTTGGTTTCTACAAGCTTGACAGTCATCATGGCTTTACCGTTTAATGGTTTTGCTGCTGATACTAAAATTCCGACTCAGGTGATTCGCCCATTCGATCAAAAAGACCTTAAAGGTTTTTCCACCTGGCTCAAGAAAACGCAAGGGGCAGACCCTAACAAAGTTTTTACACTTAAAGATGGCGTGCTAAGGTGTGGCGATGAAGATATGGGGTATCTTTCTACTAAGGATGCTTACAAAGATTATCACTTTAAGATTGAATATCGTTGGGGTAGGAAAAACCCAAACGATAAAAATGTTCGTAATTCAGGTGTGCTTCTCCATGGTACTGGCCCAGATGGATCGCAAAATGGCGTTTGGAAGACCTCGATTGAATGCCAATTGGCGCAAGGATGCGAGGGCGATCTGATTCTGATCAAGGGAAAAAAAGTTGATGGCGAAAGTTACCCGGGTTCCATCTCGAGTAACACTGTGGTTGGCGAAGATGGCAAAACCCGTTGGCAGACAGATGGTAAAAAGACTATTTATTCGGGTAAGCAGTTCTGGTGGTCCAAACACCAAGCGTTCTTTAAAGAATTAATCGATACTCGCGGAAGCAATGATGTTGCCAGCCCTTTGGGCGAATGGACTAAGGTTGAATGCGTTTGCAAAGGTGCAAAAATTGCGATCAAGATTAATGGCGTAACGGTAAATGAATGCTTTGACGCCAACCCAGCAGCGGGGCAGATACTTTTGCAATCGGAAGGGCACGAGGTGTTTTTTAGAAACATGGAAATTCGTCCTCTCGGAATTGTGCCAACAGATGGCGGATCAAAGTGAATCGTGGTTGGTTTTATCTCTCATTCTTTTTGAAGACCATCAACGAGGTGAATTGCCATGAGTTTTAAGGTTTCACAATTTGACCTAAATCGTCGCAGTTTTCTTGCATCTTCCTTTGCAGGATTTACAGCGAATGCATTGGGTGCCACACCTTCGTACGGTTTTGATGCAAAGGCCTTCGAACGCAAACCCACCGAATTTCAACATGCTTGCATGACACTTCCTTACAGTGGTTTTCCTTTAGATCGCGCCTTGCAGGGAATAAAGACTGCGGGGTTTAAATTTGTTGCGTGGGGGGTAAAGCACCTCGAGGAAAATGGGAAACAGGTTTCAGTGATTGCGGAAGACGCCCCAGTAGAAACAGCAAAAGCATTAGCAAAGCGATGTCGTGATATGGGGTTAGATCCCATCATGATGTTTTCAACCATTTATCCAGAAAACCCCCGCGGGTTGGAAGTGTTGACCCAGCGAATTAAGCAAGCATCTGCTGCAGGGATTGGACAAGTTTTAACTTTTGGTCACACTGCGGGCGGGAATAAGAAAATATGGATTGAGCGCCTGAAAATTCTTGGGCCCATTGCGCAAGACCATGGTGTGATGATTGTTATCAAACAGCATGGTGGAACTACTGGGACTGGTGAAGCTTGTGCTGAAATTATTCGTGAGGTTAATGACCCTGGTGTGTTTGTAAATTATGATGCGGGGAATGTGATGGATTATCTAAATCTTGACCCAATTCCTGATATTAAGAAGTGCGCCAGTACGGTGAGAAGTTTTTGTATCAAGGATCATAGGAACTGGCCTAAGGATCAAGATTGTGGGCCGGGTTTTGGAGAGATAGATCATTATAAGCTTTTGAACCCAGTTGCTTTTACCGGGCTGAAGATCCCACTCGCCTACGAGAACATTTTTGCGCCTTTGGTGCCAAGGCCAACAAATGCAGAAGAGATTGATGCATTGGCCAAACGGGCCCGCGAATTTATGGAAACTGTTATCACCGGTCTTCAACATCCAAGCAGTGCTAAGTAGTTAGATTAAGCATTTAGAATTGTGTTTTTGCTGCAAATGATTTGGTTTAGGTTTATGATGGATCTTCCATTGCTGATTTGTCCCACCATAATTGAGGGCCTTCAAAATGATAGAATCTTCTAAAAATCCAATCTCCAGCACTAGGCGTAAGTTTCTTCAAAATACTACGGTTGCTTCTGCGGGATGTGTTGCTGCTGTAAATGCTAGTTTTTCTCCATCCGTTTTTGCTGCGGGCGATGACACCATTCGTGTTGGATTGATCGGGTGCGGCGGCAGGGGAACAGGCGCAGCTTCGCAAGCTCTGGCTTCTGAAAGTAGAGTCAAACTTGTTTCAATGGGAGATGTGTTTGAAGATCGGCTGCAATCAAGTTTGAAAAGTCTTAAGTCTGTTGAGGGAATGGAACATAAGGTTGAGGTGCCCGTTGATAAACAGTATGTGGGTTTTGATGCATATAAGAAAGTGATTGCGAGTGGAGTTGATGTTGTATTGCTGACAACGCCTCCGCATTTTCGCCCTATGCATATGCAAGCCGCAGTTGAAGCGGGCAAGCATGTGTTTGCAGAAAAACCTTGTGCGGTCGATGCGCCAGGGGTGCATTCTGTGCTTCGAAGTTGCGAAGAGGCAAAGAAGAAAGGACTTGCAGTCGTTTCAGGCCTTTGCCTGCGTTATCATGCGCCTTACCGAGAAGCCATCCGGAAAATTCATGATGGTGGCATTGGCGGAGTTCGCACTCTTTTGGCGAATGATTACCGTGGGCCAATATGGGTAAAGCCCCGCCAGCCCGATTGGACCGACATGCATTGGCAGATGCAAAACTGGTATTACTTCACTTGGCTTTCGGGGGATTTTAATGTCGAGCAGCATGTGCATAATTTAGATGTTTGCGCCTGGGCCATGAAGGATAAGTATCCCGTTAAAGCAATTGGCATGGGCGGTCGTGAAGTTCGGAAAGGTCCGGAGTACGGAAATATTTTTGATCATCATTCAGTCGTTTATGAATATGAAGATGGTGCCCGCCTTGTAAGCAATACCCGCCAGATGAAAGGTTGCAAAAGTGATATTAGTGTGAATATTTTGGGCGACAAAGGCTCCGCAATATTAACCGAGCGGAAGAACGGAGTTCGAATCTCCGGGGCAAATGAATGGTCGTTCGCTGGCGAGGCGAAAAACCTCTACCAAGTAGAGCACGACGAACTTTTCGCAAGCATCAGGGCGGGTAAGCCAATCAATAATGGCGAATACATGGCGAAAAGCACTTTGCTTGCGATCATGGGTCGCATGGCCACTTATACGGGTCAGGAAATTACCTGGGATATGGCGTGGAATTCTAAAGAGAAACTAGGCCCTGCAAAATATGAATGGGGACCAGTCCCAATTCCTCAAGTTTCGGTACCAGGCGTTACCAAGTTTGTTTGATTTCTCAGATTATGTGGGATTTTAACTTAGGATGTTGCTTGATGATAACCGTAGTAACGAAAGTGGCCTAATGGTTGATATTGATCTTGGAAAAAGCACCCTGAAAAAAGTTGCATGGAGGCTTATACCTTTTATATGTCTGCTTTACCTGATGAATATCATAGATCGTGCAAATGTCGGGTTTGCAAGATTGCAAATGCAAGATGATTTACGGCTGAGCGAAGACACATTTAATATGGGTTATGGCATGTTCTATGTCGGGTACCTATTGTTTGAGGTGCCTAGCAATTTGTTGATGAAAAGAGTTGGCGCAAGGTTGTGGATCGCCCGCATCATGATTAGTTGGGGCATGATTTCTTCATTAAGCATGTTCGCTTGGGATCAGTGGAGCTTTTATGCCTTGCGTATTTGCCTTGGTATTGCTGAAGCCGGTTTCTTTCCGGGTATAATTCTTTATCTGAGTTATTGGTTCCCCGAACGCCAACGGGCCAAGATGACTGCATTTTTCATGATGGCTATCGGTCTGGCTTTTGTGTTTGGAAATCCTCTTTCTGGCTTCATCATGCAATACCTTGATTCCTATGCAGGCTTACATGGCTGGCAATGGTTATTTCTTCTTGAAGGAATTCCCTCTGTTACTCTTGGGGTTGCTGTTTTTTATTATTTGACTGATTACCCTCGTGATGCCTCTTGGCTTTCTTCTGAACAAAAAGGTTGGCTTGTTTCGGAAATGGAAAAAGAAGAGCAACAGCGGAAGCAGCGTTATAATTCTGATCGTTTAGCCGCTGTTTTACAATGGCGTGTCTGGTTGCTGATCGCAATATATTCCACTTTAGCAATAGGAACGAATGCGAGTGGCGCCTATTTTCCGAAGCTTATCAAACAGCAGTTTGATTACCTCGATACCTTTCAGATCGGATTGCTTAGCGCAATGCCCCACATCTGTGCGATCGTTGGAATGATTCTTTTTAGTATTAGTTCAGATCGCATGAACGAAAGGCGCGGGCATTTAATTATTGCAGCACTTCTAGCTGTTGTAGGATGGAGCTTGGCTGCTGCTAATGTTTCTCCAGTTATTGCTTTGGTAGGTTTGTGTATCGCTCAAACAGGAATGATGAGCATGATTCCTGTGTTCTGGACTTTACCAACTGCTTTTTTAACTGGTGCAGCCCTTGCTGGCGGAATAGCCATGATTAATTCTGTGGCAAACATTGGAGGAATTTTTGCTGCTACCATTTTGGGTACTTATGGCTTATGGTCTATGGCATTGATTCATTTTGCTGGCGCAGTTTTATTGATTGTAGTTCAAGAGAATTCTGCTAAAGAGAGAACTTCATGACGATGGATAATCCTCATTCCTCTGGAAACTTGTTTGACCTGACCGGTAAAGTAGCAGTTATTTCCGGTGCAGCGCAGGGTTTGGGTAAAGCTGCCTCACTTGCAGTTGCTCAGGCAGGCGCTAATGTTGTTTTGGTCGATCGCAATATTTCCGGATTGGAAACTACTGCAGATTTAATAAAAAAAATGGGCCGAAAAGCCCTCGTTAGTGTGACCAATGTTTCAGATCCCGATGCTATAGCCGAGCTATTCAAACAGGTTGATCTGGAGTTTAGAAGAGTAGACTTTTTAGGAAACATTGCAGGCGATGGCCATCTTGCAAAGCCAGAAGAACTTACGATTGCAGACTTGCATTCTGTATTACAGAATTTGGTAGTGGGGCGCTTTGCCATGTGCCAGCAGGCTGGGATCCGGATGCTTGCCCAAGGACGTGGTTCCATCATGAATATAGGCTCGCTTGCAAGTTCCACTGCGCTTGGCCGTGGGCATATTGCTTACAGTATGGCAATGGGCGCGGTTGTGCAAATGACGAGGGAGCTTAGTACGGAATGGAGCCATCGTGGCGTTCGTGTGAATTGTGTAACCCCAGCCCAGATAGTCAACCCTGGCCTTACCGCTCGCATGAGTGAAGATCCAACCTTGGAAGAGAGATTTCTACACGGGATTCCCGCTCATCGGCTTGGTCAACCCAATGATATTATGGGCCTGGCTGTGCTACTTGCTTCGGATTCTTCTAGTTGGATAACAGGGGCAATAATTCCCTTGGATGGTGGAAATATGGCGATGAACGCTGGGGGTACTCCAGGCCATGAGCAGCGAAGCATTCAAAATTTTCACGCTAAAACAAAATGATAAAGGATCAGAATCTAATGGTTCATAAAGAACTTCTTTCGTTGTTTCGTACCATGCTAATCATCCGACATACGGAAGAGGAGCTTGCTCGCTGCCATCAGCGCGGCCTTATCTTTGGCGCCTGCCATACCTATGTTGGTCAAGAAGCAATATCCACAGGTGTTTGCGCTCATTTAACTAAGGATGATTCTGTTTTTAGTACGCATCGTGGGCATGGGCACGCACTCTCTAAAGGTATGCATCCTCGAGAACTGATGGCAGAATTGTTTGGGCGGGCGACAGGTTGTTCGCGTGGTCGAGGAGGATCGATGCATATCTTCTCGCCTGAAATCGGCATGATGGGAACAAGCGGTATCGTGGGCCCTTGCATTCTGCAAGCTTGCGGAGGTGGGTATAGTTCTAAGTTGATGAAGTCTGGAAGCGTTGCTGTTGCATTCTTTGGTGATGGCGCTGTCAACAACGGGGCATTTCATGAGGGCCTTAACATGGCCAGTATTTGGAAGCTTCCCGTACTCTTCATTTGCGAAAACAACCAGTTTGCAACTGAAGTTCCTTTTTCTTATTCGAGTGGGATTCCCGATGTTGGCCGTCGCGCTGCTAACTATGGGCTTCCTGGTTTCGAAGTTGATGGAAATGATGTAATTGCAGTAACGGAAGTTGCTCGTGAGGCAATTGCTCGTGCGCGATCAGGTGAGGGCGCTACCCTTGTTGAATGTAAAACCTATCGCACTCGCCCTCATGCAGAGGGCATGGGTGATTTCATGTATCGCACCCGCGAACAAGTTGAAGAGTGGAAGCGAAAGTGCCCTATTGCTTCCTTGAGGGAAAGGTTGTTAAACGAGTTTGGCGTGGATGAACCTACTCTTCAGGGTATTGAATCTGAAATTCAGTCTCTTGTTGCGGAATCTAGGGCTTTTGCTGAAAGTAGCCCCTTGCCTGAGGCTTCTACTGCTGCGATGAATGTATATGCACCAGCTAGAAAAGTTGCCCCTTGTACGAGATTGATCGAAGAGAAAGATCCATCCCGAAATATCACATTCACTCAGGCAACACACGAAGCACTTGCGGAAGAAATGGCTGTTAATCCCAGTATCTTTGTGATGGGGGAAGGGATTGGAGTTCGTGGGGGCAACTTCAAGACTACCGCAGGCCTTTACGATTTATATGGCCCGGTAAGACTTTGCGACACTCCTATTTCCGAACGCGGTTTTGTTGGGCTTGCGGGTGGTGCAGCGATGACTGGCACTCGCCCTGTTGTCGATTTTATGTTCGCTGACTTTATCCTTGATTCGATTGGTGAGATTATTAATCAGATCGCCAAGATGCAGTATATGTCGAGCGGGCGCTTGAAAATGCCGGTGCTATTGCGCGGGTGTATAGGTATTGGTCATTCCGCTGCAACGCATCACTCCGGCAGTTATTATGCAATGTATGCGCAGGTTCCGGGGTTGAGAGTAGTTGTGCCTTCAAACGCTTATGATGCTAAGGGCTTGATGAAGCATGCGCTTCGTTGCGATGATCCGGTTATGTTTCTTGAACATCGGGAAATTCTAACTATCAAGTGTCATGTTCCCACGGAAGACTATGAAATCGAATTTGGTCATGCTGCGATTGTAAGAATGGGAAAAACTGTTACGGTTGTGGCGTTAGCTCGAATGGTTCATCTTACCATGTCGGTTTGCGAACAACTTGAGCAAGAGGGGATTTCAGTTGAAGTGATAGATCCACGAACGGTATCGCCCCTTGATACAGAAACCATTTTGAAATCGGTTGCCAAGACTGGCCGTTTATTGATTGTTGACGAACCGCCTGCCCCTTGTGGGTTTGCGGCTGAAATTGCTGCACAGATTGCAGATGCGGGTTTCAATGATCTTGATGCGCCCATTCGCCGTTTGACTGGTGTTTTTACACCCACCCCTTACAGTCCACCTTTAGAGTCTGTTGTTGTGCCAACAGCGTTAGAAATCGCAAATGCAATTCGTGCGTTGGTGAAGGAGTAATCATGGCACAAGAAATTATTATACCCCGCTTGGGTTGGTCGATGGAGGAAGGGACATTTGTCGCTTGGTTGAAAAGCGAGGGCGATTTCGTAAAGCGTGGCGATGCACTATTTGAATTGGAAGGCGAAAAAGCTACGCAGGAAATTGAAGCAGTTGATGAAGGCGTATTGCGAATTCCCATTACTGGGCCAAAACCAGGAAGCGTGCATAAAGTTGGAGCCATCATTGGATATCTTGTCGGGGCAAACGACTCCATCCCTGCGCTTGCTAATCCTTCACAGCAAGTTAATATTGAAGTTATTAATGAAGCAGATTCGATTGTTGCTTCACCATCGGTCAGGCAGTTGGCAAGAAAGGTTGGAGTTCAATTATCTCAAGTCAAGGCGACCGGCCCAAGGGGCCGAATTCTCCAAGAAGATGTTCACCAAGCGAAATCAATCCTTTCAGAAAATGCTCAAGAGCCTATAATTTCTAATGTTTCTAAAATGTCAAGCCAACAGGTTGCTAGCCCTAGGGCTAGGCGACTCGCTTCCAGCCTAGGGATTGATTGGAAGCTTTTGATTGGCTCGGGTGCTGCTGGCAGAGTTAGAGAATGTGATGTAAAAGCTGCTTCCACTGACTTGCCCTCAGCCATCACCGCTGCTGGGAAAGCGCAACGAATCCCGATCTCCAAAAAACGAAGGCTTATTGCCCAGCGATTGGTTGCCAGTCGCCAGTTAACAGTCCCGGTTACACTCACCACTAAGGCCGATGCCACGAATTTAGTCAATCTCCGCAATCAGTTTAAATCAACCAATGGCACACATCCCATTCCAAGTTTTCAAGACATCATTACTAAGCTGGTTGCAGAAGTTCTAAAGCAGCATATGTTTCTTGCAGGCAGATGGGATGAAGATGTTATTGTTTTGCCTGCGCATCATGAACTGCATATCGGCATGGCTGTTGATACTGAAGATGGTTTATTGGTGCCTGTGATTCGGAATGTGGCTGGATTAACTCTTCGTGATGTAGCAGCGCAATCAAAAAGCTTGGTGCAGCAGGCTCGTGAAGGAAAGATCACTGCAGCACAAATGCAGGGGGGCGTTTTTACAATCACCAATCTCGGGGCGTTTGGAATCGATTCTTTTACCCCCGTGATTAATTATCCCGAGGCTGCAATTCTTGGCTTGGGAGCGATTCGCAAGGAGCCTGTTTTTCTTGATGATGGTCAGGTAGTTGCTCAGTTACAATTGGCACTGAGCCTTACTTTTGACCACCGAATCGTGGACGGGGCACCTGCAGCCCGGTTCTTACAATCTCTGGTGTCTGCAATTGCTAATCCATCGGCATTTCTACTCGGCGCTTAGTATACAAGGTACCTAAGTATGCCCTTGTTTAATTGTTGATTCTAGACGCATAAAGATGCGTTCTATTTAAATCGGTTTAGTTTGGCAAAGCCGATCCCGAGCCAGATCCATTAAAAGTTATGGTTGTTTTAAGGATTAAGATTAAAGCCTGTAGTGTGTATAAATTAAAGCCTTGGAAAATTATATTAGCAGGCAATCAACTTGCTCTTTCTTCAGAAATCGATTTGATGTTATTTCTCTTTTGGTTCTTTGAAATGAAATTCTCCAAAGTCATTCGGGTCATCAAGAATTTTGGTGCTGGAACTAAAAGACCATTGGGAAGCTTCTAATTGGTCTTTGTTTTCGGTTCGGATCCTACTAATATTCCCACGCCAAAGCGATGACTGGCTAGGGTTTTCAATGCCAAGGGTCTTGAAAGGGATCGTAAGGAAGCCCAACCATTTTGAGTTGTTAACATCAAGTTTCGTCGAATAAGTCCAGTTGCCATTCCAGTCCGGATCAAAACGGCCAAATCGAGGGTCAAGAGGATCTTTTACAAACCCCTTTGCAGCATCCTGTTTTGACTTTTGGTTAGGATTAATAGTGAAACAGTAGACAATATCATTCCCGGTTTTGGGTTCGAATAAGAGATTGATAATGTCCTGCTTTGCGAGGTCTTCGATTGGGCCTTTTAATAGTTCTTGGGGAAGTTGGTTTTCAATTAAAACATAAAGATTAGCTTGATCTGCAAGTATTTTGAATGATGATTTGTTTTTTGATTCTGTTTGATTTTGTATTAAGTTCAAAGAGTGTTTTTCTGCAAGATTCCATTCTTGAGAGTCCAGCGCAATTGCTGAGGTTGTTTTTGCACTCCCAATGAAAAGTTTTTTAGCGCCAGGCAATGCTGCATTTCTCATTGCCTTGGTATCCCAATTCATGGGTGAGTTTGCGTAGGGTTCCTGATAACCATCGTAGGCAAGTTTGAGGTGTTTTGCATCATGGCCAACAGGTGGAAACATGACATAGGCCCATTCGCCCGTGTTTTTTGGGTTTTTGCCATTGTTGGTGAAGAAGGAATCGATGAGGGCATTTCTTTCATCGATTGAATCGAGCAAACGGTTTCTAGAATTTATATCCGGGCGGATTTGGAAAGCATGAGTGAGGTGTACAACCTGTGCAAAAGCTTTGAGGTAATCAAATTCTTTGCGGACCACTGCAAGTCTGGTTTTTGACTTGTCCGAGTCTGCAGTTTTTTCAGCGGTGGAAAGTTGGTTTTCCATCGAGGCAAGAAGAGTAGGGGTGTAAAGGAACCCCATGAGTTGGAAAGGGTCGGTTAGATGCTTTCTACGTTGCCCGTAAATATTATGGTAAACCCAGGCTGGGGCTCTGGTTCCCAGATAGTCTGAATACAATTCAATCGCATGATAAAGTTGATCGTAAAATTGAATCATAGGGGGAGAAGCTTTACCAAAAGAAGCGCTGCAGAATTCCTTTACGAGAAGGTTGGCGTTAAGAGTGATCGGGTCATCAAACATTTTTCCCATGGTGTAATAAACAGGGCCTTCAAGCCCATACAAATCACCGGGGCCATCACGATAAACCGAAGCAATACGATTGCGAACTAATCTTCTAACTTGGGTTTCCACAAAAAGTGGAGTACGCATTGGGGTGTAGCGCGTTCCAAGGTTTGGGCACCAGTTGTAAATATACGAAGAGAAACCTGCAGGTACCTCATGGTTTAACCACGGTGCGATATCCTCTTCGTTGGTACCGGTTAATAGTATCCGAGTGTTTTTTGGAAATGATTTAAATGATTTTGGTGGGTTTTCGGTTTGAATATACGACATGATTGTCACACGGTTGCCCGGTTTTTCGATCTCAACTTTTTCCGCAAGTGATCGATGAAAGAGCCAAAGTTTTTCACCCCAATCTTTACCAGTATCATAAAGCTTTTCGCATTTTTCACATTGGCATGCACGAAAACCATCAGGTTGGCCGATGTCAACGGCTTTAAAACCTATGTTAATTGAGTTTATCATATCTTCGTAAATAAGTTTTTGGACATCAGGGTTGGAAATGCAATATTGTGCGTTGCCTGGTGTGGTCGCAGTCCGCTGGCCGTTGACGAGTGCGAAATACTCAGGGTGAGTTTCTCCGTATTTTTCTCTGGGTACAGCCCTTTCGTAAGTGTGGCCGCCAAAGAGTGTGTCAACCATGGGGAAGCGATTGTGGGCGATATCGTAAAAACTTCCTCTTGCTGGATGGGCAGTGTTGAATTCAATCGAGGGTGTTTTAATAATATCGAGGTTTGTTGGAATACTGATGGAAGAAATTTTTAGATATTCAATCGCTGGAGATTTTAGAAAGTCAATTCTTGCAGAAGCTGAAATCGGCTGTGCGGGGCCAAGGTCGGGATAAAGAAAGCGTGTACCAACATATTTTTGTAGGAAATCTACAACGCCTTTCGCTGTACCAAACCGATCCCAATAAGGGCGACGTGGTTCCATGGATTTTGCAGGCGCAGTTTCATCGCGCCCCGCTATGATAAGATTGCTATCAATAACTTTGTGAATATATCCCCACCCATTTAACTTTGATACATCAACTTTCTTGTCCTTTGCATAATTGGTGTTCCCAAGATAAATTGCAGGTTTTGAAGAATCATGTGCCCCTTCCAAGGAGATTGCGAGATTGAAACCATTAGCTTGAAAAGCTGCCTGCATTAGTTTTGCGGTTTGCTTTAAACCATCACCTATGGAGTCCGAGGCATTTACTTTCGGGATTACAATCTGATAATCGGTTTTGTTTGATGAGGCCAGAATGAGTTCTGCACCAAAGCCCCGTGCCGCTGTAATAAATATTATTAGTATTACGCAACATATAAATTTTACTGGGTGAATCGGGCTTATTGACGTATTCATTTTATTATCCTGTTTAGATGTCGTTTAACATTGTCGAAAATAGTTACTTTGAAGGGGTTGCTTGCTTCATCAGCGATTGGATAGAAAGTACTGCTTCTGTAATCATTTTTTCACCAGCATCGGCAGCCAAAAAACTGCATTCAGTAGCTCCGTATCCACCTTCCTTAACTGCTTGCACCGTTGGGATGTATACAACAAAGGGCGAGCCTTTTCCATGGTATGCCAATCCTAAAATCAAAGTGTTCTTTATTGGTGATTTTTCAGTTAATTCGATTTGATGGCTGATGAATGGCTCTCCAGGAATCGCAACCAATGCTAAATCTTTATTAATAACAACGGTAAGAATTCCAACATTGCTGGTATTTGTACCATTGCGGTGTGCAAGAGTTAGCAGGCTTTCTTTTATTTGAATGGGGGTGGATTCTGTTTTTGTTGTTTTCTTAAAGGTGGAGGCTGTTTTTAAGGCACCCTTGGCCAAAGATATTCCAGCCATGCGAACAATGTTGAATCTGTTTTCGCCTTTTAGATTATGAAGGTCGTAGGGATCAAGATCGCCTTGGGCCCCTTGAAGAAACATGCCCATGCAATTATCACCCAGCTCCTGTTCAATATGGTCAACCATTGCGCCGGGGAAATCTCGTGAAACCATGCCTGCGCTCATGGTAGCTACAGGATGGCATGCATATTGAACCATTAGTGCCCTGGGTTTGCCTGCAAGGTCGTCGATGCGAATGACGCCTACTGTCGGGTCAATAGGTTTGGTGGGCCGTCTATCGGGGTTTTCCCACATTGCTAAAACAGGGCTGCCTTCGCGAACCAGCCTTCTGTTATGCGCCATGTATGCGCTTTCAAATGGGCCTTTGCCTGAAACAAGTTTAGCTGCAAATAGATTGTTCATCGCCTTACCTATCGCTGCTATTATTTTGTCTTCTGTTTCCGCATACCAAGGGTCAGAAGATAAAGCAGGCCAATCGATTGTGGTGCCTGGGTCTTTCCCATTTCTGGTCCAATCGGGAGAGAAGGGCGGTTTGATTAAAAGTCCCCGAGGCGCCATTGCTGCATGGGTATGTGTTGCGCAAAGGATTACATGATCAACGCCCCATTTTTTTCTAGCTTCTGTAATCACCTTTAAGGAAGAGAAAACAATTAAATCCACAGACACTATCGCCAGCGATACTTTTTGATCCTTAAGCACTACTACTCGTGCATAAAGTGAATCTCTTTTTCGAAGGGGTTGACCTGCCAAATTTACCGCATCTTTTTCGAGAGGCGTAATATCAACCTTGGCAGTGCCTGCCATCATGTTTGCGGTTTCATCTTTTCCATGAATTTTCTGTGTAGTGCCAAGCAGTATGAAAGCAACACAAACACTTAAGAGCAGATTAGAGTTCTTCATCAATGGTTCCATTATTTCTTGAGTTCGGTTGCTGTTTCTTTGTACTGTGCCCAAGCTATATCTTGTAAGCTTTTTGCGATATCTGCCGGAATGCTCTCAGGAAATGCTAGACCGATTGGGGTTCGACCTGTTACCACGCTGTAGATGCCGCATGAATAAAGATAAGATCCCCAGAGGCCCGGATGTGCCTTATCTTTTGCGAACAGACTTTCCATTTTTTCTTTGGATGGGTTAGCTCCAAAGTATTTGATGTATGCTTCGCTTGAATCAACAATCGAGACTCCAAGTTCTTTACCCATGTTTAAATGTAAACGATGCTGGCGTTCAAAACCCTTAGGGAAGTCGCTTAGTATGGAAGCTGTTCCAAACAATATTGTTTGCTTACCTGTTTTTTTTATCAAGTCGTTAAAGAGGCGGGCGTATGGTTGAAACGCAGGTTCTTGAACATTGTAAATATCTTGAAGTACGATGAAATCCCAGTTGCCACTTCCAATCATTTCACGGGCAGAACCTGGGCCTGTTCCCGCTTCCCAATGGGATTTTAATGATGCGCCACCCTTGATGCATCCGCCCACTTTAATTAGCGGGCCGCCTTTATCGGACGCAGCAAGTTTTTCAAGCAGTTGATTCCCCACGATTGTTGGGCATTGACTGTTGCCCACCAATAATACTTTCAAAGTTTTAGGTGATTCTTTTGGTGTGTCTCCTATGGAGGTGTTCGTAATGATTCCAATAATTAACAAGAAAGCCATGCATTTACATAAGGTTAATTTCATTGAGTTAGTCCTTTAATGGTGGTCTAAGAAAGGGTGCGGTTTATTTTTGAGATTCAAGGAGTAAAGCCTCACGGAATTTCTCAAGTGATTCTTTTTCTTTTCCTTGTGATGCATAAGCGTGTCCATAAGCACGCAGAATTTTGATGCGCCATACCGGAGCCATGGTCTTGTTGTCCGCATATTGATCCAATACAGCTAACGCATCGTCTGGTTTAACTTGATCGGTTAGTATTCTTGCAATGGCAATGGTAGTGCTTATGGGCAACCATCCATTTGTTTTTCCAGTAAGTGCAATGATTTTTCGATAGGTGGTAAGTGCTTGTTCTTCATCTTTGAGGTTGTTGGCATAGTTGTCGGCTAAGGTTAATAAAATCAGTTCGCTCTTGGGGTTAAGTGCTAATCCAGCTTTGCAATCGATTTCTGATTCTTTTCCATTTTTGGTGAAGTAATATGCTTGGGCTCGCAAATGATAAGCTTCAGCTTTGATGATGGGTGATTCGGTGTTCCAGTTACCAAAATTTTCTTTTGAGAATTGCTCGATCAGATCTTTCCACTTTCGATCTTTGGCTAGTGCCTGCATTTTTTTGATAGTCAAAGATGAAGGCGTTTCTTGATGGTGCCATTGGTTGAAAGACTTCGGTCTTATTTGTGTTTGAATGCGGTCTTTTAATTTAGTGGACCAAACTTCTGCATAAAGTGCAGAGTGAGAGTTAATCAGAAAAACGAAGGAGAATAAAATAAAGTGCTTCATGGCAACTTGGTTCTTTTAGGGTAAGCGCAAGGTGATGTATATTGATTCGATCATACATCAAGGGATTATTAAACCAGCGGTATATACCTTTAAATTGTCAGAGTTTATCGCTTTGGTGTCAAATGAATTATGGAACGAAACCATTGGGTCGGAACAGGGTTGATTCCTAATAACTGATTAGTTTTAGTTTTCTTTTGCAGGATTCAAAAGTAGCAGTAAGTCGGTTGTCTAGATTTATAGGGGCCAATAGTGGTTCATTTGGTTTGCAAGCAGTTTCTTAGTGTTTTAGCTGGTGGTATTTGTTCATCAAATAAATTTGTTCAATCAGCTCCTAATAATAATGCCCTAGAAGTACTCTCTTATTTAAAGGGCTATGTAGCTTAGTATCGTATTAAATCTGGTGCTGCTGCGATTGAATGGCATCGTAATGCCAAATGGGGGTTGTTATGATTCCCGGTTTTTCTTCTCTAATGCATCTGGATAAAGTGGCCTTCTGATCTGCGGCTGGGTTTATCAACTTCCAATCCCCAAGTGATCTGCCGAGTCGATGGACCAAGAACTGTCGGCAATTTGGTTGATGCCTCTTGCTTGGTCCGAACCTGTTAAGTTAAAAGTTGTTTTTAATAGGTCATTGACGAGACGCACATCGCTAGGAGTCTGTCTAAGTGACTCGGCCACAAACCTGACTCCCGATGGCCGGTTACGGAATGCTCGTTGCGGTCTTTTGGATGTTTCCGGAATGTCGCAGATTTTCGATCGTGTGGCCACCGGGCGTGAGCGGGTAGAGATTCGATGTCGCGACGGGCTGCTTAGGCTGAAAGGGGTTAGACCATTGCAGCAGGAGGCCACCGTTGGCTGTGGCGTTGCTGTAGTTGAGTTGCAGCGGGGTCTGTTGCCGCAGCAGCTTTATTGGCTTGCTAGTGAGTTCTTGACGAGTTGATCGTGGTTCGGACTGAATGAGGATTTCTGAACGATTGAGCCAGAGCGTCACTTTGCCATCGGCTTGCGCGGTGAAAGTGTGAGGCAGTCCGGCGTCGTCGTAGTCGAGGCCGTTGACAACGAATTTGTCGACATCGACCCACGAATCGCTCGACGCCTTGTTCCGAGGTTTGCCATGCCAGCCTACGACGGTCACGGTCACCTCGTGATCGCCGTCGGAGAGATTGTCCTTTGCAAAGAGCGTTGCATCGCGTTTTACCTCGGAGCTATAGCCATCGAACTGCGGTTGCGGCTGACCATCGAGATCAATGTTGGCGAAGCCATAGTTGGGACCGGTCTTGCCCACAACTCTGATCGATGTACCTCGAAAGCGAAACGAGATGCTTGCGTTGTTGTCACGAGAACCTTGGCAAGAACGGTCGAAGCATTCCTTGTCGCCGCGCACGGACCACGGGCCGACATAGGCCGGGCCGTAAGTCGGCAGCAACGTGCCGGTCCAACGCAGACCGCCGGGAGCAAGTTTCGTCGGGCTCCATGTTCGGTCGATCTGTCGATCAATAGCGACCTCTCGCTGTTTCGTCATCGCCGCGTCTTCAAAAGATGTGACGGTCAAACCTTGCCCTGTATGCGGGGCGGCAGGTGCCGTGAGTCGCACTCGACCTGATTGCCGCTGCCAGCCGTTCCAGCCCGATATGCGATAGACCCGCATCTCATTCTCCCAATTGCCGAAGAAGAGCACATCGCCGTCCGGCAATGTTGAGACTGAGGCATGACAGAACTCGCCACCTAGTTGATACCAGTGCTTCGCGATGTCTTTGGATTCCATTGAGTCCATCAGCCCTCCGACGAAGAGGCCATCGGAGTCCCAGACATAGGAGAGCTTACCAAAAAGCTTCTGAGTGTTGGATCCTCCATCGTTATCAATCGCGACCACGCAATCGTGAGCGATGCCCGCGATGCCTCGGAGATGAGTTCGGACTTCTCCCGGAACCGAATACCCTTTTCCGAGTTGGCTGACGGTCCACATCGATTGGCCCTTGGCGGACCATTGCTGCATGAAGGCGTCGTCGTAGTCGCACCAATTGCGAGTCCAGTCGTTGAATGCCGCGTAGAGTCTGCCTGACTTCTGGTCCTGATGCATGAAGACGGACCAGCGTGTGTCGGCGAAGTGTTGGGGATGAAATCGAGTCGGGCAGTCGCCGAACATATCGCCATACGGCATCTTGCCGTAGATCGGCGCGCCGACATCGTTCCATCGAGTCACCCCAAACTTACGGACCTGCCGCTTGCCCTGCGATTCGCTCATGGTGAAGCAAGAAAGGTCGGCTACGATGTGCGGCTCCCACGAATTAGCAATGGCGGACTCATAGAAGTTGACCTCAGCCTGCTGTGGCGTGCCATCGCCATTGGCATCGTTCCATTGATAGGCCGCACTCTTGCCAGCCCATCCCTTGATGCTCGACGACGCATGATGTACAGAGCCGCAGATCGTCACGGGCAACAGTTTCCAGTTCTTCTCATCAACCTTGAGGATGGTCGGCAGCTTTTCAAGAGCGAGATAAGTCACGCCATCTCGCTTGTAGACGCGGAAATATCCGCCTTCGTTGTGACTGTCTCCCACCAAGCCGTCGGCAAGCTTGCTGTATTGGTAGCAGGAATGAACTGTCCACGATTTTCGCTCGTAGTCAACGAGCACGCGCATGACCCAACCGTACTGTGATCCGATCCACAGCACGTTAGGATTGTCGCCTTCGGTCGCGGCGTGCGGAGCCCAACGTTGGCCGCCGTACCATTCTCGGACGACCGACCCATCCGCCGCGAAGTGAGCCGTGCGGCGCGGTGCCGTCGTTGCTTCCGTGACATAAAAGCCACCGCTGCCATCTGCGCAGAGATCTGCGAAGCCTGCGAAGCTGCGCTTGGTTACGTCGTCATAGAGCCCGTCCTTGCGACCACACTTCGCACCGTATGTAGTTTTCAATACCCCATCGGCCAAGAATCTTTTGATCTGCTGCGTGCCTGCTTCATACACGAGCAGCTCGCCGGATGAGTGATCGATATCGATCCGTCCGGGTTTGTCTAGACCAGCCACGAACTCAGTTGTAGTCTTGTTCTTGCGTGACAGCTTCACCACGCGATTGCCGCTGCTGACGAAGATCACGCCATCGGCTCCGACCGCGACACCCGCTGGACTCGAAACCTCAACCGTATCGAGCAACCCGCCAGTCTGCGGGTCATACCAACGAAGCGCATTCTTCTTTTCATAGGCCACGACCAGCACGCCCGCGTGAGCATCCATGTCGCTTGCCTCCATTTCGTCGTTGGTGGGATCCCATTGCACATCAATCATGACAGGCTGCTCACCAACGGCTGTGCCTGCGACCGTTCGCTTTGCCAACCTGCCCTTCGCGGCGTCGTAGACATAGAGCAGTTGCTTTCGTTGCTGCGCGGGTGCGATGCGGCCATCGTTGGTCTTCACATGTCCGAGCATGAAGACCTCACCGCTATCGACGGCCAGACTCAGGGCACCATCCCAAGCACGCGGATGCAGCGCAGTCCAGAGTCGCTCTTTGCCGTTAGGCGTCATCTTGAGCATGCAAGTTTCGATGTTCTCCGTGGTGTGAGCGGACACATAGATCCCGGTCTTATCCACCGCGATTCCAAATGGAGCATGATGCGTGCCCGGTCCACACGCCGTCCGCCAATCGTCGCCTGGAGGATAGTTCGACCCGACGCTCATCAGATAAGCTGCCTTTAGCCCCGGAGTCTGCAACGACTTCCACGAGTACTCGCCCGCTGGCAGTGAGTTGCCATCACGATCGAGCCCATCCCAAATCACCGATTGTATCCCAGTCGCCATAGGCACCGCATGTAGCAACTCCCGAACCAGTCGCCCCTGCGAGTCATAAACCGCCGCCGAAACCTGCCCCGGTTTCTCAACCGAGAATGAAATCGGTAAGCTGCCAGTTAGCGGTTCATAAGCCATGACGATGGTCGTGAGTGCGAACAACGGTGCAGCGATGAATTGTGTGATGCTTATGCTTTTCATTGTAAAATTCCGATTAGGTTTTAGTTGTAATTGAACGGTGACCTGCTCCTATTGATGACTCCAGTTTTTTACATTGAGTTTTGTCCACCAATAGAACAGCTTAGTGCATTTGCTGGTTAGCTTGGACTTGAGCAACGTGCCAAACGACTCCCGTTCCAGTAGATCGTATAGAAATTAATTGTTCTCGGTAAACAAAGCCCTAATACCATTTCTACCCAGCTAGGAAGAGCGAGTAGCACGGAACTGATTCGAGAAATCGACTCCTGTTAATAACTCTGTTTAGAATTGTTTGACTCATTTCTGTTAGTTCAGCCGTTAGGGTTTTATCTCACTTTGTTAACTGCCAATCGGCCAGCTTTGATCAAGCCGCCTTGAATGACTGCAATAAATTTGCTTTTGTTTTCTAGAATCGAAATGTCTTTAAGTACATCCCCATCCACAATAAGAATGTCTGCAAGTTTGCCTACTTCAACAGTGCCAATTTCGTTTTCAAGGCCCATGATTTCAGCCCCGGTTCGGGTTGCACATTGCAATACCGTGTGAGAGTTGAGGCCAACATAGTTCACAAAGAAAGTTAATTCCCTGGCGTAATCACCGTGTGGATTCCAAGCAAACCCATAATCCCCACCCATGCCTAGTCTTCCACCCGCCAGGAGAATCATTCTTGCACTTTCTGCACCGGCTTCCAAAGTTTCTTTATGGCCATCAATTACACTTTTTGGCATGCCATATTTTGGCCCATGCTCAATACTTGCGTATTCGAAGTAGAGGGCAGGAACGCATGGCACATCCCGCTTAAGCAGAAGATCCAGCGCTTCATTATCCATGAATGTTCCATGTTCGATTGCATCATACCCAGCACGTAGGGCGTTTTTGATTCCTTCATTTGCTCTGCAATGGCCAGTAACTTTTAGCCCATGGTTGTGGGCGGTTGCAACTACTGCGTTCATTTCTTCGAAAGTCATGCAAAGCGTATGATGATCGTTTAGATCAGGTGAAGCTGCATCGCCGGTGGGGTAGGTTTTTACCCATTCAACCCCGTCTTTTACAAGTTTTCGAACTGCTGCCCTAGCTTCATCAGCACCGTTGATCAAAAGCACCAAGCCATCCATACCAATCTTGCGAAAGTCTGGATTCCAATCCATGAGCCCGCCTACACCACAAATTTCCCTGCCACTTGCAACAAGTCTTGGTCCGCTGGAAATTCCGCATTCAATAGCTTTTTTTAACCATACATCGATATTGAAAAGGCTTCCCCCGCTGCGTGCCGCAGTGTAACCACATTCTAATGCTAACTTTGCATTGGCAGCAGCAAGAAGAGTTACATATTCAACTGGATACTTGATATCTAAATCTTCAAGTGCAGCTACATCAAAGTAAGTTGGATGAAAATGTGCTTCAACAAGTCCTGGAAGAATGGTGCCACCTAGGGCATCAATTTTTTCAGTACCTGGTTCTACTACTGGTGCAATTTTTTCTGGGCCTGCAAAAACTATTATTCCATCCTTGATTACCACAGTAGCATTTGGAATTGGAGGTGAATCGGTTCCAACGAAAAGGGTACCGTTGGAAATTACTGTTGTACCAGTGGCAAGTTTCATTGAATAAATCTCAATCTAGCAGGTAGGAATCCTAAAAAGTAATCATCTACTATGTGATACTACCCTTTGAAATCATAGTGTGAAAGGCAAAAAATTCGATCTTGATTTATTACACAAGCTATTCATTTATTGCATTGTGTAGACTGTTTGTTATTTAGGGCTTTTTTGTTGCAAGATTATTGTTTGAACTAAGGTCTTTTGAAAGGTCAAAAGCATAAGCTTATTGTCATCGTAGAATTTAATCATCAGCAAGCATGAAAATGATGTTGGGGCGATCTGCAGAAAAAGCAATGCTTGGTAGCAGCAAAAAAAGGATGGAAATTAATATTCGCATGGTTATTCTTTGTAAAAGCAGCACAGTTGTTACTTACTATAGTTAACACTATATACTAATATTTATGTCAAACGGTTTTTGATATTAACTGAGTTTTCAAACTAAAGGATGAAGGATTATGATTCATGTAATTGCAATAATTGATTTAAACCCCGGTACACGAGATGCTTTTGTTGGGGAAATGAAAAAGATCGTTCCATTAGTAAAAGCTGAGAACGGTTGCATAGAATATGGTCCCGCAGTTGATCTTGCTAGCGGCGCCGCAGATCAACTCCACTTGGGTGAAAACACTGTTGTTGTTGTGGAAAAGTGGGCGGATCTTGATGCGCTGAATGTTCATCGCAATGCTCAGCATATGATCGATTTTCGCCCTAAAGTAAAAGATTATGTCAAATCCATCAAGTTGCAGATTCTTAAACCCTGCTAGTGAGGTGGCATGGGGGCGATTTGCCAAAGATTGCCCCCGACTACTTTAGAGCTTTATTCTTGATGCAATATATTTTTGATGAAGTTCTGATGAGAAGCCTGTCGCCAACTATTGCGGGTGAGGCCATGCCCATATCCTCCGGTGTAAGTGTATTGGTGTGAAGGATTTGAAAATCTTTCCCTGCTTTAAGAACAAACGTGGAGCCATCTTCGTTCAAGAAGAAGATTTTGTCATCATAGGCCCAAGGGGAAGAAGTGAAGGAACCACCGTTTGGGATGCGTTGGGCTGGGTAGATTTCTTTGCCATCCACTGGGTTGAAACATGCAACCAAGCCCCTATCGTAAAGCACATATAAAAAGTTTTTGTAGATGATGGAAGTGGGGTTGTAAGGGCCTGCATTGGGTTGGCACCATGCGATAAACTCATTGGACGTCTCACCTTGTTTAAGTGAGATGTTCCCTTCTGCACCTGGTTTAATTGCGTAAATGGGTTTTGATCGATCAAGCACATAACCAGAACTAATGTAAAGCAAACCGTTGTGTTCGTAAGGTGTTGCAATGGTGATACTCGACATTTTTTCGAGAGACCAAAGGAGCTTGCCCTCCAAGCTATAGGAACGAACTTTTCCGGTACCCGCAGTCACAATTTCTGTTCGGAAGCTGTTTTGCCAAATGTAAGGCGTGGCCCAATTGCTTTTTTCATCTCGTGAAACTTTATACATTTCTTTGCCGGTTTTAGAATCCAACGCAAGAAGGTATGAATCACTTTCGTTGTCATTAACAATGTAAAGCCTGGCTTTGTGAAGCACCGGGGAAGCGGCAGTGCCCCAACCAAAGCGGGTTTTTTCTGGTTTGAGCTTCTGGTTCCAAATTGGTGTACCTTTAAGATCGTAGCAAAAAACTCCCAAGTTGCCGAAGTAGCAATAAAGTCTTTCGCCATCAGTGACAGGTGTCTCGGAAGCGTAACTGCTTTTAATATGGATGGGTGTTTCGGGGATGCCTTCGTGGGCAAGTCGTTCCCAGATGATTTTGCCTTTGTATAAATCGAGGCAATAAACTTTGTATTGGTGAACAGTGGTGGGTGGTTTTGGGCGTTCACCCCCAAAGTATAAACCCTTCTTCGCTTCTTCAGTAGTACCCGAATTGATAACCGAGGTGACGAAAATCTGATTACCCCAAACGATGGGTGAAGACCAACCTCTGCCTGGGATATCCGATTTCCATGCAATGTTTTCAGTAGCGGACCATTTGCTGGGCAGATTGATTTCTGAACTGATTCCCCTGGATTGAGTTCCACGAAACTGAGGCCAGTTGGTTTGGGCATCTAGGCTTCCATAACAAAGCAAAATGCCCAAAGTTGAAATGCATAAAATCATCCGACTTAGAAGATTGCTAATAGCTTTCATGTTCCTCACCTTTTTATTTGGATTGTTTGAATAAAGAGCTTACTTCTTTTTTCACTACTTTACCCATGGCGTTTTTTGGTAACGCTGCTACCGTTACCAGATGTTTAGGGATCTTGTATACAGATAATCTAGCACGTGACCACTCGCGGAATTCTTCCAATCGCAAGGTGGTGCCTTCTCTTAAAATTACTGCAACAGCAACTGCCTCGCCCCAGGTTTCATCTTCGATTCCAACAACTGCACACTCGCTGATGTGCGGGTGGTGAAGAAGTGTGGATTCAATTTCCAAGGCTGAAAGTTTATATCCTCCGCTTTTAATGATGTCTGTTGAGAGCCTACCCATGATCCGGTAATAACCCTTTTCAATAACAGCCATGTCTCCTGTGCGAAACCAAATTTCTTCATCGAAAGATTCTGAGGTGATTTGAGGTCGGTTCCAATACTCTTTAAAAACCCCAGGGCCCGAGATCTGTATTTCACCCGGTTCGTTTTCAACTTCGATAGATTTCCCCGAGTCAGACTTCAAGCGGATGTTAACCCCCGGCAATGGTTTACCCACCGAACCCGGCCTGCGCTCGCCATCATATGGGTTAGAAAGTGCCATGCCGATTTCGGTCATCCCATATCTTTCCAAAAGTTTTTGCCCTGTTAGGTTAAACCAGGTGTCATGTACGGTTGCAGGAAGTGCAGCAGATCCCGAAACCATCAGTCGCATGTTTTTAAATCCTGCAATGATGGGATCTCTGCGATTTTTTTCAGTACTTTCAAGCATTTGAATCAGCTTCACATAAATGGTGGGGACTGCCATGAATACGGTGTAAGCATCTTGCCTAACCCTGTTTGTAATAGCATTGATGTCGAAACGAGCGAATGGTTCAACCAAGGCTCCGGACCACATCGCGCAGCAAATTACATTGATGATTCCGTGGATATGATGGAGCGGCAGAAACAAGGGAATTCTGTCAGAAGCTTTCCATTTCCATGCCTCTACTAGACTTTCGATCTGAGCTTCAATATTTGCATGCGTTGTCAGTACACCCTTGGGCTTATTGGTCGTGCCACTGGTATACAAAATCATTGCAGGGCGTGTACTTTTTATGGCCGGAAGAACTATTTCTTTTTTTGTGTGATGTGATTCGATGACCAACAAACGCACATTTAATTTGTTGCATAAATCACTGATCTCATGTTTCAACTCTTGAGTAGTAATAACTATGCTTGTGTTTGAATCGCTAAGAGAGTATTCCCATTCAGGCTGGGTGGCAGAAAGGCAGAGCGGCAATATGATACCACCTGCTCGCCAAATAGCCCATTGAACACTTACAAAATCTGGATCTGCGGGGATCAACATCGCGACTGTGGAACTGTTTAAGTCACTTTCGTTTTCCAGTAGTTGTGCTGCTAATTGCTCGGATCGATTCAGTAGATGTTGGTAGGTTTGTTCGCTGGATTCGTTTTTAAAAGCTATGGAATTGCGATGCAGCATTGCTCGTTTTACAATAGATAGTTCGCTCATGTTTATCCAAAAATAGTTCGTATGAAAATAAAAATAACTGAAGGGCCAAGCAGGCACCCAAGCCCGGTATAGAAAGTTGCAGTCATCGCGCCATAAGGCACAAGCTTAGGATCCGTCGCTGCCAATCCCGCCATCACTCCGCTGTTGGTTCCCATTATTCCACCAAAGATCATCGCTGCCCGGGGGTTATCTAATCCAATGTATTTGGCCAAGAATGGTGTAAGTATCATCACCAAGATTGCTTTGACCAAACCTGCCGCAACGCTTAATGCAATTACTTCGGAAGTTGCCCCGATGGCACTGCCCGTCACTGGGCCGACGATATAAGTTGCAGAGCCCGCACCAATCGTCGTAATGCTGATTGCATCGCGGTAACCAAAGGAATATGCAACGGTTCCGCCAACTAAGAATGATAAGGCAATTCCTGTAAACAAAGAAAGTATTCCAATAAAACCGCTTTTGCCGAACTCTTCTGCTTTTACCCCAAATGCAGTTGCAACGATTGCTAAATCTCGAAGCATTGCGCCACCCATTAATCCAATGCCAGAAAGGGCGGCAATATCTGCGATACCTTGTTTTCCGTTCGTAATAATTCCCCCGATGCATGCCATGACTAACCCGATAAATATTGCGATTGCAGAGCCATGCAGGCGGCCTCTTGTAAGTCGATCTGATAAAAAGTAAGAGATCCAGACCGTTGATCCCATGATGGCAAATGCCACTAACAAAGAATTCTTAATTAATACGATTTCCAATGATTGAAGCGCACTTGGCATGAATCAACCCTTTGCAGGCGAATTATTGTTTCCCGCTTTTACAAAAAAACCAACAAGTGCAAAGCTTGCCCCCACGGTTAAAGTGCCTGCAAGTAGTGCAACCGCACCGCCTTGTAAAGCTGCTAGTACATTTTGGCTTGCAGCCATGGCTACGACGATTGGAATATAAATGGATCCCCAGAATGCAATGCCTGCTTCGGTGGGGGGCTTCATTCGCCCGGTGCGTTGCAGATAATCGCAGCTAAGTATCAATAAAAGCATGGAGATGCCGACTCCGCCAATATCCGCGTCAACTCCTGCAAGGTTGCCCAGCATTCTGCCTATGGTTAAGCCCAAAAGTAGGCATATTGAAAGTAATGCGGTCCCATAAATGATCATGAATGCTCCAGATGCTTTTGCAGATGCAATGATACCATTTTTGTTCACTACGGGAAGCCATTTAGCGTTTTAGAATGAAATGGATGGTATGCCAAAAGCTTCCGCTTTGTTAAGGAAGGCGCAGAAAGCCTAACGATTCAAACTCAGCAACTGGTTAGGCATCAGCGGGCCGAAAGACTGGTCGCCCACACCTTGAGACGCGTGTCGCTGCCGTCACTTTGCGCCCTTCGATTTAAATGACATCCTTCGCGAGTTCTTTAATGGCCCCCTGATGCGCTCGGGCTTCCAGTACCCGCTAGGGTCGAAGATTTGCGTCCCAGGGTACATCGTCATCATTTCGTCTATCTGCTTTGCCGAGAGGGCAGCCTTGCCGACCCGCATCATCACCATGCGATCTTTTCTAGGCACCAGGGCTAGGCCCTTGGCGGTGACTTCGGTCTCCGAAACGTAAAGGTGGAGAGTTGAGTCAACCCTTTTATGTGGACCATGCCAGCAACGGGTGATTGGCGTGTGTTGCGGGGCGGGTCTTTCGACCTCAATGATTCGGCTGCTCGTTCTTCCTATCGGTTCTTCTTCACGCCGACCGCTCGGATCTGCAGTATTGGGATCCGCTTGGCGAGGACTCCGTAATTACTGCTCAACCCCTGCAGATTCTTCTGTCAGCACACTGATAACATCGTTAATCTCCCCTTGGCTTGAATGTTATAGCGTGTCCTGCGATATCCTATTTTCTTTGGTGTTAAATGCTAAATAACCTATATTTGCAATCTGAATTTTAATTTTGCAAAAGTTTAGTAATAATAAAGGCCTTCCCCAACCGAAATAAGGAAAAGCCTTTTGTGTTTCAATGAGTTCAAAGAAGTTTACTTTGAACCCAAAATTGCATCTTCAATCATTTTGCCTGGCAACTTGCCTTCCAATGACATCATTTTTTCCTTGGAACTGGTCTTCATCGATTTGACAAATTCCAAAACAGGGGTGAGTTCTTTTTCCTGGGCAGCCATCAAACCAAGGAAACCCAAAGCTTGAGCCATCCCTTGATCCATGGTCTCCTTCAGTTTCTTTGAAGAATCCTCATCCTTGGTGAACACATTGATTTTAAGGGTAACATCTTCGTCGACGCCAATACCGCCAATGATTGAATCAATGCCTTCGATGATAGCCTTGTAAGGTTCTGGAATGGCTTTACTAGGAAAAGCACTGCTGACAGCAACCATGGAAATGGCAAGATCGGGATCAAGTTTCTCTACGAGTGCGGAGAAATCTTTGTTTGCAAGCTTGCTGTCAGAGTTAGCAAGAGCTTTTTCAAGATATTCTTTTTGGGTGGAAGCGAGGATGGTGCTGTTGGATGCGATCATCATGAACATGGGAACTTGTTGGTCAGGGAAGAAGTCTTTCAATTCGAAAATAGTCTTATCGCCCGCCTTGTGGATTTTTACTTTGTCTTCGTTGTTTTTAGCTTCTTCATTAGCTTTTGCTACAAGCTTATCTGCTTTGAACTTGCCTGCAAGGATGATGAGGCATTTTTCCATGTCACCACCACCCGGCGCAGCAATAGTGATGGAATCGATATCTTTGAGTGGGTCGAAACCCATTTCGGCAAGGATTTCGACATCGAAGTCAAGAGCTTTGATAATTTCTTTTTCACCCATTTTTTTTGCAAGGGGGGAATCAATCATGGCACGGAAATTAAAGCGTATAAGAGCTTGAGTATCTGCAGGAAGTTGAACTTTTGGTGCAGATTCTTGAGCGTAAGAAATTGCGAACGAGCCTACTGCCAAAGCCAAAACTAACGCAACAGGTGTAAACCGCCAGAATTTAAACATGAATAAAATCCTTTCAAATGATGTCGTCAAAAGAAACTGCAACAGAAAATTAACATGCTAATTATGATATAGACTGAGCCAAGTTTTTTAGACTCTAAGTTAAGTACGTATCTATTATTCCCGCTTTAACGCCAAAGATTAAAAACCTGTCTGGATTGGCAATAAAGAGCAGAGCCTAATTGAATAAAAAAAGAACCCGATTTTATATCGGGCTCCTGAGTTAATAAGGGCTAGTTTGTTTGTTTTAAAAAACGCATTTTATCAAACTTACTCGAACAATTTACCTACTGCCTGTTCGTTCGCAAGTGCGGAAGCCGTTGCTAACAAAAGCAGGGTGATCCCCGCAGATCGAATCAGGTTGAGGGTTTTCATGTGTGCCTATGGGTTAGTTCGTTATCACTAACTCATTGCTTTTTTGCGGGGATTCGCAATTCAATCTCATCGATCTGAAGCGGGGTTTTCGTTTCGAGAGTGCGCTGCAACTCGAGAAACTTGTTGCGTTGCGACCACGCGGTAGAGGCGAAGTCGTAATCTCGGTTTCGGTAAACATCGTTGTTCAGAATGATTTGGACGTTAATGCCGTAGAAACGGCTGATGTTGGCAGCGAAGCGAGCCTTCAACTCGTACCCGCGGCGGGCATAGTAGTCACTAGCCTCCGAGTACTTGCCGGCTGTGTAAAGCTCATTCCCGCTGCGAATCGTGTCTTTTACGTAGCCGACAAAACTCTGCCAAGTCTGATCGGTATCTGGCGATTCCATCGCTTCGTCGATGATGCCGTTGATTCCGTGAGCGACGCCGTTTCGCGCCAGAATATCGGTTTCGACAATCTGAACGCCCTGAATCGTACGTTTCGCCCCTTCGCGAACGAGATCGACGCGTGCGTCAATCTGCGAAGTGAACCGCCGGAAATTAATTGAATTCGTGGTAAGAATGCGCCCCGAAACGACGTGCCTCAACAGTACGGCACGAAGGCGCTCGCGGTTGGCAGGATCCTTGAGCATCTTGAGGCGTTCTTTGAGCGCGTCCGACTTCAGTGCTGCGTCCGTCGGGGCGAACACGGTCACTTGCAACTGAAACTGGCCGAGCACATTGTAGATGCCGGCATCCCGTGCCAAGTTAAGAAACTCCCCGAAACCACCGTTCCGCTCGAGTGCCGTTATGATGCTGTCTCTCTTAGGCAAAAGCGGGCGATCAATGACATGCACGAATCCGTTGCGGGTAACAAGATCGGCAGTACTTATCGCAATGTTGTCGATTGTGCCGCGACCGTTTGCAGTGCGGTAGACCAGTTCCTGCCCATATTGATTGGCGACATCGATTCCGGGTGTGCCAAGCGGGGGCACATCAGGGATTTTCGCGACGGTCCAGGTTCCCAAAGCGATGTGCGTCTTGATTACATCCGAAAGCAGGTCGAGTTTTTCAGGCAGAAGCAGAGCGTCTACCGTGCCCTTGGGAAGGCTTGCAAATGCCTCGTCTGTCGGGGCAAACACGGTGTAAACGTCGTGCCGGTTTTGGAACAGTTTGGTTTGCCCGCTGCGCTTGATCAGTTTCGTGAGGATGGCGAAACGCCCATCTTTTTCAAGGTACTCGAATAGGTCTAGCTCGATGGGGTCGAGAACCGTGTCGATGAAGTGGACGACTCCGTTGGAGCAAGCCAGATCGTACTCCTCGATCGTGGCCCCATCCACTGTGATCACATCGCCGGTGCGGTCGGGGTTGATCTTGAGGTACTGCCCTAAGCCGCTGCGAAGGAAGCCGATCCGCCGGAGCACATAGCGGTCGATCCGCGTATTATGAGCGGCGTGGTAGGTGAGAACGCGCTCTAAATACTGCTTGTTCGCTGGGTCGATTAGAGCCTGCAGGCGTTCCTTGGAGAGTTTCTCGAAGGCTTTGTTGGTTGGCACAAATACGGTCGTCGTGCCGTTGCTGCTGAAAAGTAAGTTTTTGGCTGCGTCTGTATCTTTCAACAGCTTAACGAACGTACTGGCTTTCTCGATGCTGCCGAGTTTGCGGCCGATAGTCGAAGCCTCCTCTGGCGTCTCAGCCCGGCACGCTTGCTCTCCCCCTAGGATTAAGAGGGAAACGACCATCAGAGGCAGATACTTGGAATTATTTATCATCGTTTTTCCGAATTGAATGATAGAAGCGGATCGGTTCGACATGTGTTACTCGCAGTCTCGGTTGGAGAATTTTCAGACGCTAATTTGTATTATAGACGGGATACTAGTTCAGAAACAAATCGCTGGTCTTTTTTTAATTTTTGTTGGTACACCTTGCTTCGATATTGACTACTTTCATCCGAATGGATTTTTTGGGTACCTTCTTTTCTTTAAGGGATTCTTTGACGCTTGTAGTTGCTTGTTCGAGTTGACATTGCATAACTCGTCATCAGCGACTATCCGTATCTTCAACTATTGATAGATATAGTTTTCCATCCGGTGCTTCTGTCATGTCTTCCACCCCGGCACATCCTTTCCGAGTTCTTGCATGGCAGCCAATTAAAGGCCAGAGTGGGTGGAAGCTTTCCGACTGGTGGCGTAAAGCTAGCCGAGGATCATCGGGTCAAAAATTACCGCGGCCCGGGCGGAAGATGTTCGAGCAAGTATCTAGTCATCAGCATCCGTAGGTGGACCGGAGTGCCTTTACCTTCTCGTAAGCCGTGGTCGCGGTTAGGGTAGGACATGTAGTCGAATTTTTTGCCCAACTCGATCAGTCGATCCACGAGGCTTTCGGTGATTTGTAAGTGCGTGTTCGTTTCTCCCGTCCCATGCACGATCAAGAGATCTCCGCGCAGACCTTCTGCGTAGTTGATAGCCGCTGCCTTGCGGTAGCCTTCAGGGTTTACCTCTGGGGTTCGCATAAAGATTTCTTGGAACCAGGCGTTGTACAATTCCGGGCGAGGCTTCGGCGCAACAGCAATACCAACATGATAAACATCCGGCCTACGAAACATCGCATTCAATGTGTTTGAGCCACCACCGCTCCAGCCCCAGATACCCACTCGCGATGGGTCCACATACGATCGCATGCGTGCTAACTCGATGACGCCAGCCGCTTGTTCTTCGGTCGAAAGTGGGCCGAGGCTTCCGTAGACTGCACGTCGCCATTCGGCCCCCTTCGGTGCCGGTGTGCCGCGATTGTCCATCGACACTACGAGGTATCCGAGATCGGAGATCATTCTGTGAAACATTGAATGGTTCTGACCCCCGGCCCAGTCATCGAGCACAGTCTGGCCGTGTGGTTCACCGTAAATGAAGAAGAAAACCGGGTACTTCTTTGTCTCATCGAAGTCCCGCGGTTTGATCATCCACGCATCCATCTCAATACCATTCCCGATATTTATTTTCAAGAACTCGGTCGGTTTGTAAATCAGACTGCTGGCATGTTTGCGAACTTGATCGTTCGCTTCCAAGATGCGCACCGAGCGATGGCCGGAGAGTTCAATCAGATCCACGACTGGTGGCTTGTCGAATGTTGAATATGTGTGGAATGCCCACTTGCAATCCGGTGAGAATTCGTAGCTGTGTGTTCCAGGTTGGTCATCTGGTGTAACACGCTCGGGGTCGCTTTTGCCATCCAAGCGGATGCGATACAAGTAGCGTTGGGTGGCGTTTTTCGGCGATGCGATGTAATAAAACCACCCGCCTGATTTATCGACCGGCCCTCGAGCGATGATGTCAGATTTATCTTTAGTGAGAAGCCTACGCTGTTTACCATCTCGCGAAATCACATACGCTTGCCGCCAACCGCCTCGCTCACTGATTAAGACAAACTCTTTGCCATCGTGAATCCACTCCAGCCCTGCATTGGCGGAATAGCTTGCGTCAATCCAAGCTGGATCGGTTTCCTCGTATGCGGTTGCGATCTCGCCCTTCTCGATGTTGGCGAGCAGGAACTTGCGGTTATCGCGTGAGCGGCTGAGCATTTCAATCAGCAGTTCGTTGGAGTTCCCGGCCCAACTAACGCTATTGATGTAAAACGTGCCCGGATCACTTGGCAATTTTACCCATTGTGTTGCACCACCTTCACTATCCACAACGCCGACACGAAGTGTGGGAATCGGCGTACCAACGCGTGCAAAGCGTTCGAGCGTCACCTCGGGATAAGTCGGATCGGTCGGATGAACAACGGGCCGTCGACGCACTTTCGACGAATCCGTTTGAATGTACGCAATCCGCTTGCCATCTGGGCTCCAACTGATGTTGCCACCGTTGTCGAGGTCTTTATGATCGTCGTTGGTCAGTTGTGTCACGTGTCCATTCGCAAGATCGGCTATAGCAAGATTATGGCCACGCCTAAAAATGATGCGATCGACTTTGGGAGAAAACGAGTTGGACGCCGATGGTTGGGGTGCCTCATTGGGAAGCTTTTTCAGTTCCCCCGATTTCGAGTCGAAGAGCCAGTTTCCGGTTTGCGTTTGTAGATAAAATTTGTTGGCGAGTGGCGTCTGCAAGAACCGTTGAACAACCAGTCGATCCTTTGTGCCGGGCACAACCAGTTGGCTCTCACTGAAAAAGTTGATTCGTTTCCCGCTTTTCGCATCATACTTAACAACTTCGGGTTCAGCACCCGGTTTGGCAGGTTCTAACATCCAGTAGTTGGAGCTATCTGCAAGCCATTTTCCGGGAAATGTCGCCGGTGTGAAGGTCCGTTTTTCGTAGATGGATTTTAGCCTAAACTCGGCATCGGCGAGTTGTTTCTCACGCACAGTTCGCTCTTCAGCAATTAATGTCGCACTGGCGCTGACAATCCAGAAAACCATCAAAGTATAGAATCGCCTCATTATCTGTTCCTCACTGATAAAAACAGTTTCTTTCCACTCAACTTATTCGCAGCTTTGTGCCAAATTGTATGTTAGTGCCTTAGGTGTGTCAATTTATCCACTAGTAGCGTTCGAAGCTTTGCTGCGTTATAACCTCTTTTCTAAACACCATATTAAGCCATCATGCACCATTTGTGTCGGTGTATTGATATCGCTTTCCATTTTGTTGGATGAGTTCAGTTTCAAGGGTTCTTTTGTTGAGTGAAGTTTAACGTACTTTCGGTTAAAGCTAATGAAACTCGCAGAATTATGGAACCCCAGACCAAACTGCATTGAATGGCATCTGAAAAGTGCGGAACCCGCGGGCGAATGAGGGCGGTACTTTATGATGAGGGTGTATTTGGGTTTTCAGTCTCTAAACAAATAGAACGCTTTGCCTGTCTTTGGTGAAACAATGACAAGGCACATACCACGGTAAGAACCGTAAGCATAATAATTGCCGGGCGTGGAAATAGCCGTTTGAAAGGAGTCAGCATATTCAGGTGATATCGACGAGATAAATTCATCCTTACCATCATCATTTTCGTAAGATTTATAAAAAGTTGCGATGGAAGGTGCCCACCCCCTCTTCTCGAATCGTTGCTCGTCTTCATGTCGCAACCATCTCGCCGCCCTAGAGACGGGTGTCGCTTGCCAATTAACAAAAGGTCCACTGAATGCTGTCTTGTCGGGAGCTTTCTTTCCCAGCGCTGAGGGCAGGGAATTCAGGTAGGTCAGACCTTTATCCGCAATCGTTGCGGAGACTTCCTTAGGGAGTTCGTAGACAGTAAATGAATGATTCCCCCCTCCCGGTCCCACCGCATATGATACTTTCTTTTGATGTAACACTCGCGTCAGTTTGAACTCCGTAGGAAGCGAATCATTCTTTAAGCAACCAACAATCGCCGTGAGCGCGAGCGCCGCTAACGTGATGAATGACAGAGCAAACGATCTGCGTGTGATGTGGTTTAGTTTCATTTTGGCTCCTTGTTTATATTGCGAGGTGGTTCGGGAACTTTCCAGCCAGAGCCTGAAATTCGAGGCCGTCAAATAGACAGAACCCCATTTACTATTCTAATGGAAAATACTTATTTCAGCAAACTCTTCATTCCCTCACCGCACGCTTCGCCGATCAGAAAGTAACTCTCCGCATTGGCGAACCAGTGGTGACCATGGGTTGGACAGGGCGAGAGTTCAGCCGGCCGGGCAAAATCGGTGGTCTTAATGAATACAGCATTCTTGATCTGCTTTGTTCCTACTTCCTGCGCCTTTCTGAATTCAAACATCGCGCCCTCGGTCACCGGGCCGCCATTGCCAAGCTGGCCCACAACCACCGGCATGTTTGGCACATTGAATTCTTTGCGGAGATCGCTGACCAGGTTGACGAGAAGCTGCGCATATTCGGGTATCGCCTTTGGGGTGACCATGTCGTTAAAGCCCTGCTGCCAGTAAAAACCCGCGATTTCATATTTCTGATCCCCGAGATCCGTCAAGGCGGCGCGAACTTCTTTCACCATTTGGCGATAAGACTGCCCAATATCCTCCGGCTTTGGCCAGTTGCCAGTATCATAGGCCGGCTTGCCGGAACTTGGCGAACGGAAATGCCCGTGCAGGCTGTGTCCGCCCCATGCCGTTTTGATCAAAAGGACTGGCTCTTCGTAGAAGTCGCCCAGAACAAAACCGAACCCAAGCTCGGGTCCCATGTGCCTTCTCGATCCGTCTGCTGCATAACCGGTGTAGCCCACCGTGAGGCCACCCTTCAGGAGTTTGTCGCCACCAACCTTGAATGATACCTGCACATCATCCCTGACGACCCATTCACCTTTCTCGTTCTTGAGCTTCTTCATCCTGTCGGCGCTCTTCGAATTCGCCATCGACCAGACCAGGTTGCCCTTGCCGCCATTGTAATCATGATCAACCGAGCCCTGCCCTTCCATGTTGGACTGCCCGGCGAGGATGAAGACTTTGATCGCTCCCTTGAGCTTTGCGGGCGACTTGTCCACCCCGGCCTCCTGCGCCATCACCATACCCACTATCAATGACATAGCAACCATTGCGCATGCTATTGTTCTTGTTGTTTTTGTATTCATTTTTAGTCTCCTTTATTTTTCTTGTTTATTTCTGTAAGTTCAAAATTGCCTCTGCAAATGCCTTGCCCATCTGCGCGAAGATTTTTGCACTGCCCAAATAGTGGTAGCCGCCATTGGAGGCGCCTTTTAGGATTTCTTTATCTTTACGCGAAAAGATTTCTTCTAAGGCGAGATCAAGCTTCTCTTGGTCTGCTTTGGTGATACCCTCAACCCGCAGATCCATCGCGGCATAATGTTCTGGAGACTTAAGGTCATATTGGTCATTGGCATAGGCCGCCAATACGTTCTTTCCCTTCTTCAAATATTTGATCTGTTCGTTTTTGAGGACGATGGAACCATAACGCGGAGAGTCTTGCCACCAGATATAGGTGTGTATCTTTTGTCCGTTCAAATAAACATGGAATCCTTGTCTTGCCAAAATCGCAATGCGATATGAATCGCAGTTCAGGTCTTCAACTTCAAAAGTTGTGCGCATCAGTAGGAATTCGCCATCACCCCATTTGGAAGGATATTTGTCCAAGGTGATTCCGCTGTGTTTCCAGACGCCCTTTCCGATGGGGGCCTTGCCTTCCGTCCATTTGCTGTCATCGAAGTCGGGCATGTACCAATTCTCCATCCCGGCTGGCGGCGTGATGTCACGGAATCGCCTGCCGTCATATTTTTTCATCTTGTCCTTCTTCTCAGTGGGATCGATCGTAACGAAGCGCCAGATCCGTTCCTCTGGCAGCGGTTTGCCAATCGGCTTCCAGTAATTCTCCCATTTCCATTCACGGTCGAAAGAGCCATCTTTTTTCAATGTGTGAGCTATACCAACGATATTGTTAAACTCGCCCTGCTTGGGTTGTGCGGCGGCAATGGCGTGATCCCAGAAGGGAGCGGTCTCAACAGCAACCACATTGCCCTTGAACTCGGGCATGTTGGCCGGCGCGGCCATAGCCTTGCGGAAATTCACATTTTTGCCCTCACCGTCGACTCCCAGTACGCCGATCACGAATGGCATCTTCGGGGCTGACAGGTCTTTGCGAACATCGCGAATGAACTTGGCCAGCAGGTCTGAATAAACATCGTATTTTCCAGGTTGGTCGGGGCCGGGATAAGTAGTCCCATCGACCAGGTCGTTAAAACCCTGAAGCCAGACAAAACCGGCCAGTTCATAGCCAGCCTTAGCGTCATATTCTGGACAGACCCGCTTGGGATCTGCCAGCACCTTTTTAACATGCTCGATCATCATTCGGTAAAACACACCCGAGGCGGCATCCTTGTCAGCCTGCCATTTTTTTCGGTCCTCGAGCTTGGGGACCCCGTGGGCGCCCTGGGGATATTTGTCCCACACTTCCTGAATCTGCTTGGGCAGTTTGTATTGCCCGGCGCTGGGCGGGCGGAATTCGGTGTTGAGTGACCTGCCACCCCACGCGGTCTTGATAATAATGATGGGCTCCTTCAGCTCTTTCTCCATAAAAATCCCGAAGGTAAACTCGGGACCAATCTTGCCGCTTAGCTTGGTGGGCTGATTTCCGCGTTCGCCGAAGCCGGCGGTCAACTTGCCCAGGCCCTCACCATTGGCACTGCCGTCATAAGGGCCGGTCAAATAGGACATCCAGACCTTATCACATACCCGTGGCGTTCCATCGGGATTGCGCATCTCCTTGAGTAAGGGTGCCGTCAGCGGATCCTTGCCGATGTAGTCAAAAGTGCTGATCGCCGCATGCCCCTCCATGTTGGACTGGCCGGCGAGGATGAAGACCTTCACGGGCTTCTTCTTGCTGTCCGGCTTCGAGATTGGCTGCTCTGCTGCCCGAGCTTGGACGGTGCTCATGACCGTTACTGCGAATAGCGCGAGCGCGCTGAGCACGATGGATGAAAGAGCAAACGGTTTGTAAGTGATGGGGTTCTGTTTCATTTTTCTTCCTTCTTTGTTTATTTATTTAACAACTCGACCATGGCCCGACCCATGGCTTCGCCAACATCCATGTAAACCTCTGCTTTGCCGCCGTAGTGGCCGTTGCCACTTCCGCCCTGAGCCATGGGGTGTGTGTAGATGGTTGCAACATTGCCTTTGAACTCAGGATATTTGCCAGCAGTGCCGTCAACGGCGAGATGGGCTTCGAGAATCTGATTACCAAGTCCGGTGCCGCCCTTTACGGATTCTCCCATGGTGGCAAGCACAAATTTGGCATTTGGAGAATCGAAGTCCTTGCGCAGTTGTTTGATGAAACGCACTAGATTTTTTTCGTAGAGAGCAGCGTGTCCGGGATTTCCCGCGTCTTTTTCACCCTGCCAGAAGAAAAATCCTGCGACTTCATACTTTGTCGCATCGGGGTAATATTTGGCAAGGTCTGCAAGCACCTTCTTGGCATCTGCGGTGTCATCATCCCATTGCTTGCCTGCATACCATTGGATGGGTTTGCCGTTTTTATCAACCCAAGGGGCAGGTTCTGTCTTCAGGCCCTTCGCAGGGTCCATTTCCCACGACTCTGGTTTGTCTTTGTAGCCGGCATATACCATCTTTTTTTCCTTGCCCGTCTTATCTTTGATGACAAACTCAAAGCGCTCGCTGCCGGGTGATAGGAGGTCCCAGCCAAGAGCGCGGTTGCCGATGCAGCACTTGAGGATCATCACGGGTGCATCGATCGCATTTCCCAGCGGGTGGCCGATCCCGTATTCAGGCCCGAGGTTGCCGCCATTAACTGTCATCCATTCATTTCTCAGCGGGCCCTTGCCGGACATATACTGTACAAAGCGGACATCCTTCCGCTCCGTCCACTTGCCATCATCAACGAGGTAGGGATATTTCTTCCTCTCCTTCACCGCGAACTCGAGCGAGACGTCCGGGCCTTTTACCTTTCCGAGGCCAACCATGTTGGATTGCCCAAGCAGGATAAATACCTGCACGGGCTTGGTCATATCCGCAGGCTTGCCGTCATGTTTAAGTACTTGCTGTTTAGGCGCAGGTTGTGCGATTTCTTGAGATGATCCGATGGGCATCCCCAACAATAGCAACCCAGAGGCCGTAGCACTTAGTAACATTAGTTTTGGTAACATTAGTTTCAATCCTCATTCCCTTATAACTTAGGACTCATGAATTATTAAACCTACTATAAGGCTTCGTATTACTGTTTGCGAGAAAATCATCATTGATTTTGAGAAAACGACTATGGCGAGAAAACCACGCAGTGTTGCTTTGACGCTCGAGTAGCCAAGTTTTTCAAAAAGCAGCTTAGCCGTAGCGAGAAGACTCGCATGTGTCTCAGCGCGGTTTTTTGCGTTTTTTTCCTTGGGTTTAGGCATGACTTGACTTACTGAGTGTGACTCAATACGCTTCGTAGTGTTGATTGCAGCCTGCAGAAATTCGTAAAGATTACAAGCATAACATGGAGGCCTGAAATGCCTAAGACATGGTTAGAGAAGAAAGCTTGCTCAAAACCAGCCCACGTGGTTGTCCTCGAGAAAAAGTTTGCAGGCTTGCCGCCCGGGACAAAGCTATTGATAACATCGCCAGAAATAATCGATCGGTACATGCGATATATACCATCGGGATCATTCATCAGTATCGTGGAGATGCGAAAAGACCTAGCCAAGAGCCATGAGGCGGATGCATCGTGTCCCATAACTTCCTCCATTCACTCGCGAATCGTAGCTGAGATCGCTATCGAAGAGTTGGCGGAAGGTGCTTCACCAAATTCCGTGTGTCCCTTTTGGCGAGTCGTTGACCCCAGAAGCGACTTGGCAAGGAAGCTAAGTGTTGGAGCTGCGGGCATCGAGCAATTACGCACGGACGAGCTTAATCGAAAAGTACCCAACTCGAAGTCTACTTAAATAGAAAGCGACCGAAGTCTCCAGATGAATAACAATAAAGCAACCTATCTCGACGTCAGGCCAATCACACTGATAGTAGGAGTTGAGAAATGGATGGTTCCATTTGTTGTTAGCGGCATCATGTCCGACCAAGCTCGTCATTAAGCCTGTGCGCCTTGGGCAACAAGTGACTCCTGTGGCATAAAACTGCGTAAAGCGGGTGCCATCTGCTGCGAGGTTATCAATGTTAGGAGTGCGAGAATACGGATGGCCACAGCAACCAAAGTCTGCAAAACCGGAGTCCTCTGCGAGGCTGAAAATGATATTTGGTTTATTCGCTTATAAATCAGCGGCGTGCACTGTCACCAAGTTGCCGATTGTTAGGAATACATAAATAGTTGTGACATTGCGCATGATGGGAAGATTATACCCACATGGGTTGTAACTTGCACACGATAAGACCAAAGCCATTACCTTTTAATAGGCACTGTCTTTAAGTCTGAGATTAGTTATAGAGGGCATAGACAGAAAAAAGAAAGCTTCCCGAGGCGCACACTTATTGAAACAATACTATCGTCTCCCAATCCCGCAACCGGATTACTGGCAATAAGTTGGAAATTTTAGATCTCGCTTGGTCGCAAAATCGAGTGTAACACTCCTTGTGAACGCCGATTCATCTTTAGCATACAACTGACCAGCCTAAAAATGCCCCAAATCGACGATATTAATGATTGACGGGAAATAGCGAGAATTGTACAGTGGCTAAGCCACTTGGTTTTAAGATTGTTTTCATGTTTAGGGTTTAACTCTGGAAGTCACATACCACATTGAGGCGCATAATGGACCCAACGATTGTACGAGATCCCATGTATCAGCAAATCAACAAGCGGTTGCGCCTGCTGGTTGGCCGGGAGTACACGTTTGGGCAGCAGTTCCCCACCGAGCGCGAAATCGTCCAGCGATTTGCTGTAAGCCGTGCGACTGCGAACAAGGCTCTAGCCAGTCTCGTTTCCGAGGGGTTGCTGGAGTTCCGTAAGGGCATTGGCACGTTCGTTCGCCAACCTGCGATCTCATATGACCTCCGATCGTTGGTGAGTTTCACAGAAAAAGCCCGAACCGCTGGGAAAACGCCGAGTACTTTGCTACTCACATTTGGAAAGCTCAAGGCCCGTGAAGTGGAACCGCAAATTACCGAAAAGCTAATAGTCAAAGAATCTGATCTGCTCTGGGAACTGGATCGGGTGAGAGCCGTTAATGGCATCCCTGTGATTCTGGAACATCGTTTTGTTGTGGCTTCACACTGTCCAAAACTGACTCGTTCACAGGCCGAGGGTTCGCTATATCAGGCTTGGACCGAATCTCATCGACTCATCATCGCAGGGGCAGACGAAACCGTGCGAGCTGTTTTATTGACTCCGGAGGAAGCGGAGCATCTCAAAGTTCCCATCGGTTCGCCAGCCTTGGAGGTAGTCGCGGTGGGCCTGTTGGAAACTGAAATTCCCCTGTGGTGGGAACGAACGCTCTATCGTGCAGACATGTATGAGTTTCATAGCCGTCTAGGACCAGTCCAGTCGGCGAAGCCACTCCGAGGTCAATTCGTCGAACAGATGCAGCCTGTCAAGAAATAGGAGTTCAGATATGAATGCGGCTCTCCTTATGCTCGCCCTGTTACCTAAAGCGGACTCATCGCCCGAGTTCGCGCGGGATGTTAAACCTTTCCTTGTGAAGCACTGCTACTCCTGTCACGATGCGAAGAAGGCGAAGGCCGGGTTTCGTATCGACCAGCTTGGGAGCGACTTCCAGGCCGGAAAAACTGCGGACACTTGGAAAGAAGTGATCGATCAAATCAACTCGGGGGCCATGCCGCCAAAAAGCGAGCCTCGGCCAGACCCCAAGCAGTCGTTCGCGGCGGTGGAGTGGGTGGGCCGCGAGCTGAAGCGGGCCGAGCGCGAGGCCCGGATTGCGGGTGGTCGGAACCTGTTGCGTCGGCTAAACCGCGACGAGTACGCTAACACGGTTGTAGACTTGCTTGGTCTAGATCCTAGGTTATCGGACAAGCTACGAGAAGAACTCCCAGCCGACGGGCAATCCGAAGGATTTGACCGTGTCGCTGCTGCCCTGTTCTTCGACGAGACGCAACTGGAAAGGTACCTCGGGGTCGCGGAGTTGGTCGCTAGGGAGGCTGTGCAAACCGCGCCGCCCAGATCGGAAAAATACTTGTGGCAGGCCAACCGTCACATCGGGGAGTCCATTCGTCAAAAGGTCAATGAAAACCTCGACCACATCATCGAGACCGGTCCGCCGACGCACTTCAAGACCGAGAAGGGGATGATTATCCGATCCGCGATTCATTACGGAGGCAAGGGTCCGGAGTTCATCGGCGTTCCACCAGGTCCTCCGCCAACCCTCACCCAATTTATCAAACAGGACGGTTACTATCAGGTTCGGTTTAAGGGGGGAAGTGACTCCGGTGACCGAGGCGAGCCTATCCGCGTCCGGCTCGTATATTCCAGCGGTACTCCCCTCGAGCAAACTTTCGAGTTCAAGCCCAACGGAACGCTGGAGAAGCCAGAAGTCACCGAGTTGACTGTGTTTCTTCGTGCTGGTCTGCCCGACATGACCAAAGCTTTCCACATCACCTGGAACGGGCTCTGGGATGCTCGCATCAACCACCCAGGCTGGCAAGATATCAATTTTCGCATCATGGTGAACAGTGGAAAAATCAATAAAGCCGTGACTGATAAAAATGACGATTTGCTAAAGAAAGCCCGAGCGGATCTTGACAAAGCGCTGGCGGATGCGAAGGTGTTCACCGGCACCCGCTGGATTCATAATGAAAAATACAAAATTGACACTCTGCCAAAACTTCTTCTCGACACCATTGAGGTCGAAGGTCCTATTGCGAAGGAGTGGCCGCCACGCAGTCATGCCGCACTGGGGCTTACGGATTCCCTCCCACAGACCCCGGAGGGATTGCGCATCGTGTTCGAACGTTTCCTGCCTCGGGCATATCGTCGACCGGTCACCAAAGATGAGCTTGATCGAGTCGTGAGGCTGGCCACTCAGGCAATGACCGAAAAAAAGGCATCGTTCCACGAAGCAGTCCGGATCGGGTTGCAATTCGTACTAGTATCTCCTGGCTTCATCTATCTTTCGGAGCCGGAGCCAAAGGGGACATCCCGGCCGTTGACCGACCACGAATTGGCTAGCCGGTTGTCGTACTTCCTGTGGGCGTCGTTGCCCGACGACGAGATTTCCCAGCTTGCGGTAGCGGGCAAACTCCACGACCAGAGAGTGCTCGACGCCCAAGTAATGCGAATGCTCCGCGACCCTAAGAGCCACCGATTTGTCGAAAGCTTCGCCGGCCAGTGGCTGGACGTCCGGCTGTATGGAACGGTGATGCCAGCCAAGGAATACCGGACATATGACAAGTTGCTTGAAATCGCGAGCAAAGAGGAACCGCTTGCGTTCTTCGAGCACGTTCTTCGGGAGAACCTGCCGATAACGAACTTTCTAGATTCAGATTTCCTCATGATCAATGAACGGCTCGCGAAACACTACGGCATCGATGGGGTGAAGGGTCCGGAGTTCCGTAAGGTGGCCATTCGCACTGACCATCACCGCGGAGGCGTGCTCGGTATGACTGGCTTACTAACTCTGCTGTCGGACGGTAATCGGACCCTCCCGGTCCGGCGCGCCGCCTGGGTAAGAGAGAAGCTTCTCAATGACCCCACACCACCCCCCCCGCCGAACGCCGGTGACATTCAGCCGAACACTGCTGGAAAGAACCTGTCGGTGAGGCAGCGACTTGCCCTGCACCGGAACGAACCGACGTGCGCCAGTTGCCACGCCAAGCTCGACCCGTACGGTCTGTCGCTCGAAAACTACGATGCGATCGGGGCGTGGCGGGAGAAGCAGAACGGCGAAGGGATATCGCTGGCCCTAGCGCCGAAAATCGATCCCTCTGGCGAATTGAAGTCGGGCCTGAAGTTTACAACTCTAGAAGAGTACAAGACTAGCCTTGTTATCGAGAAGGACAAGTTCAACCGGGCGTTTACGGAAAAACTGCTGACCTATGCCCTGTGCCGTCCGGTCGGGTACGTCGACCGGGCGACGGTAGACGAACTGACCACTGCCCTTGCAAGAGACAATGATCGTATCCAATCCCTGATCCGAGCGATTGTCGTCTCGGACGTGTTCCGCACCAAATAATAACCCGAGGTTTCAAATGTCCGACCGAACTTCCCCTCTACTCTCTCGACGCACTGTCCTCCGCGGCGCAGGAGTTGCACTTGCGCTACCTTGGCTCGAATCAATGTCCGCATTGGCCCATAGTCTAACTAACGCAGGGGGAATGAAGGAAAGCGAACGGCCCAAACGGGCGATATTCAGCATGTGGGGCCTTGGCGTCAATGGCCGCGACTTTACCCCGGCGGATGATGGGAAGACCTACACCGTCACCCCGATCCTGAAGCCGGTTGATCACCTACGGGACGACTTCACACTCATCAGCGGCCTCAAACTCACCCACTCGGGTGGTCACGGCGGCGACCGTACATTCTTGACCGGAACGAACACCCACAATGCCGACTCCAAACTCCGGGCTTCGTGCGATCAGGAACTTGCGGGGGTGGTCGGCAAGCAGACTCGGTTTCCGTCCCTTGTCCTCGGCATCAACCGCGGGACCGGGTTTGGGTCTGGCACGATCGACAAGACACTTTCTTGGACGCCCGGTGGCACCCCGATCCCGGCTGAGAACCGACCGCATGTCCTGTTTGAAAGGCTGTTTCGAGCGGAAACGGCGGATAACATTGTCGCCCGCCGGTCCGGGGCCGACCGCACTATGAGCGTGCTGGACGCCGTCCGGAACGAGGCGAAACGACTGAACGACCAACTCGGCAAGGACGACCGAAGGAAGCTCGACGAATACTTTTCGTCCGTCCGTGACGTGGAGACCCGGATCGCCTCGGATCTAGAGTGGCTGAATAAACCGAAGCCGAAGGTGGCCCCACTCAACTTTGGCAAAGACGTTCAGGCGCTCGACCCAGAAACCCGGGGCGGGAAAGCGTTCGACTACCGCCGTTATCAGCAACTCATGTACGATGTCATCACGCTCGCCCTGCAAACCGATAGTACTCGAATCATCAGTTATTACGCTCGCCGAGATCTCTCGGATGGAACCTACACATATGGGTTCATGGGGTGCCCTTACAATTACCACGAGATGACCCACCACGGCGAGGAAGCGGAAAAGCTTAAGTGGCTAACCCAGGTTGACACTTGGTACATGCAAGACTGGGCGTATTTTATCGAGAAACTTAAGGGTGTGAAGGAAGGCGACGGCACGTTGCTCGACAATACCTTGCTAGTCTGGGGTTCGTCTGGTGGTACCGTCAACGCCCACAACAACACCAACCTTCCGACTATGTTGGTTGGTGGGCATAAGATTGGCGTTAAACACCAAGGTCATGTTAGGCATAAAGATGTATTGCTTGGAAACCTCTGGCAGACGATGTTCGGTTTTCTCGGCGTCCCTGTCCCAAAGAACTTCCAGGGTGGAGAGGCCGATGGAATCATTAAGGCAATTGTGTGACAAAGATTAGCTAATATGTCTTCTTTACCCCTAGAGTTTTCTAGTTAACTAAGTTTAAATTAAGGTGCAATTATGCAAAAAACATTCGCTTTGGTATCTCTAATTTATAGTATGGCGATTAGTGCCGCCCCCGACATCACGATCCCAATCCACCCTGATGAAGCAAAACTCGTAAAGGCGATCATCGCGATCGAGGGGCACGCGGTCGAAGTCGCCGAGGTTCCCGGGTGGGCGAAAAGCGGCGTCATCACCCGATTGAAAGAACTGGGCATTGACACTTCCAATCTGAAATTATGGGGAGTTCGCGGTACTGAATCGAAAGGCCTCTCTTTCAGTTGCGTTTACGACTCGAATGGCCGTGTGCTTGCGCTTACCGGCAATGGCCCCTGGTTGCAGAACGATAGCCTTCGTGCCCTTAAAGGGATGCAGGAACTGCGCATCATTCGATTTGACCATAACGGCTTTCTGAGCAATCATCCGAAGGCGGCACTTTACAATGGCACGGGCTTCGATGCTCTGAAGGATTCCAAGCTAATGGAGATCAAATTGACCCTTGGCATCAACGATGCGGGTATGGAGCAGGCCGCCAAGATCAAGGGACTAAAATCCTTCACCGTGGTGCATTCCCAGGTGAGCGAAGCAGGTCTGAAGTTCTTTGAAATCCACCCGACGCTGGAATCTTTCACGGTGGCCGAGATGGGCAACGTTTCACAATCTGCTCTGGCATCCATCGCCAAGATGCCGAAGCTGACGCACATCGGCTTTCAGGAAGCATTCGTCACATACGACGGAGGATTCAAGCATCTGCTACCGATGAAGGGCCGGCTGAAAACCCTCGACTTGACGATGAGCGTGGTCAATGATGACGACTTGAAACAAGTGCAGGCCGATCACCCCGATGCTAAGATAATCATTATTTCGCCGACTGAGATTGTGAAACGGCACATCTTTGTCGCTGGCCGGCTGGCGAAAGTTGCAACCGGCGAAGCGGCGGAAAAGCTTAAGAAAGCGATCGCGGAGCACCAGCCCGCGACGAAATAGCTCGGCCCCTACTATATCTGGAAATTCTGAATGAACATTACTACTGATCGCAGATCTTTCATACATGCGACCTCTGTCACAGTACTGACTGCCGCGGCCTACTCACGTGTTCTCGGCGCCAACGAGCGGGTGGCGCTTGGCCTGATCGGCTATGGTCTGATCGGTAAGACGCACACTGCAACTTTCTCCAAGATCCCCGCCTGCCAGATCGTGGGGGTTGCAGACTGTCATCGCAAACGAGCTGATCAAGGCGTTACGGCTGTTGGCGATGGAGCCACGGCCTATCAGGACTTCCGCAAGCTTCTGGACTGCAAGGATGTACAGGCAGTGATTGTTGCCACCCCGGACCACTGGCATGCCTTGATGGGGATGATGGCGTGTGCTGCGGGGAAGGATGTCTATGTCGAGAAGCCGTTGACGCTTTTTGTCGGCGAGGGGGAGTGGTTGCAGAAAATTGCTGATCGCACGAAACGTGTCGTTCAGGTGGGCACTCAGCAGCGCTCCGGTTTGCATTATCAAAAAGCCCGAGAGTTGATTCGGAGCGGCCACCTCGGCACGATTTCTTCGGTTCGAATGGATGCGATACGTAATGTTAGCCCGGGGTTCGGTAATCCGGCCGATGTTGAACCACCTGTGGGTATGGACTACGATTCCTGGCTCGGCCCTGCTCCACTTCGCAAGTACAACCCTAATCGCGGGCTGTATCACTTCCGCTGGTTCTGGGATTACTCGGGCGGTCAGATGACCAACTTGGGCGCTCATCATCTAGATATCGTCGATTGGTACCTCGGTTTGGACCAACTCCGTAGTGTAACCTCGATCGGCGGTCGATTCGCCCTGCGCGACAATGGCGAAACTCCCGATACCCAAGACGTGATTTTTGACTGTGGGAAGTTCACCGCCGCATTCGTCATGCGTGAGGTGGCCCGTGGGGAACCATCGGGGTTTGGGCTTCGATTCCATGGCACCAAAGGTACGCTGGCCATCGACCGGCGAGGGTTCAAGGTTTGGGCCGATCCAGACATTCCCCCGACCAATATGATTCCCGGAATTAAGGAAGGCCACCCCGTCGACGGGCCTCGGATGGCATTAGACGCAATACCCAAATCGCGTACCGAGTCCTTCGAAGACAAAACCGGTGACTCGGCGTCTCAGTACAGGGAACATGCCGCAAATTTTCTTGATTGCATCCGCACTCGGAAGACCCCGATCAGTGATCTGGTCAGTGCCCGGCGTACGGCGTCCGCCTGTCATCTTGCGAATCTTTCGCTCCGTCTGGGGCGATCCCTGCGTTGGGACAGCATACAGCAGACAATTCCTGATGATCCCAATGCTGTGAAAATGTTGTTGCGTCCGTATCGGGCTCCATGGGATCATGAACTGCGTGCCCTTGGGATCGAAACGACAACTGGGTGAATACGCATGAATCGACGAATATTCCTAGCAAGCAGTGTGGCGGGTATCGGCGGCACTTCCATTGCCATTCATGCCGACGAGCCGGTACCGAGGAGTAACCTAGGCTTACTGTCGTACTCCTACGGCTTTCGAGCAAGAAGGGACGCTAGGAAAGAGTTCGCACGACCGGCGAACTTCTTGTCATTCGCCCATGAAAGAGGGGCGAATGCGGTACAAATTGCGCTCGGTATATGTGATGAGAAGGACTGCCTTGCGATTCGACGACTGGCCGAGAAGCGAGAGATGGCTATCGAGGGGATCGTCGCTCCGCCAAAAGATTCCGCGATAGACCGCGAGCGATTCGACTCGGAACTGAAGACTGCTCAGGCCTGCGGTGCTATCGTAATGCGTATGGTGATGCTGGGCGGTCGCCGTTATGAAGTTTTTCAGCGAGCGGAGGACTACCCGGCTTTTGCGAAACAGGCTACAAACACACTCAAAGAGGCGGAGCCAATCGCAGCTCGGTACAAAGTTCAACTCGCAGTCGAGAACCATAAAGATTTGAGGATCGATGAGTTGATACAGCTCATTAAGACCATTTCGAGCGAATGGGTCGGCATCTGTCTGGACACCGGTAACAACTTGGCTCTACTCGAAGACCCTATCGCAACAGTCACCGCGTTGGCCGCCCACACTCGCACGGTTCATCTGAAAGATATCGCTTTTGAAGAGGCTCCCGAAGGCTTCCGCATGGCCGAGGTTCCACTTGGCCAAGGTTCCCTTGATCTTCCCCTTATCGTGAAGACGATCCGTCAGGCCAACCCCAAAGTGCGTTTTCAACTCGAGATGATTACCCGTGATCCGCTCCTCATTCCCTGTCTACAGGACAAGTACTGGGCCACTCTGGAACGTGTTCCGGGCAGTGATCTTGCTCGAACGCTCGCCATGGTCCGCAAGCAAGCAGTCCCACAGCCATTGCCTAGACTGACCAAAATGTCGCCTCCTGAACAGATCGAGCTTGAGGATCGTCAAGTGCGGGAATCATTCCGAAATGCTGGAAAATCGAAATTGATCGCTTATTAGACAATGTGGAAGCATTTAGGGATGCATTGGAGATGGAAGTTGCTCTAGACCAACATACAAGCCTTTGGATTCAAAAGATTGATAAAGGTTCGAATGCATATGGTGTCAATGATCTTCATTCTAATTTAGATAAAATAGTTTTGATTCCGCCAAGAATAGGCAACGGGATTCAGTCGAAATTCCCATTAAAAAAATACCTGCAAAAATATATTGAAGATGGGATTAAGAATGGCAAGCATGCCCAAACGATTGATAAATGGAAATATACTATTCAAGCATTGTTTAGATTTATTTCACCCAGCACGGATATTATGGACATAACTGAACTTGATGCAAAGAACTGGTATGACTCTATTTCAAATTATGAATTCAAACCAAATAAGAAATACAGTGTTTGTACTCTTGGGAAATATGTAAAAGTGATTCGTCAGTTTTTTGAAGAGTTCAAGGACATGGAGATCATTAGCAGGAATCCATTTAGGAAGATCCGATTTGCAGGGAATTCAGATCCGAGCAGGAAAGTGTATGTTGCCAAGGAAGTCGCTCAATACTTTTTTGAAAATTGTCCTGATTATCAATTGAAAGTGCTTATCGTAGTAGCGACCCAATTTTTGCAAAACAGAGGAAAGGTAAAAACATATCCATGAATGTTAGGCGGTGGTTCAAAAAACTAGGAATTTCTTTATGGGCTAAGTTGTTTGTAAATTTACGGGCAAGTTTGATAACAGATTTGTTAGATAAATATCAGCAATATTTTGTTTGTAAGTGGTTGGGAAACACTCCAAATGTGGCAGACAAGTACTATCGAATGATTACGCCAGAGCATATTGCGGTAGCTGCAGGAAAAAGTGATTCTAAGATTGCCAACGAAATTGCGACCAAAAATGGCAACGAAAATGTCAACTTTTCGCCTGATTTAGTGACATTTCATGCAAACATGCAAAGTTGCCAACTCAATGAAAAAAAGCCATATCTGCAAGCAGTATATGGCTTTAAGTCTGAAAACAGTGACAATTGTAGCTTCCCGACAAGGACTCGAACCTTGAACATCCTCGTTAACAGCGAGGCGCTCTACCATTGAGCTATCGGGAAATATGGTACCAAGACATTATCTTGCATTACCTATAATAAAAGATAAGTTCTGCATTCAATCTCGGCAAGATGAGTTTATGGATTAATGGACATAAAGTTAGGTATGAAAAAAGCAATTACTGTAGTAATTGGTGGCGGATTGGCAGGTTTGGCAGCCGCGGGCGCCTTGTCAAGCCATGGGCAAAAGGTTGTTTTAATTGAATCTAAGGGGAAAATAGGGGGTAGAGCTACATCTTTTGTGGATTCCGCCAGTGGCGACCTAATTGATAATTGCCAACACGTGAGCATGAAGTGCTGTACAAACTTGCAGTATTTTTGTGAAGAAATTGGCATAGGTCATTACATAAAAGATGAGCCAAGCATGTTTTGGCGGACCCCCGATGGCAAAACCAGTCTTTTCAAGGGTGCTAAATTGCCTGCGCCATTGCATTTTGCCAAGAGCTTTTTAGATGCCCATTTTCTCAGTTGGAATGAAAAAATCAGATTAAGTTTAGGGATGGCGTTATTAAGGTTAACGAAGGAAGAAGAAGACGCGCCTTTTTTGGAATGGTTAGCAAATCATTTTCAGTCGCAGCGTTGCATTGAGCGTTTCTGGGCTCCGGTGTTAATAAGTGCGTTAAATACTCCAATGGAAAAAGTCGGATTACATTACGCACGCAAAGTCTTTGTCGATGTGTTTTGGAAAAACTCCGAAGCTTATCAGCTTGGATTACCTGTGGTGCCTCTTTCCAGACTTTATGGTGAAGAGGTGATTACATGGCTTGAGAAAACAGGTGTTGAAATTCGCCTTAATAATGCCGTTAAAAAGGTTGGGCTGAAAAGTGATTCTTCCTGGGAAGTCCTGTTAGATAACGCTGATGTTATAAATGCAGATAATATTCTGCTTGCGGTGCCTTTTCAGCGGGTTGCAGATTTACTTGGCCCAATAGCCCATTTAGACCCAGCTATAGGAATGTTGCAAGGGCTGAGAACTGCGCCTATTACAAGTGTGCATTTGTGGTTTGATCAGCCGATTACTGACCTTCCGCATGTTGTGCTTTTGGATTCGATTGGCCAGTGGCTTTTCTCGCGGGGAAAAACCGAGCAAGGGGAATATTACTACCAAGTGGTAATCAGCTCTTCTGCAGAGTTGTTAAAGAGCGGACATGATGCGGTGTTAAAAACTGTCATGGCGGAACTACCCGGCTTTTTTGCGGATGCTGTAAAAGCTCAATTAATTCGTGGCAGAGTTGTTAGTGAGAAGCAGGCCACTTTTGAATCTTCGTATGGTGTGGATGAATTTAGGCCCTTGCAAACTACGCAGATCAAAGGCCTATATCTTGCAGGGGATTATACCCAAACAGGGTGGCCTGCAACTATGGAAGGCGCAGTGCGATCCGGGTATCTTGCTGCTGAAAGAATCCTAGAAAATGAAGGAAAAAGGGTGCGCTGTTTGCAACCTGACATGCGTTGATTTAAGCGGGCAGCATGAGTGAAAGTTCAGTCTGGCGAACTAAATGCCAGATATCTGCCTGAGAGTTCATTTCGCGCAAAGCATCTAAAAAACCTTCTCTGCGGAATAGCCTGGTAAGCCGGGCGAGTACCTGAAGATGGGTTTTATCATCGATGCAGCAAACAAGGAAAAAGATGCTTGTAAGTTTGCCATCGGGTGCGCCAAATGGAATGCCATTGGGAACAATTCCTAAGGAGATGATGGATTCGCCCAAGGTGTTTTTTATTGGGTGGTGTGGGTGAGGAATGGCAATGCCACCTGCAAGCGCAGTGCTGGCGATGCTTTCTCTTTCGACCAATGCAGCGTGGATGGCAGCGGGGTCATAAATTTGCCAAGATTGTTCAGCAAGGGTTACGAGTTCTTTTAATACCGAAGCCCTAGTGCTTGCTTTTAAAGGGCTTGCAATGCAGGCTTCGCCTAGAAACTTACTGACTAGCAAGCCGCGTTCGCATTCGATCGGCGCATGGCTTTCAAAGTGAACCAAGGTTTCGTTTTCATGTTCGTGAAGATTAGATTCGATCCAATAATTGATTTCATTGCGATGAAAGCGCCATTCGCCCCCCACTTTTTTTCCTGGGATGGTGCCTTTGTTTGCAAGCTTATTTACATCTCGAGCATCCTGCTTGAGATACTTTGCAAGTTCATCAATATTCATCGATTCATAGGGCATGAAAAAAACCTTCGAAGATTATTTGTTGGTTGATTTATCGGTGAGAATGCCTGGAAGTTCGAAGCCTTTCCCACCCTTAAGCAGTTGCAACTGTGCTTGGGTTTGTTGACTGAGACCCCATAGGCGAATGAAACCCTTGGCTGCATCGTGATCGAATTGATCACCTTTTTCGTAGGTTGCAAGGTTCTTGCTATAAAGGCTGTTTTCGCTCTTACGGCCTGCCACTGTTGCGCTACCTTTAAATAGTTTCATGCGAACTTGGCCCGAAACAAAACGCTGGCTGCTGACAACGAATTGTGCAAGATCTTGATGGAATGCACTAAACCATTGCCCATTGTAAATAAGGTCCGCGTATTCTTGTGACACGATTGATTTAAAGCGCTGCGCCTGTTTGCTCATGGTGAGCGATTCCATTTCGCGATGTGCAAAATGAAGAACCACGCCTGCTGGGGCTTCGTAGAGTTCGCGAGATTTGATGCCCACTAATCTATTTTCAACATGATCGATACGGCCTACGCCATGCTCACCTGCAAGCTTGTTTAGTTTGCTGATGAGTTCAACTCCATCCATTTTCTTGTTATCAAGACCAACAGGGATACCCTTATCAAAATCGATGACCACATAAGCGGGGTCATTAGGTGTATTGGCTACATCTTTGGTCCAGGCGAAAGTTTCTGGTGGCGGTTCGATCCATGGATCTTCAAGCACGCCTGCTTCACAACTTCGGCCCCAAATGTTTTGATCGATACTAAAAAGATTATCTTTTGAAATATTTACGGGGATATTTCGTTCGATCGCAAAAGCGATTTCTTCATCCCGGGTCATCTTCCATTCGCGTACAGGTGCAATGATTCTTAAATCTGGTGCAAGAGTTTGGAAGGTAATATCGAATCGGACTTGGTCGTTTCCTTTACCGGTGCATCCATGGGCAACAGCTTTGGCATTATGCTGCCTAGCTGCATCGACCATAAGCTTTGCGATTAGCGGACGGCCCAGAGCAGTAGCAAGGGGGTACTTGCCTTCATAGATGGCTCCTGCCATCAAGGCGGGCCATACGAAGCAATCAACAAAGAGGTTTTTAGCATCGAGTGCGATGGCTTCGACTGCGCCGGTTTTAAGGGCCTTCTGCCTAATCGCTTCGATGTCTTCCCCTTGGCCTAGGTCGACCGTGAAGGTTATAACATCTAGGTCGTACTTTTCCTGAATCCAATGAACCATAACAGAGGTGTCTAGGCCACCAGAGTATGCCAGAATAACTTTATCGCGTTTTCCCTTAGTTCCTGCCATGAAGATTCTCGTCTGATTGGTAAAATGGGTAAAATAGCATTTGTGCTTGTGAAAGCTACTCCTTTATTCTCGAGACCGTAGGAAGTATGTCAATCCCTTTTCAGCTTTTGGTTACAGAAGGTTTTCTAAATGAAATGCTAAATCATGCCATCGAAGAGCTCCCCTTTGAGTGTTGTGGGGTGCTGGGCGGGCGGTTTGAGACCAGAGAAACCGAAAAAATCGGAGTTGTTTCCACGGTCTATAAGCTCGAAAATTCACTCAAAAGCGAGATTGAATTTCTTTCCTCTGCTGAAAGTATGTTGAATGTGGTAAAGGAGTTAAGGCAAAAAGGTGAAGAGATGCTGGTGGTTTATCATTCCCATCCGGTTTCGTTTCCCAAAATGAGTAAAAAAGACTTAGATATGATCGATGGTACCAACCTTTTGCATTTAATAGTCGGGAATGTCAAAACGATTCCCGAATTTGGGCTCTGGTGGGTAAACGAACAAAAAAAAGCCATTCCTTGCACTTTCATTATCGATAATCCATGGTAATAACCAAAACACATTTTTAACAACAGGGGCCCTAGTTAAATGGGGACCCCTTGGTTCAGTTGGTAGACTTTGCCGATTAATCAACTCGTAAAGATTAAAACGATATGCACGAAAATACAACTTGTAAAAGTTGTGAGGGCTATTCTGCCGATAAATAAACCGGATGGATTGTCCAAAGTTATTTTAAAGGCAGGAGCCTCACATGTTCAATTGGAAGTTGGAATCGATCAAGAGAATGTTTGGTTTAAAGAAATCGAACAAGGGCGTAAGTGCGCGTAAACTTAATATTGAAAACTTGGAAGAGCGAATTGAATGCGCCACCAAAGTGTGGGATGGAAGCCTAGCCGGAGTTGGGACCAATGGCGTAATCGGAGCAACGCCTATCGAAAATGAGTATGGTGTTAATGGTGACCCTACTTTTAGTTCTTTTATGGCCGGTTATCAAACCACAAATGGTGGGTTTGGTTCAATAGGTAATAACTGGGATCCAACTTTAGGCCAAACCTCACTTCCACAAAATGGAGACACTTTAGTATTTCCAAATATTGCTGATGCTCAGTTGGCTACACCAACAGCGGGAGTCTTTGGTGATCTAACCCGTATTGATACATCTGCCACGCCCATTGGGCCACCTCCTGGCCCTATAAATGTAAATCTTATTAATGATCTTTCGCCAGATGCTACAGGAAATTTAGCGGGATACTTGCGAGACCCAGCAACTGGTGCTAATTATGTAAATCCACTTGTTTATGTGGATTCAATACAGTTTGATGGATCAGGCTATTATTTGTATGCGCGGGATAATCCGCAATTTGGACCACGTAATTCGGTGATTTCCCCTGTAAGTACTTTCCCAACTACAATTACAGCGGAATTCTTTTATCCTGGCGCGACAAACGATCAAAATACACCATTCTTTGATCCTGCAACTTTTGTTCCGAATTTAACATCGCAAGTTTATGTAGACCCAGCAACTGTAACCGCGGGGAATATTTCTTTAAACCCTGCAGTGCCATTAAATATCCAAACCCAAATGGTTGCAAATTATGCAGGCAGTTCGCTGACAACTCCTTCGGATACTTCAGCAGGAAATGCAAATTGGATATATAGCCCCATCAATGTTGGAAATCCAAATGCACCAGCAGGTTCCTCTTTTGTGTTTAATGTGGTTCAGGAAGGCTCTTGGTTGATTTTAGACTCTGATTTAGCTGAGAGTAATTCGAATATTGACGGTCGATATATCTTGCTAAACGATGTGAATAATAACAAAATAGTTAAGCAGGGGTTGGGGATATTGGTGTTCGAATCCAATAATGGGTACACTGGTTCTACTTCCGTAAATCAAGGATTATTGATTATTTCAGATAGTGATGGGCTTGGAAGTGCGCTGACGAATTCTAATGTTGATGTTTCTGATGGTTCATTGATGCTGAGTGTAGACCAATACGGAACAGCCATTAACGGAACAAATTTTGTAGCCGCCCCAATGATTATCAATAATCGAAATTTAGTGCTTTTGGGGGGGGACGGCTATATCCCCACAGATCCTAGTGTAACTTCTTCGTTGAACATTCTAAATGTTCCTTTCGGGGAATTTACAGGCCGCGGTTCTAGTCTGGGCTTTGATGGTTTACCACACCAATGGAATGGGACTGTAACTTTAAACTCCAACTCTGCGGAAGTTACCACTGCTAACTTTGCGGGGGATATCTATGGGAATTCAGGCACTGCTTTAGGTTTAGTTTCCACGGGGTCTGTTGGTACAATTAATGTAACTAACGGTGGGAATGGTTATACCGCAGCACCAACTGTTACTATTCAAGCCCCCAATAGCGCTATAGCTGGAACTCCTACTGTGGTTGGTGGGTTAGTAACTAGAATCCCAGTATTGGCAGGCGGAGCAGGTTATACTACCGCCCCAGCGGTTACGATTACAGGCACAGGAACCGGTGCCACTGCAAGGGCAAATTTGACTAATGGAGTTGTCACCTCTGTTACCATTACTAATCCAGGTATTAATTATACATTACCTCCAACCGTTACCTTTCAAGGCCATACTGCCGCTGTGCTTGGCACGCCTACGTATGTGAATGGTGTAATAACATCTATACCTGTGACTTCAGGCGGTGATGGGTATTTGGTTGCCCCAACGGTAACGATTATTGGTGGCGGGGGAAGTGGAGCAACGGCGGTCGCAAATATTGCAAATGGGGCTGTTATTTCGATTACGATCACTGCAGGTGGTACTGGTTATACATCAGCGCCTACAGTAACACTTAGCGCTCTTCCTGTAGGCGCAACGGCAGGTGTTGCAACCATAGTCGGTGGCCAAATCACTGCCATTCCAGTTGCTACCGGTGGTACTGGATATACGGCTGCGCCTTTAGTTGTTATTTCGGGCGGCGGCGGGACAGGTGCTACAGCAACTGCTACGCTTCTAGCAAATGGTTTGCCTGCAAATCCGAATGGCGACCCTAGTGTTGGCCAAGAATTTGGTAGTGTGACCCAAATAAACGGTGTTGTAAGTGGTGTTGCAGGATTGCGTAAATGGGGCGAAGGAACCATTGAATTAACTCAGGCAAATACTTTTAGTGGTGATGTGGTTATTTTTGATGGGTTTTTAAATGCTCAAAATGAGACGGCTTTAGGGCCAGTTAGCACACCAAAAAACATTGTTGTTCGTGAATTGCCTGGTAACTTGCTTGCTGCAAATCAGCAGTTAGCCGGAGCTTTAACGCTTGGTGATCAGGTTAATGGTGGGCAAAATCTTGTTTTTGGATCCCAATATAATTTGATAATTCAAGATGGCAATACAAGTACTGCTTCAAATAACGGGCCAGATCAAAATCCTGGTGCAGTTTTGGGTCAAATTGGAGCAAGAGTAGAGGGCCTTGGAGCTTTCCAGGTGGTTTCTCCAAACAATAATCCCAATGAAATCGAATGGCAGGGGACTGTAACAGCCCAAACAAACGCAAGTATCGGCGGTACGCCGAATTCTAGTTTGTTGATCAGTGGTACCGTGGGTGCAGCTTCTGGTGTAACCTTGGAAAAACGGGGATCCATGAATGTTGGGATTTCAGCAGATAATAGCACAGTTTTTTCTGGTAGCTGGCTTGTAAGTAATGGTAACTTGCAATTGCTAAATAACAATTCTTTGGGAAGTGCAACATCAATCAGTGTTACTCAAACTTCCCCCGCACTACCTGCACTTTCAGGAGCAGGTTCAATTCAAGTAAATGGAAGTGGCTTGAATATTTCAAATAATGTGACCATCCAAGGAACTGGCTTTAATGGTTTTGGAGCATTGCAAAGTATTGGGCAAAACACTTGGAGTGGAACTATAACCGTTGCTGGTACATCATCCCTTGGGGGTGGTGTAGGGAGTGAGTTTATAATAAATGGCCAAATCACTCAAGCTGCAGGAATTCCGAGTAATAGTCAGTTGATTAAAACTGGAGCAGGAACAGTTGTAGTTTCCCAAGCTCAGACTAGTTTGAATCTTCCTATTTCAGTTCAGGAAGGCACTTTGTTAGTTCAATCTACCGGTAATCTTGGTATTGGCACTAACCAAGTTACCGTTTCCACCTCGGTACCTGTGAATTCTGCAACTCTTGCTTTAGATGGCGGTATTACTATTTCGAATCGAACATTAAACCTTGATGGCACTGGTGTTGCAGGGGCAGGGGCCCTTCGAAGTATTAGTGGAGATAATACTTGGGGCGGCAATGTGAATCTGGCTGGAACTATGCAACTCGCTTATGTTGGAGTTGATACGGGCACACTTACTCTTTCTGGAAAAATTAACGGGGGGTCTTCAACACTGCAGAAAACTGGTGCTGGTACCTTGATCATTTCAGGCATCGGAAATAATCAGGCAAATACTGTGGTTGGCGCAGGAACTGTCTATCAACTTGGTCAAGATAATGTACCGGTATTTGTTAATACCAGCGGCACCCTTCAAGGTAATGGTGGGATTGGTGTTCTTAACATGACCGCTGGCCAAAACGGTACGGTAACCCCTGGAACTCAAACTTCCAGTGTTGCAGTCCTTACGACTTCTGGTATTAGTGCGCAAAGTTCTGTCGGGGTATTTTCCTTTGACTTAAATACCGCTGGAACTGTAGCAGGCGAAGCCTATGATCAACTTGCTGTTAATGGAACGGTAAACCTTTCAGGGCGACCAGTGCTTGATGTCAACTTGAATTTTGCACCAACAGTTCGCGATACCATTTATACCATCATCAATAACGATGGATCAGATGCGGTGGTTGGTACCTTTAACGGTCAGGCAGAAGGTTCTTTAATTACGGTTGTTGATACTACGGGTAATAGCGTTTCTTATCGTATTTCTTATGTTGGTGGAACTGGCAACGATGTAACTTTGACTTGTGTCGGTGTTCTTACCACAAATATATTGACCTCAAGCGATGTTGATAATCTTACCCAATATGGGGAATCAGTTATCTTTACATCTACCATCTCTGCGCTAACAGGAACCGTTACTAGTGGTACCGTAACTTACTTCGACCAAGGGGTTTCTATCGGGCAAGTTCCTGTGGTTAATGGAGTTGCAACCTTTACCACTACCACCTTAAGCGTCAATGGTTCACCCCACGTGATCACTTCCAGGTTTGTTGGCCAAGGTATTTTTGGTGATAGCGATTCCAATATCATTGCCCAAAGTGTTAACAAATCGAGCTCCACAATAGCTGTTACCACGAATAGCCAGATTTATGGTACTGATCTGCCCTTGACCGTTACTGCAACTGTAACGCCTCAATACGCAGGTGGTTCTGCGACCGGTCAGGTTCTCTTCCGAATCGATGGCGTCATTCAGCCTTTGCAAACCATTAGTGCCACCGATCCAACTACAGGTGCAACTACTGCGACGTTGCTTACTTCCATAAGCACAACTGGTTTTCATACGATTGATGCTTTGTACCTTGGCGATAGCAATGTAAATGGCAGTGCATTTTCTCCAATATTTAATCAGCAGATTTTAACAACTGCTATAACCACCCTTGGACTGGTTTCTTCAAAAAATCCTGCAGATAGGCTTGCTACTATTACTTTTACAGCAAGCGTAACTAATCCGATAATTCCCGCAGAGTCCACGATTGGATTGGTGCAATTCCTAGATAATGGTGTTGCTTTGGGTGCTCCTGTTGCTGTTGTCAATAATGTTGCAACTTATTCGACTAGTACTTTAACAGGTGGTCGTCATACGATTACAGCGAACTATCTTGGCTCGCCAAATGGTTCCACCACTAGGTATTTTTCTTCCTCAACTGCAACGATTTATCAAGCGGTTACCGCAACCAGCAACTTGGTAATTACTGGTACGAATGTCGGTGGGGGCCCACAAGTCAATGTCTATAATCTTTTAACTCAAGAAACGACCAACTTCTTTGCTTTTGCTCCCTCTTTTAGAGGCGGGGTGCGCGTAGCTTCCGGCGATGTCAACGGCGATGGAATTGCTGATGTTGTTGTAGCGGCAGGCCCAGGCGGCGGCCCTCAGGTCAATGTTTATGATGGAACTAGCTTGCAACTTGTTCACAGCTTTTATGCTTATAATGCAGCCTTTAATGATGGCATATTCGTTGCGGTGGGTGATGTGAATGGCGATGGCTATGCAGATATCATCACCGGTGCTGGGCAAGGTGGCGGCCCTCATGTTCAGGTCTTCAGCGGGCAAAATTATTCCAACATTGCTAGTTTCTTTGCCTACAATCCAGCCTTTACCGGCGGCATTAGTGTTGCTTCGGGTGATGTGAATGGCGATGGGTATTCTGATGTGGTGGTTGGTGCAGGCCCTGGTGGTGGCCCCCATGTTCTTGCAGTTAGCGGTTTCCAACTTTCCCAGGGCACGCAGGTAGTTCTTGCAAGCTTCTTCGCTTTTGATCCAGGCATCAACCGTGGTGTGTTTGTCGGTGCGGGAGATTACAACGGCGATATTGTAGGCGATATTGTTGTTGCAGCAGGACCAGGTGGTGGGCCACATGTAAAGGTGTTCAACGGTTCTGGAACTAGCTTGATTGACACCTTCTTTGCTTACGATATTAACTTTGCAGGTGGCTTATCAGTTGCAATGGCAGATATCGATAACGATGGCCTAGCTGAAATTGTAACTGCGCCTTACACCAATGGTGGCCCTGAAGTTAAAGTGTTTAGGTATCAAAAAGGCCAGTTGTATAATTTCTATGCCTACGACCCGTTGTTCACAGGCGGGGTATTTGTAGGATAACAATTATTCAAGATTGAGTATTTGAAAAACGAAGTGATGGCTTTAAGAGGTCATTACTTCGTTTCGTTTAATAGGTGCAGATCAAACCAATCTGCAAATTTTTCAAGATCTTTGTCCATATTAGCCCAGCCATGGCCTGCGCCTTTTCGAGTGTCCAACTCCGCAATTGCGCCAGCCTCTTTCATTTTTTTTACAAATGATTCAGCTTGTTGAATAGAAACTAGTTTGTCTTGGTCGCCATGAATGATCAAAGAAGGCGCAGATTGTTTGGTGATGTGAGTAATAGGGGAAATAGCTGCGCCTATTTTTCTTCTTTCCACGATGTCTTCCACAGGTTCGAACTGTTTTTTTTGCTGGTTGAAAACTACAAAATCAAATGGTGCAACTATGTTTGGGATTGCCTGAGGGCCCCTGCCTAATTGTTCTTTACCTTCTTCACCCCAGTTGAGGAAGTCTGTAGGTGGGAAAAAGCAGGCGACAGCGTTAGCCCCGCTTGCAAATCCTTGAACTTGGTCTTTTAAATTCAATTCGCCACCCTTTTTGCCTGCAACTCCCATCATTAATGAAATATGTCCGCCTGCAGATCCACCTGAGATCCCAATTTTCTCTGGGTCAATGTCAAATTCTTTTGCATTTGATCTTATGAACTTGGTAGCACGATGAAGGTCTTCAATCGCTTCGGGAATGGTAAACTTTGGCTGGCTGCCATGTACCACTGCGAATACATGATAGCCACGGCTTGTAAATGGATTGGTGGATTTTGGGTTAATTGCTTCAGGGCTAGAGAACCATCCACCGCTAACTATCATCACGATGGCGGCGCGATTCGATTTTACTGTTGGCTTGAAAACATCCATGGTAAGCGCAAGCCCGTATTTTCTGCCATAAATAATATCGGCTTGTCGGTTTTCCTGAGCAAAGCCTGTCGATGTTGTCAGCAATGCAAGGGTCAAAGAAACTATAACGGATTTAATTGCATGAATCAGCATGGAGATAAAACCAGTAATAGAGAAAAACCAAAAAACTGTATGATGAAAACAATAAGCGAAATGAATGTGAAAAGCGAGGGGTTTAAAAACAGGCTTACTAAAATAACAGTGCTGAAGGTGGGACTTGAACCCACATACCCTTACGGGCGCCACCCCCTCAAGATGGTGTGTCTGCCAATTCCACCACTCCAGCGAAGCTAATTTAAGTATGGTATTTTCGTGGAAGAAATCAAGCCCCCATTGGTTATAAAATGGTTAGTCGGGCCAAATAATTCGCAAAGGTTGGGAAAAAATGCGGTATAATTTAGAATCTAGGGCCCAGTTTCTTATTTCTTTGCCTTCCATGTTCAATTCTGTGACGGTTTGCCCTAGCCGGGTACCTATTAAAAAATTCCCATTGGTATTCATGGTCAAAGTTGGGCCATAAATAGTGGAATTTCCAGTATTTATGCTAAATTTAATGGTTTTCAGTAATTTGCCTGCCTGATTGAACTCATTGATCGCTTTGCCTCCGAATTCGGGTATTAAAATCGAACCTGACCGGGTTCCTTGAATCTGATACCCAAGAATAGTGCGGGTTGGTTCAATCACCCCTAATGAAATCTTTGTTTTTTCCTTCTTAAGGTTTTTTCCATCAAGAATTAGCAAAGATTTATCCTTGGAAACAATTGCATAGTCGCCATTGATTAAGCGGGTGCCTGCCAGGCAATCATTATTGACCTCAAGACTTTCTATAATTTTGTTGGTATAATCGAGTACTAAAAGATTTTTTCGATTCAGAATAAACTTCTTCCCTAAGCCATCGGTATCAAGTCCAAAAGTGGATATTAGAGGGTCGCTTCTTTCGTGAATTTCGCCAAGATTGTTGATGATCACATGACCCCTAGATCGTTCCATCAAAAAAAACAGTGTATGATTGATCGCACAAGCTAGGTCAGCGTAAGTATTATTGCGAAAAAGTTCGCTGACGGAACCATCTGGATTGAGGGAGCAAATTTTTCCACTCAGGTTGGGTTCTGCAAGTGATGCAAGGATTCGCTTAGGTTGTAATTGATTGAAAGTATATGTGTTTAGATTAGTTGAGGTGTTTTTGCTCCTCCATGCGGAAGCGAATAGTTTTTGCAGTTCTACCGCAGAAGGTTTTTCTTTCGCAAGTTCCTTTTCGGACGCTTGGTCTTGAATCAATTCGTTAAGTAGCCCTGCAATCGGCATCAATTGGTTTGTTTTCAATTCAGGTAATAAGGTTATTAGTAACCCAATGGCTTTTTTGTCTTTTTCTTGAAGAAGTGCAACGAGTGCGTTTGCTTTTACGATTGCTTGGTCATCAGTTGAAAGTTTTCTGAATGCAATCCCGTTGGGATTCCCAATTGCAAGCGCCCGGGCAATAAGGATTCGGCTTTTGATATCCTTGGTTTGCGCAAAATCCTCAAGTTTTCGTACCAATGTTGGATTTGTTTTTATTGTAACACTAAAAGCATCCAGCAATGCTTCTGATGTAAGGAGGTCAAGTTCTGGGGTATCTGCTATTTTGATGAAGTATTCGAAAACCAATTCAGAGTTCGACTTGCCCAATAATCGAATGATCGCTGTTTTGAGAGCGATTGATTCGTGTGGAGATATTTGTTCAAGGCAGTCAGAGGCCCTTTTAGCAACCTCGATGTCCTTATTTTTAGTCGCTTTTTTTAATTCAAATATTGCGAGATTGTTAAGCTTTAGAAGTTCTCTGGAGGCTTGCTCTCGAACTTCAAAGCTTTCGTTACCAAGATCAATAACCCATTTTGAAGCTTTTATTCCGTTTGTTACATTTGGGATTCTGGATTGTAGCCAGTTTTGAATGTCCTTGGGTTTGGTCGATATACCTGATTTATTTATTATTATATCGTCCCAATAATTCACTTCATCTTCAGGCCATCCTCCTTGTGTAACATTGCAGATAAGAAACAAAAACAGCAAGGATCGCAGAAAAATTTTACTCATGGTCTAAATGCTCGGGTAACCCTGGTGTTTGATTTGTACGACCAGATTTCTTTGCCTTTCGGGTCTATTTCTAGGGCTTTCATTTGCGTCATTGATGTAATAAGAGTGTTTCCGTTTGGCAATCGCACAGCGGCTACAGGTTGCTCGCATTCAAAATGCCATACTTCTTTCCCTTCGTTGTTAAATTCAATGACCCTGTTGCCATAAACTTCAGTGATAAGGGAATTCCCGTTGGGAAGAATATCCACTTTTCCGCCTGAGGTTCTAACATCAATGTCGTAAGTGGCGACAGGTTTTTTATTTTTATCAAACCGTACAAACTTTGCATTTCCTTGTTGTGTGCTGAGGACTAGGCAAAGATCGCCATTGGAAGCGATATTTGCCTTCATGATGGGTTCATTGTTGGGTGGAGTGAATTCCGATATTTCTTTGCCTTTTTGGTCAACAAAAACGATGTTGGATTTTGAGGCGATAAAAATGGATCCATCTTCAAGTTTTTGTACTGCCAGTGGGCCATCAATTTTCTTTTCCCAAATTATTTCTCCCTTTTTATTTCGTTCTGTAACTTTGTTTCCCTGATGTTCTGCAACCAGAACTTTTTCATCGGGAAGAATTTGGGCATCGAGGGGGAATTGCAGGTTGTCGATTTTCCAAAGAATATTATTGCTAGAATCCAGCATAATTATCTTGCCTACATCTAATAAAACAACGAGGGTTTTCCCCATGTTTTTGGCATTAAAGGCAAGCTGAGCTTCAGGCATTTTTGAAATATCCGTAGTTCGCTTTGCCCATTCTTTTTGCAGTTCAGGCTGAGGAAGTCCAACAGGGGGCGGGTTCGAAGGCAGTAATTTTCTAAGCAAATGATCGAGTAGCGAAGATTCCCATTGGCTTATAGAACCAATGCTGTTGACGAGTGGCTCGATAGATCTTTTATCGCCTAATTTGGCAAATGCTAGGGCGACTTTATAACGCACTCGTGGTTCATCAGATTTAAGCAGTGAGAGTGCTTCTTTCTTAAACAAATCCGGGTTGATATTTGCCAATGCCTCTGCGCAGAGAGTTTTGACCACGGATTTATCGCTACGAATCGCATCAAGGATAATTTTCGAGGGAGTTCCATTTTCTGAACCGGTAGCAGTAATTGCATTGATTAAATCTTCGGTGGTTTGATCAAGTTCTGAAAACTGTGAATAGCTTATTAAAGCTTGTAGCGCGCCTTCAGGTTTCTTTGTGCCTAATAACCGAATTGTTGCTGCTACGACGAATTTTCGCGACCCTTCTTCGATTTTTAGAATGCAATCTTTTGCCCTTCGAGATATTTCGACGTCCGTACTTTTTGAAGCTATTTTTAAATCAGGCAAGGCTGCAATTCCGATTGCATTCAAGGTTGCAGAGGTTTGTTCGCGGGTTTCAAAATTGTCATCCCCTAATTTTGCAATGAGTGCCTTGATCTGAATGGGGTCAAATTTATCTTCAGAGCGGCGGGCTAAAAATTGAATCAACGAATTCCCATCTGTTTTTAAACCAGCATCCGCAAGTGTTTTTTCATCCTCAGTCGTGTTGTCTAAGGCGAAGGGCAATAACACTGCCAAGATTAATGCCCCTAATTGTCGTACCGGCATTTTAATAGCCTCCTGGCTTGGTTTGTTTATCTAGTTCGAATCCTGAACACTGGGTGAAGGGCCTGTTTTTCTGAAAGTTGCTTCCCTGTTCGGTCAAACTCGATCAACTTTGGGGGAACAGTTTGGGTTGCGATGAGAATATTTTTATTGGGTAACCTTACTGCAGCAGTAGGTTGATTGACCGCTATGTCTAAAACAACTTTTCCTGAAGGATCAATTTCTTGGAGTTTGTTATGCCAAGTTAAGGGGAGGATTACTGTGCCATCTTGAAGAATATCATTAGCATGGCTTGCGACTCCCAAAGGCAATCGGACAATATTAGATTCTTTGCCTGTGCGGTCAATTTTTAACAAAGTCATTTGGTTGGTTGCAACAAGGTAAGAACCATCTCTAAGCCTTTCAGCACTCATGATGTCGCTTTGAGGCCTTGGTAAATTAAGTATTTCTTTACCAGATCGATCAACTTCAAGAATCATATTTCTGCAAGTGATAGAAGTAAGGCCACTGCGAAGCCGGGTTGCACTAAGAGGGTTTGATGTGACGGTTTTTGTCCAAAGGATTTCGCCTTTAGTGCTGCGCTCGGTGATTTTCATGTTGTGATGTTCTGTGATTAAAATGCGGCCATTGGGAAGCGCTTGTGCATCCATGGGGCCGGAAAGGCCTGTTATTGTCCAACGGGCTTTTCCATTGCGATCCAATTCGAGAACTTGATTATTGGCAAGGCTTGAAAGTATGGTGTTGCCCTTGGAAACAGCTTGTAGGCTCCCCAGAAGGCTTTTGGTTAACGATGTTTTATCAGCATTTTTAGACCACCAAGCGAGCCATGCATCTTTTGTTTTCTTTCGGTCCGAAGGTGAAGTGGGAAGATCGGTGGGGAGGTTTGCCCCTGCGAGTTCGAATAGAAAAGTTTCGGTATCTGAGGACTGTTCCTGATTTAAATCTGCAAGTGTGTTTATCAAAATCGGGATAGCCGTTTTGTCCGCAAGATTTGCCAGGGCCAGAGCCATGCGATTTCGAATCCAGGGATTTTTATCCGCAAGGATGGTTTTGATTGCTTCTTTGGAGTTTGCATCGTCGAATGGCAGAAGAAGAATTCCAGAAGCTAGTTTGACCCTTGGGTTTTCAGCATTAAGTGATTTTAAGACTGCGTCATCAGGCATCGATTGTTGGCGGGCATAAAGGATTGCGGATTCGAGGAATTCGTTAAATTGCTCATCCGATTCTGCGACGGGAAAGTATGCCAGTAGCGCAGGCAACAAACCTTTGGTTCTTTTTAGGGCGAGGATTCTTACAAGCGATGGAGATATGGGTTTCGATTTAGATTCCCCCATTTCTTCGAGAAGGCTTTTTGCTCTACCTTTAATTTCAACATCCATGGAATTAGTGAGTGATCTAAGTGAAGGGACGACAAGGTCGCCGAGAGCCTTTATTTTCATCGAAGCCTTTTCGCGAGTTTCGAAATTGTCATCGCCCAACTCCCTGATTAAGTCTTTGATTTTTCTTTGATCTTCTGGGGTGGGTGTTTTTAGAGTAAATTCAGGCAGTAATTTTTCGCCATTGATTTCTGTCCACCATTTTTTCCAGGCCCCGGCGTTCCCCTTTGGGGTTCCCTTATTCTTAATCAATTCTTGTGGTGAAAGATCTCCTGCAATTTCGAGAAGCAGATCTTCTGATTCTTGGGCTTTGTTTTCAGGAAGTATCGGGAGTAACTCAATCAGCAGTTCGATGCCTAATGAATCCAGATTCCGTGACAGGGTTGAAGCAATTAAAAACCTCACTTCAGGAGATTCATCTTTAATGTTTTTTTGAAGCAGATCTTTTGGCAGAAGTTTCTGAGCAGGAATCAGCATTTCCCATGCGAGAATTCTTTGTGTTTTTGAAGGCGATGAAAGCGCATCAATAATTAATGCGTCTGGGGCCCCTTTCTTCCATGTTAATTCGAAGAGGGTTTTTCTAGCAAAGTCCCATGTTGCCTCTTCGTCTAGGACAGGGAATACTTCAAGTATGCCTCGTATTGCTAAGTCGGGTGAACTTGCGGCTAAGGTTCGAATTACTGCGATTTCGGTTCTGCTGGATTGTGTACCCAACATATCTAAACAGTTTTTGGCGAGTGTTTTAACTGCCCCTTCAGAAGAGTTTTCCAGATTTCTTAATGCTGGTCTTCCGGTTGGCCCCATGGAAGTCAAAGCCATTATTCCTTGAGTTTGAATTTCTCTTGAGGGAGATGATAGATCTGCCAGTGCTTTTACGATTTCAGTTTCGGTGAATGTACCTTTTGATTTTCGGTTAAGCCAGTTTCCCAAATCGTTAGGTGCAAGAGAGAATCCCGCCTTGGTCAAATAAACCGTATCGGTTTCGAGGGAGTCTTCATTTTCAAGTGCAAGGATTGGGCGGGGTAGAGAGCAATAGATGAAGATACCAAAGCTTAAAGCAAGGGTGCTTAGTATTTGAAAAAACTGAAGTTGCTCAACATTCCTGAATTTATTTGTCATGGGGCTTTACCTATTTTAATTGAGCGATAAGAGTTTGGTGCGCTTTCGTATATTATCTTGCCATCCATTTGGATTTCAACAATTTTTGATCCGTTTAAACTTGGTGCCACTACATTTCCATTTGGAAGTTTAGTAGGGATTCCTGGCATTGTTATTGTTGATTCCCATGTAGCCTGACCGCTGAAGTTAAACTCCATGATTTTGTTGAGTGTTGGAATGCTTACAAGAACGCGATCATTTTGAGTTATTGCGCCACCATTGATGCCGAAGTTAGTGGGGAAGGGAATCCGTGATTTTGAAACTTCATTGCCTTTGGAATCGAGTTTTAAGAATACCCCATTGTAACTCAGTAAAGCGTACTCGTTGGTGCGTGTTTTACAGGCAGCCAGAATTGTTTCATTAGGGTAGGAAAAACTGAAGATCTCGTTACCATTTCTGCCGACTTCAACGATTTTATTTCTGGATGCTATAAAAATGTTCCCGTTTGATAGGCGCTGAGAAAGGAAAGGATTAGTCGCGGATTTTTCCCAGGAGATATTTCCTTTAGTGTCTCTTTCGGTGATTCTGTTTGCGCCTTGTTCCGTGATTAAGATTTTGTTGTTTGGCAGTAAGAGGGCATCGGTTGGGTTGGAAAGATTTGCAATTTCCCAGAGGGTTTTTCCTGAAGGGGTGATCAAGAAGACGCGCCCTGATTTTTTTTCTTGATTGAATGACTCAACCACTAGAAAGTTTTTTAGTGCCTCTTGGTTTTTTAACCCTGGAGTCAGGACTAATTGAGTTCCTTCTTTTTGCCACCATGTATTCCACGCTACGGCATCCACTTTGCTATCGTTTTTGCTTTCAGGCGATTTGTCTTTGGCGATTGCCCTAAGAGTTTGGTCTATTGCTTCTACTTTTTCTGCGGGGACTTTTGTCATCAATTCAATTAGTGCAGGAATTGCAGATTTGTTCTGGTTTTTTATCGATTCCCGTGCAACTTCAAATCGTACTCTTATCGATGAATCTGAGAGCAAGGTTGTACAGGTTTTTTGTGCTATTTCATTTGGCGATTGTGCTAAAACCCTTCCTGCAAATGTTCTGATTTCTTCAATACTTGAGGTTGATGCTGCTATCAAGGCAGGGGGGATTGTGTTTTGATCATTAAGATAAAGCCCTAGGCATTCGCCTAGAAGATCTTGAATATTGTCGTCATTGCAAGAGGGGATATAGGCCAATATGATCTCGATTGCATTTGCAGGCCTAACTAAAGTAATCAGCCTGATAAGTGCGGGAGTTACTTGGTTTGATTGTAATAGGAGTTTGATTGCGTTAGAATCTGGCTCGATTAGTTTCGCAATATTCATGTCGAAGGCTGCACGGTTTAAAAGAAAAGCTTGCATGGCAGGATTACTTTTAAATGATTTACTGTTGATGTGTTTTTTAATCAGTTCAATGTTGTTGTCTTTGAAAATCTTGTCGGCCTCCGCAATCATTGCCATTGGTGCGGTTGATTCTCGTAATACTGAAAGCAAATCTTGTTCATTGATAGATTTCCACCAGCCACCCCAAGCTGCTTGATTGATACTTCTTGAAATTGAATCATCGTTTTTCGGCCCTTGAATTGCCAATTCACCGGCCAAAGTCACAAGTGCTGTTTCGATTAAAGTAGAGGTGTCCTTAGAATCTGAGGACAAAAGTTTAAGAGCTGTGGGCATAGCGATTCGGTCTTTCTGTTCTAAAAAGGCTAGCACTAATCTTGTTCGGACCAAAGAAGAGGTGTCGTTCAGAAGGGCTTTCGCCATTGAAATCTGTTTGGGGTTTCCCTTTCGCACTAGAATTTCTGCTGCGACAGCTCGTTTGTATGGGTTAGGGTCTGTTAATGTTTTTTCGAAGACAGTTCCAGAAGTTGTAAATAAAGCCCTTAATGTAGATTCGCATTCATTGCGCAATATTTCTTCAGCAGCAAATGGAAGGTAAGCAAATAAAACTTCAGACGATTCTGTTTTTCCTTCAGATGCAATAACTTTAAGTGCAGAAGAAATAAGGTTTTCAGAGCCTTTTCCTTCTAGCAGTTCGATGCAGTCTTTAAGATTTTTTTCAGATGAAGGGTCTAGTATTTCGCCTGATGCCTTTTTGAGAGTTGAGATTACATAGTCGCCCATGCAGATTAAATCTTTTTTAGCAGCAAGTTTTTCTTCTGGGTTTCCGTTTATAAGTTGGGCAATCAACTTTTCGATATTTGCCTTAGCAGGAATTGATGAAGAACGACCTTTAAATAGTGGAATTAAGGTTTGAGTATTCGCAGGGTTGAATCCTGCGGTTTTAAGTAATTCGCGTTCGGTTGAAAGTTCTTCACTGTAGAGCGGTTGCAGTGAAACCCCAAAGGCCAATCCTAAAAGTATTGGCAGATATTGTAAGGATGGACGAAACCGGTTGATTGAACTCATGGTAATCGATTAATCAATAGGGTCGGTATTTCACTTTGTTAGCTACCTTTTTAAAGTTTAGACGAAATCGTTGAAGAAATGAAACAAGGAATGGGAGAATAATAAAAAAAGCTTCGGGGATTGTCCCGAAGCTTCGTGTATCGAATTGCGCTTGTTTGATAAATTTTAGGGTAGGAAAACTTCGATTCGGGCTGTTTTTCTTTGTCTTGCTAAAGTGTCTTGGAAAAATTCCTCGCTGCAAAAATCTCTGACTTCGTCTTTAATTTTAGTAAAGTCTGAAAGTTTTCCGTCTTTTCTTTCGTTGACTCTTATCAAGTGGATTCCCATTTCTGTTTCAATAACCTCACTGATTTGCCCGGGCGCCAATTTGAATGCTGCGCTCGCCAAAGGTTCTTCCATGGCATATTTTCGAGGGATTAATCCTAGATTCCCCCCCATTGGGCCGGAAGCATCTTGCGAATATGCTTTGGCAGCACTTGCAAAATCTATTTTATTCATCACTAGCTGGTTTCTGACATCCTGCATTTTGGCTTTAAGTTTTGCTGTTTCACTTGGGCTCATTCCGGGCGGAATTCTCATGACAATCAGTGAAACCCCGACCATGGTGCCATCGAAGAAATCTTTGTTGTGAAGAAAATAATTGTAAACATTTTCATCTTTGATTTTTGCTGCTGCGAAATTCCCCCATTGCAACTTAAGGCGCATAGTTCGCTTTAATTGAGCTTCAGTTTGTTGGGTTTCGTTGCATAGGCTTTGGATGGTTTTTCCTTGTTTCTTTAGTTCCGCAGCAAGTTCTGCCATTTTTTGATCCAAAGCTTGTTCTGGAATTGCTGCAGTATTTTGCCTGATAAATTGCTGCATTAGCAAATCATCAATCAGCATTGCCATTGCATCTCGAACCATTTGTTTTCTGGTGTTTTCTGGCACTTGAACTGGGCTTGGGCCCATTTGTTTAATGATGCTTTCGAGTTCAGCACCGCTTATTTGTTCGCCATTGATATTTGCAACGGTTGCAGGGAATTTTTTAGAAGTTGGCGATTGACCAAGGGTGGAGGATATTAAAATAGATAATCCCAAGCATATAGCGGCTAAATTCGGTTTCCAATTCATACTAATTCTCCATATTACCAATAAAGGGTTTTTCCTTCGGGGATGGCAATAACATGAAAAAAAGTGAATGGGTAGGCCAATTCCTTTTACAATTGTTGTTACATTCGATTATAATTTGCCAAGGTTGGGGAGTTATCCTTGTTTAACAATTTAGGAGCTAATTATGTATTTTGATTCAATGTCAAGGCGCGGGTTTGTCCAGAAGGCAGTTGCTGCATTAGTATCTGCTGGTTATCCGTTGTGGTATGCCAAGGAAACCGTGGCTGCTCAAGAAGCTAAAAAACAAGAAATTCCTAATGGCCCAGTTATGGGTGCCATCGGTATTGGAAGTCCTCAAAGTAGAGGTCGTGCTATTTACGGCGATGCTCGCAGAAATAAAGCGACATTCGTTGCTGCATGTGATGTTGAATCAAACCATCTAGCTAATGCAGTTGCAATGATGACCAAAGATGGTTCTACCGATGTTAAGGGTTTTAAAGATTTTCGCGAACTTCTTGACCGCAAGGATATCGAAGCTGTAACAATCGCTACCCCTGATCACTGGCATGCTTTGGTTGCAATTGAAGCACTCAAAAAAGGCAAAGATGTTTACTGCGAAAAGCCTTTGACTTTGACTGTCGAAGAAGCATTGGCTGTTATGAAAGCTGCTGAAAAATCAGGCCGCACTTTCCAAACTGGGAGTCAACAAAGGTCTGGTAAGCAATTCCGACTCGCTTGCGAATTGGTTCGCAATGGCCGTATTGGAAAGATTAAGCAAGTTGAAGCCCGTATTGGTGGCAATCCTGTGAGTGGAGCAATCGCCAAGGCTGAAGCTCCAAAAACTTTGGATTGGGATATGTGGTTGGGGCCAACCCCAATGGTTGATTATCTTTATGAAGCTCGTGGCGAAAGAAAAGATAATAAGGGTAACGCCAGGAAGATTGAATTCACCAATTGTCATTATGAATTCCGCTGGTTCTACAATTACTCGGGTGGCAAAATGACCGACTGGGGTGCCCATCATATTGATATCGCACAATGGGGTTTGGGAATGGATGGCAGCGGTCCTATCGCTGTTGAAGCCAAGGGTGCAGAGCCTTATAAGGGTAACAATGGTTATAATTGTCATCCTAATTTCAAGGTTACCTACACTTACGCCAATGGTGCCAAGTTGTTGGTTTCCGATTCCACGCTGCCTGACACCATCGGTGATAAAGATAGCAATGGTATTTTGTTTGTAGGTGAAAACAATCAGTGGATCTTTGTAAATCGTGGCAAGATTACCGCAAGTGATCCTAAGTTGCTTGAAGAACCACTGAAGCCAGATGCTATCAGACTTGAAGTTTCTAATGATCATATGGGTAACTTCTTTGAATGCAGGAAAAATGGTAAGAAGCCAATTTGTAATGCATCCATTGGTGGTGGCTCTGTGATTGTTTGCCAAATTGGTGCGATTGCCTTAAGGACTGGTAAGAGCCTGAAATGGGATCCTAAGGCTTATACCTTTGATAATTCAGAGGCTAATGCAATGCTCAGCAATCCAATGCGTAAGCCTTGGAAGCTGGAAGTGTAGGCTTGGATTTTTATTCCAATTGGCAAGGGGTCCCACAATCATGGGCCCCTTGTTTTTTATCATGCGCTATGAATGGGTAAATCTTTCTGATGATATGTTGCTTCGTCAATGCGAGGTGGATACATACCGTGCAAGTGGGCCTGGCGGGCAGAAGCGCAATAAAACGAGTTCTGCAGTAAGAATAAGGCATCTTGCCAGCCAGTTGCTGGTGATAGCGGAAGAAAGTAGGTCGCAGCACGAGAATAAAGCAAAAGCATTGAGGCGATTACGAAAAGCCTTTTATTTGAAGTTGCGCGAACCTTTGGAAGTCGGGGCAGAGGACGGATGGCTTGCTAGTCATCAAGAAATATTGCCTGCCTTAGATAAACAAGGCAAGCTTTCAGTTGGGGTGAAAAATCCTGCGTTTCTACCCGCTGTAGGTGCGCTGCTTGATATGTTGGAACTTTGTCAGGCACGGGTTAGCGATCTTGCAAAGGCTCTGGGTGCATCAACCGCATCTGTGGTAGGATTCATGAAGCAGGATGACAAGGTTTGGGAGACATTGAACCAAATTAGGCAAAAGTATGGCCAACACCTTATGTATTAGGAATTGCAGATGAGCGAACCATATGGATTTTCGTGGGTTGATGAGAAGAAACTAGCGGGCTTGGCCCGGCCTGTTTCCCAAGAAGAAATCGAATGGCTTAGAGAAAATGGAATCGATTTGCTCATAACCCTCACCGAAGAAAAGTTGCCTCGCAATTGGATCGATGGTGCAGGATTGATGATGATTCATGAGCCTGTGGTGGATATGGAACCACCCACTTTAACCCAATTAGATCGAATTATAAAATCGATATTAAAAGCGCATATTTCAAATATGGGAGTCGCGGTGCATTGTGCAGCGGGAATGGGAAGAACAGGAGTGGCCCTAGCTTCTTATTATGTAGCTAAGGGGATGTCGCCTAAAGAGGCGATGTCAAAGATTCGCACCTTGCGCCCAGGTTCAATTGAAACAGAGATGCAGGAAGAATCGATTTATGAATTTGCACGCTTGATTAAGAAGTCTGCAGATTCCTAGCTTATGCTGGTGCGCCCTTTGCTAATTGCTGTTCAAGAGATTGTAGGCAAACACTTTTATGAGCGTGCCTTTTCGTGAAAAAGAAATGCGCTCGGTATATGATTAAGAATATCCAGCGCAGTCAAACTGTGCTCGCCTAATTGTTTTTTTGCGTGGTCTCCTGCTAACCCGTGTAAATAAACTCCAAGTTTTGCAGCTTCATATGCTTGCATTCCCTGTCCAAGCAGTGCTCCGATAATTCCTGAAAGCACATCGCCGCTACCTCCGGTTGCCATACCGGGGTTGCCAGTGGTATTAGTATAAACGCTTTTACCATCAGTAACTACGGTGCCATGCCCTTTTAAAACAACAATAATTCCGTGTGTCTGGGAAAAATTCATGGCGAGAGTTTTGCGATCAGATTGGATTTCTTTGGCGGTTAATCTAGTTAGCCTTGAAAACTCGCCTGGATGCGGGGTGATTACAACGTGTTTGTTTTTAAATGCAGTGGGGAATCCATCGGAAGCTAAGCTGTTAAGTGCATCCGCATCTAATAAAACAGGTGTTTCAAGGCTAAGAAGGTAGTCTGCCATTTCTTTGCAGGCTTTGGTGGGCGCAGCTCCAGGCCCAAGAACTACTGCGCTTGCTCTACCAACAATTGGGCTGATTTGTTTAATTGCCTGTTGATTAAATCGCCCTTCATCATCTTCAGGAAGACCAATGGTGGTGTAGCATGGGTTCCCAATTGCGATTTCCGATCTGATGGAAGTCGGGGTTCCAATTTGAACCAAACCAACGCCACTTTTTAACGCTGCTGTGCCGCAAAGCACCATTGCGCCAGACATTCCTTTGCAACCGCCGATGATCAAAGTTGTTCCAAAGGTGCCTTTGTGTGATTCTGCATCTCTGTGTGGAAGTTGTGGAATGAGGTTGTTCATGGCGAATTCTTTATGCAGGAAGAACAGTGATTGCGGGTTCCGATTTTCCGAAACCGGAGAGGAGTAGAATAAATTTGCCTTGATTAGAAAGTCCCATGTTAGAAACTAATTTTCGGGCGTATATCTTTGGTTCTTCGAATTCATCTGCGCTTACCAAAACAGGTGTCACTCCCCAAAGAAGATTCATTTTGCGCACTATGGCAGGTTCGGTAGATAAAGCCAAAATGGGGGAAGATAATCTGGTTGATGAAACTACGGAGGCAGATTTGCCTCCACGGCTTCTTACTACAACCGCACATACATCTATGTCTCGAGTGATGTTTGCAATTGCTTTTGCTACAGATTGCCTGAGTGGATCAGATGAAATGAAGTTGGCAGTAAATGCGTTAGCTGCAGACTGATAGTTTTGGAGCTGCCAAGATTCGACTTCTTTAGAAACTTTTCGCATCATTTGAACAGATTCAACAGGGTACATGCCAGCAGCAGTTTCGCCTGAAAGCATCAATGCATCTGTTCCCTCGAATACTGCATTGGAAACATCGGAAACTTCAGCCCTAGTTGGTCTTTGGTTTGTTGTCATGGATTCAAGCATTTGGGTTGCGACAATTACCGGCTTGAATACAGCGCGTGCTTTTCTTATTAAATCTTTTTGAATTATGGGGACTTTTTCAGGATCCATTTCGACACCTAAATCCCCCCTAGCAACCATGATTCCATCTGCTTGTGATAAAATTTCGTCAATGTTAGCAACAGCTTGTGGCTTCTCGATTTTAGCTATTACAGGAATGCTCGCACCTTTAGATTGAATATAATCTTGCAGGGTTTTTACATCGGATGCGCTTCGAACAAAAGAAAGGGCGATGTAATCCACGGGATGACCTACAATGAAATCAACATCCTTTTTGTCTTTTTCTGTTAATGCGGGAACTGAAAGAGCTAATCCCGGAAGATTCATCCCTTTGTTATTCTTAAGTATGCCGCCACGAATCACTTCTGCTATCACTTGGGTTTCGGTTTTCTCGAGAACTTTAAATTCCAATAAGCCATCATCGAGTAAAATGCGTGTCCCAAAAGAAACCTCTTGTGCAAGAAGTGCGTATTGAGAGTGAATAAGATTGTTGGCGCCCATGCAAGGGTTGGTGTCTAAGGTGACGGTATCACCTTTATTGATTTGGATTTTACCATCAACAAAAGAGCCTACGCGGATTTTAGGCCCGCATAAATCCCCAATAATTGTTGTTTCAATTCCGATTGTTTGAGAAATGCGCCTTATTAATTCAATGTTGGCAAGATGGTCTTCCTGCTTTCCGTGTGAGAAATTCAAGCGAAAGATTCGTGCCCCCTCAAGTATTAGAGTTTTTATTACTTGTTCATTAGAACTCGAGGGCCCCAAGGTTGCTACTATTTTTGTTTTAAATGGAATCATCTAATAAGGTCCTAATTAAATTGACATAGTTTTAACAAAGGTCGTTTTTATAATTTAAGTTACTTCTAGTTATAGATCATTTTAAAAATAAATACACTGTGGTATTTGAAATGATCTTGACAGCTTTTGTTTTCAGGGTAAATCCACCATTATTGGGCGGTTCTATTCGTTGTTTTTAGATTCATTGGGGAATGAGTTTAGATTGTAACAGTGCTTTGAATTTCAATGCGTTTGGGGGATGTATGTTTAATTTACATGGTGAAAAGTTCCGGGTGGGATTGGCGATAGCAGCTTTTTTGGGGTCAACATTTTCAGTTTTTGCAGAAGTTGAACCCTTAATTATGCCTGCCCCTGTGGAACAGACCAAATCCCCTTTGGAACAGGTTAAATTAAAAGACTCAGAAACCACGGATGGGAAGCCTTTTGTGCTGCCCATTCCTGCTGATTTGCTGAAAAATAAATCAAACCCCGCGGATGATCTAGCCCCACCACCCATTGCGCCTCCTATCTCCATCATTCCAGGCGATAAAGATAATGTTCTTAAAAACAGTATCGCTAAACCAGTCTCCGAAATTAAAACAGTTGAAACCGGGGTAACTGCTGGCTCAATTGATACAAACGAGGCCACTTCAGAATATTTAGAGTCTGAAAGAAATGGCAAAAGCTACAAGCTTGAAGGTTTGTACATAACTGGTGAATACCTTTTGGTTAAACCTAGGCGTGATGCATTTGATTTTGCAATTACTTCGAGTGATGGTAGGCTTGGTGTAATCAATGGCAATCTTAATTCGCTTGATTGGGAAACCCGCAGCGCTTTTCGTGTTGGATTGGGGTACCAATTTGCTGATGGCTGGGATGCGAGTGTAAATTATTTTTACCTGCATTCTAATGCGTCCTCTTCTTTGGCTGCCCCTAACGGTGGGGCGCTCTACGCCACCCTCACCAATAATACTTTCGATGATGTTTCCACAGCTTCTGCTCTGGGAAACCTCGATATGAATGTGATTGATATTGATCTAGCCCGTACCTATAGGGCTGCGGACAACTTGAATTTTAGGTTTACAGGTGGTGGCCGGGTTACTTGGATTGAACAGCAGTTTAGTGCAATTTACAACGGAGGAACTCTTGGCGCAGTTAACAATTTTGTGAGTAGCCCTGTTAATTTCACTGGCGCTGGTTTAACTGCAGGCGGTGAAGGTACTTATGCCTTGAATAAACATTTTGGACTTTATGCCCGTGGGAAAGTTGCACTTCTTAGTGGAACTTTTAATAATAATTTGACTGAAACCAATGGGAACGGAGCAACCACTTTTTACAATATCAGTAATAAGTATCACGAAGTTGTTCCTGTGTTGGAAACCGGGGTAGGTGCAGTTCTAACCAAGGATCATATGCATTTTAAAGTTGGATATGAACTCTATAATTATTTCAACATGGTTGATAGTTTAGATTTCCAATCCTTAAGTTTTGGAAAAGTTTCGAAGAGAATGAGTGATTTGAGCCTTGAAGCGTTATCCATTCAATTTGGTTTGACTTTTTAAAGATGTAACAAAGCCGATTACAGTCGAAAAGCTGGTAGGAAAAAGCTTCCCGCCAGCTTTTTTGTTTGTTAGTCTGTACTAGCGATTTTATGTAGTGGAAAGTGGGATTATTAAGAGAAAAGCTTTTGATGCTTCATTTTACGGTTATATATAATGGGCAAGTTGCTGAGGTTGATCATTCAGGTGGCCCATTTGAGATTGGTCGGGGCCCGCAAAGAGAGAATATTGCGCGCCATACCGTGATGGATTCTTATGTCTCCGGAAATCATGTTCGAGTTGAACAGATAGAACTCGCAAAAGTGAGAATTTTAAATCTAAGTCAAAGGAATTCTATCCGGCTTGATAATGGTGATTCTGTAAACATTGGCGCCTCCATCCAAATTTTGTTGCCTGTAACCTTATTTATTGGTGAAACCAGTGTCAAAATCAGTTTTATTCCCGATGAAGATGAGGATGAATTTGGCGGCGAAGATGAAGCCCTTTTGGAGTCCATGGAATCTGCGATAACCCTTAGCGCGGGGCAGTCTTCTGGTAGTCTTTTTGATTTAGGCCAGTCCCCAAGCCCGGAAAAACTTGCAGTTTGGTTTGAAACTCTAATTGCGGTTCAAAAATCTGCTAGTGGCTCCTTAGAATTCTTTCAAGATACTGCACAAGCTGTTGTGGATTTGATCGGTTTGGATCGTGGCTTGGTCTTGATGATTAAAAATGGAAGGTGGATGGTTCAGGCCCGTTTTCCAGATGAAGATGTTGAGGGTCGTGAATTTAGCATGTCAGTTCTAGGTAAAATAGCTAAAGGTAGAAAAACTTTTTATCAAAGCGGCGCAAACCTTCAAAATGAAAGTGAAAGTGTAATGGGAATTGAAGCGGTTATCGCCTCACCCATTTTTGATAAAGCAGAAAATGTGGTCGGTGCAATTTATGGCGTGCGCAATAAAGTAACTGCAAGATCCGGTGCGAATATTGGTGTGAATCCGCTTGAGGCGCAAATCGTCCAACTATTGGCAAGTTCTGTCGGCGCTGGACTAGCCAGGCAAGAGCAGGAAGCTGAAGCTGGGCGCTTGCGGGTTCAGTTTGAACAGTTTTTTTCTGCAGACCTCGCTCGGGAGTTACAGAAAAACCCCAAGCTCCTCGAGGGGCATGAATCTGAAATCACGGTCCTTTTTACAGATATCAGAGCGTTTTCTCGAATTTCTGAAACGCTTAATCCTAGAGAAACTTGTAATCTTGTTGCTGATGTTATGGAAGAGCTTACCTCTTGCATTATGGCCTTTGAGGGGGTCGTGGTTAGTTATTCAGGTGATGGGATTATGGCGATGTGGAATGCCCCTGCTCCTCAGTCTGATCATGCTATCAAGGCTTGCAAAGCAGCGTTGGAAATGATTGCTCGGATGCCCGCTGTGCAAGAGCGATGGAAGGCTAAAATATCTTTTCCAGTTAAAGTAGGTATTGGTATTAATACCGGAATGGCATTGTGTGGAAACACCGGCAGTAAGATGAAGTTTCAGTATGGTGCGCTGGGTCATGCTGTTAACCTTGCAAGTCGTATTGAGGGTGCCACTAAAGTGATGGGGGTCCCGATTTTAATCAGCGGGTTCACAAAAAATTTGCTGGGCGGAGCTTTTGCAACCCGAAGATTACGAAAAGTTAGGGTTGTTGGGATTAACGAACCTGTAGATATTTTCCAACTTCACGCTGAAGTTTCTTCAATCGAATGGAGAAGTGATGCTGATATTTATGAATCAGCCCTAAAACATTACGAAGCGAAAGAGTTTGGTTCCGCCTGTCGTGATTTATATCCGCTCATTGCTAATCAGAACGAAAATTATGACACAGCCTCTTTAAGCCTTATGGCAAAATCAATCGAGTACCTTCGTAAGCCACCGCTTCTATCTTTTAATGGCGTAGAAGATCTAGAATCGAAATAGTTAGCAAGTAATATAAAGCAGGTAAGGAGACCACGCATGTTCCGATGCACACAGTTGGCTTTTGTTGCGGTTTTATCTCTTGTTTTTTTAATGATAAACCCTCGTGATAGTTTTAGCGCTGACCCACAAAACGAAGCCTTGCTAGAAGATTTAGGAACCAGAAAATTCGGAACCGATTGGGAATCGTTTCTGGGGAAAAATTCTAATAGTTCCTCACCTGAAAAGGGGATTGCTCCATGGCCTGCCTCAGGTCCTAAAATCCTTTGGGGCGCTAGAATGGCAGAGGGCTATTCCATGCCCGCCATCAGTAGGGGCAGGGCCTTCCTTTTTGATCAAGCTAAAGGTACCGCTAGGTTGCGTTGCTGTAATAGTGAAAACGGCAAAGAATTATGGTCGTTTACTTACGATTCTGACTACCAAGATTTGTATGGTTATAGCAATGGCCCGCGCTGCTATCCTGTGGTTGATGGCTCGCGCGTTTATATCCTTGGCCCTGAAGGCCTGCTTCATTGCATTAATATTGCCAATGGCAAAGTGCTATGGAAAATCAATACGGTTGTTGATTTTAGCGTGGTTCAAAATTTCTTTGGCGTTGGTAGTACCCCGACTATCGATGGGGAACTTCTTCTGGTTCCTGTTGGTGGCAGCCCCAAGGGCAGTGATAAAAATGATTTTGCCCAACTCAAGGGCAATGGTAGTGGGATGGTTGCTTTTAATAAATACACAGGCAAGATTGTTTATCAGTTTTCAAATGAGCTTGCCAGTTATTCAAGCCCCCTGATTGCGACAATTGATAATAGGAAATATGGATTGCATTTTGCCAGGGGCGGTTTGATTGGCTTTGAGCCTGCAACTGGAAAGCAGGATTTCTTTTTCCCTTGGCGTTCAAGAACTCTTGAGAGTGTCAATGCTGCAACTCCTGTCGTTGTTGGGAATAAGATTTTTATTTCCGAAACTTATGGCCCTGGTTCAGCATTGTTGGAAGTTAACAAGGGGGCAGTTAAGGTTCTTTGGGATGATGAAACCCGGGGGCGCGATAAAGCCATGTTGGCGCATTGGAATACGCCGATTCATGTTGATGGTTTTATTTATGGTTCGAGTGGTAGGCATAAATCAAATGCTGAACTTCGTTGCATCGAATTAAACACAGGGAAAGTTAAATGGTCGGTACCAGAACTTACTCGATGTTCTTTGTTGCATGTTGATGGTCATTTTATTTGTCAGGCAGAGGATGGCATGCTGTATTTAATTAAAATCAACCCTGAAAAGTTTGAGAAAGTGTCTGTCGCTTCGCTCTCCTCCAATGGGGTTTCCTTGCTTCAGGAACCATGTTGGAGTGCTCCTGTTTTGGCGCATGGACTTTTGTATGTTCGTGGTAGAAATACCCTGATTTGCATTGACCTGATGCAGCAATGATTCAGCCTATTTGCGGTTGGATTTTCACCACATGTACGGTTATAATACTAATTGGTTCTTTTCCCACCTGTTAACCATGGGGTGGTCATGAGTTGGAAAGTTTTTGCTTTAATAGCTCCTTTATTTTTAATTACCTCGGTTAGCCCTGTTTTGGGGGCTGATCAAAGCGAACACGACTTTTTTGAAAACAAAATCCGTCCGCTTTTTGTTAGCTATTGTCATGATTGCCATAGCACAGCAAAGAAGCAGCGGGGGGGGCTTTTGTTAGATTCAAAGCCTTCTGTTTTGAAGGGTGGCGAATCCGGGCATTTGTTTGTTGCAGGCAAACCAGACGAAAGTTTGTTGATGAAGGTTGTGGGCTATGATGATGAAATCAAGATGCCTCCTAAAAGCAAACTTTCTGCTTCCCAAATCGCAGATCTCCGTAAATGGATTAAGGATGGCGCTTACTGGCCTACCGAAAAAAACGTTGCTGTAAAAGCCAACACCTTCAATATCGAAGAAAGAAAAAAGCAATGGGCTTGGCAGCCATTAAGTAAATCCAACCCTAAATCATTGAGTTCAAATCCGTGGGTTAAATCTTCTATTGATGCCTTTGTGCTTGATAAAATGACTGAAAAAGGTCTCGTCCCTGCTACCCCTGCAGCAAAAGAGGCTTTGATCAGAAGGGCTTATTTTGATCTTATTGGTTTGCCACCTCTGCCTGCGGAAACCAAGTCTTTTCTTCAAGATAACTCTCCTAATGCATTCGAAAAAGTTGTTAACAAATTGCTCGACTCTTCTTCTTTTGGTGAGAAATGGGCTAGGCATTGGCTTGATCTTGTTCGATATGGAGATTCCCGCGGACATGAATTCGATGCCTCGATTCCTAATGCTTTTCAGTATCGTGATTATGTTATTCGTGCCTTTAATTCTGATGTCCCCTATAACCAATTTGTCAAAGAGCACCTTGCAGGTGATTTAATCTCTAATCCCAGATTACATCCTGTTGAAGGTTGGAACGAATCCATTCTAGGCACCGGGTTTCTTTACCTAGGCGAAGAAGTGCATTCGCCTGTTGATATTAGGCTCGATCAAGCGGATCGCTTTGATAATCGAATTGATGTAATTGGGAAAACTTTTCTAGGCCTTACCATTGCTTGCGCCCGTTGCCATGATCATAAGTTCGATCCCATTCCTACCAAGGATTATTACTCTTTGTTTGGTTTTCTTTCAAGCAGCCATTATCGATTGGCTCGTTTCCAGAGCATGGAGAAAAATAAAAAGATCGATCAAAAACTTGCTGTAATAAGAGATAGTTTAGAGCCTTTAATTAAGGCAGAACTAAGTGATGCTGTTAAAAATGCTGCAGCTAATTTCCCCGCTTATGCAAGAGCTGCAAATCTTGGTTACAAGCTTGCAATGGCACCCTCTGTTCCTGGTTCAGTTAGTCAAGATATTTTTATTGATGATTTTGAGTCAGGTACCTTTAAAGGCTGGAAAGTCGAGGGTAATGCTTTTAGTGCCGCCCCCGTTTCTTCCAATGATCTCGCCCCTGAGCAAAAAGATGGATCGTTTCAGGGCAAGTTTCTCGTCAATTCTTATATCCACAAAAAGGGACAAAAGGTTTCTCGTTCTGACCAACCTACCGGCACTCTTACCTCTGCGCCTTTTTTAATCCAAAGGGATTACATTTCTTTGCTTGTTGGTGGCGGTAGTCATCTTGGGAAAACTTGTGTCAATTTGTTGGTTGATGGTAAAACCGAAATTAGTATTACCGGCAAAAATCTAAACGCAATGGCTTTAGCTCTCATGGATGTTCGTCGCTTTGCAGGTAAGATGGCCACGATTCAAATTGTTGATCAAGAAACCGTCGGATGGGGCCATATTGCTGTTGATGCTATCAAGCAAACCAATTCTGTAATGCCAAATGATGCATCCGTTCTCGCACTTGGGAAAATCAACAAAACTGAGTTGGAAAAGATTGCCCTCGCTGAGAAAGTTGACCTAAATACGCTTTCAGGATTTTTGACTTATTTGTTAAAGGCTGATGCTGACCCTAAGCAGCATGATCATTTTCTTGCCAAAAAGATCCTTCATCCTGAGATGGTTCGGTCTAAAAATAAAGATGCCGGGATTGTCGTTGGCGACTCGGAATTTCGGGAGTCCTTAAAAAATAAAAAGCTTATCATTGATTATTCGAATACTTCGGTTTCGGATTGGGTGCCCGATGATGTAACCTATGGTCGTGGCCCTGCCAAGTTAGGCACACTTAAAATCGTAGCGACTAAACCCAAACCGGAATTCCAATTCGTTGAATATTCAGCAGCGATGATTGACCCTTTTTGGCAAGATTTGAAGTACGCAAAAGGTGCAGAAGTAGAGCCTGGTTCCCTTGGCGCTAACCGAGCGGGTAGAATTTTATCTACGCCTTCTTTTATTCTTGAAGATGGGTGGGTTCATTTTCTCGCAAAGGGTAAAGCTAAAGTTTATTCTTCTGTTGGGGCCCACATTATGATTGCTGGGCCTTTGCACGGGAATTTGGTCCGCACTATCGATATGAATGACTGGGGGTGGGTCAGTATTGATCTAACCCGTTATAAAAATCTAGCCGCACATCTTGAGTTTTCTTCTGATGATTTGAACTTTGCTGTCAGATTTGTTTTGCAGGGTGGGCAAGATAAACCTTTATTGCCTACTCCTGCGCGCGAGTTTGTTTCTAAAACTTTAGCTCCTCTTGATGACCAACTTTTTTATCAAGAAATACAGAAACTGCTTTTTGAATTCTCTTCACTCCTTAAACAAGAAAAGGTGGTTGATAATCAAAAAAATTCCGCATTGGCGGCTATTGGAAATTCAGTTATCAATTTTGGATTGATCAAAATTGATACCAGTGCAAAACAACCTGTTGCCTCCCTGCTTGAAAAACAAAAAATACTTCAGGGTGAAGTGAAGTGGGATTCCCAGTTGGCGTTGGCTTTGCAAGAAGGTAGCGGCATCGATGAGAAAGTTTTTGTTCGCGGTAGTCACAAAAACCTCGGTGAAACTGCTCCTCGTTCTTTTTTAACAGCTCTTGGTGGTGCTAAGCTTCCCGTACAAAACTTAGGTAGTGGCAGGCTGCAACTTGCTGACTGGATTACCAATATTGAAGCTGATCCTTTTCTTCCCAGAGTCATGGTTAATCGAATCTGGCACCATCTTTTAGGCAGAGGTATTGTTGCTTCCGTCGATAATTTTGGGTTGCTTGGTGAAAAACCAACGCATCCTGAATTGCTGGATTTTCTTGCATTACAATTCGTTGATGATGGTTGGTCTGTGAAAAAAACCATTAAGAAAATTATGCTTTCATCTGTGTATCAAACGTCCTCTGCATCTTCCGATTTAGCGAAAAAATCTGACCCTGAAAATCTTTTTTTAAGCCATGCCAACATGAAAAGGCTTTCTGGTGAAGCCATTCGTGATTCAATGCTTTTAATCTCTGGCGAGTTGGATGAGACTATGTTTGGCCCACCGATCAACATTAATTTGTCTGCTTTTCAAGAGGGCAGGGGAAGGCCTGCGAGTGGACCTATTGATGGTGCAGGTCGTAGGAGTATTTATCTTTCGGCACGAAGGAATTTCCTTTCTTCATTCATGCTTGCATTTGATTCGCCTATTCCGTTTTCCACCGTTGGTAAACGAAGTGTTTCAAATGTTCCGTCCCAATCTTTAATTTTAATGAATGATCCTTTTGTTCATCAACAAGCAGAGAAATGGGCTAAGAAAATAATTGCGCAATATGCTGAACCTAGCATGCGATTGGATGCCATGTTTTGGCAGACATTTAATCGCCCTCCCTCCACTTTAGAACTTGAAGAATGCATGGGCTATTTATCGGCATCTTCTGCTACTGACTCAGAAAAATGGGCTTCAATTGCACATTCTCTATGGAATGTTAAAGAATTTGTGTGGATCCCTTAGGTCATCGTTTTAGGACTAAAATTATGCATTGTGGGAATTTTCAACCTCGGGCTCTATCTAGAAGACAAATGCTGATTGGTAGTGCCAATGGGTTTGGCGCTCTTGCTTTTGGCGTGCTTCATGCAGGGGAAAATGACAAAAATAAACCCAATCCTTCGGGTGGTTTGCACCATCAAGCGAAGGCGAAAAATATAATTTTTTTGTATATGGATGGTGCCCCTTCTCAGATGGATACATTCGATCCCAAACCCATGTTGACTAAATATCATGGGGAAACGCCTGATAAGGTTCTGAAAGTATTGCCCACTCAATTCAATAGCATTGGTAAGATTTTGCAATCTCCCTGGAAATTCAAGCAGTATGGTCAAAGTGGTATATGGGTTAGTGATTTGTTTCCCCATATTTCGAAACATGTAGATGAACTTGCTGTGATAAAATCTGCAGTTTCGAATTTTCCCGAACATACAAGCGCAAATTATTTTCTACATACGGGGAGCGGGCTTCAAGGGAGACCGAGTTGGGGCGCTTGGACTAGTTATGGACTTGGAAGCTTTAATAAAACTCTTCCAGGATTTTTGGTTCTAAACGGTGGGCTTATCCCGCCCGGTGGGCTTGATAATTTTAATAGTGGTTTTTTACCCGCTGCTTATCAAGGGTCTGTCTTTAAATATGGCCCTGCGCCTGTTGCTAATATCAACCGAAAAGAACCTTCTGAAAAAATACAAAAAGATAAACTAGATCTTGTTAATCGTTTAGATAGGCTTAATATCGAAAAAAACGGAACGCATGACCAGATTGAGTCTGCCATCGCCAATCAAGAAACCGCTTTTCTTATGCAAACTTCTATTCCAGATTTGATGGATATTAAAACCGAATCAAAGGCAACCCAGGATCTTTATGGTGTAAGTTCTCCAAATGCGCCAACCAAAATTTTTGGCACACAATGCCTTGTTGCAAGGCGTTTACTTGAACGAGGGGCCCGCTTTATCGAACTTACTTGCCCTTCAGTTGGTAGCGATCGTTGGGATCAACACAGTAATTTGAAAGATGGCCATGAGAAAAATGCCCTTGCTGTTGATCAACCCATTGCTGGATTGATCCAAGATCTTAAAGCTAAGGGTATGCTTGATTCCACTCTAATATTATGGTCTGGCGAGTTTGGGCGGACCCCATTTGCGCAGGGAAATGATGGCAGGGATCACAATCCCTTTGGTTTTACTTGCTGGATGGCGGGGGGGGGCGTTAAAGGTGGCACGAATTATGGTGCTTCGGATGATTTTGGCTATCATGCTATTGATGGAAAAGTTGAAATTCACGATATTCATGCAACTATGCTACATTTACTTGGTATTGATCATAAAAAATTAACATTCCGATTTGGTGGTAGAGATATGCGGTTAACGGATGTTCATGGTGAAGTTATTTCTAAAATACTAGTTTGATAGAACCTTAGTAATACAATTTGTTCATTTTTCGGGGGCGTTTTACGATGAGAGTTTTTTCTTCTTTTTTGGTTATCCTTCTTTTTTATCAATTACTTAATGCCGCCCAAGAAAAAGTTGTTCCTCCAACAGAGGTTGTATTTAAAGAGGGGGAAATTTTACCTGGTCCGTTCTATCCTTTTGTTGTTAATGGGCCTCGAAAAGACCGTTTACGCGCACTGATCAACGAGAAACCTGACAAAACTTTTATTCTTATGTTTTTTCAAGGTTCAAATGTTCCTGATTATCTAGGCAAATCCCTTGAAGATCTCAACGCAAATATTAAAGGAAGTAAAAGTAAAGCCTTTCCGACTTCAGCAATGGCCATTTTTGTAAATCCTGAAATTAAAAATGTTGTTAAGGATGATGAAAAAAGAAATGAATTTGTAAAAGCAATTAGATCCGCAATTGCTGAAGATAAATCCGATTTTATTGAGGTCGGGGTTGATGATCTTGAAGATTTAAAAAACTATAAAATCGGGCAAACCACCACAGTATTGATGCTTCGTTGCGAAAACTTAAAAGTTGTAAAGATGCTGAATTTAGACGCTACAAATTCTAACGCAGATGGTTTTTCAAAAGCCTTGGATCAATTACTTGAAATGCCCAAGGGGAAATGAAGAAGGTTTTACTTTTACCTCTTTCAAATCGTTTTTTTAACGGAATCTTATGCACATATTTGCAATAGTTATGTTCCTTATGTTATCATAATTTCTTGTATGTTTTAATGCTGAGGTGTTTGGCCATGAAGTCTTCCCAGGGAATTATTGCTGTTCTGCTTTTTGTGGTTATGGTGTTTGGGTTGACTTTTGCAATGAATTACCTTGGCGGTCTCAACGAAGTAAAAAATCCAGTTCAAAATAAAGATAATGACTCTGCAAAATCCTCCGAAAATGCGGATGATGGCTCTAATCAAGAACTTACTTTTTTGCAGAAAACCTACCCCTCTGATGGTATTAGCGCAATTGAAAATGAATACAAATTGGGTGGATTGCAGGACTACCTTTTTGCTCATGAAGGTTTGTTGCCTTTGAAAATTGGCCTAGATAGTAAAAATTGCACATGCACAAGTGTTCTTGTGTTTGAACTTCCCACAGAATGGCTTAAAACTAATAGCAGCAAAGACACCATGGGCAAAATCAATTTGATGAAAATTGAAGAGGAACTGTCTAAAGTCGATGTTAAAGCTAATCTTGAAAAACAAATTACCCCCATACCTTTGGAAAAAAACGAACAGCCTATTTTGAAAGCTGGGTCGGTGGGCTGGATCAGGCTGCAGTGGAAAACTGAAAAAATGGGCCCTAATCGTCTTACTGCAAATATTTGGATGGGTAAAAAAGGTGGCGGGAACGAAACGAGGCTTGAAGCTTTGGTTAATGTTCAAGCTGCTCTCTTTGTTAATCCTGTAGAATTAGCAATTGATGTTTTGTCGCCTTTAGTTTCAGAAAAAAAAGTTGCTTTTAAATGTTATTCTTCCACCCGAAAATCCTTCGATTTAATTGTCAAAATGACTAGGCCAAGGCCTGATGAAACCATCATTATTGGCAAACCTGTTCCCTTGACTATTGAAGAACTAAAAAATGATGAAAAACAGTTCGCCGGTGCCCCTTTGTTGTCCGGTTATCTGGTACCAATAACGGCATCTTATAGTGTTCCTGGTGGTAAAGATTTGATGGAACTTGGCCCATTTACCAGACAAATGGAATTCATCATCACCAAAAATAATCAAAAAGATTTGGAATCTGACACACGTGTTGAGGTAAAGATTACCGGGAAGGTTGAGGGAGAATTCCGAATCCTTGATGCAGAGCAGCGGGGTAGGCTTTCGATGGGGGTTTTTCAAAGGGGCCTAGGTTCTAAAAAAGAGCTGAAAATCGAGACTGATTTGCAGGGAATAGATCTTGAGCTAGATATTGCTAAAACAACGCCATACCTTAAGGTGAAGCTTGTATCCGGCTGGCCTCAGGATCTTTCCGGTCGTAGGACTTGGAAGTATTCCGTTGAAATTGCACCGAATACCGTTAGTGGTCCTTTTCCTCGGGATGATGAGTTTTTTCGAGATAGTTCCTTTTATCTTAAATCCCAAGGGAATTCATCGAGGTCTATTCGTATTCCTGTTGAAGGCCGTGCCGATAATTAAATGTTTGCTTAAATACTTACACCATGGAAGGTGGTTGGTCATGAAAAATAATTTTGTTCTATCATTAAAAAATCGTTTGATTTCTAACAAAGCCAGCGTTTTTTCGGCTTTATTAGTCACATCATTTTTAGCTGCTTACCATTTAGGCCTCTTTACTAATGCTCTTGCTCAAGAAACTAAAGAGAAGGAACTGGTTGCAATTGCTTCAACTACTCCCATCCCCAAGTCATTATTAAAATGGGAAAAACCAGACCTTACTTTAATTCTTACCGCTCAGCAGCATGGGTATTTATTGCCATGCGGTTGTTCTCGGCCCCAAGTTGGGGGGTTGGAAAGGCGTTATAATTTTATTCAAGCTCTTAAAACCAATGGCTGGAACCTTACTGCTTTAGATCTAGGGGATCTTTCTCAAAAACAAGGGCCGGTTTCTCTTCCCAATGAGCAAGGGTTGATTAAATATCGCTACGCTATGAATGCCCAGAAAAAGATCGGTTATTCTGTTGTCGGCTTTGGTGAGTATGAAACAGCATTGCCTTTGTTTAACGCTTTAGCTGAATACGCACTCAACGAACCTAGCCCAAGAGTTGTTTCTGCGAATCTTCTAGAGCGTGAAAAAGAATTCCCCGATCAAGTTTCTGCTTGGCAGAAAGTTGAGATCAAGGGATCGGATATAAAGTTAGGTGTAACCGGAGTTGTTAGCCCAAATATTGCAGAGAAAATCAAGGACCCTCGAGTTAAGTTTGGCCCTTCCAAAGTAGCTTTGGATTCCGTGGTGAAAGAAATGAACCAAGATAATATTCAACTTAAAGTCTTACTTTATCAGGGAGTTCTCAATCGCAGTCCCAAGGGCGAACCCGCAACTGAAGCATTGAAAGCGGCACAATCCTATCCCGAATTTCAAATTCTTATGTGCCTTAGTGAAGAAGATGAGCCTTCTTCCAATCCTATCACTATCAGCCACGAAAATAAAAAACAGTCGCTAATCATCAGGATGGGAACCAAGGGTAAGTATGTCGGGGTTTTGGGAGTTTATAAAACAGGCGACCCTTCTCAGCCTTTTAAGTTTCGTTACACCATCGAACAAATGTCTGAAGATTACATGACGACAGAATCCGCAAAAAAGAATCACCCTGTCATGGAACTCATGGAATCTTACGCTAAAGAACTTAAAAACGAAAATTACTTATCAAGGTTTGGCCAAGCCAGACACCCAGTCCAGGTTTCTGCACCTGGTTCAAATCCTGTTTATGTAGGTTCCGAAAAATGTAAAAAATGCCATGAATCCGCTTATGAGGTCTGGAAAAAATCAACCCATAGTCATGCCTATCAAACCCTTGTTGATGCCAAGGAACCTTCTTTACGGCACTATGATCCTGAATGCATTGTTTGTCATACCGTTGGATTTGGGTACCAATCAGGTTTTAGTACCTTTGAAAAAACGCCCAACCTTACCAATGTTGGGTGCGAAAGTTGTCATGGCCCCTCTAGCGAACATGTTAAAAAACCTAATGATGAAAGCTGGCACAAACTTATTAATCCTTGGAAAGCCGTGAGTGGAGAAACACCCGCAGATAAAGAATCTCGGTTGGGAAAAACGGATCAATTTTGCCAGAAATGCCATGATATCGATAATGATGTCACTTGGACGAACAAAGGTTTTGAACGAAAATGGCCTAAAGTAGCGCATCCTTCCCCAGCATCTGAGTAGTCATTTATCTCATTAATTTTAATATCACAAAGTGGCGGTAGCGAATGAATCGATCGGCTTTTATGCCATATTTGTGGATGGTGAGTGGATGTATTGCTTTTACATTTATGGGCAATTTTACTTTTGCGCTAGGGCATATCTCAGCTATTGGGCTTAGTCTTGATTGGCAAATCATTGCGTTTTTCAGGGCTTTATTAGTTTTTCTTTTTTCGTTTGCGCTGGCTATGGCCTTTCGAATCAACCCTGTTGTTATGGGGTCTCGAAGCCTTTGGCTTAGAAGTATAGCGGGCAGTTTAAGCCTTGTCTTTTCCTTCTACGCTTTAACAAAATTGCAACTTTCCTTGGTTCTTACCGTTACCAATATGTTTCCGCTATGGGTTGCATTATTATCGTGGCCCATGTTGAAAAAGATACCGTCCATTTCGGATTGGGCCGCTGTTTGCATGGGTATTATTGGAGTAGGGTTGATTCAAAAACCTCATCTTAGTGATAATTATCTAGCCATTGCTTCTGCCGTTAGTGCTTCTTTTTTTACCGCACTCGCAATGATTGGGCTCCATAAAATCAAAGGCATTCCGACTCAGGCTATTGTGGTTCACTTTTCTGGCGTAGCAACGGCACTATGCTTTTTGGTTTTGCCTTTTGCTCCAAATGTGGGCACTACAATTGCTGATATGGATTTTAAAATCTTGCTGCTTTTATTGGGTGTGGGCATTTCTGCGACCATCGGACAGAACTTTTTAACTCTGGCCTTTTCAAGCGGGGCGCCAACTAAAATTTCTGTTGTTGGCCTTAGTCAAGTTGTTTTTGCAGTTATCGGCGATATGTTGTTCTGGCATAAAGCGTTAGGAATTACTGAATTAATAGGCATTTTGCTTATTCTTCTACCAACAAGCTGGGTTATGCTAAAATCTGATCCTGATTTAAATCCTTAAAATTACTTGTCAACTCCGAGATCGATAAGAATGACGGTTCTCATCAATAGAACCATTTTAATGAGATTTATGCTTATCACTGGGCATCTAAAAGCTACTTCCCGGAAGTGCCTGGCAATTCTAAGCTTCCAATTAATGATAAATCTTTAGTACCCAACTTCTCTGCCTGTTTTGGGGATAAGCTGAATGTTACAACTACTTGCTCACCTCCCGGGCTAGCTACCACATAATAGTTTTGCATAGTCGGAACGTTATCAAGTTGGCCTAATGCAGATATTCTATAAACCCATCGGCCTTTATCACCTGATGGAACTTCGCCTTCTTGTAAGTCTTTTTCGACCACCCAACCTGGCGTTCTTTCTGTGACATTTTTGAATTCTGCAACGGAAAGATGTTTACCTGGCTCTGCCTTGCTCCATACTGAAACGGTGGCCTGTGCAATAAAATCGCCCTTTTCAACTAATCTTAAAACCAGATGGTTTTCAGTTTTTGCAACTAATTGCCAATCTCTGCTCATCGATAAATCAAATCGCCCTTGCTGGTCTTTGAATTCAACATAAGTCATTAAATTTGGAACATCAAAATCTTGGGGAATTGAAACCAATGCTGCATCATTTAGTGTTTGCGGGGTTTCAAGAACCTCTCGTTTAATGGTAATTTCCATTTCCGTTTTTGATGCAGGGTTGACAGGGCCAGCTTCTCGATTGTCACTTTGCTTCCAGCTAAGGTTTGTAATCCTTGATGTTTTTTCGTTCCAAATTCCCGTTGCATCAACAGTGGAAGAAACACTTGCACCAGATTCAACTCCGGTTGCTGTTCCCTCAATTTTAAAAGTCACAAGTCCATTTTCATTAGAAATTACTTTTCCTGTAATCGTGTGCTCGGAAAGGCCTTCAAAATTACAAATAGCTTGTACTGTAGCATCCTTTAATTTCCAAGCTTCTTTAGGAACAGGACCTCTATCTGGTATTAAATTCGCAATGGATAAAGTGTCAAAATGTTCGCCAGTTAGTTCTAATTCTTCCCTCGTTAGAGGGCCTTTTGGGCTGTAAACAAAAATCGAGTTTTCTGGTTTTTGAGCAACAATTAGGCTTCTTTGCTTGCGCAGGGTTCTTTCAGATTTGTTACCTTCGATATTAAATAAAGCTTCAGCCTTTGAATAATTCCTTGCAACTTTGTCTGGAATTCCCGAAGTAGATAAATGAATTACCCGTTCTTCAAAATGGTGATTTGCAGTGGCTATCATGGGGATAGCTACCATTTTTCCATCGCGTTGCACCTTCATCTCGCCTTTTAAACTTAGCGATAACTCTATTTTTAAGCAATCATCTGCTTGCGGTTGTTCCTTAAAGGAAACAGCATTCTGGTTTGAAATAAATAAACACACCGCGGTAACAAACTGAAGGGTAAACATTGCATTCTCCAACCATAAAAATTTACAGATTTAAAGGGTAATACCGTTACGTGAAAAAGCAGTCAACCCGAGGTTGGCTGTTTGTTAAAGTGGTTAAACAAAGAAAGCCAAGGTAGTTTATACCTTGGCTTTCTTTTGTTTACAGTATCTTAGGCTTAGCTTTTAACTTCAGCTTCGATCACAGGTGCGGTTGTGCTTACTTCTTTGGATCGGGACTCCAATACCAACTCAAGAAAAGCAGTTTGACCACCGTCACCAAGGCGCCTTTCCTGACGCTTTAAAACTCGGGTGTAGCCACCTTCTCGATTAGCGAAAAGGGGTGCGATTTCTTTGAAAAGAAGCTCTACAGCTTCTTTGTCACGAAGCCTAGCAAGAGCAAGCCTTCGGGCAGCTAAAGTGTCTTTTTTAGCCAAGGTAATAAGCTTTTCAGCAAATATCCGAACTTCCTTAGCTTTTTCAAGACCTGTTATAATACGACGGTGAGTGAACAAGGCCCGGGTAAGATTTCGGAACAACGCTATTCGATGGTCCTGATTTCGGCCTAGTTGTCTACCTCTTCTTAAATGACGCATGGCTCAATCTCGATTTTTAGTTGGAAAAAATACAGTTTACTTACGAAGAGCAGATGATCTTAAACCAAGTTTAAGATTTCGCTCATCAAGTTTAATCTTAACTTCTTTCAGCGTAGTTTCACCAAAGTTGCGAACTTCAAGCAATTCTTCTTCAGAACGCATTACAAGATCACGTACCGTGGAGATACCTTCAGATTCCAAACAATTGGTTGCCCTTACAGACAATTCCAACTCAGCAAGGCTCATATTAAGCTTGCGTTCAAGTTCAACATCTACTGTTGAAGATGCAACAGGTTCTTGAATGTGTTCCAAGCCAACTTCTGGGCCGGGTTCTGCATATTGAATAAAGGGATTGAGGTGCTTTCGAAGAATCTTTGCGCCTTCAACAAGTGCCATTTGGGGGGTTACTGTACCATTGGTCCAGATTTCCATAATCAATTTATCATAGTTGGTTTTCTGACCAACTCGAGTATCTTCAATTTCATATTTTACACGAACAACGGGTGTAAAACTTGAATCGATAGGGATCACACCGATTTCACGATCGCCTGGTACATTTTCTTCTGCCATTCGATAACCACGACCGTTTTCAACCGTCATTTCAACTTTAAAAGGAACATCATCGGTTAATGTAGCGATTACATGTTCAGGATTAATAATCTGAACTGCTTCAGTCGTAATAATATTAGCTGCAGTAACCACGCCTTTTTCGTGCTTTTCAATACGAATTACTTGTGGCAAATCACTAATGTTTTTTACAACAAGGCTTTTAATATTTAGAATAATATCGATAACATCTTCAACTACACCGGGTATGGTGGTGATTTCGTGCTGAACGCCTTCGATTTTAACTTGGGTTATAGCACTTCCTTCAAGGCTTGAAAGAAGAATCCTACGAATGCTATTACCAATCGAAACACCAAAACCCCTTTCAAAGGGTTCTGCGTAAAACTTGCCGTAGGTGTCCGAAAGAGTTGATCGATCGCCATTAACCCTACTCGGTAATTCCAAACCGCGCCATCGAATACGCATAATTAAATCACTCCTAAACTATTTTAAGGCTGATTCTTCAAGCCTATTATTATCAAATAAAAAGTATACCAGTTTTTAACGGGAGCAGAATTCAATGATTAACTGTTCACGAATTTCTTCAATATGCGGATCCATGTCACCACGAGTCGGCATGCGCGTCATTTTACCTTCAGGAGGTTCTTGATTTGTAATGGTCAAGAAATCTGGGATATTAGGAGAAGTCTGTTGCACTTGCAGCCTTACCAAGTCAATAGATCGCTTACGATTTTTGACTGAAACAACATCATTAGGCTTCATGATCAAGCTTGGGATATCGGTTGGTACGCTGTTAACAGTTACATGGCCATGAGCTACGAGTTGCCTCGCTGCTGCACGATTTGGTGCAAAGCCCAACCGGAATACTACATTATCAAGCCTGCGTTCCAACAAAGTGATTAAAACTTCACCTGTGTTTTGCTTAGAACGGCTTGCAATCTCAAAGTATCTTCTGAATTGCCTTTCGAGCAAACCATAAAACCTTTTTAGTTTTTGCTTTTCACGAAGACGGATACCGTATTCGCTTGGCTTGTTGCGACGAAGATGCATGCCGGGCGGCTGATTGCGTCTTTCAATTGCGCACTTAGGCGACTCACAACGAAGGCCTTTAAGATAAAGCTTTACGCCTTCTCTTCGACAAATTCTACATACTGGGTCGGTAATTCTTGCCATGGATGTTATTACTATCTCTAGCGGTTAAAAGTTGTAAATCTTCCTGATGGATACAGTTTTCCTATTATACTCGACGACGCTTGGGCGGCCTACAACCATTGTGAGGAAGTGGCGTTACATCTTCAATTGCCTTTACATTCAAGCCGGAGGCTTGGAGTGCAGTAATTGCTGATTCGCGACCTGAACCAGGACCCTTGACTCGAACTTCAATTTCTTTAAGTCCAAACTTCAAGGCTCGGGATGCTGCTTCTTCTGCGGCCCTTTGGGCTGCAAAAGGTGTGCTTTTTCGGCTACCCTTGAATGCGCAGGTTCCTGCTGATGCACAACATAGGGTATCACCATTAGTATCAGTGATCGTCACAATAGTGTTATTGAAAGTAGCAAGAATATGAGCTACTCCCCGACTGACATTACGACGCTGTTTTTTCTTCTTGGACACGAAAGAATATCTCCGTGAAAATTAAATTACAAAATTAACCTCTAAGCTCTTTAACACCCTTCTTACCAGCAACGGTCTTTCTTGGACCTTTTCTGGTACGGGCATTTGTTTTAGTACGCTGACCCCTTACAGGTAAGCTGCGACGATGGCGCGAGCCTCTGTAGGAGCCGATGTCTCGTAATCGAGCAATATTTTGTTGGATTTGCCTGCGGAGAGGCCCTTCCACTACATATTCTCGGTCAAGTATGTTTGCCAATCGGCTTACATCGTCTTCGTTAAGATCTTTTGCACGGCGAAGCGGGTCAACCCGGGCTTCTTCACACAGGCGCAATGCAAGAGCGGGTCCAATCCCATAAATGTAGCGTAACGCTATATGGGTTGGCTTTTCATTCGGAATATCTACACCTAGAATACGCGGCATGCTCTAGCTCCCTTGATCAACCCTGCCTTTGTTTATGGCGAGGATCGCTGCAAATTACATAAACTTTACCTTGACGACGCACTAATTTGCATTTTTCGCAAATTCGTTTTACACTAGTTCTGACTTTCATATTTCACTCCCGTCCTTCTGACGGATTAAGGTAAACTATTTTTTTACCATGGTTAAGGGTCTTCGGCAAGTAGTTGATAGAAAAAACAAGTCCAAATCATCGTTTTTCTTCATTTTCTTCAACAAAATGAAGGATTTGTTTATTATATTTTTATTATCAAGTCGTCATCCGAAGTTAATACAAAAACCCCATCCTTCGTTATTGCTAATGTATGTTCCACATGAACACTTGGTAGGCCATCCCGGGTAACAACTGTCCAATGGTCCCTTAGGACCTCAGTTTCTGCCTTCCCCATGTTTATCATGGGCTCTACCGCAAGTACTAAACCTTCTTCGAGTTTGAAATCTTGTTTTTTAACTTCTCGGTTAACATAGTTTGGTACTTGGGGGTGTTCATGCATTAATTTTCCGATCCCATGCCCCACATATTGGGTTACAACACTAAATCCTGCGTCTTCTGCAGCTTTTTGCATTTTAGTGGCTACTTCAGTCCACCATTTGCATCGAGATAGCTCTTTGATGGCAATATTAAGAACTTGTTCGCCTACTTCGATCAGTCTTCTTTTTTCGTCACTGACCGTACCTATAGGAATCGAAATGGCAGCATCTGCACACCAGCCATTTAATTTGCACGCTGTATCGATTTTAAGAATATCTCCATCACGGACAACTTTTCCACCTGGAATTCCGTGTACCACTTGTTCATTGACAGAAATACATGTGACTGCGGGAAATGGTACTTTCCCAGGATAACCTTTAAAAAGTGAGAGGGCGTTATTTTGCTTATAAAACTCTTCTACTGCCCTATCGATATCTCCAGTGATAACACCAGGTTTTGCCATGGCTTTACACATTTTAAGGGCACCAGCGACCAATTTGCCCGCTTCGCGCATCAACCCGATTTCGCGAGGGGATTTTAATTCAGGCCTGTTTGCAAAAAGGTTTCGCAACATTTGTCCTCAAATGCTTAATGCATGTACCATGGATTGATAAATTTGTTCGATATCCCCAGTTCCATGAATTCTTTTAAGCAGTCCGTTCTGCTCGTAGTAAGGCAATAATGGAACTGTGTCTTTATGGTAAACCGTAAGCCTTGATTTTACTGTTTCTACATTGTCATCTTCGCGTTGAACTAGAACCGTATGGCAATCATCACAAATTCCTGCAATTTTACTAGGATTGCTAAGTGTATGAAATGTTGCTTTGCACCCTAACTTGGGGCAACTCCACCTGCCAGTTACTCGTTTCACAATTTCTGCATCACACACATCAAGCAACACAACTGCAGTCAAAGGCAAACCATGTAACGCTAATACGCTATCTAAAGATTTTGCTTGCATCAGGGTTCTTGGATAGCCGTCAAGAATAAAGGTTCTAGGCCGGTCATCCCTTTGAAAGCGTTCACTAACTAGATCATTGACAAGCTCATCCGGAACTAAGTTGCCAACCTCAACAAAAGGTTTGGCTCGAAGCCCAACTGAGGTTTCGTTTCGAATGGCTTCCCTGAGAAGGTCGCCTGTACCAATATGCTCCAAATTCATTCTTTTCGAGAGAATTTTGGCTTGGGTGCCTTTGCCGCATCCTGGAGGACCAACTAAAATTATTCGCATGGAACAACCGTTCTAATGCAGGGTTTTATAAAAAAACAAGTACCTAAATCATGTTTTCATAAACAAAATAAATCAGCAAAGATAAATACAATAAAAGGCAGGAATTTACTTTTCAAAGAAGACATTAATCTTCTGTTAAACCAGGATAATTTCGCATTACGAGATGGCTGTTAATTTTTTGGACCAAATCTAATGCAACACTAACTACAATTAGAAGTCCTGTACCACCATAGAAACTCGCGACTTCTTGCCTTACATCCATTGTGCTTGTGATCAAAGTAGGAATAACAGCAATAATAGCAAGGAAAGCAGCACCAACATAGGTGATTCGCATCATCACCTTTTCGAGATATTCTGAAGTTCTTTTGCCTGGCCTGTAACCAGGGATAAAACTACCAAAGTCTTTCAAATTATTCGCAACATCTTTTGGGTTAAAGATAATCGCGGTCCAAAAATAGCAGAATATATAAATCATTACAACAAAAAGTACAGTATAAGCCCATCCTTGCCTTTCAAATACATCTTTTAATGCAAGAGCCCAGCTCCATTCCGTTGCACTCGAAATAAAGTTGAAAATAAAGTAGGGTAGGATAAGTAAGCTGCTAGCAAAAATAACAGGCATAACGCCCGCTTGATTAACCTTCAATGGTAAAAACTGCCTTGTACCGCCAAACACTTTTCGGCCACGTACATGTTTCGCTGATTGCGTTGGAATCCTTCTTTGAGCTTTAGTGATAGCAATAACTGCAACTACTACGACAACAAAAAGTAGCATCAATACAACTAGTTTCTCGAAACTGATGTCTTGGCTGGAACCACCACCAAGTGTGAATATAGATTCTTTAAACTTCCCATTTTCGAAAAGCAACGAAGCAGTTGCTGCAGGAATTCTTGCAACAATACCAGCCATGATAATTAAACTTATACCGTTACCAATTCCATATTCATCAATCTGTTCACCCATCCACATAAGAAACATGGTTCCTGTGGTCATCATAAGGACCATGGTAATCCAATAGTAACCTACATTGTAATCAATGGGTTGTGTCAAAGCAAAACCTTGGCCACCCCTAGATGAGGGTTGCATGATAAATTGAACATACATAAAAGCTTGGAAGAAGCAGATAACAACGGTTGCCCAACGGGTGTAATTGTTAATTTTCTTGCGTCCGGATTCCCCCTCTTTTTGGAGTTTCTCCAGGGGAGGATAAACCGCACCAAGCAATTGGAAAATAATGGATGCGGAAATGTAGGGCATAATGCCCAAGCCAAAAAGAGTTGCGTTACTTAAATCGCCACCGCTAAACAACGAGACATAACCCAAGATATCACCCAAGGGGCCGCCTTGTCCTACATTGCGATTCATCAAGCTTTGGTCAACAAAAGGTAGAGGGATGGAATAACCAACCCTGTAAACAGCGAGGAATAGAAGTGTTATAAGAATTTTATTCCGAAGTTCCGGAATAGCTAAAATTGCACTAAACTTACCCATACCTTGGCTCCTGCAGTTGGGTTTACCGCAGATTGCCAATTGAGAACAATCCGGATTACCCGATATCTTATCCCAGAATGGTAATCTTAAACCGAATGAAAGAAACAAAAAACAAAGGAAACCAATATCTTAATTAAGACTTGGTTCCCATTTTGTTTCTTACAGGCTTCGCTGGTGGCGGAATAATTTCAACAACCCCACCTTTAGCAATGATTTTTTCAATTGCAGATTTGGAAACATGGTGCGCACGAACGGTTAACTTCTTCGAAAACTCACCTTTAGCAAGAATTCGAATACCATCGGAAGGACCATTTGCCAAACCTTTTTTCTTTACTGTTTCAGGATCAACAGTATCACCATCGTTAAAGTGGGCATCAATTGCACCTAAATTAACAACATGAAACTTTTTGTCCCACATTCCGTGACTGAAACCGCGCTTTGGTATTCTGCGGAATAATTGCATCTGTCCGCCTTCGAACACCGCAATTGGCTTGTCAGAACCTGCACTTGCCCACTGGCCTTTATGACCACGGGATGCAGTTTTTCCATGACCGCTACCAACACCACGACCTACGCGCTTTTTGGTTTTTAGCTTACTCACGCCTTTGTGTACTTGTGTCAAATCCATTAGAGTGTAACTCCACGAAGCATTGCAACTTCAGAACGGGATCGAAGTTGTTGCAAGCCTTCAATTGTTGCTTTTACAAGATTTATTGGGTTCGTACTGCCATGCACTTTTGTAAGGATGTTTTTTACACCACAAACTTCAAGAACATCGCGAACACCAGCACCAGCTTTAACACCGGTACCAGGACCCGCCGGAACCATAATAACGCGACTGGCACCGAAACGGCCAATCACACGGTGAGGAATAGTATCACCACGAAGCGATACTCTCCGTGATCTTTTGATTGCTCCTTGAGCATCTTTAGTTGCTTTTTCTACTGCAGGAGGAACTTCCTTGGCCTTGCCGTAACCCACAGCAACTCTGCCACGAGTATCGCCTACAACGACTAAAGCGTTGAAGCTAAAACGACGGCCACCTTTGACCACAGTTGCAGACCTGCGAATTTTAATTACGCGGTCTTGAAGTTCTTCTTGTTTTGGTTCCCGATCTTTTGCCATGATCTCTGAATACCTGTTATGGGAAAACTATCTGGATGAAAATTAAAACTGCAAACCACCTTCACGAGCAGCATCAGCAAGTGCTTTGATTCTGCCATGATATCTATAATAACCTCGGTCAAAGGCAACCTTCAAGATGCCTTTAGCCTTGGCTGCTTCAGCAATTTGTTTGCCTACAGCAATAGCGGCAAGAACATTACCACCATAAGGTAAGGCTTTTTTTACTTCGGGACTATTGCTACTTGCAGAAGCAAGTGTGCAACCGTTGGAGTCATCAATAAGCTGTGCATAGATATGTTTCGAGCTTCGAAACACAGTAAGCCTTGGCCTGATAACAGACCCAATCACTGTTCTACGAACATGATTTTGTCTGCGGATTCTTCGGATTTCTTTTAACTTTTGTTCGCTCATTTTTTATCTTCCAACCTTAACCACCGCTACCGAAGGCTTTACCTTCTTTGCGGCGTACAATTTCATAATCGTAACGAATACCCTTACCCTTGTAGGGTTCAGGGGGACGAACTGCTCGGACATCAGCAGCAAACTGACCAACCATTTGTTTGTCCGCACCTTTCACAAGAACCACTGTTGGTTCCGGAACTTCAACGGTCACACCTTCTGGAGGCTGAACCTTGATTTTGTTAGCAAAACCGACAGTAAGCTCTACAGCTTTCTTATCCATTTTTGCCTGATAACCAATACCTTCAATCCTAAGTCTTTTTTCAAAGCCTTTCAAAACCCCTTCAACCATGTTCGCAATCAGCGTACGAGTAAGACCGTGAACAGACTTACTTAAACGCTCATCATTAATGCGTTCAACATGAATGGTTTTAGCAGCATCATCAAAGCTAACTTTGATATTCTGATGGGGCATCAAATCAAGCTTACCCTTGGGTCCCTCCAAGAAAACCTTACCGCCATCAATTTTTACTTTGATGGTTGCTGGGACTGCAATTAATTTTTTACCTATTTTCGACATGGGAAGATCCCTTAGTTTACCAAACCTTACAAATCATTTCGCCGCCCAATTTCTTGACGCGAGCAAGACGATCACTCATAACGCCTTGGCTGGTTGACAGCACGCTGATACCCAATCCATCAAGGACGGGCCTCAACTGGTTGCTTCTGCAATAGAACCTTCTGCCAGGTTTACTACTTCTTTCAATATGCCTGATGACTTTTTCGCCTTCAGGGCCATATTTAAGAAAAACCCGAAGAATAAGATGTGATTTATTGAGATCAGTTTCAGGATGCAAAACTTTTGCTCCATGAGCATCTTTTTGCAAAGTGCCAACTTGATAATCAACAATAAAACCCTCATCCTTGAGAACCTTAGCAACATTAACTTTAAAATTAGTTGAATCCATATCCACAAGAGGCCGTTCTATACGATTGGCATTACGAATACGAGTAAGCATATCTGAAATCGGATCTGTCATCATTTTAGGAGTACCTTACCAGCTAGCCTTGGTTACACCAGGAATTAAACCATCACTTGCAAGATTTCTAAAGCAAATTCTGCAAATACCAAATTTACGATAAACCGCTTTGGGTCGACCACAAATCTTACAACGAAGTCTCACCCGAATCTTATCCCTAGGAAGCATGGGATGATTTTTTGGGTCTTTCTTATTTTTATCTAGTCTCGCCATATCTCTTCGAAAGCGAGCTAATTTTGCGTCCGTTGCCATGTTAACTTTTTCCCGTAATTATTCCTTGAAGGGCATACCAAAAGCACGAAGTAGGTCACGCGCCTCTTCATCACTTTTAGTAGTAGTAACAAAGGTAATATCCATACCCTGTACAAAATTCAATTTGTCAGGATCAAGTTCTGGAAATACACCTTGTTCAGCAATACCCATGCTGTAATTACCTTGGCCATCGAAACTCTTGGGATTCAACCCACGAAAATCGCGAATACGAGGAAGAGCCATGCTCACCAAGCGGTCAAGAAATTCATACATTCTTTTGCCGCGCAGAGTTACTCTGCAACCGATAGCATTTCCTTCACGCAAGCGAAAACCGCTGACCGCCAATTTTGCCTTGGTGATCTGGGGGCGTTGGCCTGCAATATGAGCAAGTTGGTCAGCAGATTGTTCCATTCTGGATTTATCTTGCAACGCTTTGCCCACACCCATATTGATAACGATTTTAGAAAGCCTTGGTAGGCTAAAAACATTAGTCCTCCCAAGTTTCTGGGAAATAAGGGGGACTATCTCTTTATGATATCGTTCAAGTAACCTTGCCATTGTTCACTCACCGGGCTTTCGCCCAAAAACATATAATAAAAATAACCAATCAGAAGTTCGTTAACTCTACTTGGCCTTGGAAATAGTACCTAAATCAGCTTTACATTTCTTGCATTCGCGGAATTTTCTGCCGTCTGCTGCAATCTTGCGACCGTAGCGAATACCCTTTTTGCAATTAGGGCAAAAAAGCAGAACGTTCGAAACAGCAATCGGTGCTTCGACAGAAAGTCTGCCACCCTGTGGATTTAACTTATTAGGCTTCACATGTTTGTAAACACGATTTACACCTTCGATAACTACACGATTTTTAGCTGTTAAAACTCGAAGGACTTTAAGGGCACGGCCCTTGGCGGCATCATCACCCGCAATCACTTCAACAAGATCGTCTTTTTTTACATGCATGGCTTAATCTCTTATTCAGCAAATCCTAAGGAAGAAGTTATACAACTTCGGAAGCAAGACTAACAATTTTGGCAAAACCACAGTCGCGCAATTCTCGAGCTACTGCACCGAAAATACGAGTACCACGTGGGTTCATCTCCGCATCAACCAGAACCAAGGCATTTCTGTCGAATCGAACATAACTGCCATCAGACCTGCGGGTTGTCTTTTTAACTCGAACGATTACAGCTTTTACAACTTCACCTGGTTTGACTTCACCACCAGGCATTGCTTTTTTTACACTGCATACGATGACATCACCCAAACCTGCGGAACGCCGTTTGGTGCCACCTAGCACTTTAATACACATGCATTCTTTTGCACCGGTATTATCTGCAACATCTAAATAACTATACATCTGAATCATAAGATACCCAATATTTTCTGAGTTAGATAATAGATTAAAATCTACTATGCTTGGTCTAAACCGGTTGAGCAATATCCTTAACACTAGGAGATGCTGAGAGGCCCTTTTTAACAATGCTTGACAAGCGCCAAAACTTTGTCTTTGAAAATGGCCTTGATTCTACAATTTCAACAGTATCTCCAATATGAGATTCATTGTTTTCATCGTGAACGTGGCAAGTAGTACTTCTACGAATGTATTTTCCGTACTTGGGATGTTTTACCAAGCGAGGAATTACCACAGTTCGGGTTTTGCTACGCTTATCGCTGGTGACAACACCAACCATAACACGTCTTCGACCACGGGTGTTTTGCGCCTCCAACATTTTCTACTTACTCCCTGAACTTAAAGCGCACTCTTTAAGAATTACACGCTCTCGTTGAAAAGTTTTAACTCTTGCAATTTCTTTTTTAGCTTTACGAATCTCACTAGGAGTTTCGAGACGATCAGTTGCAGATTGAAATCTAAGGTGAAAAAGATTCTTCACCAAATCTTTCAAAGACAATTCAAGTTGCTCGTCACTCATCCCTTTATAGTCTACTGATATCATAATAATTTACCTCAGCTATCAGGAATAACCTGATAATTATCCAATACTTGGCCTTCTAGTTACAAGCCTGCATCGAAAAGGCATCTTGTAAGCAACTTTGCTTAATGCTTCCTTTGCAACGGATTCAGGCAGTCCACCAATTTCATATAAAATCATGCCAGATTTTACGACAGCAGCCCAGTATTCTGGTTCCCCCTTACCTTTACCCATACGAGTTTCGGCAGGAATGGAAGTAATGGACTTATTAGGGAATACCCTAATAAATAACTTTCCTTCACCGTGAATAGCATGCGAAGCCGTAATACGACCTGCTTCTATTGCTTGTGCAGAAAGCCATCCAGAATCTAGCGACTGTAAGCCGTATTCACCATAGCTTACGGTATTGCCCCTGTGGGCGTTACCTTTTATTTTGCCGCGTTGGCTTTTTCGAAACTTTACCCGCTTTGGCATCAGGGCCATCGATAGTCTCCTCAGTCAGGAAATCACCGTTATTAATCCAGACTTTAACGCCTATATTACCTTGTCCAGTAACGGCCTCGGTGAAGCCGAACTCAACTTTTGCACGCAAGGTTGAAAGTGGAACGCTACCAGCCATTGCACCTTCAGTCCTCGCCATCTCAGCACCACCAAGACGACCGGAAAGTTGGACTTTAATGCCTTTGGCACCAGCCTCCATTGTTGTTTCCAGAGCACGCTTGGTAACTCTTCTAAAACTTGCACGTTTTGCCAACTGTTCTGCAATTTCTTGGGAAACAAGTTGCGCATCTACTTCGGGTCTTGCAATCTCAATCGTCTTAACTTCAATATGGCGATGACAAAGAGTTTCTAAATCTTTGGTAAGTTTTTCAACTTCTTGGCCTTTTTTGCCAATAATCACGCCAACTTTGGAGGTAAGAATCACAACAACCACTTTTTCTCTAGTTCGTTCAATACGAACTTTGGAAATACCAGAGCCTTTATAACGGCCGTGGATAAACTTCCTGATTTTTTGATCTTCGAACAAGAGTTCAGCAAAATCTTTTTTCCCAGCAAACCAAGTGCTTTGCCAAGGAAGAAAAATACCGGTCCTGAATCCTGTTGGTCTTACTTTTTGTCCCATTTTACCTAATCCTTAAGACTAAAATCTCAGTCGCAATGAAAATTACAGGTAACAAAAATTATTCCGCAGCTTCTTCCTGGCCATCAGAAAGAGTCACATGGATATGAGCAATTCGGCGTTTAATAGGATAAGCTGTTCCGCGAGCACGAGGCATAATACGCTTCATGATCGGACCACCATCCACGCGCGATTCACTCACAATGAGTTCTTCAATATCACGAGCGCCGCGGAATTCAGCATTACCTAATGCGCTTTTAACTACTTGTTCAAGTAATCTTGCGCTTCGGTTGTGAACAAACCTGAGCAACTCAAGTGCTTCTTCAGCAGTTCTGCCTCTAATTAAAGTAGCAAAAGGCCTAATTTTCCTAGGCGACATATCTGCATATCTGTGTATAGCGTTATACTGCATTACCCACCTCTAAAACTTACTAGAACACTATCAATAATTCCGGGGACAGGATTTGAACCTATGACCTCCAGGTTATGAGCCTGGCGAGCTACCTCTGCTCCACCCCGGGGTATTTCAACGACTAAGCTTTGGCTTTACCACCACTGTGGCCTCGGAAAGTTCTCGTTGGAGAAAATTCACCAAGTTTATGACCAACCATATCTTCAGTTACATAAACTTTAAGGAAGAACTTTCCGTTATGAACAAGAAAGGTCGCTCCAACAAATTCAGGAATTATGGTGCAATCTCGAGCCCATGTTTTAATAGGTTCACGATTATTAGTTTTGATAGACTTTTCTACTTTTGTAAAAAGTCTCTCATCGACGTGTGGCCCTTTTTTTAACGATCGACTCATGCTCGAATTAGCTCCAAAAAAACCGTATCTACATAGTGTAGTGTAACTTTCGACTCTGACCAGTTATAATTATGAACCAGATGTTCGAGGTCCAGGTCTTCTTCGTCTAACGATTGAAGAATTGGAAGGTTTTCGTTTCTGCCTAGTTTTTCCACCTTTAGCAAGTACGCCCGTAGGTCCGCAAGGATTTCTACCGCCACCTGTTCTACCTTCACCACCACCCATTGGATGATCCACTGGATTCATCGAGGTGCCACGGTTGTGAGGTCTACGACCCATCCACCTAGCGCGGCCTGCTTTTCCTAAGCTAACGTTCATATGATCGGTATTCCCAATCATGCCGATCGTAGCTCTACATTCATTACTAACTCTTCGAACTTCACCGGAAGGAAGGGTAATCTGGGCCCATTTACCTTCGCGAGCAGTAAGAGTTGCTTTTGTACCAGCACTTCGACAAACTTGGCCACCATGGCCGGGCTGAAGTTCAACATTATGAATGATCAAGCCTAATGGAATTTTCTTAAGAGGCATACAATTGCCAATTTTTGGTTCCACATCTTCACCGCTCATTACCTTGTCGCCTGAGGTTAAGCCTTCAGGAGCAAGAATATATGATTTTTCACCATCTTGGTATTCAAGAAGGGCAATGCGGGAACTTCGGTTTGGATCATATTCGATTGAAATTACGGTAGCAACAAGGCCATCGCGATTTCGTTTAAAATCGATGATTCGGTATTTTTGTTTGTGACCACCCCCACGAAACCTCGTGCAGGTAACCCCTTGGTTATTACGGCCTCCGGTTTTCTTCTTAGGAAGCAAAAGGCTCTTCTCGGGCTTTCGTTTCCGGTCAGTTATTTCAGCGAAGTCGCTGACACTGCCTTGTCTACGGCCGGGAGTAACCGGTTTGTATTGTCTGATTGCCATCTCTCACCTCAGTATCAACAAAATCAATTAAAGAACAATATTTAGAATAATTCGATCTTGGGGCTATCTGGTTTAAGGGTCACAATAGCCTTTTTCCAGTTAGAAAGTTTCCCGATCCTATTTTTAAATCGCTTGTTTTTTCCTAAGCGATTTGCAGTTCTCACCTTAGCAACTTTCACATTGAAGAGTTCTTCAATTGCGCCTTTGATTTCATCTTTGGTTGACCAAGGATTTACTTCAAAAGGGTATGCGGCCTTATGGGTAGACTGGTGTGTACCCTTTTCAGTAATTAAAGGTCGAATTACAATTTGGTGGGCATCAAGCTTCGGTCCACCAGATTTTGTTCGTCTACTATGCATTGAGGTATTCATCGCTATTTATCCTAATATCAAAATCGATAAATCTAGTTTGCTTTTTTCTTTTTAAGTTCTTCCAAGGCATCTTTGGTAAGAACTAAACGCTTTTGTCTTAAAACCGTATAGGCATTTAATTCAGATGCGGGAAGGACTTTAACCCCAGGCAAATTTCTTGCAGACAAGTAAAGTTGCTTGTTTGGACCTGAAACACCAAGAAGGCATGTTGTTTCATCAAGTTTCAAGGCTTTAAGAATTGTCAAAATTCCTTTAGTCTTGATTTCAGTGAGTGTTAAATCATCAATAATCAAAGCTTCGTTATCTTGGAATTTGCTCAAAAGAGCCATTCTGGTAGCAGCTCGAACAGCCTTCTTTGGAAGATGGTATTCATAATCTCTTGGTTTTGGACCTTTAGCGGTACCACCACCACGGCGTTTGTTTGTTCGTTTGTTACCAACTCGAGCGTTACCAGTTCCCTTTTGGCGAAACAGCTTTTTCGTGCTGCCTGCTACTTCGCCCCTGCGAAGGGTGCTATGGGTTCCAGCGCGTTGATTTGCAAGGTGCATAATCACAACATCGTGAAGAAGTTGTTTTTTAACTTCGCCACCGAAATCAGCAGGGTTGATGCTTTCGCTACCAACTTGCTCGCCTTGTTTATTGAAGACATTTACTGTTAACATATCCATCCCGCCTGTTTAATCGCCCTAATCAATCAATACTTAATGATTAATCATTATTACAAATAATATTGTTTTCGGCACAAATCGGCTGCCAGAAACTTAAATTATCACAACAAACTATGGATAAATTTGAGGGTTATTCGTTTCCAGAGGCTTAAAGCCTTCGATCTGGAAGGAAGTAAACACCAAAGTTATTTTGTAGCACCTGCCATCACGCGAATTTTGATATCTACACCTGGTGGTAAGCTGAGGCCTTTATTAAGGGCTTCAATGGTTTTACCCTGAGGTTGAAGAATTTCAATCAATCGCTTGTGAGTTCTTATTTCAAACTGTTCTCTTGATTTCCGGTCAATGTGCGGGCTTCGCAACACTGTGTATCGTTCCACGCGTGTAGGCAGTGGAATGGGGCCATTAACGATAGCACCGGATTGTTCTGCAATTAAGACGATTTCTTGGGCAGTTCTGTCCAATACTTCGTGGTCATATGCTTCCATCCGAATTCTGATTTTTTCTTTACTACTTGCCACCGTTCCGCTCCTCACGATTACTTCATTATTCCCGATATAAAGGGAAACAGTAAGGATATGCACTTAGGAACCCACTGTCAAGATTCACAAAAATATAAGTGCAAAGCATCCAAACACATAAAATAAGGAATAATTGGTTCTTTTCAACAACAAACAAAAGAAAAACACTAATTAGGCAAAAAGCCTAGGCAATTTTAAGGTTAAAAAGCAAAGGGATTAAGCATATTTTTTAGGACTTCATTCGGGGCAGGGGAGTAAGAGTACGGTTCCATGGTGGAAGAAGCGCGTCCTTGACTTAAACTTCGCACCTTATCTGCATAATCAAATAGTTTTGCCATGGGAACTATTGCTTCAACAACCCTCATTTTGCCACGAATATGTAATTCGCGGATTTCCGCCCGCCTGGCATTTAAATCAGCGGTAATTGGCCCTAAATATTCTTCTGGAAGGGTTACTTCCAGTTTCATGACTGGTTCTAATAAAATCATGTTGTCTTTTAGGGCTTTTTGAACCGCATCAGCCCCTGCAGATTGAAAAGCAACCTCGGTTGAAAGCTGTTCGTCCATTTTTGCACCGGTAATAATTGCTTGAACATTCATCACCGGGTAACCAAGTTCACCTGATTGAAGCGCTAGTTTAATGCCTTGTTCTGCAGCATTTACCAGTAATTGGGTTAAATCATCAGGCTTTAGTTTGTGCGAAACCTTGATGTTATCTTCGCTTTTATCGGAATTCGGTGGATAGGGGGAAAATTCGACCACAAGTTTGGCAAAAAGGCCCGCAGACCCGGACTGTCTGATGCATTCCCCTTCAACTCGCAAAGCTTTTTTAAGGGTTTCGCGATAGCTTACTCTGGGTTTTCCTGCTCGAACTTTTAGGCGAAAATCTCGCTCCATCCTGTGCTGTTTAATTTCCAAATGAAGCATTCCCATACCGCTCATCAGGGTTTGCCCTGTTTCTGGGTCGATTTTAACAGAAAAAGTTGGATCTTCTTTTCGCAACATATTTAGTGTGTCGATCAGCTTTTGTTTATCTGCGGAGGATTCCGGTTCAATTGAGCGACTGACGACAGCTTCGGCAAATTTGATTTTTTCTAACAAAATCGGATTTTGCGGATCGCAAATAGTATCTCCGGTAATGGCCTCTTTCATACCAACTACTGCGACTATGTCTCCTGCGAAAGCTTCGGTTAATTCTGTTCTGCTGGCAGGATCTGCAGCGGTGTGGTAAATTTTTCCAACAAACTCTTTGACATCGCGACCGGTGTTAAGAACTCTGCTCCCCACTTTTAATACACCAGAATAGATACGAACAAAAAAGAGTTCCCCATGTGCATCAGAGGTAATCTTAAATACTAGTCCACAAAAAGGGTCTTTAGTATCGGAGTTTCGGTTCTCTTCTTTATCTTTCTTTTTAGGGTTGATTCCTTTGACTGGAGGCCTGTCCAGCGGGCTTGGAAGATACCAGCTTACCCCGTCAAGTAAAGTTTGAATTCCAATATGTTCGCGACCACTCCCGCATAGTACAGGCTGAATGATTCTTTTAAGAGTCCCCTCGCGCAATACTTCACGAATCAGGTTCGTCGGTATTTCCATGCCTTCTAGGTAAAAAGTAGCTATGCGATCTTTGGAGTCTATCGCACTGATTTTGTCGATAAGGTTTTCGCGCCAAGTGTTGGCATAGTCTTGATACTTTTCTGGGATATCAAATATCTTGATTGTTTTTCCTTGGTTAGTAGGATCGAATTCGAGAGCCTTCATTTCGACAAGGTCGATGATTCCATGAAAAGGATTATCACTATCTTTAATAGACCCGCTTCCCATAGGGATTATGATAGGTACAGGTTTGGCTTCAAGGCGAGATGTTATTTCTGTAATTGCGTTTTCGAAGTTTGCACCAACCACATCCATCTTGTTGATAAAAACCAATCGAGGGACTTCGTACTTGTCTGCTTGTCTCCAAACTGTTTCGGATTGTGCTTCCACACCTTTTTGAGCATCAAAGACTACAACGCAACCGTCAAGGACTCTAAGGCTGCGTTCGACTTCGGCTGTGAAATCGACATGCCCTGGGGTATCGATCAGATTGATTCTTGTTTCGCGCCATTGGAAGGGAATGCAAGCGCTGTAAATGGTGATACCGCGTTCTTGTTCTTCTTCATCGTAATCTGTGGTGGTATTGCCCGAATCAACGGCACCCAGCCTGTGAACAATGCCTGCATAATAAAGGACATGTTCCGTTGTTGTAGTTTTACCTGCATCGATGTGGGCAATAATACCAATGTTACGAAAGTTGGAGAGGTCTAGTTTTTCATTAGCCATTGGACAACTCAAGAAAGAAGAATATAGGGTGTTAAATAAAAAAGGCCCGCTGGAATGAAATCCAGAAGGCCCGGTGATTTAAGCGGCTGGAAAATTTACCAGGCAAAATGCGCAAATGCCTTATTAGCATCTGCCATCTTGATGGTATTTTCACGTTTGGACATGGCTTCACCTTCACGACGAAAGCCAGCAATGAGTTCATCAGCCAAGCGAAGGTACATAGGGCGACCAACTTTATCACGAGCAGCGCCGACAATCCAGCGAATCGAAAGGCTTTGTTGCCTAGATCGATTAACTTGCATTGGAACCTGATAAGTAGCACCACCAACTCGTTTGCTACGGACTTCAACCGTTGGCTTAACATGCTCAACAGCTTGGGTGAAAACTTCGAGCGGATCCATATCTGGAATACGCTTTTTGATTTGTGCCATCGCATCATAGAAAATGCGACAAGCGGTCTGCTTCTTGCCAGAAGTCATAACGCAATTGATAAATTTGCTGACCAGCTTGGAATTATAAACTGGATCGGGTTTAAGCGTTTCAGCGCTTGCAGTCCTTTTTCCCATGATATTCTCTTACCTTTGTGCTTGGATCAGGAGGAATGATTACTTAGATTCGCGCTTCGTACCGTACTTGGAACGAGCTTGTTTACGATCAGATACGCCTTGTGAATCGAGTACACCACGAACGATATGGTATCGAACCCCGGGCAAATCGCGTACACGACCGCCACGCACAAGAACAATTGAATGTTCTTGAAGGTTATGACCTTCGCCAGGGATGTATGCCGTGATTTCGATCTGGTTAGAGAGACGAATACGGGCGACCTTACGAAGCGCAGAGTTAGGCTTCTTAGGGGTCATGGTTTTAACTTGCAAGCAAACGCCCTTTTTATGAGGGCAACCTTGCATCGCAGGATGCTTGGGTTTGCTAAATTGTTGAACTCTGGGCTTTCGAACCAATTGATTAATCGTTGGCATAGTATCAAACCAAAACAAGAGTTTCTGTTACACAGTTAAAGAACCCTAATGGGCGCAATAACTGTAAACATTTAAATTAGGAACATATCCACACAAGGTCAAGTAACTGCTTCAAATGGGTGTTTCCAGAAATCAATCTGAAAACACCTAAGTCTTTACACACTAGTTGGTTAAGAGTGCTTCTTTGTCGTCTGATTTGCCTAGGATGTTTCCTGAGCTTTCATCAACATAAGGAGAATTAACCTTAACTTCGGAATTCTGGTGATCACTAAAGCCAGTTCCAGCAGGAACTAAGTGACCAAGAATAACATTTTCTTTAAGTCCAACAAGGTAGTCAACCTTGCCCGCCAAAGCTGCTTCGGTAAGAACCTTTGTAGTTTCTTGGAAGGATGCAGCCGAGATAAAGCTATCGGATTGAACCGATGCCTTGGTAATACCAAGGAGCTGAGTGCTACAAGTAGCAGGTTCGGGTTTGGTAAAGGTAGGAAGAACTTTGTCATCTGCTTCGAGCAGTGCTCGTTCTTCTTCAAAGACATCCTTGGCAATGATCTTACCTTCTTCAAACTTGGAATCGCCAACTTTTTTAATCTTAACGCATTCACGAAGTCGTTGATTGACATGCTGGAATGCGAAGCGATCGATGACGGAGCCGGGTAGTAATCCGGTATCGCCCATTTTTTCAACTTTGACTTTGCGAAGCATCTGGGAAACGATGATTTCAATATGTTTATCATCGATATCAACACGTTGGGTTCGATAAACAGCTTGAATTTCGCGAACCAAGTAAGCCTGAGCAGCTTCGGTTCCACTGATGCGAAGGATATCATGAGGAGCAAGAGGGCCTTGAACCAAGGCATCGCCTTCACGAACCCTATCACCAGCATGAACTCGAAGATGTTTGCCTGGGGGAACAAGATGCTCGATCTTAGTACCAGATGGCTTGCCATGATCATCAACTGGCACAACCCAGATGGTTCGTTTGCCACGACGCTTATCGCCAATTTCGACAATCCCAGCGACTTCGGCCATAACGGCTGGATCACGTGGACGCCTAGCTTCAAAGATTTCAGTAACACGTGGAAGACCGCCAGTAATATCTTGTGTACCAGCAACTTCGCGAGGAGTTTTAGCAAGGAGCGCCCCTGCAGAAACCATTTGGCCTTCACGAACTTCGAGAACTGCTTTTTCAGGCATGTAATAGAACATGAGTTTTTGGCCACGTTCATCATTAATGAACACTTGTGGATGAAGCTCGCCCTTATGTTCCATAATTACCCAGCGTTCTGCGCCGGTAACTTCATCGCTTTCCTTGCGGAATGTTTCGCCTTCAACGATATCGTCGAAAGTAATTTTACCGCCACGGTCTGCGATAATTGGAATAATATGCGGATCCCATTTGCAAAGAATTTGGCCGACAGCAACTTGCTGACCCTTTTCAACAAAGAGAATCGATCCGTTTGGAACAGCATAGGTTTCAAGGACTTTATCTTTGGGTCCAAGGATTTTGATTTCACCATTCCGGGTAAGAGCAATCTTTTCCTTCTTGTCGTTGATAACGATATCGAGGCGTTCGTAGCTGACAGTACCAACCTTTTTGGCCTTATGTTCGCTCTCGCCTACTTCGCGTTTCACCACCCCACCGATGTGGAAGGTACGCATGGTAAGTTGTGTTCCAGGTTCCCCAATGGATTGGGCTGCAATGATACCAACAGCCATGCCTTCTTCAACAAGCGAACCTGTTGAAAGATCCATGCCGTAGCAAAGTCTGCAAATACCTAGAGGAGCAAGACAAGTCATAGGACTTCGAACGGTAATTTTATCGATGCCATAAAGTTCAAGTTTCAGAGCAGCTTCGGTTGAAATCATATCGTTTTCTTCAACGATAGTTTCACCAGTAACGGGGTTGCTAATGGTAACCCTGCTGACCCTACCGCGAATCGTTTCTGAAAGTGAACGCTCAGTTTCCTCACCTTTAAGGATAGCAGATTTATCAATACCCGAGGAGGTGGCACAATCATGCATTGTGATAACCACATTTTGAGCCACATCAGCAAGCTTTCTGGTGAGGTAGCCTGAATCTGCGGTCTTGAGTGCGGTATCTGCCAAGCCTTTACGAGCACCGTGGGTTGAACTGAAGTATTCAAGAACGGAAAGACCTTCCTTGAAGTTCGCCTTAATAGGCGTTTCGATAATGGTACCGTTAGGTTTTGCCATTAGACCGCGCATACCAGCAAGCTGGCGGATCTGTTCAATACCACCGCGTGCGCCGGAGTGTGCCATCAAGAAAATAGGATTAAGATAAGGGCGCTTTTTGCCAGTCTCATCAGGACGAGTATCGTTGCGAAGATCTTCCATCATCTGTTTAGTGATAGCTTTACTTGCATTGGTCCAAAGATCGATAACATTATTGTAGCGTTCGCGTTCAGTAATATTACCTTTGTCGTAATTTTTACGAATCTTTTCGACATCTTTTTCAGCTTCGATAAGAATTTTCTCTTTGGTATCTGGAGTGCGCAGATCGTCAGTTGCAAAGGAAAGACCAGATCTGGTGGACTCGCGGAAACCGATCTCTTTCATACGATCAAGAAGTTCAATGGTAGCGCGTCTTCCAAGGGCTTGATAGCACTCCGCAATAATGCGGGAAAGATTTTTTGTTGAAAGAGCAAGGTCATAAAAGGCCATGCGGTCATCAAGGATGTTATTAAAGATAACGCGACCAACGGTGCTTGTAACAAGGCCATTGGATTTTCTTGGAAGCTCTTCAACCTTGGTTTTGTCTTTTTCAAAACGGATTTCAGAGATAAACTTTTTGTGGATGGGAAGTCGCACATGAATGCGGGCATGAATGCCAATTTTTCGAAGATCAAAAGCGGTGAAAACTTCCTTGGTGCTAGCAAAAGTTTTGCCTTCGCCTGATTCTCCACTTTCGCCCATTTCGCCTCGAGTTGCAGTCAAGTAATAGCAACCCATAACGATATCCTGGGAAGGACTGATAATAGGCTGACCATTTGCAGGGCTGAAAATGTTATTGGTAGACATCATCAACACGCTAGCTTCAACTTGTGCTTCGATTGAAAGGGGTAGATGCACTGCCATCTGATCGCCGTCGAAGTCAGCATTAAAACCTTTACAAACCAAAGGGTGAATGCGAATGGCATTACCTTCGATAAGCACGGGTTCGAAAGCCTGAATACCCATACGATGCAGGGTAGGGGCACGATTCAAAAGAACTGGATGATTCTTGATAACTTCTTCAAGAATATCCCAGACATGATCATCTTTTCTTTCAAGCATTTTCTTGGCAGACTTAATAGTGTCTGCATGGCCTAATTCTTTAAGCCTTCGAATAATAAATGGTTGGAACAATTCCAAAGCAATCTTCTTAGGCAAACCGCACTGGTGCAATTTGAGCTCTGGGCCAACAACGATAACCGAACGGGCGGAGTAATCGACGCGTTTGCCCAAAAGGTTTTCACGGAAACGACCTTGCTTGCCTTTGATCATATCCGTTAGGGATTTCAACGGTCTGTTGCTGGATCCAAGAACGGGACGCTTGCAACGGCTGTTGTCAAAAAGGGAATCAACAGACTGCTGAAGCATTCTTTTTTCATTTCGAATGATAACTTCAGGAGCATTGAGGTCGACCAATTTTTTGAGACGATTATTACGGTTAATAATACGGCGATAAAGATCGTTAAGATCTGAAGTTGCGAAGTTGCCGCTATCCAGCAAGACCAAAGGACGAAGATCTGGTGGAATTACGGGGGTGCATTCAAGAACCATCCATTCGGGTTTATTTTGTGGGCCACCCAATCCGGAATCGCGGATAGCTTCAACAACTTTAAGCCTTTTAACAAGGTCTTTAAGCTTTTGCTTGCTAGGTTTATCTTTCTTTTCTTCAGCATCCAGGCGTTTTCTTAAATCGATTGAAAGATCCACAAGGTTCAGGCCGGTAAGGAGCTTACGAATTGCTTCAGCACCCATTTCTGCCTTGAATGATTCGCCGTAATTATCACGACTCTTGCGGTACTCATCTTCAGTAAGGAGTTGGCTTCTCTTGAGTGGAGTTTCACCAGGATCGGTAACTACATAATCTTGGAAGTAAATAATCTTTTCCAAGCTGGTGGTTTTCATATCGAGCAAGGTTCCAAGGCGAGAAGGCATCGCTTTGAAGAACCAAATATGAACAACAGGAGCAGCAAGTTCGATGTGACCCATGCGTTTTCTACGAACGCGACTATGGGCGACTTTAACACCACAACGGTCACAAATCATACCTTTGTATTTCATGCCGCGATATTTACCGCAGGAGCATTCCCAATCTTTTTCAGGTCCGAAAATTCTTTCGCAAAAGAGACCATCTTTTTCAGGTCGATAGGTTCGATAATTGATAGTTTCGGGTTTCTTTACTTCGCCAAATGACCAATTTCGAATGTCATGTGGGCTAGCAAGACTGATGCGAACAGCACCATAGTCATTAATACGATCATAAGAACTATCACCATTATTAGCATTGCTCATAGATAGCATCGCCTCCGCAGTGAAGAATCCGGTAAAAACCCCGGCCGACCTATAGGGAAAATCTCAATAATAACACATACCCCAGCTAAGTTAACAAACATAGCTGGGGATTAAATTAACTATACTCGCTTCTTTTCTAATTGCATGTTCAGTGCCAAGCCACGAATTTCATTGGTTAAAACATCGAAGCTTGCAGGTGTGCCAGCTTCGAGGGTGTTTTCACCTTTAACCATGGATTCATAAATCTTGGTTCTGCCTTCAACATCGTCGCTCTTGACGGTAAGAAGTTCTTGAAGGATGTATGCAGCACCATAAGCTTCGAGTGCCCAAACTTCCATTTCCCCAAAGCGTTGTCCACCGAAGCGGGCTTTGCCGCCGAGGGGTTGTTGGGTAATGAGTGAATAAGGACCAGTCGCTCGGGCATGCACTTTGTCATCAACAAGGTGATGCAATTTAAGCATGTAAATATAACCAACGGTAACAGCCTGTTCGAATCGCTCGCCCGTTCTGCCATCAAACAAATAGCTTTTGCCAGAGACAGGTAAGCCGCATTCTTTCAAGACATCCCGAATTTCTTCTTCGGTGGCTCCATCGAATACAGGGGTGATGGCCTTGAAACCAAGTTTGGAAGCTGCCCAACCAAGATGGGTTTCAAGAATCTGTCCCACATTCATACGACTAGGAACACCAAGAGGATTCAAAAGAATATCAACAGGAGTACCATCAGCAAGATAAGGCATATCTTCGACAGGTAAAATCTTGGAGATAACACCCTTGTTCCCATGTCGACCAGCCATTTTATCGCCGACAGAAATCTGTCGTTTTGCAGCAACATAAACCTTGACCATTTGTTGAACGCCTGGAGGAAGTTCATCACCCATTTTGAGGATGTTGAGCTTGCGATCCTTTTCGTCAAACAAAGTGTTCAAGCGTTCGCGATGTCTGCCATAAACTTCAACGCAATCTTTTTTGCGTTCTGGGCTGCGAATGTCGAGACGGTCCATGGTGAAATGCTGAGCAAGGTCGAGCAAGGCTTTTTCGTCCTTATCGGTGGAAGACTTGCCTGCAAAATCTTTGACCAGATTTTTATCTAGAACGCCACCCAACTCGGTAAGCATCGAACGGAATTCTTCGATGATTATTTTGTTGTAATGAGATTCCAGATCGCGGGATTCTTTGTCAAGGGTCTTTCTTTCTTCATCGGTCATGCTGGATTTGCGACAGAATCGCTTGGATTCGGTAACAATGCCTTCAATACCCGATGGAACTTCAAGACTGTCATTTTTGACATCTTCGCCAGCGCGACCAAAGATTGCATAAAGCAATTTTTCTTCAGGCGTAAGTTCGCTCTTAGACTTGGGTGATACCTTGCCTACAAGGATATCGCCTGGTTGAACATAAGTACCAATTCGAACCACACCATGCTCATCAAGGTTTGCAAGAGCCTTGGGTGAAACATTGGGGATATCACGGGTAAATTCTTCTTTACCAAGTTTAGTTTCCCGAATCTCGATTTCAAAATGTTCAATGTGAATACTGGTGTAAGTGTCGTTGTGAACCAGTTTCTCACTGATGATAATAGCATCTTCAAAGTTGTAACCATCCCAAGACATAAATGCGACAAGCACATTTCTGCCCAGAGCGAGTTCGCCATGACTGGTGGCAGCACCATCAGCAAGGACGGTACCTTTTTTAACTTTTTGGCCAAATTTAATAAGAGGCCTATGGTTTTGGCAGGTATGTTCGTTAAGCCCTACGAACTTGCGAAGGATTAATTCGCGATACCCAGATTGAGCTCGTGCACGATCAAGAACACTGCCTTCACCAGTATCAGCCAGTTTATGATGGCCTACAATAATTCGATCAGAATCAACATAGGTGATGTAGCCATCGAGTGGTGATTTGAGAACCATGCCGCTGTTGTAAGCAACATCTTTTTCAAGGCCTGTGGCAACAAGTGGAGCCTCGGTGATTAGCAGAGGAACAGCTTGCCTTTGCATGTTGGAACCCATCAATGCACGGTTTGCATCGTCATGTTCCAAGAAGGGAATAAGTCCAGCAGAAACGCCGACCATTTGCTTGGGGCTAATGTCGATGTATTCTACTTCATCAGCACCAACTTGCTTAAAGTCACCTTCATGGCGTGCGATAATACGCTCTTCGGTAATTTTCTGGCCATCGGAAGGGGCATCGGCTGGCGCAAGGTTAGCAAGAGCTTCTTCATCAGCACGCAACCATTTAACATCGGTGGTCAGTTTGCGTTTTTTGATAGCCCTGTAAGGGGTAATAAGGAAGCCATAATCATCAACACCTGCATAAATGCTAAGATGCGAGATAAGACCGATGTTAGTACCTTCAGGAGTTTCAATTGGGCAGATTCTTCCGTAGTGCGAAATGTGCACATCGCGTACATCGAAGCCAGCCCTTTTTCTGTTTAAACCACCAGGCCCAAGGGCAGAAAGTCGCCTTTCGTGCGTCAACTGAGACAAAGGGTTGGTCTGATCCACAACTTGACTAAGTTCACCACGACCAAAGAAGTATTCGATGGCTGCAGAGATACTCTTAGGGTTGATCAATTGTCTTGGAGTCATATCCGTTTGTTCGCGCATGCTCATGCGTTCTTGAACGGTACGCTTCAATTTAAGAAATCCCTTGCGCAACTCATCAGCAGCAAGTTCATCAATTGTTCTAACGCGCCTGTTACCAAGATGATCGATATCATCAGCATAACCTTCCTTGGCACGTAATTTAAGAAGATACTTAATCGCGTTAAGGAAATCGATGGAACGCAAAGTCATTTCTGACTCTTGGATTTCCTGATCGAATTTTCGGTTAAGCCTGAAGCGGCCAACTTTACCCAGACGGTATCTGCTAGGGTCTTGGAACTTTTCTTTGAATAGTTCCTTGGCTTTTTGCAGCTGTGGTGGATTACCTGGACGAAGCCTCTGATAGATTTTCAGTAAAGCTTCTTCATGGGTATTCGTTGCATCATCTTTCAAAGATGCCATGATGATCGGATCTTTAGCAGCCTTTAGAATGATAACTTCTTTGACGCTGGTCAGAGAGATAGCATTTATCTTTTCTTCGGTAAGGATTTCGCCACTTTCAGCATAAATCTCACCGGTTTCAGGATCAATAACATCCCCAACCACTTGAGCTGCTTTCAATCTGGCTTTACCTGCTGCTGTCATTTTTACAGCTTCAGTTTCATAAAATTCTTTGATAATATCAGCATCGGTGGAATAATTAGGATCCATTGCGCGAAGAAGAGTCATAGCGGAAAACTTGCCTGACTGATCAATTCGAACGCTTAGAGCATCCTTCTTCGTTACATTAATCTCAATCCAGCTACCGCGTTCAGGAATAATTCTGCAACTATGCAATTCCTTATCGCCATCGATTGTTTTCTGGAAATCAACACCAGGTGAGCGATGTAATTGGCTTACAACAACGCGTTCAGCACCATTGATTATGAATTCACCGCCACCAATCATGATGGGCATTTCACCAAGAAAAACTTCCTCTTCAACGGGTTGTTCTTTTTCAAGGCGGAGCCAAACTTTAAATGGTCGGCCGTAAGTCAGCCTTAGTTGTCTGCATTCATCAGGACCAAAACGTGGTTTACCAAGTTCATAACGAAGGTACTGAAGACGAATTGTCTTATCGTAACTTTCAATAGGAAAGATTTCTTTAAGCACACCTTCTAATCCAGAAGCATCGCGCTTTTCAGGATGTACATCAAGTTGAATAAATCTATCGTAAGATTTAGTCTGGATGTCGGTTAATGAAGGAACATCTATGGTATCGCCGAATCGTCCAAAGTTTCTAACAACTTCAGGGGTGATTGTGCGTTTTGAAATAATGGGCATGGCAAGTAGCTCCTACCCTTGGTGGATTCCAAGCAAAGTTCAATAATGCCGACAGGTACGAAAGAGGTGACAAACCAAAACCGTTCCCACGTCAGCCCAACGGGAACATCAAAAGTTAATAATAAAAGTCGGAGGACTCAATAACGCTAAAGCAAAGCCAGTTCGCTTAATTACATTCTGATATAAACCGATATAGACATTACCAAGATTTTTTGGCATAAGATAAAATCTCCCAAAATAGCTAAAGCCAGGTAAATAAACCTGGCTAAGTGCCTTAGTAAAATCAAATAACTCGATAATAGGATATCCTTTTGCTGACATATTTAAGTGAGCTTTCCCTTCCAAACAGCAGCAATTCTAAATAAAGGGAATCCATTTCCTTAATTCAGAGCAAATATCAAAAAAACCAAGTATTTTCGTATTAAACCACAAGAACTAAGCATTGCAAAACAAAAAACAAATGAAATCCGGATAACAGCCTTAATTTCTTAAAGAAGCTATCCGGAATCAAATTCGTTTTGTTTACTTTAAGCTTACTTTTGCGCCAGCATCTTCAAGCTTTTTCTTCACAGTTTCAGCTTCGTCCTTAGCAATGTTTTCCTTAACATTCTTAGGTGCGCCTTCAACCAAATCCTTAGCTTCTTTCAAGCCTAGGCCGGTGATTTCGCGAACAACCTTGATGATGCTGATTTTCTTGTCAGCAGCAGCAACGCCATCCAAAACCACGGTGAATTCAGTTTTAGCTGGAGCAGCTTCAGCGCCAGCAGCAGCGCCACCAGCGGCCGCCATCATAACGCCACCGCCTGCAGCAGGTTTAATATTGTGAACCTTTTCAAGGTAATCAGCCAATTCGACTGCCTTGAGCAAGGTAAGGGAAACGATTTTTTCTCCAAGTTCTGAAATCTCTGGAGCGTAGGTTGTTGCATCGGACATGAAAACTTTCCTTTCTTAAATTGCTGCTTGAAGCTTAGCAGCGATTGGTGCGTAATAACGGTTAAAAAAGACCCCTAGCTGGCGGTAGACTCTGCAGCAACCCCAGTGGTTTCTGCAGGAATTCTTTCGGAAATTGTTTTGATCTGACTGGCAATGATGCCACCAACTGAAATAATCTGGCTGGCAAGTTTTGCACCAGGTGCAAGGATCATACCGGCGATAGTTCCAATTGCTTCTTCGCGAGTTGGCATCTTGATAGCTACATCAAACGGAACTAGCAAAGAGTCTGCCACTGCGCCTTTAATTTTTACAGTTGTCTTGTAACCTGCTGCGGTTTTAGGATTCTTGAGTTCGGCTTCGAGTTCGCGGCATAATTCTGCGATTGAATTTGCACCCCAAACCAAAACGGTAGGGCCGTGGAAATAAGCAGAATCCCGTGCGATGTTGATGCCCTGTTCAGACAAAACCATTCTCGCCAAAGTGTTTTTAACAACTTTGAAGTGAATTTTCTTTTTTCTAAGAGTCGCACGAAGACTCGTGTTGTTTTGGGCAGTAATTCCTTGAACTTCAAGAAATACTAAATCCTTAACATTTTTAAAGTCCTTACGAAGGGCTTCAATTTCCATACCTTTAATTAACTTACTCATATTTTCTTTATCCTGCTAAGGGATCAAACTTTAATGTTTGATCTTATCTTGTTGATTCAATTAAATTGTGACTGGAATTCCAGGACACATTGTCGCTGATATTGTTACAGACTTAATATAATTACCACGAATGCCAGTAGGCTTTGATGCCCGAACTTGTTCAACAAAAGCCAAAGCATTTGAAGCTATTTTGTCAGTATCGAAGCTAATTTTGCCAATGCCTGCATGCACATTGCCACCTTTGTCTGAACGATATTCAACTTTGCCTGATTTAAATTCTTTAACAATTGCACCAATATCTTGACCCGAACCAATAACGGTACCTGCTTTTGGTGTTGGCATTAAACCACGGGGCCCAAGAACCTTACCAAGGCGACTTACTTGCCCCATCATGTCTTGGGTTGCAAGTACAACATCGAAGTCAAGCCAATTTTCGGACTGAATTTTTTTGATTAGATCGCCTTCACCGACGAAATCTGCACCTGCAGCAGTTGCTTTAGCAGTATTATCGCCTTGGCAGAAAACAAGAACGCGAACCTTCTTGCCTACACCATGAGGAAGAGCCACACTACCACGAATCATCTGATCGCTTTGAGCGGAGTCAATACCCAAGCTCATGTGAATTTCGATAGATTCATCAAATTTGGCGCGTTTAACTTGTTTAAGAATAGTGATTGCTTTGTCTAAAGAAACTTGGCCTTCTTTAGTTACTTTCGCGTAGATTGTAGCAATCTGGGCTTTTAGCTTTTTACCTTTGTGCGGGGGCCTACCTGGTTGCTTGCCCTTCCTTTTACCGGAAGATTCAGAACTTGTGTTGGAAGGTGCAGCCTTAGGAGTAGCGACAGGGGTTGCTGCTTCTTCTGAGACTTTTGGTTCTTTTTCTGATTTTGCCATGACTATTTCCCAAATTATTCGTGAATATTTATAGTAGATACAAATAGCAAGATCGGCCACTAGAAATTGGCCGTTTCTTGACGATTTTTATTTATGCTTAAGCTTCGACTGTTAAACCAAGGCTTCTAGCAGTACCTGCAATGATACGAGCAGCATGATCTAAATCACGAGCATTAAGGTCAACAAGTTTCTTTTGTGCGATATCTCGAACTTGAGCTTGTGATACTTTAAAGCCTTTGTATTTACCACTTCCCTTGGTTTTCTCGTCACCAGGAATAACATCACCGCCCTTTTTCTTTTCGGGAGGAATGCCTGCAGCAATTTTCAGAAGGATGGAAGCTGGAGGGCTTTTTACAATAAATTCAAAAGAACGATCAGAATAAACTGTGATAACGATAGGTACGATAATACCTTTGTTATCTTTAGTTCGTTCATTGAATTGGGATACAAATGCCCCAATATTCACACCATGTTGCCCCAATGCTGGGCCAACTGGTGGTGCAGGGGTAGCCAAACCACCTGGACACTGTAGACGAATCTGAGCTGTAACTTGCTTTGCCATTTCAAACCCTTATTTAAACGATTTCAACTTGCCAGTATTCCAATTCAACGGGAACTGGCCTTCCAAAAATAGTTAATTCCACTTTAACTCGGCCCAATGCTTCCATGATTTCTTTGACTTCGCCATCCATGCCTGCAAAGGTTCCATCCTTTACCTTGATTCGATCGCCTGCATCAAAAGCGGGTCTGCTAACAACGGTAGCTGCAACATTATCACCTTTGACACGGAGCATGCGCTCGATTTCACGTTCACTCATTGGGGTGGGAAGTTTATGAGTGGCAGTGCCACCTACAAAATCGCCAACACCAGTGGTTTCGCGGAACAAATACAAGATCGGGTCATTAAATTCGACTTCGACCATAAGATAACCAGGAAAAAGCTTTCTTTCTCTGGAGACTCTTTTGCCCCTGCGCATTTCCGTTACTTTTTCAATTGGAATATGGATTTGGCCAAAGAATTCTTCCAGACCATCAATTTTGACTCGTTTTTCGAGTGCTTCTTTGATGGATTCTTCTCTACCACTCTGAACTTTGACAACATACCAGCTTTTGCCCAAGCTAGGTTTTGCACTAATTTCAGGTGTAGAACTTTGAACGGGATGACTTTCAGATTCTACTGAAGGGTCAACAGGTTGTTCTAAATTATCCGATACCATTGTTTCGAACTCCGAAACAGTTGTTTACCATTTTTTCAGGTCAACACTTGTATTTTTCTGAACACTATCCTGACCGAAGCGAAGCACCCCCGCTTTTGTCAGGAAAATTCTCCAAAACTGATCCATCGCAAACAAAAAGACAGACATTAAAACCAAGGTGGTTAAGACCACAATGGTATCATGAAACAACTTCTTTTTGGTTGTCCAGGAAACCTTATTCATCTCGGCTTCAGTTGCGATCAAGAAATCGGCAAATACCGGAATATTGACAACTTTCCACGAGATCCATAATGCAAGAATGATTAAAAGTATCGGTCCTGAGAACTGAATTCCAGGCAGCAAAATCAAGGAACGATATATAACAGTTCCTTCAGCAATTTTGAGTGGAACAGATTCAGCAGGCTTGCGATCATTTTTAATTAATTCACGTGATTCTTCTTGGAAAGAATCTTTTGATACTATCTCACCTATTTTATATTTAGAATCACCGGTTAACAAACCAATTTTGATATAGAGGTTAGGGTCAATGGCTGAATTAGCCATACGGAAATCTGCACGAGAAACTAATAAGTCACCATCAGTTTTATAACCAGCGGACTGAAGCAACGCTAGCGCGTCACCTACTTTATCAGGGTTTATTTTAACTTTACCTGTATAAGGTATTTCGATCTGCCAGTTGGAACCATTTCTTACAAGGGTATCATTACGAACAAGAGTCATGATGCCAGTACCGAACAAAATTAGAAGACACATGATTGTGCCTCTTCGGATTTTGGATCCTTGATTTTGTTTGAAAGAATCTCGGGAAAACCAACCTTGTTCTTCAATACGATTAAAAAGTTTGATATTGCTAGGGCGGAAGAAAAATATAAATGAACCTATAGCAGCAAGAGCGGCGCCTGCACCAGCCAAGCCCACCCCAAAGGATTCTGGGAAGACTCTTTTATCGAATACTAGACTTTCAGTAAATTTACCCCAAATAGAATCAAAATAGAGATTGGCAAGCACTAGAACAAATCCAATAAAAATACCTGCTTTGAGGCCTGGTAGTTCGTGGAATATTTTGTTTTTTCCGATGATAATGAGAGCAGTGATACCAAGGCCAAATCCTACCAAGGTGAGTGTGATATTGGAGGTAGAAGTTGCTGGGAATTTTAAGAGATCAAACCACACCAAAGGTAGAAGTTGCAGTAAAGCATAAGCAATAGCAACGAAGAGTACGAGAAAGCCCAAACTATAAATCGCAGGATTAGCGTTTATAGAGGAGGGTGCTGAATCGGGTTTATTTTTAATGGTCGATGCCATTTTTGTCCTACGAATACCGACTGTTTGAAAAAACCAGGCGAGTTAGCAATAGTTCGCCAAAGAAGATCATACGAGAAAATTATTTTTTTTCCCGATAATATTTTTAAGAACACGGGCGGAGGGAGTCGAACCTTCAACCCCCGGTTTTGGAGACCGGTGCTCTGCCAGTTGAGCTACACCCGTATTAATCATGTAACCAACCTTTATCTAATCATAACCAAGGCATAGGTTGGCAGGAATTACTTTTTGCGGGTTTCTTTATGAATAGTAACCTTGCGCAATTTTGGGCAATATTTCTTAAGTTCGAGGCGTTCTGGTCCACGGGTTTCTTTTTGAGCCCTGTAGTTGCGTTCGCCGGATTCGGTGCATTCTAGCCAAACATATTCACGCATCGTAAACTCCAATTCACTAGTAGTTTAAAAACCAAGGGCACCCGAATGGAAATAGTTCCCTAGCGGGCGCCCCGCGGCTTTAACAAGGCTGGTGTTACTCAAGAATCTTGGTAACCACGCCAGATCCAACTGTTCTGCCACCTTCACGAATTGCAAAGCGAAGGCCTTCTTCCATAGCAATTGGGGAATCTGGCAAGAGTTGAACCACTAAATTCTTAACATTGTCACCAGGCATACACATTTCAACACCAGCAGGTAAAGTTACAGAGCCTGTAACATCAGTGGTGCGGAAATAGAACTGGGGACGATAGCCGCTGAAGAATGCGGTGTGTCTACCACCTTCTTCTTTACTAAGCACATAAATTGAACATTCAAATTTTGTATGGATGTTGATACTGCCTGGTTTAGCAAGAACCTGACCACGTTCAACGCCATCGCGGTCGATACCACGAAGCAATACACCAACATTGTCACCAGCTTGACCTCTATCGAGGGTCTTCTGGAACATTTCGATGCCTGTGATAACGGTTTTCACTGGATCCTTGCGGAGTCCAAGAATTTCAACTTCGTCACCAACTTTACAAGCACCGCGTTCGATACGGCCAGTAGCAACAGTACCACGACCTTTGATTGAGAACACATCTTCGATGCTCATCAAGAAAGGCTTATCTTCTTCACGAACAGGGTCAGGGATGTAGGAATCCAAAGCATCCATGAGGTTGTCAAGGCATTTGCCAGCAGCATCATCTTTGCCGCCAGTAAGCATAACGGGAAGTGAGCTACCACGAATGATAGGAACTTCATCGCCAGGGAATTCATACTTATTAAGAAGTTCGCGAATTTCCATTTCAACAAGTTCAAGAAGTTCTGGATCGTCAACGAGATCTACTTTGTTGAGGTAAACAACAACTTTAGGCACACCCACTTGGCGGGCGAGCAAAATATGTTCGCGGGTTTGGGGCATTGGGCCGTCGTTTGCAGCAACCACAAGAATGGCGCCATCCATTTGTGCTGCGCCAGTAATCATGTTTTTGATATAGTCGGCATGGCCTGGGCAATCGATATGTGCATAGTGGCGTTTATCGGTTTCGTACTCGACATGCGCAACAGCGATGGTAACGGTTTTAAGATCATCGCGGACGGTACCGCCTTTGGCGATTTCCTTGTAATCCTTAAATTTCAGGACTTTGTTGATGTGAGCTCGACGAGCAACAATTGCTGCTGTCGTGGTAGTTTTGCCATGGTCAATATGCCCAATGGTTCCAACATTAACATGGGGTTTATTACGATTGAAAATTTCCTTAGCCATCACGCCTCCGAAAGATCAAAATAAGGTTAACAAGGATGCCTACAAAAGCCACATCCAAGATTCTAGGAAAAAACCAATAAAGTACACCTGTTATTTTTAAAAACAGATGAACACCCAGTTTAAATACTGGGTGAGTCATTGGTAGTAAGTGCCCGGACTTACTAAATAGCTGCTGCTGGGACTTGAACCCAGGACCTCTGCCTTACCAAGGAAGTGCTCTACCACTGAGCTACAGCAGCGTAGTGGAACTTTTTAGGGAACCACAAAGCGGGTGAGGAGAATCGAACTCCCATAGCCTGCGTGGAAGGCAGGTGCTCTGCCATTGAGCTACACCCGCATGGCAGATAATCTTACAGAAATCTCAGTGGGTAGAGAGGGATTCGAACCCCCGTAGGACAAAGTCCGACAGATTTACAGTCTGTTGCCATTGGCCGCTCGGCCACCTACCCGGCCGAATTTTCCGCCTTAACATCAGAGCTATACTCACCCTTAATCAAGCATCTGAAGGCGCTAAAATCATTAACTAACAAATTTCTGCAAAATACTCTTCAAAGCTATTCTTACAACTGCTCTACAGAGCTAGCGGAGGGACTTGAACCCTCAACCGCTGGTTTACAAAACCAGTGCTCTGCCATTGAGCTACGCTAGCACGGCTAGCCTTGGAGAAAAGTAAATATAGGCCAGTTATTGCCTTAAGGCAAGGTTAAAACTGTCTTCGGGGTCAATTACCTAAATATTTTTTGAAAAGACAAATGTTTTTGAGGGGATTTAAGGTTTGGGTAATTTTTTGTATTGGAGTAAAACGCCATCGAAAGCAGGGTAAATTTTTATAGTTCTGCCAGAAAAGCCAGGAGAGGTGGGAATAGGTACAATTTCAAACGATTTTCCGGAATCTGTGCTACGAAGGGGTATGAGCCAGAATTTATTTTGAGTTTCGGGTAGTTCCAGATTGTTAATTGTTACGATATCACCGACTTTTGGCGTTTTATCATTTAATGCGGAATAAAGCACTTCGGTTACTTGGGCAACAACAGTGTTTTCTTGCAAACGGGGTTCGATAATCAAGTCGAGTTGAGAAGTCAAAAATTGTGGTCGGGACAAGCGGACGGGTTTGCCATCAATGCCACGGGTGGTATGGATGACCAAAAAGCCCAAATAGCAAATCCAAGACAAAAACAAAGTCAAGGCAAGAAGAAGCTTTAAACGATTTGGCTTCATCGTGCTCGCTCATTTTCGGGCTTAAAAGCAATCACATAATCATGCATAAGGCCAGTTTCAATATCAAAAATATCTTCAAAATCATCCATAGAGTCATTTTCTGTTTTGCTCATGAGACCAATTTCGACAAGATTGAAAACCATGTTTCCGAAATCACCGGTTTTTTTGATTCCCCATTGGTTGAAAACACACCGAGCCATGAGGCCGAATTCATCCAGGGCAAATTTTCGCACCCCTTCGATCAATTGTTTGCCTGAAACATGGTGCTCTTTAGCAGGTTCCTCGCCTTCGGGGGGCTTTATTTTTCCAAGTGTTTTTTGGGTGTATGCGAGTGCTTGAAAAAGGAACTCGTAAGCTTCGTAGGGAAACCTAGGGTCTTTTTTTATGATTTCGTGGATTTTCGGATGATAAGAACCCATGTCTTTTATTGATTCCATAAGTGTTTAATTTGCAGAAGCTTTAATAACTTCTGAATGCATGATGGATATTCTACGGCCATCTTCAAACTCTACCAGAAGCCTACGCGAGAGAATTTCCTGTGCTAAAACTCTGCCTTTACCTTTTTCAGTTGTTATCAAAGTTCCAACATCAGGCATTTCTTTCTGATGAAGATCATATACATCTTGTTCGAACCGAAGGCAACATTTTAACCTGCCGCACCTTCCTGAAATTTTTGCTGGATCGAGGGATGCTTTTTGCATGCGAGCCATTTTCATGGAGACCGGAGGCATTTCGATCATGTGAGAGTTGCAGCAGACGGGTTTGCCGCAATCCCCAAAATCCGCAAGAAGTTTAGCTTCATCGCGGATACCGATTTGTCGCATTTCAATGCGCGTTTGAAATTCCCGTGCAAGGTCTTTAACCAAATCTCGGAAGTCAATTCTGCTTTCGGAAAGGTAATAAAAGATAAGCCTTTCAGCGCCAAAAAGAAACTCGACATCAACCATAGCAAGTTGGATGCCACGTTTTTCAGAGAGAGAGGCGCAGGTTTCGAGGGCCTTGGCTTCCAGTTTTTTGTTTTGCGCTATTCGTTGGATATCTTGGGGTGTTGCCTCTCTTACAATGGTTCCAGCGGTCGAATCTATAAGCCATTTAAGGGTGTTTTCATTTGACTCGCAAAGGATTTCGCCAGATTCCTGGCCTCTTGGGGTTTGAATGATAACGGTAGCGCCCTTAACATAAGTTGTATGTGCCGCATCATATTCACCCATTAAGCGCATAGCGCCATGCCTGACGATCCATTTTATTGCCATGACAACAATGCTCCAAAGTGAGTTATCAAGGCTTAATAACAACGTATAAAATACGGATTATTGGTTACAAGATAACGAAGCATAGCAGGAATGTATAAGAGTAACTGTTATGCTTCAAATATAAATTAATTAGTGGTTAAATTGAAAAGCTTTTGAGTTTAGTAATGCCCAAACGAGATCTTGGGCCCCGATCTGCCTTTTATCGATAGGCTTTCCAAAAGAAGAGAGATTGTTTTGCAGACGGATTAACTCTGCATCCTGAGCCCGGAATGCCGCTAAAATCTTGTTTATTTGCATGGGGTTTCGCTTAGTTGGCTCTAATTGGAATATTTTAACGAGTTCGGATTCTGCACCGAAGGGTTGAACTTGACCAGGGGATTTCGTGAGAGAAATTTTGAATCTTCCCAGAGTATGCTGGGTACCAAAATTTTGAATAAGGGTGATTGTTAGCTCGCCTTTATCTTTAAATAGTGCTGGGTTTTGAATTTGAAAATAAGCGGAACTTGGTTTGCCAAATTCGGGTGATATAGCCCAACCAGTGGTTAAATTATTATCAATAGCGTTTGCAATGGGGAAAGTCGCTTGGTTAAAAGTGGACTTCGGATTTGTAAGAGGGAGTGGGGCGGGTTTTTGCCCTTCTAGGTTAAAAGTAGCTTTAAATTCGTTGAGAACAAAGTTGCCATTTGGCGCGCGACCCGGCCCCTTAGTCGGCAGGGTGTCGTGAGGTAACACTTCAAGCAAAATGCCCGTCCAAGCCTGTTTATCGACTGGGATTTTTACAGTGATGGTTTCTTGGAGAGGATTTTCGCCGCTGGCAAGAAAGCTTCCATCATCAAGCTTGGTAAATTTTGCTTGGGATTTCGCAGAGGCAGTAGCGGCTTTAATGTTTTCCCACTCTGCAACTTTGGTATAGGATTTTTCCCACTGATCCAAGCGTTGGGGTTCGCTTTTCTTGTGAATTTCGAGGGCTTCTGTTCTGCGATTAAATTCTTCCACCATGGGCTGGAAATCAGGTTCGCCATCTTTGAGGGCTTTTAAGCCTGCATTGATTTCTGGCTGAGTAGGAGGCCTGTTTAAAACGCTGAGAAACAATTCTTCAATTAGTTTTGAATCATCTTTTTGGGTGCCTAGAAGTTTAGCGATAAGGTTATTTGGGTCGCGAACTGCATCGCCAATAACTGGGCCATTCACCAAGCTTAAAACGGGCCCAAGCATCATGGAGGAAGATCTTTCGCATTCGCAAGCGCTTTGGCGTGGGGGCTTGCCAAACAATTGAAAGAACCCGCCACCAACATCAACTGAAGCATCAACTAATTGTGCGGCTCTGGTGCCGGCAGGAACGCCAGGAAGTTTAGTGATAGAGCCAGTTGCGCGGTGGATGGAATCAAAGAGAACTTCAGCAGGCAGCCTGCGAGCCAAAGCGTGAGAGAAATTTGACTCATCATCTTTGTTCCAATCATTGGTTTGAACAGAAAGCTGATAAACCCGTGATTTGCAAATAAGTTTGACGATATGCTGGATGTTAAAACCGCTTTCAATGAATTCTGAGGCGAGTTTTTCAAGGAGTTTTGGGTTTGAAGAAGGATTTCCAGCTCGGATATCATCAATCGGTTCGATAAGGCCAACGCCCATTAAGTAGGACCATTGCCTGTTGACAAAGCTGCGGGCAAAATAAGGATTTTCTTTGGAGGTAACCCAGTGAGCCAATTGCTGTCTTCTGCTAGAATTTTCTGCTGCTTTATCTTTTAAATCGAAAGGGAATTGAGGTGGTGCAACCAATCCCGTTCGTTCGTGTTTCAGTTCTCCAGATTTTGAATCTGCGATCACTTCAACTAGAGGTTGTGCCCCTTCAACAGCACTACCACCAACTTTTTGGCCTTTGTATTTTTGGTCTTCCACCCTTGATATTTGGGCAAAGTAAGCCGAAAGTTGGTAATACTGGTCTTGGGTCCAGCGTTCGAATGGATGATCGTGGCATTTGTTGCAATTAAATCGGACGCCCAGAAAAAGGTGGGTGCTATTTTCAGCAACAGCAGCGGGGTCGCGCAATATTTTATAGTAGCTTGCTGCAGGGTTTTCCAAATTCGATCCCGAACTGGTGAGAATATCGCTGGCAAATTTGTTGTAGGGTTTGTTGGTAGCGATTAAATCACGAATATAACTATTAAGCTTGGCTGCGCCTTGATCGCCCAAATACAACTTGTTGACTTGTAACAGATCAGCCCATTTGTTTGTCCAATGTTCGATGTAATCGGGTGAACCAACGAGTTTGTCAATTACTTCGTCTCGCTTGACCTTGCTATCGCGTTTGTCAGCAAGAAAAGTTTTTACAGCTTCAGAAGTTGGTGGCAGGCCGGTGAGATCAAGGGTGATTCTGCGCAGAAACTCGGTATCACTGCAAAGCCCACTGGGAAGGACTTTGATGGATTGAAGTTTTTCATAAACCAAGTGATCGATGAAGTTGTTTTCGATCTGAGGTTCCCATTTAAAATTCTTGCGATCGCCCATGATAATAAAAGTAGAGGCTGCATAATTACCTTCAAATCTTGCAAGAACCGTAGCTTCGCCCCTTCTTAAGCCTTGCACAACGCCGTTCTTTTCTACTAGCGCTGCTTCAATATTGCTGCTTTCAAGAAATGCTTCAGCAGTAACATCTCTGCTGGTGTTGTCTGGGTAGAAAGCTTTAACAAGCATTTGTTGTTTCATGCCTGGAAGTGGCAAAACGAAATCCTTTGGGAAGACTTCGATTCTGGAAGCCTTAGGTGTGGAAGGATCATACTTAACGCCTTCGGCAATCCATTTGCGGAAGATTTCGTAGGTTCTGTCGCCTGGCTGAATGACAGATCCACCAGCATGAGGGGTCTGCCCCGAGGCTTTGAGCAGCATGAGGCTAGAATCTGGAGCCGCCCGATTAAATCTTCGTCCTTCAAGATCATCGGTAAGTGATCTGTGATCAAAAAGTGAATCGTAGCCTCGAAGGCTTAATTTAAAGCCATTTTTTCCTTCAGCAGAACCATGGCAGGTGCCTTGATTGCATCCTGTTCGTGCAAGGAGAGGCATCACATCGTTGATAAAGCTGGTGGGTGCCAAGCTTTTTGTCTGAGAAATTTTGATGGGAATGGAAATACTCTGCCCATCAAAAGAGGCTGAAATCATGCCTGAGCCATCTTTGAGAGGAGAAATAATGCCCGAGGGGGAAATTTTGACTAGGTCTTCGGGAACAGTCCATTTTCCAATGCGGGTGAGGTCAGCATTTTCGCCTGTGCTTAAAATGCCAGTCATTAAAACTTGGGAATAAGAGAAAGGGCCAATAAGGTCGATAGAAAGCGGGGTGATAGAGATTTTTTCAACTTTAGCACCAGCGGGCAGCTTTTCGGGCTCTTGCGCTTGGCTTAGATTTGCCTGAGTAAAAAAAAGCATTACTAGGGTAAATGTAGCAGTCATGGTCATATGTTTTGGGAAACTATTATTCATATTTACAATCTCCTGAAAGCAGGCTTCGTGGGTGTTTTAGTTTTTACTAACTGTAATTGGTACTGGGACGAATTCTTTTTCTTTTTCCCCAGTGGGAACTTTGAACAATTTAACAGTACCATCAAATCCGGCGGCTGCGATTTTTGTGCCATCTGGCGTGAAAGCTAAGGAATAAATGGGCGTTAGTCCGGTTTCAATTTTGGTTACTACCTTGCCATCCTCTGCCTGATAAATTTTAATAAATCCTTTACCATCTAAGCTGCTTCCTGCTGCGAATAAAGCGCCATTTTTATCAAAAGAAGTGGCATAAATCCTACCCGAAATAGCTTCGTACTCACGTACTTTATTGGCATCATCACCGATGACGCGCTTGGTAACCCGGTGCATTTTGTATAGCCTTGGAATGCCATCCGATCCGCCGATTAGGAGTTCTTCGTAAACTTTTTCTGCAGCATCGGTACCCTCAGCACCTTTTACCATGGTTTTATCTTTACGGGGACGGACAGAAACAGTTTGAAGTCCCCCTTTAAGGGCTCCGGGGGTAATGCTGGTAATGTTGTCGATAAAGCGTTGGGTTGCAATTTCGGTTAGTTTCATGGAGCGATCTCTGCTAATGGAAGCAAGAAAAAGGCCATCGCGGGAAAAAGCAGTACCCAGAACCCAATCAGTGTGGGCGCCTTGATAAAGGATTTGTTTGCCCGTAATAGCGTCGATTGCCCGAACAGAGTTATCCGCACAGCCATAAGCGATTTTTGAGCCATCTGGGGACCAACTAACCCCGTAAATGGTATCGAAAGTGGAAGGGGCTGAAAGGATGAGCTTTTTCTTGGCTACATCCCAGATTTGGATTTCTCCAAAGCGGCCAGGAGATCCAGCAGCCGCTGCAATTTGTTTGCCATCTGGTGAAAACGCAAGAGATTCGATTTTTTCTGCAAGGCCGATAAGCCTTCCTAGAATTTCGGAGCCATCGGCTTTGTGCAGAATGATTTCATGGTAACCAGAAACAGCTAAGATTTGGCCATCAGGAGAGAAATCAATTGAAGTGATCACAGGAGGAAGGGAATAAATCGGAGGATGTTCTGGATCAACAAGTTTCTTGGCGGATTTGGGTGAATCGTCCTTGGCGCCTTCTGATATCCATTTGCGAACGAGTTCGGTTTGATCCTTGGTTAAAGGATCCTTTCCTTTGGGCATTTCTGCTTTTTGATCTCCATGGGCAATAATAACCTGATAAATATTGCTTTTTGTCGGGTCTCCCGGGACGATTTGAACTTTATCTCGGTCTCCTTTCAAAAATAAAGAAGGATAGTCGATCATCATATAGCTGCCTTGAACTTTTGCTGGTTGGTGGCAGCCCTGGCAGTTTTGTTGGAAAATCGGCCTAATATCTTTGAAATAACTTGTTAGAGTGTTTGTTTTGACTTTATCTTCTGCAGCAACTATGCTTTGAGGCAGAATCAATGCAAGGAATATCAAAGTTAATGGTAAGGGTGGTTTCATGTTCAATTCGGGTTCTACCAGAAAATTTAGTGGGTTGTCAAAAACCTTTTGGAAGGAATAACCATACCTATATTGGCAATAAAAAACCATTTCTGCAAGCAAGATATCTGAAAACCGGTATTGCTATACGCAAAAGTATTGTGAATCCTTGTTAGTATTGTAGTTAACCAAAGGCTTCAGGGGATAGTCATGCGAATAGGAAATTGGTATACATCGTTGCTTGCATTAATGTTGATTGGTGCAGCTTCCTGGGCTCAGGAAAGTGGGGAAAAGAAAGATTTTACCCCAAAAATCCCTATTAAATCCCTGAAATCTTGGATTACGGATCTTAAAGATAAAGATGCCAGTGTTCGTGATATCGCCCTGAGTGCAATTCCAAATTATGGTTCTTCCACTTCAGAAGCGATTCCTGCGGTAATTGATCGGTGCCTTGATCCCGATGCTGGAGTGCGGGTAAAAGCAGTGATGGCACTAAGCGTGCTTGAAATTTTAGACAGAGATATTCCTAGAACGGTTGATGCCCTTGCAAAAAGAGCCCAGGAAGATCCCCAAGCTCAGGTACGTTATCTTGCGATTAATGCCCTACAAAGATTTGATCCTGTAGATGCTAGACGGACTATAGCCGCTTTGGTCGAAGCTTCAAAATATCCAAACTCTTATGAAGTTCGAAGGATAGCTTTGATCGCTCTTGTAAAGTTTGGAATGGATAAAACAACAGGGCCTGATACTAAAGCGGTATCAGCGGCATTGGGTGCCTTGAAAGACCCTGCAATTCCCGTGAGATATGCAGCTATTACTGCAATTGCACTTTTAGGAAAACCAAATAATCCTGCGGTATCTGCTGGGGTAGAAAAAGCCTTGACAGAGTTAGCAAATGGCACCGATAAAATATTCGCAATTTGGGCTAAAGTAGGTTTGGCAAATCAAGATGTGTTAAGCACTGCAACCCATGTTAAGTTCATAAGCCAAATGTTGAAGCAAAGTGATCTGCAGGTAAAGTTAGAAGCTATGCGTGCAATTTCTGTAATCGGGGCTCTTGCAAAACCTACTGTTCCAGATTTGATTGATCTTCTTGAAGATAAAGATAACTTTGTTGTTTTTAACGCCTGCCTTACACTTGGTAGCCTTAACGTGGAGGCAAGAGAAGCAAAAGAACCTTTAACGAAGCTTATTGCTAAAAAAGATTTGTACGAACCTGTCAAGCAAGCTGCGACTAATGCATTGGAATCATTAAAAGGCGTTACCCCAAAACCAATGCCAAAAACGCCATGATTTTCGCTAAATCAAATAATACCATGAAGGGGGCCGCCTTTGGCTCCCAAGGCATCTACAGCTTTTTCCACTGCTGGATCTTCGATTAATGCTGGCGCATGGTGCGGTTTGCTTCGTGCATCAATCACCAAAGATCCATGACATCCCCAATGCTTGTCACTAATAACCGAACCTATGCCGTGGATATCTTTGGCTGGATTGGTCTTGGTGAAAACAGTCCACAGGAAATTCCCCTGACTTGCACTTGTGAAGTCACTGTCATCGACCAGTAAAACCATTGGGAATTGATTGATGGAATCTGTGGGGTTAAATGAATCGCAGAAATATAAAGCATCGTGGTTTTGTGGCGTTTGAAAGGGTGGAGATTTGATGGCAAGTATGCCAGGCAGGCAAACCCTGGGGGCCTCAAAACCATTTGGAAGATTTAGTTTTTCAGGGATCGTCGTTGGTAGCGCCCTTCGAATCGGGCCTGCTGCAGCAAATACCACTTTAGATCCAAGGTTTAAACCACTGCCGCTGTAATCTAGCGTGTCCATGGTTGTGCGTGTATAAAAATGAAGATCGTTGGTTAAATCAATTCTTTCGAGCAGATGTCTGAAAAACAATGGGATATCTTTAATGTCCAATTCTGGGTTATCTTCTTTTGCAATGATCAATAGGAATTTTGCAAGAGAGAGTTGCCCCTGTCCCAATATTGCATTTGCGGCAGTCAGCAACTCTTGGGGTCTTTCGATGGTGTTGTAGGGGGTGTAGCGTTCGCTGCCTATGGCTAGTAACAAAGGATGAACCCCTGCTGCATCGACTGCATTAACTGCGTGTACACCAGGAATGACCGTGGGAAGAATGGGGGCAGTCAATTCATGGATTAAATCTCCAAATGCTGTGTCTTCCTGGGGGGGCCTACCCACCACGGTGAATGGCCAAATTGCATTAGTTCTGTGGTATACCGCTTCCACTTTCATTACAGGGAAATCATGAGCAAGGCTGTAGTAGCCAAGGTGGTCTCCGAAAGGCCCTTCAGGTAAAAGCCTGCTGGGATCAACAATGCCAACGATACAGAAGTCTGCTTCTGCAGGCATTAGGATGGGTCGAATATCTGGGGATGGCAGAGGAAACTTAACCAAGTCCATACGTCTGCCTCCGAGGGCCCCTGCAAAGCATATTTCAGGCATTGCCTCGGGTAAAGGCATAACGGCAGCTACTGCAAGGCTTGGAGGGCCACCTACTGAAATAGCCACTCGGAATGGTTTGTTTTTGTTGATGGCTTTGCTGTGATGAACGCCAATGCCCCTATGAAGCTGGTAGTGTAATCCAATTTCTTCATTGGTTTTGTATTGGTTGCCTGATAATTGGATGCGGTACATGCCAATGTTTGAAAACCTCCAACCGGGGCTATCAACATCTTCGGTATGAACTTGAGGCAGAGTGACAAAAGCTCCCCCATCCTTTGGCCAGCAAACCAATTGAGGCAGTTTGGAAATAAGGGTTTGGTTTTCTAACAAGGGCCCAGTACGCACAACTCGGGGCAGCGAGTTCCATAAACCAGAAAACAACTTAGGCCATAGAAGGGGATTCCGCATTACTTTTTCCGGGTAGGCCTTGCAGGCAACCATAGCTTCCACGGTGGCGAGTTGATGGCGGAATATGAACTTTGCTCGGGCAATGTTCCCAAATAGATTACTCACCATAGGGAATTTTGAGTTTTTTACATTGGTAAAAAATATAGCTGGGCCATTAGCCTGAAAGACTCTTCGATGGATAGCTGCGGCTTCGAGATACGGATCGACTTCAACATCGATACGAATCAAGTGTTTGTTTTTTTCAAGGTCCGTGACGCACTGTCTTAAATTTCGATAGCTCATAGCAATAAATCCTTAAATTGATGCTTCATTTATAGACTTATTTAACGGTTAAGCAGTAGAAATCATCCTTTTCTTTAAAATTTAACGGTTAAATGGATGGGTAGGGCCAGAATCTAGAGGAACAGAAGCTGATTTGCATAAAGTTTGCTTGTTTCAGGGTCGATCCATTTAAAGCGACGGAAGCCTTCACCGTAACCAAAAGAAATAGTATTGGTTGCGGTTTTAACTGTTTTTATTTGCTGATATGGGTGTTTGGATGATTGAAGTAATGCAAATTAGAGAGCCCGTAAGCGCCTTGACCCATGGTGCTTGGGTGTTGTTTTGCATTCCTGCGACGGTATTACTGATGAGGCGGACCCGTAAAGATAAGCTGAAATCCATCGGGTTGTTGGTGTATGGATTGACTATGCTTGCGTGTTTTGCAAGTAGCTGTTTGTTTCATTCTGTTTGGGGTTCGGAAAGAATTATCGAAGCATGCAGATCACTGGATCATGTGTGCATATTTTTATTCATCGCAGGTACTTGTACGCCAATCGCTTTAGTATTTATGGAGAAGCGTTGGCGATTCATGTTCTTATCCAGCATGTGGTTTTTTTCTTGCGCCGGAATATCAGTTATTGTGAGTGGTACCACCATGCCCCTATACGTTAGGACCACGGTCTATCTCATGTTGGGTTGGATGGGATTATTTCTTTATATTCAATTGTTGAAAAAGTTACCTGAAAAGAAAGCTAGGCCCTTCATGATGGGTGGAATTATTTACAGCTTGGGGGCTGCATTTAATTTGGCACACCAACCCGTAATCATTCCAGGACTAATTGGCCCTCATGAAGTTTTTCACTTGGTGGTAATCCTCGGAAGCCTAACCCATTACTATTTCATGATAAAAACATTGGCGGGTTATTCGAAACCTCTCGACTTTGCCATGGAAATGTATGATAATCCTATCTTGATTGGTAATGATGCAAGTTGTTTGCAAGAAATGCCAATGTCACGAAAATCAGCCTGAATTCGAATGCAGTTGAAATGAAAATTGTTCTCTTTCCCCCAGTTGATGCACCTCGAGTTGCAAAATTTAATGCCATTGCTGGTCAGCATAAAGTGGTTAATGCCAATTCGTTAAATGAAGCAATGGAAGAGGTAGCCGATACCGATGGATTTATAGGAAAAATTACACCCGAATTGCTCGGCAAAGCAACCAAGCTAAAGTGGGTGCAGTCGATGACTGCCAGTTTGGAACATTATGTTTTTCCTGCGCTCATTGATCATCCCTCGGTATTGACGAACATGCGTGGTATTTTTTCTGATGTGGTTGCAGATCATGCAATTGGGATGGTACTAAGTTTTTCAAGAAATCTGCATCGATATATATTGCAACAAGAGCAGAGCAAATGGGCTCCCCTTGGAGGCGAGAATGGGCGGGTTGATTTTGCCAGCGGCCCTGGGATTACTAATTCAATCGATTTAAAACATCAAGTATTAAGCGAAAAAACACTAGGGGTATTTGGCCTTGGCGGAATTGGCAAGGAAATAGCCAAGCGAGGCGCGGCTTTTAATATGCGTTGCATTGGCCTTGATCCCTTTTGCTTAGAACCTTCAAAAGAAATCCCGCAACCTTGGCCAATGGAACGGTTAGACGAATTTCTAAGATCCTCTGATTATGTTGTGATCGCTGCCCCTCACACACCTATTACCGAAAAACTTTTCAACCTAGATTTGATCAAGAAAATGAAACCAGATGCGGTTTTGATCAACATCGGCAGAGGTGCAATTGTAGTTCTTGATGACCTTGTAAAAGCTTTGGATCAAGGATTAATTGCAGGAGCAGGATTAGATGTTTTTGAAATTGAACCGCTTCCTGAAACGCACCCCCTTTGGAAAATGAGCGATAAAGTAATTTTGACACCTCATGTTGCGGGGTATGCCCCACCAATAGCCTCTAGGCATCTAGCATTTCTAATGGATAATTTGCAAAGGTTTTTGAATCAGTTACCCCTGATGAATATTGTTGATAAATCGCGATGGTTTTAAAAAGGATTTTCAAATGAGTGTAAAAAATCGGCTTAGAATTGTGATTACAGGTGCAACCAGAGGTTTAGGTGAAGCTTTGGTATTGGGGATGAGTGAACTTGGGCATGAAATTTATGGTTGTGGCTCATCAGAAGCGAATGTGAAGGCGTTGCAAAAAAAGGTGCCTCAAGGAAAATTTGCGGTTGTTGATGTTACGCAGGAAAAATCCGTAGAGAAGTGGGCCAGATCTGTGCTGGGGCAAGGATTGCCTGATCTACTAATTAATAATGCCGCGGTAATCAACAAGCCTGCTCCGTTATGGGAAATCTCAGAGAAGGAATTCCGCAACTTAATTGATGTAAACATTAACGGGATTGGAAATGTTATCCGTTGTTTTGTCCCTTCCATGGTGGGGGCGAAAAAAGGGGTAATTGTAAATTTAAGTTCGGCTTGGGGCAGATCGGTATCAGGTGGGTTTGCTCCTTATTGTGCCTCCAAGTATGCGGTGGAAGGGCTGACAAAGGCTTTGGCGCTGGAATTGCCTCAAGGAATGGCAGCCATCCCTTTAAATCCTGGAATTATTAATACCGACATGCTAAAAGCTGCTTTTGGCGAAGGAGCCTCCAGTTATCACTCCGCAAGTACTTGGGCTAAAAGTGCTGTTCCGTTCATATTGGGTTTAAATGCAGCTAATAACGGGGCATCATTAACCGTGCCTTAGCCTACAAAACCATGCTGTTTTGCTCCTTGATTTGCCTAGGAAGATGTAAATATTAAGTGAATAAACTCAAATTTTTGAAAAACTAATAGCAACAATCTGTCTAAATGCTTAAGATAAGTCTTAGAAATTAATGGCTAATAAATTAAATAAGTATAGGGGATTGATTGTATGACGACGCCTTTGCAATCTTTAATAACTGCGGGTACTAAACTTTGGCTTGATTCCATAGACCCAGAGTTAGTTAAAGCAAATCGCGCTATGGGTGCAACTGGGGCGACTTCCAACCCAATTATTATTTCGAAGTTGTTGGGAACACATCGTTTTGACGAGCAAATAACCAAGTTTGCTGCTGAAGGCCTTGATGATGCTGGACTAGCATGGAAAATGACTGATCTATTGGTTTCCCAAGCACAAGAGGTTTTCTTGCCTGTTTGGACATCCACCAAAGGAAATAATGGTTATGTAAGTTTTGAATTGGATCCCCTGCTTGAAGATAAAGATTGCAAGCTTTCTGTACAAGAAAAAGCTGCTCACTACATAGAACTAGGTAAGAAATGGGCCAAAGGGCACCAAAACCGAATGATCAAGGTTCCTGCAACTCCAGGTGGCTTGGCAGCATTGGAAGAACTTTGTGCTGCTGGAATTACCCTGAATTGCACTTTGATTTTCTCTGAAAGGCAATACTTGGAAGCTCGCGCTGCGATTTGGCGCGGTGCCCAGCGTCGTAAGTCACTCGAAAATTTCAAATCGGTTTATAGCATTTTTGTAAGCCGTTTGGATGTTTACACCGAACAACATGTCCCTACGCTTTCTGCTGAAGCTCAAGGCATGGTTGGGATCGTGAACGCTAAAAGATTGTGTGCAATGAACCATAAGTTCTGGGCTGACAAAAACCTGCCTTTGCAGCAGGAAATCATTTTTGCTAGCACGGGTACTAAAAAACCTTCCGATGTTCCTTACAAATATGTTGCAGCGTTTGCTGGGTCTGATATCGAAACGAATCCTCCAGAAACTAACGATGCAACCCAGAAAAGCGGTCAAGTTTTTACCAAGCAAGTTGATGTTTTGCCTGCAAAGGCCATACTGGATGATATTGATGCCAAGGTGAATATGCAGCATTTGGAAGAAACATTGATGTCAGAAGGCTTAAGTAAGTTTGCAGATCCATTCAAGGGCCTGTTGAAAACTATTGGTGAAATACGCAGCAAGCTTGCAAAGTAAAGTTGTTTTAATTTAGAAGAGGGTTCATTTTGAACCCTCTTTGCTTTTTTATAAGCGGTCTTTTTGGTTTACATTTTTGGCTTGGGAGATTTTTAATGGCAAAAGAAGAAGCGATGTTGGTTCAAGGCAAGGTCACAGTTGCCCTTGCAAATACTCAATTCAAGGTAAAACTTGACAATGGGCATGAATTGGTTGCTCATATTGCGGGGAAAATACGCAAAAACTTTATCAGAATCCTGCCTGGTGACATTGTTACCGTCGCAATTTCCCCTTACGATCTTTCGAAGGGAAGAATTACCTACCGTGGTCCTCTTCGTGCGAAGTTGGATGCAGAAGCTGCGGAAGAACTTTAACGTTATAGTTCTTTCTTGCTTGGTTTATCGCCTTTACTACTAGAAGATTTGCCTACCTTCTTCTTGGCTGGTTTTTCATCTCGATCAGGGTGAACCAATATTAGTTGGCTCCATAAACTTGGATCTTCTGAAAAAGGAAAATCCAAGGTGCTGTCGTATATCTGGTCGCCTAATTCCCTGTCATGTACTTGAATACATACCCCCAACCTTGGGCATTCTTCTGAGTCATACCCCGCAAGTGCCTGCGAGGGTAAAAAAGCTTCCATAAAATAACCACTCGGTTCGTTGGTGCATCGGAACATAATTTCACTTGGGTTGCAAAAAGGCGCATCCTGCAAGGCTCTGTGAATTTTCGATTGAACGAAACATGGGTCTTCTCTATCCGGGCCCGCTCCCGATGCAAGAAAATGGAATTGATGGCAGTAGCGTGTTGCTCGATGGCTAGAGCGTGAATCGCGGGTATCAATCCAAATTGTTATCCCATCCGAGCTCCTAGGCCTTGTATTGTCCCCTTCTGGAGGCTGTTTTTTGCCTGTAATGGTGGCTTGGAAACCCAGTCCTTGGGCATTCCAGCAAATTCGCAATTCAGCGAATTCTTCCTGCCCATCTAAACCACACAAACTAGCGATGGTAAATTCGCTGGATAGGTCGAGTAACGCATCGCCTTTGGCTAGAGGCACACTTGGGTGGTTCAGGCACTTTCGTGCAAGTCGAATAAGAAATCGTGAAGGTACAGGCTGCATGGAAGCAATACTTTCTTAATTTAAAAGGCTTCGTGTTAATACTTCCTTTGCGCGATCAAAACAAGGATCCCAAACAATTTCAGGCGCCTCGTTTATTAGGCAATCTCTAAGATTTTCAAGGGTGTTCCTGCCCATATGCGGGCATTTATTACATGCACAAGTTATCCCAGGTACCGGATGATAACGGTGCTGTGGGAAACGATTTTCCATCTGCCACATCATGTTCGGTTCGGTTGCAACTATGAAATCTGTAGGAGTTTTAAAAGTTGCAATTTTATTAAGCATGGCTTCGGTGCCCCCAACAAATTCACTATGAGCGCGGATATTTGCAGGGCACTCTGGGTGCGCAAGCACCATTGAGGAGGGCAGCTTTTTCTTCATTGCAAGAAGGTCACCCAAGCTGAAAATTTCATGCACCATGCATGCCCCGTCCCAAAGGATCATTTTTCTACCCGTTACTTCTTCCAGATATTGTCCAAGGTGTCTATCTGGTACAAAAAGAATTTCCATATCGGCGGGGACTTTTTTAACTATACTTTCAGCATTTCCTGAGGTAACCACCCAGTCGCTAAGGCTTTTTACTGCAGCCGTGCTGTTGATGTAGGTTACCGTTTGAAATTTTCTGCCATTGATCCGAAGCATTTCCTGATAACGGGCCAATTTGTCTGCGGGGCAACTGTCTGCGAGAGAACACCCAGCTTGGAGGTCTGGGAGTAAGACTTTTTTTGATGGATTTAGGATTTTTGCAGTTTCAGCCATGAAATGGACACCACAAAAAACAATAATGGGGGTCTCGACCTTGGTTGCAGCCCGGGCAAGAGCTAGGGAATCGCCATTGAAGTCAGCGATTTCTTGGATTTCACCCTCTTGATAATAATGTGCTAATATCGTGGCTTTTTTTTGTTTTTTTAACTCTTGGATTTCTTTGATAATATCATTCATTGCAAGGGTTCCCAAAGTTTTATGGTCGGGACAGGGGCCTTAATTACATTTTGGCCTAAAGTAAGAATACCTAATTAAGTTAATAATACCTAATTTTTGAGTGATGGCCTTGGAGAATTTCATGGATCAGCAATCTAGAGAAAAAAGTGATAAGATTTTGCAGCTTTCCACCGAATCAATTTCATTAGCTCAGGCGGTGAAAAAAGCGGGTATTGGGGGGACTGGCGGGCAATCAAAATTCTTGGTTAAAGAAGGGCAAATCCAAGTTAACGGGCAGGTCGTTACCACGCCGGGCTTTACCCTTCATCTAAACGATCGTTTTGGCCTTCTCAAAGGGGAAACATGGGTGGTTCAGCAGTTGTAAACCCTGTTGTAAAGCCCAGCTTTTACACGGATCCAAGCAAGTCCACCCTGCTAAAAGTTTTTTATCTGGCCTGGCCAGCTTTGATCCTACAATTCCTTCACTTGATTATCAATCTGTGGGATCGTTTTATTGCAGGCAGATTTTTGCTGGTTGATTCTTCTTCCCACCTCTCAATTCAAACAGCGCAGACCACAGGGCAATATTTTTCCTGGCTTATTTCCAGTTACAGTGTCCTTGTTACCGTGGGTAGCACCGCTCTTATCGCCCGATTTGTTGGTGCGGGAGATTTTAAATCCGCATCAAAAGTCGTTCATCAATCCTTGCTTCTTGCATTTGTTTTTGGCATGCTTGCAAGTATTCTTGCGATTACTTTTGTACCTTTTATTTTATCCCTAATCGGGCTTCAGGGGCTTGCTGCGCAAGAAGCTTATGGTTTTCTTTTTAATATTTTCATCTTGCTACCATTTCAAATGGTTGAAGCTGCGGGTATTGCCTGTCTGGTTGGCGCAGGTAATACCTTTACCGGATTAATGGTTCTTGGCTTTGTAACCGTGCTTAACATTCCATTATCTTTTATTCTTGCGACGGGATTTTTAGGAATAGTTCAGCTTGGTTTTCCAGGCATAGCTCTTGGTACTTCCCTTAGCCATTTAGCAGGAAGTATTTTGGTTATGTGTTTGTTGCTGCGAGGTTCTTCTTCGCTTCAGTGGAACTTAAAAGAAAAATTGGACGTGGAATTGATTCGAAGGTTACTTCGAGTGAGTCTGCCTGCAGGAGTAGATAGCCTAAGCATTGGCTTGGGCCAGTTTGTATTTTTGGCAATTATAAATCGATTGGGTGAGGCCTCTGGTGGTGCCCATGGAATAGCTTTGGGATGGGAGGCGTTGGGGTATCTTTCTGGTGCGGCCTTTGGCACGGCGGCAACTGCGCTTGTGGGGTTAAACCTTGGGGCGGGTTTACCAAAAGAGGCTAGTCGTTGTGCATGGACGGCTTATAGCCTCGGGGCTGTATTCATGTCGATCATGGGTGGGGTGTTTTTTTTCTTTGCAGAATCTATGTTCTTAGTTTTCTGCCCCGATCCTTCTCAAGGTGAAATAGTTCGAATTGGGGCCCCGGTTCTTCGATTAATAGCTTTTGCGATGCCTTTTTTAGCTTCATGTATCATCATGACTTCAGCATTGAGGGGTGCGGGGGATACCCGGGTTCCTGTCCTTTTTACTTGGATTGGATTTTTTCTTTTAAGGATTCCTGTTGCATTGCTATTTGCAAGAAATCCATCAGACGACATTTTTATGCCCGAGCTAGCCTGGGGGTTGCTGGGCGCTTGGTTGGCAATGTTTGTAGATTTGTTCGCGCGGGGAATATTGCTTATTTACAGGTTTGGCTCTGGAAAGTGGCAATCAGTTAAGGTCTGATTTTTACTTGTTCAGTGCTTCGAGCGCGGTTGGGAAATCGTCGGTGAAACAAAAGCGGTCATCCAATTTGCATGCTGCAAATATAGATTTTACTTGTGGGCTAACATGGCAAACAGCAAGCTTACCGCCTAATTCGTTTAATTGCCTTTGTAGGGAAATTATTTTTCCGAGAAACACACTGTACATGCATTCCATGTTGGGCCCAAGGCTAAGTGCAACCTTGGTGGCTTTCTCGTCAGCAATGATTTTTTTGATTTCTTGGAATGAATCTTGGATTTCAAGTTCGGAAGGTCTTAAATTCTTAAACCTTAGACAGAGGCCATCACCCTGTCTTTCGTAACTCATAAATTTGAATTGGCTCATGGGAAATCTCCGGTCAGATCAATGGCGTTAAATTATTCTCTTCTATCAATTTAGCCCAGCCATTACTAATGTCAAGCAGGTAATACTTACGGTGAATTTAATTGTAAAATCGTCGGACATTAAAAAAGTGAATTGATTGGCAGTTTTTAAATCGAGATTAATGCAAGGGGCATTCTTTGTTTTTCCGAAAGCGGAATCAATTCGTCCGTTTCTTGATAGGGAAGTGGTTCAGCTTCAAGCATACCTTGATAAACGCCGGTTATTTTTACTGGAATCATCTTACGCCGCACTGCTTCAATCATACCGGGTAACATTACCCGAATTCCGCGAGAAGAGGTGCCTTCCACCCAACCTGATCTTTTTACCGATTTTGATTCAACAAGTATGTGTTCATTAATTCCCAAGAGGCTTTGCTGGTATTTTTGCAGGTTCTCTTGTTCGATTTGCTCTAATATCTTTCGTCTTTGCAGTTTTACTGGTGCGGGAACAGGGTCTTTTAGGGATGCTGCGGGGGTCCCTTCTCTTGGGCTGTAAGGGAACAAATGCATTTTAAAGAATCCGATTTTTTGGGATAGGTCGCAAGTAGAATCAAAATCTGCATCGGTTTCACCAGGAAAACCAATGATGATATCGGTAGAAAAGCCAGGCCTATCCAAAGCATTTGAAATGTGTTCGCACCGATCGATAAAACCCTGCCTTGAATAACGCCTGCGCATTTGACGCAGAATTTCATCAGAGCCACTTTGAAGGCATAAATGAAAGTGAGGCGCAACCAAGGGGTGAGCCTTCATTACATCGATCAGATCGTCTCGAGCTTCTGCTGCTTCGATACTGCTTAAGCGAATTCTAAGATTGGGAAATCTTAAACTTATTTTTTCGAGCAGGTGCCATAGTCTGCACCATTCGCTTTTAGCTTTGCCTTTACTTAGATCGATACCGTAATGGCCTAAATGAATTCCAGTAAGAACGATTTCCTGATAACCAGAAAGTTGAAGGTCTGCAATTTCAGCAAGGATTAGTTCGGGTTTTCTGCTAATGAGTGCAGGCCTTACGGATGGAATAATACAGTAACTACAATTTAGCAGGCAACCGTCTTGAACTTTGACAAAGGCCCTTTGGTGGTCATCAAATCGGGTAATGTTTAAGGGGCGTTGATTGATGCCAAATTCTGCAAGAGAGGAAAGGAACGATTCTTTGTTACCGATTACGCTTGAAACCCCATCGATATTTGCAATGCTTTTGGGGTCGCGCTCTGCATAGCATCCCGTGACTAAGATTTTCGTATTTGGGTTTCGGGAGTGAATTTTCCGAATTAAAGTTCGTCCCTTGGCGTCTGCATCATGGGTGACGGTGCAGGTGTTGATAATACAAAGATCTGGGTTTTCATAATCTAATGCTTCGACTACGCCATTAAGTTCAAGCATTTCCCTGAAGTATTGCGACTCATATTGGTTAACTTTGCAACCAAGAGTTTCAACTTTGCAGGTTTTTGGTTTCCACTTCATAAATAATAATGACCGGAAAACAACATAAAATGAAGTCTAAAAGAAAAGTACCGAAGGTGGGACTTGAACCCACACACCTTTGAGGGTACCGGATTTTGAGTCCGGCGCGTCTGCCATTCCGCCACTTCGGCATATTTTTAAGTTTAGCGATTGCGATTTAAACTTCAAACCTTAGATTGTAAAAACTTTGATTTACTTCAGGTTTTTGAGAAAGATTGTGTGGATTAGTGGTAAATTACATTAGAATAATATTTTAATAATCGCGTCGGGAATTTGATTCATGAGTGATTCCACTACAGAGAAGACCGAGTTGGGCAACTATTTTGTTGCCAACTACCCGCCATTTTCCTTCTGGAAGCCTTCTTTTTTACCTGAGGCCCATAAGGTTTTAAACTCTGCGCCAGAGCCGGGCATACCCCTAGGGCTTTATGCGCACATTCCTTTTTGCAGGAAACGCTGCAAATTTTGCTACTTCCGAGTTTATACCGATAAAAATGCCAAGGATGTCGATAATTACCTCGATGCACTTATACAAGAAATCGCTCTTTGTTCCCAATTGCCTGTGCGTGGTGGCAGAGATCTTGACTTTGTCTATTTTGGTGGGGGCACTCCTTCTTATTTGAGTGTTACTCAACTCGAAAAACTTTTTAATGGGATAAAAAACTCATTCAGTTGGAATGGCGCTAGAGAAGTTACTTTCGAATGCGAGCCAGGCACTCTTCAACAACATAAGCTTGCAGCTCTTAGGCAAATGGGCGTCACGCGCTTAAGCTTGGGCGTTGAGAATTTTAATGATGAAATTCTTGAGTCGAATGGCAGGGCCCATCATTCGGCGGAAATAGTTAAGGCATACACTTGGGCACGGGAGCTGAATTTTCCCCTGATAAACATTGATCTCATTGCAGGCATGGTGGGTGAAACCACAGAAAATTGGAAAGATTGCATCAAGAAAACAATTGAAATTGCACCTGATTGCATCACCATTTATCAGATGGAGCTTCCTTTTAACACCGTATTTTCAAAGGAATTAAAACAGGTTGATCAGCCCGATCCTCTTGCTGTTTCTGATTGGCCCACCAAAAGAGGTTGGGTTAAATATGCTTTTGAAACCTTGATGGAAAATGGATACGAGATATCGAGTGCCTATACCCTGGTTCGGAGTAAGGCGAAAATGAAATTTGTTTATCGGGATGAACTTTGGCATGGGGCAGATATGTTTGGAACAGGCGTGGCTTCTTTTGGGCATATCAATGGGGTTCACCTGCAAAACTTGGATGCTTGGGATAATTATCTTGGCGAATTGCAGAAGGGTATTATTCCGCTCGGTAGGGCCTTGCCGGTGACGAAGCATCAAAAATTGATTCGAGAAATGATCTTGCAGCTTAAAACCGGACACCTTGAATCAGAATACTTTGAAAATAAATTCAAGGTCCAAATATTCAAGGAGTTTGACTATCAGTGGGTGTCACTTGAAAAAGAAGGCTGGCTGAAACTTGGTCAAAATTCGGCAGATGTCACCATGGATGGCTTGCTTCAGGTAGATAGGCTATTGCCCAGATTTTTTGAACCTGAACATTTAAATGCGCGGTACACATAGTTTTTTGTAAGGTTGTGGAAATAGAATGAGCGAGCCTTTGCAATTTATGATGGGCAAGTATGCAGCAGAAGTACCTGCTGATTTGTATTATTCCCGGAATCATTTCTGGTGCAGGGTTGTTGCTGGGAAAAACCGCTTTGGGTTTTCTTCCTACGCCATCAAACTCATGCAGGATGTTTATTTTCTTGATTGGCAGGTGAATGCAGGAGATAAAGTTGCTCTACTGGAACAGATAGGTCATATTGAAACTTCGAAAGCTGTTTCAGACCTTTTTGCGCCCCTTGAAGGCATATTGCTTTGTTTTAATCCTGAAGTTTTGGCAGATCCCTCTGCAATTAATGTGAATGGTTACGATAAAGGCTGGTTGTTTGAAATGGATGGCACTATCGATAGCCTAATGGATGCAAATGCTTATCATGCTTTTCTTGAAGAGAATTGGGAAAAAGCCCAACGCATGTTAAAAGGTAAAATTAACGCTGGGGATGATTAATATGAGTCAGAAAAAACTTACTGTGGTTTTGTCGCAGGCACAGGGCAAAGACCCTAACCGCAGAGCCATAGAAGAAGAAATTGCAGCAGCCTTGCTAATGGAACCAGGCATTGACCTCGGCATAGTCCCTGCACTTTACGACTTACATGAAGGCCATACAGGTAGGCTTTATCTCGAAAGCGTTCAAGGCGACATGGTCGTGATTTCCTGGCTTTATCCCCGGGCAGCCTATTGGTTGTTGGATCGGGATGGCATTCAGGGAAAACTGGGCGAAACCAATATTAAACCCGCTGACAATAACGATGACGAAGATGAAGAAGGCGAAGAGGCCAGTAAACCCAAGGGCATTGGAGCTGTTAAAGTTCAGGATCGGTTTATTTTTTGCCTCGATTTGCGGGATGCCAAGGATCACCGCACCTATGTTGAGGAAGTTCGCAGAATTCTAACTGAATGCAAGCAAAGGTGGGCTGCTGCAATACCTGAATCAAAACCTGCAATGGTTCAGCTTGGTATGAATATTTCTACGCCCGCCTCAAATGGTGCCGCCGTGTTGAACGGTAATGCTACAAATGGTGCCTCATTCCTTAAAGATGAAATGCTAAAAATACCAGGCCGACGCTGGTACCCTGTGATTGATTACAGTCGTTGCACCAACTGCATGGAATGCTTGGATTTTTGCTTGTTTGGTGTGTATGGCGTAGATAGTCTCGAGCGGATTTATGTTGATAATCAAGATAGTTGCAAGAAGGGGTGTCCTGCTTGTAGTAGGGTTTGCCCAGAGCAAGCCATCATGTTTCCTGATTACAAAAGCCCTGCGATTGCAGGGGCTCCCGTGGGTGCCATCAGTGGTTTGAAGATTGATCTTACCAAGCTTTTTGGTGGCGGTGATGCCTTGGTTATTGCAGCCAAAGAGCGAGACAAAGAGTTGCTGCGTGATGGTCGAGATGCAGTAGGATTGAGTGTTGGCATTCCCAAAAGGCAGCCTGATAAAAAAGATTCGCCAAAGGATGATCTCGATAATCTAATGGACTCTTTGGATTCCCTTGAAATTTAAGGCTAGGCCTTCACTGAACAATTAACTGGAAAAACAATGCTTCAAAAACTTGCTTACAGAGCTCTGACCGAATTGTCGCCTAGGCTTGCAATGAAAGCCGCTCATCTTTGGGTCTATAAAGGATTTGTTGCAGTAAGGGCATACAAGCATCGTCTTAAAAACAAGAAATTGTACCCGCCCTTCATGTTTGTTGCCCTTACCAACACTTGCAATTTGCGTTGTCATGGGTGCTGGGTTGAAAAAGAAGGCACGGCATATCATCTTCCTGCTGAAGATCTGGATGCAATCATTCGCGTCGGTAAGAAAAACAAAGCCTATTACTATACATTGCTGGGTGGCGAGCCTTACATGTATAAGGGTATTTGGGACGTTTTTAAGCGCCATAAAGATTGTTTTTTTCAGACGATCACCAACGGAATGCTTTTTACCGAAGCCAATGTTAATCGCCTTGCTGAAGCGGGAAATGTTACTCCTCTTATCAGCATTGATGGGATGCAGTTTCAGAATGATTTAAGGCGTGGCGAAGGGGTGTTTGATTCAGCAATGCAAGGTATGGAGAGGCTAAAAAAGAAGGGTATTATTTTTGGTGTTGCTTGCACGATCACGGGCAAAAATATGGAGGAAGTTTTGTGCGACTCCTTCTTACAGTTGATGATCAAGCAGGGCGCAATGTACATCTGGTATTATTTTTACAGGCCAGTGGGCGAAGATCCGCATCCTGAATACTGCCTTAGCCCTGAGCAATTGCTGGAAGCTAGAAAGAAAATGGTAGCACTCAGGCATCATCATCCGATCATCATTATTGACAGTTATTGGACTGCATCGGGCGAAGCATTTTGCCCTGCTGCAATGGGCATGGGTTTTCATATTGGGCCCCAAGGAAGCATTGAAATTTGCCCGCCGCTTTCTTTTGCGACTAACAAAATTAGTGATAATGATTACGACCTTTATAAAACCATCAATGAAAGCCCTTATCTTCGAGGCTTCCAGCAGTTTGTAAAGGATCGCACCAAGGGGTGTGTCATTCTTGAAAATCCGCAGGAGTTGGTTGAGTTTATCAAGGGGCATGATGCAAAAGATTACAGCACCCGTGATGCACTTAAGGAAATAGGCTGTGGCAAACCCCGCACCAGTCAGCATATGCCTGGCAAAGAAATTCCCGAATCTTACTGGGTTTATCGTTTCTTAAAAGATAATGTCTTCTTCGGCATGGGGGCCATGTGACCTTTGCTGGTATCCACAGGCCCACGCTTTCTTCAATGGGAATTGATCCCAAACGAGTTGAAAGGGCTTACCAATCGGCAAAAGAAAAGCTTTTGTCTTCAAGGCTGGCCAAAGGTTGGTGGGAAGGCGAACTTTCAAGCTCTGCGTTGTCTACTGCAGTCGCAGTTTCAGCTCTTATTGCAGCCAAAGTCGATGCGCCTAAGCTTGTAGAAAATGGGCTTTCATGGCTTAAGGATCACCAAAACGCTGATGGCGGTTGGGGCGATACCACGATTAGCTTTTCGAATATCTCGACTACTTTACTTGTTAAATCTGCCTTTTATATTTCAGGAAGGCATCAAGAATTCGCTTCGACTCTTGAGAAAACGGATCAATGGCTTGGCTCCCGCTATGGGAATTCCGGCAAAGAACTTGCGGAAGCATTGCGCCAAAGATACGGGAAAGATCATACTTTCTCTGTTCCAATTCTGACCACTTGCGCACTCGCAGGGTTGGTTGATTGGGATGAAGTTCCTGCGCTTCCTTTTGAGTTGGCGTGTCTGCCCCAAAGTTTGTACCGCTTTATGGGGTTGCCCGTCGTAAGTTATGCATTGCCCGCATTGATTGCCATTGGTGTTTGCATTCACCATTGCAACCCATCTTCAATTTCTCCACTTCGGCTTCTTCGGAATATTTGCACCGGCAGGGCACTGAAAGTTCTTAAGAATATTCAGCCGGTCAACGGTGGGTTTCTTGAAGCTACGCCCCTCACTGCTTTTGTTACTTTATCCCTTTCTGCAACAGGCCGAGAAAATCATGATGTGGTTAAAAAGGGGGTCGCGTTTCTGTTGGACTCAGTCCGGCCTGATGGTAGCTGGCCTATTGATACTAATCTTGCAACTTGGGTTACTACTCTTGCTATTAACGCACTTGCCTCTGCTGATGATCTTGAAAGCCTAGGCCAAACTGGTTCACTTGTGGAATGGATTAAGGGCCAACAGTACGAAATCATCCACCCTTATACTGGTGCAGAGCCTGGCGGTTGGGGCTGGACCCCTTTGCCCGGATGTGTTCCTGATGCGGATGACACCCCCGGTGCGTTGCTTGCTTTGACCAACCTTAAAGAACAACCCGGCGAGTGGCTAAGGGCAGGGGTGCGATGGCTTTCCGGATTGCAAAATACTGATTCGGGTATACCCACATTTTGCCATGGTTGGAGTAATCTTCCGTTTGATCGCAGTGGGTGTGATCTTACCGCACATATGCTAAGAGCGATCGCGCCTTGGTATCCGGAAGGTGGAACCGAAAGTATTGATCCTGAATTGCATTCCGTCGAGGTGGAGTTGGAAAAGCTCTATGATGGCGGCTTGACTTACTTAAGGGAAAATCAAAACCCAGATGGTTCCTGGCTTCCTCTTTGGTTTGGAAACCAGCATGAGGAATCTGAAACCAACCCCGTATATGGCACATGCAGGGTGCTTGCGGCATTCAGGGATTTAGGGCTTTGGGAAGAACTTCATGCGCGAAAAGGTGTTAGATTTCTAGAAAAGGCACAGAATGCTGATGGGGGCTGGGGCGGTGCTTATGGTTGCCCATCTTCGGTAGAAGAGACCTCTTTAGCCTTGGAAATACTCTGGGATATGGACGCAGATCCAAAAGTCTTGGAAAAAGGCTTATTATGGTTGATTAATGCCTCGGAGAATGATCAAATATTGAAAGTAGCACCAATTGGGTTTTATTTTGCAAAACTATGGTATTTTGAAAAACTTTATCCCATAATCTTTGCTGTTGGTGCTTTAGGAAGAATAAGAAAAAGTACGATGGCGTAATAAACACCATACGATATAAATATCCCGCCTTTAGGAAGTATTAATAATGTCTAGCCAGTTAGTTGAGCCTGATGTTGAACAGGTAGAAAAAAAGTCCAAGAAACCTAGTACATCGCATCTTAAAGTCGTTCCTGAAACTAGAGAACTCCGCGATAAAATCAGAGCGGAAATTGCTAAATTTGCAACTACGCTCGATCGTAAAAACACCTTCACCAAAGCCGAGCTTCAGGTGTTCTCCGAACAACTCCTGACCAGCATGGGGTTGGGATTCCAATACACCGGGTTCACTTCGGTATGCATAGCCAACGAATTTTGGCGTGAACAAGTTCAAGCTACCGATTTTTCCCGAAGGCTTCTCCTCATGCCCCATTGCTTAAAGCATGCTGAGGGATGCCCCGCAGACTACGACGAATTTGGACTCGATTGCAGGAAATGTGGCGCATGTTCTGTTGCAGATTTTAAAACCCGTGCCGAAGATCTTGGCTACAAGGTTCTTGTTTCTGAAGGCACACCCATTGTTTTGAAAATTATTGTTAGCGGCCATGTTGATGCCATCGTTGGCGTTGCTTGCCTAAATGTCCTTGAAAAAGCGTTGGATAAAATTCTTCTGGCTGGGGTTCCTTGCGTTGCTGTTCCCCTGCTTTCAAGTAATTGCAAAAGCACTTCAGTGGATGAAGATTGGGTAATGGAGTTCATCAATTTAAAGACTCCAGCACCTGCGACCGTTACAAGGTCCTACATGCATTTGATGCGCGCTTCACATCAAATTTGCGAAGAACCTGAGTTGTCAAGGCTTTGTCCCCCTGCAAGATCGGGCGCAAATACAAGGGCGGAAGATCCTCTTTCTGTTCATGAAAAACTTGCCTACAATTGGCTTGGTAAAGGTGGCAAACGAAGCAGGCCTTTTATTACTCTCGCAGTTTATGACGCACTCAAGGGCGGTGCAGGCACCTTGAATGCCGAGTCCATTAATATCTCAGATGCAGTTAAGCGTTCTGCTCTTGCAATCGAGGCTTTTCATAAAGCTTCTCTTATACATGATGACATCGAAGATGATGACAACTTCCGCTATGGCAGTGAAACCATGCATCGCCAGCAGGGCGTTCCCGTTGCGATCAATGTTGGCGATTATCTTGTCGGCCTTGGCTATCGCCTTGCTGCCAAAGATCGTGCAGAGCTTGGCGCAGATGTAAGCGCAGATATTCTTTTCAAGCTTTCCGATGCACATGTTAAATTGTCTGAAGGCCAAGGGGCAGAGCTTCTATGGCGCAATTCCACAGATAAAACCATTACGCCTCTTGAAGCATTAAGGATTTATGCTTTGAAAACCTCGCCTGCATTCGAAGCTGCATTGTATGCTGGCGTTAGGCTTGCAGGGCCTGCAGATGCCTACGAGAAAATGATTGGTGAGTTTGCCAAGAATCTTGGGATCGCTTTTCAGATTCTTAATGATTTGGGCGACTTCGATACCAACTCTGAAAACAAGGTTGTTGCAGGCCAAGATGTGCTTGCTGGAAGGCCAACAGTGCTTTTGGCAATGGCCTTGGAAACTGCAACTCCTGCCCAAAAAGAAGAGATTTTAGGATTGCTTCAGCGAGCCAGAAAAGGTGATAGCTCTTTCCAATTAGTTGAAAGAATTCACCAGCTTTATCAACTAAATGAAGTGTTCAGCAAAGGGCAAAAGCTTGTAGAAAAATTTAGGGCTCGTGCAGAAGCTATCGCGGATGAAGTTGACTCCGAAGATTTTCGCAGATTGCTTTATTTCCTTGTCGATTCAGTCCTCGAAAAATTCGAAGCGCCTCAGCAAGCGGAGCCTTTATCATTAATTCAGCTAGGTAAAGTATGACCCGTTTGCCTGATGATAGTCTTGCGGTCCTTGCTGGTTTATTTAAGGAGTTCCCAGGCGAACCCTTTCCTATTGTTCATCTGATTAATTCTTCGGATGTTCCTGATACTTATAGATTCTTATTGGATCATGAGCATCATATGACCGTTACTATGGAATCGCATTATGCTGAACCGGTAAGGGTGAGGGTTCTTTCGGAGATAAGCCAGAACGGTTGTTATTCGCGTATTCTAAATCTGATTGGCGAGAAAACAGGCAAGATTGTTTTGTTTGGCCTGATGAGGGTTAGGATGGATTTTCTCCCAACTCAGGTACAGGGCGAGATTCTTGCAAGAAAAGAACCTTTGGGTAGAATTCTCATTCGCAACGAAATTATGCGAAAAATAGAGCTGATCAAACTTCTGAAAATTGATGCTTTCCCGGCAAGAGAACATTGGTTTCATTCCAATGATCAAAAGCCCTATTATGGCAGAGTCGCATTGATTCATTGTCAGGGTTTGCCCGCAATTGAACTGTTCGAAGTAGTATCCCCCGACGTTTGAACCTCACTTTTCAATTTAGCCTATAGACTTATTCTTGTTACTTTTGTGCAATGTTTAGGCGTAAGGTGCAACTGCATATAGCTTTAGGTCGCAGCCTCACTTTTTTGTGCGAAAAAGGTTAAAGGGGTGGTAATTCTTGAAAAAGAGGCTAAAATATGATAGTTGTTTGAACAATTGTTTCGTTTGAGTCGATATTTATACCAAGGGGTATTTAACATGATTATGAAAAACGATCTCGGCCTTGATGTGATTGTAATTGGTGGTGGGCCCGCTGGTTCTTCCACTGCAACCATACTTTCGCAGCACGGCTTGAAAGTTAGATTGTTCGAACGCGAAAAGGGTGCTCGTTTTCATATTGGCGAATCGCTCATGCCCGATACTTACTGGACTTTAAGGCGGATGGGGGTCATTGAAAAAATTAAAGCGAGTGCTTTTACAAAAAAATATAGCGTCCAATTTGTCACCGATACAGGTAAAGAATCTCAGCCTTTTTACTTTTTTGAAAACAATCCTCACGAATGTGCCCAAACCTGGCAGGTCGTTCGTAGTGAATTCGACAAAATGCTTCTCGATAACGCCTCCGATTTTGGAGTGGATGTTTGCTATGGTTACAGGGTTCTTGATGCGATTTTTAAAGGCAACCGCTGTGTAGGTGTAAAAGTTCAAAACCCCGATGGTTCAATTGAAGAAGTTCGAGCTAAAGTTGTTGTCGATGCCAGTGGTCAAAGCCTTGTTATTGGTAATCGCCTTAAAATAAAAGAAACCGATCCTCTTCTTAAGAAAGCTTCTGTCTGGGCTTATTATGAAGGAGCTTCCAGAGAAGCTGGTCTCGATGAAGGAGCAACACTTGTTCTTCAAACTGAAGGAAAAAAAGGCTGGTTCTGGTATATTCCTCTTCATAACAACATTGTCAGCGTAGGTGTTGTTTCTTCTATCGAAGATATGTTTGCTGATAAACTTTCCCATGAAGAGATATTTAACCGGGAACTGGATCGCTGCCCTGCTGCAAAACGCAGAGTTGCTGCAGGTAAAAGAGTTGGCGGATTCATGAGCACCAAAGATTTTTCCTACCGCTGTTCCCAAGTTGCAGGTGATGGCTGGGTATTAGTTGGCGATGCATTTGGTTTTCTCGATCCGATTTATTCTTCCGGGGTATTTCTGGCCCTTAAATCTGGCGAAATGGCTGCAGATGCCATCGCTGAGGCGATATTGAAAAACGATTTATCCGCTAATCAGTTGGGTACTTGGGGACCTAAGTTTGTTCAAGGTATGGACCGTATGAAAAGGCTTGTTTATGCCTTTTATGAAGGCTTTTCTTTCGGTGCGTTTATTCGTCAAAACCCTGACATGAAGCGCCATGTTATTGACCTCCTAGTTGGCGATGTTTTTAAAGATAGCGTGGACGCTGTGGTCAATCCCATGGACTTGATGCGGGAAGAAATGCGCGCCATGACTACCCAGATGTAATAAAAGTTCTTTAGACACATCTTGCTAGCATCTCTATAAAGATGGTAAGGATTTATCTTACCCTCCACCCACCTCTTCTACACGAGGCAGATGTGACAACTGAAATAAGCAAACCTTTAGGCCGAACTGCTTGGTTGGTTCTTACCGTGGCAGCCATTGGTTTTTTATTCGATACTTATGAACTTTTGATGACACCTTTGGTTCTTGCCCCGGCTTTGTCAGAATTGTTACGGGTTCCACCTAATCACCCTGATGTCCAACTCTGGGTTGGAAGGGTTTTGTGGATGACTGCGCTTTGTGGCGGAGTTTTTGGTTTGATGGGTGGGTGGATGATCGATAAGTTTGGCCGTAAGACTGTTATGATTGGCAGTATTTTTGTTTACTCATTTTCACCTGTATTGGCTGGTTTAAGTACAGACCTTACTTGGTTGATCTTTTTCAGATGCACAACTTTTGTAGGCGTTTGCGTTGAATTCGTCGCCGCGGTTACCTGGCTTGCAGAATTGTTCCCTGATAAGCGTCAGCGCGAACTTGCAATCGGTTGGACTCAGGCTTTTGCGAGTGTGGGTGGATTATTGGTAACCGGCGTTAGTGCAGGCGTTGGTTATATGGTCGCAAATAAAATGTTGCCTACGTTGCCTGTAGGTGATCCGACCAACCCCGCTTGGCGATTCACTTTAATGACAGGTTTACTTCCTGCCATTCCTATTGCGATTCTTTTGCCTTTTGTTCCTGAATCTGCGGTATGGCTTGAAAGGAAAAAGTCGGGTGCATTGCGCAGGCCCAGCTTTTTCGAAATCTTTGAACCTAAATTACTTCGCACCACTGTAGTTGCAACCATTCTTTCTGCTTGTGCCTATGCTGCTGCTTTTGGAACCTTGCAAGTTACCGTTACCCAAGCGGTTCCTGGATTGCCTGATATGGCAGAAACCCGTGCTAAGATGGAGCCTTTGATCAAGGCTAACAAAGGATTAGAAAAACAATTTGCAGGTCTTGATAAGGAGTCTGAAGAATTTAAAACCAAGGATAAAGAATTCAAAGACAACCTCAAAAAGATGGGCAAAATTAATAAAGAAGAAGTCCAGCCTCGTAGAGAGAGTGTGCAATTCATGCAGGAACTCGGCGGGTTGGCAGGTAGAATTCTCCTTGCGATTGCTCTTGTTTCCATTGCCAGCAAAAGGGTGCTTTTATGGATCTTCCAGATTCCTGGGTTGATCATAATTCCTTTGGTTTGGTTTTTTGTTTTCCAAAACGCACCACACCTTTTCAGTTATGGTGTGTTTCTCGCAGGTCTTTGTATTGTTGCCCAGTTCTCTTACTTCGGTGAATATCTACCCAAGGTTTTCCCTGTTCATTTGCGCGGTACGGGAAGTGCATTTGCGACCAATGTTGGTGGCAGAATGATAGGAACCTCTGCTGCCTTTTTAACCACAAATCTGATTGCCCCTATGCTTACCATTGGTTCTAACAACTTTGAAAAAGTTGCTTATGCTGCTGGTATTACCGGCGTCCTGGTTTTTGCAATCGGTTTTGTCACCAGCTTTTTCCTTCTTGAACCAAAGGCTGAAGGCTCCCCTGAATAAGCTGCGAAGCTTATTTTTTAATGTGGCTTAACAATGAAAATTGCCTACATCACCGCTGGTGCAGCAGGAATGTTCTGTGGCAGTTGCTTAAATGATAACACACTCGTTACCGCCCTTTGTGCCCTTGGCCATGATGCACTGCTGATCCCCACCTATACCCCGATTCGCACTGATGAGATCAGTCAAAGTCTGGATCGGGTTTTCTTCGGGGGCATAAATGTTTACCTGCAGCAGAAGTCCAGATTCTTTCGTTGGACACCATCTTTTTTTGATCGATTATTAGATGCGCCCTTTTTGCTGCGGTGGGTTTCTAGGTTTGCTTCCAGTACTAAGGCTGAAGATTTAGGTGATTTGACTATTTCCATGTTGAAGGGAAAACATGGTTATCAGGTTAAAGAGGCACTAAAACTTGCTGCTTGGTTGAAAAAAGAAATTAAACCCGATGTCATTCATCTTACTAATGCCCTGCTTTCAGGCATGGCTGATATTCTTTCCAATGAGGTTGGTGCGCCTGTTGTTTGTTCCTTGCAAGGGGATGACATTTTCTTGAATGCATTACCCGAACCTTTTCGAACTAAAGCGATTGATTTGATCTCCGCTAATTCTTCCTTGGTTAATAGGTATGTTGCTTCGAGTTATTTTTATGCAGATAGCATGGCTGCCTACCTTAAAATTCCCAGAGAGAAAATTGGGGTTATTCAGCCAGGCATCAACATCAAGTATCATATTGCAGGTTCTAATGCTCAAAAAGCAGGCAGTGTTCTGGGTTACTTTGCGAGGATTTGTCCGGAAAAGGGTTTTCATAATTTGGTGAATGCTTGGATTGCACTTCGTTTAAAGAATCAAAACTTGAAAATTAAGTTCAAGGCGTCTGGTTGGCTGGGGGAAAGCAACAAACAATATTATTTAGAGCAATATAATAAAATTAAAGACGCTAATCTTTTGGAAGACTTTGAACATTGTGAGTCCCCCGATCTGCAATCTAAGATTCGGTTTTTTGATGGCATCGATCTGCTTTGCGTTCCCACCGAATACCTTGAACCCAAGGGTTTGTATGTTTTGGAAGCTTGGGCCCAGAATGTTCCCGTTTTACAACCCAACCATGCTTCGTTTCCTGAACTTTTAAACAAAGCGGGGGGCGGTGGTTGGCTTTATGCTCCGGGCAATCAACAAGAATTAATTGAAAAATTAGAGTTTGCTTTTTCTTCCGGTTTATTGCTTAAACATCAGGCACTTTTAGGGCATAATGCCGTGATCGATTATTTTAATTCTTCAAGAATGGCTGAAGAGACATTGTCCTTTTATCAGCGAATGCTTTCTGGGGACAAAGTTTAAGGGAAAAGTTGATGGCGGAATTTATTTATAACAGGCAAGTTCAATTTGCTGAAACAGATATGGGCGGAATTGTTCACTTCAGCAGCTTTTTTCGCTACATGGAGGAGGCAGAGCATCACTTCCTTCAATCGCTTGGCCTTTCCGTTGTTATGAATTTAGAAGGTAAGAAACTTGGCATGCCTCGGGTTTCTGCCAAGTGTGATTTTCATCATCCTGCCCGATTTCAAGATTCGCTTCAAATTTTTGTCAACCTCCAGAGGCTTGGAACATCTTCGCTTTCTTACACTATCGATATTAAAAAAGCTGATCTCCTTTTGGCCACGGGAAATATTGTTGCGGTCCTTTGCGAACTGAATGACCTACTGCCCCCTAAATCTATCCCCATTCCACAATTCATGCGGGATCTTTTGATTGGCGGTATAGTCGGATGATTGCTCCTTTTAATTATCTTGAAAATCTGACTAATCGCCTTCATCTAGGTGCCATGAAAATCCCTGAAAATATCAGGCACAAGCATGTGCGGTATATTCTTTCATGCCAAAATCCTGATGGGGGTTTTTACGGTCGCGACCCCGATAGCGATTTGTATTACACTGGCTTTGCCCTACGCTCCTTGTTGGTATTGAATGCCCTTGATACTCCAACTTGCGAAAGAGTTGGAACTTTTCTTTCCCAAAGATTGCATTCCCAGACCAGCTTGGTTGATTTTTTTTCCCTCGTTTATTCCGCAGTGATTGTTTCCATGGGCGGTGGGCCCGATGTTTTTGCCTCCAGTGGGGATTGGACCGAGACCATAGAGGCTTTTCTTGCTTCACTTCGTGGGGCGGATGGTGGGTTTGGTAAGGTCCCAGGTGGTAAAGAATCTAGCACTTACATGAGTTTTCTTGCATTGCTTTGCCATCAATTAATCGGGAAAAAAATCGCTGCCCCTGATTCACTGGTTGCTTTTGTTCATTCCCGCCTTCGAACCGATGGCGGCTTTGTTGAATACGGCCCCATGAGAAAAAGTGGCACCAACCCCACCGCTGCAGGCATGGGAATTTTACGTGCCATCGCGCCACATTTACTGCAGGGTGATATGAAAAATAATCTCATCAACTTTTACAAGGGTATGATGGGTGATGAAAATGGTTTTAAAGCAAATCATCGCATTCCCTTTTGCGATGTACTTTCCACTTTTACTTCGCTTTGGTCCTTGGCGGAACTTGATGCCCTTGATGAGCTTCCTTTAGATAAAATCTCGCAATATGTATTGTCCACGGGAAATATCCAAGGTGGTTTTCATGGCGGGTCTTGGGATGCAGGAAGGGATGTCGAATATTCCTTTTATGCCTTGGGCGCACTTGCACTCTTGGCATCACGAAAATAAGGAGTTTTAATGACTTTACAAGTTAGGCAGATTCGCAAGGAGTTTATCACACGCTCGGGTTCATTGCCTGTGCTTTGTGGCATCGATCTAGATCTCGATTCTGATAAATCTCTTGCGATCATGGGCCAATCAGGTTCAGGGAAAAGTACTTTCCTTCATGTTTTGGGTGGGCTTGATAAACCTAGTGCAGGAAAAATCCTTCTTGATGGCCTTGACCCTCTTGCAATGAATGAAACAGACCTTGCCCATTACCGGAATCAAAAAGTTGGTTTTGTTTTTCAAGATCACCATCTATTGCCTCAATGTACCGTACTTGAAAATGTGCTTTTGCCTTCTTTGTTAGGCGCTATACCAAAAGTTGAAGTTATTCAACTTGCCAAGGATTTGCTTGCAAGGGTTGGGCTCGAAAACAGAATGGACCATATGCCATCTGAACTTTCTGGCGGAGAAAGGCAAAGGGCTGCTGTTGCCCGAGCTCTTATTATGCGCCCAAGGCTTTTGCTTGCGGATGAGCCCACAGGTAATCTTGATAAAAGAAATGCTGATAATATTATGCGTCTGCTTCTTAAACTTCATGAAGAGGAAAAAAACATTCTAATTGTGGTTACTCACAGTCTCGAACTTGCAAAATTATTTCCCCGGGTCATGACCATGGATGATGGTATCCTTGCTGAAGCAGTAACTTCCAACTGATTTAAAGGCGAACTAATTCTATGTCTTTTAGCTTGGGCCAATTTGTTGTCAACACTGCCAGATTTCATCTCAAAGGCAACCTCGCGGTTCTTATGGGCATTGTTATTGCTACTGCTTCGTTGACCGGTGCACTTCTTGTTGGGGATTCTCTTCGCGGAAGTTTGGCAGATACAGTTAAAAATAAGCTTATTTGGGTTAATGAAGCAGTTCTTGCGCAACGATTCTTTAATGAACAAATCGTCGTTAAACTCGGAGAGAAAACGGCTATCCCCGCCGTTATTCTTAAGGCTTCTATTCAGGTTCGGGATGATCAAGATTGTTTGGTAACACAAATTAGTAGTGCCCAAGTTGTCGCAGTGCCCGAAGAGTTCTGGCAAGATGCAGGGAAAAGTGCGCAGTGGAAAAACCTCAAGGGTGCATGGCTTAATCATCAAGCTGCTATTGGGTTAAAGATTTTCGAGAAGCAAAATGTGGTGCTCAGAATCGAAAAACCGAGCGCTATTCCCAGAGAGTCTTTTCTGGGCAATCGTGAGGATGTGGTTGACTCTATCACACTTGAAGTAGAAAAAGTGTTGGATCGTTCTGATAAGTATGCCGGTTTCAATTTGTTTCCTGGGATGGATGCGCCTGCAACTATTTTTGTACCATTGCAATTGGTGCAGGAAAAGTTGGGGATCACTTCTAAAATCAATTCGATTCTTACAAGTAAATCGGGGCTTCAGGATAAATTTCGTTCGTTGTTGACAATTTCAGATTATGAATTGACATTTAAAGGCCCTGAAGACCGAGCATTGGATTTGTTTGCTAAATTTGATCGTGATAAGAATCAAGTTTTGGAAAAGCGAGAGTATCAGGGAAAAATGCCTGCAAAGCTCATTCCATTACTTCAATCACACGCAGGCGCAATCGACATCGAAAGTGTGCAAAAGTTTTTTCGTGCCAATCGAAATTATTACTCCCTTGAGAGTGGTCAAATGTTGGTTTCTCCCAACCTTGCCCAGAAAGCAGGTGACTTAATTCAAGATATGGGGTTGCAGTCTTCGCAAATCATGGTTTATCTGGCCAATAATATTCAAGAAAAGAGCAACGCTGTTCCTTACTCCGTCATTGCGGGAATCGATGCAAACTTGCAAAAAAAGTTGGGAGTTAAGCTTGCAGCAAATGAGAAGTCGGGTGAGAAAATTTGGTTACTCGATTGGATTGAATCACCTTTAAAACCTGCTATTGGTGATGCTGTTGGCCTTGAGTATTTTCTTCCCGAAGTGGTTGGAAAACCCATCGAGAAAAAAGATTCTTTCCAATTTGCGGGATACATTCCAGCAGATATTAATCTTGTAGATCCTGAAATTACTCCAGATTTTCCGGGTATTACTGATAAGCTTTCGCTGGATTCTTGGAACCCGCCTTTCCCTTACGACAACAAGCGGATCAAGCCACGAGATGAAAAATACTGGCAGGATTTTAGATCGGTACCCAAGGCTTTTATTGACCTTGATGTTGCAAAGAATCTTTGGGGTAGTAGGTTTGGAAAAATTACCTCCATCAGGGTTTATCCTACAAACTTAAGTTTCCCAGATGGTTTTGCTACTGATTTTCAAGCTCGTTTGCTTAAATCGATCGACCCCACTTCGGTTGGATTTGTTTTTCAAGATCTTCGCACTAGGTTTCAACAATCTAGCCAGTCGGGCACTGATTTCTCTGGCCTTTTCGTAGGCTTCAGTTTTTTTCTCATCCTCTCTGCTTTAATTCTTGTTGCACTACTCTTTCGCTTGCACCTTGAACGCAGGGCCTCGCAGGTGGGCACCGTTCTTGCCCTTGGCGCTACCCAAAAGCAAGTTGCGCATTTGTTGCTTCTGGAAGGCCTGCTTGTTGCTGGGCTTGGCGTGCTATTGGGTTTAGGGGTTGCTTGTGTTTATGCTATCGGGCTGTTGCAATATCTGAAATCCAATTGGCCTGATAACTCGCTTCAACAAATCCTTAAATTACACATTCCATTTAAAACCCTTTGCATGGGATTCGTTCTGGCTTTCATTATGAGTGCGGTAGCTATTTTCCGAACTTCACGAACCTTGGTGAAAACATCGGTAATGACTTTGATCAAAGGTGGTTATCTTGATTCGACTGTTTTAAATTCCAAGCAACCTCTTTCGCTTTTGATTTATGGCTCGCTATTTATGATTCTGGGCTTTGGTATGCTTTTTCTTCCCTCGAGTCAGGATCATGAATTAAAAGCCTTGAAGTTTTTTGGTGCAGGCGGGTTAGTACTTACCTCGGGGTTATTTTTCCTTGGCGCATTCTTGCGGTATGTCCATAAAATCATGGTTTTTGGCCATGGACTTGATGGCTTGGCTAGGCTTGCTTTACGAAACATGGCGCGTAATAAAACCCGTTCACTTCTTACCGCAGGGCTGCTTTCCAGCGCTGCTTTTCTCATTATTGCGGTTGAACCATTCAGAAAAGAAGCTGATAGCAACACTGGCAAAAATTCTGGTACTGGCGGCTTTAGCATCGTCGTAGAAACTAATATTCCGGTGCTTTCAGGGCTTGATGGACCTTCGGGGATCGAAACCATTCTCGATGGCGTGCAAAAAAGTAATCGGGGAAATCCACAACGCGCCCGGCAGCAAGTTGATCGATTCAAAAATGTTTTGAAGGATGTTAAGGTTTTCAGCCTAAGATTCAATCCTGGCGATGATGCAAGTTGCTTGAACCTTTTTGCACCCTCTAAACCTAGAATTTTAGGTGTGCCCAATTCTCTGCAACAACGGGGCGGTTTTTTGTTTTCTGCTACCACAGAACCTTTGGAAAACCCTTGGAAGCTTCTCGATTCCAGCAACCCTTTCGTAAATGCTTTTGTGGAAAAAAACACCGTGGAATGGATGATTCATTCTGGGTTGGGTAAAGATTATAAAATCCAGGATGTCTCTGGGAAAGATGAACTTCTTAAGTTTGCAGGTTTGTTTCAAGGATCTGTTTTTCAAAGCGAAATTCTCATAGGTGAATCGCAGTTTTTGAAATTCTATCCCCAGCAGCAAGGCTATCAGTATTTTTTAATTGATGCAGATTCCAAAGACCTTTCTGAAATCGAAGAGGCTTTTAAAATCGGATTGTCTGACTACGGGGCCAAAGTTTCTAAATCAAAAGATCTTGTCGAACGATTTGCATCTGTCGAAAATGCTTACTTATCAATGTTTCAGGGGCTTGGCACCATTGGCCTGCTTATTGGTACCATGGGCGTCGCTGCGGTACTAGCACGCTCTGTTTGGGAACGAAGAGCAGAGCTTGGCTTGCTTTCGGCACTTGGGTTTACTCAAGTTGATGTAGTGCTTGTTATGCTTTTGGAACATGCGTTGCTTTTGTTCCTAGGTTTGGGGATCGGTACCCTTGCTGCGCTTGTCTCTGTTCTTCCGCTTGAACATTCCACAGCAACCCGCTGGGGCGTTCTTGCTTTATTGCAAGGCGTTATGTTTTTCTTTGGGTTGATGGTTTGCGTTGCAAGCCTTTGGTCGATTCGTACAAATAATTTTGTCGCAGCCATGCGTAAAGAGTAAGTTTAGCGTAAAGAGTAAGTTTAATTAGGAGTTGGTTCATGCAGAAAAATTTTGGTTGGTTGTTCTATGTCATTCTTGCAGGCCTTGCCTGGGGGACTTATGTTCCCATTGTTTTTTATGGTGGCAGAGAATTAACCACAGAGCGCGGCACCTTGGGAGGCAGGCTGACTTCTATCCTTTGCGTTGGCATGGCATATTTTGTACTGGCAGTTCTCATCCCATTGGTATTGTTTCTGACTAAGCAGCAAGCTTGGCCACAAATGAAAAAGACAGGTTTGATTTTCTCAGGGCTTGCTGGGGTTATGGGCGCCCTTGGTGCCATTTCAGTGATCTTTGCTTCTAAAGCTGCTGTTGATTCTGCTAATGCCTTGGGCCTCCCAGAAAATACTTATCGCATTTATATTGCCCCCCTAATCTTTGGCCTTGCCCCTGTAATCAACACCTTGGTTAGCCTTTTCTGGCATCCAAAACCTGATCAACCTTGGCATTTTGGTTTGGAGAAAGTGCCTGGCTATAAGTTATTCCTTGGTATTATTCTTGTAGGTGTGGGGGCGTTTTTAGTTCTTTACTCCAAGGAAGTTTCTGAAATTAAACCCGCTGCCCCGATAGTTGCACCTTCTGCTTCTGCTGTTGCTGAAACTAAAGCAGTTGAGAAAGTGGAGTTCGTTTCTGAGTGGATCTTGTTTGTTGTCTTGGCGGGCCTTGCGTGGGGCACATATGTCCCGATTATATTTTATGGCGGGTTAGAACTAACCGGAAAACCGGGTGAATTAGGCGGCAGGCTCATGTCGATACTTTGCGTTGGATTGGCTTACTTCTTGATGGCGGTGCTGATTCCTGCAGGGCTTATGGGCGCTGGAATTCCAAGCTTTGCATGGCCTTCCAAATTAAGTACTCCAGGCTTGGTGTTTTCAAGCCTTGCGGGCGTTGCGGGTGCTGTTGGTGCCATTTGCGTGATTTTTGCCTCCAAGGCTGCAGTGGATGCTGCAAAGAAAAGTGGGTTGCCACCTGCTTCTTTCAGGGTTTACATCGCTCCTTTGATTTTTGGCCTCGCACCTGTTATCAATACCCTCGTAAGCTTACTTTGGCATCCTTCTAAAAATGGAGATTTCCTCCACTTTGGTATGGAGCATACCCCTGGGCCATTGCTTTGGATTGGCATTATTTCTGTGGCTTCAGGTGCCTTTTTGGTTCTCCTTTCCAAGGAGCAATCCGAAGTTCAAGCTGGCCCTCCTGCTGCAAAGCCCAACTCTGCCCCTGCAAGGTGAACCTTATGAATCAGGATGAATTGATAGCTTCATTCCAGGGTGTGCTTGCACACCTCTGGATGATTCGAACCTTCTTAAAGCATGCGGATGAAATTCAAGACGATGAAAATATGCTTGAAGTTCCCAGAACCCTTTTTGATTATATTCGTGCGACCGAGCCCGCTTATCAGCGTGCGGATTGGGCCGACTTTTTTCATAGGTTGAATGGTAAGTTTAGTCGTTTGAAAAAAGCTAACATCTACTATCAGGAAAACTTTAAAACATTCTCGGATCATACTAATTTTCAAATGGCTGCAAGCTCACTTGCCGCATGTGTTAGTAGGCTTCAAGAATTGCTTGATTTGGTTGATAAATTGCCTCAACAACCCTCATCTTCTTCGGGTCCAGCTATCTAATATATACTTTTCTTGCACCAGTTTGTTCATCGTTTCAAGCGGAAGATCTTGAAGGTTTTGCGTTGCCTTCCACGAGTTTTGCAATCGTGAAACGATCTCGCTTCTTGATAAGGGCAGGTTGGTTAAAAATTGTTCATGCACTCTATCGAGGCGGTATTCGGGCTGCCTTGTAGGATGCTTTAAATAGTTTGGGATCATCCCGATATTGAAATCATAAAGGATGGATCCATGATGCAAAATGAAAACACTTTTTCGTTGTTGAGCATTACCGGAGAACTTTTTATTATCCCAAGCTAGGTCGCTGGTGCCATCATGTGTAATGCCAGAAATACCTAAAGAGCTTGCGATTTGTTCCATGATGCTGACATAAGAACTTTTGATGGTAGCCAAACCTGGCCGGGTATCGGTTCGAAGAATAAGGGAAAAAAGCAAGCATCCTTTTCCGAGTAAAACGGTGCCTCCTCCGCTAGACCTTCTTAAAATAGGCACCTTGGCTTTTAGGCATTCCGCTTCTTTTACATCATCATGAAATATGCCGCCAGAGCCTAGAATTACAGCGTTCTCTTGTATTTCCCAGATGCGAAGACATTCGTCCAACTGCCCCAGTTCAGCCTGAAGCAAAAGCGCCTCATCGAACGCAAGGTTTTCGTGGGAATCAGCAAAAGTTTTATCGAGGAATAGCATTTTCTTTTTCAAAGGTTCGAGTAATCCGCCCGCTTGTTTCCACGTTTCTAACCCACCACGAATAGCAAAAGATTTCGAAAACCCAATGCCTCTAAGATGCTTGGCCCAACTGGCCGCGCTAGCGTCATCCGGTCAGGCACAATAAAAAAACACCCAGTTATTTTTATCAATGCCTAAAGCCCAAGAATTAATTTCTTCAGCATTTGCTTCTAAACTGACAGAGCTAGAAATTTTCCAATTGCTTTGTTGTTTGCTAACCCTACTTCTAATATCCAAAATACAACAACTTGTGTCATTGTTGTTTATTTTAAATGCCTCTTCAGCAGTTATTCTTAGGCTGAGCGGGTTGATCAAGGTTGGCTCTCTGCGTAGGGATTAAATTCGCTTAAGTGCAAAATGTTTTCGGGTACAAATTGTTGCCTGGTTCCTGTAGATGATTCTAGTTCTAAATGTGCAAACGATTGTTGTAAAAGCTTTCCCTCATGCTTTTTTCCATGTTCTTCAAGCAGCACTTCTCTGCCTATTAATCCCATCCCGGAAACCCAGTCTTTTTCAAGCATTTGTACGTTTCCATCAAGTAATTGATGGTAGATTTCATCAAGGTTTGAAAGAAGTCGTTTTGCGATTTCATGGGTGTTTAATGGGTGCGGAGTGAATTGCTGCATCGATGTAGCAAAAGGTAATCCTAAGATTGCAAATTCTGAAGGCGTTTGCAAAATATTAAGACCTATTCCAACAATGGTGCCAGCGGATTGCTCAATCAAAATACCGCAAATTTTTCTGCCATCCATCAAGATATCATTGGGCCATTTTATACTCGCTCTTATGCCCAGAAAATCTTGAATCGTGTTGCATACAGCAACTGCAGCCCAAGCAGTGAGTATTGAAGGGCGCCTCAAACCATCAGGCGGGAATAACAATATCGAAAGTAAAACCGATTGCCCTTTATTTGCATTCCAAACCCGCCCATGCTGGCCTCTTCCATAAGTTTGGCTGTCTGCGATTATTGCCAACCCATTATTTGCTACTTCAGCAGAATGATTTGCAGCATGATTCGAGGTGCTATCAAGTTCATCGAAGTGCCAGGTTAATTTTCCAATCAACTTGTGGTCGAGTTTCCAGATGCTTGTTGGCTTCGTTGGCATCATGAAAAATTGTAATCCAACGCTAAATCCAATGCTGGTGCAGAATGCGTGATTGCGCCTATGCTTATCCGGTCAACTCCTGTTAATGCTACTTCCCGTACATTTGCGATGGTTATTCCGCCCGAGGCTTCAAGCAAAACATCGTGCGCTATAGCATTTTTACGCTGTACCGCCGCTTTCATATCTTCATTGCTCATGTTATCAAGAAGAATTGTCGTAGGTGAAGATTGTAATGCGCAGTCAAACATTTCCAAATTATCAACTTCGATCTCGATATCCCATGTGCCGGGAAAGTATTGTCTCGATAATAAGATTGATTGCCGAATCGCAACCGGCCCACCACCTAAAGCTGCCAAATGATTATCTTTAATTAAAATCCCATCGGATAAATTCATTCGATGATTATGCCCGCCGCCACATCTTACTGCATATTTGTCGAGGTATCTCCAACCAGGGGTCGTTTTTCGCGTATCTAAAATTTTTACGGGAAGATCATGTACTTTAGCGACAAATTTTGCGCTTAGAGTTGCTATCCCTGAAAGTCGTTGCATGAAATTCAGTATGATTCGCTCCGCAGATAAAATGCCTCGCATAGGACCTTGAATTTTAGCAATCAAACTTCCATGCTTTAATTGGTCACCATCTTCCATAAGTGAAAACCATTCCGCTTCAGGGGCAATTTTTCTCAACACCCTTTCGCCCGCCTCGATTCCTGAAAGAACCCCATCTGTACGTCCTACCAAGGTTGCTTTTCCCTTTAAATCCGCAGGCAATGTGGCTTTGCTGGTCAAATCCCCAGAAGAATCGATATCTTCAGCGATTGCCATTTCAAGTAACTGTGTGAAAGCCTTGTCTTCAAAAGTGTTAAATAGCATTTGGTGAGCCTCATTAGAAAAGACATTACTCAAAGTATTTTACAGCGTTTTTGAAAATTGCGAAACCCTCGCCCTCTTTTTGCAAACCGTTACGAGTCCAACTTGGATGTTGAGTTGGCAATACATGCCGTTCAGGGTGCGGCATCAAGCCAAGAACCCTGCCAGATGGGTCGCAAAGCCCTGCGATGTTTCCTTGGGAACCATTAGGATTATGTGGGAAGCCATCTAGCTTGCCCTGAGAATTAACATAACGAAGCACAACTCTGCCTGATTTTTCGAGGCCATCAAGCATCCATTCTTCGCGGGATACGAAACGGCCTTCACCATGGGCAGTAGGAACAAAAAGGGACGAAATTCCTGTAAGAAATGGGCAGTTACCTGGTCGAACTTCAAGGTTGACCCATCTAGTCTCGAATTTCCCTGAAGTATTGTGGGCTAAAGTGGCAACGGGGCCATCTTGATCCGGTTGCAGAATTAGGCCTGCCTTTAGTAATACTTGGAAGCCATTGCAAACCCCAAGAATGAGTTTTTCAGAATCTCGAAAAGCTCGAAGCTCAGATTGGAGAAAATGGGTAAGCTGAGAGGCAAGTATTTTGCCTGCAGCGACATCATCCCCATAGGTAAATCCCCCTGGAATAACAAGGATTTGAAATTGCTTAAGAATAAAGGGGTTTTCCCTAAGTTGAAGGATATGTATGCGTTCGGGGCGGGCGCCTGCCTTTTCAAAAGCGAAATGGGTTTCCATATCGCAATTGGAACCAGGAGCTCGAAGAATGAAAACTTTTGGAGAAGCCATGTTTGTTTACCCTAATTCCATGAAATAAACCCAGTGTTATTTTAGAAAAACCGGAGTGCTTTAAAAATATTATGCAGGAAAGATGAAGAGAAACACCATTAAAATGCCTTAAAAATGAATGCTTTAAAAAATATTTATTCCAACTGTTGACTCCACGGAAATGAGGCCTATACTCAAATTATCCTCATAACTGAGGAAAGAAAAAATGTCGACGCATCAAAGTCAGCCTCGGCTGGCCGAAATGATTAGGCAGTGTGACCTTTGGTCACATTTAATGGATCTTTGACAATTCGATGATTATAGCCAAATAGCGAGGATGTGTCTGCTTAAAGTTAGGTAGACGCAATCCTTGCGAGTTATGAAGAAATTCATAACCTTTCAAGTTCTTTGAGCGAAAACCAATTTTAAGCGAACATCAGACTCTTCTGCGATTTGAACCGGTGATACTTTCGCATGTCGAAAGTGGATCCGTTATTCAGAAGCCTTCGGGCTTCACGCATATATTATTGAAGGGTTTGATCCTGGCTCAGAATGAACGTTGGCGGCGTGGATTAGGCATGCAAGTCGAACGAGTCTCTGGGGGGTAACTCCTAGAGGAAAGTGGCGAAAGGGGCAGTAATGTATGGGTAACCTACCTTGAGGTCTGGGATAGCCATTCTAACGGATGGGTAATACTGGACGGCCTAAGTTGTCGGCATCGACGATTTAGTAAAGGTTACGCCTCGAGAGGGGCCCATATGATATTAGCTAGTTGGTGAGGTAATGGCTCACCAAGGCAAAGATGTCTAGCGGGTGTGAGAGCACGACCCGCGTCATTGGCACTGAGACACTGGCCAAACTCCTACGGGAGGCTGCAGTCGAGGATCTTCGGCAATGGACGAAAGTCTGACCGAGCAACGCCGCGTGTGCGATGAAGGCCTTCGGGTTGTAAAGCACTGTCGAGGGGAAACAAGCCGTAAGGTTGAGTGACCCCTGGAGGAAGCACGGGCTAAGTTCGTGCCAGCAGCCGCGGTAAGACGAACCGTGCAAACGTTATTCGGAATCACTGGGCTTAAAGGGCGCGTAGGCGGGTGATCAAGTCAATGGTGAAATCCTCCAGCTTAACTGGAGAAGTGCCTTTGATACTGATTGTCTAGAGGGAGGTAGGGGCATGTGGAACTTCAGGTGGAGCGGTGAAATGCGTAGATATCTGAAGGAACGCCAGTGGCGAAAGCGATGTGCTGGACCTCTTCTGACGCTGAGGCGCGAAAGCTAGGGGATCAAACGGGATTAGATACCCCGGTAGTCCTAGCCCTAAACTATGGGTACTAGATTGTGGACTTTCATGGGTTCACAGTCGAAGCAAAAGTGTTAAGTACCCCGCCTGGGGAGTATGGTCGCAAGGCTGAAACTCAAAGGAATTGACGGGGGCTCACACAAGCGGTGGAGCATGTGGCTTAATTCGAGGCTACGCGAAGAACCTTATCCTGGAATTGACATATGTGAAAACGGTAGGAAGTAATTGCCGGAAACGGCCAATGAACGGTATCCAGTCCGGAACTTACCACAGGTGCTGCATGGCTGTCGTCAGCTCGTGTCGTGAGATGTCTGGTTAAGTCCGATAACGAGCGCAACCCTTGTCTCTAGTTGCCAGCGGGTAATGCCGGGAACTCTAGAGAGACTGCCGGTGTCAAACCGGAGGAAGGTGGGGATGACGTCAAGTCCTCATGGCCTTTATGTCCAGGGCTGCACACGTGCTACAATGGCGTATACAGAGGGACGCAAAATCGCAAGATCAAGCAAATCCCAAAAAGTACGCCCCAGTTCAGATTGCAGGCTGCAACTCGCCTGCATGAAGTTGGAATCGCTAGTAATCGCGGGTCAGCAACACCGCGGTGAATGTGTTCCTGAGCCTTGTACACACCGCCCGTCAAGCCACGAAAGGGAGGGGCATCCGAAGTCGCCACACTAAGTTGGTGCCGAAGATGAAACTCCTGATTGGGACTAAGTCGTAACAAGGTAACCGTAGGGGAACCTGCGGTTGGATCACCTCCTTTCTAAGGAGACCTCTAATACTCTTTTGTATTAGTAATTTTCCTATCATGAGACACATTATTTCGCTTTTTGGCAATCATCGGATTTAAAAGAAACCCCGTTCTCCCTTGGGAGAGCGGGGTTTTTATATTATACTACTAACACTATGATTGAACCTGACTTCATCTCCATTCTCCGTTGCCCCATTAATCCCGCCAACCCTGTTGTCGAGGTTGAAAATGGTTTGCAATGCACTTCCTGTAAAACTATTTTCCCCATTAATAATGGCATCCCTTGCTTTCTAGTTGATGAAGCTATTCTTCCTAATAATGTTAGAACGGTTAACGACCTTCCTTGCCGTAAACTTAAAAACAAAACGCCCTGATTCTCTTTTTTAAATTAACTCTGGAATCATTCTGTTACATTTCCCGATGATGGAATTTTATTCCGCTACATTCGTTTGTGAATTGGGCGGATGATTTTTAGCTTGTTGGGATAATGCATGACAAATATTTTGGTTAAATGGAACGGTTTTTTTCTTCTTGTGGTTTTTGCTTTAGGCTTAATTCTAATTGGTTATCAAATCGCAATGGTAGGCGATAATGGTTTTTTCTATTTGATTGGTATTGGGACTTGTTTGTTTTGTTTGAATCGATTCCTTTTGCAAATTTTGTATATTCGAATCGCTCCACTACTTTTGGTTCCATTACTATTTAATGTTTTTTTGGGTTTACAGGCACTTCCATTTTTACCTCTGCCCGATGCAGCTAAAATTCGGCCCATCGGTTGGGTGTTTATCACCGTTATGATTGGACTGTTTTTAACTATTCGAGGTTTGGTTTTCCTAATACAGCGGTATCGATTGGAACCAAACAAGTTTTTATGGTTAATTGGGTTGTTGTTTGTCTTCGGCCCTATTCCAACAGCTATGGCTTCTCTTCATCTCATGGTTGCCATCAAAGGTTTTGAATTGTTGCTTTTAACTTGGTTTTTTATTTTTATTCTTGTTTAGAATGTAATATAGATATCAAAATTAATATTTGTCCTTGAGATTTTAATGACTCCTCCAGATCAGTCGGAAAAACTTGACGATTTTATTGACTCAGCCGTCAACTCTGATTCTTTTGTTTCAAATCCGCAAATACAAAAGGAAATAGATACTTTAATAGACGCTTTTGCAACAAATTCAGAAAATGGGTTTCCGAATCCAAAGGTTACAGAAGGTTCTAAGGTTATCGAGGTTTTTCTTAATCGGTTTCGTGTTTTAAATGTTCTTGGCGAAGGTGCATTTGGAAAAGTATATCTTGCCAAGGATGAACAGTTAAACCGCTTGGTTGCAATCAAGATTTCAAAGGAAATTATTCGCGATAAACATATTTTGAATTCTTTTTTAAATGAAGCGCAAATGCTTGCAAAGTTGGATCACCCAAATATCGTTCCAATTCATGATGTTGGCAATTCTGAATCAGAAGGTTTTTTTATTATTTCCAAATATCTTGATGGGGGAAGCCTGTCACATGCATTAAAAAACACACCTTTAGATATTTCTTGGATTTGTAAAACCATTGCTTTGATCGCAGATGGATTGCATCACGCTCATACTCGTGGTTTGGTTCACCGTGATATCAAACCAGATAATATTCTTTTGGATGCATCGGGAAACCCTTGCATTGTTGATTTTGGTTTAGCCTTAAAGGAAGAATCTTTTGGGGAAGGTAGGGGGTTGATGGGAACCCCTCTTTACATGAGTCCAGAACAAGCGAGTGGGGAAGGCCATAGGGTAGATGGTCGATCTGATATTTTTAGTTTAGGGGTGATTTTTTATGAAATGCTTGCGGGTAGACGGCCATTCGATGCCAAGACTGTTCCCATGCTATTGCAAATTATCAAATTAGTTGAAGTAAAGCCTCCGAGGCAGGTAAACCAAAATATTCCCAAAGAATTGGAAAGGATTTGCCTAAAAGCATTGAGTAGAAAACTTCTGGATAGGTATTCCACTGCAGCAGATATGGCTGAAGATTTGCGTACTTTTCTGGTTTCTGCTCCAGTACTATCTTCTGGTGGTGTTCTTCCGTTGGCTAATTTGGAAGGCCACAAAGTTGGATCTAAATCCAGTAAATCTTCAGGTGTTGAATCTAAAAGCATTCCGTTGATTTATAAAGGATTGAGGTCGTTTGATCAAAGTGATGCAGATTTCTTTCTAGAACTATTACCGGGATCTCGGGACCGTGAAGGTTTGCCTAATATTATTCGTTTTTGGAAAACCCAGATTGAAAATTCCTCCCCCTCTTTCACCGTTGGCGTGATTTATGGCCCATCAGGGTGTGGTAAATCATCCCTAATGAAAGCCGGGTTGATCCCAAATCTTGATGGTAAGGTCATTCCCATTTATTTAGAGGCTACGACAACTGATACCGAAGAATCTATTCTCAAAAAATTGTACAAACGTTTTCCTGACTTACCTCAGAATCTTAGTCTTCCTGAAGTTTTTGGTTTAATTCGCAGAAAGAAATTCGCTGGATTAAATAAAAAATTGCTAATCATTGTTGACCAGTTTGAACAATGGCTTCACGCCAACCCCAAACTTGAAAACTCCCCTTTGGTTCTAGCTCTTCGTCAGGTAGATGGTGATTACATCCAAGTTTTTCTAATGATCCGCGATGATTTTATGCTTGCCATGAATCGCCTGATGGCAGCTTTGGAAATCCAGATTTTAGAGGGTACGAATTTCACTTTGATCGATTTGTTTGATCAAAAGCATGCGAGTAAGGTTTTGAGGTTGTTTGGACAGGCTTTGGAATGTCTGCCTAAGGGAGACATTTCCAAAGAGCAGCAGCAATTTATTAATGATAGTATTAACGCTCTTTCGATTGATGGAAAGGTTGTATCTGTAAGGCTTTCGGTTTTTGCAGACATGATGAAAAGTAGACCCTGGTCACTTTCATCGTTAAAGTCGCTTGGTGGGGTTGAAGGTGTTGGCGTGCTGTTTTTGGAAGAAACTTTTTTCTCTTCGTCTGCACCGGTTCTTTGCAAGATTCATCATAAGGCTGCCCAAAAAGTTTTACGAGCACTGCTTCCTTCCGCTGGATCTAGCGGCATAAAGGGTTGCATGCTTTCCTTGGAGGCGTTGAAGGAAGTTTCAACTTATGGAGATAAACTACGAGATTTCGAGCAACTTTTACAGTTGTTGGATAGTGAATTACGATTGATCACTCCCACCTCCTTAGAAGGAGAAGATACAAACTCAAATCGGTTTTATCAGTTATCGCACGATTATCTCGTGCCATCGCTTCAAGAATGGCTTTTGAGGAAACAAAAAGAAACACGAAGGGGGCAGGCAGAGTTGGTTTTGGAAGACCGCGCCCAAGTTTGGAATTTGCATCCAGAAAACAGGCAGTTGCCATCACTGTTACAGTGGTTAAACATTGGATGGTATACTCGAAGCAGAGATTGGACAAAACTACAGCAAAGGATGATGAAAAAGGCTAGGCATTATTATCTTTTGCGAATTATGTTGATTACTTTGGTGCTGGTGTTTTTTGGGGGCCTTGGTTGGGAAGGGTATGGCCGGGTGAAATCAGAAGATTTGGTGGAAAGGCTGTTAGATGCTAACAGCGTAGATGTCCCAACCATCGTAAAAGAAATTTCTGGGTATCGCCGATGGGCTAACCCTATGCTTTTAATGGCAAACAAGAAAGCTGAACAGGAAAAAGATGAACGAAAACAACTTCATACAAGTTTAGCATTACTACCGGTTGATTATAATCAGATTGAGTACCTTTATGCCAGACTTTTGGTGGCCAAGCCCAATGAAGTAGATGTGATAGTAGAGGCTCTTAAAAATTATAAAGAGGAACTTAAGGAAAAACTTTGGGACATCCTTCTTAATCCAGCAAAAGGAAATGAATTACAAATATTAAGGGCAGCTAGTGCGCTAGCTGTTTTTGATCCGAAGAGTAAAAACTGGGAGCAATCCTGCCAATTAATAGTAAGTCAGTTGGTAAAAGAGAATCTGGCTTTTATTAGGGTTTGGGCTGATGCTTTACGCCCTGTGAAAAATGTTTTAATAAACCCGCTTTCGAAAATCTTTAATAATCGAGCCTCGGATAAAGCTTCTGAAAACTCGCTGGCAACCAACTTGCTTGGGGATTTTGCATCAGATTTACCCGAGATTCTCGTTACGTTGATCCTAGATGCGGATGAAAAACAATTTGCTTTATTATTTCCGGTATTAACGGAACATAGCGCCGCCTGTCTTTTGTTATTGTCCGCGGAGATTAATAAAAATATTTCACCAAATGCAGACGATAAGTTCAAAGAAACTTTTGCAAAAAAGCAGTCGAATGCTGCATTGGCCTTAGCAAAGTTAAATCAGCCTGAAACTATGTGGCCTTTGTTAATCCACAACCAAGATCCCCGCAGGCGAAGTTATTTGATTGATAAACTTGCATTGTGGAATGTTGATCACACGTTGATTTTGAAGCGATTAAATTTAGAAAATGACAATTCTATCCGTAGGGCATTGATTCAAAGTCTTGGGGAATTTAGTCTCGAGCAAATATCGATTGATGAAAGAAAAACAATAATCCCCTTGCTGCAAGAAATTTACCTTAAAGACAATGATTCTGGTGTTCATGCCTCAGCGGAGTGGTTGTTGAAATCTTGGGGCGCTGATACCTTCTTAAATAAAACAAACGAAACTTGGAAAAATAACAAGGATCTATCAGCTAAACGGCAGATAGAAATTAGAACTCGATTGGAAAAGGAAAAAGAGAAGTCTGTTTCGCAATGGTATGTTAACGGTCAGGGGCAGACTATGGTGGTGATTCCGGGGCCAGTTGAATTTTTAATGGGTTCACCAGAAGGTGAAGCAGACCGTAATATAATTGAAAGCCAGCACCGTAAGCGAATTAGCAGGTCTTTTGAAATGTCTAGCAATCTCATAACTATTAACCAATATCAACAATTTGATAAAAGTTATATCAACACCCTTGATGCTAAATATGCTCGGAGCGGAGATTTACCGGCAATTAACATTACTTGGTTTATGGCTTCTGGTTATTGCAATTGGTTAAGCCAACAAGAAGGAATTCCAAAAGACCAGTGGTGCTATGAGATGGATGGTAAGGGAAATGTGACTGCTTTAAAGAAAGGTTATTTAAGCCTAAAAGGTTATAGATTACCCACCGAGGCTGAAATGGAATATGCAAGTCGTGCGGGATCGATTACCGCCAGATATTTTGGGGAGACAGACGAATTATTGTCTAAATATGCTTGGAACAACAGGAATTCACAAAATCAAACATGGCCAGTTGGTAATTTGAAACCAAATGATTTTGGGCTCTTTGATATGCTGGGAAATTGTTTTAATTGGTGTATGGATATATATAAAAGTTACCCGCAAGTAGACGGAGGGGTTGTGGAAGATAAAGAAAATGAGTTAACCATTTCCGCAGTCGATTTGTTTTTGGTACTTAAATTTCTGGACCGTAAAAATGGTTCCCCTTTGGAAAACATTGGTCGTGTATTGCGTGGCGGTTCTTTTGTCAGCCATGAATCCTTGGCACGTTCTGCTTTGAGAGGTTACAACATTCCTTTCGTCCCGTTAGAATTCGTTGGGTTCCGCTTAGCGAAGACAAATTAATTAGGATTTTAGTGCTAGAGGATTGGAATCCAAAAGAGCTATGAAATACAAACTACCCATTTAAATCCTTGGGATTAAGGTCAACAATAAAGAATAAGAATAGCCCCGCTTTGTGTTTTTTTGATAAACGGGAGAGATATTTGCTCAGTAGAACTGGCATACTTTTTATTTTTGCCCGTTAAGCCAAAGTACAAAAACAAAAAGAACCCCGCGGACAAAAGCCGTAGGGTTCTTTGTTTTTAAGTGAGCTTAGATTTTTACCTATAAGGCGTTGATTGTGGTGCGGTTGGAATTCCTAAAGGCGCAGAACTGGGCAAGCTTCCCCCAGTCGGAACTATTACCGTTGGTGGCGCACTAGTCCTTGGAGCACCCAATCCTGGCGTGGGCGGAATAATTACAGAATCAATGGCTGGGATACTTTCTTTAGAATTGGCCTTAGTCGGAAGGATCGCTTTATCTGCATCCATGGTTAATGGCACTGATTGCAAGGATGGAGTTAAACTAGTCAGCGGAATGCCTAGTTCTTGTAAAGCGGGAGCAGTTCCAGGTGCAGGCTGTTTGTTAACGTTTTCTGGAGCAGCAATAGTATGAACTGGAGCCTTTTTTGCTTGTGGCGTCGGGGTGAATTTCACCTGACTAGCAGCGCCATCTCCTATCGGATTGCTAACAGCAATGGGTAATTTATCAGCGGCTTGAGCTACCTTTGGGGCATTGGAAATACTAATGGGGTTGCCATCTAAAGTATTACCCACATTGCTGACAGCTCCCGCGCCTGGGATGTCTGCGGTTTCGGTGGTAACTTTAGGCTGGGCAGTTGGTGCGCCCAGAGTATTAAGCGAGTAAGTAGGTTTGGGCTGAAACTTTTTATCTTCTTTGGTGCAAAAGGGCGACCATTCAAAGCAACCTGTGAAGAGGAATGAACTCAAGGAAAGAAAGAAAGTAGCTTTGTGCCAATACTGGATTCGCATTGGAATCCCTCCCGCTGTTTTTGTTTGAACTTGCATTGCTCCAATAGCATGCGGGTTAGAGAAAAATCTCGATTCAAACATAAAACAAGATGGCGATGGGGATAACCCTAGTTGGCAAGGTTGTCAAGCCAATGCAAGCAACTAGAGGCATTATTTTTATGCCCCTAGTTGGGAAGTGGGAAAGATAAGAAGATTAGTTGGCTGGGCCAGCGCCCATTCCACCGGGGCCAGGCAAAGGCGCAGGCAGTGCAGATGGTGAACCTGCAGTTTGATTGTTGTTAGCACCTGTCTCCATGGAAGCAAGTTCCTTGGAAAGAGGGAAAAACGGTGAAGGTGGAACATACTGTGGTGGGTGTTCCAGATAATGACCGCTGGGCAAAGTCATGCCGCCAATATGTGTTTGGCAACCTGAAGTCCCAATTAATAAAAGGCTTGTAAAGCCAAGTGCTGCTAAAGCTAGTTTTGAATTAATCTTCATATCTATTTTCCCTGTCTTGCCGGTTTTCAACCGAATAATGCAAATTTTGAGTGCTAGGACTACTCATTACTTCTTATCGGTTGGAAATATGAAAAGAATTTACTGGAAATAACGAAAATTACAGATCATCCTTTAATAGTGGTTGCAACGAGGCAACTAAATTTGATTAATACAAAGGAGAGGCGATTCACAATCGCTTTATTGCATGAGGCATTATCCTACAATCTTGAAGTGGAACAATCCGGTAGTCCCGGTGCCGATGGTCGTTTTTGACCGCAAAGAAATTGGTAAGGTGCGAAAAGTTGGATTTGATTCGCCCCCGTGGCTGCAAACTGGAGCGATTGAAAGCCCGTTTGATTTTTCAGTAAGAATGATCGAGTTGATTTCAGACATATCGCAAAACTGCCCAGAGTTTTTTAATCTTGATCCCAATAAAATTCTGGTGACGATTACCCGAGCTAGGAATTTCAGACTCCATGGCTTGCAGGCAAGGGTTACCCCTATGAGGTTTGAAGGCGGAAATCTTCAATGCAAACGAGGGAATCGAAATTATGAGGTGCAACAGTATTATGTGGATGGCAGGCAGATCTATTATCTAGTCACTTTTTGTTTGCCCCGATTTCAAGATCAGACCCTCGAAAACAAATTGGTTACGGTTTTTCATGAGCTTTATCATATTAGCCCTGAATTCAATGGGGATTTGCGCAGGCACCAGGGCCGTTGTGCTTGGCATACGCACAGCAAAAAATCCTATGATGATCAGATGCTGCATATGGCAAGGGACTATGTTGCAATAACTAGAAAGCCCTATCTGCATGATTTTCTTCGAGTTGATTTCGCCCAGTTAATTCACAAGCATGGTGGAATACATGGGTCAGTGGTGCCATTGCCCCGGCTAGTTCCAACCTCCCATTCGGCCAAAGTAAGCTAAACAATAACAGTAGGGATTTTCGACTCATGGCAAATAATAAATTTGGCGTCAAAGATTATCTCAAGGGCCGTCCCGAAACTTTTAATGTTAAATCGCACGCCAAAGGCCCTGAGGGTGAATTACCATTAACCGAAGAATTACTGCTAAATTCTCCGAGTGGTGATTTGTTTGGTTGGTCGTTGAATGTGGGCATGGGCTGGAAGCCTGAAGAAATGGGCAGGCCTGAGTTTCTGGTTCTAAGCACTTCCGGAGGGATTCGTAATCCGGATGGCACTCCCTTGGCATTAGGGTTTCACACAGGGCATTGGGAAGTAGCTCTTTTAGTACAAGAAGCTGCCAAGACTTTTAGAACCTTGGGTGGGATTCCTTTTTCAGGCTTTGTGACGGATCCTTGTGATGGCAGAACGCAAGGCACACACGGCATGATGGACAGCCTGCCTTATAGGAATGATGCTGCGATTGTTTTACGAAGGCTTGCGAGATCTTTGCCCACACGAAAAGGGGTATTAGGCGTTGCAACCTGTGATAAGGGCTTGCCTGCTATGATGATGGCGGTCGCAGGTTTGCATAATTTGCCTGCAATCATTGTGCCTGGTGGAGTAACATTACCAGCAGATAATGGCGAAGATGCGGGTAAGGTTCAAACTATTGGAGCGCGCTTTTCTCATAATCAAATTTCCTTGAAGGAAGCCGCAGAAGCTGGCTGCAGGGCTTGCGCTTCACCTGGTGGTGGTTGCCAATTTTTAGGAACAGCAGCCTCTGCGCAAGTGGTTGCAGAAGCGTTAGGGCTTGCATTGCCACATTCTGCTTTAGCACCTTCGGGCCAACCTGTTTGGTTAGAGTTGGCGAAATATTCTGCGCAAGCGTTGTATCAACTTGCATCCGAGGGAATAAAAACCTCGGATATTCTAACCCCTGCAGCGATTCGTAATGCGATCGTAGTGCATGCTGCATTTGGTGGTTCAACCAATTTGCTTTTACATATCCCTGCAATTGCCCATGCTGCAAAGCTTCAAAGGCCTACGGTTGAAGATTGGATAGAAATCAATCGTAAGGTTCCAAGGCTTGTAGATGCGCTTCCGAATGGGCCGGTTGGTTACCCCACGGTGAGTGTGTTTTTAGCGGGTGGTGTTCCTGAAGTGATGCTTCATCTTGAAGCTATGGGTTTGTTGGACACCTCTGTTCTAACCTGCACAGGCCAGACCTTGGCGCAAAATTTGAAAGATTGGAAAGAATCTGAGCGCAGGCATAAGTTTAGGCAGATGCTAAAAGAGATGGATGGTGTGAACCCTGATGAAGTGATTTTTCCACCTGCAGAAGCTAAAAAACAAGGCTTAACCTCGACTGTTTGCTTCCCGAAGGGGAATCTTGCTCCTGAAGGAGCGGTAATTAAAGCTACTTCGATTGATGCTTCGGTAGTGGGGGATGATGGGGTGTATCGCATCAAGGGGCCTGCCCGGGTTTTTCTAGAAGAGCGACTTGCGATTTCAGCGATTAAAGAAAAACAAATCAAGGCGGGCGATATTATTGTGCTGATGTGCAGGGGGCCAATGGGCAGTGGTATGGAAGAAACCTACCAAGTTACTTCTGCATTGAAGCATTTAAGTTTTGGCAAACATGTGGCGTTGATAACCGATGCCCGATTTTCTGGTGTATCGACTGGGGCGTGTATTGGCCACGTTGGGCCAGAGGCGCTTGCAGGTGGGCCGATAGGTAAAATCTTGGAAGGTGATTTGGTTGAAATAATCATTGATCGTAACAAATTGGAAGGCTCATTGAACCTTGTAGGCGAAAACGGAAAAGATTATGGAGTTGAATGGGGCAATAAAACACTTGAGAGCCGAACGCTAAGGCCAGACTTGGCTGCAGACCCTAATCTGCCTGATGATACGCGCTTATGGGCGGCATTGCAGACATTGGGCGGCGGCACCTGGGGTGGATGTGTTTATGATGCGGATAGTTTGATCAATGCCTTAAAACGATAAAGATGGTTTTTTGTGAATCGATGGTTGAATTTGATAAACAAATGTTTCATAGTGTCAACTTAATATCTTTTGTGGGACTTTGACGAGAGGGAACAAAATGTCTGTTCGTTTAAGATTGTTTGTGATGATGGTGTTGGAGTTTTTCATCTGGGGTGCTTGGTTACCCTTAATATTTGGCTACTTACCAAGCCTTAAATTTACGCCTGCAGAGCAGTCGTGGATATTGAATGCGTTTCCTATCGCAGCAATTGTCGGGATGTTTTTCTCGAACCAGTTTGCAGATAGAAACTTTGCAGCGGAGAAATTTCTGGCGTTTAGTCACCTTGTTGGAGGGTTAGCAATATTGGGTTGCGCCTTTACCAAAGATTTCTGGCCCTTCTTTGCTTTGATGTTGGTTCATTGCTTGCTTTATGTGCCAACCATTTCGATTACTAATTCCATTGCTTTTGCAAACATGAAGGATGCCAAGAATGAGTTTGGTATTGTTCGTATGGGCGGAACCATTGGTTGGATTCTTGCTGCCTGGCCTTTTACTTTCATTCTTGTTGATTGGGATGCTGTGACTAAGGCAAACCCTCAGGGGATGGTGGATTGGATTGGTACTGTTTTGAAAAATGGTTTGACGGGTGAGGCTTTAAAAGAAGCCACCAAGTGGACATTTATCATCGCTGGTATTGCTTCTTTAGCACTTGCTTTGTTCAGTTTGGTTTTGCCTCATACACCTGCGAAAAAACCAGAATCCCGAGATTCCGATAACCTTGCATGGTTGGAAGCAATCAAGTTGCTCAAGCATCCATTCGTGTTAATTCTTTGGGTTGTTACTTTCATCGATGCTTTTGTACACAACTGTTACTTCAACTGGACCGGTTCATTTTTGAGTGCAGATGTAGCTGTGGGCGGGGTTGGTATTTCGGGGAATTGGATTATGCCTGTGATGAGTATCGGCCAGATTGCTGAGATCCTCACCATGGTAATTCTTGGGGTAACCTTGAAAACGCTTGGGTGGAAATGGACGATGGTGGTTGGCGTTTTAGGTCATGCCATTCGGTTTGCTGTTTATGCCTTTTTACCTCAGCACAAGGAATTGATCATTTTCGTGCAAGTGGTGCATGGTATTTGCTATGCGTTTTTCTTTGCAACGGTTTACATCTTTGTTGATGAAGTTTTCCCTAAAGATTCCCGTTCGAGTGCGCAAGGGTTGTTTAATGTGATGATTCTGGGCGTTGGCGCATTGGTGGCAAATTCAGTTTGCCCTTACTTAATGCAGGAGATTTTCACCAAGGATAAAATTGTTGATTTTAAAACTTTGTTTTTGGTGCCTTGCTTTGCATCCTTGGTTGCAGCAATAGTTCTCGCATTGTTTTTTGATGTTCCGAAAAAACAAGAAACCTTATCGTAATTCTAAGTTTGGTCTAATTTATTACAGCAAGCGGTGGAGTTTATCCATTGCTTGCTGTTTTTTTACGCACCAATACTTCCCAGATTGCCTATGTTGGTGTTGTATTTGTAAATATCCATATTCTTGTCAAATTCCGCAAAGTCTACCCGTTTTATTGCCGATCTAATTTATACAGGGGAGTTTTTGTATTTCGATGATCGGGAAAAGAATGGCGTTTGGAAATAATCACAATCGAAAAGTCGGGGGCAAAAAGCGATTTGGCTTTTGGTCTTTGATAGCATGGGCAGGAAGCTTATCGCTTCTAAGTGCAGGTTGTATGAATCCGCAAATGCGTAGCGAAAAACCGATACCTGTTCCAAAAGAAATGAATGTTGCATCTAAAAAGATGGCCCCTAAAACTCAAGAAGCAAGCAACCTTAAATTAGTAAGCAATACAGAAGTTAGTTCTGACGTAGCTCAAACCAAATTATCTAATAGTAGTTCTGCAAATGCTGAAAAGAAGCCCAGACAGATCCCGATTAACTTGGACACGGTTTTAAGACTTGCGGAAGAACAAAATCCCCAGATCATGATTATGAGGGAAAAAGTTGAAGAAAGTAATGCTGAAAATGCACTCGCAGCTAAGTCTTGGCTGCCTTCCATTTATGGTGGTATTGCTTACTACAGGCATGAGGGCGGTATCCAGAATTTCAATGGGGATTTGATCAAATCCAGCACTGGTGCATTGTATCCTAATATTGAATTAAGAACCGAGTTGGATTTACGGGAAGCAACTTATAAACAAATCGTCTCCGAGCGTAACAGTTGGCAAACTAGAGGCGAACTTACCAAGATTACAGTCGAGTTATGCCTAGAAGCAGCTACCGCTTATATCGATCTGCTTACAGCAAGGCGAGGCGAAGCTATTGCTCGCGAATTGGAGAAATACCATCTCGAGCAGTTGAAGCGTGCCGAGAAAATGAAAGAAAATCATCCCGATGCAACGGTTCTTGTTGAAGCTGTTTATGCTGAGTTGAATGGTCGTAAACAAGCCATCCTTAAGCTAAAGCAACAAGGTGATTCTTCAGCGGTGAAGTTGGCGTTCTTGTTGGGAGTTGATCCAGATAGTGAGTTGGTTCCTGTCGAAGAGAATTTTGTGCCATTGGATTTGGTTGATGTTTCGATTGGCATGAAAGATATGGTTGCAAAATCTTTGTCATACGGTCCGGGAATTCGAGAGCTGGAACGCATGCTTGAAAATGTTCAAGATGGAATCGCAAGGATGGAAGGCCCGACCAGATTGATGCCTATTTTACAAGTAAACATGGCGGAAGGTGGATTTGGTGCAGGTGCTAATTCAAGTTTATATTGGGCCAATCGTTGGGATATGGGCTTGGCTGCCAAGTGGAACCTGACGGAATGGCACACTTCCCGCGAAAAAAGGCGTATTGCAGAAGTGAAGTTAAATCAGGTGCATCTGACCTTTAAAGAATTACAGGCGAAGCTATCTGCTGGTGTTCAAGATGCCCGAGATTCGATTATCAATGGGCGTGAGCAGATACAATTTTGTACTAAGCAGATTCAACACTCTGCTGAAACCTATCGATTGAATACATTGAGGCTTGAGCAAAACGCGCCCAACGCCACTATGAGTGATGTGCTTTTAAGTATTCGCGGGTTGGAAATGGCGCATGCGAATTATGTTGGTTCTATCAATGCGTACAACAGATCCCAGGTTCGGTTGATGTTGTTGCTTGGACCAAACAATGCAACGGGAAGTGAAAACGCTGCGGTTTCGAATCAAAAGAACAATCGTAAGTATGAAATTCCTAAGGAAGGCGAAGCACCTTTGCGACTTTCTTTGGACAAAAGCACAATCGAAAATCGCTAAAGAATAGAGTGTTATAAAGGTTATTGATCGGTAGTTAGGGTTGAAGAAACCCTGCCTATATCGGGGATATTGCATTCTTTTTGGTACCAAAGTCTTCAAATCTGCTAGAATAAGCCTGCTAGATTAAGCCATGGGTCATCGAACCATATTTTTTGGGAATAGGCAGGTATTTTGTGCGTACTGAAGTTAGGGTTGTAGCTGGAATACTCCGGGGCAGGAAAATTGAATTTGAAGTAAACCCATTGATGAGGCCCACGCCCCAACGGGTACGTGAAGCCCTGTTTAGTATTCTGGGTGTCAGCTTCAAGGGCATTAGTTTTTACGATGTTTTTGCAGGCACGGGCGTGAATGGCTTTGAGGCCATAAGCAGGGGCGCTTCGAAAACAACATTCATTGAGCGGGATTTTCAGCTTGCCCAAGTCATCGAACGGTACATCAAAAAATTCAATGTTGGTGCCTTGGGGCATGTTGTTTGCACCGATGCCTATCGCTGGGCTGCCCGTTGGATTCCTGTAAAAGAATCTTCCATTATATTTATCAGTCCACCATTTATTGATTACAAGAATCAGTTGGAAGAGCTTTTTTCCATGGTCCGATCTTTTCAGGAAAAAGTTCAACCTGGGAGTGTCGTGGTTGTGCAGACTGAAAGTGAAATCCCGATTGGTGATCTTCCCGATGACGCGGGTGCTGGTTGGGATATAAGAAAGTATGGCAGAAACGAATTGCAATTCTGGGTAAAGAACGACCCGAATGCCCCACCTGCGGTTTCTGAGCCAGTGAATGATGATGAATCACCAGCTTGAAAAAGCATTTGCCAGGGAAGTAGTGCAGAGGCTTGTTGATGCAGGCTTTGAAGCATTGTGGGCTGGTGGATGCGTGCGCGATGAGTTACTTGGGCTAATACCTGCTGATTACGATATTGCAACATCTGCCCGACCCGAACAAGTAAGAAAAATTTTCCCTAGAACTGTTGCGGTAGGCGCCAGCTTTGGTGTCATTGAAGTTATTGGGCCACCTCTTGCCAATGGCAAACCCATCATGATTCAAGTTGCCACTTTTCGTGCGGACTTGGGGTATACCGATGGGCGCAGGCCTGATGCGGTTCGTTATTGTAGTGCTCAGGAAGATGCACTCCGCAGGGATTTCACCATCAATGGAATGTTTTTTGATCCTATTGCAAACAAGTTGGTTGATTATGTTGATGGGCAAAAAGATTTAAACAGTAAAATTCTTCGGGCGATTGGGGATGCTAATGTTAGGTTTGAGGAAGATCGTTTAAGAATGTTACGGGCTGCAAGGTTGGTTCCCAGATTTGATTTGAAGCTTGATGAAACTACAAAAGAAGCAATTCTCGCTAACGCTTCGGCAATAGGAACAGTTAGCCCAGAGCGGATTGCAGATGAGTTACGAAAGATTTTTCAACACACAAGTAGGGTAGCAGGAATAGGCTTATTTATCGAGCTTGGTCTGGCGAGGCAGGTTTTCCCTGAAGTTTTTTCAACTGAAACAGTTAGCATTTATAGCGATATTCTCGCAGTTATCCAGCATTTGCCTAAGGTGGCCTCTTTTCCTTTGGTGCTTGCATCAGTTCTGCAAAAGCTTTCCAGTAAACAGGCAGAGGAAACTTGCAGAAGGTTTAAAATGTCGAATGTGGAAATAGATGCAACCCGAAGTCTGGTGCAGTTTAAAGATTCTTTACAAAGCCCAGATCAATTGAGGCTTTGCCAACTTAAAAAAATATTAGTGCTAAATGTTATTGATGATTTGTTAAGCCTTATGAGGGCAAATCGCTTGTCTTTGGGGCAGGATACTAATGCGGTTGAATATTGTTTGGGGAAACTGGCTGAATGGCCCAGAGAAATTCTTGACCCGATGCCCTTGGTTGGGGGAGAAGATTTGAAGGCACTGGGGCTGAAACCGGGGCCGAAGTTCAAATTAATTTTAGATTTGATCCGAGATGAACAGTTGGATGGGGTTTTAAAAATTCGAGCTCATGGGTTGTTAAGAGCCGAAGAATTGTCGAAATTGCTTTAAGCTGAACAATTTGGGATATTTCAAGAATTTTTACTGCTGGGCTTGTGGCTGAAAAACCCTCGGGTATACTCACATCCGTACAGTTAACAGGGGCCCATTTTTTTAGGAGTCGGATAATGGCTGAATCAGCTCAGGATAAAGAACTCAAACAAACCCTTTCGCAAATTGAAAAACAATTTGGTAAGGGGGCCATCATGCAATTGGGGGAGGTTGCTTCCAGTGATGTACAAGGTATTTCAACCGGTGCACTTAGCTTAGATATTGCTTTGGGCGGCCATGGTATTCCCCGAGGCCGTATTACGGAAATCTTTGGTAATGAAGCTAGCGGTAAAACAACGATAGCGCTTCACGCAGTTGCATCGGCGCAGAAAAAAGGTGGCGTTGCTGCCTTTATTGATGCAGAACATGCTTTGGATCCGGGTTGGGCCAAGCGTATTGGTGTGAATTTGGAATCATTGCTTGTAAGTCAGCCCTCTTGCGCTGAAGAAGCTTTGAAAATTGCAGAGATGCTGATTAAATCGAATGCGGTTGATATTATCGTTATCGATTCGGTTGCAGCCTTGGTGCCCCGTGCAGAAGTCGAAGGAGAAATCGGCGATTCGCACATGGGTTTACAAGCTAGGTTGATGAGTCAGGCGCTGCGAATTTTGAACCCCACCATTTCGCGCACAAAAACCAGCATGGTTTTTATCAATCAGATTCGTCTGAAAATTGGCATGGTGTTTGGTAATCCAGAAACCACTTCTGGCGGGCTTGCAATGAAGTTTTATAGCTCCGTCAGGATGGAATCTCGCAAAGTTACCACCATTAAAGAAGGGGAAGAAACCGTTGGCGCTCGCATTCGCGTCAGGGTGGTTAAAAACAAAGTTGCGCCTCCATTCCGACAAGCTGAATTTGATCTGATGCACGATTTTGGTATTAGCCGTGAGGGCGATTTGCTTGATCTTTCCATCGATGAAAAGATCGTGGATAAATCCGGTGCCTGGATTAACTATGGCGACATGCGGTTGGGTCAGGGGCGTGAAAATGCCAAAAATTATCTTCGTGATAACCCCGCTGTTATGGAAGAAATTACTCGCAAGTTGCTACAAAAGAAAGGCTTGGTCCTTACTGCTGATGGTGGTTATGCCACCGATGTCTCTGCACCTTTGCAAATCCCTGCTCCTGTGATGAGCAAGGCTGCGAAAAAGGCAGCAGCAGCGGCAGCAGCGGCAGCAGCAGATTAGTTTGTTGAGTTTGGAATCTGGCAAAACTGCCCAGCCTACCAATATCCTCCGGGGGAATCTCTTTCTCCGGAGGTTTTTTATTAGACACCCTTTTGTTTTTCTTTATCATCGAGGATGGGTATTTACTACAGTCGTTCTTTTCCAAGAGCTTTTCATTGTTGAAAACTGTTGCACTGATGTTCTTTCTGGCTTGCTCTTCTTTGCTTTTAATAGTGCCGAATTCGCATGCTTTTGAAGAAAACATTATAGGGCAACTCGAAAATGCAGTTAAGAAAGTAGTAGCTTCCGCAGAACCTTCCGTTGGTTGCATTCTTGTTTCGCGTAGCCCACAATATAAAGAGCTTGGTGCGGTTCCCTTAGATAACATTCCGGGAAAGTTGGGCGGGTTCGTTCCGCCTGCCGAGCCTCAAAAACGCCTGCGCAAACCTCTTGATAAATCCAAGTCTTATTTGGATCTTTCGGATCCTGAAACTTTCCCTGATTCGTTTGGCACCGGCGTTGTGGTTGACCCTAGTGGTTTAATTTTAACCATGGCGCATGTTGTCAAAGATGCGGTGAAAGTTTACGTCCGATTCCCTGGGGGAAAAGGTAGTTATGCAGATATTCATGCGTTAGATGGCAGGAGTGATCTTGCTGTTCTTCGTTTGATCGAAAAAATCCCAGATCTTAAAGCTTTAAAAATCGGGGATGCTTCCAACCTGAAAAAAGGCCAGTTCTTGATTCATCTTTCCAACCCCTACTCCTCCGGATTTTATGATGGCAGCCCTTCGGTTGGTTGGGGCATGCTTTCTAACCTTAGGCGTAAATGGAATAACCAAACCGCTGAAGCTGATCGAACTCAGGTTCCACTTTATCAATATGGTACTTTGCTACAGCTAAATACCGTGATTAAACCCGGAGCGAGTGGCGGGGCTTTATTAACCATGGATGGCAGTTGGGTGGGAATTCTTTCCTCGATTGCTGGATGGCCTGGGGCAGATTCTTCTGAAGGCTATGCTGTTCCTCTAGATATCAATCATCGGAAAATTATTGAGGTTTTAATCAAGGGAGAGGAAGTTGAATATGGGTTTTTAGGGGTACAGATGGCGGCCGGGGTCAGAAACGTAAAAGTCGCTCAGGTTTCCGAAAGGTCACCTGCTTTTCGTGCTGGAATCTATCAGGGTGATACCATCATTTCAATCAATGGGCAGCCGGTTGATAATCCAGACGATTTATTTCTTCACATCGGTTCTACTCTTGCTGGAAATATTGCCCAAGTGGAAGTCGTTGGAGTTATTGGAAATCAAACTCGGGTGGTTCAGGTAAAACTTGCCAAGTATTTATCCTCTTTGCCTGTTATTGCATCGAATCAAAAGGCACCTATTTTTGGCATTACTGTAGATTATTCAAGCCTTTTGGCCCAAAGGCCTTTCGGCATTGGTCAGTGGGGTAGAGGCGTTCCAGATTCTGTTCTTATTAAGGATGTGATACCCGGATCGCCTGGCGACATTGCCAAATTGCAATCTGGCAAATTAATTTCCCGAGTTGATAACACTCCCGTTTCTAACCCTGCGGAATTTTACAAAGCCATGGCAAAGGCAATCGATTCGGTTGCTCTCACGATTATTCAAACTGATGGTGTGCAGCAGGAAGTTGTTGTTTTGAAAAAGAATTAGATAAGGATTTTTAAAATGAAATATGCAATTTGTAATGAAACTTTTGAGAATTGGGAACACGATCGCATTTGTGGATTTGTGCGAGCAGCAGGCTATCAGGGATTAGAGTTGGCACCTTTCACCTTGGCAGATCGCATCACCAATGTTTCCAGTGCAATGCGAGCAAAACTTAAAAAAGAAGCTGAAGCCGAAGGCGTAAAGATTATTGGGCTTCATTGGCTTTTGGCTAAAACAGAAGGCTTTTGCCTAACTTCTCCCGATTTACAAATTCGCACCGCAACCGCTAATTATTTAGTCGAACTGGCTAAAGCCTGTCAGGAACTTGGGGGGACGATTTTGGTACTTGGGTCGCCTGCCCAAAGGCGCATTCCCTTAGGATTTACCAAAGAACAAGCAACCGAATTTGCGGTTGATACCTTAAAAAGAACGATCGAGGGAATAAGTAAAGCGGGTGTCATGCTTTGCCTAGAACCTTTATCGCCACCTGATGCGGATTTTATAAACACTGCAAGCGAGGGGCTGGGGATTTTAGAAAAAATTAATCATCCAAATTATTGTTTGCATTTGGATGTGAAGGCGATGTCGACAGAGCCAGAACCAACAACGGAAGTGATAAGAAAATATATCGGGAAAACAGGGCATTTTCATGCGAATGACTCTAACCTGCGTGGTCCTGGTTTTGGAAATGTCGATTTTGTCCCGATTTTTCAGGCCTTGTTGGAAAAGAAATATGCGGGATGGGTTTCAGTCGAAGTTTTTGATTACAAGCCAGACCCGGAAACCATTGCAACCCAAAGCATAGCCTACATGAAAGATTGTGAAATGAAGGCCCGGAATTTATTGCCTAATTCCTTGAGATAATTCTTATTTCAACCAAGATTCTATTGTGATATTTGATCTTAAGGCTTTATGATTGTTTAAGGCAGTTAACTAAGTAATAAAATTTTTCAAGGAGATAGGTGGATGTTAAGAAAATTGCTTTTTTCGTCACTATTCGCAGTATTGAGCCTCAGTTTTTGCTTTGCAGCAGATAAAACCTCGGATGCCAACAAAGAAGCTTTGCAAAAGCTTCAAGATTTCATCGGCGAATGGAAAGGTAATGGCGGCCCCCCCCCAAATTCAAAGGCTAGCAAGCTTATCTGGACAGAAACATTTCAGTGGGGCTGGCGCTTCAAAGGCGATGATTCTTGGCTTACTTTGGAAGTCAAAGATGGTAAGTTCTTTAAAAATGGCGAACTTAAGTGGGTTCCCGAAAAAAAGATGTACCAATTCACGGTTTCTGATCTAAAAGACAACAAAATGGTTTTTGATGGAAAGTTAAACAAGGACATTCTTACCTTGGAACGCATTGATCCTAAAACCAAAGAAACCCAAAAATTAGAAATGAATAACGCTGCTGAAGGCGTTCGATTTATTTACAATTATTCCCACAAGGAACAGGGTAAAACCTTGTTTATCAAGGATTACATGGTTGCAGCGACCAAGTCTGGTATGAGTTTAGGCGCAAAAGAAAAGAAAACGGAATGTGTGGTCAGCGGTGGTTTAGGAACCATGCCTGTTTCCTATAAAGGCGAAACTTTTTATGTATGCTGTTCTGGTTGCAAGGATGCATTTGCAGAAAATCCAGAAAAGTTTGTGAAGGAATTCAAGGCTAAGAAGGCCGCTGGTGGTGAGTAGTATTTATTGATTTAAATAGTCAACAGGTATAAGCCCGGGAGTATTTCCGGGCTTTATCTTTTAAATTTCTTGGAGTTTATAGAAACTAATCAGGAAAACACTTGATCCTGATTTTTATGCCTTTATTATTAATACGCCTACCTTGTTTATTCGTTTAAATAAATCAAGGGAAACGATTATTATTGAACTGTAAGGCGCAAGCCAAGACTTTTCAATAGTTATGTTTTTAGTGGGGCATTCAGACTTAACTGGGACATTTATTTTGGAGATTTGCATGAACATTGTTAAGAAGGTTAGTGTTTTTGGTTCCTTATTTGCTTTGGGGCTTTTCGCCATGGTTACGCCCGAAGCTAAAACCGCTTTTTATTTTGAAGATGCTAAGGAAGTTAATGCTGCGGTTTCTAAATTAGTGGGCAAAGCCCCTGATACCAAGGCTATTGCCGAACTTGCCAAGAAATATTCCTTGGATGAATTGATGCATGTATTCAAGTTGCGAACCAAGGGCGGTTTGGGCGTAGGTGAAACTGCTGGCGCAATTACTCCAGATGGTATTGAAGCTAAGCTTCAGGGCCTTCAGAAAAAAGAAGCAGATAAAGCTGACCTTGCTAAGAACGGCAAAGCTTACGCAACCATAGGTGAAGTTTCGCTGATTCTTGCAGAACTTTCTGAAGCTCATACCCCAAAAGACAAAAAGGGCGAAAAGGATCCTAAGAAATGGCTAGAATTTGTTGAAAAGATGCGCAAGGGTTCAAAAGACCTTGTTGCAGCTTCCAACAAAGGTGATGGTAAGGGTGTAAAAAGTGCAGCTAAGGTTTTGAATGATAGCTGTGTCGAATGCCATGGCATTTTCCGCGACTAGGTTACTTGACTGATAATAATAAAGCCCCTATGGATTATTTCATCGGGGCTTTATTTATTTAGCTACGATCAACTTGGATTGGTTTTAGTTTGAGGAAGAAAATCATGAAGGCTGCAAGAAATGAGGTGCTTGCGTAAAGAATTAATCCCCAAGAAAGGCTTCCTGTTTGGTCTTTTAAAAAACCAGTGAGTGAAGGGCCCATAAACCCTCCTAGATTTCCTATCGAATTAATAAGTGCTATTCCTATCGCAGCAATTCCTGGCGCTAACAATGTTGTTTTTAACGCCCAAAAAGGCCCAAAAGTCGCATGAACTCCCATGCTGGCAATGGTGATCCCTAGTAATGCTACAGGAAGGCTTTCAGGTTTAAGGCCTGCTATTACAAACCCTAGCGATCCCAATAAATTTCCTAATAATAGGTGCCATTTTCTTTCGTTTAACCGATCCGAATTCCATCCCCAAATTGCCATGCTGATTGCGCCTGCTAGAAATGGAATCGCGGTCAAAAATCCTGTCTGAATATTTCCAAGATGAGAGGCGCTTCGAAGTAAATCAGGAAGCCATAAACCGATTCCATATAAACCTGTAACTTGGAAAAAGTAAATCAAACACATGTACCATACGGGTAGGGAAAAAAATGCTAGGTATGGATTGGGCTTGATTGCAGAGGTGTGGAGTTTAGATTCTTCTTCAGCAATGGTTGATGATATAACGGTTCTTTCTTCTTCATTTAGCCACTTTGCATCTGCGGGCTTATCTGGAAGAAAGCAAAAAATATAAACGCCCATCAAAATTGAGGGTAATGCTTCTAGGAGAAATAGCCATTGCCAACCGTGTAAAGTTGCAATGCCATCCATGTTAAGCAACATGCCTGAAAGTGGGGCTCCAATTAAGCCGGAGAGCGGGATAGCAGTCATGAATCTCGAAATGGATTTGCCCCGCTGACTGGGCGGGAACCAGTAGGTCAAATAGAGGATGATGCCTGGGAAAAACCCAGCTTCTGCGATGCCAAGTAAAAATCGCAAAATGTAGAAGGTGGTAGGGGAATTGACGAATGCCATTGCTCCGGAAATGACACCCCAAGAAATCATGATTCGAGCTATCCAGCGCCTTGCACCCACTTTTTCCATGATTACATTACTGGGTATTTCAAAGAGAGCGTAACCAAGAAAAAATATGCCTGCTCCCAAGCCGTACACCGAGTCACTAAAGTGTAGTTCCTCTTTCAAACTCTTAGAAGCAAAGCCTATGTTGATGCGATCTAGATATGCACAAATATAACTGCAAAAAAGAAGTGGGATCAGGCGCCAAGATACTTTCATAAGCAACTTGTTGGTGAGGGCGTTAAAAGTTGCTGGTTCTGTCATGAGCACGGTTCCTCTTTCAAATAATTAAAGCACACCATATTTTTTAAAGGCCGCAGTTGCACTAAGTCCGTTTTTAATTGCATCGCGAACTGTGTTTTCTGCAGCAACTTTTTCCAGTGCCAAAGAAATCGCTTCCGATTCCAATTCCTGTGGGATGATCACTATGCCGTCAATGTCTGCTACAACGATATCGCCGGGGGAAATCAGGCAGTTTCCAATTTCCACTTTTACATCGATTTCGATTACTTTTTGCCTGTTTTTGCTATCAAGTGGGCTGGCACCTTTGGCGAATACCGGGAAATTCATCGCATTCATTTTTAATTGATCCCGAACCAACCCATCGACAATTGCACCAACGCATCCGGTTCTTATACATGCGGTTGAAAGTAACTCTCCCCAAAGTGCAGATCTGAAAGACCCATTGGCAGCGGCAATCAATACTTCGTCGGGTTGGCAAGAATCAACCGCCTTTAGCTCTAATTCATAGGGGTTTGGGTCGATATGAGCCATATCTGCCCATAGCGTTGTCTTGCACCTTCCTATAAGAACTTTATCGGTTCGCCCTGTAACTTGGGGCAATTGGCATTTGATTACATGATTAGTGGAGTCCAACCCATCCAAGACATCGCTGACCACGGCGCTGTAAAGTTTTTCTCTGAGAAGTTCGAAGGTGTGGCTGGTTTTCATGATGGATAAATTCTCCTTGCGTTTGAAGGTTTTTCAATTCAGACTGCAACCATGACGATTGAAAATTTAATCATCGGGGCTTGCTTAACATGCGTGTAGGTATTATCAGCATACTTCAAGAATCGAATACTTTTATACAAGGTAAAACAACTCTCCAAGATTTTCAAAATGATATTCTTTCAGAGGGGAACAGTATATGCCAGAAGTTTCAAGATTCGCACCATGAAATAGGGGGATTTTTCAAGGGACTTCAAAAACTAGGCATCGAAGCGGTGCCTTTATTGGCTGCCAGGGCCCTACCTTATGGTGTTATTGAATCTGATTGCTGGAATTATTTGATGGGCAGAATGGATAAAGTGCTTGAGGGGGCGGGCCATTTAGATGGCATTCTTGCTGCTCCTCATGGCGCAACGGTTGCTGAAAATGAGCCCGATGCTGATGGGTTTTGGCTTCGAAAAGTAAGAAATGCAATGGGAGATAAGCCGATTGTTGCAACTGCGGACCCGCATGGCAATCTTTCCCCGATGCAATCTGATTCGGTAAATGCGATTTTGAGTTATCGAACCAACCCACACATGGATCAGTATGATCGCGGTTTAGAAGCCGCTGAACTAATGGGTAATATTTTAATCCATAAAGTAATTCCAACCAAGGCGACAGTTTATTTGCCTTTTGCGGTTAATATCTTTTGTCAAAATTCCAGCGAAGATCCGTTTAAAGGATTTATAGCCGTTGTTGAAAGTATCCGAAACAAACCAAAGGTTTTGGCTGTTTCAGTTTTTGTAGGTTTCCCCTATGCTGATGTACCGCAAATGGGAGCTGCAATTTGCGTAATGACCAATAATGATTTTGCATTGGCCAAGAAATATACAGATGAACTTTCCTTGCATTGGTTAGGACTGAAAAAACAATTCGATCCGATTTTGCCTTCTGTTGCTGATTCGGTGATGCAGATGAAAAATCTTCCCGGGCCTATTTGTGCATTGGATATGGGAGATAATGTTGGCGGGGGTTCTCCGGGGGATAGCACTATTCTTGTGCACGAGTTGATTGCGCAAAAAGCTTTCCCATTTTTTACTGTTATTGCTGATCCGGAAATAGTTCATCAAGCTACATCAATCGGGCTGGGAAATTCCGCATCATTTACCATTGGGGCAAAACATGATCGGTTCCATGGGATGCCTCTGCTTTTAAATGCTAAAGTTTCCTTTTTGGGTGAAGGGAAATTCTCGGAAAGTAATCCAACTCATGGGGGATTTACCCAATTTGATCAGGGAAAGACAGCCATCCTTCATACAGAGGAAGGAAATACCATGATGATCACCTCGAGAAGGATGGTGCCATTTAGTTTGAATCAATTGCTTTCATTTGGCGTTGATCCAAAACAATACAGGGTATTGGTGGTAAAAGGGGTGCATGCCCCGCTGGCGGCATATAAAGCGGTTTGCAATAGTATTGTGCGGGTTGATACCCCGGGTGTAACTAGTGCGAGTTTACACCGTTTGCCCTATAAAATGCGCAGGAAACCGATGTTTCCTTTCGAAGAAATCAATCTTTAAGTTGTTATTTAACAAGGTGTAAATATGTGGACAGTGCTTCTTTTGATTTCGTCGAATGTGTTCATGACCATAGCTTGGTATGGTCACTTAAGATTCAAAGGTTTTCCTTTATGGTTAGTCATTTTGGTGAGTTGGGTTATCGCCCTTCCTGAATATGCCTTACAAGTGCCAGCGAATCGAATGGGGCATGGTCAATTTAGTGCCTCACAACTAAAGATTATTCAGGAGGTTATTTCTTTGACCGTGTTTTTCATTTTTGCAGCAATTTATCTTGGGGAGAAACCAACTCTAAAAACAGGTGTGGCAGCCATCTTGCTTATTGGAGCTGTAGTAATTGCGTTTTGGGACGATGGCAAGGTAAATTGAAGAGTAACTGGCTTTGTTTGTAAGCAGTTGAAATTTAAAGACCACGCCTAAGAAATACTTTGGCGTGGTCTTATTCAATTATAAACAAATAGGATTATATCTTTGGGCTGGATTCGGAAGGGCTGCTGATGTCTTCAAATTTGGGAGCAGATGAAGTCATCTTTTGTGGTGCCTTGGGTTGTTCGACCTGTTGGCTGGAAGAGGAGGATGAACCTATATCAACATCATCTTCGATTCCCTTTATACCTTTTTTGAATTCGACGATTCCTTTGCCAAGGTAACGGCCAACTTCTGGAAGTTTACGACCAAAAATAAGCACCCCGATGACTGCAAGAACAATCATTTCAGGCATTCCCAAACCAATAAAACCAAACAAGGGGCTCATGTGCAAACTCCTAAATATAAATGCCTTAAATTCCTTTGATTTCAAATCGAGGAAGGCTAGTATCTATTTATTAAGTATATCAGCAAAATTCCTGTATCAACAAGGATAATGAGGTTAATTTTTTTTAACCTGCTAGATTTTATAATACTAGGTCGGGGAATCAGCGGAAACCCTTAATTGGAATAACTTTAGGTAAATAGGTTGTGAGGATTAGAATGGTGTTTCTTTTGAAAAACAGTGCGGTTTTTTCTCTGCTTTTGCTTACTTTTACGCAAGTTAGCTTAGCTAATGATTTCTATCCTTTAGAGGATGGATCACTCTGGAAGTACAAAGATTCGAACAATAAAACCATTATTAAAAAAGCGGTTCGAGAAGAAAAACTTGGTTATTACCCCTCTGTTTTACTTGAAGTTTCTGAAGGTAAAACTCTCCTATCTTCTGAATACATTGGTGTTACTAACGAAGGGGTTTTTAGATTTGCACTGGATGGCAAAAGGTTTGATCAGGGGGCATTACTTTTAAAAGAAAAGCCAAAAGTTGGCGATAAATGGATCATCAACCTAGCTCTTGATATGGGCAAGATCCGTAGCGAAGTTAAGGTTTCGGAAGAAGAAGTAACCGTGCCTTTTGGAAAATTCAAGTGTTTTGTTACCACAACGGTAAGTAAGGACCAAAAAGGAACCGAATATCAATTAAAGAATTACTATGCGCAAAAAGTTGGTGTGGTTAAAGTCTCAATTGAAAAAGCTGGAAAGAAACACTATGAACTTGAACTTTTAGAGTTCAAGCTTGGAAGTAATAACACTTCAGATGCCAAGGGTGCTGAAAAAAAATAGCGCTTACATCCTTAATTAGCACCTTCGACTTTTAAGCGAATGGTTACGGGCAGATGATCACTGTAGCCACGCACATGCTTGTGATCTTTTTCTGAACCAAATCTAACTGGGTGGCCTTTGCCATCTGCTGGCGGTGTTTCGCTAAAAACTTTTGCACTTGAAGGATCGCAACTCCATCCTTTTTCATCAAGCAAGCCAGGCGAGACAACGATTTGGTCAAATAATTCGGATTTCCCATGATAATAGATACTTCCCAGCTTCTTTTCCTTCCAATCAGAAAATGGGTTTAATAAAGGGAAATCAAGCCATCTATCATTCCCCGATGAGCCTTCAATTTCTCGTTTTTTAACCAAAGTCTGCTGTACAGAATCTGTTGTCTTCAAATGTTTCTTGACACAATCTTCATCAGGGGTTGAGTTGAAATCTCCGCATACAAGAAAATCAATGTCAGGATTGTTTCGTGCCATTGCGATATAGGCACCGTGAATTTGGTCTGCATATTTCGATCTTCCTGTGCCATCTTTGTCTGTAAGTTTAGATGTCCAATGGGTAGCGAGAACAATCAATTCTTTGCCATTAACCTTGATGGGCACCTCTAAGATCCGAATTCTTTTGCCAAGTAAATTAACTCTGTTGGATTGAATTGGAAGCTTGCTGATGACGCAGGTAGCGATGCATCTACCCCCATGAGGATTTTTAAATGCAATATCGCGGTATTGATTATCCGGCGGTAGTTTTGCATTAAGGGCAGTCATTAATAAATTGGGAACTTCGGATGCTTCTTCGACTTCTGCAAGGGCGAGAATATCTGGGCCTGCACCATTATTCATGCGGAGTAGAACTTCCACGATATGATCAAGCTTGAGTTTGAAATCTTTAGGATTGTTGCCAAACCAAGAATCGTATTCTTTGTCTGGCTCTGTTTTTCGATGATCATCCTTGTTATCAAAGAAGTTTTCGACATTCCACATACAGAAAAGATACCCATCTTGGGAAGGGGCTTTGGCAGGCAATGGGGCTTTGGTTTCAGGTAAGCAACCCGAAGAAAATAAGGCGCAAACGATGATAAAACAACTTGGGCAATTTGCATTCATGGGAAACACCTTAATTTAACATTTTAAACATGCGTTGGCATAATCTGAGATTGTGGTTTTTCGCTCATCTCATGTAACCTTAGCATAATTACTTTGTTTATAAAACCATTTAACGATCGAGGGCAATATGAAAGATTTATCGAAAATAGTTTGGGTATTGTTTGGCATAATAATTGGTTTTGGATTTGCTATTGGGATGAAAAATATCCCGACAGCGGTCGCAGGAAATGATAGGCACGAAGATTTTGTCATGGCAACGGGCCCGGTGTTGGTAAGCACGAATGCACCAACCGATGGCGTGTGGTTGCTGGATTATAAGTCAGGGAAACTGCAAGGAAGCGTGATCGATCGGTTTTCAGGAAAGATTGTAGGTTGGGCAGAATTAGACTTGGCAGAAGAATTTAATCTTCCCCCAAGGCAAAATGTTCATTTTGTAATGACCACCGGAATTGTTGGAAAAGAACAGTCCGCACTTTATGTTGCTGAGACAACAACAGGAAAAATGGGTGTTTACACTATGGGGCCAAGGCCAGACGGTATGGCAGGGGCTATTATCAAGCGCCAGGATTTATCGCTCTTTCGTAAGCCAAAATAAAGCTTAAGGTTTGAGGGACTCGGAGTTAATTTTCCCTAAGCCAGTAAGAATGGTAATCCATCTGCAGGCTGCCCAAATGACTAAGAATATTACTGAAGTCATTACAAATAAAGTCATGCCGAACCGCAGTGCTACGGGAAACAAATCAACAAATTGCCCTTCTTTTGAAAGGGTTTGAAACCATGCGCTCATCATGGTTGCCCCTGCGGTAAGAGTGGTCGCGGATACGAAAAGCATCGGTACCAAAGTAAACGGAATATACGCACCCCTGCCTGAATTCACCATAACGGTGGTTACCAGGGCTAATGCCAACACTGCAAGGAGTTGGTTAGCAATGCCAAACATGGGCCAGATAGTGCCAATGGATCCTGTAGCAACCAACATGCCCCAGCTTACAGTGATGATGAAAGTGGATAAAATTGATCCAGGCAGCCAGTCCGTTTTTCCTAACTTGGGATGGATGTATCCAAACATTTCTTGAAGTAAAAATCTGGCAATGCGTGTGCCTGTATCGATTGTGGTGAGAATAAATAAAGCTTCAAACATAATAGCAAAATGGAACCAGTATTTCATGAGGTGGTCGAAAGGAATGCCTAACTGATTCAAGGGTTTTGAAAGAATGAGTGACATGCCCACAGCGAGGGTGACCGCACCGCCTGTTCTGCCTCGAAGCGATTCGCCACCGACTTGGCGCTCGATGGTAGAAAGGTCAAGATGCTCGAGGTTTCCCGCATTCCCTAGTTCCTGATGAAGCTTATCGACTTGAGGTTGCCATTTATCAACTTGCTCGAGCCCAATGTTGATGTCGTAATAGATTTTTGGGTCAAGAGAAGCAGCTGAAATAAGAGCAACAAGGCCAACTAAACCTTCCATAAGCATGCTGCCATAGCCAATCATGCGAACATCAGATTCTTTGCCAATCATTTTAGGGGTGGTGCCTGAAGCAACGAGTGCATGAAAGCCGGAAATCGCACCACACATGATGCAAATAAAAACGAAGGGGAAAAGGCCACCAGCAAAGGTTGGTCCGCCTTGGGCGAAAACGGGCTCGAAGGGCCTGTGAACGAGAGCAGGGTTGGCAACAATAACCCCGAGAATTAGTAATGCGATAGTACCAACTTTCAAAAAGCTTGAGATGTAATCTCTGGGGCAAAGCAGCATCCAGACTGGCAGCACAGACGCTATAAACCCGTAAGAACAAAGTGCAATGACAGCTTGGTTTTTGGTCAGTGAAAAATAAGGTTCCAAAGCAGAGCCCGGAATCCAGTTGCCTGCAACGGTGGCAATTAAAACGCCTACTGCGCCAATAAGTGATGCTTCAACGACTTTCCCTTTGCGTAGTTTATACATGTAAAACCCTACAAAAAACGCAATCGGAATTGTGCATGCAATTGTGAATACGCCCCAAGAACTGCCATGAACAAACTGTGCCCCGCCGTTTGGAAGAATGATCGGCTTCCCTTCAAATTCCAAGGCATGTGCGGGCAGCTTACCTGCGGTGGGAAGAACGATTTGAAATTCAGCATCTCGTTTTGCAGGGGCGGAGGTTTTTGTGAAATAAAGTGTGCAGCCCGGGGGGAAGTTGTAAATGGTTTCTTTATCGTTGGACCGTGATGAGTTTAGCACGATTTTTTCGCCTGCAGGGATATCTATCTTAGTACCCTTGGGGAAAGGAATAGTTTCGCCCCCTAGGGCCTTTACAACTACAAATCCCAAACCAGCTAAAGCGATGATCACAATAAACAGAATTGCTGCAGAAGATAAAACACCTGCCAAAGGCCCAAGTTCTAACTTGGCAATTTCAGCAAGGGATTTTCCTCCTCTGCGAACCGAGGCGGCTAAAACCAACATATCTTGCACTGCACCTGCCAAACATACCCCGATAACCAGCCAAAGTAAGCCAGGCATGTAACCATATTGGATTGCAAGGACCGGCCCGATGAGAGGCCCCGCCCCACTAATAGCTGCAAAATGATGGCCAAATAATACCCACCTATTAGTGGGGTGATAGTTTTGCCCATCATTAAATAAATGAGCAGGTGTAACTTTTGAATCATCTAGGCAAGCCACTTTTGCGGCCAGAAAGGCGCTGTAATAGCGGTATGCAATTGCGAGGCAACAAAGCGCAAAAAGAAGAATAGGCATTGCGTGCCATACAACATGGTCTCCAGCTTGGGAGTAGAAAACATTTCCAAACAGAGACGTTAAGAGCATCGGTTCGCACCTTGTTAAAAATAAAAAAGGCAGGGCGAATAAATTGCCCTGCCTGAAGTTACCTTAAATATACCTGCAGAGAAAGTTATTCTCCAGCGACTACTCTGGAAAGTTCTTCATCAATAGCTTTCATTTCATCGCTTTCCTTATTGGATTGCCACCAAGCCCAAGCGACAGCAATTAGGCCAACGCCAAGAATGGCTAAGCCAATTGTGTAGCGTTGGCTAACAATATTACCATCTTTAAGATTGTAATTCATAACAAGAGGAAGAATCAAAAGACTAACCATGTTCATAACTTTGATCAAAGGATTAATTGCAGGGCCAGCGGTATCTTTAAGAGGATCACCAACCGTGTCACCTGTAACCGAAGCCTTATGAGCTTCAGAACCCTTGCCAGTGGTTGAAGTTTTAGGTTGGTCTTCGATAGTTTTCTTTGCGTTATCCCAAGCACCACCTGCATTTGCCATGAAAACGGCAAGCATCTGGCCAATGAGAATCATACCAGCAAGGAAACCGCCAAGGGCATAAGGCCCCATGGCAAAACCAACAACAACAGGAGCAAAGATAGCTAATAAGCCAGGTCCAACGAGTTCTTTCTGAGCAGTACTGGTGCAAATATCGACCACTCTGCCGTAGTTTGGCCTTTTCGTTCCAGCCCAGATTTCTTTATCACGGAATTGAGCACGACATTCTTGAACGATCAAGAATGCAGCGCGACCAACTGCTCGGATAGTCATACTGCTGAAAAGGAAAGGAACCGCACCACCCAAAAGCATACCTATGAATACATAAGAATCAGCAAGATTGAGCTTGGCAGCCCCTTCAGCAAATTCAGCAGCACTCAGCGTGGTGATAGCGTCTTCGCCTTTTCCTGTTGCTACGACAGCGATAAAGCTGGCAAACAACGAGACTGCAGCAAGAACAGCAGAACCAATTGCAATACCCTTGGTAATTGCCTTGGTGGTATTACCCACAGCATCAAGATCTGCAAGGATTTGACGAGCACTTTTATAATCTTCTTCATTCATGTAGTTAGGGTCTTCAGGAGGCAAAGGCTGGTTATTCTGGTCACGATTGTAACCCATTTCACCAATACCGTTTGCGTTGTCTGCAATAGGCCCAAAAACATCCATACTGATGATGTTACCTGTTAGGGTAAGCATGCCGATGCCACACATTGCAACGCCATAAGCAATAAAGATAGGGTTGGTGCCGCTGTAGACCAAAACAGACCCGAGAAGTGCGACCGAAATAATCAACACAGACCAAACCGCACTTTCATAACCAAGTGCAAGGCCGGAGATGATATTGGTTGCATGCCCAGTACGGCAAGACTTCGCCAATTGCTTGACGGGATCGTGTTCGGTGCTGGTCCAGTAATCGGTACACCAGTGAAGGCCAAGCGCTAGGGCGATACCAATCAAGCAAGTCAAGATTGGTCGATAATCAAAACCTACATAAAGAGGCATGTAAGTTTGAGCAATCTTGACCATATCTTCGGAAGCAATTTTAGCTTGGTTTTCTGGAGTGGATTTCTTCCAGATCGAAGTCAAATCAGCAACATATTGTTCACGATCAGCAGAATATTTATCACGGGAGACGGAATCAAGTTTTTTAAGTTCATCCCTGGATTTGATAACTAGGGGTACCAGAGTTGAACCTGGGTTGGCCTTTGTCAGGCTTTCAACAAAGCTTGCTTCAGTATAAAGGCCTCGTTTTATTGATTCACCGATCAGATATTCTGGAGTTGGGCGAAGATACAATGCACCCAAGGCGCATATCGCAACAACGCTGATGAAAGCACCCAACCAAAAACCGTTGGTAACCGCGGCCATGGCTGCCTTAACACCTTCAGATTTTTCGGCTTTAACTTGCGAGGTTGAAATAATACTTCCAATAACACCAATGGCGTGAACCAAAAGTGGGAAGATAACCCCCATATGGCCAAAGCTAGCAAGACCTAAAATAAGAGCTGCAACAATGGTAACTTCATAGCTTTCGAAAATATCTGCAGCCATACCCGCGCAATCGCCAACGTTATCGCCAACATTATCAGCGATGGTCGCAGCATTTCTTGGATCATCCTCAGGAATACCTGCTTCAATTTTACCAACAAGATCGGCGCCAACATCAGCAGCTTTGGTGTAAATACCACCACCAACACGCATGAACAATGCAAGCAAGGTGCCACCAAATCCGAAGCCTAGAAGAACTTCGAAGGCTTTTTCACCATAGTAAAGGAAAATAAGCGTGCCACCAAGAAGGCCGAGGCCATCGGTTAACATGCCTGTTACAGTTCCGGAACGATAACCAATCTGCAGCGCCATTCCAAAACCGTTAGCCCTTGAGCGTGCAGCAGTTGCAACTTTAAGATTTCCAATGGTTGCCATGCTCATACCGAAATAACCAACCATTGCACTAAAAATAGAACCCATAAGGAAGGCGATACCACGGCCGATAGCAATTTGCTTTTCGGTATTGTTATCGGGTTCGTGCCAAGGCCATTTGGTAACAGTAAGAACAGCAGCCAGAATTAAAATGAGCCAGAAAATAACCTTGAATTGTCTGGAAAGATAAGCGTTGGCGCCTTCGCGTACAGCCTTGGCAATTTCCTGCATTACCGGAGTGCCATTAGGTTGGCTATTAACATAGTTTGCAAGGATTTTAGCGTAAAAGAGCCCAGACAACGCAACGCACAAATTAATTACAAGTGCGATCTTTTCGAAAGTTGTGAAATCTGAATCACTGCTGAAAAGGCTGAAGGGGTGCCATTTGTCGCCACCTTCGGCAGTCCCGCCGGTGCCAATGCCACTCGAGCCCATTAGGCCCAAAGCAAGAAACCCAACCATCATCCAAAGTCCTCTAGGAGCAAATGGTTTTGTCTTCCCTGAAAAAATCTTCATCATCATAATTTCCTTACTAATCACTCAAAATCGTTTCTAAACAATTGATACTTGAGCCACATCATGGCAATACCTTGTCTCAAAAGAAACAAGAATTTTAAAAAAGTATCTCGGCAACGAGCCGAAATTTAAACCTGACTCACTACCCTTTAACAATTAGAAAATACTCAGATAAGGTAATTGGAAGGAATGGCGATGTCTACAAGTTTTTTAGAATCTGGTCGTGAAAATCTAAATGAACTTGTTTTTGCCAGTAGCCAAGTAGTTTTTCATTAAACCACTTAAATCGACTAAGCTGAATTCCATTGAGGCTTTTTACGGGTGCAAAACAAAAAGAATTGCTGGTAATAATGGCTGCATCTTCAGACTTGACATCTGTCGGCAAAATATCAGATTCAATCCAAGAAAATCCACAATCCCTAGCAAATGATTTAACTATGCGTAGGCCTATACCATCCAAAACCTTTTCAGGCTTTGGGGTAAATATTTTGAGGTCGGCACCACTTTTGGAAGCATCTTGAAGGATTATTAAATTCGAAGATGCAGTTTCTGTGAGAAAGCCATTTTCATCAAGCAATAAAGCCATTGCTGTTGCTGATCGTTTTTTTACTTCCCTTTCAGCAATCCACCAATGCATCCTACTGCGCTGTTTGATGGAAGGATTAATGGATAAAGGAGAAGGCTGCAAAATTGAACTAGTTAGTAATTCGACACCATGTTCAACCCAAGGGCGGTATCGATGAAAGGGGAGTTTGAAAGTGTGCATCCCCAAAGTGGGCAAACCGTCTCCTGCGCCGCCTGATTCGCCAAGATAAAACCCAATCGGGCCGGGTGTTGCGAAAAGTACCAAGGCCAGATCTTCATTCGGTTTTAGAAGCAGGCAGTTTCTTTCAATCAATTCTTCAGCAGCTTTTAGGAATTCTTCTTCACTTTTTTTAATGCTGATAAAACAAGCTTCACAATGAGCCATGAACCGTTGGATGTGTTCCTTGAGCATAAAAGGTTTGTGCGCAAAAGAACGACTCATATCTGTAACGGTTGCGCCCATGACAAACCCGGCATCATGAAGCGTAATTGCCGCTTTAGATTGTGGAATAAAGTTGCCATTGATCCAAGCTAGATTCGAATTATGGTCCACAAAGAATAACCCTGATCACAGAGATTATGCTGCAAGATTGCGTAAATCTTGGCAAAGGAAGTCTTCAAGCATAATAATAGTTCTAGCAGTAGCGCCTTGTTGAGAGATAACAAAATCTTTGGCATTGCGGCCCATTTGCATTCTTAAAGATTCATTGGCAAGCAAATTTCTAGCGGTGGATTCAAGAACAGTGGGTGAAGAAATCATGGAAGCCCCGCCTGCTTGAATAAGTTGCTGGGCAACTTGCTTGAAATTCCAGATTTTATCTCCGAAGAAAACAGCGCTGCCGTAGGCTGCAGGCTCGATCATATTCTGCCCGCCTCTTTTCCCGTCCATGCTGCCGCCAACAAAAGCGATATCTGCCAAGCCCCAGACAAAGCGAAGTTCACCTAAAGTGTCGACAAGAATAATGGAATCGTCAGGCGCTACTGCGGGACCAAGATCAGATCTGTTTTTAAAAGGTAATCCAGTAAGTTCGATTTGCTTTCTTACTAGGTTAAAAAGGTCGGGTTGCCTAGGAACAAGAATCAGCCTCAACAGGGGGAATTCTTTTTTTAATACGGTGTAAGCGTTGAGTAGATATTGCTCTTCAGGAGCTTGTGTACTGCCAGCAACCCAGACAAGTTCTTTAGGTTTGATACCAAACATTGATTTAAATTTTTCGATGTTAGGTTCGTTGCGAGAAAAAGTAACCCCATCGAATTTTATAGACCCGGTAACTCTGGTAGAAGAGGGAGAAACCCCGATGCGATGCAGGAAATTTTCGGTTTCAATGTTTTGAAGAGCAAAGGCGCTGATTTTTGAAAAGAAAGATTTGGCAACCCAAGGGAAGTTTAGATAGCGAGCCTGAGTTCGCGGGCTCATTCTTCCGTTTATAACTGAAACAGGAATATCCTTAGCCTTACAACAATGAAGGAAGTTGGGCCAAAGTTCGCTTTCTGCCAAAACAATAAGATCGGGTTTGATTTGGGAAATTGCTTTGTTGATAGCCCAAGAGAAATCCAAAGGGAAAAGAACTACAGGGATGCCTTTAAAGCACTTCTGTGCTTCCAAAAGCCCGTTGTCTGTTGATGAAGAAACCACGACAAACCAATCAGGCTTTGAAGTTTGAATGGTAGAAACTACTTGGCGTAGGAGGTGGATTTCTCCAACACTCACGCCATGAAACCAAACGGTTTTTTGATTGGCAGAAGCGCTAAGGCTTTGGACATTACCGGTAAACCGGGTGCGGAAATTATGGAAGGAACGGCCCTTCCAGCAGAAACGCCATGCAAGCCATGGCGAGGCGAGAATAAGTGCCAGGAAATAAAAGGAATTTAAAAAGAGGCTCATGGGATTCCTTCCCTAAATTCCTTTGATACGAGATGCATTACTAAATCGCATTGGTGCGCATGCAGCAGTTTTTAAACTTTTTGCCGCTACCACAAGAGCAGGGATCATTTCTGCCGATTCGTTCGCCAAAGTTCCTGATGGTTTCAACCTTTTTTTCTTGTTTGATTTCTTCAGGAGCGCCGCCCGATTGAGCTTCGGGAGCTTTAAGCTTCGGGGCAGCTTCGTGGACAGCAGACCCGATAACCCAAACGGTATCTTGGACTTCATCAGCATCTTCCATGCGGAAAACAATTTCGCTGACTCTTTCTTCAACGCCTTCCCACATCGCTTCAAATTCTTTCATACCTTCGCGTTTGTAAACAGTCTTTGGGTCTTCTTGGGCATAACCTCGTAATCCTACGGTGGAGCGTAAATGATCCATCACATAGAGATGATTTTTCCAAGTACTATCGAGTTGGGCAAGGACCAATCCCCGTTCCATAATTCGCATTTCAGGGCGATAGTGATCATCAAAAATGTTCCACATGATCTGCCTAGCAGCATCTTGCGAAACGCCAGTAAGCTTTTCTGTGGGAATTTCGATTTGCAGTTGGGTGCGCATGTAATCGCAAAGATCTTTGGCATCGCCTTCTTCGGAAACCTGTGTGCCATGAAATGCCTCTGCGAGCTTCAGGTCGATATCAGCCTGACCAATTTCGGGCATTGCCTTGAAGCTGACTTGAACAAGCATCTGTTGGATTTCAGCACGAGAAAGAGTGCGGAAACTTTCTTCTGAAAGTTCGTTAGCAAACTGGTGGAATCTGGATTGGGCCCATTTGTATAAGCCTTCACGATTGTATTTTTGGCTTCCGGGAACAGCCTGCGAGCTGGGGCCCTCATTCATGAATTTGGCCATGCCTGCTGCTACAGGGAATGTAATTTCCTTTTGGCGATAAAGCTCCTTGGCTTTCCCAACCAGTATTTTTTCAACTTCGGTGGGGGTTTGATTCGTAAGGCTGCTTTCAGGAACTTCGATCTGGAACTTTAATTTCATCCAGTTTAGCAAAGATGAAAGGCCCCATTGGGATTGCAGCAAAATAGAGCCTTCTTGAAGGCTTATTTTTTCAACAGAGTCTTCTGTTTGCTTGGCAAGATATTCTACGAGATCGCTTTTGCCCACAGATTTAAGGGTTTTCTCAGCGTTTTCAAGTTCCCAGCGCTTGTTAACCTGATTGGTAAGAGCTTGCCAGTTCCATTCACTTTCATCATCCGACCCAAGATTTTCTTCGATGAAATCCTGGAGTTGGGTAAGGGTTACCGAGTGTGCTTTATTCTTGGCGTAAAGTTCTGCTTCTTCAAAAGTGGAGCGGTCAAAGTCCGAGCCTTTGAATTCCACGCCCAGTTTGTCGGATGCATATTGCGCGAAACTATCCGCACCATATTTGCGATCTAGAAAACGATCGATTGCCATTTTGATTTGATGCGCAATCATCTCAAGGATGCGAATCTTGCAATTGGTGTCGTTTAAGATTTCTTGACGATACCCGTAAACCCTGCGCCTCTGGGTGTCCATAACCTCATCGTATTCGAGGAGATGTTTTCTGCTTTCGAAATGTCTTTCTTCAACTTTTTTCTGAGCTTTTTGTATCTGCCTGCTGACCATCGGGCTTTCAATAGCCTGGCCTTCTTCCATACCTAATCTTGTTAGAACATTTGCAACCCATTCGCCCATAAAAATACGCATGAGATCATCTTGAAGCGAAAGATAGAAACGGCTGGAACCTGGGTCGCCTTGCCTGCCTGCTCGACCACGCAATTGGTTGTCAATTCTGCGTGAGTCATGTCGTTCAGTTCCAACGATGTGCAAGCCGCCTAAATCTTTAACCTTGCGTCCTTCTTCCTTTGTTTTTTCTTTGGCTTCGATGTCCGCAATGATTATTTTCCACTCATCTTCAGGAACATCTAATCGGGATGCATATTTAGTTTTAAGAACGGACCAAGCCATAGCTTCTGGATTTCCTCCGAGAATAATGTCGGTACCGCGGCCAGCCATGTTTGTCGCAATAGTTAGTGCGCCAATTCTTCCTGCTTGAGAAACGATTTCCGATTCGCGTGCAGCGTGTTCAGGAAGTGCGTTAAGAAGTTCGTGCTTGATACCTTTTCGTTTCAAGAGTTCGCTAAGCTTGATGGATTTATCAACATCGGTGGTACCAATAAGGATTGGTCTGCCGGTTTGATGAACTTCAACAACCTCTTCGACCACTGCTTTCCATTTTTCTTTTTCGCTACGGAACACGGTGTCCGCATGATTTATGCGGATTAAATTTCTGTTTGTAGGGATTGCGATAACTTCAAGCTTGTAGATTTTCCAGAATTCATCCGCTTCGGTCATCGCGGTGCCTGTCATCCCGCAAACCTTTTTGTAAAGCTTGAAGAAGTTCTGCAAGGTAATGGTTGCCAAGGTCTGGGTTTCTTCCTTGATTTTAACACCCTCACGGTAATGCTTGGCCTCGACAGCTTGATGCAAACCATCGGACCATTGCCTGCCAACCATAAGACGGCCCGTGAATTCATCGATAATAACGATGCTCATCTCGCCCGATTCCGGGTGGTTCATTACTGCGTATTGTTTGTCTTTTTTGTAAAGATGGTGGGCCTTTAGGGAGTTATCAATGAGATGGGGCCATTCCATGTTTCCTGCAGTGTAAAAGCTTTCGACACCAGCAAGCTCTTCTGCTTTGCGAATACCTTCATCGGTAAGATGGCAAGTATGTTCTTTTTCTTTGACTTCGAAAAATGGTCCGTTTAAGAACCCTGCCTCAGCAGAATCTTTATTGGCATTTCTTTGCAGGTCGGATAATCGAACAGCGACTTCGTTTGCTTTGGTGTACTTGCGAAGATCGCTGAATGCTTGTCCAGAAATAATAAGAGGAGTTCGCGCTTCATCGATAAGGATGTTGTCCACCTCATCAATAACTGCAAAATGAAGGCCTTTCTGACATTGCTGGCCATAGGTATCGTAACTACTATCGCCCCATCGCGCAGGTTTCATGTTGTCGCGTAAGTAATCAAAACCAAATTCGCTGTTGGTACCGTAGGTGATGTCGCATTCGTAAGCTTCGCGCCTTTGAACTGGATCCATGTCGCTTTGAATAAACCCTGCAGATAAACCGACCCCGCGGTAGACGGGTAGCATCCACTCGCAATCGCGCCTAGCGAGGTAATCATTAACGGTGATTACGTGAACACCTTTGCCTTCAATAGCGTTTAAAACTGCAGGCAAAGTTGCAACTAAAGTTTTGCCTTCCCCGGTAACCATTTCCGCGATGTTACCCCGATGCAAGACAATACCGCCAAGCAACTGCACATCGAAGTGTCTCATATTTTTAGATCTTCGGGCAGATTCTCTACAGGCAGCAAAAGCAACCGGTAAAAGCGAATCTAAGGTTTCGCCTTGAGCAAGCCTAGCGCGAAGTTTTGTTGTCATTTGCCTCAGCTCATCATCGCTAAGTGCCAGCATTTCAGGTTCAATATCGTTGATTTTGGCCAGGAGCGTGCCGGGGGTTATTTTCGGAACGCTATCGGGTTTGTTTGAACGAACAAAACCAAGAGATCGGACATATCGTTCGTTGCTATCGCCTAATATGCTAAGCAGTAACTTGCCAACCATTTCGGGGAAAGAGCTAAAAAATTCAATAAATCGGTCAAGAAAGCTTGTCTGCACGGGCATCGCGCCACTCCTCAGAAAAAACGAAAGCATACAACAATGTGGACGCTGTTCAATTATGCAAGTCTAGAAGGGATTGGTAGTTTCGGTCAATATGTAGAACCGTAATAATTAAGGTACCAATTTCCCTATCAGCTCATCGGATGACTTTTTCCTTACCCATCCTACCGTAACGGTCCCTGGTTGAACACCCGCATAAAATTCCAAGTGTTCGGGTAACTCTTGCACCAGTTCTTTTCGGTCCTTACCTGATTTTATAAGAAGCAGGGTGTTTGGCCTTTCATTAAGAAACTTGAGCAACAAGGATTTTTCATTTCTGGAGAAAGAAACGACTTCAGCATCGGGGAGGTAAAACGGAGCAGAATCCCATAAATGCGGGTAACAAACAACGAGTGAGGGCAATTGTTTTTCGGCTTTAAGGTGCGCTCTTAGATGCCCTCGCAATGAAAATAAATGGTTGTAAGCTGGTAGAATTTCTCGGATTCCAGCATACATCGTTAAGAAAAGAGCTCCAGCAGTGATTGCGAAGGACAGTTTTCTTTCTGGTTTTCCAGCTTTAAGAATAATCCAGATGCATAAGCCCGTCAGAAAAATAAACCCAAGAATAAATCCGGTACTTGGCTTAAAAATACCACGAAACATACCCGCAAAAGAAACGCCAAATCCTGCCAAAAGAAGAACACCCAAGAAGTTAAATGCACCATTTGAAACAGGGTTTAACAATGTTTTCCAAATAAGCCCTTCGTTTTTGGAGCAAATAATCGCTCGGACTTGACAACCAAGGGCGATTGCAAGCGGGGGCAATACAGGCAAAAGATATATCGGCCTCTTGCTTAATCCCATCGAAAAAAAGAACAATATGACCAATCCTGTCAACAATCCAAATCCCGCAAAGGATCCTAATCGCTGCCTACTTGTTTTAGGTTGAAACAAAGAGGTTACTAGTCCGGGCATAATAAAAATCCATGGCATCATGCCAAATAGCAATTGAGGCAGGAAAAACCAGAATGGTTCCTCGTGATCATATGGCGCAACATATCTTAAAACGTTCTGGCCGATGTAAAAATGCTGAAAGAAATCTGGTTCTCTTAACGCGATCGCAACCTGCCAAGGAATTAAAATTAAAAGCGCAGTGGCTATCGGCAGCAACCAAGATTTGATTCCAGGCTTAAACGCGCGTTGGTCAACGAATGTCCATAATGCAATAGGCAAAGTTAAAAGAATGATTGCGACGGGGCCTTTGGTAAGAATGCCTAATCCCATGCATATACCGAAGCCAAGCCAGCAGAAAAGATTAATTTTCTTTTGATTGCAAGCTAGAAATCCGAGGCATAATCCCAAAGTGACCAAAAAGCAGAGTAAGGTGTCTGGGGCCAGCATTCGTTCTAAATAAATAAATCTGTTGGTAAGGCATAAAATAAATCCTGCGATCAATCCTTCCCAATGAGCCTTTGCATTAATTCCCCAAAAAACCAAAACAAAAACCGATGCAATACCTGCAAAGCATGGAAGTAATCTTGCTGCCCAATCGTGAATACCAAAGATTTGATAAAGGCCCATCACGGCCCAATAGGTAAGAGGAGGTTTATCCAAGTAGGGTTTGCCATGAAGCAAAGGCACAACCCATTCGTTTTGGAGGAGCATTTCTCTGGGAACTTCGGCATACCTGGCTTCTTGAGGTTCTAGCAGAGGCGCCCGCAGACTCGATGCAAATAATAGTGCGGAAAAAATGAGCAGTAACATAGCACCTGCAAAATACGCCAGCCTCTCACTTTTCTTCCAAGCTTTAAAAGGAGGTGTTTGTTCCGGGCTGTTGAAAAAATGATTGCTGAAACAGTAAGGGATAAGCGTTTTTAATGTTTTGGGCACTTCCATCCAACCCACTTTGCTGCTTCCTGCATAACGTAATCTGTGCCTGACAGGCACTTCCTTGATGACTAGATCGTTGCAAGCAGCCTTGTGAAACATCTCGGTGTTGACGAAAAAGTTTTTAGCATCGGGAAGGATTTTGTTAAGAGCGGATTTTCGGAATATCTTTAATGCGCAATCACAATCTCTAACGCCAGTCCTTAAAAGAGAATGCACTAAAAAGTTATACCCTTTGGATAAAAAGATACGCAACTGCGGGTCTTGTCTGTCAAAGCGATATCCTGCAGCGATGTCCGAACTTTTGATTGCTTCAAGTAAATTAGAAAGATCTTCAAGATAAAATTGGCAGTCAGCATCGGTAAATGCCACGAATTCAAAACGAGCAGCCTCGAATCCCGTGCGAAGGGCTGCACCGTATCCTTGATTGTTTTCATGCCTGATGATTTTAGTGTGAGAATAAAGGCTGGCTATTTGAGAGGCCGCTTCAAAAGTTGCATCCGAACTGCCATCATCAATTATTAGAATTTCATAATCGCTCAGATTTAACAAAGATAAAGCTTCTTCTGCTTCAATGATTGCCTGGCCAATACCTTTTTCTTCCCGGTAGGCAGGGATTACCAATGATAAACATCCATATGAAGCTGATGCCATTTGCACTTCCTTGTGCCTGCAAAAAAAACTAAATGATTCGCAATCATAAAGATTGGCACAACTAGTGTTTAGCTGTCAAGGTGTCTGGTCGAAGGATTTCTTTCCTTCCCACTTGATCGATAGAATCCTATTATAGTCTAGATGAAGCACCCAGATGCCCCACCTTTGCCCGCTTGGATTATCAAAAAGGATGGCAGATTAGTGCCATTCCAAGAAGATCATATCTGCAAAGACTTATATGAAACGGGAGTAATGTTGGGTAAGGCTGATCCCTTTCTTGCAAGAGAATTGGCAGATGCAACATCGTATTTCTTGGCATCAGAAAACCCGGGTGCTACATTAAAACAGGAAGATATAATATTTGCGGTGACTAGAACGGTTCGAGAATTTGGGCACCCCGATATTGCTCTGAAATACCCTGAATTTGCCTATAAAGCTGAATTTGACCCTGGTTCTCTAGAATTAGGAACTGAATTATTTCCTAGCAAAAATGTTAAAACACCTCAAGAATTTAATCGCCATAAAATGCTGAATTCGGTTCTAACTCCCGACCTCGCTGCGGGAATTCAAGAAGGCTGGATTCAGATGGAGGGCATCACCTTTCCTGATGGCCTTTTAGCAACTTCGTGGGTTAAAGAAGATTGGCTCGATATGGTTTTGCAGAGTCCAAAAGAATTCATTTCAAACATAAAAAATCTCGCAGCAAAACAGATTCATTTTGAGGGTGCAGAATATTTAGCGTTAGAGCAACCGAGGATCGATACAAAACTTTTAAAAAATGCCTTGAGTGTTATGGATGTGTGCTTAGAGAGTTCTGGGGTTTTGGGTGTGCTGCATTTGAATTTTCCCAGAGCTCCGGGTTGGTTCGGTGGATTGAATTATAGCCCTTTGTTTCGACCTGAAATACAAATCAATAAAGAAAAATCATTAAACATCACCCGTGCCTTTCTGGACGCTTGGATTGAGGTCTGCCCCAAGAGGCTTAAAATGCATTGGCATCAGGTTGGGGATGTGGATCCTGCTCTTTCCTCGACTTTTGCTTATTTAGCTAAAAACACACATAATTGGGCGTTCTCGCAAGTGGCCAAACCGCAGGGTAATTCTTTAGCCAATAAGGTTGATCGAAATGTCTTGGATAAAATATCCCTGCGTCTCGATAAGCTTGCTAAGGCATGTATGCGAAAAGGGATTTTAGATAAATTTGGTGCTAGGCTGCCAAGCTTGGTTCGTTTGGGGATAAGTGCGGGGATACAAAAGCGCGCATTTATAAGGAAAATTGAAATCGAGCGAAGACAAAACGAAGAAATGAAAGTTAATTTGGGTGCGGGTTTCTTGTTGGAAAAGGCCCGCTTGATCGTAGTTCCCAAAGGGCTACCCGACCTTCTCGAGAATATTTTCCCAGGAAAATCACTGACCGATGATGAAGTTACCCTGTACGTAAAAAATGTTTTGAGTGTTTTAAAAGAAACTGTGCGCTCCGAGGAAATCAAAGGGTTTATTTCGATTTCAATTGATTTATCCCATTTGCTAGAAGTAAAAGAATCAAAAATTAAATCCTTGGTCGAGTCTCAGCGTGGAGGCCCTAAGTTTAATCTGCCAATAGACTTACAGGGTAAATCGAAATGGCTTAGTTCGTTAGTTTCAGAGGACGATTTGCTGAGTGTTTTTATAACCAATAAGGAACTACTACTCGAAGAAAACAAGAAGTCGTGGACAAAAGTTCACTCTCTAGAGTGGTAAGAATTGCGTACATGACCCTTGTCGCTTGCTATTGTTGCTATTAAACTAATTACTTGACGAATATTTTGACCCGCTAATTGATTGACAGGAGTTTCTATGCCTCACACGAGCAGTGCCAAGAAGAACTTGCGCAAGTCCGAAAAAAGGCGTGCACTTAACCGTGCTGCTCTTCGTGACATTACCTTGCTTGTAAAAAATGTAAGGAACGCAAGTGAAGGTTCGGCTGAAGAATTGCAAAAGCAGTTCAATCTTGCATCAAGTAAGATTGATAAAGCTGGAGCAAAGCGAACCATGCATGCTAATAAGGCTTCAAGATTGAAGTCCCAACTCAGCAAAATTCTGAACAAAAAGACCGCTGCTAAGTAGTTTGTTAAATTAAAAAAATGAAGCGCACATCTTTAATTTAAGGTGTGCGCTTTTTTTATATTGCCTTGCGCAATTTTTCGCGATAACGAAGTCGATGGATTTTTGCGGTTTCTGAACCTTCAAGCTTCTTCCAAATAAGCACAGTGAATGCAGGCACTAAAATTGGTCTTACAATAAAAGTGTCAAGCAAAACACCAAATGCCAGCGCAAATCCTATCTGAAACAAGGTGTTTAATCCTGCAAGCATTAAAGTTGCAAATGTGCCCGCCATGATTAGCCCACACGAGGTGATCGTTCCCCCGGTAAGCGCCAAGGCTTTTCGTGTTCCTTCAACTGCGCCGTAAATCTCTTTTTCTTGAATCATTCGGGTGATTAGGAAGATGTTGTAATCTTCGCCAACAGCCACAAGGATAATAAACAAGAAGAAAGGCACGCGCCAATCAAGTTCCCCTATAGCCCTGCCATCGTACCAATGTGCCATCAATGCGGTGGCGCCAAGGGTGACAAAATAACTGAAAAGAACGGTGACAAGCAGATAGGCTGCAAGCCAAGGGCTTCGAACCAGGTAGAGCAATATAAGGAAGATACCAACAAGAACCATCCAGTTGATTCTAAATCGGTCGGATTCAGTAACGGTGGACATATCCTGTGCAGCAACAGTAAGTCCATAAATTTCAGCATTAATGACCCTGGATCTGCCAGCAGCGATAGGCAATTGTTCTCTAGCCCAATAACGAAGGCTATCCAAAGTAGGCAGGCTCGCAAGTTCGAAGGGGTCAGTTTTCAGAACAACTTCGAGCCTTGTGATATATTTGAGTTTGTTTTTTTCGCGCCCTTCGCGGTTCACCAGAGTCGCAAGGTAGTATTCCCTTGCAACCCGCATGATCTGGTCATCAACCCCGGCCAATACATTGGACCAGAGTTTTTTAAGGATGCCATGCGCATCTTCATTTATGCCCTTGGGTTCTTTGACAGGCAGGCCAAGAGGTTGAGTTAAACTTCGTACTTCGGAAACCCCGGAAAGTTTTAGAAAGCCCTGACTCAAATGGCTTAAAAGTCTTTTGCCTTCTTGGTTGTCCCAAGGCTTATTAGATTCAAGTAGCACAATTACAGGCCCAAGTTCGCCTGGAGTAAAATGTTCTTGTATTGCTTGTAATCCAAGAACGCTTTGGCTTTTTCTGGAAAGCTCGCCCGTGGTGTTGTAGTTGGGCGTTACTTGAAGGCCAATGATTGCAAGGGGCACGAGTGCAACGGTAATCACCGCTAAAGCCCTGATTGGGTGAGAAACAACCATATCACCAAAGCGGAACCAAGCAGCGTGTTCTTTTTCTGGGGCAATTGCAACAGGTAGTTTTCCAGGCCAGAATGCCAATTGACCACATAGCCTTAGTAATGCAGGCGCTAGCGTTAATGATGCGAATAAAGCAACTGTTAACCCCAATGCGATTGCAGGCCCGCCACAACGAACCTTGGCAAACTCCGCCAGTATCATTAAGCTTAGTCCGCATATTACCGTTCCTGCACTAGCAACAATGGCATGCCCCACATGTTCAACCGCCGCAGCGATTGCTTCCTTGGGGTTTAAACCATTGCATAATTCTTCACGGTACCGGCTAATGAGGAATAGGCAATAATCAGTCCCTGCACCATAAAGCATCACAATGGCAAATATCTTGCTGATATTCATCAGGTGAAAACCTTTGATCAAAGTACAGATCGCTAATAAATTGAGTGCAATCCAAACGGATAGAACGATGGTGATTAACGGTATGATCGCCAACCCAGGAGCCCTGTATACGAATAACAAGGTTACAATAACCAAAAGAATCGTGGCAAGAGTTGTACTATCTAGGCTGGATGCACCAGCGCTAATTAAATCTCTACCTACTGCAGCGATACCGGTTACTTTAATTTGAACCGCCCCACCTTCTTGGGTGGGGAAATATTCTCTAAATACTTTCTCAGCTTTATCGACGGTTAAACGAGTTTGGTTAGCCATGAAAGGCGTAGCCAGAAAAACTTGCACCAAGGTGCAGGTTTCATCTATGCTTTTAAGTTTTTTTCCTATTACAGGTTCTTTTTCGTAAAGGACTTTTCCGATTTGCAGATCAGGTTCATCCTTGGCCAATTGTTTAATAGCGGTAACGGCTTGATCGAGATAAGCATAATCTTCAGGGGTGAAAGTGCCTTGTTTTCTTTCAACAAGAAATATGACTTTGCTTGCAAAAATGTCATTCGGGAAGGCTTCTTCTAGGAGTTTATATCCGCGAACGCTGTCGCAACGGGCAGGTAGAAAGCGAATATCATCATCTTGGGAGTTTTTTTCCCAAGAGGGTGCTAGAAATGCTGCGGTAACTCCAAAGAGAAGCCACGCAAAACAAATCTTCCAAGGGTGGTTGGCGGCCAATTGGCCTAACCAGCGGTACATTCCCTTGCAACTCCATTGCCAGAGCAAAGTTTCTTCGGGTGTAAATCCTTTTACACCGCCACAGTCTTATATCGGCGTGTTAATTTGTCACGCTTAAGTGAAAAGCAAAGTTTTTACAATAATTGCGAGATAGGCTAGCTGGGTAAAGCCAACCTATTTTGAACTCTAAATTTTCACTCTTCCTTCATGGCCGATTTGTACTTTAAATTGCAAGACCTATCATGGCGGGTTTTTGATAATCTGCTTCTAAAACTTGATAGGATACGGGGTTTAGACCATTTCGTGCTATGGAGCCCCTTTTCCCAATATGGGTATGACCGCTCAATACTTGGCTTAACTTCTTTATTTTAAGAACTTGCTTACCCAAGGTGAGGTTTCCAGCATAGGCATTGGAAAACGCCCAGCCTGATTTATGAATGTCCCGGTGTATTTGTTCTTCTAGTATCGGGAAATGAGTTGCAGCAATGATGGTATGAACTGCAGGATTATTATCCAAAGCGTTTAATTGATCCAAGAACGGGCCCGAAACCCGTAGCGCAAATTCAGGATCCGACCATTCCCAATCAACTAATAATGCGTCACTATTAAAATTGAATTTTTCCTGGGCAAAGTGCAACTCAGAGTGAGTAATCCCAGAATCTACCGCAGAATAATCGTACCAGCCAATGGTACCCGCGATCCCAATGCCATTTTGCACATAAGAATTTCCCTCGAGCCAGATGCATCCTGAATCCTTGGTGATATTAGGTAATTCTTCGAACCATAATTTTTTACTGTCGCTAAATCTTCGTACCCATAGGTCGTGATTCCCAGGGTAAACAAGCAAAGGGCAGGTGAAAGATTTTCGAAAGAGACGCAGACATTTTTCGAAATCCTGAACTGATTCTCCCAAATCGCCACCCAGAATAAGAACATCTGGGCCAAATTCTGAAATCTCTTTTACAAGTTGTTCAATCTGCCATAACGGCGTGATGGGCTGATGAAGGTCTGCGGTGAATGAAATTTTCATGTTTTATTCAATGATTTTGTTAAGTGGGTATTCCACAATACCTTTGGCCCCTGCCAAGCTTAATTTTGGAATTATATGTCTAACAACGCTTTCATCTAGGATGGTGTTTAAAGCGACCCAAGAAGGATCTGAGAGAGAAGAAATAGTGGGTTTTTGAAGAGCTGGCAATATTTTTAATACCTCTTCTAATGAACTATGAGGCACATTCATCATCAATCCAACTTTGCCCTCTGCCGCCAAAGCGCCCTTCAGCATTAGCACCATGTCGTCCATTTTCTTGCGTTTCCAAGAATCTTCGTGAGCAGCTTTATTTGCAATGAATCGGGTCGTACTTTCGAGAAGTTCTGCAACAATCCGTAACTGGTTGGCCCTTAATGAGCTTCCCGTCTCAGTTACATCGACGATTGCATCAGCGAATCTTGGAGGTTTGACTTCGGTTGCGCCCCAACTAAATTCCACATGAGCTTCGACCTTGTGGCTCGCAAGCCAACGGTTGGTGATATTGACCACCTCGGTTGCAATGCGTTTTCCTTTAAGGTCTGAGATGTTTTTAATTTCAGAATTTTCGGGCACAGCTAAAACCCATCGGACGGGCCTTTTGCTAACTTTGCTGAAAACCAGTTCCGTCATGATTGTAACGTCAGCTTGGCTTTCTTGAACCCAGTCGAAACCGGTAAGGCCACAGTCAAGCGAGCCATTTTCGACATAGCGGGGCATCTCTTGAGCCCTGATTAATGTGCAATGAATTTCAGGGTCATCAATTGAAGGGTAATAACTTCTGGATTGAAAAGTTAATTTATATCCAGCTTTGCGGAATAAGTCGCCCGTGGCTTCCTGCAAACTACCAGCAGGAATTCCCACGCGTAAAATCTTAGGCTTGCTCATTTCTTATACACCTTTGAAGGGTCAAAGATTCTCGATCCAATAACTTCGGTCTTACCATCGTTTAATTTACGAAAAAAGCAGGAAGAAAACCCTTCATGGCATGCAGCCCCGCCAATTTGTTCAACTTTAACTAGTACTGTATCCGCATCACAATCGATAAAAAGTTCTCTGACGATCTGGAAATGCCCGCTTTCCTCGCCTTTACGCCAAAGTTTATTCCTGCTTCTACTGAAATAAACAGCTTTCCCCGTTTTCAGGGTTTCATTAAAAGCCTCTTCATTCATGTAGGCAAGCATTAAAACTTCGCCTGTTTTGGCATCTTGTGCAATTGCAGGAATCAAACCATCGGTCTTGGAAAAATCTAACATGTTCATTCTCTAGGCAAAATTTTATTAGTAAGTAACAAGACTAAAGTATTCGTATCCTTGGAGCTGATCTTTTCCCTTTAAAAAACTTAATTCTATTAAAAAGGCGCATGCTGCAACATTTCCACCCGCTTTTTTTACTAAATCGCATGCTGCCCTCATGGTCCCGCCAGTAGCCAAAACATCATCAATGAGCAATATATTGTCGCCTGGCTTAACCGCATCGGTGTGCATATGCAATTCCGTACTGCCATATTCCAGATCGTAGCGTAAAGAATGGGTTTTATAAGGCAATTTTCCTGGTTTTCGTAAAAGAATCAAAGGTTTCTTTAGTTGGAGTGCCAAAGGTGCAGCGAATAAGAAGCCCCGAGCTTCTGCTGCAGCAATCGCATCAATTTTGACTGATTTCACTAATTCCTGCATGCTGTTGATCGAAGATTGAAATGCATTGGGGGCGCTTAATAAAGGCGTGATATCCTTAAACAAAATTCCGGGTTTGGGAAAATCAGGGATATCGCGAATGAAAGATTCAAGCTTCATCAAAAGGCGCTCCAAAATTATAGAATGAATATTAAAACCTGCCCCACTTGTCATAAAGGCAATTATGTCGATAAATGTTCGAAAGGCGAATCAAAAAGATGTAGTTTCCATTGTTGAAATGAACAAAGCTTTGGCTTTGGAAACAGAATCACTGATACTTGACGACCAAGTTGTTTCCTTGGGTGTTGCCAATTGCCTCAATGATTCTGCCAAAGGTGCGTATTTTCTTGCAGAATACGAGGGTTCCGTCATCGGACAGGTGATGTTTACTTTTGAGTGGAGTGACTGGCGCAATGGTTGGATTTGGTGGATTCAAAGTGTTTATGTAGAGCCTAGTTTTCGGGAAAAAGGTGTTTTTAAATCTTTATTCAATCATGTTGAAATGTTAGCTTTGGCTCAATTGGATGTTGTAGCAATAAGGCTTTATGTTGAAATCCACAATTTGATTGCCAAAGAAGTTTATCAAAAAGTAGGGATGCAACACGCAGGGTACGAGGTTTTTCAGAAGAATTGCAGGCCCCAACCCGATTCGAAAACAAATAATTCATGACAACTAAGCAAATAGAATCAGAGTCTTTGGCTGGATTATCGAAGGCTAGAACCTTGTTGATCATTGCGTCGATCCTTTGGAGCACCAGTGGTTTTTTTACAAGATGGTTGCAAACCACTTTCGAAAATGGTGCTGGCCCTGAGATTCATTCATTGCAAATGGCATTCTTTCGCGTTTTATTTGCATCTCTAGGCATCAGCCTTTTTGTGCGCTTAAAAGATGTTAAATTTGCAAAAGGCATGGTCTTTACATCTATTTCATTTGCAATCATGAATGCCTTGTTTGTGACCGCTCTTGCCATGGGGTCTGCTGCAAATGCCATTTTACTTCAATACACATCACTTATTTGGTGTGTTCTTTTTTCGATATTCCTGCTGAAAGAAAAGCCTGATCTAAGGGCCATCCAAGCTGTTTTTCCAGCGTTGGTTGGCATCATGATAATTGTGATAGGTGGTTGGCATGCAGGGGAGGGCGTGGTGATTTTGATCGCACTTGGTAGCGGCCTTACCTATGCCTTTGTTCTAACTGGTATCCGCTCTCTGCATGATGTTTCGCCTGCCTGGATCACTTTTTGTAATCTCCTTGTTGCGGCTTTGGTTTTAATGCCATTCGTAATGACGATGCCATTTCCTGCTACGAATCAACTACTTATTCTTTTTATGTTCGGTGTCTTTCAGTTAGGCCTGCCTTATTTGATGACCGCTAAAAGTTTGAAAATCATAAGTCCTCAAGAAGCTGGGATTCTGACATTGTTGGAACCAGTGCTTAGCCCGGTCTGGGCCTATTTGATCGCACCGGAGAAAGACGCACCTTCAATAAGTACTTGGCTAGGGGGCGGGTTACTGCTTGCAGCTTTATTTTGGCGATACTATCCCGTTAAAAAGAAACCCGATGGGTTTTGAATCTTTGAGCCTTTTTCTTTTTCAACTGTATCAGGATCAGTTAGACTAAATTTCTGAGTCGCTTTTTGTTCTTAAGAGGATCATCTGATGAATCGGTTTACTCTGTTTCGTTTGTTTTTCACAGCTTTGATTTCTACCGTTCTTTTGCATAGCACCTTAATAGCTGCTGACGCGAAAGATGAGAAATGGGTTTCCCTTTTTAATGGCAAAGATTTAACCGGTTGGAAAACCCACCCGGATGATAAAGCTAAATGGGAAGTCGTTGACGGTATGATCGTTGGCACAGGAACGGCTGGGCACCTATTTAGCGAAAAAGGAGACTACAAGAATTTTAGGTATAAATTAGAAGTTTCCATCAGTGATAAAGGTAATAGTGGGCAATATTTCCGAACCAAATTTGGCAAAGCATTCCCTAAAGGATTGGAAGCACAAATTAATAGTTCAGGTGGCGATAAGGTGCGCACTGGAAGCCTTTACAATGTTAAAGACGCCCTTATTTATGAGCAACTTGTAAAACCTGATACTTTCTTTACACAAGAAGTCTTGGCGGATGGCGATCACGTTGTAATCAAGGTGAATGGTAAAATTACTGTCGATACCAAGTTGACGGGTGATAATCTTAAATTGGTTGAAGGCCATTTTGCTATTCAGCAGCATGACCCAGGTTCGACTGTAAAAATCAAAAAGATTGAAATAATTGAATTGCCTTAATCTTATCGTATTAAAGTTCAATTAGATCCCTCGATTGTTTATGCAGTCGGGGGATCTATTAATTTGAACCGCTGTTCAGCCAGCGACCCTCATCGATTTTAAATTGGCCCGAAGTACGATTGTAGGTGATCTTTTTGCCTTTGATTTCTTCAGGCGGAACACCCACCCTCGTCTTTTTGTACAAAGTTGCAAGGCCTGTTTCTCCACCATAAAAAACAACCAATTCTTTTGCTTCTTCATAAGAGACTTGTTCTGCTCTACCCCAGAACTCTTGCGCTTGCACAATGACTCTACCCTTTGCGATCATTTCCTGCTGGGCTTTGTTTTTGCCTTGTTTGCTTAATACATCCAACCTGTCGCAACGCAGATACATTCCTCCCTTGGGAAGATGATCCATGACGGATTCAAGATCAATTTCAATGTTTGGGTTTTCAGAGGGGAAATTTAAAACTCTGACATTTTCTAGGAATGTTGCAGTGTTTCTTTTGCTGTTGCCGTACATGCTTCGTAAAAAACTTACTTGGGTAAGTTTCATCTCATCTTCGCTGGCCTTGCTATTGGTTTTTATTTCAGCAGGGTTTTGTTTTTCTTGACCAAGGGGCGTTAAAGAGATGTCGCCTCCGCTACGCTGCATAATTCTAACTTCTCCGGGCCCTGAAGCACGCACTTCATTACCATCGCTGCCTTCTTTTCCATCCAGATCATCCTTGTCGAGTTTGTTCATCGAAAGAGTGATTGATTGAATTCGATGGTACTTGATGATTTTATCGTCTTCGCGGATGATTTCTTCAACCCTGACACTTCTGTCGCATACCAGATTTTGAACGCGAGCGGGTTGCTCAGATTTATTTCCACCTTTTAAGGAAACCGCCCTATCAAAAAAGACTTGAAGCGACTGGCAGGCTAAGCGCGAGTTTTCTTGTTCAGCTTGAATGCCGCCATGAAACTCAGCAAATTTCCCGTTGAAGAACATCGATTTGTTCCAATGGACTTCCATAGGGACGGCTTTATTAAGTTTGGTTCCTTGGAAGTTGGTTGTGCTTTCCATTTGCATTGCACCAACCCCATTTACCCAGGCTTTGTTGGTGGCTTGATCGATGTTAACTTCAGGGCCAACGATTAACATCCGATCCATACGCAGTTGAGCTAAGTCGCCAGTTACGACAAGGAAATTACCATCAGGATGTGCAGTCATTTGCAAAGTGTCGCCTTTGATATCGACACCTTTTTCGCCAGGTTTTTCAGAATCCTGTCTAACCGTGACAGATCCTTCGGTCCAAAACCTTTCGAGTTTGTTTTTGTTTTCAACTTGGTCGACCCAAGCCTCAATCGATCTTGCGGACAAATGAATGGGCCTAAGAGTAGTGGAAGGTTTTTTGTTGTTATTGTTTATTCCATCAATTTTTATATCCATGTTGGGAATGACAGAAATTGGCGGAGTAGGTTGAGTCGTGTTATTTTGTGAAGCAACAGTAGGTTTTGGTTGATTAGGGGCAGGGGTATTGCTGACGGTTAATGCGTTCTTTATGGATACTTCCTTGAACCAAGCTGAAAGCCGGCCACTGTCTCGAATGATCAGGTCTTTTGAATCTGCGGATACATTACCAATTGCTTCAACCCGGTGGAGTTTTTTTCCTGATCCGGAAGGTATTACTGCTGCTTGAAGAGGTTGTTCCTTGTTTTTCGAAGCATCATTAGTGGCTGGTTTGTTTGGACCTGCTGTTTTAAGCCAAACTTTTAAAGTGTCTGCGTGTAAATTTTGGTCATGCAACGGGTCATCAAATCTTGCATCGCCAGTGAGGATAAGCAAATCAAAAAGTCCTTCCCTGGTGGAAACGAGTTGGTCTTTCCAGGTGGCGCGAACAGGTTTGCCTTTTTTGTCTTTGTCTTTTTCCGTAATATCGATCCAGCCCGGTCCTTTGGCGGTAGCTTTTTGGAATGATTTTGCAGCAGGGTTCTTAGGGTCAGCTTTTTCGTTTTGAATTGTCATATCAACCGCATGAAGAACATTCCCTTCTTTGATTGCCCACATTTCAGGTGAACCTTTTAAGGTTGCTGTCGATGTTTTTGCATCATAAAAGAAGCTGTTGCCATGTGCTTCAAGTTTTTCTTCTTCAGAAATTAAAACAACTTCTTTTCCCGTAGCGAGGGCGTTTTCAATATCAATGCCAGAGCTAAGGCTTTTTTCTTCGTTTTGAACGCCTGAAGCAGGCCCAACATTATCTTTTCGCTTTAAATTGATTTCGAGTTTTTCACAAACTAGCTGATCGATTTGTCCTTTTCCTTCATGATGTCTGGTAACAATGACATCGCGTTTTGGAGTTCCAGGTGAAATGCAGGCATCAAAAGTAGCAATATCTCGACCTTTTTGAATGAGGTAGTCAAAAGTTCCCAAGGTTTTGATACCAATGTGTGCTTTCTCCTTTGGAAGTCCTTTCGCTGATTCTTTTTTATTTTTTTCAGGTGTTGCGCCTAAAAAGCTCGAATCATTGTCTACATAAAGATGCATATCAACCTGAGCAAGTAGCTTAATTCTTTTTACCCCAAGAATATTATCGCTCTTTGTTTTCTTAGCTTGAGGCGGTGCGGGCAGGGAGGCTTCTGTTAAAAGTTCCATTTCCAAACCTTGGCCATGGATTTCTGTTGGCCTAGGTTTGCTGTGGTTGTCGGTAAGGTGGATTGAATCGGTAGTCCAAATGAGTTGTTTGTTTTCCTGATAAAACAATGGCCCCTTAGGAATGAAAATGAAAAGGTCATCATCCCGCGATGGAGTTTTTCGATTGTTGATTATCTCTATTTTTCCGGAAATTTCTCCACCAATGATCTTCCTGCTCCCGATGTCTGTCAGGTTTACGATTGGTCGGTCAAACTTCAGATAGGCAACCTCGCCTCGGATGGTGTTAATTTCCAAGGGTTTGTTTTCATTCTTATCTTTATTGAAAACTACGACACTCAAAGGCAGTAAGCGTACTCTGCCATCTGGTTCGATCTGAAAACTATCTGCTGCAAAAAGCATGCTGCGGGAGTTAAGTTCGATTTTGATTTTACGTTGAACTTCAGGGCAATCGAGCCCGAACGCTTGTTGTAATTTTGTAACAACTCTGCTGGTTGGTCTTACTGGAAGTGGTGGAAGATCTTCCTTGGCCCGTGCACTAAAAGCAAGAGGCAACGGGGGAATACCATCGATTGCTCCCAAAAAATAGGCGTAAACAAAGTACAACGCCATAAATAAGGAGAACCCGAATCCAAGGATTAAGATTCGCTTCGGAGTCCACACGTTAGAACCACTCCTTCGTCATACTGCGCCTCGATTAATTAATTTAAGTGGGATGCACATAGCTGATTCCACTTACCCTGAACTTTCAGAATGATTTCTACGAGATCGCGTAGCGCAGATTTACCACCGGAATTTTTGCTCACAAAGTTCGCGCAATTTCGGACTTCAAAACAAGCATCATTAGGCGAAGCTGCCAAACCGCAAGACTTCATAATCGAAATATCAGCAAGGTCGTCGCCGATGTATGCGATTTCCTGAGCGGTGATCCCAGTCGATGAAATAATTTCCTCGAGGGCTTTTGCTTTATTGCTCACCCCCTGAAAAACCATGTCAATTTCTAGTTCTTTTGCCCTGTATTCGACAACAACAGAACTGCGCCCCGTGATGATAGCTGTCGCAATACCAAACTTGTTGAGTTTCTTAAGCACCGAGCCATCGCGGACATGGAAAACTTTCCATTCCTTGCCCGTGCCGTCGTGAATGATCCCGCCCTGGGTTAGCACGCCGTCAACATCCATTGCAATTAGCCTTATTGCTTTGCATCGTTCTGAAAGTGTAAGTGTTTTAGTTGCATTCATTTTCTTTATTACGCCACCTTGGATGAAGGGAGAACCATGGCAGGCGCAAGGCTGATCAGATCGGTAATGTCGAGCAATCCCCTGGGGATATTACTTGCATCCACAACTGGGATTTCACTGAGTTTTTTTAGTTTCATGAGTTCAATCGCATCAACAACTTTCGAACCTAAAAGTATTGTCTTAGGGTTTTTAGTCATAACTTCTGAAATAGGTTTGTCTAATGCATTGTCGTTTCTGGTCTCGATCAAGCGGGCCAGATCACTATCGGTGAAGATACCGCAGAGTTTATCATCTGAACCGATCAGGATAACCGCTCCCGTTCTTCTGCCGGGTTGACTAGATTTGGAAAATACAGTCCGCACGGTATCTTGCTCAGATGCTAAGCGAAGTTCATGCCCATGGCGCATGACGGTTTCAACCCGCATGAGTTTTTTTCCAAGGCTGCCCGCAGGATGAAACTTTGCAAAGTCTTCCTGACAAAATTGATTCGCCTTGATCAGGCAAAAAGCCATTGCATCACCTAGTGCTATCATCGATGTGCTGCTTGCACTGGGTGCCAATCCTAATGGGCAAACTTCATCCAGCGGACCATAAGCAATGGTGATGTCCGCTTTTTTTCCGAGTGTGCTGTATTTGTTTCCGGTCAGGCCAATTATTTTTTTGCAATGTTCTTGCAATGGGCCAAGCAGCCTAAGTATTTCTTCGCTTTCTCCGCTGTGCGATAGAACAAGAGCAATATCTTCAGGGTGAAGCATTCCAAGATCGCCATGCACTGCCCTTACTGCATCCAAGAAATAGCTTCGAGTTCCGGTAGAATTTAGGGTGCCAACCATTTTGAGTCCAACATCAGCGCTTTTGCCTGTGCCGGTAATTGCAATTCTGCCTACCTTTTGGGTAGTCATTTCCCAAATAGCTTGAAGTGCGAGCAAGAAATTTTCATCGAGTCTTTGTGCAACGAGATTTAAAGCCGCAGCTTCTTCGTGCAGAACTTCCCGAGCAAAATCAATTGCTTGAGAATTAATGAAATCAATTCCTTCTGATCCAGACTTTGTCATGAGCCTTCCTTGGCCTAAGTCTAAGACTTTGTAAATCTATTCTGCCTAAGTACCTTCCTATGCACTATTAGCATCAAGTTTTACAAGATCTCTTTATCTAAGTAATTCGTCAAGATCGACCGTGGAACTATGATCTATTTTAAACAATTTAACTATGTTTAAATGGGAGGTTTAGAGGCTTTTAGGATTTGAAGGCAATCAGCTTTGATTTGGTAAGGTAAAAAGAGTAAAATCAAGTTGTTAAGTCAAACCTACCTGAATAGGGCAAAATCCCATGCAATGTGTAATACCTTTTATTCTATTTATTCTTCCAAGTTTAACCCTGATTGAAAATGCTGGGTTATTGAACAAAAAAGTACCCCCTTATACGATGTTGGTGGCTTCAGGTCCTGAAAGAGGGAAGTTACATTGTTATGTATGTGAACAATCCGAAAAAGAAGGTGTGATTGTTTTTACTAGGAAGATGTCGGATGGCTTATCTAAAGTCGCAGTGCTAATTGAAAAGCAATCAAAAGCGAGGCCAGAATTTAAAGGTTGGGTAACTTTAATAAGTGACGATAGTATGCAGGATGCTAATTTGTTGAAATGGGCAAACGAGCATAATTTGGCGGGCACACCCGTAGGCAGATTTGAATACAATCCTGGCCCGCCTGCTTATCGGTTATCTTCTGATAGTGTTACGGAGGTATTTGTTTTCAAGGCAGGAAAAGTTTTACATGCACTGAAGGCAAAGGATGAAGCTGAGGTAGAAAAGTTGCCTGCGAAGTTGGAAGAAATTCTTAAAAAGGCAAAAAACTGAACTCGTTTCAGTGAAGTTAAAGTTTATCGCACCCTGGCTTGAAAACGGATGATGCCATATTCTTTTGGCATTAATTTGCCCGTGATCTCCCAGTGCAAAACCAGTGAGCCAGATTCATTTTTTTGAATGGTAAAAACCGCATCGCGATCAGATACTGCTGTACTTTGAACATATTCTAGCCTGGTTGCAAGGCTATCGGTGACCGCGATATCAGACATGGGTTTGCTGCCGAGATTCGTGTAACGAAGGGTAAAGGTGACAATTTCACCAACCTTTGCTGTGGGTTTGTCAGCTAGCTTTAAAAGAGAAAGGGGCTTGTCAGTTTCTATTTCGCAAGCTTCATCTTCGGTGATTACAATTTCGCGTGTTTGAACATTTGCTTTGATCACTTCTGCGCCATTTTGAATTCGTGCTACCACGCTCGTTCCTTCGATGCCATCATTTTCTCTTAGACCCAGCGAGGAAGAAAACTTTTTAACATTTTCAGTTTGTCGCTTAAAGGCAATTTTTTGTTTGTCTCGCGCACTCATGGTAGATTCAGAATTGATCGATTCTCTTACTATAAGATCGAGAGTTTGAGCCCTTAAAATTTCAAGGCGATGGATTTCCCCCAAGCCTACGGTGTTTTCAGTTCCCTTTAGCCTTAAGTCGCTCTTGAAGCTGTTGAGATGATTCATTGCTCTTGCCTGAAGACTTGGTGTGTTGGTGCGATACTGGCTATCCGTGATGGTTGCTTTTTGTTCGTTGAAAGTTTGAACCGTATTCACATTAGCCCAAACGGTTTCTTGTGCAAGGATTGCAAATCTTGGTGCGGATAGGATAACACGGTTGGAGCGTGCAATTCTTTTTTTGCCACTGGTATCGGTGTATTGAGCAATAGTATCTTCGGGGTTCACGCCCTGAAGGTTTCCTTGATTATCATAGCCTGCCTTGGGTATTTGATCGCCGCCATCGTAAATCAGTTCTGCTTTGGAAAATCGTGGCCCAAGCTTAGGGTCAAAAAAAGCGAAAGATTCGCAAGGTATGATAGGTGGGAATTTAGGAGCGGGCAGGTACTTTTCGCCTTCGAGTTGTACGGTTCCGGGAATTGAATTCGCTTGTAATTCCTGTTCGCTGATTGTTTTTCCACCCATGCGGAAGATGACCATTACCCTGCCTCGATTTCTGGCATCTTGCACCAGATTCGAATCAGCAGGAACATAAGATTCGATAGGGTTTTCAATGGTAGTGGTTACTGATTCAGCTTTTTCTGAATCTTCAAGGTAAACAACTTTTGTAATCAAGTTACCTTTGAGCGCAGATTCAATTTCAAGCTTGTTAATTTTAATGGGTGCGGGAAAGTTCAAAGGGTTTGCAACTTTCGGCATTTGCAAGCTACCTCGTACTTCCAAGGTCGGGTAGAGCTCTGCTTCAGGATTTCCTGGTATATGATTCATTTTGAAGCGATACACATAACCCGGCCTCATGCCAACCAACTGTTTTTCGGGCAGTGTGAATTGCCTGTTGTTCCCAGGATATATTGTTGTTTTTATTCCTTCTGGCGCGATGAAATTTAACCACAGTACTGGTGATTGGCCAATGTTTGGCCCCATTACCATTTGCTGGGAGTAAGTAATTTGACTGATCAGCAAGGCGCATGTCAGAGAGATTGTGTATTTGTGAAGCATCGAAAAGCCTCATGGAACTCTTGCCAAATCTTCGTGCCACAGAACAAGGAATCAAAAGGCCGGCGTTCGAGGATTGTAGCCCCGACCGCCGGCATTAGTTTTTCTCACCTTTACTTGTTTACAAAAGGTGGGATTATTGATTGCGGTACTCCGCTTTTAATCTCTGGAACCTTAGTGGTGATTCCATTATTCCCTGGAACAATTTCTAATCCTGTTGGGGGTAAGGTTCCTGTTGAAGGAAGCGTTTCCTTTTTGAGAATTATCGTTGTTTCTTCATTATTACCCTGGCTTGTAGTTATCCCTGGAACTTCCTTAATGCTGGTGGAAGGAAGCGATGCTGGGGAAGGCAAAGTTTTGGGTTCAATGTTTGTTACACTTGGAAGATTAAGTGGCGCACCAGGCATCATCTGCATGCTTGGCATGCTTGGCATTCTTTGCATGCTTTGTTGGCCGGGCATTGGCCCGGGGCCTGAGATACCATAGGGCACCATTCGCCCCATGCCTGGTCCGCCCTGCATTCCTTGTGGGGGAACTGGCATTCTCATGCCGCCTCCGGGAGGTGCATCCATTGCTGGAGTGTTTGGCGCTTCCAAGTCGATATTGCCTAATCTTACGATCAAGAGAATGCTACCTCTTCGTTGAGCTTCAGCGATAGGGTCAACACCTGGTTCAAGCCTGGAAGATACAACTTCATCCAATCCACCTGCGGTTGCAAGGTCTTGGAATTGTGGGTCTGGAAGATAAACAACCTTGACCACAAAATTACCTGCTGCAACCTGTTGGAAATCTTCTTCCGTAAAGCTTACAGGAACCGAGCTATGAGCTAGGAAAGTGTTGGTCTTGCCTGTGCTGGGTACCACTTCCAAGGTGGGGTAAAGTTCCACACCGGGGCGATTTGGGACTTCGCTAAGTTTCAGGCGATATATTGCTGCCTGAAGGAAGTTATATCGACCGGGGGATTCAAGGTATTGCGAGTTAAAACCAGGCTTGCCGTCTGAACCAGGCGCAAACCATGAGATTTTCATGCCTGCTGGTTCAATAAACCTGACTTCAGTTCTTTGTGCTGGCATAGGGGCTGATGGTGCGCCACCGCCTGTCAGTGCGCCCATTGCATTTACTGCGCCTGGCATATTTGCTGGGGCACCGCCCATCATTCCGCCATGGCCACCCATTGGCATACCAAGGTTTGCGAGTGTCATGCCGGAGCTATTTCCACCTGGCATTCCGGGCATTGCGCCAGGCATACCGGGCATACCTGGCATACCGGGCATTGCTGGCATTCCGGGAGGTGAAAGCATGCCACCGGGCATCATTGCGCCTGGGGGCATTCCAGCCATTGCCTGTTGCATTGGGTTTTGCGAGGCAGGTATTCTGCCTGGCTTAAATGATGCTTGTTGTACCATCGAGAGAGGAACGCTGTTGGCAATCATTGCCTTGGCAGCAGCTTCTCCTGAAATGGGGGTTGCTCTGTAAGCGCCTGCTACTGGCACGGGTGCACCCCATGGCCCCTGAACTCCGGGTATTGATTGAGCGGTGTAAGTGCCCCGGCCAATACTATCTTGGGAGGCAGGATTTTGTTCGGCACGGCGTTGTGCCATAAAACTACCGCCACTGTTTTCGGTTGTTACGCAACCACTCAGAGTTGCCAGCGTCAGAATACTTCCATAGATCCGCTTCATGCCAACCCCCTATACAAACCATGAACAAGGAAAAACTTCTTGAAAACATTTCAAGTTTGGTTTGGGCACAAAGCCCGCACCTTAAAACAAAATAAGTCGCTCTAATTAATTGATCGACAAATTACAGTCATTACTTTCAACAAAATCAGTAAATATTTCCCCATTTTCCTTTTCAGCATTATTGGCAAAACCGAATCATTAACGTGGGCAAAATGGGTTGTCGGGAGGGGGCGTTTTTTCTGAAATGGATGAAAAGTAAGCAATCCCTGAGATGAAATTGAGACTTTTGTTTGAACTTCTTTGGAAATTTTAATTGGTTTTTAACTAACTGCGTGCAATTTAGGTAAGATTACTACTGTTATTTCCTAGTTTCGGATTCCATAGCCCATGAATGAAATTGTGTCTGGGGTCATTGAACGAGTTACTTTTCATAACCCAGAAAATGGCTTTGCGGTTCTAAAAGTGCATGTTCGTGGAAAAATTGGCCTCGTAACAGTAATAGGGAACCTGCCTTCCGTAAACGCAGGGGAATTTCTCGAGGGCGAAGGGGTTTGGATTCAAGACCGTGATCACGGGCCTCAATTTAAAGCTGCAGCATTGCGTTGTTCTCCTCCCCATTCACTTGCGGGTATTGAAAAATATTTAGGGTCCGGCCTTATTAAAGGAATTGGGCCCAGCTATGCCCAAAAAATCGTAACCGTGTTTGGCCTTAAAACACTTCAAATCATTGATGAGTCGCCCAGCTTTCTTAAACAGATAAAAGGGCTGGGGCCAAAACGCATCGAACTCATTCGCCTTAGCTGGAAAGAAAATAAAACCATTCGAGACATCATGGTTTTCTTGCAATCCTATGGAATAGGAACCGCAAGAGCTTTTAGAATTTTTAAAACCTATGGGCAGGACTCTGTCACCCTTATTCGTGAAAATCCCTACCGACTGGCAAAGGATATTCGAGGTGTGGGGTTTCAGACTGCCGATGAACTCGCTCAGAAAATAGGTATTAATCCCCATGGCCTTGAAAGGGCCCGCGCTGCAATCTATTACTCTTTGGAGCGCCTTGCAAATGAAGGCCATGTTGGAGTTCCAGAAGAAGAATTAATTGATCATGCAATTCAACTGACGACTATTCCAATAGCTATTATTCAAGAAGCGCTTGCATCCGAAGTTGAATCTGGTGTGGTCATCATCGATTCGGTTTATGGATCGAAGTGGGCTTTTGCAAAAGCTTTATACACCGCAGAGAAAAGCCTAGCTGCTAATTTGCTTAAATTAGCTACGGGAGCACATCCACTTCATTCAAAAAACTGCGATAGTGAAATCAAAAACATTCTTGCGAAAAGTGGGCTAGAGTTGGATGAGCAGCAATTGCAAGCGGTGCAGATGGCGTCTGCCAAAAAGATTCTGATTTTAACCGGCGGCCCAGGCGTTGGGAAAACCACGATTATCCGCTTGATTCTCGATCTTTTTGAGAAATTTGGAAAAACTTGTGTCTTGTGTGCCCCTACAGGCCGTGCCGCAAGAAGGATCGCAGAAAGTACTGGCAGAGAAGCTAAAACCATTCACCGCACATTGGAATTTGATGCTTCTATCGGAGGCTTCAGACGCGACCCTTCCCAGCCTTTAGAGGCCAATCTTATTGTGGTAGATGAGACTTCCATGGTTGATACTGTGCTAATGCATCACTTAGTGCGAGCAGTTCCTGCACACGCCTGCCTGCTTTTAGTTGGTGATGTTGATCAACTTCCTTCGGTTGGTCCTGGCAGAATTCTTTCAGATATGATTGATTCCCGCATGTTTAGCACTGTCAGGCTTACCAAGATTTTTCGCCAAGCTGGGCGTAGTTTTATTGTTCGTGCAGCTCATTCTGTATTACATGGGGAATTCCCGGACTCTGCTCCAAATGCAGAAGGGGATTTCTTTTTTATTGAGTCTGAGGCCCCGCTTCAGGTTTCAGAAAAAGTTCTTGCTATGGTGCATGATCGGATTCCCAAAAAGTTCAATTTCGATCCCATGAAGGATATTCAGGTTCTTACACCAATGAATCGCACAGAATTGGGGGCAGGGGAGTTCAATCGGAAAATGCAGGATTTGTTGAATCCTCTTGCAGGCAGAATTGAGATTGAAAGGTTTGGTACCAAATTCCGCAACTGCGATAAAGTCATTCAAATGCAAAACAATTACCAGAAAGAAGTCTTCAATGGTGATGTTGGTTTTATCAAGGAAATCAATGAATCAGAGAAGGAAATCACGGTTGATTTTGAAGGCCGTTTGGTGGTTTATGATTTTGGTGAACTGGATGAAATCTCGCTCGCTTATGCTTTAACTATCCACAAATCGCAGGGGTCAGAATATCCCGCTGTTGTGCTTCCTATACATACCCAGCATTACATGATGCTGCAAAGAAATTTGCTTTACACGGGAATAACCCGGGGTAAAAAGTTAGTGATTGTGGTGGGAACAAAAAAAGCACTGGAAATTGCAATATCTAGACAGGATCACAGAAAAAGGCATACGGCCTTGGTTCAATGGCTTACTGTTAATTATCGATCTTGATCTAATTTCACACTGATCAGGCTGAGTTTAAAAAAACAACGCATTTCAATAAACACCTTTTAATTCTTATTGGATTTAGGGTATTATTAGGTCCTGCTTTGGTTATCTATTTTCTGGCCTGAATGGGGTATTCGATGACTATTAGAACTGCTTTTTCATTTTCTATAATTCTTTTGGTTGGATTTTTGGCTGTCCAAAATTCTGCGATGGCTCAAATCCCTTTAGAAAAAGCCGAAGCTACTTTTTCGGTTCCTGAAGGTATGGAACTTAAAGTCTGGGCCGCAGAACCTCTGTTTGTTAACCCCACTACCTTCGATATTGATGAAAAGGGTAGGGCTTGGATTTGCGAAGCAGTCAATTATCGAAGAAAATTGCGAAACCAACCTCCCCTTCGATCTGAAGGCGATCGAATTGTTATCCTCATCGATTCCGATGGCGATGGAAAGGCAGATAAAGCCACTACTTTTTACCAAGCGCCCCATGTTATGTCGCCTCTTGGTATTGCTGTTGCAAAGGATGCTAAAGGCCCGGGCCGTAAAGTCTTTTATTGCCAATCCCCTGATATCATGGTGCTTGAAGATAAAGACGGGGATGACAAAGCGGATGGCCCTCCGACCAAATTGTTAACTGGTTTCCAAGGGCTTGATCATGATCATGGCGTGCATGGTATTTCTATTGGGCCTGATGGCAAATTGTATTTTTCTATCGGCGATACAGGTGTCAAAGATCTTCAGTCTGCTGATGGCAAAGGTAAAAAGTGGTCTTCCAATAACACCGATCTTAGGGCTGGTACTGTTTGGCGCTGCGATCTCGATGGTAAAAACCTTCAGCTTATTGCTCATAATTTTCGCAATAATTACATGCCCGCGGTTGATAGTTATGGCACGGTTTTTATTAGTGATAACGATGATGATGGAAATCAACAAACGCGTATTTGCTATGTGATGCCCGGTGGTAATTTTGGATATCATCCCCGTGGGCCTGGCCAAACCCATTGGCATGAAGAAGACCCAGGTATCGTTCCTAAAATCTTGCGCACTTTTTTTGGCAGCCCCACTGGAATGTGCATGTACGAAGCGCAATTACTTCCCGTGAAGTATCAGGGCCAACCTTTACATACCGATGCTGGCCCCCGAAACTTGCGCTGCTACCATACTAAAATCGATGGCGCAGGTTTTTCGGTTGAACAAGAAAACATGATTTCCAGTACCGATGGTTGGTTCCGCCCGAGCGATGTAAAGGTTGCACCCGATGGGTCTGTTTTTGTAGCGGACTGGTATGATCCTGGTGTTGGTGGGCATGGCATGGGGGATACTACCAAGGGGCGTATTTATCGCCTTGCTCCCAAAGGTTCGAAATCCCATGTTCCTGCTATTGATTATTCTACGAACGAAGGCGTCATTTCTGGTCTTTCTTCTGGCTGTAATGCAACACGATATATTGCATTGCAACATATTATTGCAATGGATGCTTCCAAGAGGAATACACTCGCTAAAATGATTTTTGCTGATCCTGATATTGCTCAAAAACCTTGGGTTGCTGCAAGAATTCTATGGTTTGTTGATTTTCCTAAAGAGCTTCCTAAAGGCCTTGAACAACGCGAAGAATTCAAATGGCTCGAAATTCGGAAACTTGTGGACGCACACCCTGGGTTGATGGGCCTGAGTGCGCAAGAAAAAACACGGGTTGATTTTCTTCTAGCCAACGGAGGACCAGGGGTAGCCCGCGAAATCTTGGTTAACCTTCGCGAATCAGATGATGATAATTCCAAACAGTGGTTCTATAACCTTGCGAAAAAATATGATGGCAAAGATGTTTTTCTCTTAAAAGCCATTGGTGTTGCTGCAGGCACGGATCCCAAACACCGAGAACTCTTCCTTGCGGATTTCAAAAAGCAATTCTCTGGCTGGTCACCCGCAGTGGGGGATCTCGTTTTTGAATTAAGACCAAAAGATATGATGGCTGGGTTGGGCGAAATGCTGACCAAGGCTGAAATTCCAATCGAGCAAAAACTTAAAATCATTAATATCCTTGCCTCCAATGATAATCCTGATGATGCCCTTACTTTTGTTGGCTTGGTTAAATCAAATGCAAGTATTGAAGTTCGTGAAAAAGCGGTCGAATGGCTTAAAATCTTTTTGCCAGGGAAATGGTCTGCGGTTGCTTCCAGCCCTGATCTTTTAAAATCGGTAAACGAATTACTTGCAGGCGATTCTGATGATCAAAGGCTTGCTCTCGGAATTATTGAAGCTGCAAAACCAAAAGGTGTAGTAGAACAAGTTAGTAAGTTGGCGTTGGCTAATAAAGATGTTCGGGTGCAAAAGCAGGCTATCATTGCCTTGGGTGCTCTGCCTGAAAAACTATCCGTTGATACCTTGACAAAAGTATTGCAGGAAAACAACAACTTCTCACAAGATGCTGCAAATGCCCTTGCTGCTTTGGGGCAAACGAAGGGCAAGGTTTCAGGGTTTCAAGCTGCAATGGTTGCTTTGCAAACCTTATTCAGCGATCAAACTGCACCTTTAACTAAAAGAACTTTGGTTGCAAATGCTTTGTCAGGAACTAGGAATGGATCAGATTTCCTATTGCTTAATGGCAACGGTGAAATCCCTGCTGAATTAAAGCAGGAAGTTGGCAGGTTGTTGCGTAATAGTCCTTATCAAGATCTTCGTAATAAAGCGATGATTGCTTATCCTGCACCCGGAAAACTAGATCCTAAAAAACTGCCCGCTCTAAGTGTGCTAGCACTTAAAAAGGGCGATATAGCTCGCGGTAAAGCCTTAATGGCTTCAAGCGGCACTTCCCAATTGCAATGCTTGAAATGCCATGCCGTTCAGGGTAGTGGTGGTGCTATTGGCCCCGATCTTTCCATGATTGGTAAAAAAGGAACCAAGGAAAACCTTTATGAATCCCTTATCAATCCTAATAAGGCTATTGCTGATCAATACCTCACATGGATAATTGAAACCAAAAAAGGTCAGGTTATTACTGGCTTGATTGTTGAAGAATCTCCAGAATTGATCGTTCTCCGTGATGGTAACGGTAAGGATTACAAAATCGATCGAAAGGATGTTGAATCTAAGGCGAAAGGCCCTAATTCGCTTATGCCTTCCGATTTGATCAACAGCATGAGTGAACAGGATTTGATCGACTTGGTTGATTATCTTGCAACACTTCAGACTGCAGCATTTTCTCCAGAATGGTTTCATATTATCGGTCCATTCGAAAATGGAGTTTCAGATGAAAACTTTGAAAAAACCGGTGAACCAGAGGCCAAGGTCGAATTGGAAAAGAAGCTAAAAGGTAAGAGCGGGCCAGTTGCTTGGTCTAAAGTGCGTGCATCTTCCAATGGCTATTTGAATCTTGCTTTGCATTTTTCTCCTGAAAACAATGGTATTATCTCTTACCTTTATCAAGTGATTGATTCGCCCATTGACCAAGAATCAACAATTCTTGTTGGTGCTGATGATTGCGTCAAGCTATGGGTGAATAATGCTGAAGTGTTTAAAGATAAGAATCATTTTGCTGCTCAACCTGCAAGAAATTCTGTTGCAGTTAAGCTTAAAAAGGGCGCAAATCCCATCTTGATTAAGATCAACAATGGCGAAGGCGAGCATGGATTATATTTTTCCATCCTTAGTAAGGAGCCACTTAAGATTGGTGCGAAGCAATAAAGATTTAGGTGTGTGGGCTAAGCGGCTTTATTGGGAAAATTAGTTTTGGTTGATTCGATGACCTCGCAGTATTCCTTATAAAGCCTGTTAAAAATATCATCCCATTTTTGGGACTTTGCTGTTTGAGTTGCGTTTTTTCCCAAGAAAAATCTTTTAGATTTGTCTGCGCATAGGTCGATTATTTGTTTTTCAAATTCTTCAATGTTTGATGCTAAAATTCCGTCATGCTGGTTGCGGATTCGTTCTTGTGTTGCCTGAGAATTCAAGCATAGCACTGGTAATCCGCTGGCTTGTGCTTCTAGGATGACATTACCAAAAGTCTCTGAAGTGGATGGGAATACAAAAATATCTGCACTTGCATACCATTGTGCCAAATGATTCCCCCGAAGTTCACCGGGAAGTATTATCCCATTTGTTTTTTCAAGATCCGACTGTTCAACGAGTGGTCCTGTTCCTACTAGGGCGAGAAAAAGATTCTTACCTTGCCTGCTTAAAGTGCTCCTTGCTTTTTTGAAAGTTTCGAGGAGTGAGCCAATATTTTTTTCGGGCGCAAGCCTACCCACATAAAGCAAGAGAATGTCGGTTTCCGAAAGTCCTATTTTACTTTTAAAGTTCAAATCTTTTTGGATTGGATTGAACAGACTGGTATCAACTCCCCGTGTCCAAATCTTGGTGTTTTTGTACCCAAGTGCTTGTAATCTTTCCATACAGGCATTGCTTGGGGCAAATGTAGCTTCGGTCTGATTATGGAACCACCTCAAATAGTGCGAAATACCACTAGATAAAAATCCCATCTTATAGTCGTTTGCATATAAATCGAAATTGGTGTGAAAACTGCTGACCACTGGAATCCGGAGCGATTTTGCAATTCCTAGGCAGGCAAGGCCAAGGGGGCCTTCCGTCGCAAGGTGGATTATGTCAGGCATTTTACTTTTAATTGTCTGATAAAGCCTTAGCGGGCTACCAATGCCAAAACGAAGTTTTGGGTACATGGGAATTGGAAAACCTTGAACAAGCTCGGGTTTTCTTGTTTCAGAAAATCTTCGCGGACGTATTACAGAGGGTTGGTGGCCGGATATATTAAGAAAATTGTGCAACTTTTCCAACGTTAATGCTACCCCATTAATCTCAGGGGGAAAAGTTTCAGTTACCAATGTTATTTTTAATGAGGTTGTTGCAAGCATGAATCACTCCATGATTAATAAGTGCTTGCTATTAGAATCAGGTTTAAAGGTTTTTCAAATAAAACATTTGAAATTGATCAATCTTTTGCTAGATCTTCATTTTGCTCAGCGTGTTTTTTTTCTAATCCGATAATTGTTCGGTTTTCCAATACAACTTCTTGCAGATATTTTCTTGTCAATCGGTGTTCTTCAAGTAGTTCCTTTGGTATTACTCTTGCTTCTCCTGCGACAATTTTAATTTCTCTAAGGAAATCCATGCTCTTGTTGGCGAAAGGCGCGCCTTTGTAATAAGAGGCATAACTTCCCCAGGCACCTTCTACCCAGATTGGAACGATTGGCGTTTCAGGTAGCTGATTTAGTATGTGCCATATTCCCTGTCCAAAGGGGAACAGAAGTTGATCTTCTTTTTTGCGAAGTCTGGCTTCTGGGAATATCAAGAGCGATTCTCCCCGCTTTAATGCCTCGATGGCATCATTTAACTCTGGGGCTTCTCTTCTAAATGTCGCAGCTTCCACCCGGATCGCTTTTACTACTTTTGACATCAACCAGTAGATTACAGGTAAATCATAAAAAACACTGGTCATCATGGGGATGATTCTGCGTGTTACAACTTTCCCGATTAAAAAAGGATCAAGGTATGCTGCATGATTTGCAATCATGATAACCGGGCCGCGGTAAGGCATTTGTTCGATCCCAGGCCCATGCGTTGTAATTTTGTAGGGGAGAATTAAAGCAATAGAAAGGATTTGTTCTAAGAACGCCCGAAGAGTTACCCAAGCGAGAATTATCCCTGATAAAACCAGCAAAATGCCTGCTAGCATTGGCGTGAGTTTTAGTTGGTAGAACAGCCACCCAAAACCAATTGCAAAAAACCAGGGTGCGAAATTGAACAATAACATTGCTGGAGGTGTTGAAAGTACGTTTTCAGGTCGGCAAGCCCGCCTGCAACAAGCCAAAACGTTAGCAATCCCCAGGCTTGTAAGCATTGTTAATGGAATAATATTGACGGGATATAAAACAAAAAACATCAAACTTGCACCTGATAAGAACATGCCCCAAGGCGCAGACCCGATAGTTCTAAGTGGGTGATTGATGATGTAAAAAAACAAAACCCCAACAAAACTACTAATGCTAATTAATGCAAGATGTTTTGAATCCGAAACAAAGCCATTGGCTTCAATAATGAATAAATAACATAGCCCGAGTATGATGCCAGATATCAAGCTTCTTGCAATCAAGGGAATTAAATCATCTCTCCAAGTTGATGGGTAGATCTTAGCGTTTTCGGGTAGGGAATTAGGGGATTCGTGGTTGCATATTATGTAAAACGCCCCTGTACAAAATAAACTACATGCTTGTGCAATACAAAGCATTGAGAACAATGGGAAAATTAATTGATCTGGTGCAGGCAAGATGTTTGTTGCTGCAAAAATGCTAAAAGGTAATAACAGTGTGGTTAAAAGCATTCCTGCATTATCGATGCTGCGAGCAAGTGTTTTATTTTGGTTGGTAGCAAGAAGGATTGAGTTATTCCAGAAGGTGCGCCCTAGCCCCATGGAGAATCCCAGAAAGATTGGATCGGGGCAAAAACCTGTAAATAAAGGAATACTCAAAAATCCGAGTGAGAGTAAAGAACCAAAAGATGCAAGAATAATGTCGCTGCGGCTTTTGCGAAGAGAGAAAACAAACCCAGAGAATGCGAAGCCTATTGCTAGATGGAGTAATAAAATACTGGGCGTATCTAACCCATTGTAATTCGCTTTAGATGCTAAAATTATAAAAGAGAGTGAGAAAAAATCTGCAAAATTTCTTATTAAAGATGCAGCCAGATAAGCGATAGGAGTCATTTTTATGCTTTTTAATGGGATGTTAGGGGGAATCCGTTTTCTCGCCATACTCGGATCCCGCCATCCATGGATATCACATTGCTGTAACCCATTCTGGCCAGATTTTCTGCGGAAAGCGCAGAGCGGAAGCCTCCACCACAATAAAGAATGATTTCAGTTGCTAGGCCAGGTACCGATAATTCAATGTCTCTTTCGATTACACCTTTACTGAGGTGAATAGCGCCAGGGATATGATCTGTGGCGAATTCGCTTTCTTCGCGGACATCGATAAGCAGAAGTTTTTCGCCTTTGTCGAGGCGTGATTTTACATCAAGTACCGTGGTTTCTTTGACATTTTTTTTTGCATCGTGTGCAATAGCCAGAAACTTTGGAGAATGATTAGGAGCCATATCACGCCTACTTTCAAAAGCTATTTAGTTAAAGAACCCCTAGGATAAGTTCGGTCAATAATTGATCGAGCTTTTCATAAGGTAGTTTTCTTGATGCAAGTGCAGTGGGGTCAAAGTTCATTTCTTTAAGCTTGGTTGCAGCTTCAGGAGTGAACTTTAAAAGCGAGCCTTGCAAGTTTTTGGATGCCCCGTGGACTTCCTTAAGAATGCCTTGGATCTCTTTGTTTTCGTTGAACTGTTTGACCTTTTCCTGCATGATTTTGTAGGTGCGAAGGTTTCTATCTACGAAATCCCAAGGGTTGGATTCAGTACGGTAAGGGTGACAATCAAATCCGATTGTCCCAGCATACTTATGATCTATGAGAAGCTTTGTTGTGAAGAATGCTTCTTTAAGATCATCGCTACCAAAAGTAAGGTCTTGATCGAAACGCAAAGGTTTTTGACCATTAAGATGAACATCCAACAGTTTGCCTGCATCAAGAGCTTGGGCAAATTCATGGTAAGGGTTTAATCCTGCCATCTTGATGTGGGCTGTTTCAGGATTGATGCCACACATATCAGGGTGATCAAGGGTGTTGATGAAAGCAAGAACACTGCCTACTGTGGGCAAATACAAGTCGCCACGGGGTTCGTTAGGTTTTGGTTCAAGGCTGAATTTGATCTTGTAACCTTGGCTTCGTACATAATTGCAAAGGAAGTTCAAAGATTCTCTAAACCATTTGAAGGCTTCGATAGGGTCTTTGCTGGCATCAACTTCAACGCCTTCACGGCCTCCCCAAAAGACAAATATTTCGGAGCCTAGTTCGTTTGCAATATCGATGCAACGCATGACTTTCTGGGTGGCGAAAAGTCTTACTGCAGGATCGGTGCTGGTGAAAGCGCCATCCTTGAAAATGGGATGATAGAAGTTATTGGTTGTAGCCATGGTCGCTTTAATGTCATTGTCAGACATGCATTTTTTAATGTCTGAAACAATAGCGTCGCTTTGAGCAGCGGAAGATCCAAAAGGAATAATATCGTTATCGTGGAATTCGAAGCCGTAGCAATTTCGATCTGCAAGGCCTTTAATGCAATCCAAGGCAGAAATCTCGGGGCGAGTTTGGTCGCCAAACGGATCGCGACCCCTATTTTGCAGGCACCAAATGCCAAAGGCGAATTTATCTTCTTTAACCGGAGCGTAAAAATGGGATGACATGAAACTATCCTTTCGTAAAAAATAACAGTGTAAAATATCAAAGTTTACTTGGTGCTGGTTTTTGAACTCTTGGCTTGTGTCAACACTTCGAAAATTGTTGTCATGAAAACAGGCAGATCATCGGGCTTTCTGCTGGTAACTAGATTCCCATCACGAATCACCGCTGCATCTACATAATCTGCCCCAGCATTGATCACATCATCTTTAATGGCAAAGAAGCAAGTAGCTTTCTTGCCCTTCAATGCCTGAGTGGAGCATAATACCCAAGGCCCATGGCAAATAGCAGCGATCATTTTGCCTTGCTCTGCCATGACGCTGACCAATTTGATCATAGCTTCTGATCTTCGGATGAAATCGGGTGCAAACCCACCTGGGATTATGATGCCATCAAAATCGGAGGGGTTGATATCCCGGGCAGCAACTTCGCTTTTAGCTGGGTAACCAAGCTTACTTGGGTAGGAATGGTTTGCTTCAGGTCCAACCATGACCACTTCTGCCCCAGCTTCTTTAAGCCTATAGTAGGGGTACCATACTTCCATTTCCTGATATTGTTGTTCCAGAAGTACAATAATTTTCTTTCCATGAAGGCTCATGCAGTCTCCTTTAAAAATCTAATGCGCTTAATCTAACTTTATTGATGATGATCGCAAAGAGTATTCTTGAATGATTTTCAGGATTTGTTTTTGTACCAATTCAGTGTTTCAGCCATACCCTCATCAAATGTTTTAGCAGGGGCATAGCCTAAGACGCTTTTTGCTTTTTCAATACTAAAATCTAGGTTTAGGCCTAGGAATTTAATATTGGCTTTGGTGATTTTTGGTGCTTCTAGGGCTCCGCGCTTTAAAGCTTTCTTTTCCATAGAGTTTGCAATGAATTTCACAAGCCAAAGCGGAACAGGTAAGAAAAATGGCGTGGGCAGATTCATGCCCTTGGCGATGGTCGTGATAAATCGTTTTTTACTTACTTTCTCTCCATCGGTGAGGTTAAATACTTGGCCCACTGCATTAGGGTTATCAAGGGCAAGAAATGCTGCTTGCACTAGGTTGCCCACAAAAATATTATTCATGGCATAGCTACTGCTGCCTATGTACTTCACTTCTTTGGTTTTAAGTTTTTCCATAAGCCTAGGCAGAACAGTACGGTCTCTAGGGCCATAAATAAACCCAGGCCTTAAAACCACGATTGGGTAGCCTTTTTCTTTGTGATACTGAAGTGCTAGTTTTTCAGATTCCATCTTCGATTGGGTGTAACCATCAAAGTGCTGATCAGGCGGGGGAGTGGATTCATCGGTTTGGTGGTGGTGCCTAGCTTCGTAAACCCCCAAGCTGCTGAAATGGACAAACTTGTAGAGCTGGGCGGGATCAAAAGAATCTAGAAGCTTTCGAAGCCCTTCCACATTTACTTGCCTGTAAGAATCAACAGTTCCCCAGTCTCCAACTTTAGCTGCACAGTGAAATACAGTATCCACCCCTTCGGTTGCTTCTTTGGGCAGGTTTTTATCCTGTAAATCCCCCCGGACTACCTCAACCCCTAGCTTTTCCAAAAACGAACCGTCCGAACCCGAACGAATCAGAGCTTTAACTTTGTAGCCCCTTTTAACGCATGCTTCTGCAAGGCTGCTGCCAACCAAACCGCCAGCTCCGGTTATAAGGCAAGTGTGATTGTTCATATTTAAACCCATTCAAATTGTGTAAGTTATCGTGACCTAGGTATATTTCAAAAGATCTCTATCTTCATTTTTATGAGATATAGCCAATTAATGTGGCTTTATTTGCAAATAATTTCAATAAATCAGATTTTTTCAACTATGACTAAAGCTGATTACTTCTTTCGCCGATAGAGTTTATTCAATTCATATTGACACTTCATTCAAGTTACCTTATTGAACCCCCCGACTTGCGAAATAACTTATACCCACTCAAGGGTTTGTTCATGCTGGTACGATATAGAAATCATCTGAGTCTTATTCATCCGCTCTTTGCAGCGGTGTTCATTTGCTTATCCTTAAGCAATCTTCTTGCACAACAACCTGCCTCATCAGGCAAGTTGATGATTGCAGATGTGATTGTTCAGGGTAACCGGGTTGTTGCAACCCAGGCAATTACTTCACAACTAGCCACTAAGCCGGGTAAGGAATATCAGCCTAATGTAATCCAAGATGATGTACGCAAATTAATGGCTACCAAGCAGTTCGCTCATATTGACCCAAGAATCGAAAGTCTTCCTGATGGTAAGGTAAACATCTTTTTCCTAGTAAAAGAATTTCCTAGTGTTGTACAAAATGTTACATACCTTGGGGCCAAGCACCTTAAGGAAGAAGAACTTGGTCAGTTAAGTTTGGTATCTAAAGGTAAACCCTTAAGTCCAATAACTAATAAGCTTGCTTGTCAGGCGATTGTTCGAAGATACAACGAGCAGGGGCGTCCCTTTGCAAGTTGTGATTTGCTTAAAGGTGGCGATTCTGCTGATAAAGAAGTGATATTTAATATTACAGAAGGCCCGCTCGTCAAAGTCCGGTCAGTCGATTTCAAAGGTCAGGAATTTGTTAGGGGCGCGGTGCTTGCAACCCATATTCAAACCTCCAAGAAGTTCATGGGGTTATTTGGTGGTACTTACAATAGTGCGATGGCAGATGCTGATGCTGTCAAACTTGAAGAATATTATAAATCGTTCGGGTTTCTTGATGTACATGTTTCTCGAGAATTGGTTTGGACGCCTGATGGTAAGGAAGTGGACCTTGTTTTCCATGTTAAAGAAGGCATTCGTTATCAAGTTCAGGGAACTCCCCAAGTTGTAAATCTAAAATCCATGCCTGCGGAGCAAATTGAGCAGTTAAGTAAAATCAAAGGTGGGGAATACTTTAACGAAAATAAAATCAACGAAGATAAGAAGTTGATGGAAGACTATGTTGGTTACTCTGGTCGAGAAATGCGCTTAAATCCGGTGCCTGTGTTTTCTCCAGATGTTCCAGGCTTGGTACGAATTCAATATGAAGCATTTGAAAGGCCGCCCGCTCGAGTTGGGCAAGTGTTTGTGGTTGGTAATGAACGAACAAAGCAGAATGTAATTCTTCGTCAGGTGCCGTTGTTCCCAGGTCAGGTTCTGACTTACCCTGATTTAAGATTGGCAGAGAAGAATCTTGCAAGATTGAATATTTTTGAAGCTTCTGCTGATGGAGCGCGTCCAACCGTCACAGTTCTCGATCCAGATCTGGAATCCGAATTCAAAGATTTGTTGGTAACAGTTCAGGAAGCCAGCACCGGTAGCCTTCTCTTTGGCGTGGGCGTTAACTCGGATGCAGGTATGAATGGTAGTATCGTTCTAAATGAACGAAACTTTGATATTACCAGAATTCCTACAAGTTTAGATGATTTGATGAGTGGTGGAGCATTTAGAGGTGCAGGTCAGGAATTCCGATTGGAAGCTGTGCCTGGTACCCAGTTGCAGCGTTATACTGCTAGTTTCCGCGAACCATTCTTATTCGATTCTTTGTTTAGTTTTGGTGCCAGCGGTTATTATTACACACGCAGATTTGATGAATATGATGAAACTCGAGCAGGGGGTAGGTTTACTCTAGGCAGAAAATTAAACCAGTATTGGAATGCAAACGCTAGTTTGAGAATCGAAGATGTTGGGGTTTATCGTGTACCTGCTGGAGCGCCTTCGGATTACACATCAGTGGAAGGTCAGAATTTCCTTCTCGGTTTACGAGCTAATGTTACTAGGGATTCTAGAGATTCTTACCTCCGAGCTACAGAGGGTAGCATCTTTGATTTATCGTTTGAGCAAGCTTTTGGGGCCTATAACTTCCCCTTGGTTTCTGTCGAAATGAACAAATTCATAACCATGTATCAGCGTGCCGATGGTAGTGGTCGCCATGTAATGGCGCTTCGTTCCCAGTTCTCTTGGGCTGGTGATGAAACTCCTGTTTACGAACGATACTTTGCAGGTGGTTTTAGATCGATGCGCGGCTTCCAGTTCAGAGGTGTTAGCCCGAATACAAATGGCTACATGGTTGGTGGTGACTTCATGTTCCTGAACTCTATGGAGTATCAGGTTCCTCTTAAGGCTAACGATCAGATATTTATGGTCGGGTTTATTGATAGCGGTACGGTTGAAGCAAACATCAGTAAAATAACTGATTACAGAGTTTCTGCTGGTGCAGGTTTAAGGTTTGTGGTTCCTATGTTGGGACCAACACCAATTGCTTTGGATTTTGGTTTCCCAATCGTCAAGGCAGATACAGATCGAACACAACTCTTTAGCTTCTGGATGGGTTTCTTCCGCTAATCGGTTTTACCAATTCAATGCGGCATCCAAAAAAAGAGGCTTAGCCTCGGGGGGTTGGATGCCGTTATTTTTTTTCTTCGATTATTACTTCTTCTTTAATTACTTCAATTACTTCTACTTCCGACTTAGGTGCGTAAAAAGATTTGAACCCTAACTCGGTGGGGGCGAAATTACCTGTCCGTGAATCGGTGAACGGGTAAGACATACCGTTGTAAAGATAAAAAGAACCATTGGGTGAATAAACAACGCGGGGCCTCAAGTTTCCCAGTCTGTCGACAGCAAGATTTTGCCAATGGCTGTAAGCGCTTTCTTTAGGATAGAAAACCATTTTTTCTGGAGGCGGTGGATCTGCAAAAAGAATCGCAGGAGTCGGTCTACCTACAACACCCTCTACGATAACTTGGTTTGAACTGATAAGATTTAAAGCAATAATTAAAGAAGAAAATTCCATTGGATCATCCCTTGAGAAAGTACAAGGATGAATCATCGCAAAAGTTGTGTTGAAGATAAAACAAAAAGACCCGGAAAGGCCAAATCGCCTATGTTTCCGGGTCGTTTTAATCGTTAAAACTGGAACTATTATCTTACAATCATTACTTAATTAATAAGTAACTGCACCCTCAGAGGCAGATTTGACGCATTTAGCATATTTAGCAAGTACGCCAGCTTTTTCCCTAGGTGCAGGAGTTTTCCATGCTGCCTTCCTCTTTTGTAGTTCCGCATCGTCTATGTGAACTTTCAGCATCTTAGCTTCGGCATCGATGGTAATGGTTTCGCCGGTATTGACCAACGCAATAGGCCCACCCACCCAAGCTTCAGGAGAAACATGGCCTACAACCAAGCCGTGTGTGCCACCTGAAAAACGGCCGTCGGTGATAAGACCAATACTTTCGCCAAGCCCTTGGCCTACCAATGCTGCAGTGACTGAAAGCATTTCGCGCATGCCAGGTCCACCAACTGGGCCCTCACCGCGGATTACCACAACATCGCCAGCTTTAATCTGCCTTTCTTGAATCGCATGGAAGCAAGCTTCTTCACCATCAAACACCTTGGCAGGCCCAGTTATTTTGCTGCTTTTTAAGCCAGCAATCTTGGCGACAGCGCCGTCTGGTGCAAGGTTGCCATGCAGCACAACGATATGCCCTGAAGCATGCAAGGGGTTGTTTAAAGGCCTTATTACATCTTGCTTTGGTTTATTGTAAATGGTTTCGACATCCTTTAGATTCTCTGCAAGGGTTTTTCCTGTGCAAGTGATGCAATCACCATGCAAGAAGCCTGCATCTAGCAATGCCTTAAGAACTGGAGGAGTTCCACCAACCTTGTGAAGATCATGCATCACATATCTGCCACCTGGCTTTAAATCTGCAAGGTGAGGAACTTTTGCCCCAATGCGATCGAAATCAGCAAGGGTCCAATCCACTTGTGCTTCTTTTGCAATTGCCATCAAATGTAAAAGCGCATTGGTGCTACCACCGAGTGCCAAAACAAAAGTGTAGGCATTTTCAAGCGATTTACGAGTGATGATATCTCTTGGGCGAATATTGTCTTTAACAAGTTGGACCACTTGCTTGCCCGCTAAAAAGGATTCTCTTTCCTTAGCGGCACTAACTGCAGGATTGCTTGCACCATAAGGAAGCGAAAGCCCCATGGCTTCGATAGCAGAGCTCATGGTGTTGGCTGTGTACATGCCGCCACAAGAACCCGCACCAGGGCAAGCTTCGCATTCGATTTTATGAACGCCCTTTTTATCCAAGGTTCCTGCCTGGTTCCTGCCTACTGCTTCAAAAATGGAAACAATATCGATATCTTCACCAGCAGGCCCAATGCCAGGTAAGATACTCCCACCGTAAATGAAAATACTTGGTATGTTTAGCCTAGCCATTGCCATGACACAGCCGGGCATGTTTTTGTCGCAACCGCCTACAGCAATCAAACCATCATGGTTCATACCAGCACTGACCACTTCAAGGCTATCCGCGATAACCTCGCGTGAAACCAGACTGTATCGCATGCCTTGATGGCCCATCATAATGCCATCAGAAGCAGTGGGGGCGCCATAAATTTGTGGTACGCCGCCACCCGCCCGAACGCCTTCAATCCCTTTTCTTGCTAGCCTATCAAGGTGTGCATTGCAGGGTGTGATATCGCTAAAAAGTGAGGCTACTCCAATCATGGGTCTGTCAAAGTCGTCATCATGAAACCCAACAGCGCGAAGCATAGCCCGATTGGGCGCTCTTCCAATGCCTTCAGTTGTAGTTAAACTAGTTTTGTTGTCCTTAGGTGCCATGACAGAATCTCCGGCAAGGTAAAATAATGGTGCCCTGATTGAAACAGTATGAAAGAATCCAAAGGTAACCCCTAAAGGTTAACTCCACGAGATTCTCATAAATATGTTTTATGAATAAAAGAAAGGAAGGGTTGAAGAATATTTCGAAGAACTATTTTTGAATTGGTTTGCTTGCAATAGCTAGCCATGGTTCCCATTCTTTGCGAACCGAATCGTCCATCTCATTTAATTGGGATTTCAGTTCTGCCAACCTTTGAGAAACCAGGTCGAATTGGCCCAAAGCTGAATGGCATCGAACCATGCCACCCAAAGCGTGAAGCATTTCTTTTTTGCCCCGGGTTTTGGTTGCTAACCTAGAATAAATTAGCATCGCAGCTTCATACTGGCCCATGTTGAATTTGCATTCTGCAGCAAGCAATGGAATAAGTAGGCGTTCTTCCTCGGAAAGTTGCGTGATTCCAAGTGGGGAGTCAGCAAGTTGTTCCAAATCCTGATAGGTCTCAGCAGATTTCTGCAACCATTTCCGATGTTCTGCTTGGTAATGAGTCTTGGTTTCATCCGTTGTTTTTTCCCCAAGGATGAAGTTTTGTTGTTCTTGATTTGCAAGTTGGCGGTATGCTTCTGCTAATTGTAGCCTCGCCCTTACCGCTTGATTGTTTTTACCAAATCGTTCCAGGGCTTCTTCATAACGCCTGACTACCATGCGATAATTTTTTCGTTGGAAGAATATCGAACCAATTGCGAACAAGGATTTTTCTTGAGCATCGGTGTCAGGGTCAAATCGAAGAAGTTGCAGATTTTGCTCTAAAGTTTCTTCCGCTTGATCCAGTTCGTTTTTTTCGATGTGGATTAAGGCGAGTTGGTACCTTGCATTATAAGTATGCGGCCCCCGGTATTTTAATGATGTTAAATAAGAGTTTTTGGCTTCATCGATACTTCCTGACTCTTTTTGCACATCACCCAATTGATAAAGGGCGTTTCCTAAGCGATTGTCTGTACCTGCTGAATTTATGAATTTTAGCAGGCATTCTTGGGCTTTGGGCAAATCTTTGCCTTTGCGATATCTAGTAATCGCCTTCCATAATTCTTCTGAAGACCTTAACGAAGTCTCAGCCTGATTCGATGATTTTACATTTAAGTTGGCAGCAGCAACTAGTAGTTCCGTGCTAGCCTGTTTTAATGCTTTTATCTTGGCACTATCGGAAACCTCAGATGTTTCTTTCAGCTTTACTTCCGCCCATGAATTGAAAATATCTGCTCTGAAACTTAATGCGATGTAAAGGGGGAATACTTTTTGGAGTGAATCATTGATTCTTAAAGATAATTCGAAATTTGAAAGCGATACAGATTCTAACTGAGCTTTTTCAAATATGTTTTGAACTTGTTTCGTGCTGAAGTATTTGTTCTTCCATTCTTCCTCCGATTTGCAATTTCGGACTAACATTTCAAGGCTGTTGGTTAATTGAGGCAAATTCTTGTTTTCAAAATGAATCTGTGCTAGCTGAAATGAAGCTGCATATCGTTCATCGGTCTGGCTTTTTTCTTCGCATTCAACCCAGGCTTTTTCTGCTTCTTTTATAAGATCAATCTTTTTTAAGCATACACCAAGAAAATATAAAGGCTTTCCAGCATCAGTTAATACTTCTTTAGGTGAATCCAATACTTGTTTCCAAATATTGACAGATTCAAGCCAAAGGCTTTCTTCCATGTAACTGAGTGCGAGAAGTTGTCTTGCTTTGATTTCTAGGCTCGGGTTCTTACGCGAATTGATGTTTTGAAGTACTTTTCTCGCTTCATCTGGCCGCTGCAATTTCATCAGTAATTCCCCACCTAATATTTGTGCAGGAATTCTTTTCTCTTCTGAAAGAAGTGGTATGTTTCTGAACTCTTCGTTGGCTTTGAGGGCTTTGATGAAATCTGGTTCTAATGATCTCATGTACCCAAGTGATAGCAAATTCAAGCACTCCGGATTTCTATCCGCTTCAAGATTTGCTTTTTCTAATTGCTCTAACGCTTCTTTCAACTCGACCTTCAACAAAATGCAAGCCTTGGCATATAAGAACTTGTACTTTTGTTTCTCATCTTCTGAAAGATTCTCTTGCTGGATACTTTTTAATGTTTTTAATGCTTCATCCCAGTCGATAACAACGGTTTCGCTTTCATCTTTTAATAGTGAGATCTCAGCAAAATATATTTTAGCCTGACTTTGTAATATTGGATCTGAGGTTGTTTTTTCAATGATTTCTCTGCAAACTGATTGTGCTGCATTTAAATCTGATGCTTTTATAAGTGCATTTAACTTTTCAAACACAACACTGTTTTTATCACTTGGTTTGTTTTTTATTGATGCTTTGTGGAAATTGGCCATCCCTAACGCAATTAAACTTAAAATAAATATTGGGATTTGCCACGCAGTTCGCCACTTGCTTTGGCGTTTTCTTATCGGATCAGTTTTATTCCAATCATTCATACCCATAAAATTTGAATTAATACCTAGAAATTAATGATTATCCCCTGTAGAAGATGGCTATTTCACAATCCTAGTGTTTTCGTCAAGATCAGCTTTATAGTTACGCCTTATAATTAAAAAGGATTATCATTTTTGAGATTGGATTCTTTAAAACTGATTTAAATTAGGGGGTATGTGATGAGTGGGAACCAATACGCCTCGGTATTTTAATTGGATTCATCTCAATTAATTGTTGATCTGGATATCTGGATAAGAATCTTGAAAACATGGTGAATGGGTTGAATGGGAGAAATATTTGCAATGCTCCTAAATGGGTTGGTGGAACAGCGCGCTCGGGTGGAATGTGTTGGCTCCATTTTCCCCTAAATAGTTGATAAACGCGAAGTGGTTATTAAAAGCTTAATTTGTAATCTGCAGGTTTTTAAATGTTAATACAAATCTTCCCGAAATGATTTCCTTGAGCCATGTATGCAAAAGCACTAGGGGCATTTTCAAATTTAAACACCTTGTCTATAACAGGTTTTATTTTGCTTGCTTCAATTGCGAGATTCATTCTGTTGAACATGGCAATTGACCCAACAAAAATCCCCTGTAATTTTATCGACTTCATGATGATAGGAAGGGGATTAAATTCAGTTTCGTTTCCTGCCAAGACTCCAATAAGGCTGATTTCGCCTCCTACTCGGGTGGATTTTATTGATTGGGGTAGAGTACTTGCGCCTCCAAGTTCAATGGCATGATCAACTTCACCAAAAGATGATTTGCGAATGGCATCTCCCCATTTTGGATTATTAATTGAATCAAAACCTTCGTCTAAGCCTAGTTCTTTAAGTTGATTGAGATGCTGCATGCTTCGTGAAATAGCAGCCACTTTATGTCCTGCAGATTTTGCAAATTGAAGAGCGAAAATTGAAACCCCGCCACTGCCAATCGTTAGGACTTTCTTCTCTGGTAAATTTGTAGTCGTTTCAAATAATGCATTCCAGGCTGTTAATGCTGCGCAAGGTAAAGTTGCTGCCTCTTCATTTGATAGAAATTGTGGAATGCTAACTATTTCCGAGGGTGAACAAGTGATGAATTCTGATAATAACCCTTGCGATGTTCCACCTAATGATTTTTTTGTTTTTTGGGCGGTTATCGGCCCATCTTCCCAATCAGGGAAAAATGAAAGTGCAACACGCTGGCCGATTTTAAACCCGCTTAGTTCCGTGTTGGATTCAATTATCTCGCCTACGCCATCAGATATTGGAATCAATGGGGAAGGAAGTCCGAGCCCGTATTGTCCACCAGCAACAAGTAAATCGCGATAATTCAAAGACCAAGCTGACATCTTCAATAAGAGTTTTCCTGGCTGAAGAATTGGTTTTTCAATTTCTGATAATTGCACGTTTTGGATGCCAGAACCAGGTTCAATCAAATAGCTTTTCATTATGTTCGTAGCTCTATTTATTGTTAAACAGAAATTTCAAATAGGTGATAGCCCCATGGTGGCATGTTTAAATATAAACCTTCACTGGTTAATTTGCTGCCTTCTCGCTCGTAACTGTTTGGGCCTAGTTGATCTTTTAGCGTAACTTTTTTATTGTTGATTTTAGGTAACGGTAGTGGCAAAAAACACTGTGCCTGTGAAGGTCCATAATTGACAACTGCGAGATTTGCTTTTCCGTTTTTGCTGATGCGAAGTGCACACACAAATTGATTGAATGAAATATCGTTTTCGTAAGGTTGTTTGGCATAAAGTAATTGAAAAGTGCTAGTTTTAATTTCTGGATTTTTCAGCGAAAGAAGAAGGGCGCTGTAAAAACTCATCAACGCCACGGAAGTTTTTTCTTCCGGGCGCCTGTTTAGGTGAACGGACGCATGCTTTTTCCAGCCTTCGAACTGGCCTTCGTGGAAAAATAGCAACCCCGGGGCAAAGAAAGTGATCACTGCTGCTGCACACTGCTTTTCTGTAAAGAATACATCAGCAGCTCGTTTTTCATCATGGTTTTCAAGGAACCGTACCATTTTTTGACTGTATTCCCAGTCAGCTTGTAAGTGCGAATTTACTACCATTGCATTTTCGTGGGCTAACCTGTCGTATAATCTTTTGTCGTACGTGTAATCAAACCCTTGCTGTTGAAGTTCCCACTCCAGGTCCCAATATGCCTCCGCAATAAATTTGAATTCTGGCTTTAAGGATTTAACTTCTTTGATTGCCAAGGGCCAGAAATCGTTTTCTGAATGATTATTGTTTCCAACTGCTGTTCGGGTTCCCCAAGTTTTTTTGAAAACATGGGAAAGAACTAGCATTGCCATATCGCACCGGAGAGCATCACATTGCGAGGCGATATTTTTTAAAACAGTTTTCATTTCAGTTTGAAATTTAGCATTGAAGTAGTTGAGTTGCAGTGTATCAGGCCAACCAGAAAAGTAGGGGTCTCTGCCGTATGCAAATATTTGTTCTCCCTTTTTTGATTTGATGTTAATGTAATTTTCAGGCTGCGAATTAATGTCTGCATTTTCACCTCGTATGTAGAAATCAGGATTTGTTTCTACCCAAGGGTGATCTAGCGCGGTATGGTTTGGCACAAAATCTAAACATAGTTTTAGATTAAAAGCCTGCATTCGTTTGCGTAATCTTGCTAACGCTTCGGGGCCGCCTAAGATTGAATCAACTTCATAACTTTGGATAGCAAATGGCGAACCGGTGATATCTGCCTGAGTTAAATCGGGTAGGCAATCGCGAAAGCTTTTTTGCCAGGCTTCTGTTGACCTTGAAACATTTTTACCTGCAGGCCCAATTTGCCAGACTCCCAAAAACCAAATAAAGTCAAAGCCCTTGTTTGCAAGATCAAGAAGTAGTGAATCGGGTACATCATCTAGAGATGCCGTTTTATTAAGCCCTTTACCCAGTTCATTTAAATAAACGCGCGTATTGATTTCAAATAAAGTTGGCCTAGATGTTTCAATTGGCATTTAAGAGTAGCGTCCCTGTTGAAGAAGGTTTTTGCGGTATGCAACGATAAGTTTTTTAAGGGTTTTAATTCTAATGCGAAGGTTCTCGCCACTTTCTGTTTGAGCTACTTTACGAATCGGGTTCCAGTGTCTGACTTCCGAAATAGAAGGAATGATATCTACGCCATCTCGTACCGCAGCTTCTACCGATTCGAAATGGTAATGTTTTGCAAGATAAGTGCCTTCGGGTTCTAAGATCAGAGTGTATCCATGGTCTCCGTAAACCCGTGAAAAAGCGCCGTCAATGGTGATGGCTTTACCGCTTTTCTTTATTGGAGACTCCCCCTTATCAATTTTAACCGGGATGTGTCCATTAACTATAAGGCCCGGCACCGGATCGACTCCAAATTCAACCATGATTTTGTCACAAAAATCGGCATCGTGCATGAGGGCGAAAAATGCATTTTTCTCTTCGGCATGGGTTTCGTGTTCTTCAACAAGATCAATTTCGAATGTTGCAATGCGTTCTTTGCCGAAAAGAGGCGAGCGGGGGCCGCACCATAAGTACCACATCATATCGCGATCATAATCGGTAGGGCTTTCTATTGCCCGGGAGAAAAGATCGTTAAGAACATCGTAAAGCTCTTTTCCTTTTCTTGGTATTCCATCAATTATCAGCGATTGGAATTCCCCATTCGCATCAACAGGAACGCAACCATGGATGATTAGGTGGTTGTCGCGGATAAGGTACATAGAGCCTCGATCTCGCAAGTAACGCATGTGGTTGAAAAGCTTATCGCTTGAAAGAAAAGAGGTTTTAAGTTTTTCGAGGCAGGTTTGTTCTTCTTCCGAAAGGGTGTAAGGATCGTTTGGATTTATAGTAGGAAATGAACCGTCTTTAAGATGACATACCTTGCCATCAATCATGACTGTTTTGTCGTTGGTGTTAATCGTGTGAAGTAATCTACGATGGGTAAGATTCCATTCAGGCCTTCTAGCCAGCATTTGGCCTTCAAGTTTAAACTGGATGATTGCAATGGCTTTTTGCATCCTTGCAAGCATTACAGGTTCCCGCAGCCCTTCAGCTTTTGGTTTAAAGCATAAAGCAGGGTCATCTTTATAAACATGGCGAACTAGATATTCAATTGGTTGCAGGGGTACGCCATAACCCTCTTCAAGCTGAAGAATATTTCTGTATCGGAGAGAAATGCGGATAACATGTGCGATTAGCGCTTCGTTGCCAATGCATGCGCCTAGCCAAGCTGCATCATGATTCCCCCAAGTGAAGGCAACGTTGGGTTGAACCATCATGTAATCAACCACCTTATCGCCTCGCTGGCCTCTATCCCAACAATCCCCTGCGATAATCAATTCATCGATAGCTAGATTGCGAACAGCTCGAACGGTTAAGTGAACTAATTCGGGTCCTTTGCCATTTTCAAGGATAGTATCAATAAGGGCGGAGTAGTACTCATTGCCCCGGTCTGCAGAAGGTTCATGGAGTAATTCGATAAATAGGTCGCGATAATCAATCGGAGATATTTTGTAAATTTTCTCAAGCCCATATCGTTTTGAAAGAACGCGCAAGATTGAGAATAAATGCTTGAGGTTTTTGTGGCAGAATTCTCTTTCGTTCGCAGGGTTTTCTAATCTTGGTTTAATCGCGTCAAGCATTTCTCTGGGATAGAAAATAAGGGTAAGGAATTCCCTTAATTCCATGGGTGGCATAATATTGCCGAATAAACCCTCTACTAATGGGCGAAGTTTTCCTGAAGCATTGTTGATGACATGCCTAAGTTTTGTGTATTCGCCATGGATATCGCTTATGATGTGAATTGTGCCCTTGGGCAAGGTAAGTAGTGCTTCAAGTCTTGCAACTTCCGCTAATGCTGAGTCGATGTTTGGGAATAAGGTTTTCCACGGAGCAAGTGCGGTGATTTCTTCGGGGCTTATTTTAATATCAAGAGCCATTTAATGCTTCCTTGTGCGCTTAAAAATTTACTCAATCATTATCATTAACAAGTATTGGTTTGATAATCAATCAGGGCTTATTAATTAATCAAATTATTACTAAAATAAAAGTGTATTTTGACTGTCCAATTGTTAGGCTATTTTATTCGTAAATGATGATTCATGGAAAGGTAAAATAACATGAAAGTTTTAGTTATTGATGTTGGTGGTACGAATATAAAAATTAAGGTTTCTAATAAAGATGAAGTGCGTAAATTTCCTTCTGGTCAAGATATCACTGGTAAGCAAATGGTTGCTGGTGTTCTGGAAAACTCCAGAGATTGGGCTTATGATTGTGTAACCATTGGTTTTCCTGGCCCGGTTGTTAATGGAAAAATCAGAAATGAACCTGTTAACCTTGGACCAGGTTGGGTGAATATTGACTTTGAAAAAGCTTTTGGGAAGCCAGTTCGAATTATCAATGATGCTGCGATGCAGGCATTAGGTTGTTATGAAGGTGGAAGAATGTTGTTCCTTGGTCTCGGCACCGGGCTTGGGACAACTTTAATTGTTGACGGGGTAGTTGCTGCACTTGAGGCTGGGCACCTTCCGTTCAAGAAAAACAAAAGTTTTGAGTATTATGTAGGTGTAAAAGCATTAAATCGCTCTAGTCGTAAACATTGGCAAGATAATGTATTCGAAGTTATTAAATTGTTAAAAGATGCGATGGTCGCCGATTATGTGGTGTTGGGGGGCGGGAATATCAAAAAGCTGGATTCTCTGCCTGATGGCGTTAAAAAGGGTGATAACAGTTATGCATTTTTAGGTGGCGTTCGTTTTTGGGATAATAAGGTCCCAGAAAAATCGAAAAATAAAAAATAGCCTGTGTATAAGTTGTTTTTAATTTCTGGCATAGCTTGTGTGTATTTTCTTTAATAAGTTAAAGTTAGATACCACAAGTTTTAGAAGTAGTTTTCTAATCAAATCAAAGGCGCTTAAATGTCAGATTACATATTTACAATTGAAAATCTTATTAAGGCTTACGGAAAGAAAGAGGTTTTAAAAAACATCTGGCTTTCTTTTTACCCTGGGGCCAAAATTGGGGTCATTGGTTCAAATGGAGCTGGGAAAAGCTCTCTTCTTCGAATTATGGCCCTCCAAGACAAAGATTTTATAGGTTCTGTTCGAGCCGCCCCTAATGTTTCCATCGGGCATGTCCCCCAAGAACCCCGCCTTAATGAATCCAAAGATGTTCTTGGAAACTTGGAAGAAGCTGTAGAACCAATACGAAAATTATTAATCCGAAGTGAAGAACTAGGAATGAAATTTGGCGAAGATCTTTCACCAGAAGAAATGGAGAAAGTTCAGGCCCAATTTGATCGCGTTCAAGATGCAATTAATGCCGCTGACGCTTGGGATCTTGACCGCAAATTAGAAATGGCAATGGATGCCATGAGATTGCCTCCCCCGGACGCTAAGATTTCCAAATTAAGCGGTGGCGAAAAACGAAGAGTTGCACTTTGTAAAACACTGCTTGAAAGCCCCGATATTCTTCTGCTTGATGAGCCAACTAATCACCTTGATGCCGAAGCCGTTGCTTGGCTTGAAAAAACCCTTAAAAATTACCCTGGAACAGTGGTATCGGTAACCCATGACCGGTACTTTTTAGATAATGTTGCTCAATGGATTTTGGAATTGGATCGTGGACAGGGGATTCCGTGGAAAGGGAATTATTCTTCTTGGTTGGAACAAAAAGAAGCGAGACTTGCCAGAGAAGAGAAGCAAGAAACAGCTAGGAAAAAGGCCCTTGCAAGAGAACTCGAGTGGGCAAGAATGGCCCCTAAAGCTCGTATTGCTAAAAATAAGGCTCGCCTTAATGCTTACGAAAAACTTGCTAGTCAAGAGTATGAAGAACGAGAAGATGAACTTGTCATGCAGATTCCACCCGGACCACACCTTGGTGATCTTGTAGTTCGTGCTGAAGGTGTTCGAAAAGGCTATGGCGATAATATCTTGGTCGAAGATCTTAATTTTAATCTTCCCAAGGGCGGGATTGTCGGAATTATCGGGCCTAACGGTGCCGGTAAAACCACCCTGTTCCGTATGATTGTTGGCGAAGAAAAACCGGATTCGGGCACTCTTCGTGTTGGAGAAACTGTTGTTCCCGCTTATGTTCAGCAAGGTCGTGATACCTTGGTTGATACAAATACTGTGTTCGAAGAAATTACTGGTGGCACAGATTATATCATGCTTGGTAAAACCAAGGTTGCTTCCCGTGGCTATGTTTCGCGCTTCAATTTTAAAGGTCAGGATCAACAACGGCGAGTCGGAGAATTATCAGGCGGGGAGCGCAACAGGGTTCACCTTGCAAAGCTTTTACGCAGTGGTGGAAATCTCTTGCTGCTTGATGAACCTACCAATGACTTGGATGTTGATACTTTGCGAGCGCTTGAAGAGGCCCTTTTAAATTTTGGTGGTTGTGCCGTGGTCATCAGTCATGATCGCTGGTTCTTAGATAGAATTGCAACACATATCCTTGCTTTTGAAGGGGATTCAAAAGTGGTTTGGTGTGAAGGCAATTATCAAAATTATGAAACCCAGAGGCGTCAGCGCATGGGTGAAGATGCTGATAAACCAAAACGCTTTAAATATCGGAAGCTTTAACGCTTTCAGTGTTTATGAACTAATCCAAGGTTGGGCCACTTTTCGGGCTTCGTGAAGTGGTTTGAAATTGGATTTCGTTCTTTTGCTTTTCTCGAACGACTTTATCAGATTTCACATTCGAAGTTTTATCGTCCTTAATTGAATCATTTGTGCGGAGTCCGATTGCCATGATTATTATCATTAATAATCCAGAAGCGAGTCCAAGTTTGGTTTCTTTGCACATGATTGGTAATCTGTGATACGTGGAATAAAACTCAATGAATTATGCAATACAAAGCCGACTATAAGTGGTTTGACTTGAGGGAATTACAATTATTAATCAGGTGATCAAGTAAAATAGCCGTTAAAAGACTTTTAATCGTTAGGTTTGTTATTCTTTGACATCCCGCGAGTTGTTCTTATTTCGAAAATGGTGCCCCAATACATATCAAACTTTTTCGAGTTCGTACTAGCAAATGATCCTTAGAAACCGCTGGCGATGCTATTACTCCTTCCCCAATGCTGTTTTTTGCTACTACTGTGAATGTTTTTGTAGCTTCCACGACCGTGCAAACTCCTTCTAGATTAGTGAAGTAGATCTTTCCATTGCACGCAAGAGGGCTGGATTTGTAATCGCCGCCTATTCTTTCGTTCCAATAACTAGTGCCATTATTTGCGTCTAAACATTGTGCAAATCCGTTATCACTAATAATGAAAATAAGGCCGTTGGTGCCCACCGGGCAGCACGAATCTGGAGTGTTTTTAGTGTATTCCCAAGCTGCTTTTTCGTTGGTCGGAAGCCCTGAAGATTTATCTAAATTGATTGCAACCAATGGCCCCCGCATTCCTTGAGTTGCAAAAACTGTGTTTTGTTCAATGGTGGGCCCGGTTATTGTTCTCCCCCCATTAAGGCCTTCTTTTTTCCAAAGTTGTTTGCCGGTATTAGGGTCATAGGCATCTAATTGATTTCCGCCCATGAGAATGATTTGAGTCTGGTTTGCGGCCTTGTGGTAAATTGGTGTCGTGTAAGAATCGCAAGATTCCGCCTTCGCAATCGTCTTACGAGGAGTTTTCCAAACTTCTTTACCGGTAGCAAGGTCGTAAGCTATGAGAAAACTTTGTGCTTTTTCTCCTTCGAGATCCTCTAGAGAATCTTGCATGACTGTGCAAATTACAAAATTATCATGAATTAAAGGGCTGTTTGCATAACCCCACCAGATTGTAAAAACACCCTGATCTTTTTGGAGATTCTTTTTCCAAAGGATGGTCCCTTCGAAATTTGCACAAGCTAGATCGCCGTTACCAAATAGAAAGACCACTGCTTTTCCATCCGTTACCGGAGAAGGGCTAGCAAGATTATGAAGTTTGTGGAATTTTTGTCTTCTTCGCTGGTCGCCAGGTTTCCCTCGAAGGGGATCACGAATGGCTTCACCGGTACTTAATTCTTTAGACCATAAATTCTTTCCTGTTTTTAAGTCAAATTTTAAGGCCATTAACTTTTCATTGTCTTGCGCAGTAATAAATACAGAATCACCCCAAATACAAGGGGAACTAGCCCCATCTCCAGCAATGGGCGTTTTCCAAGCTACATTTGCTTTGTCGGACCATGTTGTGGGAAGTAATTTCGAAGAGGAAACTGAGTTCCCATTAGGGCCACGCCAAGAAGGCCAGTTGGTGTCGGACAATACGGTTCCACTTGTTACCACTGCAACCAGTAAAAGAATAAATACTTTGCTCAGATTTGCTTTAAACATGACAACCCTCGATTTTTATAATTAATCAAGAATAATCAAAAGTAGATAAATTAGAAATAAAAATGATCAGGAAAAAGATTTGATAAGGGTGAGTGAGGGGAATTGAACCCCCGACCTTCAGTGCCACAGACTGACGCTCTAACCAACTGAGCTACACCCACCGTATAGGGTAATCTTAATTCCTTCTGTAACAAAGGCAAGGTAATGTAGTGAAACTCGGTGAAATTCCGAAAAAATTACCAAAAAAACAAGAAAGAGAGGATTAAATATAAGGGTAAAAAGAGAATAAAGGCCAAAAAGGCATAAGTAAAGAAGCTAGGCATCTTAATCTGGTTTTTTTCGGCCATGGCTTTAATAAGGAAATTAGGTCCATTACCAATGTAGGTGTTAGCGCCCATAAAAACCGCCCCGCAACAAATCGCCGCCAAAATACCCGGTTTGGAAAAAGAAAGGGAAGCAATTCCCTCATCGCCCGCAGCAAGTGTTGTAAATGCAAGAAAAGTTGGCGCATTGTCGAGAATCGAGGATAGACCACCCGTAACCCAGAAATATTGCCAAGCATGATCAAGAGCTAATTTCGAACTATGCTGTCTTAATATTTCTAAGGCCGGGATCATAGTAATAAAAACACCAACAAACAAAATTGCTACTTCACGAATAGGCAACCAAGAAAATTCATTGGTTCGTCTCATTAAATTTGGTGTAGTTATGAACGCTAATGCTGCCACAAGCAACTGGGCAAGCGCCGCAGGAACAATTGGCAATGTAAGATTTTTAACAGGAAGTATTTTTCCTATCAATGCGCCCAAAGGTTTCCCAAAAGATGGGGATTGAAGTAATACTAGAAAAACTAAAACTCCAAGAAATATAAAATTGCGCTTTCCGAAAAAATGAAAAATTTCCTCATTGGCATTTTGGTGAGAGTTAAATGCAACATGATCCTTGCGCCAATAATAAAAATCAACTAGTAGAAAAGTTATTAAAAGATAAGTGTTTGCAACTAACCATTGGGGCCAAAGAGAGATTGTCCAAAAGAAATCGATTCCATTAAGGAACCCTAAAAACAAGGGCGGGTCGCCCAAAGGTGTTAAAAGTCCTCCCATGTTTCCGACGATGAAAATAAAAAATAAAACGAGGTGAACCTTATGGTTTCTGTTTCGGTTGGCGTAAATGTAAGGTTTAAATAAAAGAATACTTGCGCCAGTTGTACCTAGGAAATTTGCAAGAATTGCCCCGCAAGCAAGTAATGCCGCATTTAATAAAGGGGTTGATTTCCATTTGAACTTTAAAACAATGCCGCTTGAAACAACATAAAGCGAGCCAATTAAACTCATGAAACATAAATAGTCTACAAGGCTATGTTGGAAAGCATAAAGGCTTTGGGAATTTGTGGAATCCCTGATATACCAAAGATAAATAACAACAGGTAAAGACAAAAGAAAAATTGCGATGCTCTTGTTTTTATCTGACTCCCAAAAATGGTGAAAAAACATTGGGCCTACTGCGATCAAAAGTAATACACAGCCAAAAGGGATTGCGGAAAACCAAGAAACTTGGGTATCGCCAGCCCATCCGGTTCCGAAGAGAATCAAATTTAAATTAAATGACAAAATTGAATCCATTCTAATTGTTAGGTTCTTTTTTCCAAGAAGATGCATTTTGAAATAGATGCAAACTATCCGTAATATTCAATTGCAAGCCCTTTTTCCAGGCCCAATAGCGGTCCAACTGCCATAGTGGAATCAACGGAAGTTCCTGTTCAAAAAGAGAGATCATGATTTTTTTGGAAGCAAGCATTTCTGGAATGGTTGAAGCAAGCATGGTTGTTTTTGCAGTATCAAGTAAAGCTTGCAATTTTTGATTATGTTGGGATTCCGCGCTATGGTTGCGAAAATAATTAAAAAGCAAAGGGTATAAAGAACAATTGTCGTCCGAATAATCATGCCAGGCATAAGCAAGTTCGTAATCTTGATCTTCGATAATTTTTTTAAAGTACAAGTTCGGATCGATAGGTTCTGGGATAACATCGATTTTAAGACATGATTTGATTTGAGATGCTAATAAATCAATTGCTTGTGCAGTTTTTGCATCATCGGAGGGGAATTTTAAAGAAATTGGGGTCATAATTTGTCTGGGAGTATTTTCGTTAGCTTGAGTTTGGAGGATTTTCGCCAAATCTTGCGACCAAGCGCTTTCAGTCTTTTCCAAACCATTTGTAAAAGAATAATTTTTGGGGAAAATTGATTCTAATGCCTGATGTGCCATTCCTTTTTCAGAACCGATCCAAACATCAGCGAGGATTTTTGCTCTTAACAAAGAGTGGGCGATTGCTTTTCGGATCTCAGGTGATTTTAATACCCCTTTATCAGGGTTTACTGCAATAAAATAAACTCGTTTGTTGGGAAGTTGATTTCCAGTCTGGGCGATATTGATAGGTGGGTTATTATTTAGCTTTTTAATTTTTGTGATGTCTTGAAAGTTTAGATCAACTGCAAGATCAATTTTTCCTGTGATAAGATCATCCACTGGATCGCTTGATTTGTAAAATCGGATTTCTGGGATTATAGGTTTGCCAATATTTTCTTTTCGGAAACTATAAAAAGGTTGGGCTTTGAAAACTAAATGATCTCTGCCAAGTTCGGTTCCTTTACTCGAAAATCGGTAGGGACCGCTACCATTTTTTGTGTTGTTTTCTTGGATGATTTTAAAGTCGAAAAATCCGAAAGGATCAAGAATTCCACTCTTAAACTTTACCTCAAAACTATTGGTGTTATTGTTATTCCAATTTAACAATATACTTTCGTCAGAGTGCAACCAAGAAAGACGTTTGTTTTTTTTCATGCTCGATTGGATTTCTGGAGTAGTCACTGGTTTTCCATTTGACCAAAAACTTGATGGTACGAGATTGAATGTCACCCCATTTCGGGTAGGTGTTATTTTAGAGGATGCAAGTACCTGAACTGTGTGCGAATTCCCGTCCAAGTTAGTTTCTTTTCTGAAGAGTGATTCATAAATCAAATCAGCGGCATGAATCTCAGAGTCGTTTAGTAATGCCTCATTGTTAAACTCAGGTAGTTTTGGTAATCCAACTTTCAGTGTTTCTTTTTGAGGGCTTAATTTTTCAAGTAATTGCCTGGCTTTAATGTGGTCAGGTTGCAACTCAAGTGCCCTTAGTAAAAATTCATTGGTTTTTTCAGGGGGTATTTTTCCTTGTGAACTTTCAGCTTGCTTATAAAACATATCTGATTTTTTTCTTAATAAATTTAACAATGGCTTGTCGTTGTCATTTGAATAAAGTTTTGATTCAAGGAAAAGAAATACAGACAGCAACTCTTTTGTTTTTAGTGTTATTAGCCCAGATTGGTTTGAACCATCAATTACATCAACCAAATAGGATGAAAGCCTTTGTAAAGTTTCTTTATCAGGTGAACCCGAAGATAATTTGGAGATTTCGAAAAGTGCCTGATCCCAGTCTTTTTTTTCAGTATAAACTTGAATTTTACTGATTCGAATCGAAAGAAGTTTACTGGCTAGAACTTTGCGCATATTTCCCCAGCCTTCTCCTGTTCTTTTTTCTGTAGCAATCGCAGAATCATGCAAACGCAATCCTTTTTCCAGTACTTCCTCTGCAAGTAATAAGCGGTCAAAAAACTCAATGCTTGAACTGTATTCATTAGTGTCTAACGAGATGCGACCTTCAATAAATTTTTGCACTGTTTCTGCAAGTGTTTCTTCAAAAAACTTGATTTCTTTAATTGCGGTTGGGCCGGTTGTAACTAATTCTTTGAAACTGAAATTTTTATCGATTACCCTTAATCTCAAAATGACTTCATCCGATGCTGGTAATTTGAAAAATTTACTAATCGGTTCTACTTTATAGGTTGTAATTGGTCTGAAAGGATGCGTAACTGTAATAGTATCAAAAGGATTGTCGGGGATTTTTAAAAAAGTAATTGCGATGGGTGAAGATGAATTGGTGGTGTTTTTTTTGTTTTTATCTTTAAGGGTTTCGAATGTTTTCCAGTAATCTTTGTTTATTGTTATATTGTCAGTTTCTTCGATTTCTTTGGTTATCTTTTTTTCTTGAGATAGAGTTGTAAGAGAAAATAAAGTAGAAAAAATTATGATTGTCAGTAATTTTTGGCATAATAAATGCTTGTTCTTAATCGTTTGTATAGGCATCATTTTGAATCGCTGGAAAATATTTGCCATTTTGTTGTCTGATCTATTATTTCACACATTATAGTGTAAAATCAACAAGGTAAGTGTTATTTGATCATATATTTTATGAGGTTTCTCATGTCGAAAAAGACTGCAAAAACAACTGTTGTTGCTTTTAAAGTTGAACAAGAACTTGCCGATCTTCTTAACAGCCTTCCCAATAAAAGTGCGTTTATTCGTAAAGCAATAGCCGCCCAATTAGGTGTTTCTTGCCCTTTATGCAAAGGCGCAGGGGTTGTTACAAGGGCAGTTAATGATCATTTTGTTCCGTTAATTGAAGAATTTAAACATCAATCGTGTGTAAGTTGTGGCAACAAGATAGAAGTGCCAGTTGAAGCTGAAGATATGGATAAAGAAAGTCGGTCGCGTTTAGAACAATTTCTCTTGGGCGGACCGTTATACTGTAATTCTTGTTATGAGATTGCGCCAAGTTGTGATGATTGTGGCTGGCACATTGATAAAGAACAAGAAGAACAACATCACCTCAAAAGCCATTGTGGTGATGAGTGTGATATATCCCATGAAGAAGGAACCGTTTAAGTTTAAAAAAACCGGTTTATTAATGACCTTCTTTGACCATGTTTCGTGACCATGCGGGTATTTCTACTACTAAATCTTGGGTTCCATTAGGTACGCATTGGCACCCTAATCGTGATTCAATAGTCAATCCCCTGGCTTCATCTAGCATGTCTTGTTCATCATCTGTTGATTCATTGCAACTTTTCAAGCCTTCTTTAACAATGACATGACAGGTTGAACAGGCGCAAACGCCTCCGCAGGCATGATCGATTTCTACGCCAGCAGCATAGGCTATATCTAAAATGCTACCAGGCAATCCTGTTCGATTGTACGGGATTTTTGCAGGATCTACCTCGAAAGTTTTATTATCGGGCAGAAAAGTTATATTGAACTTCTTCTTAGGTTTTTCAAATTTCGCTTGTTCGATATATGGATTTACACCAGCCATGAAAGCTCCCTGAGTTATACGATTACATTGCTACTAGTTATGTTAGGGGCTTAGGTGATACTTAGCAATTGTTTATGCGCAACGACGCAATTCGGGTGTTGGATTTTCATGCGATTTGTTTCCTGTAATCATCCATTTTCTTAGCTCGCTACGTGATGCTTTTCTGTTCTTTTGTATGGTATATCTTGTATTTATGAAGGAGGGCATGTTGAAAAGTAAGGAGGCAAAAACATGGCAATATGTTTTAGCTATTTTTAATTTTTCTCTTTGTATAATCCCTAAAAATAGGCCTTGAGTTACCCGGATGCATGATTTTATTGCTACGATAGCAAAACATCTTAATGCCATTCCAAGAGTGGCATTTTTGAGACTGATCAGTGCCCTATTACGTTCTACATGAAAAGTAAAAAAGTCTGACCATTCACCCGAACTGCCACAATGGATATGGTAGACAACGGTTTCAGGGGTGTAAACACAGCGCCAATTTTCAAGTTTAGCTCGCCATGCGAGGTCTAAGTCTTCGTAATACATGAAAAGTCGTTCATCAAAATTTCCTATTTCATGTAACATTTTTTTTCGTAGAAGCACCGATGCTCCGCAGGCGCCAAAAACATCTTCTTTCAGATTGTATTGCCCCATATCTTTTTCTCGGAATCCGCGATCGTTTCCTCTACCATCGCTTAATAATTGCAATCCGGTGCTGTTAATGGTTTGCCTATCTGCATGGAAAAGAATTTTGCAGGTGACTAATCCGATGGCTTTGGATTCTAGTATTGTAGCAACGAGCGTTGAAAGCCAATTCTCTGGAACTTCTGTGTCGTTGTTGAGTAGGGCAAAGAACTCGCCATTTGCATGATCAAATCCAAGATTATTGCCTGCTGCAAAGCCCAGATTTTTTTTCGCCTCGATAACCCTTACTTCCTGCCAATTATTTCGAATGAATTCAATTGAACCATCTGTTGATCCGTTGTCTACAAGAATGACTTCGTATCTTGATGAAGGGTAACTTTGATTTTTTAGCGAAGCTAAACAGTTTTGGAGGAATCGTAAGCCATTGTAATTCACAATAATTACAGAAATAGACGGGAAGTTTTCATTTTCAGTTTTGTTATTGGATGATGTCATGGTTTTAATTTTTTGTTGTGCGGATACTGGGGGTTTCAGACTCTGGGTTTAAATTGGGGCTGTAAAATTCATCCCCAGCCATCAATTGCTTGTTCCATTTAGATTTGAAGTAATTAATCTCTCTTTGAAAGCGGGAGATTTTTTCTGGGGTGTCTTCTGGGCCGCGTGTCTTGGATTCAAAATGGGTGTACTCTGCATGGGGTGTCCAAACCACAGAGTAACCCCGATCTCGAACTTTTAAGCACAAATCTATATCATTAAATGCAATTGCGAGATTTTCATCGAAGCCATTAACTTCATCAAATGTTTTCCGCTTAATCATCAAGCATGCCCCTGTCACACAGCTTACATTTCTAATGGTTGCCATGCGGAATCCATAACCTAATTTCCCCTTTGGAGTATGTCGTAGGGTGTGGCCTGCAATTCCAGTCATACCCAAAACTACGCCTGCGTGTTGGATAGTGTTATCTGGATAATAAAGAGCTGCCCCAACTGCGCCTGTTTCAGGCCGGAGGGCGTGTTCAGCTAAGCGGAAGAGGTTTTCTTTTTTGAGTGATTCAATGTCGTTGTTTAAAAATAGGAGTAATTCCCCGGTGGCCAATTTTGCGCCATAATTGTTGATTGCGGCATAACTGAAGGGTTTTGTCCAATTGATGATATTGAATCGGGGGTCTTGTTTAAGTTTTTCATAAAGCTGAAATGTTTCGGTATCGGTGCTGCCATTTTCCAAGATTAAGATTTCTAGGTTTGGATAGTTCTCAGCAAGGATGGAGTCCAAACAAGTGCGTAGGGTACTCGCTTGATCTTTAGAAGGGATAATAATCGAGATCAACGGCCATTCGGTTGGGTGATAAATTGCTTGATAGAGACCAGTTGCCAAACCATTGGAAGCCTGGCCAGAAAGATTGCATCGATCTAAATGCTCCTGAAGAGCTTTTCTGCCTGCATCGTGTGCATAATTTTTAGCGTTTGGGTTACCTGCAGTGGAAGCTGGGTGAACTCGCCAATGGTAGAGTATTTTTGGGATATGCACAATTTCGCGAGCTAATTCGCATGCTCGTAAAACAAGATCGTAATCTTGCGAACCATCGAATCCTTTGCGAAATCCACCAGTTTTATTAATAATTTCATTACGGAATACCAAAAGATGACAGATGTAATTATGGCTTCGTAATGTATCCCATCCAAAGGATGGTTTGAATGTAGGGCTGAATCTTTTTTTGCCATTTGCATTTATAAAATCCTCATCGGAGTAGAGTATATCGATTTTTGTTTCTGGCTGTTGTAATCGGGTGACTACTTCGTGCAATGCAAAGGGGGCCAAGGTGTCATCATGATCAAGGAGAGTGATGAAATCGCCTGAAGCGAGATGAAGTGCAGCGTTTGAGTTTCCTGCGATACCAAGATTTTTGTCAAGAAAAGCAAGTCGAATTCGGTTGTCTGATCGTGCGTAATCCGTCAAGATTTTTTTTGTTTGTTGGGAAGAACTATTTCCATCTGCGATACAAAGTTCCCAATTCCCATAGGTTTGAGCGCGGACGGAATCGATCATCTCTTTTAGACAATGGGTTGGGGTATTCCAAGTGGGGGTCACAATGCTTATTTTGGGCTGATACAAGAATAGATGTTGTCGTTGCTGTAAAAGTTCAGCGTTATCAGGTTCGTTGAGCAGGATCCACTTTTCATAATTAGTGTGTAGTTCTACATTTCCTAATTGAGATTTTCTTGAAGTAATAAAGTTCCACGAATTTTTTAGGAGAGTAAAAGTTCTTGCAAGCAATTTTGATTGGAAAGATTGTGGTGGAAAACAAGTTTTAAACGCTGGGTCAAGCTTTTTGAGTATTTTCCAACCAGGATGGTTGTCGATATTTTGTAACTGCAATCGGAGCTGAAGAAGCTCGTTATCTTTTTGTGCCAGGCAAGCGCTCAGGAATTGGATATGATCGTAGGCGGGTTCAGTAAGAGGAGAATGCTGTTCCTCTGTGACGATTTTAAAGGAAGCTGGGCTCAGAAGATCGGCAGGGTATTTTTTAGCTTCCATGGAATTGCCTTGATAAAAGCAATGTAACTTATTTAAACACTAAGGCTTAAATAGCATGGAAACGGAAAAAGGGGCAAGAGGAAAGGCTATTTGCGCCATTCGTCGATAAGAGACGCGACTAGCCCAGTCCACCCAGTTTGGTGAGGTGCGCCAAGTCCTTCGCCGGTATCGCCATTAAAATATTCGTAAAACAGGATATAATCATTCCAATTTGGGTCATCTTGGAATTTCTTGTATCTGCCATGAACAGGGCGAGTGCCATTTTTATTTCTAGCAAAAATTTTGATAAGCCTGTTAGCAAGGTCTTTAGCCATTACTTGGAAGGTGATGGAAGAGCCGTGAGAAGCTGGGGTGCTGACAGCGAACCTAGGTCCAAAAGCTTTGCCTAATTTGCGGATGGATTCGATAAGTAAGAAGGAGGTTGGGAACCAAATTGGTCCACGCCAGTTGGAATTACCCCCTTTAAGTTTTGAATCACTTTCCGCAGCTTCGTAGCCAACCGAGATGCCATCGTAAACAAAGGGATTTTTAGCGTGAGCTTTTGAAAGGCTTCGAATACCAAAATCGGAAAGGAACTCAGATTCGTTATAAAGCCTGTGCATAAGTCTAGAAAGTTGATTTTCATCTACAATGGTAAGGGCATAAGAAACCTTGCCCTCTTCTTCGGTTTTATGCACGACATTTTTAACAAGGTCTTGTCTGTTTTTAATGAACCAAAGAAAGTTGTTGGTGAATTCTTTGAAAGGTTTGATCCATTCCATCTCAATGCGTTCTACAGCAAATAAAGGAACAAGCCCAACAAGAGAGCGAAGCCTGAATTTTTTAAAGTTTCCATCAGGGAAACGAAGTACATCATAAAAGAAGCCATCTTCTTCATCCCAAAGTTGGTAATCGCGATTGCCCATGTGTTTCATTGCGCCAGCAACATAGGCGTAATGTTGGAAGAACTTAATTGCAAGGCCTTCGTAAACTCTATTTTCCTTGGCTAGTTCGAGAGCAATTCGCATGAGATTAAGGCAGAACATACCCATGTACCCGCCCGCATCGGATTGTTCTAGAACAGAACCATCGGACATTTTCATGCTGCGGTCGACAACAGTGATGTTGTCCATGCCCAAGAATCCACCCTCAAACACATTGTTACCTTGGCTGTCAACTTTGTTGACCCACCAAGCAAAGTTCATGATGAGTTTGTGGAAACAGCGCTCGAGGAAATCGCGGTCGGCTTTTCCTGTTTGGATACGCTCCATATTGTACACGCGCCAAACCGACCAAGCATGAACAGGAGGATTAAGATCTGAGAATTCCCATTCGTAAGCGGGTATCTGCCCGTTGGGGTGTTGGAATTGCTCAAACAAAAGGAAATAAAGTTGTTCCTTGGCGAATTTAGGATCAACCCTGGCGATAGCAGGGCATGTGAAAGCAAGATCCCATGCAGCAAACCAAGGGTATTCCCATTTTTCGCAAGGTATTAACACGCGAAGCGAATTAAGATGGCGCCAATGCTGATTGCGAATGGTTTTTCTGGACTGAGGCGGAGGCGCATCAGGGTTATCACCATCCAACCAGGTGTTTACATTGAAAATATAATTTTGTTTGGTCCAGAGTAGCCCACTAAAAGCTTGTCGCTGAATCATTTTTTCATCAGGAGTAGCTTCGGGTGGGTAAATGGAGTGATAAAATTCGTCGGCTTCATCTTTTCGAGTTTTGATCGTGGAATCGACATCTGCGAGGGGCCTGCTAAGGCTGACATTATCGGAAAGCCTCAAATGCAAAACTTGTGTTTCGCCCGGGGCAATGGCAGGGAAATGGTAGCAGAATGTAGATTTGGTTCCTTGATGTTTTGGGTTGATGGTGTTTTCGCCATTAACAATATGCCGATGGAAAGCATCCTTGGTGTAGGGTTTTCTGGATAGGCTATCTTTCCCAAAAACAACAGGGCCATTGGTTTCATTGTAAGTAAATAGAGACATGCCGTTTCTGGGGCCATAAAGAATGCGTTGGCCTAGTCGATAGTAAGCAGGAATATCTTTGAGAGTTTCAACCTGAGAATCATCAGCCAAGATGCTAATGAACCCGGGACCTTCAGGCCCTTGAGAAATTAAAGGCTCAGGGTTGCCTTCAGGAGTCCAGGCCTTTTTATCCCATGCCCAAGTGTTACGAAACCAAAGGTGGGGAAGAATATAAAGCGGGGCAGGGTCTGGGCCGCGATTGATAGCCTCAATGCGAATGCAAAAATCTTCTGTGTTAGTCTTGGCGTATTCAATGCTGATATCAAAGTAGCGGTTTTCATCGAATATGCCTGTGTCAAGAAGTTCGTACTCCTCGCCTTTACCTTCTCTACCGCGATTAACAGTAACTAAATTTTCGTAGGGAAATTCGCCCTGAGGATATTTGTAAACATACTTCATGTAAGAATGGGTGGGAGTATTATCCAAGTGGAAGTAATATTCTTTTACATCTTCTCCATGATTGCCTTCTTCGGAAGTAAGTCCAAAAAGGCGTTCTTTAAGGATTGCATCTTTGCCGTTCCAAAAAGCAGGAGCGAAGCACAAAAGTTGATATCGATCGCAAATTCCTGCAATACCATCTTCACCCCAGCGATAGGCTTTGCTTCGGGCCAAATCGTGAGGTAGGTAACCCCAGGCATTGCCATCTGCACTGTAATCTTCTCTTACCGAGGCCCAAGATCGTTCGCTTACATAAGGCCCCCATCGCCTCCAGCCAGATACATCATCTTGTATTTCGTTGAGTCGTTGTTGTTCTTGCGTGGTCATAAATCTTCCAGATAGTTTAAAGAATTATATCATGATTAACTTTGTGAGTTGGTAAAACAAGGCGAATGAATAAAAAAATCATTAACTAAGAATTAATCTGGTTGCATAATTGGAAGCACCTATAAGAGGTGCCTCGGGGTTTAGTGCAACTTGAATGGGAATAGATTTCATAAGACCAAGAAATCGGCCTTTAGCAAAGAATCCTTCGAGGAATTTGCCGTTATTCATGAATGGGAGGATTTTAGGGGCTATACCGCCTCCAATAAATACCCCGCCTGTTCCCAAACATTTTAATGATAGATTAGAAGCTTCCTTGCCATAAATCGAAACGAAAAGGTTTAAGGTAGCAACGGCAGCAGGGTCGGAATTGGCCAAAGCCATTTGGGAAACAACTGCACTGGAATCGGGCTCGGCTTTAAGTCGAAGAGTCAGAGCATCGGTGGGCTTTTCAACCCCGGTTTCAGTCAGGAATCGGAAAATATTAAAGAGTCCAGGCCCTGATAAAATTCGTTCATAACTGACATGGTCTGGGTAATGCTTCCTGAGCCAAAGGAACAAATCAATTTCGAGATTATTGGTGGGTGCGAAATCGCAGTGGCCCCCTTCGGAAGCAGAAGGGTGATATTTTTCGCCGTCCCAAAAAAGAATGGCTTCACCAAGGCCAGTACCCGCAGCAATTACAGCAATATTTCCGCTGGAGCCATTTTTGCAATCTGGGTTCAAGTGGACTTTTTCAGTAGGGTTGAGAAAAAGCATGCCAAAAGCTGCAGCTTCGAGGTCGTTTAAAAGCTTGACTTTTTTAGCTTTTAAAAAGTCTGCAAGTTTATGTTCATCAAGTTCCCAAGGTAGGTTGGTGGTTTTGCATTTTCCCTCAAGAACCGCGCCAGCTACACCAAAGCAACCTGCCTCTATAGTAAGATTTTTTTCATCAACGAGAAACTTTTCAAGGATTTCTTCGAGGCTTTTGGGTCCCTTGCTAGGGAAAACAGCTTGGCGAATAAGTTTTAGTTTTCCCGCTTCTAATGCATAAAGTGCTAGAACAGTTTTGGTACCACCGATATCACCAGCAATAATCATTTGCATAACTCCGGGAAGAAGAATCACTTTTATTATTAGACAATGGAACTTAGGATTTTTTTGGTGGCAAAATCAATGCCACCCTTATCGCCAAAGATTGCAGAACCTGCAACTAGAACGCCTGCTCCAGCAGTTACCACCAAAGGTGCAGTTTGGGCGTCAATGCCCCCGTCTACTTCAATTTCGATGGGAAGGTTTTTCTGTTTTATGATGGCGCTTAATCTGCGAATTTTATCAAGAGTTTCAGGTAGGAATTTCTGTCCGCCAAACCCTGGGTTTACTGTCATGATTAGAACCAGATCCAGCTTGGGTAATATTTCTTCAAGAACAACCAAAGGCGTTGCAGGGTTGAGTGCTACACCTGCTTTTTTGCCAAGACCTTTGATGTGCTGAATCGTGCGATGAAGATGCGGAGTGTTTTCGGCATGAACTATAAGGCTGTCAGATCCTGCATGAGCGAAGGCATCAAGTAAATTGTCCGGAGTGTTGATCATTAAATGTGTTTCAAAGCACAATTTTGTCGCTTTGCGTATGGATTGAATCACAGGGATACCAAAACTAATGTTAGGAACAAATTGCCCGTCCATAACATCAATATGAATGCGATTAGCGCCAGCAGTTTCAGCTTGGGAAATCTGATCTCCAAGGGTGGTGAAGTCAGCAGCAAGAATAGAGGGTGCTAGCAAAGCTTTAACGATCGCCATTTTAATCTCGATTATTAAAAGATTTAAGAAAGTTCGGCCGAAGAATCTGCATCAAGCAGCCAGAGTAAAGAACCATGAATCGGATTGATCCCTTGGGAAGGGTAAGTTTCAAGCGCTGGTTCGCCTTGTAACACTTCTTTTAAAGCTGAAACTTTATCTTTTCCTGCAACTAGAAAAATAATGTTTTTAGCCTGATTGATCATTGGGTAAGTGAAGGTCATGCGATTAGTGTTGAACTTAGGCACAAAATTTGGAACAACCCATCTGCTTTTTTCACCTAGGGCGGTAGTGCCTGGGAATAAAGAAGCTGTATGCCCATCAGGGCCCATGCCAAGATAAAGAAGATCAAATTGTGGCGGACTACCCGAGTTTGGAATATTGAAGAAAGTTGCGATTTTGTTTTGGTATTCCTGAGCAGCTTGATTGATGTCCGCCTTTTCAGCTTCCATCCTGTAGATCTGGGCTGGATTCGCTGGGATATGGGAAAGCAACGCATCGGTAGCCATTTTAAAATTAGAGTCAGCATGCGTTGGTGGTACGCTTCGTTCATCACCCCAGAAGAAATGGCACTTATCCCAAGGCACTTGTTTTTTGTATTCATCTGAAGCCAGCAAAGAAAGCATACCTTTAGGGGTACTGCCTCCAGAAAGAACGACAGAAAATTTTCCGTTGGCCTTGACTGAAGAATTGCAAATGCGAACGAAATGAAGAGCACCAGCTTCAGCAATAGAAGAAGCGGAATCAAGGACTTGAATTTCTCGGGCCATAATTAAATCCATAAGAGATAAAGTTGAAACAACATAAGTTTAAAGATAAAAGGCGCAATTCCACAATTAAGATTGGAAGTACGCCTTTGATTTTAAAAAAGAAGTTGATTAACCCCCAGTAGGTTTTTCAAGATGTCCACCAAACTGGAAGCGCATTGCAGAGAGAAGTTTGTCTTGGAACTCTGATTCTCCACGGGAAGCAAAGCGCTCGTAAAGCGCAGTGGTAAGAACAGGAACAGGCACACCTTCATCGATAGCAGCCTTAATAGTCCAGCGGCCTTCACCAGAGTCAGAGACCCTGCCAGAAAACTTCTTGAGGCTTGGATCATCTACCAAAGAGATTGCGGTGAGATCAAGGAGCCAAGATGCTATAACGCTACCGCGTCTCCATACCTCAGCAATGTCGCCAAGATTGAGATCGTATTGGTAGTGTTCTGGATTTCGAAGTGGTGTGGTTTCTGCATCGACTTCAGAGTGCTTTTTGCCGATGTTAGCGCTATGAAGAACGCCCAAGCCTTCAGCATATGCCGCCATCATACCGTATTCGATACCGTTATGAACCATCTTAACGAAGTGGCCAGCGCCGTTGGGGCCACAATGAAGGTATCCTTCTTCTGCGGTTCCGGTTTTCGCTGCCCTGCCTGGGGTGCGATCAATGTTTCCAATACCAGGAGCCAAGGTTGCGAAGATAGGATCAAGATGCTTGACGATAGCAGGTTCGCCGCCGATCATCATGCAGTAACCGCGATCCAAGCCCCAAACCCCGCCGCTTGTACCAACATCGACATAATGAATGCCTTTTAAAGCGAGTTCTTTAGCTCGACGAATATCGTCGACGTAGTAAGAGTTTCCGCCATCAATAAGAACATCGCCACTGGATAAAAGAGGAACTAATTCATGGATGGTCTGATCGACCACGCCAGCGGGAACCATAAGCCAGATGATTCTAGGGGCAGGAAGTTTTTTTACCATGTCAGCAAAAGAAGAAGCCCCGGTGGCTTTCTTGGCTTCATATTTTTTAACCGTTTCTTGACTGCGGTCGAAAACGACGCAGGTGTGACCGTTTCGAATGAGGCGCTCAACCATGTTACCGCCCATTCTTCCAAGCCCAACCATTGCTATATTCATTTTAGAACTCCAAATTTTAAAGAACAAAATTACTTACGAAACAACTCTTTGGTAAGGTTGAAGTTGCTATCACCAACGAGAACAACATCAGCCATTTGAATAAAAAATCCGGTGTCAACAACCCCAGGTATAGTCCGGATGGACATCTCGAGTTTGGCAGGATCGAGAGTAGGAGGAATAATGCAATCAAGAATAAGATTACCGTTGTCCGTAATCCCTTGAGTGCCATTTTTCATCCAAATCTCGCCATGAATGCCAAGCAAATGAAGCTTATGTTTGACCAAAGGCGCGCCGAAAGGTATGACTTCCACGGGAAGTTTTCCCCTAGAGCCTAACGATGAAACAATTTTGTCATCACCAACAAGAATGATGAATTTTTTTGCAGAAGCAGCGATGATTTTTTCACGAACCAAAGCCCTGCCATAACCTTTGATCAAATTAAGATTGGGATCAACTTCGTCTGCACCATCAATTGCGCAAGAAATATTTCCAAGAGCGCCCTCGAGGGGAACAAGAGGGATATTTAAAGAACGAGCAAGGGAGGCAGAATCTTCAGAAGTAGGAACCCCCTGAACCTTAAAGCCAGCTTTGACTTTTTCACCCAAGAGTTTAATAAACGCAGTAGAAGCTCGGCCAGATCCTAGGCCGACAACATCGCCGGTTTTTATAAACTCAAGTGCTTTTTCATATATGGTCATTGCTAGCTTTGTTACCCTGCTATGTTTGGACGCCAAGCATTAAGCCTTTGCGTTTTTCTTAATTTGGTCTTTGGCAGCAGTAATAACAGCATCTGAGGAGAAGCCGAATTTCTTTTGTAGTGCTTTGAGAGGAGCAGAAGCGCCAAAGCTTCGCATCCCGATGGTAACACCTTCAAGACCGACAAATTTTTCCCAACCAAAGGTTGATGCCATTTCAACAGCGACCCTTGCTCGAACTGCGGTAGGGAAAACTTCTTCACTATAACCAGGATTCTTGGAACAATAATGGTTGTAGATTTCCCAAGATGGGATGCTAACTACCCTAGATTTGATCCCTTCTGCAACAAGTTTCTCGTGGGCTTCAACGCACATGGAAACTTCACTACCAGTCGCAATCAGAATTACATCGGGTTTGTTGCCTTTGGAAGCATCTGCAAGAATATAAGCACCACGGGCAAGGCCGCTTGCAGGAGCATATTTAGTGCGGTCAAGTGTTGGTAAATCTTGGCGGGTAAGAACCAGAACAATAGGTTCATGCTTGATAGGCATGAGGAAACGCCAAGCTTCTGCCACTTCATTTGAATCGCAAGGGCGAATCGTAGTAATACCTGGCATTGCACGCAACGAAGCCAAATGTTCGATAGGTTGATGTGTGGGGCCATCTTCACCTACACCGATCGAATCGTGTGTAAAAATGTATAGAACGGGGATTTCCATGATCGAACCAATACGGATTGCGCCACGACCGTAGTCACTGAAAATGAGGAATCCTGAACCGTAGGTGCGTACCTTGCTAAGGTTCATGCCGTTAAGAATAGCGCCCATTGCATGTTCGCGAATACCGAAGTGGAAGTTTCGTCCAAGGTAATTAGTGGCTTCGAAATCGCCAGCAACTTCCTTGCCGTCTTTCTTGAAGGTAAGTCTGGTTTTGGTGCTTGGTGCAAGGTCTGCAGAACCACCGATAAGCCATGGTACATTAGGAGCAATTGCATTAAGGACTTCAGCGGAGGCAATACGGCCTGCTTTACCTTTGGCATCTGCAGGGTAAGTGGGGATATCTTTATCCCAGCCTTCGGGTAGTTCGCGTTTTTCCATCAATTCAAGCTGTTTTGCTAGTTCTGGATGAACTTTCTTATATTCTTCAAATAACTTCTTCCAAGCTGCGCTAGCATCTGCGCCTCGTTTGCCAAGAAGGTCTTGGAAATGCTGGTAAACGCCTTCTTGCACTTCAAAAGTTTTGTCGGGATCTACACCGTAATTAATCTTGGCACCCTTAATAGCGGCTTCACCCAAAGGTTCTCCATGAGCTGAATGATGGTCTTCCTTGCCGGGCACGCCCCAAGCAATTAAACTGTCGATGATAACCAAGGTTGGTCTATCAGAAGTATGATGGAAGGAGTTGATTCCGCGTTCGATCATATCGAGATCGTTGGCATCAGCAATGCGGGTGACATTCCAGCCAAGGCCGATAAAGCGAGTTGCGACATCTTCAGAGAAAGCCAGACTAGTGTGGCCTTCAATGGTGATACGATTGTTGTCGTAAATCCAGCAAAGATTAGAAAGTTTTAGATGGCCTGCAAGGGATGCAGCTTCATTGGAAATACCTTCCATCATGCAACCATCGCCGCAAATGGAATATACATTGTACTTGAAAAGTTCAAATCCTGGTCGATTGAAATAAGCAGCTAACCATCGCTCTGCCATAGCCATACCAACAGAGGTAGCAAGGCCTTGGCCTAAAGGTCCGGTGGTAGTTTCAACGCCACTAGTCCAATGATATTCTGGGTGACCAGGGGTTTTGCTATCGAGTTGGCGGAAGTTTTTGATGGCATCAAGTGATACAGCGGGCTCATTAATGATGGAGTAGTTTTCTCCAACAGTTTTAACACCTGCAAGGTGGATCATGGAGTAAATAAGCATTGAAGCATGACCAGCTGAAAGAACAAAGCGATCGCGATTGGGCCAGATGGGATTCGCGGGATCAAAGTTTAAGAATTTCTGCCAAATAGTGTAAGCTAATGGAGCTAATGAAACTGGAGTTCCGGGATGGCCTGAATTCGCCTTTTGCACAGCATCCATGGATAAAGTTCGAATGGAATTGATTGATCTTTGTGCTGGTGTTTTGTTTCGATCAGAATGAAGAATTTCAGTTGCCACTTTATTAGAGCTCCCATTAAAAAAAATCTTGCTACTACAGTCGATATGCGACTAAACCCAATATAACTACAGCCTAAACTAACGAACAAATATTTTATTACAAGTAAAAATCACGATGATTTAACAAGAAAAATGGATTAGGTAAAATGCGACAAATATGTCTGTAAATGGCTTTGTAAGTCACCTTTGCAAATTGTCTTTGTCTTGGTGTTTGATGGGTGCTATGCTCAGATTTGTTAATCAACGTGTTAATTTCCCCTTTTGGTTTTAAATGAAAGGAAATCCCTTGAACTCAAACTTAGACCGCAGGAGTTTTATTGGAAAATCAAGCGCTATTGTCGCTGCTGCAGCCTTTACCGGAACTGTAATTGCGCAAGATGATGCAGGTTTTGTTCTTCCTAAACTCCCCTATGCATATGATGCTCTTGAACCTTTTATCGATGCCAAGACTGTCGAAATTCATTACGACAAACACCATCGCACTTATGTATCAAATCTCAACAAACTTATTGCAGGAAATAAAGATTTGATGAAGATGGACATTAATCAACTAGTTAGCAATATTTCCAAGGTGCCCGAAGCCATTAGGCAGGGTGTAACCAACAATGCCGGTGGCAATGCCAATCACATTTTGTATTGGGATGTCATGGGGCCGAAAGCAGGTGGAAATCCAACCGGTGCGATTGCCAAAGCTATCGATCAATCCTTCGAAAGCTTTGATAAGCTTAAAGAAAAAGTTAACCAAGCAGGTTTAACTCGCTTTGGTAGCGGTTGGTCATGGCTGGTTGTTGATGCAACCAAAAAACTTCAAGTTATCAGCACTGCAAATCAGGATAGCCCCTTGATGACAGGGAATATCCCGATTCTTGGTATAGATGTTTGGGAACATGCCTATTATTTGAAATACCAGAACAAAAGGGCTGATTACTTAGCCGCTTGGTGGAATTTGGTAAATTGGAAGGCTGTTTCAGATCGCTTTGGCGCTGCGATTTCTAAGAGCTAAGCTGGTTTGAAAAACTATCAGTTTAAGGGGAGGTACTTATCTGTACTTCCCTTTTTTTATCTTGAGTTTGCAGGTTGTCGCAATGCCCGCATCGATTCCCATTGCTCAGGCGACATCACCACTTCTCTCGCTGAACTACCGTTGTAAGTGCCAACGATCCCATCTTCAGCCATGAAATCAATAAGCCTTGCAGCTCTGCCGTACCCAACCCCCAATGATCGTTGAAGCAACGAAACACTGCCCCTGCCTTCACGAATTACAACTTCGACGGCAGCTTCATATAAATCGTCACGAGACCGGAGCTTTTCAGCAAGATCCTTCGAGGCAGAATCATCATCTTTAGTTTCAAGTTGCATAAGCTCTGGAGCATAGCAAGGATCGCCCTCAAGATTTTCAACGATGTTGCTGATTTCTCGATCGCTTGCAAAAGTGCCCTGAGCTCGAACAAGGATGCTGGTGCCTGGAGGAAGAAATAACATATCGCCTTTGCCAAGAAGTTTGTCTGCGCCCATTTCATCAAGCACAACTCTAGAGTCGGATTTGTTGACAACCTTAAAACAAATTCTTGCGGGCATGTTGGATTTAATAAGGCCTGTGATAACATCGACCGTAGGCTTTTGCGTAGCAACGATAAGATGGATGCCCGCAGCTCTGGATTTTTGAGCAAGCCTGATGATATGGGTCTCGACTTCCTTTTTCATCGTCATCATCAGGTCGGCCATTTCGTCGATAAAGATTACGATGTAAGGCATTTTCGCTGGGATTTTGCTGCGATCCTCGCCCTCTGCGGGTTCAACTCTGCGCATGACTTCATCCCCACCCAGTTCGTTGTAGCTTGCGATATTTCGAACTTTGGCGCGCCTTAGCAGTTCGTATCTTTCTTCCATTTTTTCAACAGCCCATGAAAGGATGGCTTCCGCCTTCTTCATGTCGTGAACCACGGGATGCATCATGTGGGGGATTTTTGTGAAGTTGCTAAGTTCAACAACTTTCGGGTCGATCATGATCATCTTGATTTCATCGGGTGTACGAGTCATCAGCATGCTTAAGATGATGGTGTTCATACAAACAGATTTACCGGTACCTGTGCTACCAGCGATGAGAAGGTGAGGCATGTCTGCAAGGTCGTAAACCAAGGGTCTGCCTTCAGAATCTTTACCTAAGAATAGAGGTATCTTTAAACTCTTAAGCCTAGGTCCAGTGGATTGCAAGACTTCTTTAAGTCGTACTTCGGCCCTGATTTCGTTGGGGATTTCTACGCCAACGGTGTTTTTTCCTGGTATGGGCGCCACGATTCTAACGCTGGGAACTTTTAAGTTTAATGAAATATCATCATTCATTCTGGTGACTTTGTTAACACGCAACCCAGTTTCGAGTGCCAGTTCGAATTGAGTTATTACAGGCCCGGTATTAATGCCCACAACTTTGATATTAAGCCCGAAATCTAAAAAGGTTTTTTCAAGCAGCACGGCTCTATCTCGTAAATCCTGCTCCTGTGTATTTACAGCAAGGGGCTTAGGATCTTCAAGCAAGCTCATCGGGGGAAGTTCGTATTTTTCTGAGGTGGTATTTAAGAGCAATGCTGCTGCAGCTTTATTCTCTTGTTTGGCGTTGAATTTTTCGTGATGGAATATGGGGATACCATCATCCACCTTTTCCTGAGACTTGACTCGAGCTTTGGTAACTGGTTTTTCTATTACAAATTCTTTGCTTACAATCGTAATGGAATCGGTTTGATTTTCAGTTTTACTTGGGAGTAAATTCTTGAGAATCTGGAAAATCGAACCTAAAAGTCGAGTAATAAAAACTAGCAACTTAAGGAGATTGGTTAAGCAAAATCTTAGACCTATACCCAAGGTATTCCAGACCGCAGGTAAAGCCAGAAATGATGCTGCTAATGCAACTACGATAGCAATGGGTAGAACTAACCATTCAGGAATAATATTTCGTGATTCTAAAAATAGCAGTGCGCCTAGGCTGCCCCCGGATCCAGCGGGTGAAACCATAGGAAGAAAATCTTGATGAATGGTTGCAATAACAGAAACTGCAGGAATTAAGGTCAGCCAACCTGCAAGGCGGAGTATCCAAGTTAAAGGATGATTTCTAAGTAGAAGTCCAAAAACTAAAGTAAACCAAGTGCCTAAAATAAAAAATGAAGAAAGGCCGAGGAACTTAAAGAAGGAGGATGAAATCCAAGTTCCCAAAGGTCCCAACGGATTTTTTGAAGTCGTGCCCGGAATTTCATATTGCGTAGGGAATGAAGGATCTTGCCCCAGCATTGCAATGCCCAGAGCAAAACCAAAAAACAACATTCCAGTAGCTACAGCATCCCAAAACCAATTTCTTGGTGAGTTTGGTTCAACTGGTTTTTTTGTTGCAAAGAACAAGTTTCGACCTTGAAGTTGGACAATGTAAAGGAAACAAAAATATAGAAAGAGTGGCCTTGTCGCTCCATCTCCATTAAAACTTTAGCTTAAAGAGGCAAAAAAATGATAAAGGTTGCACTATTTGAACCGGAAATTCCGCCCAATACGGGCAACATAGCACGATTATGCGGGGCAGTAGGGGTACCTTTGCACCTTATTGGGCGCTTGGGGTTCCGGATTGATGATAAATCCCTTCAGCGAGCAGGTCTCGATTATTGGGATGCTGTATCGATTCATACCCACAATACTCTTGAGGAGTATGAAAAAATCGTTCCCCCAGGCAGGCTATTTTGCTTTTCCAGCAGAGCCACAAAGCCCTTTACTCAAGTCCGTTTCCGACCGGGAGACGGGCTTCTCTTTGGGCCTGAATCGCAAGGTTTGCCAAATTGGATTCTCGATAAATATCCAACTAACCAGATTCTGATTCCTATGCCGGGTTCCAATTCGATTCGAAGTTTAAACTTGGCAACCTCGGTTGGGATTGCCGTTTATGAGTGTTTGCGCCAATTGCACGGCTGGTAAGAATTATTGCTTATCGGTTATGCCAATACTTGTTGCAGTAGGAGGAAATTCCAAGACGATAAGATTGTAGGACGAAATGGTTTACAATTTTACGGAGGTTGGAATGGAGTCCGTAATAACGCTGCCTAATCTTGATAATATCAAGCAGCATATACACGAAAAGCTATGCCTTAGGGAAAATCTTGACCCAAGTACATCACCATTAAAAATCAACAAAATAACTCGGTCGGGCAAGATGTGTGGATTATTCTTTGAAATCAAAGGCCCAAGAATGGTTCGATGCTATGCCCTTTGGGCGGGTGATGAAGAACGGATTCTATTTTACGATTCAGCGGGCCAACGGTTTGCAGAAACCAAGGTTCATGAAGGGCCCGATTTACGAAGAATTGCTGCTTAATCTTTTAAAACGAAATCAAACACATGCCCTATCAACCTATTCTTGGCACTCTTGCTTATGTTTTATCGAAAGATAAAAACAAGGTTTTGATGATCCACCGTAATAAAAATCCGGAGGATCATCACTACGGGAAATATAATGGAATCGGGGGTAAACTTGAACCCTTCGAAGATGTTTTAACGGGATGTAAGCGCGAAATTTGGGAAGAAGCAGGAATCGAATGCCACGATATTTCCCTTCGTGGCACAATAAGCTGGCCAGGTTTTGGCAAAAAAGGCGAGCCTTGGTTCGGTTTCATCTTTATTGTCAATGATTGGTCGGGCGAACTTATGACCGATAATCCCGAGGGTACCCTCGAGTGGGTTGCAATTGGCGATGTTTTGAACAAGAATTTGTGGGAAGGTGATAAATATTTCATCCCTTTTGTTTTTGATTCGAAGAAGAAGCTATTTCATGGCGTGATGCCTTATCATGAAGGCAAACCTACTTCTTGGGATTATCAGTTTGGTAGTTGAATCCACCTCTTTTTCTTAAATATAACCCTGTTATTTCCTTCTATAAGTTGTCTGCTAGCCTTAAAACAGTTAGAATTAACATTTGTAGAACAAAATTAACTTTAGGGGTTATTGGCAATGAGCGAAAATTCTGGCAGCGATCGATGGAAAACTCTTGCGGATGAACTTGGACTTCCCCCTGAAAACCCAGTTTCAGATGTTGGTGCTAAAATCTCTGTGAATCCGCATAACGTTGAGGCGGCACAAGACAGCTCCTTCGATGAAGATTTGTTGACCTTTAGCAAACCAAAACCTGTGCAGCGCCAATTAGAACCATCTAAAGCGCCTCCTGTAAAAACATTTCCTGTACCGAAAGTAGAACCCCGCCATCATCCCAAAGAAACTTTTGTTGAAGTTGAAGAGATTCTTGAAGTTACTTTTGGATCGCATCGGGTTCAAGAACAAGCGCAATCAAATAAAGCGCAGTTGGATAGCCCGATTGTGGACGCAGAGATTGTAGATTCGAATGAAACTTCAATGAGGGAAGAATCTGAAACTCAAGGAGAGGAATCAACGGGATCTGATCGAGGTCGAGGCGGTAGGGGGGGCGATCAGGATAGAGGAAACCGTGGTCGAGGCCGGGGTGGTCGAGGTCGGGGTCGTGATGATAATCGCAATTCCAATTCCAATCAAAACCGAAATAATCCAAGCCCAAGCCGTGATCCTGAAGGCGAAACAGTCCCTGCAAAAATGCAACCCGCTCCTGTACGAAATGAAAGGGCAACTCCAGTTACTTTTGCCCAAGGTCCAGATTCTCGAGCCGTAATTTCTGATGATGAAGCATTATCCGGGCCAGAATCTTATGGCTCGCATCATCCAGAACAAGACGGTGAAATAGACGAGATTGACCTCAGCACCTGGAGTGTTCCTTCATGGGAAGATTTGATTGCTTCACTTTATAAACCCTAAGTTGGCCTCTAGGAGTTAATGAAGTATGTCTGATGCAGTGATTGATATTGTTGGGCCAGATTCTCTTCCTGTGATAGTGAAGTTGTACAATCAAATATTTCGTCCGATGCGAGAAATTGGTGGGTTTCGCAGAAGGTATCAAGGTCGTCATAATGTTCTGCAAATGATAGCCCGAGTTGATGATGAGCCTGTGGGTTTTTTTGTAGGCTTTGAGCTAAAACCTTCAATATTCTTTACTTGGTTTTATGGGGTGGTGCCGGAATATCGACGCATGGGGATTGCTTCTCAACTAATGGAATCTGTTCATGATTGGGTGCGCGAGCAGAAGTATGATTCAGTTCGATTTGAATGCCATAATCAGCATCGCCCGATTCTGCACCTTGGTATAGCCAAGGAGTATGACATCGTGGGCATTCGTTGGGATCCCGATCGTGGAACTAATCTGTTGCTATTTCAAAAAGACTTTTTCCATCATTAAGCTGCGGTTTATTTAACTCAGTTGGCAGCATTAATGTTCAGAAAATTCTGGAGAAGCTTTGGGCCTTCAATTGAAAGAAAGCTTTCCGGGTGGAATTGCACGCCATGAAGTTCCCACGATTTGTGGCGTACGCCCATGATTTCACCTTCAGCAGTCCAGGCAGAAACTTCGAAATCTGGATTGGTGAATGTTTCTTTTTTTATTACAAGGCTGTGGTATCTGGTTGCATCGAACGGGTTCGACAGGCCTTTAAAAACCCCTTTATTATCATGATGAATAGGTGAGATTTTACCATGCATGATCCTGCTATTTCTGATCACTTCACCGCCAAAGACATGGCCAATGCATTGGTGGCCTAGGCAAACACCAAGAATAGGAATTTGGCTCGCAAAAGTTTTTAATACTTCGTTGGAAATACCAGCTTCTTTGGGTGTGCAGGGGCCGGGGGAGATGATTATTTTTGCAGGGGCTAGCTTTTTTATCGATTCAATATCAATTTGATCATTGCGGAATACCCGTATGTCCAAAGACGCATCGATTTCTCCAAGCCTTTGCACCAGGTTGTAAGTAAAGGAATCATAGTTGTCGATTACAAGAATCATACTTGCTCCCTAGCAGGGTCGGAAATCAGGAGGGCCTGTTTTCTGGTGGTGGCTCGAAATTTAAGCGCTTGATGAAGCCCGCTGCTTCTTCTGCAGCCTTGAGCCTGTCCATGCCGGCATCGGCTATTTCAATCGACAACGGGCCATCATATTGAATTATATTTAAAGTACGGAAAATACTTTCCCAATCGATATGCCCATGGCCTGGGCAGCGAAATTCCCAGCCTCGCCTAGGGTCGCCAATAGGCAGGCAACCATTTAAAAGCCCATTTCTACCGCTCAAGCGAACTGCAATATCTTTCAGGTGGACATTGAAGATGCGATCTGGGAAGCGGAGTAAAAATTCGCAAGGATCAATTCCCATCCAGTAAAGTTGTGCAGGGTCGAAAGTGAATCCAAACTCTTCTCGGTTGTCGAGGGAAGAAAGGGCCCTTTCTGCACTGGGAAGATCAAAGGCCATTTGGCCTGCATGAACTTCACACGCGTATTTTACCCCAGCGCCTTGAAAGTTATCAAGTATGGGGTGGAGTTTTTCAGCGAAGAGTTGAAAGGCTTCTTCGATTTCGGCCTGATTGGGTTGGGGGTAGCCTGTGATGCGATTCCAGATAGGAGATCCGCTAAATCCGGAAATGATGGGGATACCCATTTTTTGAGCGGCAATTGCGGCAAGGCTTAGTGCTTCGCTGGTTCTTTCCCGGATACCATCTGGGTCACCATCGGCCCAGATTTCTTCGGGTAAAATACGTTGAAGTACCGAGTCAGCAGGGTCGCAAAGTGCTTGGCTGATGCGATGCATGCTTAAAACAGGAATAGACATTTCGAAACGAGAGAGCAGGTCGAGGTTTTCTTGTAGTTTTGAATCGTCTGATTGGGACTGCCAAACATCAAAATGTTTGCCCCAAGAGCATAATTCAAACCCTTGGTAGCCCCATTCTGCAGCCAAGCCTGCAAGTTCATCCAATGCAACATCGGACCAAGACCCACTATGTAAAATGATCGGCCTAGTCATGGTGTTTTGGTATCCTTACCTACAATTGTTTAACCCAGCAATAAAGCTGGGCAGCCTAGGGTGACAACTAGATTTTGTCATCGGAGTTATCGGTTTTTTGTGGTGGTGCTTCCACCACGGGCAAAGATCTTGATTTTGCTGCTGTTGCCTCGGGTGCTGCAGTTGGTGCGGTGGGAACTGGTTTTTGTAGCACCGAAGTAAACTGCTCATCTTCCTCATCATCTATATGAAGTTCATTGATTTCGTTGTTATCAAGATCTTTTCTAAGGAGTAAAAAGATGAAGGTTGCGGAGCACCAGAAATAGCTGTATCCAAAACCTACTACAAGCAAGAAAAATCCACCCAACCAGACTGCAACAAGGCCTGCGCCTATGATATTCCACCAGACGAGAGATTCTTTTTTGCTGCGAGTTTCGGAATCAAATCCGAGATACTTGCGGTAGGCGGTTTGATCTACTTTTCCATCGACAACAATATTTTCGCCATCGACCTTGGCACCCTGTAGGAGCAATTCGCGCCACCCAAACGAGGTAGGGGCGTAAATAAACAGGTATTCGGGGGAACGATTTACAGACTGAATAAAAGGCGTGCTAGAGACAGACCACTTGGCAAGGTAAACGCCAAAAGAAGCCATGAACCCAATGAAAAATACAACAATGATGCCATAACTTACTGCAAGCAGATTGTAGGCGATATAGTTCCAAGCTCGGGTATAAAGATATTGGATTCCTCTGCTAAAACTTTCCCAGCTATCAAGCCCTTCGGAACTAACGGTTACGACCATAAGTGGCCAGCCTAAAAGGCCAACCAGAACGAGCGCCATGATAAGGCCAAGGCCCATGAAAACGCCCCAGAACAGACCACTAATAAAGATATCGCCAAGAACTGGAATCATCCCTAAGAGCGAGAAAACCATAATGACGAGAAAAAGAAAGATTGCAATCATAGGGCAAAAAAGTGGTGCAGAGATGAAGTTCGCCATATTTTCTCGGGCGTACTTTAATGCACCTAAAGCCCCAATGTTTTCATTGCGAGCAATTTGTACAACAACAATTCTTGAAATTGCACCACCAAAGAACGACCAAACAGCAATTACCCAAGTTAGTGAAAACAGGAAGTAAAGCCTTTGGGAGAAAGTCGCTTCAGGATGGATCAACAAAAGTGCGGGACGAATTACTTTAACAAGTGGTTCAATTAAAACGGGAACTTCTTGGATGATTACCCAGTCCCAAAATCTCCCTACACTCCAAGGAATGCCACTTTGGCCCGTTGCAAGAAGGTAAGGATTTGGCCCGCGTTCTTCAAACCAAGGCCAGGTTGTCAAAAGTCCTCTAGGCTTACTTGTGCCAATTAGAGAATTGACATATTCCATGCGATCTCTGGTTATTTTACCTTGGTTAACAAGAAAAGAGGTTTTTAGGCCAGCTCCCAATTCATTTTGACCAAGATTTACTTCTTTTAAAGTCGTAAGTTCTTCTTCGGTTTCTACAAGATCTTCCAGCTCAAAGGATTGATTCAAGCCACCTACACCTGCTGCTTGGTGCATCAGGTTCCAAGTTTCTCGGTCTTTTTTGAATGTTGACCAAGGATTTGCTGATTTAGCATAAAGAGTTGCCGACCACTGCGGGGGTTTTGCATCATAACCAAGGGTGAAAATGAAAGAAAGCACCCACCAACCGGTTGCCGTGGTAAGAATACCCAATGCTGCTAGCAGTAGTTTTGATGTATCAAATGCTAGAGAAAAAGAGCGAAAGATTACCAGCCAAGGTAGGATCTGGGTTATATCTTGAGCAGGTTGTGGCTCTTGTTTCATTGGAACTCCTTTATTTATTGCTGCAATTTGATTCTCTGACGGTTGCTAGTTTAAAGCTTTTCACCATCAGGGGCAATTATAAAGGTAGTTTTCAGAATGGCAAACAATAAGGCCGGCAGGTTTCCCCGTCGGCCTTTAAAAATCAACTTTATTCTAACTTAGAAGACAAGTGCAAGACCTGCATTAAACCCGTCAAAAATTCTGAAGGTGCTTGAGTAAGTCGGGTCTAAACCACCCCAGCTAAAATTCACTGGATTTGGTGATGCAATAGTATTGAAGAACATCATAACATCGTAGTTGACGCGGAATTCAATTCCTTCAACTGGGTACCAGGCCATGCCAACCGATGGTTGGATTTCTGGAACAATGGTGTAAACGGTCTTGGATCGTTTGCTAATCGGCGTGGCATTTTTAACATAGCTAAATTCATACTTGGCTCTTTCTTTTACTATGTTGGCAAAAAGTGCGGCCTGAATATCCACTTGTGCTGCAAATCCATGGCCAAGATACCATTCCTGCATTAAACCCGCATTAATACCATACAGCCTATTCGAAACGATATTTGTGTAAGCGGCTGCATCATTCTGGCTGCCATTTCCTAAGGCGTTAAGATCTGTTGCGACCCATTTGAACCGTTCCCAAATCCAAGCGAATCTTGGTCCGACCGCTGCACTTAGACGATAATCGTCAGTTTCATAAACCGGTTTACGGTACATTAATTCTACTTGTTGAAATCTTTGGGTGAATTCTATTGTCATCAAGTCTGCGGCATTCCAGATACCATACGCTGCAAATGGCGTTGCAAATGCTCCCAGTGCCACAGATGATGGTGCTCCTGCAGGTGCGTTTGGATCGATAACCGTTGGAACAGTGATAGTTGGTACTGTGCCACCTTGGGCAGTTACCTGAGATGCAAGTGCTGGGTCAACAAATGAAATAATATCATTTAATGGCCCGGCATATTGTGATGGATAGCCGTAAACTGGTGACGAAATATAGCTTTCAGAACCTGTAGCCCCAATGTTTAAATTCGGTGGAATTAAACTAGCGGTTGCAGAATAGTTAGCTTTTGCCAACCACAAGTAGCTCATGGTGATGGAAGATTCATCTGCGAATTTCCAGCCACCTTCAACTTTAAAACCAGGCATGTAAGAGCTAGGTCCTGATACACTTTGTGTATTTAGTGCGTCTGCCATGCTGCCAATGAATGTTCCATTTGGGACATCAGATGCAACAATTGTAGAGTTGGTGCCCGTTCCTACGATGGCTTGGGGCCCAAGGTTTGAACCATCGATGGCATAGAAGCCACGGTAAGCTATTGTTTGGCTTTTGATGGGGTTGGTTTGCCTATACATGGCGTAGGAGCCGGACATAAAGAAACCGCCTGTGTCCGGTCTTGCGTGGTAAAGAGGTAAAGGAAGATTGGGTTCGCCGGATGCGAGGTCCTGTGCAAATAGAATTGGTGTGCTTGTAGCCAGCCAGCCAGCGATTAAAGCTGCTGCTCCACGAATTAACTTTTTCATATTTCCCCCAGCTCCTTCCACATTATTAAAGGTAAATCCTTTAATTTAAACCGAATCCGGAACATAAGCATGGCGATTCCCCCAGCCAAGCATTTCAAGAACAACAAAACCCCGGGAAAACTCCCGCTAGGGCAATAAATGCTGCCTTGTGAGTGCGCATGTATAAAGTGCTTTGATTTTGTGTCAATAGTAACTAAGCCAATTATTTGGAAAGTTTTAAGGGACTCTTTGGCGTGGTCGTAAGGTTAATTAAAATAAGTGGTTGCGTATTGTTGGAGTGTTTTTTGTTTTGTTTTTCTGCCCTTTGAATGAATATAAACAAAATAAAAACAGATTAATTCGCAAATAATTAGCCTGATTTCATTCAATTAATGTGCTATAATTAAAATCGTTATCTTTAAGTTTGCTTTAGCAATTAAAACGGCTTTTGTACATAAAGGGATTTCCAATGCTCTCTAAAAATCTATTAAAGCTTGGTTTAGGGTTGTTAATACCAGCAGGTATTTTTGTTGGTACGCCTGGAATTACTTCAGCACAGCGTTACAGGGTGATTTTACCCCCTGCTCCACCCCCACCACCAGCATTAAATAATACAGTTCAAGCACAGATTGCTAACCAAAATGTAAATTTTAATACAGGAAGCAGCTCTAGCGGCGGCGGCGGTCAGTTCGGGGGCGGTTTCCAACAAAGTACTGGGGGAATTCAAGGCACGGCCCAATTCACTCAAAATAATGCCCCTGGAATGCAAATCTCCCAGCTTTATCAAATTCCACTTTCTACTGGTGGCGGCAACATGGGCGGCGGAGGCGGATTTGGTCAGGGCGGAGGCGGTTTTGGTGGTGGCGGATTTGGCCAAGGTGGCGGTGGATTTGGTCAAGGTGGTGGTGGGTTTGGTCAGGGCGGTGGTGGGTTTGGCCAAGGCGGTGGTGGGTTTGGCCAAGGCGGTGGTGGGTTTGGCCAAGGCGGTGGGTTTGGCGGCGGTGGATTTGGCCAAGGCGGCGGTGGCTTTGGTCAAGGCGGTGGTGGATTTGGCCAAGGTGGTGGTGGCGGTGGTTTTGGTGGCGGTGGTGGTACCGGTGGGCAAGCGGTAGGTATGAATAATCCTTTTTATCAAATGGCTATGCAAGGTATTATGTCTGGAGTTGGTGGCTCAGCATTTCAAAGCGGTGGCGGCGGAAATATGGGAGGCCAAAACAATATGGGTGGTTTTGGTGGCGGCCAATTTGGTGGCGGCCAATTTGGTGGCGGCGGTTTTGGTGGCGGCGGTTTTGGTGGCGGCCAATTTGGTGGCGGTGGGTTTGGCGGCGGCCAATTTGGCGGCGGCGGTTTCGGTGGTAAGGGTGGTTTTGGTAATGGCGATAATGGCCTCTAAAACCTTTTAATTCAACACTAAAACACCGACAGAAATTTTCTCTCGGTGTTTTTTTTTACTTCAGCTTATATCAATTGATAAAACACATTTCTTTGCTTAGGCAAATAGCCAAGTTCTCTGATCGAGTTTCTGATTTCATCCAAACTTAAATGGTGAACTGTGCCTGCTGAAGAAACCACATTTTCTTCAATCATTAGGCTACCCATATCATTGGCCCCAAATTGTAAAGCAAGTTGCCCGATTTTTCCACCTTGAGTAACCCAGGAAGATTGTATATTTGGAATATTATCCAGATAAATTCTTGCCAAGGCTTGAGTCCTTAGGTAATCAAAACCACCTGTAGGCGAAATGTAAGCCATCTCGGTATTCTCTGGCTGAAATGTCCAACAGATGAAAGCAGTGAAACCCCCGGTTTCATCTTGAAGTTGTCTTAATTTCTCTAAGTGTTCAATCCGTTCAGCAAGTGTTTCAACATGGCCAAACATCATAGTGCAGGTTGATTTGCCTCCTATACCATGCCAAACTCTATGAACCTCAAGCCATTCTTCAGTCAAGCATTTGTTTTTGGTAAGCAGTTTTCGAACTCTATCTGCTAGAATTTCACCCCCGCCACCAGGCAGGCTGCCTAGACCAGCATCTTTAAGCCGTTGCAAAACTTCTTTTAATGATAACTTGTTGAGTTTATGAAAATGCCAAATCTCAGGAGGGCTAAAGGCATGTAGATTAAATTTAGGGTATCTGGTTTTGAGGTCTCTTAGTAAATCTTCATACCATTCTAGTTTAAGTGTTGGATGCAAGCCGCCTTGTAAAAGTGTTTGGTCTCCGCCCAATGCTATTGTTTCTTCGATCTTTTTGTAAATTTCTTCACGGGGAAGAACATAGGCATCTACGTCCGAAGACTTGCGGTAAAAGGCGCAAAAGTCGCAAACTGCTGCACATATGTTGGTGTAATTGATGTTACGGTCAATATTGAATGTTCGATAACTTTCGGGGTGTAGTTTGTTGCAAACTTTATTTGCAACTTCACCCAAAGAAAGAATGTCGGCTTTTTCTAAAAGTAAAAGGCCTTCTTCTGGAGTTATTCTTTTGCCATTAATGGCTTTTTGCAAAAGTTCTGCAATCATGGAAATCTATACTTCTTTCCTGTTCAATCAGCCCATTTTGGTAAGCCAAGTGTCGATACAATTCTAGCCCTGCTATTTCCCTACTACCCAAATTATATTGAATGATATGCGAAAGGTATCTTCTACAAAAGCCTGCATCGATTCCTAGTATTTTGGATTCATGACTTGCGATTTCGCCCACATGCGCCAGTCCCGCTTTTTTTGACTTTGCAAAGTATTGAGTCAGATTCTCCCTAAAGGCTCGTTCGTGTACTGCCCAGATTGCATATACGAATGGCAAATTTGCATAATCATGCCATTCCTTTCCTAAATCGTAAGCAAATGGAAATCCACTCAAACACGCTTTCATTGCACGGTCGCCAATCAAAAGCACGCCATCGGTTGTGACTTTTTCCGGGTCGGCATTCATGGGTAAGGCCGAGGAAGTAAAACCAATGCCGTGCAATTGTTTAGAGAGTATTTTTAAAAGTGCGACACTTGTCTTTGATCCTTCGTCAAGGGAAATAGATTTGATCTCGGGCCAGGGAACTTTGCTAAATAGGGTTACACTAAGAACCGGGCCATCAGAGGCGATTGAAATTCCCGGAATGATGCGGTAGTTGGGGTGACGAAAGTATTCGATCACTGGTATGAGAGCAATATCGAGTTTTTCTGCAGCAAGATCTTTCGCAAGGTGGCTTGGAACTTGAAGGTCAAGAACCCAATGAGGTGCAATCTGCGCTAAATTGTGTATCAGCGGTTTCGTGTTCAGATAATTAACCGCACCAACTCTTACCTCTTTCATGCTCACCTCCTGCCTTATTTTAACCGGAATCATCATTGATATATAACCCAAAGATTGAATCTAATGCAAAGATTAATGAGGTTGGACCTAATCGGCTTTAAATCAGGGAAAACTTATGTTTTATAAAGCTGGGAAATGAAAAACTCCTCTGGTTAATATTAACCAGAGGAGTTGATGTTTTACTAAGGTTGCTTGCGATTTAATTGCAAGATGGGATTCCGATCATTTCGACGCATGGGACTTTTCTGCAAACCTTATAGGTAACGGTGAAAGGTTCCATGGTGCAATAAGTTTCTGGCACTTGGAAAAGGGATTCTTCCTTTACCAAAGAGCAGGTAGTTACAGGCACTTTGCAGCATCGTTGTTCAGTTATCATTTTGCACCGTTGTGCCTTGATGATTTCCTGGCGATTTTCGCAAACCATTTTGCAAGTGGTGTAGGGGATCTTTCTAACACAATGTTGCTGAGTCATGATGCACTTTTGTGCCGTAACCATTCTGCATTGTTCTTCGCAGACCATTTTGCAAGTGGTGTAGGGGGTCTTCTTGACACAGTGTTGTTGAGTCATGATACATTTTTGAGTAGTAACCATTTTGCATTGTTCTTCGCAGACCATTTTGCAAGTGGTGTAGGGAGTCTTTTTGACACAGTGTTGCTGGGTCATGATGCATTTTTGAGTGGTAACCATTTTGCATTGTTCTTCGCAGACCATTTTGCAAGTAGTATAAGGGGTTTTGCAAACCTTATGTTCGCAAACCATTTTGCAGCATTTACGGGTAACCGTAAAGTTTTGTACTTCAGGCACCATGCAGCATCTGGTGAAACATACTTTTTTGCAAACAGTTTTGGGTATGATTTTGCAGCAATAAGAACGAATGACATTGCAATTTTCCTTGCGGACATAATTGGTGCAAGTAATGGTTCGAGTTTCCATTCTGGGTTCCCAGATTTTTTTGCAGATCGTCCGGTTTGGTAGTTGAACTGGGCTGCAGCTAACATGGCCGGCAACATAAATCATCTTGCAGCAGCATGGATCCATAGTCCAAAAGCCAGGATGGCAAACTTTTCGCATCACTATTTGACCGGGTATTTCACAGACTTCGGTTCTCCATGACCCAGTTTGGACGCAGATTTGTTGTTCTGTGCAAACAGGTTCCCATGAGTAACTTCGCACTACGGTTTCCCTTGGTTCCATTACAGATTCATAGATGGTTTCAGCGATATCCCTGGTTTCGGTGGTGTAAACAGGTTTCATAACCGTACGGGTGCAAGGGACTAGCTCTTCGTAATAAACGGGTTTTTGTACGGTGAAGTGTTCTTCCTTGACGCGTAGTTCATAAACAGGTCTGTAGGTGTTGTATTTGACAGGAACTTGATAGGTCTGCCAAACGGGTTTTTGTACGGTGAAATGTTCTTCTTTTACGCGTTGTTCGTAAACAGGTTTGTAGGTGTTATATTTGACAGGAACTTGGTAGGTCTGCCAAACGGGTTTTTGTACGGTGTAATGTTCTTCTTTTACGCGTTGTTCGTAAACAGGTTTGTAGGTGTTATATTTGACAGGAACTTGATAGGTCTGCCAAACGGGTTTTTGCACAATGTAGTTTTCTTCACGAACGCATTGTTCATAAATAGGCTTTAATACCGTGTAGTTGCGAACAACATCGAAGCATTCCCAAACGGGTTTGCAAACGGTGTACGAAGTGTCGTGATATGTTGTTTCGTAAACCGGCCTATAGCAAACCGATTTGCACTCCTTCATCACTGTCCGGTACACAGGCTTATAACAAAGCTGACTGCGTTCCTCGATTGATTCTTTGTAAGTGATTCTGCATTGCACTTCTGGCAGGCAGAATTGTTCGCGTTCGCAGCAAACAGGCGAGTAGCGGACTGCGCCACAATGCCGGGCTTGGGCGGATGCCTGTACACAAAGCAGTGCAGAAAGCGCAAGCAGCCAAACATTCCAAGAAGATTTAATCATAGCATCAATCTCAAAAGGAAACGGAAAATAGGAAAGCCCGGTAAAAGAGCTAGCCAACATATATCTGTGATAAGTTTGCTTCAAAAACCCAAATAGAGAAATGGAACTTTAGGGAAAATGAAATGTTTCAGAAGCTTGGCAAAGGAATTGTCGTTAATAGTGTCACAAACGGTAATTGTTTCCATTTGTAAAATGTATCAGATCCCATTTACAGCATGCATAATCCAACTATCTGTTTTATTCGATAAGATCGGTCTTCCAGAGTTTGCTTTTTTTGTTATGCGCTTTTCTCGGTATCGATCTTAAATTGAATGTTTTTTTGAAATGGTGCAACATGGGTCAAGAAATTAATCAGGGTGGCGAGACACTTCTACCTGAAATTAGGTTTAAAAGCGAAGAACGTACTCCCCAAGGATTCTTTTCGATAATTTTAGAGCTTCAGCCAAGCAAAATTTTAATGGATTTTTACGCACCTCGAATTGTGGTTGGGCGCAGTAGTGGGTCAGATTTTCGATTGCCCTCGCTTTGTGTCAGCAGAAGGCATTGCATGCTAAATTGGTCTGAACAAGGCTGGGTTTTGCGTGACCTGGATAGTAAGAATGGAACTTATGTGAATGGTGAACCAATCACCACAAAAAAAATCGAAGAGTTTGACGAAATTAAAATCGGGACCTTTTCATTTATTGTTAAAAAATCCGAAGCAGAATTCCAGTTGTTTAAAGCCATACAAGAATACAAGCGGGCTGGCTAAAAAACTTTTCTAATCAAGCCCTATTCAATAATTTGACTGTAAGGAATTATTTATCAACCAATGTTTACTGCATAGTGGTTGCTATTTGTTTTTCAGATAATCAGGCCTGTTGACACATTCGATTTTATAAAATCACCATTAAACTCACTTCTGCCCATAATCTTCATGCTAAAATCTAAGTAGATTTTAAAATGGAGTATAATGATGCCGATTCTGGATCGTGAAGAATACATTGAGCAATTTTACTTTTTCCAAACTCTTAGAGACCGAATCAAGGCTTCCATTGCGACACAGGATGTCCTTGAGAGAATTGATCAGGAAATTCTTGCTACAACCAAGCTCCCCATGGCAATCCAGTTTCTTGCAACTGAAATAAAAGAAAGCGGTTTACTGAGCACTGGTTTTAAAATATTAAGCCATTACTTTACGCCCTTTCAGGCTTTTATCATCAAATCAACCGAAGATGAAAACAGGAAATTTAGCATCGATACAGGGTTGCATGTGCTGGAGAAGATGGCGAAGTATCATACGGACTCTCCTTTGCCCTCCGGATTATTTGTGTTTCAATTTGAAATCCTGTCGCGAAATAAACTGGGATATGAGGAAGGTATTACAGCGATGGCAAACGATCCCTTGTATTCGAAAGAATGGAAGGATTTTATCTTGTTTGTATCTAAGCAAATAGGTTTGGTCGAATTTGCGGAATTTGTTTATTTGCGTTCAGAGTATTATCTAGAGGTTGAGCGAAAGTTAAACCCATCGTATGAACCGTCATTGCAGCCACTATTTGCTAGTAAGGAAGGTCGAATCGCAAAGGCAAACCTGGGCAGGGATCCTTTTTTTCTATTTGCAGCATTGCAAAGGCAGTTGAATTATCCAGAAGTGCCCAGAAGTACGGAAAAAGAAACACCTAAAGATGAAATTATGGTGGTGCAGCAAAGAGTCAACGATCTTGAAATCAGGCTGAAACTGATTGAAGCCGAGGTTAAGGGCAATGTTGATCTTTCGCTTTTTGCCAAGCCAGCAATCTTGGAAAATCTTCCGAAAAGTGATGGCTTTGCAGACTAAATAACTAGCTGGCAGGCCGGAAAGTTCTAAAGCTACGAAGAACTTCGTAAAGGTCTGCGGTCACTGCGACTTCATCTTCCATGAAATCTTGTACCCATGTGAAATTCTTACGTTGCGCTGCTGCTATCAAAGGCAAAAGGTCTGATAGCCTTACGCGAACGGTAGGTGCTTGGATGATATCTTTGTCTGAATCTGCTGATTCTTTGAAAACTCTTAGGTGTGGTGCCATTTTGAATCCTCCTAGATTCTTTTACATGCTAAGCAAAATTGTTTTTTGCTTGCTTGAACAAACGCAGGTTGGTGGTCTTATTAAATCCGTGACCCCCGCCATAACTTTAATCGGCAATTCAAGAAGATAACTTTGATGAAAAATTAAATCTTTTGGTAATAGTTGGGCGTTTAGAGTGTGATTATCCTAAAAGTTTTCCCTAGCAGGTTAAAAACAATTGCAAGAGGATGGTTTTAGTAAAAACGGAATACTTCAAAGTAGCGACAAGCGGGATTTATCTTTACGATGTGTTTAAGAAAAGCGGTTCTAAATATTCAGGGTGATTATGATTGAAAAAGTTGCAATTATTGGGGCAGGTGCGTGGGGAATGGCTTTAGCTTTGCACCTAGCAAGGGAAAACAAGTGTGCTGTTTCCTTGTGGAGTGTAAGGGAGGCTTCGAGAAATAATTTAAAAGTTTCTCGAGGTAATGACTCGCTGCTTCCAGGAATTATTTTGCCTTCCCAAATTGAAATTAGCGATTCCTATCCTGAAGCAATATCCGGCGCAGGATTATTGATTTCATCTATTCCATCAGCACATTTGCGCACGGTTCTTAAAAATATTGATTCGCAAACACCGCCAAGGTTGCCTGTTCTTAGTACAACTAAGGGGCTCGAGCGTGTTTCTTTTCTTAGGCCCAGCCAAACTATTTTGGATGTTCTTGGCCCTAGGCCGGTTTCGATTTTAAGTGGCCCTAGCCATGCTGAAGAAGTGGCTCGAGGTTTGCCAACCTCTTTGGCTCTTGCAGGTTCCGACCCTGATATTAATTTGCAAATTCAGTCTCTTTTTAATTCTGAATCTTTCAGAGTTTATACCAATCATGATGTACTCGGGGTTGAACTTGCAGGTGCGCTTAAAAATGTAATTGCAATTGCAGCAGGGATAAATGATGGTTTGGGATATGGCGATAACGCCAAGGCTGCCTTAATAACTCGGGGATTGGTTGAGATGACTCGATATGGGGTTGCATGTGGTGCGGAGGCCTCGACTTTTAACGGTTTGGCAGGCTTGGGTGATTTGATTGCTACATGCACCAGTGCTCATTCTAGAAATCGTAAAGTGGGTGAAAGATTAGGTAAAGGCGAAAAGTTGGCCCAGTTTCTTCCGGGTATGTCGCAAGTTGCAGAGGGAATATTTACTGCACCAAGTATCCGCGAACAAGCTGTTCAAAGGAATATTGATTTGCCAATCATTGAGCAGGTTTATCAGGTTTTGCAACACGGGAAGAGCCCCATAACTGCAGTGCAGGATTTAATGAATAGGGCCCCTAGGAAAGAATAGGTTGAGAAATGAACATACAACTTGCATGCAAAGAGTGGGCTTCGGTTTGTGCTGCACTTGCTTCCGGAAGGCAATCCATTTTACTCCGCAAGGGCGGTATTGCTGAACCAACAGGAGATTTTCAGGTTCAATCCAATTGGTTTTGGCTTTATCCGACTTATGTTCATCAGCAACAAAATCAATTGCGAGAAACTGAATGGCTTGAAAAGGGTGAGATGTTTAAAGCCCCGCCAAAAAAGATTCTGTTCTTTCACCTTGCTGAAGTTGTCGAAACTTATCATTTGATGAATCTTGATATCTTGGAAAAACTCGAGCCTTTCCATGTTCTTTCCAAAGAATGTATTAGTTCTCGATTTACTTATCGGAACCCAGGATTAACCGTAATGTTTGTTAAAATACATAAAATCTCAAAGCCTGTTGAGATTGATGAAACCCCTTTTTATTTAGGATGTAAATCCTGGGTTAATCTTGAAAGCTCTTTAGATTCAAGCGCTATTTCTCATGTCCTTTCTTCCGGTCGGTGTTCTGCTGAACTTGAGAAAATCAGAACTTTTATTAAAGGTTAGAGTTTAGCCATGATCAATAATACCTTGTTAATAATGTCATTCGTCATTGCACAATTAGATGTTAATAAAGTTCCTGTTGCAAAGTTCCCAGAAAAAGAAGTTAAATTGTTGGTGCAGCAATCCATGGAATATTGGCGGGTTCCTGGAGTTGCAGTTGCAATTGTCCACCAGGGCGAAACCCTTTTTGAATCTGGTTTTGGTGTTGTAGAAATAGCCAAGCAAAAACCAGTAACAACCAATACTCTTTTTCCAATTGCATCTTGTACCAAGGCCTTTACCAGTGCATTGGCTGCTTCTTTGGTTGCCAAGAAAAAGCTTGATTGGGATGATAAAGTACAAAAGCATTTGCCTTGGTTCAAATTGTCGGAACCGTTTGCATCTGAAGATTGCAGATTGCGGGATTTGCTTTGCCACAGGACGGGTTTGGGCAGCAATGATTTGCTTTGGTATAGGAGTGGACTTGCACCTGAAGAGAATATTCGCAAGTCTGCGTTTTTACAATTGGAAAACCCCTTTCGTTCAACTTACCAGTATCAATCGATCATGTATTCTGCAGGGGGGTTGGTTTGCGAAAAGGTTGGTAATGCAAGTTGGGAGAAACTTTTAAGGCAGGAGATTCTGGATCCCCTTGGGATGAAAGACACAGTGGTTTTACCTCCAAATGAAAATCTGTCTCGGGGGCATTTTATCGGTAAGTTTGGGTTTCCCGAGGTTAAAGAACCTTATGTTAGTGCGTTCCCAGATCCTGCTGGTAGCGTTTATTCTTCCGCTCATGATCTTGCTAATTGGCTTAAATTTCAGGTTGATCCTGCTAATCAAAAATATGCCAAAATAGATCTTGCGCCCCAACTGCTTGAAACTCAGAAGCCGCAGGTTGTTAATCCTTTAGAAGGTGTGAATAAATTGTTACATCCATTTACTGCGCAGATGTCCTATGGTTTGGGTTGGGTGATTCAGGATTACCGTGGCACAAAGTTGGTTTCTCATGCCGGGGCGATTGATGGCTTTCGTACGCATATCGCTACAATTCCGGACGCAAAATTTGGTTTGGTGATTCTTTCGAATCTTGAAAATACAAGAATGAATCTGGCGCTCAGCAATTCGCTTATCGATTTGTTGTTTAACTTTTCCCGAGTGGAGTGGGATAAGAATTACGCATTTATCATGGCCGACGGTTTGCAAAAATCCAAGATTGCTTACGATGATAATTTGGTTGAGTTATTAAAAAAATATCCTGGGTCTCTCAACCTTCCAGATGTTTTGGGCGAATATCAGAATCCTGCCTATGGGAAAATCGAGCTAAAAATGCAGGGTAAAAATGTCAGGCTGGTTGTTGGGAATCATTTTGTTGATCTTAATCATTTAGGGTCGTCTATTCTTTATGCACGTGATTTTATCTTTGATAACCCCATACTTACTTTTAGCAGAGATTCTTCTGGGAAGATCGCTTCTTTTAAAATATCTGGCAGGCTTAAGGCCGAGTTTTTTAAACTTCATTGATCATTTTTTAGCAGATTATTTTTATGCCGCTTTGCTAGTTGTTCTTGCAAATGTATTTTTATTCAAGGCTGGTTTAGCCTTGATAGGTGCAAGTTGCAGTAAGCTTGGAAGCCATAATATTGAACAAATCATGCAAGAACTTACGCCCAATGCTAAGAGAAGTCCCAAGCTGGAAAGTCCAAGGTGGGAAGATATTGATAACGAACCAAAACCCAGTACCGTTGTGAGTCCTGCTACAAATATTCCTTTGAATGTGCTGCTTTTTAACTGGTAAGGTTTACTTCGGTCTCGTCCTAAAAAGTCGTGGATTACATGCACTGCATTGTCGATACCAACGCCAACGAGAATCGGAAATGCGATCATATTCGCTGGATTAAGTTGATAGCCTAATAGCCATACTGCTCCCATGGTAATACAAAGTCCCATGATTAAGGGAATGAGTGCCAAAGTTACCAAGATGGTTTTTCTAAAGTCCCAGGATAGAACCAGAATGATTGCAATTAACGCGTAGATCCCGGCCCATTGAAATCCAGACTTCATTCCTTTTAAGCCTTCAAGAGTTGTAAAAGGTTTTCCCGTTGCACGAGCGTCAACTTTTTGAATGCTACTTACGAATTCTTTAAGGTTGCTGTATTCCCAAAGATTTTTCTTTGCGAATACTCGTAATAGCCATTGGTTGTTTTCACTTAAATATCGATTTCGAATTGGAGGCGGAATATCTGCCACTTCAATAAATTCAGGCGTGGAAACTTCCTTTAATTGATGGAGGTTTTCGATAAGGTCGCCGGTGACCGCTTCTTCAAATTTTTTGAGTTCAATATTCGACATTTTGTTTGTGCTGGATAGTACACCTAAAAAGGTTACCAATTCTTTTTTAACGTCGCTTAAATCCAAAAGGGAGCTAGCTTCATTGGTTTTATTTGCAAGGAGTTGTAGTTCCTTGCTCAAGCCATCAATATCCGGTGTAGCGTGACCTGGTTTTGATCCGCGAGTTGGTAATAACCTTAGCCTGTGTTGGATTTGTTTTAGTTGTCCTTTGTTTATTGATTGATCTTTGGGAAGCATGCTGGCAATTTCTGCAACTTGACTAACTTCTGGAAGGGCTTCAAATTTCTTTTTCCATTCGATTGCTTCTTCCCGAGTTGCAGTAAAAGTAACAGCATGCCAAGTTGCGGAGGGCATTTTTTCTAGTAACACTTTTTCCCATTTTACCGAATCAAGTGAGGATGACTGTAAATGTAGAAGGTTATGATCGTAAGAAACTTTCAGTGCTGGAATTAAAAATAAACAGGTGAGCACTATGCCAGAAATCACCATGGTTTTTGGTTTGCTGAATAAGGAGGTAGTCCAACTATTTTGAATGGTAGGGAAAGAAAAAATTCCGGGGAAAGAATCCATGGCTTCTGATTGTAACGAGGTTTTTTTGTACGATTCTGTTATTCCCAATAAGGAAGGAAGGATGGTGAAACAACCGAGCGCGCAAAACAATATGCCGCTTCCTGCAATCCAACCCATTTCTGAAACTGCTTGAAAATCTGCAAGCATTGCAGCGAAAAAAGCTAGAGAAGTCGTGCAGGCTGCAGTTAGAATTCCAGGCCCTACGGAGAGCGCTGTTTTTCTTATCGATTCTTCTGCTGGGATACCTTTTTTTCTGTATTCGTCGAATGCGCTCACCCACAAAACCCCGTAATCGCCCAACCCTATCAGCATGACTGCAAAAGTTGCAGATAACAAATTAAGATGCCCGATAGTAATGGTTAACCATCCTAATGAAAGAATGGTTCCTACTAACAAGGTTGTGATGGTAAGAACTGGATATCGCCAAGATCTATAAACAATAATGTATAAGAAAAGAACGCTCAAAAATGCGACCCAAGAAGCCTTTGCGCTGTCACGTTGCGAGGCATTCATTTCGTCAGCTTCTAAAACTGGTAATCCTGTAAGGCCAAGTTGAACATCTGGATGAAGTTTTGAAATGTCATTTAATATTTCACGCATCAATTTAACTGCTGGCATGGAACTGACAAAATCCGACTTTTCTTGAGTGATAGGGCGGGCTAAAAGAATCGCTACGGATTTGTCTTCTGAAACTAAATAATTTGGTTTTGAAAGCATGGTCGTGTTGTGCTGGGACTTTGGCAGAAGTCCAACCCAGGGGCTTTTATAGGTTTCTCCAGACTCCAGATAATTTGTTGCAGCTCTGAGAATGTTTTTGAATTGGGATAGAAATGCTGTGTCTGCTTCGGTCACCGTCCCACGTGCTTCAATCTGTTTTATTCTTGCGTGTGCTTCGCAAGTTATACTTTTTGTGGTAAATAAATTCCAAGCAAAGGGGAATTCAAGCAGAGGCGCCATGTTTGCAAGATGGCCAACAATTGTGCCTATTTCTTTGGGCTCAAGAAAAAGCAAAGATCTGTTTTTTAGATTTTGCAAGTCTACTTTGAAAAAGATACGGTCAAAACTTTCTTGATGTTCTGATAGTTTTAACGCTAGTTGTTCTAAGGCATCAATTTTGTTTTGTTCGTTCCCGCCTAGCGCAACTACCACCATGTCGTCGTCTTGTCCAAACTCTGCAAGATAATGCTTCCAGTTTTGCTGGCACCATTTGCGATTGCTGATCATGTCATCGCGATGGGTTTTAAATTCTAGTTTTTTGTAGGAATAGATTAACGCGGAAGCGCAAAGGAGCATTCCCAACCCAAAAACCAACCAAGGTTTTTGAAATGAAAACATGGAAAAAGTACAAATTAATCTGGCAGGAAACGAATCCTTGCCATCCTTGGCGTGACTCATTTTATTAGCGCCTCTTCCTCTTAATCCTTAAGCCTTTCTTTGGCTTAAGAGGGGCGGATATTAGGAAAGCGCCATTATATAAACAAGGCTAAAATTGAGATTGTTCTCATTAAAACATGCCATATTTCCTATATTGTGTAGGATGGGTCTTATCGATATTGTTATGCCTTCCTAATTTACCGGGGCTCTTATGGATCTGATTCCTTTTTTGATTTTTAAGACTGAATCTGGGCAGGTTGAATTTGCCCAATGGCGAACTCAGGGCGGTGATGCTGCACTAGCAATTTTTCAAGATCGTGCAAAAGCGGAGGCTTTCATCCAAGTTTCTTCATTAGGCGAAGCTTGGTTGGTTATGCAGCCAGCCTTACCCATGTTACAGTCGGTTTTCAAAGCCATGATCCAAGCAGGAGTTTTATTTGCCGTTTTGGATCCCGATGAAAAAAGCGCCAGAACTGTTTACAACCTTGCAGAAGTTGTAGCAGCGGCGGAAAGTTGGTTTTCCACCAACAACGGAAACAAGTAAGTTAAAACTTCAAGGCTGCGTTTTGATTGGTCCACTCGCTTTTTGCTTTAAGAATTGGATCGACCTCTGCAGCCAGGAATTCTTCAACTTGTTCTTTGGCTCTACCCGAGAAGCGGCCTTCAGCCATTACTTTTTCAAAATTAATGCTCGAAAACTCAGGTTCTTTTTTAAGCCTCTCAAGTAGATCATTTTTTCTACTACCGGACTTTAACTCTGCAATTACCGCATGACTATGCTTGCGGATGACTTCGTGCAGATTTTGCCTATCGCCCCCATTTCCTACTGCTGCCATTAAAAGGTTTTCGGTTGCCATGAATGGTAGTGTTCGTTCCACTTCCGATTTAATGACTTCGGGGTTTACAACAAGGCCACGAACAATATTGATTGCGATACGCATAATGGAATCAGCGCATAAAAAGGCTTGAGGAATAGTAAGCCTGCGGTTAACGCTGTCATCGAGGGTTCGCTCCAGCCATTGTACTGCTGCGGTTTCTGCAGTGTTTCCTGCAAGTTGAATGAGGAAACGTGAAAGTCCGCACATGCGTTCTGATCGCATAGGGTTTCGTTTGTAAGCCATTGCAGACGATCCAACTTGATCCGTTTCAAAGGGTTCGTCAATTTCTTGCCGGTGTGAAAGAAGCCTGATGTCGGTCCCAAATTTTTGAGCACTTTGGCCAATGCCAGAAAGTGTCTCAAGAATTTGGGAATCCGCTTTTCTGGGATAAGTTTGGCCAGTGACAGGGAATACTTGATCGAAGCCCATTTTTTTAGAGACTAGAGTATCAAGATCGCGGACTTTCTGGTGATCGCCTCTGAATAGGGAAAGGAAACTCGCTTGAGTTCCTGTGGTTCCTTTTGCGCCCCGGAATTTCATCTTTTCGATCCGATAACTGACTTCATGGAAATCCATTAAGAAATCCTGAGCCCATAGGCAGGCTCTTTTTCCAACGGTGGTTAATTGCGCTGGTTGGAAGTGCGTGAACCCAAGAGTTTCCATGCCCGCATACTTACGGCTAAATTTTGCAAAGTGGTCAAGCAAGCCTACCAGCGATTTTTGTAAAAGGGTAAGCCCCTGTCTCATAAGAATGAGTTCCGTATTATCCGTTACAAAACAACTGGTTGCACCTAGATGAATTATATCCCGTGCAAGGGGGCAGCATTCCCCATAGGCGTGGATATGTGCCATTACATCATGGCGGAGCCTTTGTTCGTGTTCTTCAACACGGGCAAAATCGATGTTGTGAATATTTTGTTCAAGTTGTTTGATTTGCGGCGGGGTAATGCGTGGAGTGGTACCATCTTCGGCAAGAAGGCCAAGTTCCATCTGGGTTTGTGCGAGTGCAACCCAAAGTTTTCGCCAGGTTGAATACCTGTTTGCAGGGTTCCAGAGCGCAACCATTTCTTTGCCCGCATAGCGCTGTACCAGAGGATTATCGTGAACTTGAGTCGTTTCCATAAAGTTTTCCAAGAAAAATTAAGGGTGCCGTGATTATTCGCTATGAATGCTCACCTTTTCGAAATCGCCAAATAACCAACTTTCATCATCAAAGTATTGTAAAGAATTGTTCTGAAAAAACTTCTTTTAATTGAAATGGTGCTAGTGTTTGTTTTAGTAACCCAAAGGCATCGGGTCAGGAGGACATTTTACGATGAGGCTTATTTACAAAATAGTAATGGTGGTTGTGATTGGATTTATTGGGCAAAGTGCAATTGAAAATCGTGCATTAGCTCAAACGAATGATGGAAACTTGCAAAGGTTTTTCCATTATCCGTATTATTATTTTCCACACAATTACTGGCCTTCCATGGGGCCAAAATGGCCTGAAAGACCAGGCCAGCCTTATATGCCGCCACCTGCATACATGGCTAATCCTCCTTTCAGAGAGCCACATTGGCGTTACGAAAGCCAGAAACCCCAGAAATATTATAGTGGTTTCCACTTCTGGCTAGATCAATTCTAAATCGCAAATTGTTATTCGTAAAAAAAGGAAGACCTAATTGTTATTGGGCCTTCCTTTTTGCATTTGCTGCTTCAGTTTGCGATAATTAAAATTGGTACCAGCATTCTTAAAGAGGCCTCAAATGTCTAAACCAGAACCCGGGGAAAATCCTGTAAAAGATAAAAAAAAGCCAGTCGCCTCCAATCAAATCGATGTGCAGGGCGTTGCTGAAAAAGTAACTTCGAACATTGAAAAAGTAATATTGGGGAAGCGCAAGCAGATTCTGCTGGCTCTTGCGGCTTACCTTGCAGAGGGGCACATACTTCTTGAAGATGTTCCAGGTGTGGCGAAAACCATATTAGCTAGGGCGATTTCCCGCAGCGTTGGTTGTGTCTTTAAAAGGGTCCAATGTACCCCCGACCTGCTTCCTAGCGATATTAATGGGGTTTCCATTTTTAATCAGAAAACAGCCGAGTTTGAATTTAGGCCAGGCCCTATTTTTGCTCAAACTGTTCTTGCAGATGAAATTAACCGTGCCACTCCTCGAACCCAGGCTGCACTTTTAGAAGCCATGGCTGAAAGAAGGGTGACTGCCGATGGTCAAACCTATAATCTTAAGCCACCTTTTCTTGTAATAGCTACTCAAAATCCGGTAGACCATGAAGGCACTTTTCCATTACCCGAGGCCCAATTAGATCGATTCTTAATCAAATTAAGTCTGGGGTACCCAACCATTGAAGAAGAAGCCTTGATGCTTAAAAGGTTGCAGTTTGGCCACCCGATTGATGATGTTGTGCCCGTCGTTAGTTCTGCAGACTGGATGGCTTGTCAGGAAGTGGTCAGAAAGATTCATTTGGATGATCAAATCCGAACCTACATTCTTGAGATCGTTCATGGCACCCGGGATAACGAAAATATTTTATTAGGTGGAAGTCCACGAGCATCGCTTTCTTTGCAAAGGGCGGCACAAGCAAGCGCTGCAATCCAGGGAAGAACTTTTGTGGTTCCGGATGATGTGAAAAAGTTAGTTGCTCCGGTGCTTTCGCATCGCATCATTCTCAAGCCTGAAACCCGACTTCGGAAAATTAAAACGGAAGATGTCATCAATGATGTCTTAGATGATATTCCAGTGCCTGTTTCCTCGGATTATCACACTGAAAAAGATTATTTCTAATGTATTGGCTACTTGGAATAACGCTGATCGGATTTTCTGCCCAAGTTTTGGGCTCCGGCCTGCTTGCGTTCTCTGCTTACTTAATGGCCTTGATATTGATAAGCAGTCGGATGTTAGCTTGGCATTGGGCGAGTGGGTTAAGAATTGAAAGAAAAATGCGCTGCACCCTTGCAGAAGTTGGCGATAAGGTAAGGGTTAAAGTTTTAGTCCGCTATCTGGGTTTAATCCCTATTCCTTGGGTGATTTTAGAAGATTTGTTACCTGAAGATGCTGTTAATCCTCGGCATCCATTCTTGAAATTGAAAGGGAAAAGGCTTAAAGTCTTATCGATGTTTTCGATGCAAACAGAAGAATTTTCTTATTCTCTGGAATGCATGCATCGGGGCTTTTTTCAGATTGGGCCCGTGTTTGCAGAAACCGGAGACCCTTTTGGCTTCATGCGAAGATATCGTATTGGATGCCAACCTTTTTATTTGCTCGTGCTTCCCAAGATAACTCATTTGCTTGGTTATGATTTAACCTCACGAAGGCCGATTGGCGAAATTCAAATGGTTATGAAAATATTCGAAGACCCTACCCGGATAGCGGGGGTTCGCGATTATGAACCAGGCGACCCGATGTCCCGTATCCATTGGAAAGCCAGTGCCCGAACAGGTGTGTTTCAATGTAAAATATTCGAGCCAACCTGCCTTGCTGGTGCGATGATCTTATTAGATTTTCATGAATCAAATTTCCCACCCCGAGGTGAACCTTTTCGCTCGGAGCTAGCAATCGACGCTGCGGTTTCGCTTGCGCATGCAGTTTGTTTGTTGAATCAACCATTTGGAATTGGAACTAATGCCACCGATGCCGCATTTAATGTTCAAGAGAATGAAAGTGAGCCCGAAGTCGATACTCGGGCAGAAGCTCGAACTTTTATGCTTGATAGTAGCAGGCCAAACCATTTGCAACCAATGTTTTTACCGTCACGAAGAGGTGTTGAGCATTTGCAATTGTTAAGGGAAATGATGGGCCGTGCGCTTAAATCAGATTCCCTAAAATTCTCTGAAATGATTAGAGAAGTTTCAATCCATTTGCCCAGAGATTTAACTCTTGTTGCTGTTCTTTCAGGTGTAACCGAAGAAACGGCTATGATGCTCGGGAATTTAAAACAACAAGGGTTTGCTGTGTCTGTTGTTTTAATTCAATTTGATGATGAGGGGTTGAATCGTGCTTTTAAAAAATTGATCGCTTATGGTATCCGCGAGATTCGCCACGCCATTGATCAAGAATCTCTTCCGCAGCTTTGCAGATCCCAGATCGATCGAACTTCTCCTTTAAGCCTTGTCTAGGAAACGCACATGGCAGAGAAAAAGGCATATGCTTATCGCGATAAACCGGAAGTACTGGATCAATTGGTAAGTACGATAGGCTTGGTGTTGATTGTTTTTCTGATGGTTTCATTAACATTTTTTATATTGGCTCGTTTTTCACTTTCATCTAAATGGACTTCATCAAATTGGGTTTTATTTTGGGAAGTGCTTGCCACTGTTTTGGTTAGCCGTATGTTTCTTATCGATGATTTGAAAAAGGTTGTTGGCGGTTATTCATTTGTGTTGGGAATGGTTATTTGGGTTCCGTTTGCTTTAATTGGAGAGGTTGAAATTCTTGGAATTGTTACCGCTCTAATGATTTTTGTTGGGTGGTTTACTTACAAAATTACTTGGGATGTGACAGATCTTGGTGAACGAGAAGAGGACGAAGATGGATTGCTTGCTTCAGTGGGATTGAAAAAAGAGTTGAACCCGGGCAATAAAAAAGCTTCGGATTCTTGGGGCGATACAAGAGAGGAAAGCACCGAATTTAATTATGAAGCAGAGGAAGTTCTTGCGGAGTTGGCTACGGAAAAGCCTAAGAAAGTTAAGGGCGGAAAAGGTCGCGGTGTTTGGGTGCTTATTTTTTTATTTGGCTCAATACCTGTTTTTGGATTAGGCGGGTCAACTCAAAATAGCACCGACCCAAATTTGGGGAAATATTTTTTACTCTGCCTTTGCATTTATCTTGCAAGTTGCATCGCTTTGTTAATGAGTACTTCTTTTTTAACAATAAGGTCCGACTTACGAAGGCGGAATCTGTCCATGCCTTTGTTTACAGCGGGGTTTTGGTTGTTCTCTGGTTTGTTCTTGTTGATATCATGTTTTGTTTTTGCATCACTGTTGCCTAGGCCTCAGGGCTTTTTAGATCCCATTGCCTTGGTTCTTTCTAAAGGACAAGATAAGGATCAGAATGCAAGTAAATACGCAAAATCATCCGAGAAATCAGGTAAAGGGGAAGGGAATCCGGGCGAAAAGGAAGGTGATAAAGGTTCTCCCAAGGATGGAAATCAGAAAACGAGCAAGCCTGCTGAGGATAAAGAAAACAAAGGCGCATCCAAGCAGTCTGCAAAAGGTGGGAGCGATTCTGGTGAAAAAGGTTCTTCCAAGGAAGGGGCTCAGAAATCTGCACAAGCTAAAAATAATGAGAGTAAAAGTGATACTCGAAAAAATGCTGGTAATCAGAAATCCAGTGCTACTCCGAATCAAGAACCCCCTTCCTTGCCACCCCCTTCTTTTAATATTCCTGGCCTTGATAAAATCATGGCTGCACTTGAAGTTATTCTTAAAGTTGTTTTTGCAGTGGGTACTTTTTTGTTTGTTCTTTATGTTATCGTTTACAAGATGAGTTTCAGTTTTGGTTGGGCGGATGACCTTTTAAATTGGTTCCGTAATCTTTTTGACTGGATGGATCGTTCGGAAAAAAAGAAAAAGCAGGCGGATGCTGCAGGTTCCTCTATTGCTGACGAAACCTTGCCTTTCGATGAGTTTGATAACCCATTTGATCGCAAAGATTGGCAAAAATCCAGTCTTCGAGAATTGACAGGGTATACTTGGAAAGCTTTGTTGGCTTGGTGCAAGTCCCAAAATATCCGTATTCCAAGAGGTTGCACTCCCTCCGAGTTAGAGGATATTATTTCAAATGAAATGCCTCGTATTGAACCTGCTTATTATGCCTTCCAACAGGTTTTATTAAATGTTCAATATTCAAATAATAATGGTGACCCCAAAGGGGTTGCAACGACGCAGAATCTTTGGCGTCACATGAATGGCGAATCAAATGCAGCAGTCGTTAAAGATTGATTTATGAATTATTTTTTTCTTCGGATATGTTCTGCTTGAATGATTTCTCGGTTAATCGAATCCTTAAGGAGTTTCAAAGAATCTTCCCGTGAAAGCTCCGTAAGAATTTTTGCCTCGATTGGGGCACCAATTGAAATACCAATTGCCCCATGGTTTCCACGCAAGAAAAGTGGGCAAAGCGTTGGCCAAAAGTTATCGCGCGATAAAGCTTCATGTGCACCCGCGATCCCGACAGGAACAACAAGTGCATTGGATTTTCGAATAAGAAGCTGAATACCTGGCTTTAAATCCTGCATTAGTCCGTCTTCAGACCGAGTGCCTTCAGGAAATACAAGCACGGCTCGCCCATTGCTTAAAAGATCTAAGGTGGATCTGATGCCTTCCTTAGCGACTCCTTCGAGATCAACCGGGCAACATCCAACGGATTTTAGATAAACATCTAGTAAAGGTTTTTTAAAAAGCGATTTTCGTGCAAGATACGAGAGCTCTCTGCAGGCTGTTAATCCAACAGCAATCGGGTCCAAAAAGCTTTGGTGGTTTGCAACCAAAAGAACCGGGCCTTTGCGAGGTACATTTTTCCAGCCTTGTTTTCGAAGGCTGAAAAGAAACGTGTATATACAATTGTAAGAGGTGTAATTTAATCCATACCAAATGGAATTTAACTGCTCCATCACAAATTTGTTATCAAACATTCCTGCCTTCATTGCATGCCACGCCTTTGAATTTCTTGATGCATTACTTCAATTACCTTATTCATGTGCATATCGGATGTATCAAGAATCATGGCATCATGGGCAGGAACCAATGGGCTTATTTCTCTGTTTTCATCTCGTAAATCCCTTGAGATGATGGCGTCAAGAATCTCTTGAAGTGTGGTATGCACCCCTTTTTCTTGTAGTTCTATATATCTTCGTTGCGCTCTCATTTCAGGTCTTGCGGTCAGAAAAAACTTGCAGAAAGCTTCAGGGAAAACGGTGGTTCCCTGATCCCGTCCTTCGCAAACCATATTTCTTTCAAAAGCAGCGGCACGTTGTAATTCGACAAGCTTTGTTCGAACGATTTTGCTGGTTGCTATTATACCTGCTAATTCCGTTGTTTCTTTAGTTCGGATTTTAATCGAAACATCCATTCCGTTTAGGATCACTTTGTTTTCTTCAAGTTTTATTGTTAACTTGCTTAGAATTTGCTCAAGCGCAGGCTCGTTGAATGAAGATGCACCGGTGTTTAAAGCAGCTAGAGCAACAGCTCTATACATGGCGCCCGTGTCTAAGAACTGGAAGTTTATTTTTTTTGCTAGTAGTTTTGCAGCAGTGCTTTTGCCTGCACCTGCTGGCCCATCAATAGTGATTATCATGATCTAGTCCCCAAGCTAAACGATGATAATAAAAATTTACATTTCATAAAAAAAGGCGACCGACTGAGGGTCGCCCGACTTTTCGCAAAACTAAAATCATTTACCTAGGATAAATGTTGATGGTGAATGTTTCATTTGCAGCAAGGCTTCTGGTGGTTTGTTTTTGGATGATCCCAAATCCATCAGCAAGAACTTCGTACGTAAAATCGCCTGGATTTTGATTAGGTACGGATAGAGTTTGATTTGCTTGGGCCTTATATACTTTTCCATTGATGATCACACTAGTGTTGGCGCTTGAAGTGTTGGCAATCTTGATGGTTCCGTTCGCAGCAACTGCAGGAGTAAACGATGCTGCAACACGAGTCGCTGCAAGTTTGCTAATGGCTTGTTCCATTCTGCTTATTTGATCTTTCAGAATACTAATCTCAGCTTCAATTTTTTTCAGTTTTAATTCGTGATCAGCGCTTTTAATGGATTGAAGAGATAACTGAATCTCTTTCAGTTGAGCCTGAATCGCATCGATGCTAGTAACATCTATTTTTTTTTCTGGCGTGATAGGCGGTTCGGGTTTTTTATCGGAGGTGTTTTCAATGCCTCCAAAACTTGCACCGTAAGAAAAGCCGATTAAGGCTATCATCGTGATTGAATAAATAATTTTCATTGTTACACCGTCTAATAATAAATACTAAGTAAATCTAAATCTCCCTTCACATTAGAGGTTGCAAACCTTGTTTGCAATCGAAAACAAGGGAAAATGCATTGGTCATTTTGTTAAAATGTAACGATTATAACGAAAGAACTAAAGAAGGGGTGAAATGCATAAAGCCGGGTTTCCCCGGCTTTAGTTCGATTTTAGTAAATTCGATTAAGCATTTTCTTCGTATTGAGCAATACGATTGATGGTTTCTTCGAAGTCTTCGTCGGTGTCTGAAGGCAATTTGTATTGCATCAGGTAAGCATCTTCATTGCTATCATCATAAAACGAGCGAAGCACTCTTATTGCTTTGAAACCTTGATTTCTGAAGAATACTTGGCCCGATAGATTGGTTTCTCGGACTTCCAAAGTGATTCTTGTTCTACGGTGGCTCGAAAGCTTTCCAATCAGTTTAACTGCCATCTGTAATCCTACGCCAGACCGTTGGTAATCAGGGTGGACAGCAAAATTCAAAATGTGAAGTTTGTTTTTGTGAAGTTCATAAATCATGAACCCGATTACTTTGTCGCCAGCCTCTGCTACCATCCCAATGCAATTGCGTTGCCTAAGGCATCGTAAAAAATCTTCTTCAGTCCAGGACTGTGCGAAGCATTGTTGTTCTGCTTGTAATACTTCTTGCATGTCGCGTCTAATCATCCAGCGAATATGTACTTTAACTTGTTCTTTTTCTGTCTTATTACCGCTCATTAAAAACTCCTCTTGTCCGTTAGCATGGCATACCATGGTTCCGACATGTAAATTAGCCATGTTCCTTTGCCGACCAATTCGGCTAAAGGCCTTTGCAAAAAAGAAAGAAGGTCAAGACCTTTCGATCAGTTAAGCGGGCGGAATTTAGCAACGGTCGAGACAATTTACAAGACCAAGGTTCATAAAACCCACATAAATAAAATCGGTATTTTTCAGCACGGAAATCACCAAGCTTAGAGGTGTTTTTAAAATAAATGTTGGAAATTTGAGAAGCAAGAAAAGGATGATAAAAGGGGGGATTCCCTTCCCCGTTAATCTGCGCTTCCTTGGCGATCCAAGATGAAATCTCATCTTGGGTTGAAGTGACTAAGATACAAAAATATTGCTTGATGAACAACCAAATATTTACACAATGAAAACAAATTTTGTGAGGATGAGTCGATTGGTTAGGGTAGGGGGGAGATAATAATAGAGCATGCACTGCTGCGCTTGATATTACCTATCCCGTATTCAACGACCACGCGGAATTCCCCTGGGCTGAGGCCCTTTAAATTTACCGAATAAATCTTGTCTGCTCGGTTTGCTAAAACAGGAAGATCATCGAAATTTAAGTTCTGTCCGTTGAGCCCCGCAATGGTTGGCCCATTCCAAGCTAATGGAACAATTCCATCAGGAAAAAGAAACCGAACACTTGTGTTGTTTAAATCAATCGAACCATTGTTTTTAAGAGAAAACCTAATTTCGCTTTCACTTCCCAAGGTTGCTTTTATTGTTGCGGGTGCAAATACACCCAGGATCTCGGAGGTGCCTTCAATACGAACTAAAAACATCGAGGATGTATCTGCACAATTCTCCATCGAAGCCTTGGCATTTAATTGCCAATCGCCTGGTTTTACTGCTTTTAATCGCAGCTTTGCAGACCATTTTCCCCCGACAATTTGCGGGTTGTTCCAAACAAGTAATTTATTTGTAGGAGCAGTTGATTCAAATCTCGCTTGCGGGTTGCTTCCTACTATTTCAAGCCCTTCAGGAATAACAGTTTGAATGGCAAGCTGGATTTCCCCAATTTTGATGGAATCGATTTTAGCTTCGAGAATCATTTCGAGTTCGCCTTTGGCGGTATCTTCCCAAGATTTTTTCCACTGAAGGTTTATCTGTCCATCACTGACAGAGATATCTGATTGATAAAGTTTTTTTTCGCCATTGGTTGATGCTACTTGAATATTTTGAGAGAATTTACCGTTTTCCACAGCAAGTGTTTCAAGTCGAATAGATTTAGTTTGTCCTGCGGGAATATCCCCCAAAGTTGCTTCAATAAGTTCGCCTTCAGGGTGTCTGAGGCCCTGGGGAAGTTTGTCGCGGATGGTAACATTTTCTGCCGGAGTTAAACCATGATTTGCAACGACGATTTCAAAAATGGCTCTTTGCCCACGCCTTACCCATTGTGGACCTTGAACTTGGACCAGTAAACCATCTTTCGTCTCAGCGTTTTTCTTTATTGTTGCAACTTTGTAAACGACTGCGGGCTTAAAGTTTAAATTATCTTTATCTGCAGCAAGAACTTTGAATTGGAATATTTTCCCGGTGCCTGGTTGTAGTTCAGGTATTTCCCATGTCCATTTGTTTTCTTGGATGAAAGGTTTTGGGTTTACCTCTAAAATTTCTGGTTTGGTTTTCCATTCTTGACTTAGGACAAGTTCTTCGAGAGGGAGGCTGCCAAGGTTTTTTAAAGTGATTTCCATGGTGCAAGGTTTGCCGATTTCAGGGTTATCAACAAAGCGTGTGATAACAGAAACTTGGCTGCCTTCATCTGTTTTTAAGGTAGGCGTTTCTTTGTCGGATTCGATGGGTAAAGTGCCCGGAACCTGAGCTAGGGAAAAGAATGCCCCAGCAAAAAGCATTAAAATAGCAAAGCAGTTTGTGTTCAACATGGAATTACTCATTAGAAGGTTTGGCATCTGGGGCCTTATAGGATCCGCGACACTTTTCCGCAGGGTACTTGAGTTCGTTTTTAAGCATTTTTGCATTTAAAGAATCAGAAAGATCAAGATTCATGCAGTTGCATAATGCCATGATCAGGCAGGTGACATCTGCAATTTCTTCGGAAACTTCTCTTCGTTTGATAGGATCCAAGACCGAGAGTTTTGAATTTTCAGGAGTGATCCAAAGAAAATGCTCAAGCAATTCTGCAGCTTCTGCGCAAAGAGCCATCGCAAGATTTTTCGGATCGTGGAATTGTTCCCAATCTCTTGCAGCAACAAAGCCCGCCATCTTTTTTCTTAAATCTAATACCGTTGTTTGAGAATCTGCCAATTTCTTACTCCATGAAACTCTTAACTCAATGAAGAATCAAATGGAAGTAGATACATCAAATATTAAATGATGCAAGTCGGATTTTTGGAGGCATAGGTGGGCCTGGGGTTCTGGCTAACTTACAGCGAATTCTTGCAAAGCTTTTTCCGAAAAGCTCAAGCCTAAGCCGGAACCTTCAGGAGGTACAAGTTTGCCCGCTTTAAATTTCGGGTATTCATTAAATAGTGGTTCAAACCAAGGCATGTATTCCACTGAAGTCACTTGGGCCAAACCGCACCCGATTTGGACCGCTAATTCGGGCAACAAATGAGGGCTAACGGGTATATTCTGGCTTTCACAGTAATGAATAAGTTTTAAAGTGTTGGTGATGCCCCCTAAACGGGTGATATCAGGCTGCGCGATGTCGAGTGCGCTTTTTTCAACATAGTTGTGAAACTCTTCTCTGGAAAAAAGCATTTCACCAGCCGCAATCGGAATATCCAACTTGTTCGCAAGATAAGCATGGCCTTTGATATTCTCGCAACTGATGGGTTCTTCAAACCAACCAACCCCAATTTCATCTTGGAAGAAGTTGCCCATAGCAAGAGCGGTTCCGGTGTCGTAGCGTTCGTTGGCATCAACTGCCAGCCAAATTTCTTCTCCTAGTGCTTCGCGTAAGTTTTCAATGCGCTCGATATCGCTTTGGGGGTTTGCACCAACCTTCACCTTAAGGCCCATTACACCTTGGTCAAGGTAAGGTTTTGAGAGATCAATTATTTGCCCGACACTCATCCAGAGCCATCCCGTGTGTGAGATATAGGCAGGAATAGATTCGCGGAACCCACCGAGTAATTTATGCAGAGGCAAATTAGCAGCCTTGCCTTTGATATCCCAAAGGGCGATATCGATTGCAGAATAAACTTGTTGAACCAGTCCGGTTCTGCCAATTGTTTGGGTGCGCCAATAAACTTTGGCCGCTAGTTTTTCGTTATCTAATGCGTTTTCATTAATTAAAATTGGGGCTAAATCTTCCTGGCCCAATGCAAGCATGGCTTTGCCGCCGCCCTGCAGAGAATAAGCAAATCCAATGCCTTCGATGCCCGATTTAGTTTTAATCCGAACAACAAGCGTTGTGATTTTATCACTTCTCCCAGCAGCGATTTCGGTGGCAGAAGATCTTGTTGGGTTGGTGGGAATGCTAAGCAGACTGAATTTAATTTCTTGAATTTGCATAATTACTCAAATGTTATGAGGATTCCTTTTGCGCCAAAAGTAAAAAACAGGAATCCCAGAGGCTACAATAATCAAACCAGGCCAAGTATATTCCGGCCTTACGATTAACAAATCAATCATTACAATGGTACAGAGCAAAATATAAAGAAAGGGTAGGAATGGATAGCCCCAAGCTTTATATGGGCGAATTTCATCAGGTTTTGTTCTGCGCAAAACGAATAAACCGGAAACCGTAAGGGCATAAAATAGCAGGGCAGCAAAAATAACATAGTCCAGCAGTTCGATGTATGTCCCCGAGAAAACTAAAAGAATAGACCATGCGCCCTGAAGTATTAAGCCATATGCGGGCACGCCTCTAGTGTTTAATTCGCCTGCAGCTTTAAAAAAAAGCCCATCGTGAGCCATGGCATAATATAATCTTGACCCCATTAAAATCATGCCGTTCACACATCCAAAAGTGGAAATCATGATGGCAATTGCCATTGCAATCATGCCGTATTTAGGAAAAATCATTTGTAGAACAGCAGTTCCAACCCGGTCATCCCGTGCATGGGAAATCCCAAGTTCGGGCGTGCTTCTAACGATTCGTTCATTAAGCCTTCGATTAGTTTCTTCACTTGCAGAATTGCTTGCATCCTTGGCAATGTCAGCTTTAATTTTAAAGGTAGAGGCTTCTGCAAGTTTGGATTCCGCATCTTGGATCAGTCTTTTTCCATTGGTTGTTTGGCCATCTTTATCAAGTAATGCAACTCTTGCTTTTAGAAAAATGGATTCGCTTTCAAGGCGGTTTGCAGTTGCCGCAAGATAATTTGCTTCTGCAGCGTATTCTTTTCTGATCGCAAGTCCTTCTTCGATTTCAGCTTTAAGTTGAGTGCTGACCAGCGGGTTGCCGTTTGCCTGTAAAACGCAAAGGTATGCAAGATTAACCAAAAGATAAAGAAGGATGACGGATCCGGTCCCGAAAATCAAACTTAGTGGTAGATTACGGCTGGGATTACGTATTTCGCCCGCAGTAAAGGTTACATTATTCCAAGCATCAGCACTAAATAAAGACCCTACCATAGCTCCGCCAGCAACCATAAAAGCAACAAGCCAAGGTGATCCCCCGACAAGTTCTGAGATGGAATGAAATCGGTCGGTGGAGAAAGAGCCAGCCCATAGGTCTGCAAAGTTAAGGTTAATAACCTCTCTGTTCGCACCAATGCTAAACCCAAGAATGATGAGAATGATAAGGCTTAAAGTTTTGATTACGGTGAAAAGGTTTTGAATCCATTTGCCTTCTTTAACGCCTCTGCAATTAAGCAGGGTGAGGAAAGCAATAATTGCAACCGCAACCATTTGGCCTGAAGTGATTGCGAATTCTGTGCGTTTGAAAATAATCAAAGGCTCTTTAAGCCAGGGCAGAGGAAGTGAGATTACTAGGTTTAAGCCACTCCAATTGATGATTTTCGCTTCTTCACCAGTGCCTAGGGTTGGTGCAATGACTCCGAGAAATTTTGAAAATGCAACTGCAACTGCTGCAATGGATCCTGTTTGAATAACGAGGAACAAACTCCAGCCATAAAGGAATCCCCACAGCGGGCCAAATGCTTCTTTAAGATAGATATACTGCCCACCTGCGCGAGGCATCATCGCTGCGAGTTCAGCGTAGCTGAGTGCACCTAGAATTGTCATGAAGCCCGTTAAAATCCAAATCAGCAAAAGGCTTCCAGGGGAACCTACATCACGGATTATATCTGCGGAAACAATGAAAATGCCGGAGCCAATCATCGTCCCTGCAACAAGCATTGTAGAATCGAAAAGTCCTAGCCGTTGTTGAAATTGTTTGTTGTCCATGCTTAAATCTTTTTGGCAAGGTTGTTATCTTCGATCCGAAGTTTGCTGTGGTGGAAGCCATAAACAAAATAAATAGCTAGTCCGATTCCAAGCCAGATGAATAGCCTAACCCAGTTTTCCCAACCTAGAGAGAACATGAGTACCAAACATAAAACAATACCGCCAATGGGGCAAAACAGTCCAAGAGGCGCTTTAAAAGCGCGGGGCGCATTCGGATCTTTGAACCTTAAAATAAGTACTGCAGCACAAACCACCACAAAGGCAAACAATGTTCCAATGTTGGTTAATTCCGCAAGAACATCAAGCGGCAGCAAGCTGCCACCTAATGCCACAATGAGTCCGGTTAGCACGGTGGCAAGCCATGGTGTTTGATAAACAGGGTGAACACTGGCGAAAAACTTTTCAGGAAGAAGTCCATCACGAGCCATCGCCAGAAAAATCCTAGGTTGCCCGCACATCATTACTAAAAGAACAGAGGTAATGCCTGTTAACGCGCCAATAGAAACCAGTAATCTGGCCCAGGGCATACCAACTTGCGCAAAAACGTTAGCAACTGGGGCTTCTTTTGGAATGTCTTTGTAATTAACCATGCCGGTTAAAACCGCAGCCACTGCAATGTAAAGAACCGTGCAAATCAAAAGAGAGCCAATGATAGCAAAGGGCATATCACGCTTAGGGTTTTTAGCTTCCTCTGCGTTTGTGGAAACTGCATCAAAACCAAGGTAGGCAAAGAAAATAAGCGCTGCACCTGCTAAAACCCCAGACGGAGCATTAGTGGCAGGGTTGATATCTCCCCAGACCAAAGTCCCAAAAAAGCTTAAGCCGCCATACCCGAATGGTGCGAAGTTGTCCGTCCAGTTGGAAGTGACGATGTGAGGAATGCCTGCAATAATGACAAAGAAAACAACAGCAAGTTTGACAACAACCATTATGCCGTTGATGAAAGCGCTTTCTCGGATGCCTCGCACCAAAATGAAAGTGATGATAAGAGAAATAGCCACCGCAGGCAGATCGAGGATAGAACCCGTTGAAACTATTTCGCCACCTTTGGCGATGTCAAAAGGTGCGTTTGTAAGAGATGTCGGTATATGAAACTCGAATTGTTTCAGTATATCTTGGAAGTATTTAGACCAACCGTGTGCGACGGTGCAACTTGCGACCGCATATTCGAGAACGAGATCCCACCCAATGATCCAAGCCATCAGTTCGCCCAGGGTAAGGTATGCGTAGGTGTAAGCACTGCCAGCAACAGGGGCCATGGATGCAAATTCCGCGTAGCAAAGTGCTGAAAAAATACATGCAAGGCCTGCAAATACAAAAGAAAGCATAAGTGCAGGGCCAGTAACATCGCGGGCAGCTTTACCCACTAAAACAAAAATTCCGGTACCTATGATTGCGCCGATACCAAGAGCAGTTAATGCCCAAGGGCCGAGCACGCGCTTAAGACTGTGCCCGCTTTCAGAATCTGCCATCACTTTTTGAAGAGATTTACGCCGAAACATACCGTTAGACATTTTGTTACTCCGTTTTTTTACACTTTAGGCATCAGCTATTAAGGTTACAGGCCCATCATTAACCAGTTCAACTTTCATATCAACGCCAAATTTTCCAGTATGGGTAGTAATTCCCAGTAATCTTAATTTTCGGATAAAATGTTCGTACAACGGTTCAGCAATTTCAGGCCTTGCTGCGGTTATAAAACTAGGCCGCCGGCCCTTCGAACAATCCCCATAAAGTGTAAATTGACTGATAACCAAGATTGCACCGCCCGATTCAACCAGATCGAGGTTCATTTTTCCGTTTGAATCGGGGAATATTCTTAAGCTAGCTGCTTTTTCAGCGAGCCAATCAGCTTTTTCTTCGTTGTCACCATTGGTTATTCCTAAAAGGATGAGTAGTCCCTTTTGGATTTCGCCTAAAATCTGGCTTTCCACCGTGACTTTGGCCATCGATACGCGTTGAATTACGGCACGCAATGTAAAAACTCCGTTACCAACATCTTTAGAAACAAAGCGAAGTATACGATTTTATAGAAAAACTGGAAAATCAAATTTATCGTAGAAGCAATTCTGTGGTATATAATCAAAAGAAGAAAAGTTCAGGAAGGAATACTTGAATTAGGAAATTATGTAAGGGAGTAGTTAAAGTGGCACGCGATTTCAGCCCCTACCAGCAAAAAGTCATCAAACGATTTTACGATAACCAAAACCCTATTGCCCATGAGCGATTGGCAGAACTCGTGGGAGAGTTATATCTAAGCAGCGGAAAGAAAAGAGAAAAAGTTTGGAGCACCATAGTTGAAACTATGAAAAAGCTAGAAGTTCCCGAGGCTAGAATCAAGCACCTAGTAGAACAAGATAAGCCAGAATTACTGGCTCAACTTGTAAAGGAACTCGAAGCAAAAAGCTAGTTACTATGCTGCTTCTTGCCTGTTGGTTTCAAGACTGATGCCCCTGGTTGCAGTGCGAATGAATGCGATGAATTCTGCGACCTCAGGGATGTGGCTTAATTCTTTTTCAACTTTAATTAGCGACTGGGGCAAGATTAAGCCTTCGCGGTAAATAATTTGAAATGCTTTTCGTATTCCATCAATGTTCGTATGAGAAATACCAGCTCTACGCATTCCTATAACATTGACGCCTGATACCACATTAATTCGCTGTACAATGATAAAAGGTGGAATGTCTTTAGTCGTGGCAGAAACGCCGCTTAAAAGTGCTAGCCTTCCAACCTTGGCAAATTGATGAACAGCGCTATTTCCTGATAAGAAAGCGCCATCTTCCATCACGCAATGCCCTCCCATGAGTGCCCCATTTGCAAGAATACAGCCGTTGCCTACCCTGCAATCGTGCGCGACATGGCTGTTTGCCATCAAGAAGTTTCCGTTTCCAATGACTGTTTCGTTGGAGGAGGTTGTTCCCCGATGAACAGTAACGCCTTCACGGATAATGTTGTTGTTGCCAATGATGGTTTTGGTGGGTTCGCCATCATATTTCATATGTTGAGGAGCTTCGCCAAGAATAGCACCACTGTAAACGATGTTTTTGGAGCCAAGGGAAAGGTTACCAAATAACTTTGCACCTGGTTTGATGACGGAGTTGTGGCCAATTTTTACCGGGCCATCAATAAGGGCGAGTGCGCCAATTTCTACATTTTCGCCTATGTCAGCGTCGGAAGAGATAATTGCACTTGGATGAATTCTTGCGGTCGAAGAAACAGGCATTGAGATATCCCCCAAAAACCAAAACTCTAAATAATGAAGCAGAAAGGAAAAGCCTAAACTTTGCAAAAGTTAAAGTTCAGCTGCTTCAAGGAATGATCGTATAAAGCTTTTTAACGATTCTATCTAGTCCATTTTAATCGGATGAAGAATGGATAAGCTTAACTTTTGGTCAATAGAATTGTGGAATTGGTTAAAAAAAGGCAAAGATATCAAATATCTTCGCTGATTTGATCTAAAACCTCTTCATAAACAAAAATAGGAACACTCATGGTGACCGCCAAGGCGATGGCATCACTAGGCCTGCAGTCGATTTTCACAAACTTCCCATCCTGCCTAATTTTAAGTGTTGCGAAGTAGGTTTTGTCTTTGAGTTCATTAATTTGAATTTCTTGAAGTTCGCCCCCTAGGCTTGTTATCGTTTGGCATAATAAATCATGGGTTAGGGGTCTGGGGGAGGGAATCTTTTTAATTTTGCGATCAATGCTAGTGGCTTCAAAAATTCCAATTTGAATTGAAAAACTTCTGTCGCCTTCCAGTTCTTTTAAAACGATGACTTGTTGTTCATGAATTTCGCTAATGATAATTCTTCTAAGACCCATTTCGACAGGCATAATATTTCTCCTTACATATTCATTATTATATCTTAGCAAGTGCAATTAGTGCTTCGAGCAATAAATTGATCATTTCTTTATTAAAATGCATTTTATAAATCAATCTCCAGAATTAATAATTGTTTGTGGCAGAGGGCCGAAAATTATGATAATGACAGTACTCTGAGATATTGATTTTTTCAGGAATATTCTTGCAGATGCCAATTGAGTTTAAAGTGTCTTCTGAATCACTTCAGGGGCTTCGTTCAAATAATGAAGACGCAATAAAATGCACTAAGGCTGATGGTTTGTTTTTAGCATTGGTTGCAGATGGTATGGGCGGTCATGCTTCAGGCGAAGTGGCAAGTACTGAATCCATCAAAAGCATCGAGCAAGAGGTTTTTGACCAAGGACCCTTTTTAGACGGTTCAGAAGGTGGAGATACTGCACTTATTCACCAAGGATATATTTCTGCCAACCAATCCTTATTGAACCTTTCTCGAGCCAATCCGAAATTTTTGAACATGGGCACGACCATGGTAGGGTTGTTTTATCGTGAGAATAGCCCAAATGTATTGATTTCTAATCTAGGTGATAGCAGGTGCTATGTGCTGGAAGATCAGAAATTGTCATTGATAACAGCGGATCATTCCTTTGCTCATGCGCTTTATATTGCGGGTTCAATCACACTTGCGCAAGTTGCTACCCACCCATTTCGAAATCGGATTTATAAATATCTAGGTTCAAAAGATCTTACGGGCGGCCCGGATGTCTTTATCCATCATTTACGTCCCGGGCAAAGATACTTGATTTGTTCGGATGGTTTGTCAGGCAGTATAAACTCGGCTGACCTTCAAAATTATCTTGCTACAGAACCTTTGGAAGGTCTTTCCCTTAAACTTTGTCAGATTGCTTTGAAAAACGGATCAACAGACAACACCTCTGCCATCATTATTGATGTCCTCGAAACCTAAATTGCTATTTGGCATTAGATATAAGTAGCTTTTGAAGGAATAATGATAAGCTCGGGGATAACCACATGCTCAGGCAATCTAGCTACAAATAAAACACTTTGAGCAACATCTTCAGGCTGCAAAATAGATTTTTTATGTTCTTCAGAAACGGGATTGGGTCTAGCTTCAAGAATAGGCGTGTTTACTTCTCCGGGGAAAATACTGCAGAATCGGATATTGTTTTTGGATTCTTCCGCAGCAGTTGCAACTACCAAACCATTAAGCCCGAACTTCCCTGCAACATAACCAGGGCCGCCCAAGGGGTTTCCCCGCAATCCAGAGATGGAATTTACAACAATTACCAACCCATTTTTTCTCGGCCTCATTCCTTTTAAAACTTCATGAAACACATAATAAGCGCTGTCTAGATTCCCTTCCACCAACGACCGCCAGCTTTCTGGATTAAGTTCCTGAAAAGATCTTTCTTTGACATTCATGCCGACACAATGCACCAGAATATCGATGGGGCCGAATGTTTTAATTGTTGAACTGATCGTGTTTTCAACTTCTTTTGGTTGGCCAGCATCACAGACCAAAGACAGAACTCTTTCCTTGGATTTTGAAATAAGTGCGGAGGCTTTATCAAGTTTGGTTTTATTCCGTCCACAAATGGCAACCTTGGCACCAAGATTGTGAAATGCCTGAGCAGAAGCTAGACCGATGCCGCTGCCGCCGCCAGTTACCAAAATTGTTTTTCCTTGAAATTCCATTGTCGTTACCCTTTAGGTGAGGAACTAGTAGTGAATCCTAATAATATGATATTATGAGAACAGAAGGCAGATTCATTTTGCTTTTTATTCAGGGAAATATATTTCTGTAATTATTGAAGGATCTCAGCATGAATAGTGAATTGAAAAGACGCGTAGAAAATCTGACCATCAGGTTGACCCAGCTACGGGACTCTCTTTGACATTGCTGGAAAAAAAACACAAAGGCAAACATTAACAGACCTGATGGGCACGCCTGATTTTTGGAACAATCAGGAGAAAGCCCAACAAACAATTAATGCATTAAAACCTCTCAACGGCCTATTAAAACCGTATGAGGAAATCGAGGTCGCTAATTTAGATATTGGAGCACTTGCAGAGCTTTGCGCAGAAGAAGTCTCATTGGAGGTCGATCTCGCTGCGGAGTTAGATAAAGCTGACACTAATCTTGCAGAATTTGAACTGCGCTCCATGCTAAATGGGCCGCAAGATGCCAGCAATGCATACCTTCGAATTCAGGCGGGCGGTGGCGGGACTGAGGCTTGTGATTGGGCGCAAATGTTGCTTCGCATGTATTCCCGCTGGGCCGAAAGAAATGGCTATAAAACTGAAATCGTTGATGAGCTTCGAAACGAAGAGGCAGGTATTAGAAATGCAACACTTCATATTTTAGGAGATTTTGCCTACGGCAATCTTCAAAGTGAAGCAGGTGTGCATCGCCTAGTTCGGATCAGCCCGTTTGATTCCAATGCCAAGAGGCACACTTCATTTGCAGCGGTCGATGTCATGCCAGAGATCGATGGGAATATTCACATTGAAATTCATTCGGACGATTTGGAAAGGCAGACTTTTCGAAGTGGCGGTCCTGGTGGGCAACATCAGAATAAAACGGAAAGTGGCGTTCGTTATATTCACTTGCCTACGGGGATTGCTGCGGAAAGTCGTAGCGAAAGAAGTCAGCATAAAAATGATGATCTTGCTATGAAACTTCTGAAGGCCAAGCTTTATCGGATTGAAGAGCAAAAAAGAAAAGCAGAGGTTGAAAAGCTTTACGATGAAAAGGGTGAGGTGGCTTGGGGCTATCAGATTCGCAATTATGTATTGCAGCCTTACACGCTTGCAAAAGATGTTCGAACCGAGCATCATACTGCGCAAGTTTTTGAGGTTCTTGATGGTGCGATTACAGCTTTTATTCAGGCATTTTTGCGCTTGAAAGCCGAAAGGGTTAACAAAAAGCAACCTCATAGGCCTCTGCCTAAGATTAATGACGACGATCTTTAATGGGTTCTCTAAAAACAAAAACATATCGCCCAGCAAGTTAAATGCAAAGGCGATATGTTTTTAAGTTTACTGCGATCCTTTTTACGCACCATATTTCCCAAGCTTGCCCGCATGAGCCATCGCAAGGCTCATCAGATATTTGGCTTCAAAATGCCCCAAGCCCCCTTGCAGGCAATACGATTCGCCAAATTCTGTCACGCCATCGGTCCTGCAGGTTGGAGACGATATCAAGGTTGGCACTGAATGCCAGCTATGGCTCTTGAGTTTGCTTGGCGTACTGTGATCACCCGTAACGATAAAGACATCGGGTTTTAACGCTTTGATTCCGGGAATCGCTGCATCTAACTTCTCAATCATTTCTACCTTGGCTTGAAAATTCCCATCCTCCCCGGTGCTATCGGTGTACTTGTAATGCAGGAAGAAGAATTCGTAATCATTCCAAGATTTCTTGAGGGTTTCAACTTGATCCGCAAGAGAACTTCCAGCGTTTAAGATGTCCATGCCTACAAGGCGGGCCAAGCCCTTATACATGGGGTAAACAGCGATGGCAGCAGATTTAAGTCCGTAAACTTGTTCCATGGTTGCTATTTTTGGGAATGTCGCAAAACCACGAAGGGTGATCATGTTTGTTGGAGAATCTTGAGCCAGTACCAAGCTTGCTTCGTGAGCAAACTTATTGGTTATTTCGGCAGCTTTTTGCGATTCAGCGTCTTCTCCCTTGGCTACTAAAGGCTTTAATCCAACTTGTTGTGGATCGGTATCGTTGACTCGGTCACCCAATCCAGGAGCACGAAAAACGACAACAAAGCGGTGTTCACGGACTGGCTCAACAAAAATCTCGACACCTGGGATTTTGATCTGCTTTAGCTTTTTGCACATTGCAACGCATTGTTCGGTGGTGGGTCTACCTGCTCTGCGATCCGATATTTTGCCTTCGGCATCTACAGTGCAAAAGTTTCCACGAATTGCTACATCGTTTTTGCCAACTTCGAAATTAATGCCCAAAGCCTCAAGAATTCCGCGTCCGATGCGATATTTAAGGGGGTCATAGCCAAACAATCCTAGATGCCCGGGGCCGCTTCCAGGAGTGATTCCAGGCAATACCGGGATACTCATGCCGCAAATGCCTTCTCGTGCCAGTGTATCCAGATGAGGGGTACTTGCAGATTCCAGCTCGGTTTTTCCACCCGGAGTCATGGGCAATCCGCCTAAACCATCTGCAACAAGCAGTACAATTTTAGATTTATTTACTTCTCGTAACTCTACAATCAAATCATGAAGATCCATTTAAAACTCCAGCTTTTAGGGTTGTATGGCAGTCTTTTTTAGTTTTATGGAAGCTTACGGGCCATGGGTATCTTACTTTTTGTGCATAAATGCAATTAGCATGGCTTCAACTGCCCAGTCTTGAATATACTTTCAAAAGTGTCAGGAAACTAACTTATAAGGGTATTGTTGTGGAAAATCAAGAAAACAGCATGGAAAAAGAGCCGGTTGCGGAGCTAGTATGGCCGGCCTTGGATATCCTAGAACGTAGAATTCTAGGCGTTTTAATTGAAAAAGCCAAAACAACTCCCGAGGCTTATCCTCTTTCGTTAAATGCATTGGTTAACGCAGCTAATCAAAAATCCAACCGTGATCCTATTATGAATTTGCAGGATTATCAGGTTGAATCTGGGATTCGCAATTGTATTTCCAAGGGTTTGATTTCGATGGTGCGCGGTGGCCGGGTCGAGCGCTGGCAGCATGAATTGTATTCAAAATGGAACCTAAGTAAGCGCGATATGTCCGTTCTAGGTGAGCTTTTGTTGCGAGGACCGCAAACGGAAGGCTTGCTTCGCACTAGGGCAGGCAGAATGGAAACTTTCGACTCTCTTGAGGATTTACGCGAAGCATTGGATTCACTTGCAGCACGAAAACTGATTTTTTGGGTCGATTCTAAGGGCGTTCGTGGGGCAAGAGTTACCCATGGGTTTCATTCTTCCGATGAAATAGCTAGAATTAGAAGTACTGCAATTCAGGTTATTGCTGATGATGAACCTTCTGCAACAACTAGGAGAAGCAGTGACGCAGCAGAATTGCGTGAGTTGGTTTCCGGTTTGCAAGAAGAAGTCAAAAGCCTTCGAGAAGAACTTGTTGCACTCAAGACTCAGCTTGGTGTTTGATCAAAATTTTTAATAGTTTGAAAAGTGGAAAATAAGATGAAAGAACCAGCAGAACCAGTTGAAAAAGCCAAAAGATTAAACCAATACCTTGCCCATGCAGGTGTTGATTCTCGTAGGCATTGTGAAATTCTTATCCAACGCGGTAAGGTTAAAATTGGTGGCGTTGTCGTGCGCGATCTTAGTGCCCGTGTTCGCCCAGGCGAAGTGGTTACCGTGGACGGGCAAGATCTTAACTCCGAGCAACATGTATATTGGCTCCTTAACAAGCCACAGGGTTATCTTTGTACCAATCATGATCCTGCCCGAAGGCCCTTGGCTAAAGATCTTCTGCCCCATGTAAGTGAAAGAATTTTCACGGTGGGCAGGCTCGATGAAGATAGCGAAGGTTTACTTCTTCTTACGAATGATGGGGAATTTGCTCAGAAGCTAATGCACCCTAAATTTGGGGTCGAGAAGACCTATCATGCACAGGTTGCGGGCCTTCCTAAAAATGAAGATATGCAACAGTTAGTAAAAGGGATTTGGTCAAGCGAGGGAAAACTCAAGGCGAAAAAGGTTCGTATTTTGAAAAGGCAGGGCGAAAGCTCTTGGCTTGAAATCACGCTTTGCGAAGGAAAGAATCGCGAGATCAGAAGAATGCTTGCCAAGTTGGGCCATAAAGTTATCAGGCTGAAACGGGTATCTATTGGCTCTATAAGGCTAGATAGATTGCCTAAAGGAAAGGCCCGCAAATTGAAAACTTGGGAATTGAGCTCGCTAATTAAAATTGCAGAACAAGCTATTGTGCAGGAATGATTCCATGTTTCAAGAAAATGCTAAAGTTGTTGATCATTACACGATTGCAAGCAAAACCCATCTGATAAAGCTGCATTGCCCTAAAATTGCTGCGATTATCAGACCAGGGCAATTTGTGATGATCAAACTTCCTGGCGGGAATGATCCTCTTTTAGGTAGGCCTTTCGCACTCTACGACACGACTCTTGATGATCAAGGCAAGCCCACAGGAATTGAAATCGTTTACCTTGAACTTGGGAAAATGACTTCTCTTCTGCCTGCTGTTGTTCCAGGCCAATCCATTGAAACCTGGGGCCCCCTAGGCAAGCCTTTTCCGATTTTTCCAGACAAAGATCATGTTGCTTTTATTGCAGGTGGCATTGGGCAAACGCCTTTTCTGGCCTTTGGAAAACAATTACTGGGTATCAAAGCCTATGGCGGAGATGCACTTAAAAAATCGTTGAACAAGGTCACCATGATTTATGGGGTCCGCTCTGCGCCTTTTCTTGCAGGTGTTGACCATTTTGAAAGTATTGGCTTGAATTTGCTTTGCGCAACCGATGATGGATCTCAAGGTTTTCATGGCAGAGTAACAGAATTACTTAAAACATTGCCCAAAGCAGAGCATTGGTATGGGTGTGGCCCTGAACCTATGCTGCATGCGCTTTGCAAACTTGCTTTGGAAGATAATACACCATGTCATGTTTCGCTTGAATCGCCCATGGCCTGTGGCTTGGGTATTTGTTTTAGTTGCGTTGTAAAAGTAAAGGCAGAAGGTGGTTGGGACTATAAAAGAATCTGCGTTGATGGCCCCGTTTTTAATGCAGATACTTTAGTTCTTGAATAATCCGCCTCTTTTTGTGCTTTGCTAATAATAATAAAAATCTTGAAACATAAGTTTATCGTTCACCGCCTTAATGGTAGAGGTTATGATAAGAATAGCTTTTGCTCTTGATATCAGGAAATGATTTCCTGTTTTTAAAGGTTTAAAAATGTCTACCGCTATTAATGCCACATGCCCTGGGTGTAAAAAAGTTCTTAAGGTTCCGACCCAGTGGGTCAACCAAGTTATTCGCTGTAAATTTTGCAACATGGCTATGCAAATAAAGCCTAATATTCCGCAACCTCAATCCGGTGCAAAAGCAAATCCAACCCAGCAAGGTCCTCAATCTGCGGGTAATGTTCCCCAAACACCTTCCGGTGCAGGTCGTAATGGCGTTCCACCTTTGCCCGCGGTTCCGCCAATACCTACGAGCCATGCGGGCGCCAAATCGGTTACCAATCAATTTGGATTAACCGATGTAAATTACAATCCTTCGTATTCATCGAAGTATCGAAAAAAGAAAGTAAACTGGATTATTCCCGTAGTTGTCATGTTGTTTATGGGAATTCTAGGCGTTGTTTTGGTGATGGCATTGCCGTATCTCAAGGATAAATTAAAAGATAAAGACGGAGAAATGGCCGCCGTTAATGGAGACGGAAAATCTAAAGGCGGTGATAAAAATGACCCCGCTAAAGATGGAGAAAACGGTAAAGCTGCGGGAAAAAACAGAAAGAATAATCCCGCTGCTGGCGGTTCAAATGCACCCTTCCCCAGAAGGGCCTTGGTTGTAAGCATTCATAATTATCTTTATGCCAATCCAACCCAGTATGGTTTGATGGTGCAAGGTATGAAAAATATTCCAGCTATCACTAAATATCTAACAAACCAAATGAGGGTACCGCAAAACCAAATTATGCACCTCAGTGATGCTGCCAAAGATAATCCTGCTCCACCTACGAAATCTGTGGTTGAAAGTACAATCACGGACTTTTTAAAATCATCCCGAAAACAGGACCATCTGATGTTGGTGTTTGTGGGGCATGCTATTGAGAATGATGGCCAGGTTTACCTTGCACCTATTGAAGGTGACCTTACCGATCCCGCCAGCCTCATTCCCCTGGCATGGCTTTATAAAGAACTTGATAGTTGTGTTGCGCATCAGAAGATTTTGGTTCTAGATGTTTGCAGATTTAGCCCAACCATTGGTGTTGAACGACCAGGCGGCCAACCAATGAGCGCCAAAATGGAGGAAATCATCAAGGTTGTTCCTGCAGGTCTTCAAGTTATTACTGCTTGTTCTGCCGAACAGCGTTCGATGGAAACAGATGGCGAGCCATTGGGGGTGTTTTTGGATGGTTTTGTTGATGCTTTGCAAAAAGGTGTTCAGGGGCAGATACAAAAGCATGGCGATAATATTCCGATTGATAAACTTTTTGAGGCCACTGTGAAAAATGTTGAAGTGCTTGCAGTGGAACAGAAATTCAAGCAAACTCCTAAAATGTATGGTGCGTTTAAAGATAATGGCGCAGAGTTTGATCCTGCAGAACCAATGCCCCCCAAGCTTGCAATTACGGGATTAAAGCCTGTTAATAAGGAGGGTCTTGCACTTGTTAAATCTGTGCTCGAAGAAATTGGGACACCCCCAGTAAAAGCTTCAGAAATAGATAATTCAATTCGTTTGGAATATCTACCCCCGATTGCGGATCAGATTATTAAGGAATATGCAAAAGTTGATGGTCCTGAAACGGACTTGCAAAAAAATGTTAAAAAAGCTCGGGTTGAACTTTGGGTTATTTCCTCTTTGCCTGCTCCCGCTGATATTAAAACGGAAGTGGATGAAAAACGAAAAATCGCCAAAGTGAACTTAAATGTTCTCAAAGATGGTTACCGGGCACCAGCCAATGAACTTTCCTTTAAGACGGGCATTGAAAATGACGAGAAAGATGTTGCTCGTATGTTCGTAAACTTACAGGAAGCTCTTGACGACTTAAAGAAAAATGAAGAAATGAAAGACGCTGAAAGCAAGCGTTGGCAGGCAAATTATGATTTTATACGAGCACGATTAGAAGCCCAAATCGCCTATCTCTATGAATACCAATCAATGCTTGGACAAATGCGTAAAGAACTCCCAGCAATGGATCCTAAGATTCATGGCGGGTGGAAATTAGCTGCAACAGCAAAGCTGCAGGGTGATAGTGCAGGTAAAAAACTTGCAAAAGAATCTACCAAAACCATGGAATCATTGGTGAAAAGTGCTGCAGGCAGCCCTTGGGAAGTGCTAGCTAAGCGTGAGAAATTTACTACCCTTGGGCTTGAATGGCAGGCAGCAAAATAGTTCCTTAAATAGACTTGTACCCTTGGTTTAGTTCTTCTGATATTTCTGGGGTTTCCTGCCATCGTTTGATTGTGTCAAATGGAATTCTGTTTGGAGCGTTACCCACAATATCGGGTTCAACGCCTGCATAATAAAGAGGCCAAACATACAGGTTGTTTGCAGATCGATCCCAGCCTTCCGACCAATCTTGCCAAGTTAATGGTTGTCTGCTAAATAAAAGCCTTTCGAAATCAAGAGTTTCAAGGTTGCAGGAGTTTTCCGCCGGATTAATTTGGAGTTTTGGTTGAGTCTCACCATTATTAATAGGCACAAGGATAGTGCTTTGTTTTTCTGAAAAGAGTACAAGATTTCCTTCATATATTTTCCAATCTGTGACCCAGCTTGGTAGGTTACTGCTAACCTGTTCTTTGGAAATTTCAATTCCAGCAAACTTGTACAATCCTGCAATTCCCAAACTTAGGCACCTGTTCTGCTGTTCGTTCAATGCTAGGGTTCCACCCGGTTTGGATACACTTCCCATGAGCATTCCATCGATTAATTCCAGAGATATTCTGAAGGAAGCGTAACCGTTATCATCCATGCCCGTCATTTCTGCTTCGATGCGATTAATCCCAAGCGATATTTCTGAAACTCGCAGTGGCCTAACAAAAGATTTGTTGTTTTGTTGCATTGGAATAAGAAGATCCCGTTCAATAAAGCGCGCTAGTCTTTCTTTGATGGTTTGTAAATCAAGCCTTAGCGTTCTTGCTTTGCGCCAATCGCTTCTTGTCACTGCATCTTGTTCTGCTTTCCTTAGTTTCATGAAAAGCTTGGGGATGGTTCCGGAGTGAAAACCTAATTTTAGAAGCTGGGGAATGGTTTCACCATGCGTTCCTATTGCCATCGGGCGAAGTGATTGGGGCCTATTGGCTCGGTAAAGCCCCCAGTTTTCTTTGGTTTCCCAGAAAAGAAACCCGAATAAATTGGGTGTGAGCCATATGGTTGTGCCGAAGAATAAATTTGAAAGTACATCGCCAATGAATGGCGAAAAGAGGTGGACGATTTCTGGAGTGAGCGGGATGATGATGGGGTAAGTGAATTTTGCAGCAACCGAAGAAATAGGGAATTTGATCGGGTTGATTCCTGGTTCAATTAAAACGACGGTATAAAAACGCAGGAAAAATGCTATAGGCGACCAGAGTAATCCTAAAACCCCTCGTAGTGCCGTCTGCCATGGTTTGGCACGCCCCCTTAGCCTTAGCCAATCGTTGACCCATTGCAGGACAAACTCAAGACCCTCGATGGTTTTCTTGAAACTTTGGACCATGATGGTGAAGAGGATAGAAATCAATCCATCTTGGATAAGCTTGCCTAAAGTCAGCATGTTAGAAATTGCAAATTCAGAAAGTAATCGTCCAGGCCTTGAGTTAAGTAGTAAGGTGAACCCGATGAATAGAACAATTTCGCCTACATGGTATGGGTAGGATTTAGGCAACCAGAGGGCGATGGCTTCCGTGAATAAAAGCGGTTTGAGTATCAGAGAATAAATTATTTGTACTGGCAGACTTTTCCAGATTAATAAGAAAGGATTCCATGTAAGAAGGGTTGAAGGAATTTTGTAAAAGATAAACTTGGCTGTTTTCCAGAAAATTATAAGGCAATCAAGCACCAAAGTTCTGAACGAATGATTGTTGATGACGCAAAAAAAGAATACCCCAAGAGTTATAAAGGTTAGAGTTCTAATTAAATCAGGAATACGATCGCCTGTAATTTTATCACAAATTAAATCTGCAGATTCGATTAGTAAAAAAGAGCCACCAAAGGGAAGCGTAAGGAATTTAGTTAGGGTTCTTCCCGTTGCGGTGCCGAAGTTTAAAGCGGTGGATTTTTCGAGCCAGCGAAGATAGAAATCGCTTCGTCTATACACGCCGTCTAACTGCAAAGAAAGATTTTCATCCAAGGATAGAAGCGCATCACCCTTGAAGAATGATGCAGCATCTCTGATATCTTCAAGCTTAAGGTGATTTCTGGAAATCATATCGCGAAGCTCGGAGTAATTGAGATATCCCTGTTCGATAATACGGTCGAGGAATTCTTCAACTAACCTTCTTCGAGCGATTTCGCCAAAGGCTCCTTCACCTTTCAACCCAACAGATTGCAAATTATTTTCAATAATTGGTCGGATTTCGTCTCGAAGCAGTTTCTCGTTTTGTTTCCATACCAATTGAAGAAGCGTTTCAAGTTTTTTGCGGTCTGCGAATGCAAGTCGGGTTGTGATTGCATTCAAACTGGCTTCTCTAAGCCTTTGGTGGATTTTTATTAGTCTTTGAAAACGGAGCGGCCGTTTCATCGGTTTTTTTCCGAACGATATCGCCCAGCTAAAAACATCGATCCGATATATTTCCTGCTCGTAATCTTCGCATGCACTTTGTAGCTCGGTCAGCAACCGCGCTTCAACAGGGGAAGAACCCTGATCAGCTTTATCTAACAGGGGAAGAAGCGCTGATTCCCATTTTTGGAAATCACTTGAGTTGAAATTTAGAGCTGCTTGAAGCCTTTTGACCAGTTTGCGGATTTCTTTGTGTGCTTTTTCGATGGTATTCGGAGATAATTCCGCAGGGGCGACACGATTTGCTTGCGTCCATAATATTGCAGATACCGTGGCATTGTTTAGGGAAGATTCTTTCTCTGCTTGTTCAGACAGCCTTTTAAAGTATTCGCTGGATTCTTCAGCATGAGTTTCCGGAGTAGGGTGGGGGTTTTGGGTCCCCGGTATTCGTGTTTCTTGAAAAATAACGTCTTCTGCAACATCATTTCTAATTATTGAAAGCAACGATTCATAGTCTTTGATGGACGGGAAATAGTTCGCTAGCAAGTTTTCTGAAAAGCGATAGAGTTCTGCAAATGATGCTGCGAACGAAATATATTTATCTACTATATCCTGTTCAAGAAAAATCTTGTGTTCTTGTTCTAGCACCATTAAAGCTTCAGAAAAAATGGTTCGACCTATAGTCTTGATTTTTTTTTCAACTACGTCGTCAGATAGAAATCCATTTTCTTTGAGTTCGATGAATTTTAATTTGACCCCTGCGTGAAACAGTCTTCGCCAATACAGGGTGTTGCGTTCCTCGATATTGAACTTCCCTGGCATTTCTCCTTCAACTTTTGCAAGGAGTAATATTTTGCCAAATGGTAATGACCCGATTTCCAATTCGAATTCAAGTTCTTTGGATAAAGAATTGATGGTTTCAAAATCTGTCCAAACAGAATCAATGCTAGAAAACTGGCCTGATATCAAGCCTAGGATTGCTGGAAGTTTGCGTTGGTGCAAAACAACCTTATCCACGACTTTTCTTGGAACCAATACGAGTCGTGGTTCAATATTCTTTAATTCGATTTCGATAGTGTTTCGATACATGGTTTTCTACAATTAAAAATTTTCCTAATGACAATATAAGAACAGGAATTCAAACGATTTTCGAGAATTCTTTTGAATATTTGTTTTAAAATTGATTTCTAAATTACAATAAGGTTGGGTTATAGGTTTAATCACTAAAATTACGGGTCATTTATGAATATTTCAGAACTTCCCTCCAATTTAAAACAGCTTAAAGCTTCAGATTGGAAGTCAAAGCCAGTAAAGGAAGAAATAAGGTCTAATCTTCTCAAGGCACTTAAAAATAATCAGCCTTTGTTTTCTGGGATCATTGGCTACGAAAACACTGTTTTGCCCTCTTTGCAAATTGCTCTTCTTGCAAGCCATGATATTCTTTTTCTAGGAGAAAAAGGGCAGGCGAAAAGTAGGCTCATGCGCGCTTTGATCCAGCTTCTAGACGAATTCATTCCTTTTATTGATCACCCTTCCATCCCTGTTCATGAAGACCCATACAACCCAATCACTACCGCTGGCAAAAATTTTCTTGCCCAGCATACTGATGACCAAGTCCCTATCGGCTGGTGGAAGCGGGAAGAGCGTTACGCAGAAAGATTGGCCCCTGGTACAAAATTCGCTGATATTATTGGTGAAATTGATCCAGGTAAGTTGGTGTCTGGTGTAAGCATGGCAACCGAGGATGCACTGCATTTTGGGCTTATCCCGAGAATGCATCGTGGAATTTTTGCTATGAACGAAATTCCAGAATTAGACGAATTGGTGCAGGTTGGTTTGTTTAATATACTAGAAGAGCGCGATGTACAAATCCGCGGTTATCCCGTAAAATTTGATCTCGACATTTTTGTTCTTTTTTCCGCAAATCCTTCCACTTACAACCGCAGTGGTAAAGTGATTCCACAATTAAAAGACCGTATAGGTTCCCTTATACAAACTCATTACCCCCTTGATAGGGATGGTGGGATTGAAATCATGGAGCAAGAATCAGGGAACGTGGAAGACAAAAATTTTCCTGTTGCTGTTCCTAGATTCATGAAGGAAATTGTTGAACAAATCAGCAGGTCTGCACGAAAATCGAAGTTTATTGATCAGCAGTCCGGTGTAAGTGCTAGATTTTCTATTGCCAATTATAAAACCATGATAGCTAGTGCAAGGCGTAGAGGCGTTTGCCTTCAAGAAGAGTCTGCTGTTCCAAGAATAAGCGATCTATCACATCTTGCTTCATCCTCATTAGGGAAGTTGGAATTAGATTTGATGGGTAGTCATCAAATGACAGAAAAGCAGATACTTGATTCGTTAATTGCTGATGCTGTAAAAATGGTTTTTCAGGAGTATGTAGATACAGCAGGGTTAGAGGAGATATCACAAGTATTTGGTAAAGGTGTTAAGATAGAAGTAGGAGATATGCTTCCATCTTCGCATTATGCGGAAAGAATTAAAGTGATACCCAAGGCTTGGGAGAAGACCTTTGAAGTAAACCCAAGTGAAAATGATGCAGTGCGAGCGTCGTGCATTGAATTTGTATTAGCAGGTTTGCACGCATCGGACAAAATTTCCCGTTCTTCAAAACATGGCCGGATTAGTTACGAATTACGCTAATAATGAGGGATTGATGGCAACTGAACCAAAGTTTGGTGGCATTGTTCATACTTATCAAAAGTATGATCCAGTAAGTTTTCCGAACCCTAGTTCGGATGCTCCAGATCTTGTTTCGCCTGCTTTTGAACACATGATGCATTATGGTTCCCTCAAAAGGTTAACCGAGGAGCAACTTGCCCGTGCTGTGCAAATAGATCCTAGTCAAATCCAAGGTTTTGGGCCCACCATGGAGAGGTTGATGGAGGTCCTTGAAGCACGGAAACGAAAAATTCTTGAAACCTTTGAAACTGAATCCGTGAGCAAGGAAGCTAAAGACGAATACGAAAACTCTTATCGCAATTTAAAGCCCCCGAAGAATATCGCAGAGGAGTTCAAGAAAGCCACTAAGGCTGAGCAATTAAATCAAATCGAAGATCTTTGGTATAAAGCGGGCGGTGAGAAATCACCTTTTGGAAATCAGTTGCTTGGCGTTTTTGAATCTTTAGCCATTAAATACCAAGTGGATGAGCTTGCCTCAAAATATGAATTCACGGGTACCCAATCTCTTGATGTTCCCAAGGCTTTAGAGGTAAAAGCGGAGCTTGAAAAAATTGATGAGCTTTTGAAGCAGTTAAAAGATGCGATGGAGAATGCCCAGATTGGTGTCATTAATATGGAGGATCTTTCCCAGTTTTTAGAATCAGGCGACATGGATCAATTGAATGCCTTGCAAAGGCAGATTCAAGAAATGATTAAAGCCATGCAGGAAAATCAAGGTATCGACTCCGATGGGAAAAATCTCAAGTTAACCCCCAAGGCATATAAAATCTTTCAGTCCAAACTCCTTGGTAAGATTTTTGACCAGCTTAAAGCTTCTCGTTCAGGTAGGCATATGGTTGGGGTTTCTGGCGAGGGATCTGTTGAAACCCAAAAGACTAAACCATTTGAATTTGGTGATTCACTTGCTAGCCTTGATATTCAATCTTCCATTGTAAATATGCTGGTTCGGTCGGGTGGAAAGATGCCTGAATATCTTCATGCCGGGGATTTGGTTGTTAATAAAACAAAAAATAATCCTAAGTGTGCCACGGTTGTGTTGCTCGATATGTCTGGGTCAATGCGATACGATGGTCAGTATGTGAATGTGAAACGAATGGGCTTGGCATTGGATGGCTTGATTCGTTCTGAATATCCGGGTGATAGGCTTCACTTTGTAGAGATGTACACTTTTGCCAAGGTTCGGAGCAGTTCAGAAATAGTATCTTTGATGCCCAAGCCTGTGACGGTTTTTGATCCGGTGGTAAGGCTTAAGGCTGATATGTCGGATCCTGACATTACTGAAATGGATATACCGCCTCACTTCACCAATATTCAGCATGGATTGCAGCAGGCACGCAACTTATTGGCTAATTCCGATACCTGCAACAAGCAGGTTATGATCGTTACCGATGGTTTACCTACAGCACATTTTGAGGGGAAGGATCTGTATCTTTTTTATCCTCCCGACCCAAGAACCGAGGCTGCAACATTGAAGGAGGCGATGCTTTGTGCGCGCGAAGGGATTACGGTAAATGTTTTTCTTATGTCGTCTTGGAATCAATCCACGGAAGATGTTCAGTTTGCGTATAAGATGGCTCAAAGTTCTAAGGGTAGAGTTATATTTGTCGCAGGCAAGGATCTCGATCGCTATGTAATTTGGGATTACCTTTCTCGAAGAAAAACCATTTTAGGTTGATAACTTAGAAGTTGCTTCCTTTAGATCATCGATTAGCATACTACGATGGTTATAAATGGAGGCTTAGATGACACGAAAATTGCTAAGTGATTTTGATATCGCACGATATCATGAAGATGGTTTCGTTATCTCAAAATCTTTTTTTGATCCCCAAGAAATTGATTTGTTAAGCAAATCTGCAAGGGAAGATCACGAACTTGATAAGCATTCGTTTGGAAGGCGAGATGGCGAAGGCGGCACCGTCAAACTTTCTCTTTGGAATCATCCTGGAGATGGTATTTATGGAATGTTTGCCCGGTGCGAGCGCATGGTTCGTTCGGTTGAAAAAATTCTTGAGGGCGAGGCCTATCATTATCATTCTAAAATGATCATGAAGGATGCGAAAATTGGTGGCGCTTGGGCTTGGCACCAAGATTATGGCTATTGGTATCAAAACTATGTCCTTCGCCCGTTGCTTACTAGTGTTAGTATTGCAGTAGATCCTGCCACCCGAGAAAATGGCTGCTTGCAAGTTATTGCAGGGTCGCATCATTGTGGGCGAATTAACCATGTGCTATCAGGTGATCAGGCTGGAGCAGACATGGAAAGAGTTAATGATATCTTAAAAAGAATGCCCTTGGTTTATTGTGTCATGGAACCGGGGGATGCAATATTTTTTCATCCTAATTTGTTGCATCGATCAGATCAGAATAATTCAGATAACCCAAGATGGTCTATGATTTGCTGCTATAACGCTGCAAGAAATAATCCTGCAAGGGAATCCCACCATCCCTCTTATACTCCTTTGCATGTGGTTTCAGATGCAAAGATAAAAGAAGTTGGGATCAAGCGTTTCTCAGATGATGCAACGGATGTTGCATGGTTAAGTGATTCTAAAGATAAAAGCGCAACGGTTCTTGAATCCTAGTAAAAGTTAAGCACAGGGATTTACGGTTTTGCCCATACTTGCGCTAGATGTAAAAGTACTTCAACCGCTTTTTCCATTTCTTCGAGACAAGTCCATTCTAAAGGGGAATGGGGGTTGTGCTCGCCCGTGGATAAGTTGGGTGTAGGCAAACCTATTTCTGTCATCCTTGATCCATCAGTTCCACCCCGAACCGATGTTACCTTTGGTTGCAACCCTGCGAGTTTCATGGCTTCTACAGCAAAAGGTATCGCCCGTGGTTCTTTGCTCATTCCATCCGCCATATTGCGATATTGTTTCGTAACAAGAATATCGAACTTTGCTTCGGGGTATTCAAGTTGAATGTGAGAAGCAAGTTGTGAAAGGAACGCTTCATACTCGCGGAGTTTCTTGGAGTTAAAATCGCGTAATAGAATCTTGATCGTCACTTCTGCGACGCCGCCCGCAATAGTGTAAGGGTGAAGAAATCCTTCCATTCCTTCGGTAGTTTCAGGGGCAAGTTTTTTCGTAGGCAATCGTTCGATAAAAATAGCAGCAAGACGAATGGCATTGGTCATGCGGTTTTTTGCAATAGAAGGGTGGATGTTTCTGCCATGAATGGTGACAGTTGCCAGATCTGCAGAGAATGTTTCGCCATCGATTTCGCCTTGGCCACCGCCATCCAATGTGTAGGCTGCAATCGCACCTAATTCTTTAAGATCCAGATGGTTTACGCCTTTGCCTATTTCTTCATCGCAAGTAAAACAGATGCGTATATCGCCATGAATGATGCTGTTGTTTTTGATTAATTCTTGTGCAGCTTGCATGATAACAGCGACGCCTGCTTTATTATCTGCTCCTAAAAGTGTAGTTCCATCGGTGGTGATGATGGTTTTTCCTTTAAGGGGTGGTAGGTCATGATTTTCGCTGGTGGTGATGATTTTGGTTTTATCTTTTGGAAGGATGATATCTTTGCCATCGTAGTTTTCATGAATAATGGGGGAGACATTTTTGCCCGTGGTTTCAGGGGATGTGTCCATGTGGGCGACCCAGGCTATCGTGGGGATAGGTCTACCTGCATTGCTTGGTATTGTGCCAAATACTAGGCCATATTCGGTTTGGTAGGCATCTTTGATCCCGATTTCATGAAGTTCTTTAACCAGCATTTTGCCTAATTCTAATTGACCTTTTGTACTGGGATAAGTTTTGGAATTCTCATCTGCCTGGGTATCAATTTTTACATAGTCACAGAATCGTTTGAGTAAGCTGTTGTGGTTCATGATTTCTTTTTTCCTTTGGTTGGTGTTTTGGTAACGCCCTTTTGAGGGCAAAGATCGATTAGGGCGCATTCCGAACATTTGGGCTTTCTACTGGCGCAAACTTTTCTGCCATGGTCGATTATCCGAAGGCCAAATATTGTCCACTCTTCTTTCTTTATCACCCGATGCAAATCCAATTCTATTTTTACGGGATCCTTGGATTTCGAAAGCCCAAGCCTAAAGCTTAATCTACCTACATGGGTATCGACTGGCAGGCCTGGAATGCCATAAGCATGTCCCAAAACCACATTTGCAGTTTTTCTACCCACTCCAGCAAGAACCACTAGTTCTTCCATGGTTTTTGGTACTTCCCCTTGATGATCCTTAACCAATGCCTTGCAGCAAGCTATGATGTTTTTTGCTTTGTTCTTATAGAACCCGGTAGATCTTATAAGGGATTCGAGTTCATTGGAGTTGGCTTCTGCTAAGCTGAAAGATGTGGGAAAGCGCTTGAAAAGGGCAGGGGTTACCATGTTTACCCTGACATCCGTGCATTGTGCTGAGAGAATGGTTGCGATTAAAAGCTGCAAAGGTGATTGGTATGTAAGCGCACAATATGCGTCTGGGTAAAGTTCTTTAAGTCTGTTTGCCAATCTTTGGGATCGAGCTTTTAGTTCTTTGCTGTTTTCCACGCTTTAACTTATTCCTTTTCTTAAATGCTTTGCAATCAACTATTATTAAATCTACCTAATGATAAATATGGACTGGAGAACAGATTCCATTACCATGAGGAAAGTTTAATTGTACCAGCTAATGAAAGAAATGATTTTATGAGGCAAATTGGTTTTATTCCTGATCCTGTAGATGCCAAGAAGTTTGAAGACTATCTTTACACTCAAGGCACTCTGGTTCGTATGGACAGGCTTAATGCCGGTTATAATGTGTGGGTGTTTGATGAAGATAAACTGCTTTTTGGTAAGCAAGAATTGCTTCAATACCTTGAAAACCCGCAAAGTAAGATCTACACCGATGCAGTGTTAATTGCCAAAAATCAGCGTGCTAAACAAGAAAAAGAAGATAGTGCGATCCCTGAATACAAAGTGGTGTTTTCTGATCAGGTTGTGCAATTCCCCCGAGTCACTTTTCTCCTTGCGATTTGTATCCTTGCAGTTAGTGTTCCCATGCTTTTGGATGACGAAAAAAAAGTTCGTATGGTTTCAATCTTTGGTTTGGCTGGACAGGAGATGGGGCTTTTTTCAAACTTGGCTTTTTCGACGCAACCGTGGCGCTTAATCACGCCAGTTTTTCTTCATTTCGGCCCCCTTCATCTACTCTTTAACATCATGTTATTAGTTGAATTTGGGCGTATGATTGAATCTCAACGAGGCGTTGTCAAATTCTTTTTCTTGTTCTTAGCATTGGCCGTTTTTTCAAACCTTGCTCAACTTTTCTTGGGTGGTATTAGATTTAACCAAGGTCTATATTTCGGGCCAGCATCGACCTTTGGGGGCATGTCTGGCGTTATATACGGGTTATTAGGCTATGCTTGGATGAAAGCAGAATTCCAACCCGAACTTGGAATAAATGTTCCAAGTTCTACGGTTAAATTTATGCTTTTCTGGCTCGTATTATGCATGACAGGCATACTAGGGCCCGTAGCTAATATTTGCCATATTAGTGGCCTGCTCATGGGTTTGATTATCGGGTTGCTCCCAAGAAAATTTACCCTTTAAAAGTTAAAGGGTTGGCCCGATACTCCAAGGGGCAAATTCTTCTTCTCCAACCCCGTTGATTTCACTCTTGGTTTTTTTGCCACTTGCAACTTCAAGTATTTCTTCGAATATTTGCTTCCCTACTTCTTCCACAGGGGTTCCTTCAAGAATTACCCCTGCGTTGATATCCATGTCGTCAATCATGTGATTATACATGGGCGAATTGGTAGCAACCTTGATTGAAGGAGCGGGTTTGCACCCAAAAACAGAACCCCTGCCAGTGGTGAATACCAAAACATTGGCGCCCCCTGCAACAATTCCTGTCATGCTCACAGGATCATACCCAGGTGTATCCATAACAACAAAACCCTTTGCTTTAACTGGTTCTGCGTAACGAACAACATCCACCATTGCAGTGCTTCCGCCCTTTGCGATTGCCCCTAGGGACTTTTCAAAGATGGTGGTAAGCCCGCCATCCTTGTTACCGGGGGAAGGATTATTGTTGATTTCAGCACCGAAAATACCAGTGTACCATTCCCACCATTTGATTCTATCCACGAGCTTTTGGCCAACTTCCTTGGAAATTGCTCTGCGTGTTAAGAGATGTTCTGCGCCATAGATTTCGGTGGTTTCCCCAATGATCGAGGTTCCGCCCTGGGCAATTAATAAATCAGAAGCAATGCCAAGAGCAGGGTTTGCGGTGATTCCGCTGTTGCCATCGGACCCACCACAATTCGTTCCCAGAATAATTTTATCTGCGGAAATTTTTACCCGCTTGTGTTGGTTAACCGAAGGAAGAAGTTCAGCAATGGCTTTAATGCCTGCATCCACGGTTTTTTTTATGCCGCCACATTCTTGAATACTCAAAACCAGTGGTCTATTTTTAGTGCCATTTAACTGAATGAGATTCTGGTTTTCGATTAGATGGATAGCCTGGCCTGTTTCACAACCAAGGCCAATTAAAATGTAGGCAGCAACATTTGCATGCTTGGCAAAGCCTGCAAGGGTTAAATCAAGTTGATTATGGTCGGGACCATTGTATTGCATTGCGCAACCAGCCTTGTGGGTAATCGCTACCACGCCATCAACATTCGGGTACTGCTTTAGTAAATCAGAAGCACGAAAACGTTCGGAAATGTATTTGCTCGTGCTGGATGCACAATTAACGGTGCTTATAATTGCGATGTAATTGCGTGTGCCATACCTGCCATCACCTCGGTCGTATCCCATAAAATGTCTTAGTTCAGATGGTTTAGCAGGGGAGGGTGGCAAGTCTGCGCAAAAGGCGTAATCTCGGGCGAAATTTTCAGCACCGATATTGTGCACGTGCACATGATCCCCAGGATTAATGTCCGTGGTCGCAAAGCCAATAATCTGGCCATATTTGATGACCGTTTCGCCCTTTTTTATATGCTTTAGAGCCATTTTATGGCCTAAACCAATTCTTTTAGAAGGTGCAATTTTATCTCCCCCCACATCGATCGAGACGCCTGTTTCCAGCGTGCGCGTCGCTATGGCGACATTATCTTCAGGGCGTAAATGTATTGCCGGTGGGACTTCAATTTTGCTTGCCATCTTTTGCTCCATGTAAATCAACAAATTGCTTCCTTATCAATTTATTGATTTTAACCATTTTGAGATGACCCTACATCAACCCTTTTGATTTTGTGAAGAATTGGCGTGCATTAAACATTTAATTTTTTAGTTGTATATTCTTTGGTAGTTTAGTCTTATAAATGAATTGTTTATTCAATATTAGGATTTTTTATACATGCTTAATTGCCATGTAGGAACATTTACAGCAGATATTTCCCCACCATTAGGCCATCCACTTTGTGGAGGTTGGATCGAGCCTGTGCGTGGGCAAGATGATCCATTGGAAGCTGTTGGCATTGTTCTTTTGGGTTGCGGTGCGCCGGTGGTTCTGTGTGCTTTGGATTGGTGCGAAATCAACAATGATGCATATTTAAAGTGGCGCCAGGTACTTGCTGAAGCTGCACATACTACTATCGAACGAGTTCATGTGCATGCTGTTCATCAGCATAATGCCCCCATAGCCGACCTTGAAGCTGAAAAAATAATTCAAATCAATAATGCTTCTCCCAGTTTGGATCTTAAGTATTTTGATAGGTGCCTTTTGAAAACTGCAGAGGCATTGAAAGCCAGCCTTGCAAAAACAAAAAAAATAAACCGAGTTGGAACGGGCTATGGCAATGTAAATCAAGTTGCATCGAATCGCAGGATTCTTGATTCAGATGGTAAAGTAAAATACACTCGTACTAGTGCATCTAAGAGCAAGGAAATCCGCGATTTTCCTGAGGGATTGATTGATCCAATTTTGCGAACACTCAGTTTTTGGATGGGTGAAAAACCAGTCGTTGCAATACATTACTACGCCACACATCCAATGAGTTACTATGGCGACGGTATGGTGAGTGCAGATTTTTGTGGCTTGGCGCGAAGAAAGCGGCAGGCTGATTCCCCTTCAGTTTTTCAAATGTATTTTACTGGCTGTGCGGGGAATATTACCGCAGGTAAGTACAACGATGGCAGTAAAGAAAATCGTGCCATATTAAGGGATAGAATTTATCTCGGGATGACTGATGCTTGGAAAGTTACATACACTTCCCCAATTACAAAAATGGATGTGCGTGTTGAACAGATTAAGTTGGGGAAACGAAGCGAGAAAGAATTCTCGCTGGAAGAAAATTTGAAACTGGTTGCAGATAGTAAAGAAACAAAAGTTAAACGGAACATTGCAGCATTGAAACTTGCATGGCTGCAAAGGCGAGAACAAACGGTTGATATTTCGTGCTTGGACTTGGGCGTTGCCTCGATATTAAATTTGCCTGGTGAAGCTTTTGTTGAATACCAATTAGCGGCTCAGGAAATGCGCCCCGATTTATTCGTTTGTGTTGCTTCTTATGGGGATGGTGGGCCAGGTTATATTCCAACCGATAAAGCTTTTGCAGAAGGGGGGTATGAGCCAACTGGGGCTTTCGCACCGCCTAATGAAGGGCTTCTAATCAGCACAATCAGCAAGTTGTTGGGCCCAAAAGCCCCTCAAACCACAATTCCTTTTAAACGATTCAAGAAAAAGAATAAGTAAGCTTGTAGAATAGTTGCATAGATATGCTTTAGTAGTCTCGTATTCCTGAGCTTGTTATTTGTTGCTTTTCACGATGATTGGATTATGCAAATGCCTGCTTCTTCTTTAAAAATTGGTATGATCGGTTTGGGTGTCGTTGGTACGGGTGTTGCAAAATTGCTGTTTGAGCAGCAAGAAAGGCTTGCAAAAAAAGCCGGCAGGCCCCTTGAACTTACCAAAATCGCTGTTCGCGACCCCTCTAAACCTAGGGATATTAATATTCCCGACTCAATTATTACTTCCCACTGGGAAGATGTTGTCAATGATCCTTCTCTCGATGTCGTGGTTGAACTTGCAGGTGGAACTACCTGGACTAAGAAAGCCATTTTAGATTCTCTTGCCTCTGGCAAACATATTGTAACTGCCAACAAAGCTTTGCTTGCAACGCATGGCAAGGAAGTTTTTGATTGTGCCAGGAAATATAATCGCTGTGTGGCTTTTGAAGCAAGCGTCGCTGGCGGTATTCCGATTATTGGTGCTCTTACGCAGGGCCTTGCAGCAAATAAAATCATTGGTCTCCGTGGTATCCTGAACGGCACATGTAATTTTATTCTTACCAGTATGAGTGAAACGGGCGATTCCTATAAAAATGCTTTGGAAGAAGCCCAAAAACTCGGATTTGCAGAAGCTGATCCGACCATGGATGTTGATGGTACCGATACTGCGCATAAACTCGCAATCTTGGTGCAAATTGCTTTCGGCCAAACTGTACCCTTTAGTGCCATTGATCGTGTTGGCATTGCTGGCTTAAACAGCATTGATATTCATTTTGCACATGAGTTGGGCTATGGCATAAAATTGCTTGCTGAAGCTTGGATCAATGATGGGAAACTCGCAGTTCATGTTTCCCCTGTTTTACTTCGAATGCATTCCCCACTTGCACAGGTTCGTGGTGCCTATAATGCAATTCAGGTGATTGGTGATGCGGTAGGCGATACCCTTCATTATGGCCTTGGTGCAGGTCGAATGCCCACTGCTTCCAGTGTGGTTGCAGATATCATCGATATCGCTGTTGGCAGGGCGCAAAACACTTTTACTTCCATGAATTTGTGGTCTGATTCTAGTGCTGTAACTCCCTTGCTCTTAAGTGATGATGTTAATAGTAGGTATTATCTTAGGTTGCTGGTGGAAGATAAACCTGGTGTTCTTGCCGATGTTACACGCTTGCTTGCCAATCACCAAATTAGTATCGCTTCTATTATTCAACATGAAGCGCAGGGCGAAAACGCAAATGGTAAGGTTCAACTGGTTATAATGACCCACTTATCCAAGTGCGGAAAATTCAAAGCAGCAGCCAAGGAATTGACTCGTCTCGATTGTGTATCGGGCAGTGCTGTGCATTATCCTGTCGAAGATTAACCCCATAGGTACCTAATATGAAGTATGTAATTGTCATTCCAGATGGATGTGCTGATGACCCACAAGTATCCTTGGGCGGAAAAACCCCGCTTCAAGCTGCCAATAGGCCTGCGATGAATGCTGCTGCGAAAATGGGGATGGTTGGTTTATCCAACAATGTTCCCGAATCGCTTACCCCCGCAAGCGATGTTGCCACGCTTAGCCTATTTGGTTACGACCCAATGGAAGTTTATACAGGCAGAGCCCCTCTTGAAACCGTGGCGATGGGCATCAAGCTAAACCCAGGCGATTGGGCGATTCGTTGCAATCTTGTGAATGTTGTTGATGGCGTGATGAAAGATTTTACCGCAGGCCATATCGCAAACGAAGATGGTAAAGAACTCATTAACACGCTTCAAGAAAAATTGGGTGGAGAAGTTAAATCACCTTCCGGGAAGGTGCTGGGTGTTCTTGAATTTCACGCCGGAGTAAGCTACCGCAACATATTGGTTTATCGGTGCAAAGAACCCGCTCCATTTGCAAAAGAAACCAAAGGTCAGCCGCCCCATGATATCCCTGATAAAGCTGTGGCACCTTATCTTCCTAGCGGGCCTGGATCTGAATTGTTGAAAGAGATCATGCAGAAAAGTCAGGCATTATTTCTTGATCATAAGGTGAATAAGAAGCGAATTGCAGAAGGCCACAAACCAGCCACCCAGTGTTGGCTTTGGGGTATGGGTGTATCTCCGGTGTTAAAAAAGTTTGCGGATGTTCATCATGTGAATGGCGCAATCATCAGTGCTGTAGATCTCGTTCGAGGTGTAGGCATGTTGCTGGGTTGGAACCGTATCGATGTTCCCACTGCAACAGGATATCTTGATACGGATTACGCAGCTAAAGGCCGTTGTGCGATTGAGGCAATCAAAAATCACGATCTTGTTTGTGTGCATGTTGAAGCGCCAGATGAAGCTTCGCATGAAGGTCGGGTCGATGCCAAAATTGAAGCTCTAGAACAAATCGATCGGCATATTGTTGCGCCACTGATGGCGGTATTGCCCAGCTACAAGGATTGGCGCATTTTAATTTCGCCTGACCACCGAACACCAGTTCAGACCCGTGCGCATTCGCATGGTGCTGTACCGTTTGTTATTGCAGGTACAGGTATTCTTGCAAATGGGCAGGAGACTTATGATGAAGTTACTGCCGCTGCTAGTTCAGTTCTTTTTGCCAAGGGGCATGATTTAATGAAGGTTTTTCTTAAATAAACAATCACCTGCATTTAAAGAATATGAATGCAGGTGAATCCAATTCGAACTTAGCGTTGGAAAATCGGTATGTACTGTGCAGGCACGGAGAGTGCAATCACAGCGATACTGGTTTGGTAAATAGGCCCAACTTTGTGCGAGTCGAGGTTGTTTCCAGACCACGAACCATCCGCCCCTTGTTCGGGCAAAACAAGTTCTTTAAGTTTTGCATACCAAGAGTTCCAAGCAACCCCGCCCACTTGATGCATGGCATGGCTAGCATAGTAATGACCATACCAAAAGTGAGATTTACTCTTGAAGTGTTTTTCAAGATATTCGACAGCTAGGGGGATATCCTTGGAGTCGTACTTGCCAGCTAACTGTAAAACACAAAGCCCTGCTGCAGTTCGTGCGAATTCTGGACCACCAGATCTTGGCTGATAATTATAGCCTCCGGTTTTTGCATCTCTGCAACTTTCGATGTATTCGATTGCTTTTTTGAGTGTTTGATCAGGAACATGAAGACCAGCATTTTTTGCTGCCCTTAGTGCCATAACTTGCATAACCGTGACGGAGATATCAGCATCAGCAGGAGTCGGGTTGTAGCGCCATCCGCCTTGAGGATTTTGGCTCCGGATGATCAAATCGACTGCACGCTTTAGCACGGGCCTAATCGAATCATCTGAGGTCGTTCCCCAAAGTTGGGATAAGGTTAGCGTTGCAATACCATGTGAATACATGCTTTGGCCGCCCCCTCGAGCGCCAATAAGCAAGCCATCGGGTTCGCGAGCAGAGGCAATCAAAAACTGTGCACCTTTATTTACTTCAGGTCCAAACATACCTTGTCCAGGCAGGTGCCCCTGGCTCATATAGGCCAACAATGCAAAAGATGTTATTGCGGTGCTGTGTTGATATCCACCATCAGACCAAGAGCCATCAGGGTTTTGCTTGGTTGCCATGAATGCCAAAGCTTTGGCAATCGCTTTTTTTGTAGGCTCATCCAGTTTTGCATGGATAACAGCGGTGGCCTTTTCTTGAGCAAAACCAGTGCCAGCAATCCCAAGGATTGAAGCTGTTATGCAAGAATTAAACTTTCGCCTGTTGAATTGGTTCATGATGATCAACTTATCTAGAAGAAGGCAGCGGTGCCTTGCTCGTTTTTTGCTTGTCTGCCAAGTCGCGGTAGTATTTCTGAATCATAGCTGAATATTCAGGTGGGAGATTCGAACCTAACGATTGCAATAAAGCTTCGCGTTCTTTTTCAGGAAGCTTAAGGAATCCGCCATTGGCTTGAAGTTCAAGCAATTTTGCAAGCGCAGCTTCTTCTGTGCCATCGGGTTTGCGGTCCCCATCGCCTTTGGTTTCCGCTTGTTTGGAGTTTGGCATGGGTGAATCTTTGGGTTCAGCTTTGGCATCTTTAGGCTCCGCTTTTTGGTCGGATTTTCCGTCTGCTTTTGCCAGTGCTGTTTCACCTGGAACCCCCATGGGTACATCCAAGGCTTTGGCCAGCTCATTAAGCATTTCTAAAGCCTTTTCTAAACTCTTGGTAGCTTCTGCTTGCTTAGCCGCAGCTTCTTGAATATTGCCCTTAGCGGCAGCTTCTGCGCCCTTTTCAAGCAAAGCTTCCGCAGCTTTCAAATCACCCTTTAGATTGTCCGGAACCAACGCCTCAGCTTGCATTAAGGCGTCTTTTGCCATGTTTCCTGCATCTTGAGCTTTCGCAAGATCCTTCGTTGCTTCTAATAAAGCTTTCTGTTCATTCGCTATTTCTTTGACGCCCTTTTCTGGAGATTCATTAAGGCCTTCCAATGCGGCTTTTTGGGCGTCGATAGCTTTATTAATGTCGCCCTTGGCTAAAGCTTTTGCAGCATCCGCAGCAGCTTCTGCCGCTTCAGGGTTCTTATCTTTGGCATTATCAAGTTGCTTTGCGAGGTCTCCTTGCTTCTTTGCAAGATCCATTTCGGCTTTAGCTTCGCCAAGTTTTTCTTTGGCATTTGCGGTGGCTTTTTCAGCTTCTTTATTTTTGTCGAGGGATTGTGCAACTCTGCGTGCAGCTTCGCTTACATCAGCTTGCTTCATCTCTTCTTTTGCTAGAGCAACAGCTTTATCCTGCTTGTCTGCTTTTACCATTTCAGCAGCATCTTTTGCAGCCATGTCAAGTTTTTCTGCAGCATCAGCAGCAGCTTCTGCGGCTTTAGCAATATCATTGTTTTGCAGAGCTTTTTCAGAATCCTTCTGATCTTTTACAGCTTCATCCGTTGCTTCTTTAACATCGCCCTTGGTGTTTTTAGCTGCTTTTTCTGTTTCTGCCATCGCTTTTTGTACATCTTTAGCAAGATTTTTTGCTATATCTTTTGATTTTAATGCATCCATTGCACCTTCTTGTTTTGCCTTATCCAACTTCTGTGCGACTTCTTTTTGCATTTCTGCAGCTTTGGCTAATTCCTCAGCAGCTTTTTCTCGCTTGGCAACATCATCAGCTTTGGCTTTTTCCTTCGCTACCTCTGTTTTCGCAGCTTCCTTTGCTTTGGTTAATTCTTCCAAAGCTTCCTTCATTTTAGGGGCAGACTTTTCCAACCCTGCTTTAGGGTCAGGGTTATTGACCGCTGCTTCCGCCGCTTTATCTTGAGCATCTGCAGCCTTTTCCAATGCTTTCTTTACTTCTTCAGGTATGCCGGGGGATTCCTTTGCAGTATCCTTTGCTTTTTCAGATAAGTCTTTTTCTTGTTTTGCAATGTTTTCTGCTGCTTTTGCATCAGGTTTTGCTTCAGGCGTTGTCATGTTTTTTGCAGTTTCATTAACTTGCTTTTGTTTCTCTTCTAATTTCTCGATTTTATTAACCAAGTCTTGTGCCTTGGCAACTGGGTCTTTCGCCTTGTCCATAATCTTTGCAACTTCAGCATCGATTTTTTCTTTTGCAGCTTCTAATGCTTTCAGTGCTTTATCCTGAGCAACCTCAGCTTTTTTATCTTCTGCAGCAGCAAGAGTCTTGGCAGCTTCTTCAAGCGCTGCTTCAGCCTTTGCTAAATCTGGTTTTGCACTTTGTACCGCTGGTTCAGTAGTCTTTAAAATATCCTTGGTTACATTAGCCATGTCCGCTTCTTTTTTTGCAACTTCCATTTTGGCTTCAGGTGTCTTCGGGGCATCCTCTTCTTTCATCTTTTCATTGATTTCTTTTTGATCTCGAACCATTTTGCCTACTTTATCTTGCAACTCTTTTAATGTTTGTAGGGTGTTTTTTGGTGCTCTCCAAGCATCTGCTATTTTCTTCATTGCAAAATGATTTTGTTCGGTGTAGTTAGAAGCAGGTTTGAAATTGCGAATTGAATCCTGATTGTCACCATATTTGGTTAAATGATCTGTAACCAAAGATAGAGTCCCTCGAATGTTTTCCGCTTTGGCAATTCTTAGGCCTTCTTTTAGTCTATCTTTACGCTGGTCATCTAATTTCGATTCAAGATCTGCAGCTTGTGAAAGAATTACGGATACATCAACATTAAGGTCGCGTTGGCGATCGATAAGCTTAGTTACAATCGTTGGGAACATTGATTTTGACTTGCTGTTTTTGTCTTCGAGCATGCCGTAAAAAATCATAAGTGTTGCATTGATCGAAAATTCTTCTTTCGAAGCTTTGGCCATTCTTTCAGCAGCAATTTCAAGCGAGCGAATTGCTTGTTGCTTTAATGCCAATTCGCGAAGCTTTTCCAGAATTTGTTGATGGCGAACATAGGCTAGTTTTGTTTCATCATCGGATGTGATTTTTGAATTTGCCTTCGCTGAAGTTTCGAGGTGCTTAATAACTGCAACCATATCTTGTTGGCGCAGGGATTTAAGAACGGTGGTTGCTTCGACAACCAATTTTGATTCTTCAGAATCGTTAAGGTTGTAGTACGACAAAATGTTCAACAAGGTTTCAAGGCGCTTGGTTGCTTTCTCTGTTTGTAAGGCTGTTGATTCTTGCCTTTCAATTTTTACTTTTGTTGTGGTTTGGCCTTGGGCCAAAACTGGAAGAGAAATCAGAAAACAAAGCAAAGAAAAACGAATTGTTTTGAACATTATGGTACTCACTTAAGGTAGGAATAACATTTGAAATAATAACCTGTAACTAATTACTTTGCCAATGCTAATTTACTTTAAAACCCTATAAATTAAGGTTTTGGCGGTAAATTTGGTAGAAAGCCTTCGAAAACTGTCGCTTGTTTGTTTTTAAGTTGCATTAATTTCTCTGTTTCTTTTTCTTTTCGTCTCCACCAAGCCAGTAATTCATCTACCCCTACAACTTCTTTAATCAGTATTTCAGACTGCCCTGTTTTAGGTTCTGCGGGGTTCATGTCAGTGACTTCAACGAAATATTCGATTTTATCGCCTACCCGAATGTTTTTTAATGGCCCTATCTGGAAATCAAATCTGCCACCTGCAAGCCTTCTGCTAGGCGCTTTCCAAGGGTCTTCCGATGGCAATGGGTAAAAGTCAATGACAGCTTTTGCTGAGCTATTTTCAAATGATCCTGCTTCGATGAGAAATTTTCCTGTTTTTTCTGATTCAGGTTTGAATTCTTGAAGAGGAAGTGTATTCCAATCACCTTTTTCATTGATCCGATAGCGGAACTTTGCAACCGATAAACCTGAATAACTTTCAGCTTTGTATGCAACCCTGAATTGTTTCCCAATTAAAACTGGAAGGCCATCGATTTCAGTATCTTCCTCTTTGCCAAAAACTCTTACGATGCCTGGTACTTGCTCAGGTAATAAAGTAACTAAAGGCTCTTGAGTTTGCAGCACGGTGAGTTTTCGCTGCCAGTTTGGGTTTGATTCCAAACCATCTTGGTTACAAATATTAACCTGATATCTTACATTTCCCAATTTAAGATTAAAACGAACAATCAGGGTTTGTTTGTTTTCGCCTAGGGAGCACGGCATTGTCTCGGGGGTAAGATTTGAATCATAATTTTTGACGACTAAAGTTGCATCTTTGAGTGGTTGCGAACTTTTGAATTCAACTTGAACAGTGCTGCCTACAATGCCATCGATGTCACCCTTGGGGAAGGTTTTTTCATAGGGAGAACCATCAGGGCGCTTCCCAAACCATTCGGGCATAAGGATTTTCGCAGAGACCATTTCCAAAGTGGGGCGATTTTTTCGGATAACGGGCAATGGCCCTGCTCTGCCGTCCCCAATGCGTATGGTTACAAAGCCATCTTCGATTGAAGAGGCCATGGTTGCTTTCCATTGCCCCATTTCGTCAGGTTCGATTGGGATAGCAAGTGTTTTTCCAGCTTGGTTTTTCCAGCGCATTTTACCCATGGATGGGATGTAACCTTTTGTCAGGCGCAAATCGAAACCGATAGTGACTTCTTCGCCTTCTGCAAGCACAATTTTTTCGGGAAGGTTAGTGATGGTGGTGTTTCTCGGGATGGGCGAGTTCAAAAGAAACTGGCGTTCTAATAATGCTTTTGCAGAATCATGGGCGAAAAGTAATGAGATTACAACAAACAAGAATACTGGTGCGAATCGATAAGAGGACTCTTTCAGTTTTTTTAATTCAAGAGCATTGTTGAAATTGAAGTTGGGGTAGCAAGCAACAACTTCGCCTGTTAGTTCAGCAAGAAGCTTTTCCGACTTTTTGTCAAATCGTGCTTCGGGTCTGGAAAGTTGAAGAACGGTAATAAGGCGATGGTTAAATTCTGGGAATTTTTGTTCGATTTTAAGTGCAGTTTCGTCTTCTGTGAATCTTTTAATTGCTGGCAACATAACATAACTTGCAAAGCTTACCATCAATAGTGATAACCAAGAAGCGGTCATGATTAAACGGAAGGGCATAGGAGTTTCTTCTTCGATATCCCAGACCCAATCTGCAAGGCAAGCAATAGCAAGCAAAGGCAGAACGAAAAGAAGGGTTTTCGAAATCCCGTAAATAATGTCGATGGATTTATTAAGCAGCCAGATTTTCTTAATCTGGTTGCGTATGGGACCCAGGGATTTGTAAATAAGTGCCTCTGCCATAATTAGCTCAGGTTGTTCCATCTTCTGAAAAACCATTCAAGGCTTAATCCAATTGTAAGCACAAGAAAAAGTAAGGGGTTAAGTTTTGGGATTTCAGTATTGAAAGTAATCTGAAAAAATTTCGCAGGGATATCGGCTAGGACTTTTTCGGCATCGTTTTCCAGAACAAATTGGCCTTTGCTAAGTCTTGCGGATTCAGAAAGCTGGGAAGTTGCCAACCCGCCTTTTTCGATATCTTGCTGGGGAAATACGCGCCATTCAATCCGTGCATCCTGCTCCCCGGGAATGGAGAACGAGAATTTTCCGACTTTGTCGTGGGTAAGGTTGAGGAGATATTCTCCGGCTTTATCAGGGATTTTTTTCAACTCAATATCTTTGGACCTTGTTTTTACATCGGTATTTTCGGGTGCATTAAGCCATTCGATTTTGGCGTTGATACTTTCTTTGCGTTCGGGCAGGAAGTTTTTATCCAAAACCCGAACAGCAATCTGCCCGCTGGTGTTTAAAAATGGATCAGGCCTATCGATGGATAATCGGATTTGTTTAATGGCCCCAACTCTAGGACCAGCAGCCCAATAAACCCATTGGCTCCAAAATCTGCCATAAATCGCATCGCCATCGTTATAGCGCCAACGCCAAGCTTCATCAAAACCAAACCAAGCAACCTGGCCTCTGCCGTAGGGTTGGGTAGCTAAAAGAGGCAGCGGGCCTGTGGGCGTTTTTACGCTAGGGTGAACCAGCAAAGGGGTTGCACCTGGTTTAAGTTTGCTGACAGGTGCATGCCAGTACATCCCGGGTAAATCTTTCCAAGTACGAAAGTTGGCTTCGGGTGTTTCAGCAAGTTTCATTGCTTCTTGAACTAAGCCATCCTTGGTTAAAAGGGGGTTGAACATCGTGGTGCGTTTTTCATTGAGAGAAACGGTGTCATAGGGGCCAGGTTCAATGGGAAGTAAATTACTCAAAGGTGAATCATTCCAACCTTGATTGTTGTATCGCTTGCCACCGAGGATGATTAGCCCGCCACCTTCTTCACAAAATTGTCTAATTCGCTCGGGGCTATCGGGGCCAAGTTTTTCCAGAGGAATGTCGCCCAGAATAATAACATCAAAGGCGAAAAGATCTTTTCGGGTAGTTGGTATTTCCTGAAGGAATGGGTCTTTCGAAGTTAGATCGGGGTCGCCCTCTAAAATCACAAATTTAGGATCAAGTGCTTTGCGGGGCGGTTTACCCTCTCCACCGGATGATGCGGTTTCTCGGGTTAAATTCATCAAGAGGAAGCGAAGATCCCATCTGGGAGATTTATCGATGACCAAGATTTTGATTTTTCGATCAATGATTTTCACAGGACGGGTCAATGAATCTTCTGCAGATGCGTTTGCTATGCCCGTTAATTTTGCAAAAACTTTTACTTCAGAGTTTTCTTTGTTTAATCCCGTGAATGGCGGGCGAAACATCAGAGCGTGCCGAATGTCTTCACCTGGTTTTGCAGGGATTGTGTCTTTTGCAACTTCAACACCATCTAATGTTAATCGAAGTTCAACTTTGGCAGCGGGATTGTTATCGAGGTCGAATTTGGAGAGTTTCCAGCGCACGGGTACCCCTAATAATTCCCCAGCCTGAACAATTTCAGGTAGAACAAAGTCACGTAATTCAATGCTTGCTGGTTGGCTAAGGCCAAAGCCCACAAAGAAAAGCGGAATGTTTTTTTCTCCTGCAAGCTTTGAGATTTCGTTTAGGTTGGCAGTTGAATTAGTATCACGACCATCTGTGAAAATAATTAAGGAAGCGGGCGGTTCAGTTGTGTTTGCAATGGCTTTTTCGATGGAATCTGCAAGCAGAGTTCTGGGCTGGTTTCCTTGCCAATCATCTAGGAAAGAATGGGTTGTTTCTTTTTCATTGATGCGTTTTAAATCATTCCCAAAGAAGTATTTTTTTAATGGGCCCTTCGACTCAAGCGCTTTTAAAAATCCATTTGGGTTGTCTGCAAGAATTGCCTTCGCCAACTCAAGCCTCGAGGGGTATTTTGCCTCAATATTTAATGTGGGATCTGCTAGTGTTATTTTGCCAACAAGAGATTCAGCCCTGGCAATGTCATCAGCCTGAGTTCTGGAGTCTCTGGATTGCATACTTAGGGAATCATCAAGCATAAGTAGGTTTGGGGAAGGGCGTGTGCCTTTAAGTTTTAGATTGCAGGAAATTGGTTGAAAGAAAAGCATCGAGAATGCAAAGATTGCAGCAAAACGACTGCAAAGTGCGAAGGTTTGAATTCTTGTGGGAAGCTTTATTTGTTCTGCCCGATAGAGCCTGAAGGAAATAATAAAAAGCGTAACGCATGCTAGTATTGATAAAAATAATGCCAAATACATGGGCACAGTTTCAATTGAAACAATGCTCGCCCCACTTGGCGTATCAATTCCCAGAATATAACCAAGAAACTTGTTCATTCCCCTACCTTATAAAGGTTGCCCGCACCACCATGCGAAAAACATTTCAAAAACAAAAAAGAGAAGGAGTAAATACAACAACAGGTTGGTAAGTTCGCCCGTGCTACCTGTTATTGAAGCTTCGCCCGTGTTATTCTGATGAGACACATTTTTACCAAGAATCTCATCGATTTCGCTTTCCTGCAAAGGATTAAGCTCCGCACCTTCTTCGTTCGATGCCTGTACTGCAATCAGATTTTTCGGTGTTGCTTTAGAGTTTGCGGGGGTTGTAGATTCTAATTTCCAAATGCCAGCATCAGGGGTGAGAAACTCGCCCCGGAAAACAACTTCGTCCACTGATTTTTCCATGGATGCAGCCAATGCTGTGCCTGTTGGCGAAACCCATTTGTATTTCTCGCCACCAATGAGATCCTGTGGTTGTAGCCGCAGAGCAATCTCCCTTGATATAGGAGGGTTCTTTGCCTCATTTAAAGTGTCTAAAATTCGCGAGAGTAGTGTTTGAATGAATGGTACAAAGCTTGGTCTTAATGGGAGATCGCTGTAGGAAAGATCTGGCACCCAAGGCAGTAAGGTAATAAAACCAGCGCGAAGTTGTTTCATTTCTGCAAGTGGTTGGTTGTCGGAAAAGTAGCCCAAAGCAGCCGTTTGTTGGCCCTTTGATGTTTCGAAAGTTACCCTCTTTCGGAATTCAGATTGATTAATGAGGTTTAAGGGTGCGGAACGAAAGCGATTAAACCATCCTACAGGCGGGAAGTTTTCTGTCGCAATAGTGGTAGGAGTGAGGTTAGGGGTTGGATTAGCCGTAGGTAGAAACTTTCCAGCATTTTTGATGTTTGAATCAGAGACGGCTGCATAATTGCTACCTGCAAAATAGACCAGAGTGTTTCCCATCGAAACCCAAGTTTCGAGTTTTTCCATGAAACCATCGCTCACGCTATCCGAACCTGCAAGCATTGGGTCCACCATAAAAACTATATCGGTTTCATCTAGAGTATCTGGTGTGGCGCCCCTTCCCGATGCTACTTTTACTTCAATACCAGAATTCGAAGAATCGGAAGAACCCGATCTAAGTGCATGATAAAGGAAGAAAGTATTATCTCGGTTTGCATCTATTTCAGATTTTGCACCCACGATTAATACTTGAAGCTTTTTTCTTGCAAGAACTATCTTTTCTTTTTGATTGTCTCTTGAAAATCGATCATTCCCTGATACTGCTTTTACAATTTGATGACCATCTTCTGGAATGAGAAGATCAATGGTGATACTTCGTTCTTCGCCAGCCTCTAGTTTTTCAATCACTGCGGATTCTGCAGTTTCAAAGTCTGAGCCCAATCCAAGGGTGGTTTTAATCCCGGTGGCGGGTTTGATACCCCGGTTGCGTACAGTTAATCCCCATGTTTGTCGCTGATTTGCAAGAATAATGCCTGCAGTTGGTTGGAAATCCATTATCTGAATATTACTATCAACATCGGAACCATTACGAATCATGTGGATGGAGATGGAAGATGGCATGTTTTGCACAAGAGTTTTAAAAGAGCTTGATTCATTCTGCCAACCTGGTCTTTGCATATCAGAGAAAAAGAATATTTTTCTTTGGCTGAAGGATGAGGTTTTTAAGAGATCGATAGCGTTGGCAAAACCTTGGTAGAAATTACTGCTTCGATCTGTTGGTTTGATTTGCAAAAGGGCATTAGCGATTGCATCGGATTCGTTAGAGTTGTTGTAGCTAAGTTCTACTGTATGGTCGGTGAGGCTAATGATTCGGGCTTTTGATCCCGTGGGTAAATTTCCTAAAAGTTGCTTCGCAGAAGTAAGGGCCATATCTAATCGGGAAGTTTGGCCTTCTAATGTAGACATACTCTGGGAATTATCGATTAAAATTACGGCGTCGATGGGGCCACTGCCAAAAAGGGAAAGTGTTGAAGGCCTAGCCAATGCAAGTGCAGCAAGAATTAAAATTGTCATGCGAATTAGAAGTAGGATCAAATCGCGGAGGCGAACTTTTTTGCTGGTTTCCTTGAGGCTTTTACGCAAGAATTCCATGGGCGCCCAACGGACGACAGTCGGTTTGCTTTTGCGTAATAAATGCAAAGCCACAGGTATTCCTGCGGTTAAAGCACCAAAAAGCATCCATGGAACCAGAAAATGCATAGTCAACCTTTATTGGATTTTTGCAACTCGTTTTTTCATTAGCCTGAGGGCAAGCATCTTAAGTAATTCGTCTTCAGGTGGTTTGTCCGACCTGATTAGTAAGTGGGTTGCCTGAAGCCTAGTGCATGAAAGATCAATTTCATCGAGCCAAGTTTTGATTTCTTTTTGGTAGGTGGCACGCAGCAATTGTGGTCTTGTGACCAGTGATCCGCTGCTTTCCAAATCCTCAAATAATATCTGGCCTTCCATAGGGAAATCGATTTCATCGCTATGTAAAACCTGAACCAACAAAAGGTCATGGCCACGAGCTCGAATCTCGAAAATCTCTTTGAGTAATAATGGCCAAGGTTCAAGGAAATCGCTAATAACAATGACCATTCCCTTGCGTATTTGTCTTTCGGAAATCTGTCTTAATGCAGTAGATAAAAGGGGCGGGGTATTTTCTTGTTCTCTTTCAGGGCCTGGCACAAGAGCGGTAATCTGATTGAGAAGAATTTTTAAACGGTTGGATTTTGTGCTGGGGGTAAATGTAAGTAATCGCTCGGGGTGGGCAGGGCTATCCACTGTTTTAAGCCCAACCGCATCGCCCTGACTAGCAGCAATTTGACAAAGCACTGTTGCAAGTAACTGAGCCATTTCGTGCTTAGATTTTCCTGCTGCGCCGTAACTCATCGAGCCTGATAAATCCAGAAGAACATGGGCGGTGTAATTGGTTTCCTGCTCATATTGCTTGACGATATATTTTTCGGTTCGGGCATAGCCACGCCAATCGATATGTCGAAGATCATCTCCTGGCACATATTCACGATGTTGGGCAAACTCGACCGAGAAACCTCGGGTGGGGCTTTTCTGGTCGCCAACCCGCAGACCTTCCACGAGTGTAAGAGCACGCAGACCAAGGTACTTGGCTTGCTCTAAAAGTTTTGCCTGATTATGTGCTGGAATTTCGTTCATTCGTGTTTAGTTATTGGTTTACAACTTTAGTTTAGATCGCACTTCTGCCAGAATTTTTCTGGTTAGATCATCAGGTGCAATTCCGTCTGCTTGTGCAGTAAACGAAGGAAGCAGCCTGTGCCTGAGAACCGGGTAAGCAACGGTTTCGATATCTTCGATGGTTACATGAGGCCTGCCATGTAGTGCGGCTCGTGCTCTGCCAGCAAGAACCAAACTGATGCTAGCTCTTGGACCAGCGCCCCATTGAATCCATTTTGAAGCAAAAGATGCAGCTTCTTCGGTGTTTGGTCTGGTAGCACGGGTTATTTTTCTTGCAAATTCAAGTGCGGTATCAGAAACAAGTATTTGCTTGGTAATCTTTTGCAATTGTTCAATTTCATTGCCATCAAGTACCGTGTTAATGGTTTCTGCATCCAAGGCGCTTCTGCGCATAATTTCATCTTCTTCGGTATCGGTGGGGTAACCCACTTGGATTAAAAACAAGAATCGATCGAGTTGGGCCTCTGGAAGGGGGTAAGTACCTTCTTGTTCAATGGGGTTTTGGGTTGCAAGTACAAAGAAAGGTGAAGGCAGGGTATGATCTGCACCGCCCACGGTTACTTTTCTTTCTTGCATTGCTTCTAAAAGGGCAGCTTGGGTTTTTGGTGGTGTTCGATTGATTTCATCAGCGAGAACTAAGTTTGAAAAAATAGGCCCTTGAAGAAATTTGAAAGCGCGTTGCCTGGTTACAGGGTCGTCCTGGATAACTTCGGTTCCAGTAATATCGGAAGGCATTAGGTCGGGGGTGAATTGAATTCGTTTGAATCCTAGGTGCAAAGCTTTTGCAAGAGTTGAAACCATTAAGGTTTTTGCCAAACCGGGTACACCGACTAAAAGAGCATGGCCTTTGGCAAGAATTGCGAGCAACAGTTGTTCAATAACTGCATCCTGCCCAACAACGATCTTGGCAACTTCTTTTCGAAGAGTCGTGCATTTGGCGCCAAAGCGTTCCAAGGCTGCAAAATCAACTTGATTATTCTGGCTCATTTCTCATCATCTCGATTTGTGAATTTCAAAACACACGCATGGAAGGAACACCCATTTCATGGCAGGAAAAGCCATAGTAGCAATCGGATTTACAAGGTAAAGCTAAAAGTTATTAAAGTTCTTGAAGTTGTTGGTTTTTTGTAAACTTCGATAGTTTAATCTAAACTTAGTTTGTTTACTCATGTTTAATAAATTTTTATTCACCTTTTAATGTTATTTGGCTGAATTACCGGTGAGGTGCCTAAGCGCAGCTTCAATTGTTGGATAACGGAACTCGAATTGATGGTCCAATAATTTCTTTGGATGAACTCTTGTACTACTTAGCAATAAATCTTGAGCTTTCTGACCCATGAATAATTTTAAAAGGAAAGCAGGCACCGGTAGGAAGGTTTTTTGATTAAAAACTTTTTCGAGGCTAGTTATAAATTCGTAATTAGTTACGGGGTTGGGAGCGACAAAATTTACAGGCCCACACACTTTGTCGTTTTGCATGCAAAATCGAATTGCACCTAATAGATCATCCATTGCAATCCAACTCATGTAAACAGAAGAGGCCTTTCCCCAGTATGCACCCATGCGCATTTTAAATGGGATTAATAATTCTTTTAATGCTCCACCCGCCGGGCTTAAAACAATACCAAAGCGCATATTTACAACTCTGATTCCTGATTTTGTTGCGCTTTCGGTTGCGCGTTCCCATTCTTCCGCAACTTCGGTGAGGAAGCCATCGCCATGGGCGGAGTTTTCATCCAGGAGTTCATCTTTTCGGTCGCCATAGATTCCTGTTCCCGAGGCGCAGAGCAAAACTTTGGGCGGATTCTTCAAACCAGAAAGAACTTTGCTTAGCGAAGTTGTGCTAAGAACCCTACTGTCACGAATGCGCTTTTTTTTTGCCTTTGTCCAAAGTCCATCTGCGATGCTTTCGCCTGCCAGATGAATTACAGCGTCTGCATTTTCAAAAATTTCAGGATCGGGATCTCTTAGATTCGGGTCCCACGATGCGCTATTCTCGCTGCTACCTTTCTTCCTGCCCACTTTTTTTACTACAAGTCCTATTGAATCAAGATAAGCGCATAGATTAGTTCCAACGAATCCTGATGCACCGATGACCACCACTTTTTTAATCGGGCTTTCTTTTGCAAGAATGGAATCTTCGAGGTCTGTGCGCATTATCGCATGGCGATAGCGAAACATTTTCTGAAGTTTTTGTTTGATCATAGAGCCGCCAAAAATCTCCCCAAGGATTCCCATGGGTAGACTGTATTCAATGTGGTCGGTGAGTGTGGAGGTGTTAGGGGTCAGGGGTGAAACGCGGTGTTCATGCTGCCAAAATGCAAAAGGGCCTGTAATTTGGATGTCGGTGAAAGATTTGCCTTCCGTGTATTCCGTGTGTTCTGCAATCCATCGTTTCCAAATGGGCCAGATTCTGACATCGATTATAGTTCGTGCGCCTTTTTCTATGCCCTTGCTTCGCTCTATGATTCGAACTTCATCCCAGGGCGGTGAAAGCCTTTGGAATGCAGATTCGTTTTTATGCCAGTCAAAAACTTCTTTTGATGAGAAGGGGAACTCAGAACAAAACTCGACAATATTTTTCGTCATTGATTGTTTGCCTTTATGGGATTTAGAAGTTAATGCGTAATTGGGATTGCTTGATTGGTCTAACTATTTTTGCCCTATAGGTTTCTAAATCGCTTCTAAGATAATTCAGCATCATGCAAAGCACATTTGTTTTTTTTGTAAAAGTGCTTGCAAGTATATTGCTGTAAATACATGCAACAAGAAAAGATTGTAATGATGGGTTAATCATTAGGTTTCTGTTCAATGGCGTAAAAGATATCTCCTGGCATTACTATCAAGGGATGGGAGAAAATCATCCAGCAGTCGGCATTGGTTGCACCCATGAAGAGGATATCAGCTTTATTTTTAGAGGGGACTGGGTTTTTGCAAATGATAATGTTGGTATGGGCTTTTAATTCTGGCAGGTGGATCTTTTCTATTTTTCGCTGTTCTGAAAAAGCGTATTTAAAAAATGGTTCGTGGTACAGTTTCAATTGTGCAATCCCTTTTGAGTTAAAAATTAATCAGATCTTAATCTTATTATAGCTGAAGCTGAAACAAATCTCATCAATCACTCATTTTTAAGGAAGTTTTAAAATTACTTGTTAGTTGACAATAATAGTTTCGTCTGACATTCAAGCGCGCCTGATTTTTACTTCCAACCTCAGCGCAAATAAATTTTATCGCATCCGCTTTTGTGGTTGCAAGGTACTCGTAAACCCATTTACCTCTTGGGAGGCTGATTTCATGGCTTTTAATTTCAAAAGTCTTTTCAGGGCTCGTGATTCAAAGATAAATCGGAAGCGGACTTCTCCTTTTTTGGAATTGCTTGAGGAAAGATTGGAGTGTGCAACTCGCGTATGGGATGGCAGTGCAATCCCCAATGGTACCAATGTTCCGCCAGTTTTTGGCGATCCAACATTTAGCTCATTTCTAAATACTTTGGCAAGTAATTGGGCTCCTTCGAGTGGGCAACCTGGTTTACCTCAAAATGGCGATAGTCTGCTTTTCCCCAACCTTGTAAATAGTAATCCTTCAGTTCTGGCAACACCTTTTGCGGGTGTATTTGGAAATCTTTCCCGACCTGATCCTAATGGCGGCACCTTGCCCATCCCGATATCTGTTAATGTTATCAACGATCTTTCCGTTGATTCAAATGGTAACATGGCGCCTTACCTTCCGGGTGGTGTGCAGTCGCTCGATTTTGTTAATAACATTGATCTTTTTGGGGCTGGGTATTACATCTTTGCAAGGGATTATCCTCAATTTGGTCCTGTAACACCCACCACTTCTCCGGGGCCTGCTCTTGGGTTTTATCCAACCGGAGGTGCATCTGCTAATCCGTTGAATGTCCAAACGCAAATTAATGCGGTTTACTCAGGTTCATCTGCATTATTCCCAAATAACACAAACGCCAACTGGTTTTATATGCCTGTTAAAATAGGGCAGAATAATTCTGACTTTGTTTTTAATGTTGCTAACGAAGGCTCGTGGCTGGTTTTTTCGAATCGTATTAATGGCGAAATTGAAGCTAACTACACCAGCATTTCTGATTTGAATAATAATAAAATAATCAAGCGCGGTTCTGGTGTTCTTGTATTCGATGGCAAGAATTCCTACCAAGGTGTTACATCGGTTGAAAATGGTGTTCTGGTTGTTTCCAACGATCAAGGCTTAGGTAGTTCATTGGTTAACGCCAATGTCGAAGTCAATGGTGGTACCTTGCGTTTGAGTTCCTCCGACTATTCACAAAATGCAATTGGGAATCTTTACAATGGCGGGGCGCAAATTACTAATCGCAATCTTATTCTTTTTGGCGGAGATGGTTTTGTTCCAACTCTTGGGACGCCGGGAATCAATATTGGAATTCCCCAAGGTTCTTTGGATGGCATGACTGCTTCTGCGGCAGTTCCAAATCAGTGGAATGGCACGGTTACTTTGGTTGCAAATCCTTCTGCTATTCAGACCCCTGGTGCACTTAATCCCAATGGTGACGCAAGTGTTGGCCAGCAGTTTGGAAGCTCAATGGAAATTAATGGCGCAATTGGGGGTTCTGCTGGGTTAAGAAAGTGGGGATTGGGCACTGTAGAACTTACACAAGCGAATACCTTTACTGGTGATGTAACTATATTTAATGGGTTTTTAAATGTTCAAAACGATGCGGCCTTGGGTATTCCGCCACAAAGTTCTTCTTTAAAACAAATACTTGTCAGTCAGGTTCCTGCGAACCTTTTGGATCCTACTAATCCTACGCCCCAATTTGGTGCTTTCACGATTGGTGATTCAAATATAGGTGGTCAGTCGTATGTTTTTGGTGCAGGTTACCAACTGGTGATTCAAGGTGGAAATGGGCCTGATCAAAATCCCGGCATCCCTTTTACTAATTCGCAAAGGTTAGAAGGGCTTGGGGCTTTTCAGATTATATCCCCTTCGAGTAATCCAAACTCTGCGGAATGGCAGGGGAATGTTGTTATTCAGGATGATGCTTCAATAGGTGGTACACCTGGGGGGACACTAAAAATATCTGGTGATGTATTGCTTTCTGCCGCAGATACTTTGGAAAAAAGGGGATCGAACACCTTAACATTGTCCGCATCGAATTCTAATTTGTTGGGTAATGTCTTGGTAAGTTCCGGGAATTTGAAGCTCACCAATAGTGATTCCATTGTAAATGCCAGTTCAATTACTGTTACTCAGACTTCGGCCTCGCCTCCTGGGCTTTCTGGTGCGGGATCTCTTCAGATTGAAGGCACTGGACTTAACTTCACAAATAATATCACGGTAGGAAGTACCGGTTTTACTGGTCTGGGCGGCTTGCAAAGCATCGGTGTAAATTCTTGGTCAGGTGCTATTACCATCGATCAAACTTCCTCTTTTGGGGCTGCTGCAGGCAGCGAGTTGCAGATACTAGGTAACATCACTCAGTCTGCGAACGCAACAACTTTGAATTCGCAGTTGATTAAAATAGGGGCGGGCACGGTTAAAATTAACGGCCCGACTATTCTCACTCTTCCTGTTTCTGTGCAAGAAGGCACATTGCTTTTGCAGAATTCTAACTCGCTTGGTTCTAGCCCTGCTGGTGCAATTACTGTCTCTACCTCTGGCGCATCAGGCCCTGCCACGCTTGCTTTACAGGGTAATATTGCAATCTCAAACAGAACCCTAAACCTTGATGGTAATGGCGTTGGTAATCAGGGCGCACTTCGTAGCGTCTCTGGTAATAATTCTTGGGCCGGAAACATTACCCTGGCTGGCACTTCGCTTAGTGCTGGCATTGGTGTTGACCAAGGTACACTTGCTGTTTCCGGGAAAATCGATGGTGGTTCAACCACTCTTCGCAAAGAAGGTGCGGGCACACTGTTAATTACTGGCTCCAATAATTCGCAAGCGGCCTCGGTTGTTAATGGTGGAACCCTGATTCAGATTGGGTCGGACAATGTTCCAGTAACTGTTCAAAATGCTTCCACACTCATGGGGTCTGGTAAAACAGGTTCTCTTACAGTAAATACAGGCCAAACAGCCTTTTTGGCACCAGGGCTTGCTACTAATGCTACCTCGGTTCTATCCACTGGTTCTTTAAATATTCAAAGTAATGCAGCGATTCTTTCCATTGATTTAAACGGGTTGGGTGCATCTTCCCCCGAAGCTGGTTCAGACTACGATCAGATTAAAGTTCAAGGGAATGTTTCTCTTTCAGGTAGCCCCGTGCTTAATGTTTCCCTTAACTTTTCCCCTAATGTTATCGGAACCAGATACACTATCATCAATAACGATGGTGCTGATGCTGTTGTAGGTACTTTCTCGGGCCTTGCTGAAGGGGCACTTGTTACCTCCAATAATTTTTCCTACAGGATCTCCTACGTTGGTGGCGATGGTAATGATGTTACTTTGACTGCGGTGGGAGTTGTTACCACCACCACGATTTCTTCTTCGGATGTTGACAACGCTTCGATCTATGGCCAAGCCATAACCTATACCGCATCAGTAAATGGTTTAGGTGGCCCTATATCAGCAGGAACCGTTCAATTCTTTGATAACGGCACTGCTCTTGGTTCTTCGGTTACTGTTGTAGGTGGAAGTGCAAGTGTCAATGTTTCAACTTTAAGCGTTGCGAATTCGCCCCATGTTATTACTGCCTCTTATACTGGCGTAGGGGTTATTGCTTCCAGTAATTCCACCACCCCGATTGTTCATTCTGTTGCTAGGGCATCAACTTCGGTTACGGTTTCAAGCCCAGCGGCTGTTTATGGAACTGATTTGCCTTTGACATTTACTGCAGTGGTAACTCCGCAGTTTTCAGGTGGGTCTGCCACTGGGCAGGTCTTATTTGATATTGATGGTGTTCTTCAACCGCTGCAAACCATTAATACTGCATCCACAAATATTGCCACTGGCGCTAGGGTTGCAACTTATACAACATCGTTTTCTACGACTGGGACCCATCTCATTCGTGCTCAATTCATCGGAGATTCCAATTACCTTGCATCATCTTTTTCAACCTCGTATTCTCAGTCTATTCTTACCACGCATGCCACTTCATCCCAGATTGTTTCTTCCCAAAATCCTGCCAGCAGGTTCTCGCCCCTTACCTTCACCACCACGGTTGAATCGGTCAATCCTGCTGATGGAGTCCCTATCGGCAATGTGGTTTTCCTCGATAATGGTGTTGCTATTAGTGGTGAGATTCCCTTAGTCAACGGGGTGGCATCTTTTCAAACCAGCAATTTGCCCGGGGGTAGGAGGACGATCACTGCCCAATACTTGGGCGCCCCAGATGTTTCCAATACCTTCTTTTATTCCACTGCAACTTCCAGCCTTGTTCAATCGGTCGGGGCATCTAATTATCTCATCATCGTGGGAACTAATGCGGGCGGCGGGCCTCAGGTTAATGTCTACGACAAGGTTGCTAATACTCAGGTTAGCTTTTTTGCATTTGACACCGCGTTTCGAGGTGGCGTTCGTGTTGCAGGTGGCGATATCAATGCAGATGGTTTTGAAGATATCGTCGTTGCAGCAGGCCCGGGTGGCGGCCCAAATGTTAAAGTTTATAGCGGCGTTGACTATTCTGAAATCCGCAATTTCTTTGCCTACGCTCCGCAGTTCTCCAGTGGTATTTTTGTCGCGTGTGGTGATGTAAATGGCGATGGCTATGCCGATATCATCACAGGCGCAGGTGCAGGGGGCGGCCCTCATGTTCAAGTTTTTAGTGGCTTGGACAATTCAATTATTGCCAGTTATTTTGCCTATAGTACCGCTTTTACTGGTGGTATCTCGGTTGCTTCTGGTGATCTTAATGCCGATGGTTTTTCTGATGTCATTACCGGCGCTGGGGCAGGGGGCGGACCTCACGTTTTAGGGCTTAGTGGTCAGGCCCTTATCGTAGGTCAACAAGTTGCCTTGGCTAATTTCTTTGCTTTTGATCCAGGTGTTACCAGAGGTATTTTTGTTGCTTCGGGGGATTTTGATAATAATGGTTCTGCGGATATCATGGTTGCTGCGGGACCGGGTGGCGGGCCTCATGTTAAAGTTTTTAACTCCTTTGGCACCGCAACTCTCGATTCTTTCTTTGCCTACCCTGTGGAATTTTCTGGCGGTGTTACCGTTGCCGCTGTTGATGTTAATGGTAATGGAACCCTCGATGTTGTAACTGCGCCTTATACCAATGCTCCTTCGCAAATCAGAGTCTTTGACCACCTTTTTGGCGCGATTGACGATTTCTTTGCTTTCCCTGTTGGCTTTACTGGTGGCGCCTTTGTTGGATAATTTCAATTTCCTTTTTCCTTGATTCTTCAATCTCAATCCTTCATGATGTCAAAGTTCATAATCACCATTCAGAAGGATTGAGCCATGAAGACCCGCTTGCTAATTTGCCTTGTAATTTTTGTTTGCTTTGGCGCTTCTTTTGCAATTGCAGAAGAATGGCCCCAGTGGCTTGGGCCGACAAGAAACTCTGTCTGGAATGAAAAAGGAATTATCAGGCAGTTCCCCAAAGATGGGGCCAAAGTGCTTTGGAAGAGCAAGGTATCGGGCGGGTTTTCTGGCCCTGCTGTTGCTGGCAATAAAGTTTTTGTCCCAGACTTTGTTGTTAAATCAGGCGATAGCACCAACGATTTCAACAAGCGTGATGAACGCTCGGGCAATGAAAGGCTTCTTTGTTTTGATGCTAAATCTGGTGCTCTTCTTTGGAAATATGAATACCCCGTTGTTTATAAAATCTCTTATGCCTCCGGCCCACGGGTGACCCCTTCGGTTGTTGATGGCAAAGTTTATGGCTTGGGCGCTGAAGGCAATTTCTTCTGCCTAGATGTTAATACTGGTAAGCCTTTATGGACTAAAGATTTCAAGAAAGATTATAGTGCGCCAACCTCTCTTTGGGGCTTTTGTGGCCATCCATTAATTAAAGGTGATTTGGTTTATTGTCTCGTTGGTGGCGAAGGTAGTGTTGCTGTCGCCTTCAATAAAGATACAGGCAAAGAAGTTTGGAAAGCACTTTCCGCATCTGAGTCGGGTTACTGCCCACCCACGCTGATTAATGCGGCGGGCGTTGATCAACTTTTAATTTGGGATGCAGACAAACTTAACAGCCTTGATCTTGTTTCCGGTAAGGTTTATTGGTCGCTTCCTTTGAAGCCTAATTATGGAATGTCGGTTTCTGCACCGGTCAAAGATGGCGACTTACTTTATGCAGGTGGCATTGGCAGCATTGGTGCTGGGTTCAAACTTTCTTCCGATAAACCTGGTGCCTCCATACTCTGGCAGGGGACCCGTGAATCTGCTCTTTACCCCTGCAATAGTACGCCTTTTGCAGAAAACGGCGTTGTTTATGGTACTGATTGCCATCAAGGTTGGCTTGGTGCTTTCAAGATGCTATCAGGCGAAAGGCTTTGGACTGATTTCAAACCCACCACTGGCAAGCGAACTACTCATGGCACTGCTTTTTTGGTTAAAAATGACGATCATTTTTATCTTGCTTCCGAGACAGGGGATTTGATTTGCGCCAAGGTTTCTCCCAAAGGTTATGAAGAAATCAGCAGGGCGAATCTTCTTAAACCTACCAACGCAGCTTTCAATCGTGATGTTCTTTGGTCGCATCCTGCATTCGCAAATAAGTGCATTTATTGGCGCAATGATGCAGAGCTTATTTGTGTATCCCTAGCTGAATAGTGATATTTTATTCTAGGTTGATTGCATCATTTACCAGGTGTAATTTCCCTGAGTGATTCTTAGCAGCATTAGAATGGGGCTTAGAAACCCTGTTGTATCGAATGCTTGGTAGTAATTAACGGGGTAGGGTTGAATCATCACAGGTGGATAGGGTTGAATTACCACAGGGTAGGTCAGGTTTTCGTTGGGTACTGTAATGAATGAAAACCGGTTGTTGAATCGATCATAGCAGGTAATGTAGTTGTAATTTCTATAGTTATATCCGTAAAAATATCGGTTGTTATTTACCCATGAGTAGGTGTTGAAGTTGTTGTTATAACCCTGGTTCCTAGAAATGGGCTGAGGGTATTTTCTTGTGTGCTCATAAAAATCTCTGACCGTTTGTTGATGATAATTAGTCTGATTATTAGGGATGTTTCTTCGGTTGTTGCTTTCTACGAAAGTAGTATACCGGGGTGGAGGTTCTTGAATTGGTGCTTTGGTTGCCCCTGTTGGAGGCAGTGGTTTTCTATCTGAAACTATTGGCCTGCGAAGAGGAACGGGTGTAGGGGTTGGCTTAACAACTTCTGGAATAGAGGCAGGTGGGTTGGCTGGTTTTGCAGGAACGGGTGTAGGTGTTGGCTTAACAACTTCGGGAACAGAAACCGGTGGGTTGGTTGGTTTTGCAGGAAGAGGTGTTGGCTTAGGTTTAACAACTTCGGGAATAGAGGCAGGTGGGTTGGCTGGTTTTGCAGGAAGAGGTATTGGCTTAGGCTTAACGACTTCGGGAATAGAGACCGGTGGGGTGATTGGTTTTGCAGGAAGAGGTATTGGCTTAGGTTTTACAACTTCTGGAATAGAAACCGGTGGATCAATAGGCTTTTTAGGAAGAGGTATTGGCTTAGGCTTAACGACTTCGGGAATAGAGACCGGAGGATTATTGGGCTTATCCTTAGGAGGGGTTGGGTTGCTGGGTTTTGATCCTTCTGAAATCGGGGTGCGATTTTTAGGCGGCGTAACTGCTGAATTTTTTGGGTTAGGTTGTGTTGGTGCAGGCTTTTTGGGCGTGTTTGAATCTGCTGATATCTCTGCTGTAATTAAGAAGATGATCGCAAGTGCTTGAACTAAAATGCTAAAGTCAAGTTTCGCTCTTTTGTCTAGTTTCATTGCATTTATCCCCTAATTTATGCTGCCTAATTGTGTTCCCGCATAAGTAATTCACTTTTTAATAATTCTTGCATTCAGAACCGAAAAGAATTCTGACTTTTTATTTGGGAAGGCGTTACGAAGTGAAGGGTTGTCGATTGGCCTCGTTCAGATTGTTGAAAAATGTTGCAGGGGTTTTCTCTGCCAATTTGCTCAGCTCTGATTGGTAGTCGAGGGTACTGGTTTGCTTTACGATTCTGAATACCCAACTTGATTCGTTGATTAAATTTTCAGTTTTAAGTTATTTTGTTGACATTTAGCCGTAAATTACCGAAATATTACTATCTATTACTAATTTCAAGAGAATCTTTATGAATCACTCCAAAAATTACAGCCGTGTTGGGTTTACACTCATCGAACTTTTGGTTGTCATAGCAATCATTGCAATTCTTATCGGTTTGCTTTTGCCTGCAGTTCAAAAAGTGCGTGAAGCTGCTGCCCGTATGAAATGTCAAAATAATCTTAAGCAAATTGGGCTGGCCCTTCATAACTATCATGAAACCGGTGGTGCTCTTCCCAAAGGTGGTACCCAGTCTCCCGCTGGTGGGTATGGCCATTCAATGTGGATTTTACTGCTGCCTTTTCTTGAACAGGAAGGCCTTTACAATAAGTTGGATTTGATAGGCGCTACCAATGTACATACGGGGTTGATTTATAATGGTACGAACGTCGCAAATGGTGCGGTTTTAAGTGAGAAGGTTATTCAAACCTTGCTTTGCCCATCATCCCCTTTACCTAAGTTTGTGCTTGTTGGTTCAACGCCTGGCCAAGGGATAATGTCGGCAACTTACACTGGCATTTCTGGGGCTGTTGATCACTCTTCCTTGAATGATCGCGATGGGGAAACAAATGCTCATAGTGGCAAGGGAAAAATTTCCAAGGGCGGAGCACTTGTTTCCCATGACAATAAAAAATTGACAGACATAAAGGATGGCACTTCTTCAACCATTGGTGTTGCGGAACAGTCCGACTTTTGCGTGGATGTCAACAAGGCTAAAATTGATTGCAGAAGTGATTTTAATCATAGTTTTTCTATGGGGCCGGGGCCTGTTGGAGAAAATCGGCATTGGAACCTTACCTCTGTCAGATATAAGATTAATGATAAAACATGGGAAAATAAAGGAGTGAGTGAGGTTTTTTACGGGCAGAATCGCCCCTTGCAATCCGCCCATTCTGGTGGAATTAATGCCGTTTTTATGGACGGTGGCGTCCGCTTTCTTACTGATGGTCTCTCCCTTCAGACTCTTTATAATTTATCGAATATTGATGATGGTAAAATTAGCACGGATTACTAATGCTCGGCTGGAGTTTTTTATGTTTCGTATCTTTGTAATATTTTTTTTACTTACCGCTTTTGGTTGCGCTTCAGAAGAGCCCCGTGGAACAGTTACCGGAACAGTTTTACTTAATGGTGTTCCTCTTTCTGAGGGCACCGTTTATTTTGAAAACCTTGCTAAAGGGGTGGCCCTCACCGGGCAAATCAAATCAGATGGCTCTTTTAAATTGGCATCCCATCAAGGTGCAGGCCTCGTTGTTGGTCCTTATCAGGTTGCGATTTCTCCGGAAGCAATGCTTATGTCTGCCGATGAAATTCCTCTTGTTGGGAAAAATCCAAGAAAACCAAACAATGTTAAAAAGTCTGCCTTGCCTGAAAAGTATTTTAAAACTTCCACCAGTGGACTAGTTGCGGAAATCAAAGAAGGCGACAACCCACCGATTATTTTTGATCTCAAAAAGTAACGCTAACCCTATTTAGTAAATAGCTTTTTTTAGAATACTTTCTACAGCAGTTATTCCTGACAAAAACGCACCTTCAAACCGTCCGCCATTCACCCAGTCGCCACAAATTGTCAACCCAATTGATTGATCATGCAGATCTCTAGGATTTATAAAGCTGCCCCCGATGCTGTATCTCCAGCGGTGGGCCGTTTTATAAATTTGGGCGGGCAGGTTTTCTCCGCTGGCGTATGCATAAGATTCTAAAAGCTGATCAATTACTAATTCTGGTGCATCTTCCAGATGCTTGGCTGACCATTCGGCATTGGCGTGAAGCACCCAGCAATCTTTTGTTGCATTACGACCAGGCTTCGAACTATTTCTTGCAACCCATGAAAGGGCTGAATCATGGATGAACGCCCCGTCCCAAGGCACATCAAGTTTCTTTTCAAATCCTACAAGCACTGCCCAGCAGGGCGCCATCGGAGTTGATGAGGCAATTTTCCCAATAGCGTGGTTAGCAAGTAATTCCCCAGTTTGTGGTGCAGGTAATGCAACGATCAAATGATCAAACCCGTTGTATGCACGCCCGGCTTCATCCAAAAGCGTCCACTGGTTTAATGAATGATTAACTTCGATGATTTTTGTTTCCCGTTTAATGGTTAAATTTTTTGCAAGTTCCACGGCCATTGCTGTCATTCCGGGAACGCCAACATATCTTGGGATGATTTCTGTGCCAGTAATTTCTTTATTGTTAAGCTTTACGATTCTGCCTTTCCATTCTGAAACAACTCCAAAGTTTTCCCATGTATTTACAAAGCTTTGCAGGATGGGATTACGAACTGTGAAATATTGGGCCCCGTGATCGAAGGATAAATTGGGTTCCACGCGACGGGTTGAAGTTCTTCCCCCAACCCCTTTGCTTTTTTCGAATACAGTTGCATGTATATCCTTGTCTGCAAGGTGGTTCGCACAGCTTAGTCCTGCGATTCCTGCACCAATGATTGCGACTTTTGGTTTTAACGGTGCCATTACTGCTCTCGATGAATTTTAATAATTGCTAAACTTTAGCCTTAACACCAGTTTAGTGGATTCTAAGTTAACAATTTTATACATTGTCTTGCTTTGCTTGCAGATATTATCCGGAACATTAATTTTCTGCTCTCCAGCAAAAATAATCCTTTGAAATTATTTGCTGCTGCTATGATGGATAAAGTTTTATTTGTTGCTATTATTCATTCTTTCTTATCGAAGATTCGAGGGATTTATGGCTTGGAATATTGATGATGATGGTAAATTTAAAAATCCAATCAGCGGCCATAGTGCCACAACTTTTTTTCTTCGAAGATCCATTGCGATAATTCGTGAAATTACAGGCATGGAATTAGATTATCCTGAATTTGGCATTAGTTGTTTAAACACTACGGGGATTATTGCGCAGCATTGGGATTTTATACCTTCCGCCAAATCCCACCCCGATACGGTTATAAACCTTTGCGTGGTGATGGGAATCATGGAGTGGGTTGATTCAACACGGAAAAATCGCCCCGCGGGCGTTCCTGTTACCAACCCAATTAATCGTAAAAAAGCTGAAGATTTGTTTCCTTTGGTTATGCAACTTGTTTACGAATTATTTCCTTTATTCAGGCAGTTTTCTGAATCCCAGTCTTTCATGGAAGGCTCGTTTAATCATGCAATTCGCTATGTGGAAGAATTAGATCTTCAATGGAAAAGGGGATTTCGCGAGAAAATGGTTTGCTTATTGACATTTTACCCTAGCATCAGGCAATGGACATTGAATGATAAAGTTATGGGGAAGATTGCAGGCGAATTAAATCAACTTAGCGAAAAACCAAAAAGCTAATCTTATTAATCGGTTCTGTTTTGTGCATCTTTGGGTTGCGTATGTATGCCAAGTATATTAAGTTAGACGATATGGATATCAATGTCTAAATTGTTGGTTTTAATTGAATGCAGTTTGGTATTTGAGCTTTTTGAGTTACTTCAGTATTTTCTTACTCATCCAAAAGGCACAAAAATTGGTTAATCATACATCTCTTTTTTCGCGCTTTGCCAAATGGACTTCGTCTGCAGCGGGGCATCCGATTACTTTTACCTCTGCTGTATCTATTATTTTGCTTTGGGCTTTGACTGGATCGTTTTTTAATTTTAGTGACACTTGGCAGCTTGTGATTAACACTGGCACTACGATTGTCACATTTCTAGTCGTTTTTCTTGTACAGAACACGCAAAACCGCGACAGCGCTGCGATTCAGCTAAAACTTGATGAATTGATTCGAGCAATGAATGGCGCCCATAATTCTTTTCTCGATATTGAAAACATGACAGAACAGCACATCAGGCAGATCAAGGAGCGTTTTGAAAAATTAGCTCAAAATGCAAGAGAAGATCTGAAGGGCGGCTTAAAGGATATCGGCACCCCTGAAGTTGATGTTGATTAAGGGGCTATTTTTTGAGCTTTTGTATAAATCAACTTTCCCATAATTTATCTTTATTAAGATCTATATTTTGTTATTATGGCGAAGGTTTTGAATCGCCAATTCGTTACTCCTTACTCTGCAAGTAGGTGTTTTTTTAGGATAATTTTTCGAGTCAGCGACCTATTAAGTTTGCAAAGTTGGTTTAGATTTTTGAATCTAAGGTTGAATTTATTCTGTTTTCAGCTGAGTAATTTTCGATTTCTTGGAGTATTTTGGCTTTGGGGATTGCTTACTCAAAACCGGTTTTTAGCTCCAAACCTAATTAAAACTACCCTTAGATCAAGCATTATCGAAATGTTAAGCAAAACCAAATTGGGCGGCTTAGTCGAATTATTGGGTATTATGGGTAGGCTGGGATGTTTCGGTTTGATTGGTTTTTTTTGCAAAATGTGATTAATTTCTAAGTTAATCGGTATCAAAATCCCTCCTCTTTCTAAAAAACATTGACCGAATTTTTGGGAATACTTTTTATTTTAGGTGTTCGTTTGTGCACAATTCTGCTGAAAAGTCTGTTTTTTTAATGTTTTTGATCATTTTTGACACCTTTATTTGCCAATCCTCAAGAATAAACCTATTTTCTAGAAACCTTTTGATTCGTCCGCTGTTTGGGCGGGTAAGGTTACCGTTAAAACTTTTGGGTTTTTGTAATCTTTTTCATGTGCCCATGCGTAGTAGTTCGGTAGGGTTTTCGTTTTTTTAGACGGCTGATGCAGGATATGGCGAATGCCTAAGTTTTTAGTTAATTTTAACTTTTTACTTAGTGTTTTTGACGATAAATAGGTACATTAAAGTGTTAAATTTTCATTGATTAATAATTAATGGTTTTCCTCTCAGGTTGAGAGTTTTTAAAAGTAGGTTTTGATGAATAAGTATAAATTGAAACAATGGTTTAAATCGCTTTTCGATTTTGAATCATTATCTATTTCAAAACATCCTAGATCGGGTCGCCTTTCGGTTGAACTTTTGGAAATCAGGCTCACCCCTGATGCCAACGCTGTTCCTGCCCTCCATGATCTGGGAAATGATATTTCAGATAACAACTGTCCTGCAAATTCAATCACGCTTATTGATGATATTCGCCTCCTGCAAAACTTAACCGACTATCGTGCCAATCAAGTTTATTTTTCCTCCAATAATTCTTCTAACTTCCCTGCTTCAACTTTTCAAGCGGTAAACAAACTTGATGCTGTTGCTCTACAGGCCGCTGCCACAAAAGGCGTAGTCATTATTGATTCTTCTTTGATTGCTACCATTCCCGCGGACGAATTAAGAGGTTCGTTGGTTATTTCGATCGATGACAATCATGATGTGGTCAGCCAGATTACCACTGCCCTTGAAGGTCTTGCCAATGTGCCTGTTCTTAGGATTATCAGTCATGGTAGCGATGGCGTATTGTATTTTGGAAATCAGGCTTTTGATTCCACAGATTTAACTTCCAGTGCAACTCAGGTTGCATCTTGGGGCAAATCGCTTACCCCCGATGCAGACATTCTTCTTTATGGCTGTTCGGTTGCAAACACCGATGCAGGCAAAGCCTTTGTGCAGCAGTTCGCAAGCATTACTCAGGCGGATATCGGTGCTAGTAGCAACTTGACTGGTAAAGGTGGCGACGAAGTTCTCGAGTTTCAAGTAGGACAAGTCTCAAATTCTCTTATTGCTAGCGCAATTGATTACGATAGCGCCAATCTTACGCTAGCACAATATACCGTTACCACCACTGCAGATGCAGGTGCAGGTTCATTAAGGCAGGCGATTACTGATGCTAACTTAAACTCAGCCAATGATGAAATTATTTTTGCTTCTGCGCTGTTTACCAATGGCGCTAGTACGATTACTCTTGGATCCGCTTCGCTTCCTACTATCGCATCAACTACAAGTGCAGGTTCGCTAACCATCACTGGGCCTGGTGCTTCTTCGCTGATCATTAACGGTAATAACGGCAACGGAAGTCGCAACTTTAGTGTTTTCAATATCGCTTCGGGTGGCAATCTCTCCATTTCTGGCGTTACTGTTTCTGGTGCCAAAACCACAGGCAATGGTGCTGGCTTTAATAATCTTGGCACCCTCGCCGTCTCTAACTCTTTAATATCGGGGAATTCAAGCGGGTGGGCGGGTGGAGGCATTTTCAGCACAGGCAACCTCACTGTTTCTGGCTCCACATTTACGGGTAATTCCGCTATTTACGGTGGCGGTCTTTATATTAGTAAATGGTCATCATTCGGAACTGTTACCAATTCTACCTTCTCAAACAATACCGCAGCTAATCAAGGTGGCGGCCTTTTTAACAACGGCACACTCACCATCTCCAACGCTACCGTCTCAGGCAATACTTCCGCTGGGGCTGGTGGACTCCACAGCAATGGTACCGTCTACATTGCCAACACTATCATCGCCAAAAGTACCAACGGCGTGGATTACTACGGCACGGCTAATTTGATTTCCCCTGCCACGGCATCTAGCAACCTCGTTACCCAGTCTGGGCTGGCTTGGGCCACCACGGTTACCAGTGCCCAACTTAATCTTGGTCCTCTGCAAAACAACGGCGGCATTACCTCCACCATGGCTTTGGGTGCAGGCAGCGTTGCCATCGCCGCGGGCAATTCAGCCATAAGTAATGCCTCGCCAGTCAACGGCTTGGATCAGCGCGGCTTTACACGCTCTTCCACTGCCCCCAGCATCGGCGCCTTCGAATATTTGCCATCGATTAGTTTTTCGTCGCAAACCACTATTTCTACTTGGAACAAAGCCGGCAAGGTGATTACTGCTGATGTAAATAGCGATGGCAAGCAGGATATGGTTGTTCAAAATTTCGGGTATCCCGATTATCCTGGTGGCCCCCGGAACGATCGTGTTTCAGTGTTTCTTGGGAAGGGTGATGGTACCTTTGAAACCAGAATAGATACTGCCACCGGTTCCTACTCCAACTGGCTTGGTTCAGGTGATTTTAATGGCGATGGCAGGGTTGATTTTGTCACCCCCAATTACTGTGGTGAATCTATAACTATCCTTCTTGGTAAAGGTGATGGCACCTTTAATCGTCAAGATCAGTCCAATGCCGGTGGAACCACATCACCTGCCTTTGTCATCACGGGCGATGTAAATGGTGATGGTAAAATCGATATTCTGACCACCAATCTAAACAGTAGTAATGTAAGTATCTTCTTTGGCAATGGTAATGGCACCTTCCAACATCCAACTCTATTATCGACCTCCGCTTTTCCCAGAAGCATTGTGCTGGGAGATTTCAATAGCGATGGCAAAATGGATATCGTTGTTAACACTGAATCAGGAAGTGTTTCCAACAACACCCTTTTTCTTGGCACCGGAACCGGTAGCTTTACCTCGAATTCAACTATCGGTATCACCGGGGTACTTACTGTTGCAGATTTTAACAGGGATGGTTTTTTCGACATTGCAGGTACCGAGTTGAATGTGGTTAAGGTGGTGTTAGGCAATGGTAACGGTACTTTTAAGGCTGCACAGTCTTTTTCAGCCCCGGGCGTTTGGGCATCTGTTATTGCTACCGACCTTAATGGCGATGGGTTCCTCGATTTGCAACTTCCCCAATTTTATGCCAACACGATTGCAGTGCTAAACGGCAATGGCGATGGCTCCTTTAAATCTCCGGTTGTTTTTGCTGTAGGTTCGAATCCTAATACCGTGGCATCTGCAGATTTCAACAGCGATAACAAACCTGACCTCGTTGTTGCCAATCGTAACTCTAATAATGTCAGCGTGCTTTTAAACACGAGTAACTTTGCGCCAACCCTTTCGCCTAGTCGGGTTGTTGTGGCGCCTGCTTCGGCCTCTATTAATGCTAATTCTGAAGTTTCTTTTTCAGAAACACAAGCTATCCCCGCAGGTGTCACCGTTTCTGGTGTTAAAGTCACGAGAGATTTCAGCACTTATTGGCCAAGTTCAAATCCTGCATATGCTCATGTATATTTGAAATTAAATGGAGTTGTAGTCGGTCAGTTGGGTTTTAACGCAACGGGCACTAATGGCGCCTATACCTCGGTATCCACCGAGTTTTTTGGCCCTCTAGCCTCCTATATTCCAGGGGGTATTAATACTTGGACCATAGGTTCAATATGGAATCCCGTAAATCTGGCAAATATTAAGATTCAACTCTTCTATGCTGATGCTTCTGCACCTGCTATTGCTGTAAACGGTATCGAAGGTGCCCCACTCAATTTTACTGCCGCAAATTTCACCAACGCTTATGGTGATGCCGAAAATAGTGCCTTGGCCAGCATCACCATTGCAACTCTTCCTGCAACCGGAACCTTAAAACTTTCAGGTGTTAATGTTTCTGCTGGGCAGGTTATTGCTGCCACTAATCTTGGCAATTTAACTTATGTTCCCGAAGCTAATGAAAATGGAATCAAAACCTTCACGGTAACCGCATCGGATGGCTCTGCATCATCTGCAGTTGCTACTGTTAGCATGAATATTGTTGCGGTAAATGATGCTCCAACCGCCAATGCGCAAACGATCGCTCCAACAGAAGACACTACTTATAGTGGAACACTTGCTGGCACGGATACCGAAGGAAGCGCCTTGACTTACTCTGTGGTATCGCAGGGCACCAAGGGCGTGGTCACGATTACAAACCTAGCAACAGGCGCATTCACTTATGTGCCCAATCCAAATTCGAATGGTTCAGATAGCTTCACCTTCAAGGTGAATGATGGCACCAATGATAGCTCGCCAGCAACAGTTACGGTGAATATCGCTGCGGTCAATGATGCGCCAACCATGGTTGCTGGTGCGAATTTTGGTTATACGGAAAACTCGACTGTGGCTACTCCTGTTTTGGTTTTTGACGGTGCTAACGATTCCGTACCTGTGGGCAATATAGGTTCAAGTACCACTTTTACCGTTGAAGCTAATATTAAACTTGCCAAAGTTTCAGGATGGCAGGTGGTTTTGAATTCCGATAATTGGACTACGGGTTCAGTCCATTTCCAATTCAGCGGCAATAAATTGATGTGTGCCGTTAATTCAATCAGTGATTTCGTTTTTGACCGTGACTTTACCAGCAATGTCGATAATTGGATGCATTTGGCTGTCACGATGGATGTTTCTGCCAACACCAAGGTCTTTAAATTGTATGTCAACGGCAGCCTTGATCAAACTATTAGTATCTCAAGTTCATTAGGCACGATTAACTATAATACTGCTACGGTAGGAGGTTGGTCTAATGGCCGTTTCCTCAGCGGCGCAATGAGCGATTTCCGTGTATGGAACACTGTTAGGTCTGATGCACAAATATCTAGTTCTGCCGCCAATCAATTTGGCATCATTGGTTCTGAAGCAGGTTTGCTTCGCTGGTATAAGTTGAATGAGGGGGCAGGCTCTACTCTTTTAGATTCTTCAAATAATTATAATACAACTGCCAGTGGTTCACCCGTATGGTCATCAGTAATAAGTTCTCCTCAACCTATTACTCCTTCCTTGATTCTTTCCGATGTTGATGACACTGCCATTGCAACTGGCGCAACGGTTTCAATTACCTCTGGCTTGACCGCAGGCGATAACTTGTCGATTACTGCTGGCAACCTTCTTGGTGGTGTTACTTCCAACTACAGTAATGGCGTATTGACCTTTACCGGCAGCACAACGGTTGCCAACTACCAATCAATGCTTCGTGCAGTAGTCTTCACTAGTAGCAGTGATAACCCAACAGTTAACTCTGCAACACGCACCATTACTTATTCGGTTACGGATTCCAATGCGAGTGCTGGTTCTAACGGCGCACTAACCACCATTGCAACTAGCACTGTTACAATCACTGCGGTAAATGATGCACCAACCGCCAATGCGCAAACGATCGCTCCAACGGAAGATGTTACTTATTCTGGTACTTTAATTGGTTCTGATATTGAGAACAGCGCCTTGACTTACTCTGTAGTGACGCAGGGTACGAAGGGCGTGGTCACGATTACGAACGCAGCGACAGGTGCATTCACTTATGTACCCAATGCGAATGCAAATGGTTCAGATAGCTTTACCTTCAGGGTAAATGATGGAAGTTTGAATAGTGCGCCAGTAACTGTCACGGTGAATATCGCTTCAGTTAATGATGTGCCAGTAATTGGTGGAGTAAATACATCCATCAATTATATTTCAACAGATTTTACCACTGCCCCTGCAAATGCAACCATTTCTGGAAGTGCTGTAGTTTCCAATGGTGAATGTGTTTTAACTCCTGCAGCAAGTGGCCAATCTGGTTATTTGTTATTCAATACATTGGCATCCAATCCAACTGCCTTTTCAGCCCAATTTGATTATCGGGTAGCGGATGGCAGCGGCGCCGATGGTACCAGTTTTAACTACGGTGTGATTGATTCACCAAGTGGCGGTGAATGGGGCATGACCAACACCGGGTTGGTTGTTTCATTAATTGAGTGGAGCACCCAAAGGGTAGAAATAAAACTTAATGGTACAATTCTTCAAACCGCTAATGTAACTCTTATAGGTTCTAATTATCAGCGCATTGTTGTCAATGTTGATGGTTCCAACAAGCTTTCAGTTTCTGTTGGTGGTGTGGCGGTTGTAAGTAACTTGGATTTGGGTACCAGCTATGGCAATGCCGATAAATCCAGTTGGAAGTTTGGCTTTGCGAGTCGTTGTGGTGGCGCAAATAACAAGCATAGTATTGATAACCTTGTTATTTCAAATAATGTTGCGCCTGTAACCGCATTGGAGCAAACTCCAACGGCTCTTACAAGTTCTTTGACCCTTTCTGATGTTGATAATTCCACGCTTGCATCTGCAGTTGTTACCATTGCCACGGGCCTGAAAACCAGTGAAGATGTTCTGGGCTTTGTTGCTAATCCTGCAACCTATGGAAACATTACTAGTAGCTATAATTCTTCAACGGGCGAGCTTTTGTTGACCTCAGCAGGGGCAACCGCAACCCTGGCTCAATGGCAGGCAGCCTTGCGGTCTGTTACCTACACCAATACCTCGGATACGCCAGATACAACCAATCGTACTGTTTCGTTTGTAGTAAACGATGGCACGGTTAATAGCGCTGCAGCAACCGTTACGGTGAATATCACTGCAGTCAATGATGCACCAGTTGCGATTACTGATACTTATACAACCACTGAAGACACGCCTTTGGTGGTAAGCCTTGGCTCCCCTGTGGTTGATCAGCAGCAAACCACTTGGGACCAAAGTTTAACTGGTTTGCCAAATGATGGTTATCAAACTTTTACTGCTGGGCAGACAGGGTTTTTAACTAGTATCGATTTAATGCAAAACGGTACGGCATCTAATCCACAGCAGGTTACCCTCACTGTTTATGCTGGCGATGGAATTAGTGGTGTTGCCCTTGGTGCAGTAACAATATCTGAAAATAACTCAGAATTTATTCAAACATACACATTCTCGCAACCTGTTCCCATAGTTTCAGGTGGTGTATATACATTTAAGGTTACAACTAGTTCGAGTAGGGGCCTACTTGGTTCAAGTAATACAAGTGCCTATGCGAATGGTAGGTTTTATCATTCTGGTGGCCATACTGGCGATCTATGGTTTAGAACATCGGTAGCGACTGGCCAAGGTTTGCTCGTAAACGATTCGGATGCAGAAGGTAATCCTCTTAACGCAGTTATTGTAACCAACCCATCCAATGGTTCCGTCGTACTCAACTCGGATGGTAGATTTACTTATACCCCAAATGCGAACTTTAATGGAACGGATACCTTTACTTATAAAGCTAGCGATGGCATAAGCTTTTCTAATGTTGCAACCGTAACCGTAAATGTCACGGCAGTAAATGATGCGCCAACAGCAACTATACAAACCATCGCTCCAACAGAAGACACTACTTATAGTGGAATACTTGCTGGTACGGATACCGAAGGTAGCGCCTTAACTTACTCTGTGGTATCGCAAGGTGCCAAGGGCGTAGTCACGATTAACGCAACAACGGGCGCATTTACATATTTACCTAATGCCAATGCAAATGGTTCAGATAGCTTTACCTTCAAGGTAAATGATGGAAGTTTGGATAGTGCAGCAGCAACAGTTACTGTGAATATTACTGCGGTAAATGATGCGCCAGGGATGACTGCTGGAGGCACTCTTTCCAATACAGAAAATGGTGCCCCAGCAATTATTGATGCAACCCTGACTATCATCGATGTGGATGATACCCAGATCAGTGGAGCTACTGTAAAGATTGGGCAAATAGTTGCAGGCGATGTGCTAGGTTTTACTAATCAAGCTGGGATCACTGGCGTCTTTTATAGCCAGACTGGAATTCTTACCCTTTCCGGTACTGCAACCGTTGCAGAATATCAGCAAGCTTTACGCTCGGTAACTTTTTCCAGCATCAGCGAAGACCCAACCGTCAACAACACTAAGAACAGTCGCGCCATCACTTGGGCTGTAACCGATGTAAACTCAAGCAATGCAGCAAATGGCGTTCTTACTAGCGATAACAGCGCTGGTGTAAGCACTTTTTATTTGACGGGTTCGGCTCAAAACTTGAATGCTAATGGAAGTAACCCTTACATCATCCCAGTGGATCTGGGCCAAAATTGGTCCTTCGAAGCTGACTATAAGATGAACAGCTCGAATGGCCTTAACACACTGTTTTCCTACGGGAATTTAAGTGGTGGTGTTTTGATTCGCACCATTCGTGGTGATTCGCTTTATGTCAATGGGGTTAGTTTAGGTACGATTAATGTGTTTGGAACATCTAACACTAATGGTGTTTTTGTTCCTATTAAAATAACTTACACCACGACCGGCTCGACCGGAACACTCAGCATTTATGCCTCAGGATCTCTGATCAAATCTGTCACCACTAATAGCCCTCTTAATCCAGTGGATAAGACGATTCGTCTTGGGTCCGCCCACCATTCGAATGGGGAAGGGTTGGATGGCGCTGTCCAAAATATCAAGGTTACGGTTGGCGCTGGTTCTGCAAGTACATCGACGGTTAATATTTTGGCCGTAAATAGTAAGCCTGTTGTTACCGCGGGTGCCACAGTTTCCTACACCGAAAATGCTGCAGCAACGGTAATTGATGCTGGTGTTATCATTTCTGATGCTGATGATACGACGCTGGCTTCCGCCACGGTTACTATCACGAATGCGGTAACTGGGGATGTATTGGGTTTCACGAATCAAAGCGGTATAACGGGCAGCTACACTAACGGCGTGTTGACTTTGAGTGGAACTGCAACATTAGCGCAGTATCAGGCTGCGTTAAGAAGTGTGACTTACACTAGCAATAGTGAAGATCCAACAGTTAACAACACGCAAAATGTCCGCACTATTACTTGGTCTGTAACAGATTCCAACAGTGATGCAGTAGGTTCACAAACCAGCCTTGCTGTTACCAGTACGATTAACATAACTGCGGTTAATGATGCATCTGCCATGGTGGCTGGGGCGAATTTGGGATATACCGAAGGTATTGGCGGGGCTGGCTTGACTTCCGGTAATTCGCTCACCTTAAATGGTTCAAATCAATTTGTAGTCGTGGGTAGCAGTTCTGACAATGTCTTGACAAATGGAACCATCGAGGGATGGATCAAAACAAGTAATGCTGGTGGTGGTTATAGCGGAATCATTGTCAAACAAGCTTCTTATTCCTTATTCTTGTACAACAATGAATTGATTACCTATGATTGGAGCGGTGTTGGAAATATCTCAACAGGCCGTTTCTTGAATGACAACGCATGGCATCATGTTGCGATGAGTTTCCAAAGCGGTGTGAATGCTGGCACGGTGATTTATCTGGATGGTGAGGCTGTCTTGACTACCCGTTATACTGTGCCCTCAAATGGAGTAGCATTGGCCTTGGGGGCTGGTAATGATGGCGGTGGCCAGAATTTCGCTGGCAGTATTGATGAAGTCCGCATTTGGAATGTTGTACGCACAGCCTCGGAAATCGCCGGCAATCGAAATGTTTCGGTCGAGTCCAATTCTCCTGGATTGGTTAGCTACTTTAAACTTGATGAAACCTCTGGCACTACCGCTTTCAATGCTGTTTCTGGTGGTGTTAATGGAACGCTAGTCAATAACCCCACTTGGAATACCACAAGCGGTGGAATTAATGGCACTACTTTAGCACCGTCCATAACTCCTAACCTATCCCTATCCGATGTGGACGATTCTGTCATTGCGACTGGCGCCACGGTTTCGATTAACTCAGGATTAACCGCAGGCGATGCCTTGTCGATTCCTGCTGCAAGGCTTCTTGGTGGTGTTACTGCTAACTACAGTAACGGAGTCTTGACGTTTACTGGCAGCACTACGGTTGCCAACTATCAATCGATGCTTCGTGCGGTAGCCTTCACTAGTAGTAGTGATGACCCAACTGTTAACTCAGCCACACGTACCATTAATTATTCTGTTACGGATTCCAATACGAGTGCTGCTTTTAATGGAGTACAAACTACCATTGCAACTAGCACTGTAACGATCACTGCGGTTAATGATGCACCAACCCTTGCTGGTATTTCTGTAAATGGCACCGAAGATAATACCGTTACTTTCAGTGCTGCCAATATCACCAGTGCTTATGGTGATATTGAAAACAACCCATTGGTAAGCATCACCATTGCCTCCCTTCCAGCAACAGGAGCCTTGAATCTTTCAGGCAATAATGTTTCTTTGGGGCAGGTTATTATTGCTGCTAATCTTGGCAATCTAACTTATGTGCCTGCACTTAATGAAAATGGAATCAAGACCTTTACAGTAACTGCATCGGATGGCTCTGCATCTTCTTCCCCTGCAACTACAGTAAGCATGAATATTGCTGCAGCCAATGATGAACCTAGCCTGCAAACTCCAGCAGTAATCACCATAACCGATACCTCTGCGACAGATACCTTTGCAGTAATTAATGGTAATTTGGAAGCATCAGATGTGGATGCGAATACGACCCTAACCTACAGCATTATTGGTGTTGCTGCTGTTGGTGGAACAGCAACCATGGTTGGCACTTATGGCACCTTGGTATTAACGACTTCAACAGGCGCATATACTTATACGCCGAACAATCCAGCGATTAATGCCCTTACAGCAAATGGATCAGAGAGCTTTACCTTCGGTGTTTCTGATGGCACGGTAACGACCACTGCTGATTTGGTGGTAAACCTAGTTGCAGCCAATGATGTACCAGTTGCTAATGCGCAATCGATTTCGCCAACGGAAGATACTACTTATTCTGGTACGCTAATTGGTTCTGATATTGATA